>NZ_SPQW01000002.1:0-1279694 GCF_004570445.1 Microbacterium sp. dk485
GTAGGACACCGCCGGACTTCTTCCGAGAAATGGCCACCCAACGCTGGGTGGCCATTTCGCGTTAACGGGGGCCTTTCTGTCCCGCCCCGCGCGACAGCCCTTGCAGCGTGCAGTCCGCTCCGCTGAGATGGTGCGGGGATCGGGACACCGCAGGGCGCGGGCACATCCGACCTCTTCTGGGAGGCGTGATGAAGCTCTTGCTGACATCGGGCGGCGTGACGAACGATTCCATCCGCGCCGCGCTGACGGACGTGCTCGGCAAGGACATCGAGGAGAGCGACGCCCTGTTCATCCCCACCGCGCAGTGGGGTCAGCCGGCGTGCTCACCGCAGTCGGTGTGGCGGTCGACGACCGGTCGCTGGCCGGGGCTGACCGACCTGGGCTGGAAGTCGGTGGGTGTCCTCGAGCTCACTGCACTGCCGAGCATCCCCCCGGAGCGCTGGGTTTCCTGGGTGCGCGCGGCCGACGCCCTCCTCGTGGACGGGGGAGAGGCCATCTTCCTGGCGCACTGGATGCGTGAGTCCGGGCTGGCGGAGTTCTTGCCTGACCTGACCGACACTGTGTGGGTCGGCGTGAGCGCCGGCAGCATGGTGATGACCCCACGCATCGGTGCGGAGGTCGTGGACTGGGAGCCGGGCGGCACCGATGAGGCCCTCGGCGTGGTGGACTTCTCGATCTTCCCCCACCTCGATTACCCGGGCTGGGAGACCAATACTCTGGAGCGCGCTCGGCAATGGGCGCGATCGATCCCCGGCCCGGCGTATGCGATCGACGAACAGACGGCGATCGCCGTCGTGGATGGGGCAGTGACAGTGGTCTCGGAGGGTCACTGGGAGGCGCTGAATCCGTGACCCCCGTTTTTCCTACCCGCGCCCGCGAACGAACTGGCGAACGGCGCTGATGCCGCCGGCCGTTCTCAACGCCTCATCAGCCGCGATCGTTCGCGACCACGTCGGGGGATCCGAGAAAGCAGAGCTGATGGCCGAGGTCAGGCTGCAGCCGACAGTTGGGGCGCTCCATGCCGAAGCGCCGATCGTCGTCAACGGTGAGAGCTGGGGCGTTCTCGCGGTGGACGCGGAGACTCCGAGCCGGATCGACGGCAGGGACCGCCTGAAGCCCTTCGCCGATCTGATGGCGGCGGCCATCGCCAACGCGGAGCACCGGGCGGATCTCACCCGATCTCGCGAGCGCGTGATCGCTGCAGCCGACGAAGCTCGGCGCCGCCTGCAACGAGATGTCCACGACGGAGCGCAACAGCGCCTCGTCCACACGATCCTCCTCCTCAAGCTGGCGAGGGATTCCGCCGCCGGGGGAGGGGATGTCACCGGGATGCTGGCCGATGCGCTTGCGCATGCCGAAGAAGCGAATCGCCGACTGCGGGACGTCGTTCGCGGAATCCTGCCCGCAGCGCACGCCCGCAACGGGCTCGCTGCCGGCATCGAGTCACTGGCCGCCGAGACTCCGATCCCCGTGCATCTCGCGCTCGTCATTCCCCGACTGCCGGCGGCCCTCGAAACGACGGCATACTTCACCGTTGCCGAGGCGATCACGAACGCGGTCAAACAGGCGCAGGCGACACCTGTGAGCGTGTCGTGCGCGTTGTCCGGCGACGCCGATGAGCTGCTCCTTACTGTCGAAGACGACGGAATAGGCGGCGCCGATCCCTCCCGAGGCACGGGTCTGACCGGGCTCAGAGTCCGTATCGAAGCGAGTTACGGGACGATCGAAGTGGTGAGCGCCGCTGAACGCGGCACTCGGATCGTCGCGCGCATCCCCGTCGATGCGTCGGACCGGCGATAGCCACGTGTGGGCACGGGTCGCCTCGTCGACCGGCCCATGGCCGGCATCATGGGCGAGCGGCGTCAAGAAATGACAGGACCGAGGGGATCAGCGCCGCCGGTCTCATCATCGGTGTCGCGTGATGCGCGCCCTCGATGGTCGCGTAGCGGGCCCCGATCAGCGTCGACAGCTCTCGGGTTCCGCTTTGCATGAACGGTTCGCTCTTGCTTCCGACGAGCACGAGAGAGGGCGCCCGGAGCCCCTTCCACCGGTCGGCCGTGAGAGGCTTTCCGTCCTGCAGCCCCGCGCAGAGGCGCGTGTCATAGACGGTCGTCCGGGCCATCCCGACCATGGTCCGCCACGGCCCGACCATGAGTCGCATGGCCCCGACCATGAACGGGGACGCACCGAGAGCGATGCGGGTGAACTCGCGAACCGCGTCTGATCCTCGCCCCTCTCCGACGAGCTGCTCGAGGCGGACGGCGAGGTCGCGGGGAACGGGTGCGCGTCTATCGTCCACGATCACCGGGGGCTCGAAGGCGATGAGGCCCACGACCTTCTCCGGGAGAGCTGCAGCGGAGTCCAACGCAAGGACCGCGCCGGATGATGCACCGAAGAGAACGGCACTGCCTCCGTGCGCATCGATGAGCGCCTCGATGTCTTCGATCTCCCGAGCAGCCTTCCAGGCGCCGGCGTCCCCGCTGTTCCCGCGGCCGCGCCGATCGTAGTTCACCACCGTGTGGGTGTCGGCGAGCACAGCCGCGAGGCGTCGGTTGTCTCGAAGGTCGGACAGCGCCTGCGCGACAAGGATCACGGTCGGCCCCTGTCCACTGCGTTCATACGAGATCTCCGTGCCGTCCGCGGACGTCACCTGGTGCAGCGAGCGATCAGGAGAAGCGTTCTTCTTCGGCATGATGTTTCCGTCGGTTTCGAGAAGTGGGCGGTGTCAGCGGCGGGTCATCGTGGACGCATACCCACCGTCACCGGGGTACACCCAGGCGCCGTCGAGCACGCGATCGTCGTCACTGAACGTGCCGGTGAAGTAGGCCGGGCTTCCCTTGGCTCCCGCCCAGATGGTGAGCTTGTCGCCCTCCAGCTCGTAGACGTAGTCGAGGGTGTTGCCCGCCGAGTCGTAGAACCGGGATGCGACGTCCGTACCGGCGGGCTCGCCGAACGGACGCAGCTGGCCGATGACTTCGATGCCGGTGATGGTCTGACCGAACTGCTCGAGCTCGACGTGCTGGAGCAGGAAGAATCGTCCAGCCATCCACTCGTACCGGATGACGCCCTCAGCGCCCCCCGTGACTGTCCATTCGCCGACGAGCCGGTCGAGCGCGGCAACGGCGTTACTCGGCGTGGGCTGCTCGCCGAGCCCGTAGGAGTCGATCTGCTCGGCGGTGACGTTTTCCAGCGGGTTCTCGTTCATCAGATGTCCTTTCGTCGGCAGCCCGGCGAGCTGCCTTTTCAGATACCTCGGAGCCGCACGCTGCCGATTGACATCTGCGCGGAAACTCGCCGGAACCGATCCGCGGGGTCGTCCCTTCGAAAGTCGCGACCCCACGATGTCAAGGTCCGCCGTGCGACTCCGAGGTATCGGTACAGCAACACTCGACCCATCAGAGGAGCACACCGTGAGCACGAACCACTCAGCACAACGCGTCGCACAGCGCACGGTCCACACACTGCCGCGTTCGACCCGTCCCCTCCTGCTCGCCGGTGCGTTCGCCGGGCCGTTGTTCTATCTGTCCGCGATCGTGCAGATGCTGATGCGCCCGGGATTCGACATTCGAATCCACCCGCTCAGTCAACTGTCCACTGGTGATCTCGGCTGGATCCAGATTCTCACCTTCGTCCTGGCGGGACTCGGACTGATCTGCCTATCGATCGGTCACCGGCGGGTCGTGACCGGCGGGCTCGGCCGCGCCGCCGTTCCCGTGCTCGTCGCGATCAGCGGAGCGGGCTTCATCGCGGCCGGCGTATTCCCGCAGGACCCCGCGAACGGGTTCCCGCTCGGCGTGGCCGAGGGCCCCGCCGCCGAAGCCACGTGGCACGCTCTCATTCATATGGTGGCGGCGATCGTGGCGTTCACTGCGCTGGCCGTGGCTGCCATCATCGCCCTCGTACGCGCCATCCGCGAGCGTCGTGCGGCCGCCGCCATCGGGAACGGCATCGTCGCGATCGCACTCCTCGCCCCTGTCGTTCCCGACGTCGCCACCATTCAGGTGGCAGTCACAGGGCTCCTCGCTTTCGGATGGTGTACCGCGACAGCCATCTCACTGCTGAAGTCGCCGCGCGTGTCTCGCTAGCCTGGACTCCCGCCGACTCAAGGAGATGAGATCGTGAAGTTCCTCATTCTCGGCTACACGCCGAGCAACAGTTGGGACGCCGCAACCGCGGATGCCCCCACCGAGGATGCGCTCGCTGCATTCGCCGCATACCAGGAGTTCGAAGCCGAACTGCGTGCCAGCGGGGAGTTCGTCAGCACCGAAGGACTCGGACACCCAGCCGTGTCGACGACCGTGCGCAAGGTCGACGGGAGCATCGTGATGACCGATGGTCCGTTTGCCGAGCTGAAGGAGGTCCTCGCGTCGTTCGCTGTCATCGAGGTGTCTGGCTTGGAGCGCGCGAAGGACATCGTCGCACGGATGGTTGAGATGCTCGGCGAGCCGATGGAGATACGGCCCATCATGGGTGACGACTTCGCGTGACCGCCCGACACGACGCGATCGAGGACCTGCTGCGCACAGAGGCGCCGCAGGTCCTCGGAGCTTTGGTGCGCCGCTTCGGCCACTTCGACATCGCCGAAGAAGCAGCACAGGACGCTCTCTTCGCAGCGAGCCAGCAGTGGCGCCAGGACGGGCTCCCCGAACACCCCAGGTCCTGGCTGATTCGCATCGCTTACCGTCGCATGATCGACACCCTGCGCGCCGAATCAGCGGACCGCCGCCGCCAAGAGCAGTACGTGGCCTCCGAACCGAACGCGCCTTTTTCGCCCCCGCCCGACCACGACGACAGCCTCAACCTGCTGCTGTTGTGCTGTCATCCCGCCCTCTCGTCCGCGTCGCGCGTCGCCTTGACTCTGCGGGCCGTTGGCGGGTTGACGACCGCGGAGATCGCACACGCCTACGGAGTAACCGAGCAGACCATGGCAGTGCGGATCAGCCGCGCGAAGCAGCAGATCCGTAAGAGCGGCGCCCGTTTCGAGTTCACGGCCGACGACGATTTCCCTGGCCGCCTGTTCGCAGTGATGCGAGTGCTGTACCTGATCTTCAACGAGGGTTACACGGTGACCACGGGCGCGGAGCTGACCCGAACTGACCTGACCGGTGAGGCGATCCGACTGGCGCGGCTCCTCCGCACCCTCGTTCCCGATGATCCAGAGCCGGCAGGCCTGCTCGCACTCATGCTGCTGATCGATTCGCGTCGCGCCACGCGCACGACCGCGAACGGTGACCTCATCCCTCTCGCGGAACAGGACCGCACCCGATGGGATCAGGAAGCCATCCAAGAAGGATTAGATCTCATCCGCACCGCTTGGTCTCAAGGGAACGTGGGAACGTACCGACTGCAGGCCGCCATCGCCGCTGTTCATGCATCCGCCGCAGTGGCCGAGGAGACCGACTGGGAACAGATCGCTGCGCTCTACCTGGCGCTCGAACAGGTCGAGCCGAGCGGTCTTGTCATGCTCGCACGAGTCGTCGCCGTGGCACACGCCTTCGGCCCCGCCCGCGCCAACGCCCTGCTCGAGGAACTGGACCGCGACCATGGGCTTCTCCAGCAACCCTTGACCCGGCACCGGGCTCACGCGATCCGCGCACACCTCCGCGAAGCGGAAGGGGCCGTCGCTGCGGCGAGAGAAGACTTCCTCGCAGCTGCCGATATGACGAAGAACGAACCCGAATCCCGCTACCTCTCCCGGAAGGCGGACGGCGAGTGAAACCTCCCCGGCAGCACCTTTGAGCGCCTCGATCCTCCGTGCCGTGGCCGGACGCCCACGTGGAAATAGCGGCTTGAGTTTGACCCTCACGCGACGTGAGGATCCAGAGTGTCTCACATGGCTGACTACTTCAATGCCTTCGAGATGAGCCCCGTTCCGGACGGCCCGGACGCGGTCGCGCCGGATCCGTTCCTCGGCATCTACGCGATGCCGATGTTCGTGAAGATTCCGACGAGGGACCTTCGCGCGTCTACCGATTTCTGGGTCCGCGGACTCGGCTTCGTGGACTTGTTCAGCATTCCTGGGCAGATCGTGCATCTGCGACGGTGGGCGTTCCAGGACGTCCTGCTCGTTGCATCGGACGACGATGCGACACCGTCAGGGGCGTCCCTGGTTCAGGTGTTCGTCTCCTGCGTCCTCGGCCAGGTCGAGTCCGTGGCCGAGGCATGTCGACAACTGTCACCGGACTCGGTGACGGGGCCGTACGACACGGCGTGGAGAACTCGCGACATCGCGGTCGTCACTCCGGAGGGCGCGCACGTCACGTTCACGGCCGCGACGCCGTTCGCGCCCGACAGCGAGGTGGCACGCGATTTCGCAGCAGTAGGGATCTTCGCGCCGGGAGACTCCGGGGGCGGAGCATAATGACATCGGTGGTTGACACCGAGATTGATGAGGGTGCGACGGTAGGCGTCGCCGCCGACCTGCTCGGACTGACCGTGCGCACTCTGCACCACTGGGACGAGATCGGTCTCGCATCGCCGTCCCGCCGCACGCCTGCCGGCTACCGCCTGTACACCTGGGACGACCTCGAGCGCCTCAGCCGCGTCGTAGCGTACCGCGAGGCCGGCCTGACCCTCGACGCGATTCGTGTCGTGCTCGATGATGCGACCGCGGACATCGGAGACAAGCTGCGCGAGCAGCGGGCGCAGCTTGCAGAACGGATTCACGATCTGCAGCAGCTCGACGAACGACTCGAGCGCCTGACGGACGCGCACGAGCGCGGCATCCTGATGAGCGACGTCGAACAGCGCGAGATCTTCGGTGAAGAGTGGGATCCCCAGCAATCGCGCGCGGCTCGATTCGTCTGGGGAGGGTCGAGGCAGTGGGCCCAGTTCGCGGAGCGCTCCGCCTCCCGATCACCGGCCCAGTGGCGGGCGCTGTCCGAGGCGATGTCCTCACTCCAGCACGATCTCGCCGCTGCGGTGAGCCGAGGCGTCGAGCCGGGCAGCGCCGAGGCCGACCAACTCGCTGAGCGGCACCGGGAACTGTTCTCGAACTTCTTCCCACTCACTCGACAGATGCAGGTGTGCCTCGGTCGGATGTTCGAGGCCGATCCCGGATTCTCGTCGTACTACAACGGGATCGGAGACGGCCTCGCCACGTGGTTCCGTCAGAGCATCGACGAATCCGCGCGCCACAACGGCATCGATCCGGACACCGCCACATGGGAATAGCTGCGCGACGCCTCGCGCGTCCGTCGGCGGAGGTCGCATTCGCGGACTCGGGCGTGGGCCAGCCCACCGTGGTACTCACCCACGGCGCAGGCGTCGACCATTCGATGTTCGATGCGCAGGCTGCATCGCTCGCGAAACAAGGGGTTCGAGTGATCGTCTGGGATCTCCGTGGGCACGGGCAGTCGACACTCAGCGCCGGCGCACGATTCACGGCCGCCGATGCACTCGAGGATCTTGGCGCACTGCTGGTCGAGTGTGGTGCTGAGGTGCCGGTCCTGGTGGGACACTCCCTCGGGGGCAACCTTGTCCAGGCGTTCGCCCGGAGGTACCCCGAGCGTGTGGGTGGGGTGATCATCCTCGACTCCGCGTGGAACGCGGGCCCGCTCTCGCGACTCGACCGGCTCGCGCTCCGACTCGCCGCCCCCCTGCTCTCCCTGATTCCGGCGAGCGTTCTTCCTCGTCTGATGGCACGGGCCTCGGCCGAGTCCGCGAACGCCGTCAGTCGTACGGAAGCGGTGTTCGCGCGCATGCCCAAGCGGAGGTTCCTCGATGTCTGGGCAGCCACCACATCGTTCGTCATACCCGATCCCACCTACCGTTCGTCCGTGCCAATCGCTCTCGTTCGCGGCCAGCGGGATCGCACGGGCAACATCGCCACGGCGACGACCCGGTGGGCAGCGGCCGAGAAGGTCCCCGAGCACGTCATCCCGAACGCCGGCCACATGGTCACCTGGGATGCCCCAGAGGCGGTGTCGTCTGTCATCCTCAACATCCTCGAGGGCTGGGGGCTCCTGTCCCCACTGCCGGAGGGAACCTCGCTGTGACCGCGGATCAGGACATGACAACACGGAAGGATGACTCGCCATGTCTTCCAAGCAATGCCGGCGTTCCGGGTGATGCGAATGCCCGCATGGTTGTTCACGCTGCTTGCTGCGGCGTTCGTGCTCTACACCGATGATTACGTGATCGCCGGAATCCTCCCCGAACTCGCCGCTGATCTGCACGTCACCGAGGGCCAGGCCGGCCAACTGGTCACGGTGTTCTCCCTGACCGTCGCCGTTGCCGCACCGGTCGCAGCCGTCGTCCTCGCGAAAGCGCCTCGCCGCAGACTGTTTGCCACGGCGTTGCTGGTCTTCATCGCCGCGAACCTCGCCGCAGCCGTCATCGGATCATTCGCCATCCTGGCGTTGCTGCGTGTGGCCGCTGCGCTGGCGGCTGCAGCCATGACTCCCGCGCTGTTCGCGTTCGCCGCACGGCACGCACCCGATCAGAACGTGGGCAGGTACATCGCCGTCGTCTCGCTGGGCGTCACCGGGTCGATCGCCGCGGGGGTACCCCTCGGCACCTGGATCGGCGGCCTCTTCGGCTGGCGAGCCACCTTCGCGACGATGGCCGTCGCCGGCGCTCTCGTCCTCATTCTCATGCTCGGCACCCTCCCACGCACTGAGGGAGCTGCCGACACACCCCGGCTGGCCGAGCAGTTCCTTATCCTGCGGCGGACTCCCGTCACACTCGGGTTGCTGGCGAACTGCCTGCTCATGACCGGCTCGATGATGATGCTCACCTACCTCGGCCCGTACTTGGCCGCGACCACAACGGCAGGCATCGAGGATCGTGCGCTGGCCTTCAGCCTCTCCGGGGTCGCAGGCGTCGTCGGCATCTGGCTCGGCGGAATTGCGACTGACCGCCTCGGCGCAGACAGAACGCTCCTGATCGGCATCGGCGCGATCATCGCCGCGATGGTCGCGCTCTGGGCACTGTGGATGTCCCGCCCGGCTTCACATGGGCTGGTGCTGGTCGTGGCGACGGTTTGGGGCGGTATGGCGTTCTGGAACTCTCCCGCGATCCAGGCTCGGCTGCACCATCTCGCCGGCTCCGTCTCCGGGCAGGCGTTGGCGCTCAACACCTCCGGCACCTACCTCGGCGTATCCATCGGAGCTGCGGTCGGAGGCGCTGTCCTCTCCGCAGGACCGGGACCCCTTGCCCTTGCGGCAGCAGGCTTCGCGGCCTCCGCCCTCCTCCTGCTGATACTCGCCTCCAAGAGCAATCACGCCTTCACCACAGCAGCCGAAGGAGGCTAGAGCATGCCTCGCCCGTACTCGGGATCGCGGCGGTTAGCCTGGCGCGAGAAATACCCGGTCAGAAAGACCATATGAGGATTAAGCCCCCTGGAGGGACTCGAACACGACTGAGCATAATGCTCAATCCGACCTCAACCCGCAAGAACCGCGGAATTACGCGGATCTTTGAGAGGGTTGGCGACATCGCGCAACCCTACGAAACGTGCTGCGGCAAATGGTTTGCGGGCAAAATGCGGGCAAAAATCGTTGAAAAATCAGCGTTCTAGAGCGTCGGGGATGCGGGCTGTCTAGCGCCCAAACTCGCTCTTGCGGCAACGAGACGCAAATGAGCACATTGCTAAGCAGGGAGCGCTGTAGTGAGCTTGTGCCGTGCAATGTGCTCAAGTGAGGCCTCCCTGGCCTCGCCCCCGGAATGGACGCACCACGGCTCGCATCCTCCCCGGGCGACCCTGCGCCTGAGCTGCTGGTCAGTCCAAGGGAGTGGTGTGCTTGTCGAGCCACAATTCGACGTCGTGCAGAGGCGGCGGATTCGCGCCGGCGATGAGCCGGATATAGCGGTCGGCGTCCTCGGCGCCGGCGCGCAGGTCGTAGCCGTTGATGTCATAGAAGGCCACCGTGACGAACCAGCTCAACCGCTTGTTTCCATCCAACAGTGGATGGTTGTGGTTGATCGCGCTGATCAGCGCGGCCGCCTTCTGATGAATCCGTGGGTAGACTTCCTCGCCGAACACGGGCATGGGGGACGCCAGCGCGGAGAGCAGGCCGTTGCGGTCCCGGTAGTGAAATCCCTCGTCCTCAACGAGTTCGTCGACGTCTTCCGGTTCGATGTACTCCGTCACTGGGACAGCCGGTCGAGCAGCTCAGCGTCGCGGTCGCGGACCCGATCGAACGCGCGGCGTACCCGCTCGCGCCGGATCGTGCGAGCGTCCAGCTCGAGCACGGCCTTCTCGATCACGCTGTTCTTGCTCTGTCCCATCAGGGAGGCGAGCTCGGTGAGCTTCGATTCCGCCTCCGGCGAGAGGCGCACAGTCCGGGCCATGGCGGTTCCTTCCCTTGTGGTGTCACTATGATACCGCCGACGGACGGCAGTCGGCGGGCGACGAAGGGCTTGATTCGTAGCAGGCGCTACTTGAGCGCGAGGCGCGCGATAAGGCGAACGGCGTCCGTAGGTGGGACGTCTCGCAGACGGCGGCCCGAGCGCCAGAGACCGAGCACCTCGAGTACGTCGAGTACCGGCTCGGTCGGCGCGGAGAACCAGCGATGGTCGAGTTCTCGACCCTGTGCGTCGACATACCCCAGTTCATTGAGGAGTTCGAGTACCTGGCCTTCCGCCTCACGTCGTGTCGTGATGCTCTCGTCGGCGAGACCGATGATGAGTGCCGTGCCGGCAACGCGCTGACCTTCCGTCATCCGCTGGCGCAGGAGCATCCGCGCAATCTGTCCGGCCGTGAACAACCGGCTGTGCATGCACCAGCGCCGCTCCCACGCGCGCAGAAGCGCTTGACGAAACGTGGAGCCTCGATGCTCAGCGGTCGATCGAGGGACCGGATGGCCCCGAGCCAGCGACGGGTCCCGTGGTGTGCCCGCGATGCTGCTGTGCGCGAGCCTGAACGTAGATCTCGCGGCCGGTCGCCTCGTCGACGAGCCCGGCAACGCGGGCACGATTCATCATTCGGGTTGCCGTGCTGATACTGACATTGAGCTCCTCTGAGACGAGCTTGAGCGGGCCGCCGTTGATGACCGATCCGAGTCGGTAGAGCCTGACCGCCTCCCGCAGGTTCTGCTCGTCAGAGCGCCCCTCGTCCGTGCGCAGGCGCGCGATGTACTCGCCGTAGGACTCGGGCTCTCCACCATCGCGGTCGATGCGAACGACGCGAGCAGCAGCCCATTGCACGATCGCCTGCACGCGGATATCGCGCAGCAGAGTCGTGGTCACCTCATCCCCGGGCCCGCTGCGGTCGACGCGCACTGACTCAGCCACCGCGCGCCGCAATGTCGGGTCGTAGACGATCCGCGCATGGACCTCGCCCGGGATCTCGGGAAGGCCCGTCACGACCGCCCCCCACGAGCGCGGAATGAAGACCCCGTTCCCCGTATCGATGATCTCCGCGTCGACCTGTTCGATGACGAGTTCGGGCATGGTGCGAGTGTGCCAGTTCGTCAGAGTCTGAGCAAGCGATGACATGAGCCATTCAGGGGTGTACAGTGCGTGAGCAGGTGATGTCATTAGTTGCCCACCGAAGGAGAATGTCATGAGCACGTCATCCGCCTCACTCGCGCTAACCATGAAGGACGCGGCGAAACTTGTCGGCGTCGACTACCGCACGATCAAGCTCGGCATCGAGAGCGGAACCATCCCCACGGTTCAGCTCGGTCCGCGCCGGATGATCCCCCGCGCCCCGTTGCTGCGCGCCTTCGGCGTCGACGCCTGAACAGCCGGGGTCGTCCCAACAGAATCGCGCTGCTCGTTCAGGATCCGGGTGCGCGCGCCGACCGCAAGCGCAGCAGGCAGCGAGCCAGCGACGGTCCTTGACCGTCGTTGGACGCGACGCCGAGACCCCGCCAGGGCAGCTCGCCTTGGGAGATAGCCTGATCCGCGGTTGCCAGACGAAGTCGAGTCAGGAGCAGTTAGCAGCATGATCTTCAAGTTTCGGAAGAGGGCGCGTACCGTGTTGTCCTGGTGTCATTCCGAGAGCTGACGTCCGATAAGCCCGCCGACGCGAGTCACGCCCATGCGTATACCTGGGATCTGCCGACTCCGCCCGAGGTGGGTACACGGGTATGGGTGCCGGGCAGCGACGATCGTCCCGCGGCAGCGACCGTAGCAGCGGTGGATGCTTCGGTACCTCGCGGATACACGCTGGCCGAGCTCAAGGCGATCACGCGACTTATCACCGCCCAAGAGATCGCCGATGCCAAGGCCAAAGTAGCGGCCGATCGCGACGCATGGCTCGACATGGCGCGCCGCGCCGCTGGTTTGGCGGTCGCCGGACGCGCGCGAACAAAGCCGCCGTCAGGTTTCGATCCGATCCCGCCGGCGGACGGCACCGCCTCCGCGCGCAAGGCTGGCGAATTCGGTCGAGTGTGGTGGCGTGCGTTCAAGCAGGCTGAAGAGGCCGGGCGCGACCCGGAGGAGATTTCTGCCTACCGCGCTATCGCTCACCGCTGGTACGCGATCCGCGACAAGGGCTGAGGCAGTTTCGCAGTGCTGCGCGTCGTGCGTGACGGCACGTCGTTCGTGCGACCTGCATCGGTGTCGAGAACTCCCACCTGGATGTCCCTGCCCCGGCCGCTTGAGCCCGGCGATTCGCTGAGACGACCGCGTGTTGAGCGACTTCGGCGAGTTGTGGCCTTCTTCCGGCTACGCGGAGGCCGTTCGGCTGACGCGCAGCTGCGCACGTATGACCAGCTCGCGCCGCTCTCTCACGCCATGCGGAGCTGGCTTCCGCTCAGACGGATCGTCCTTGCCAAAGAGGATCACGTCGTGCGCGTAAATGGCACCATTGTCGCCACGGACCGCTTTGGCGTTCAAACCGCTATCTCGCGTGGGTGGTGTCGGCCGGGTAACTGCTGTCTGAGACCTGACAGCAATCGTCTTAGACGACTGCTGCGGCGGGTGGCAAGCCGACGATCGAATCAACGGCGAGCCGCAGCGCTTCGTCGTCCTCGGGGGATGTCCATTTGACGACCCGAATGTCGGCGGCTGGCGCGCGCTCGGTGTATGGAATCTCGCCGGGAGCAACGACGACCGCTCCAGCGGCTCCAGAAACGTCCCGAAGGGTTTTCAGTTGAGCAAGCAGACGGTCGGTGGACACCGGTCCTGCGGTCTCGCTGAAGTTCCTAATCTCCACCGCGACCTGGACCTGCCCGCGCACGACAAGCGCATCCGCCATATTCCTCTCCCGTGCAGGCAGGTTCAGGGAGTCGCCGAACACGCGCTTGAGTGCCTCCAGTACCTGCGCCTCATACAGCAGCGCCTCGACGACCGGGGAGCTAGCTGGAGTACCTGCTGTTGAATGCACGTACGATTCGAGCGCGGATACGGAGGGCCTTCCTTCAGTGGCTGCTGATACTACGTCTCGTTTGCGATGCGATTCCGAAGTCTGCTCCGTTCTGCCGGCGACCTCCATGATTGCTCCGACCGCCGTGCGCTGCACATCATCCTGTGCGCTGACAGCCAGCGCGTTGAACGTGCTGAGCACAGCGTTCCAAGGGAGCGGTTGCGCGGTCGGATCGGACGGCACGGCTCGGGTCGAAGCCCATTCAAACCGAGTCCACCACGACCTCTCCGTCTCAATCGTCTGCTGATGTGAGAGCGAGCTTCGAGCCACAGCCACCTGACGCAAGATTCCCCACAGTGCGAGCGAGGCGGCTGCCACAGCGAAAACTCCCGCGATCCCCGGGCTCTTGGCGAAGTCAGAGATCCATGCGCCAACGCCCCAGCGGTGGGGCCTGTCGAGCGCGAGCACAGCGGCCGCCGAGACCGTCCCTGCGATGATGGCCGTGCCAACGAGGACCCAGCTTGGCCACCTTCCACTCGCGGCACGCGGTCGGGCTTGTTTCATCCGAGGAGCTTCGTTTTCAAGACGCTCCTCGGCGGAGGTGCCCGGCCCGAGTGACAGCCCACCACCTGCTTCGCGGGACATTCGGGCCTTCACGTGGAGCAACCACAGCACGAGGAAGAATGCGATGACTCCAGGCACGAGTGCGAACATGGTTGCTTGACTGGCGACCACTTCAAGGTCGACCAACTGCTTGTAGCACGTCGACTCCACGCTTGGAACGAACACATTGCAACGCGGTCCCGTGATGGCCAGGATGACGATTTGCACCGGCCAGGCGAAGACTGTGACCGTGATCAACCCAAAGACGAGGGCCAGCGGGATCGCTCGGCGACGCTCGTACGTGAAGCGGGGGCCGGCGGGCCAAGTGAAACTCCAGAGCACGACCGCGACCAGCAACCCGAGGAGGCTATCGAGGGGATCCCACGCTCCGGCCGTTGCAATCGGGCCGATACTGACCGCGAGGACTGCAAGAAAGAGCGCCGCGGAATCGATTCTTTGGTTCAACTTCGCCCCCAGACGACGTGGCGAGAAGTCGCGCCGCGTTCATCATAGGGACGGAGACGGGTTGGAGAGGAGAACCCGCCAACGATGCGCCAGGCGGCCGTCGCCCGTATGCCCGTCCTTCACCGCCGTTCTCTGCCGTACGATCGGTTGCTCGGGAAACGGGCAGCGCCCGGATAGCGCACGCGTGCGGGGTGGTTCGGAACGCGAGGTGGGGACGCTGTGCGCTAGCTGCCCACCGGCCATTCTGTCAGCGAGCCTCGTGGCGACCGGACATCCCGACCACTACCTCACGGGTTGTCGATTGGGAGTAGGAGTTTCTCGCCAGGATCGAGGCTAATGAGCTCGTAATGATGTCCTGAGAGCATCTGCAGAAGGCTCTCGCGTGTCTCGCTGGTTGCGAACACGATCTGGGCGCCTTTATCCCCCATCCGGGAAGCGTGTGCCAAGAGAGCGCCATAGCTTGTCTTAGCGGTGTCTTGCTGCCGCGGTTCGTCAAAGAGCAGCAGCCCAGCATGATTGCCGGTTGCCTGCCCCACTTCCAGAAGCGAGAATAGATACGCCCAGATCAATCGGATCATGTCGCTGGCTGATAGGTCGAATCCGAGATCGAACCCGTCATGTGTCGGTCGGAAGGTCGTGCGGTCGATGTCGATTTCCTCCACGCGTAGTGATTTGAATCCGTACGCGGCGAGCTGACTTCTTAGAGTGGCTTCGACTGCTTCGATTTTCCGCTCGTCGTCGCGGGAAAGATCGCCAGACTCGGCAGCATGGAGACGATCGCGCTGGACAGCCCAGTCTCGGGCGAGGCGCTCGAGCTCCGTGCGCAGGTCCATAAGTGCCGCGTACCGTTCCTCCAGTTCGTTGACTCGCGCTTGGTCGGACAGTCGGCGCGAGATTGCCGCGACTGATGGCGTGGAACTCGCACTCACGAGCGTGTCGCGGGCAACCCGGATATCGGTGCGGTGCTGGCTTACCTGAGCCGAGAGACTTGTGCGTCGAATGGCGATCGCCCGCAACACTCGCTCATGATCGTCGCGCATGCTCTGAAACGTGGCCACTTGTCGCCGAATGTAGGTGATGCTCTCCGCCGCAGACATCGCGTGTCGGGAAATGTCCGAACCGTCGTTTAGTTCCTGATGGCATGTTGGGCAGACGTGCTCAGCGATGAGGTCGTGAGACTTCGCCGATCCATAACTCTCAAGAACCTGGCTGTCAAGATGTCGTTGCAGGTCCTCACGGAGCGCGTCGATTCGAGCCTCAACCTGCGAGATATACGTGCGTGCTTCGCGTTCCTCCTCCGCCAGTGCGGCTGAGACTGCGAGCGCCTCCCGAAGAGCGCCCTCGAGGAATTGAAGATCTGCCTCAATATGTGATGCGGCTTCCCCTGCAGACGGAACGTCTCCTGCGGTCTCTGTGAGCCGCGCCGTCAGTGTTTCGATTGCCTGAGTAATCGGTATCCAAGCGGTCCCCTCCGCGACCACCGGGATGAGTGACGCCTCGCCTAATCCTCCGCTGATGCGGCCAGGCGGATTCCTGATCACCAGTTTGCTGTTTGCTGCCAACTCTGTCGCCTTCAGGCATGCAGCCTGCCAGTCTGATTCGAGCTCACTCATCGTTGACCGGAGTCGTTGGCGGAGGAGTGTGCGCTCAAACACGTCCAACCCGAGCACGTACTCTGCCGAGCGTTTGCCTACGTCCCGTATCCCCATGTAGGTCGGAATACGGGCCTGAACGCCGCTCCAGCCATGCTTCTGCTCGACGAAGTAGTACGGAAAGAGCGTTTCGAGGTAGAGGGGGACCTCGCCTCCGTCGTGTGTGCTCACGCGCGGCAACCTTAGCCCCATGAACTCCGCAAGGAAGCGGTGGAATCCAGCCTCGTTCTGAGCCGCACCCTGGCGTCTCACGAAGAAGTCCGAACTGGGAAGGCTTCCGTTCTCGGTGATGGCCGCGCCCTCCGTTACCGTCACGAGGCGGCGGTCCCTATCTGCGCCGACCACTCCGCGCCGCACAGTGACCACTCGGCCGTCGGCGTTCTCGACCTCGATCTCGATCCACGACTTTTCGACTTGGCGCGGCTGGCCATCGACATCGATCTGGTCGGTCATGGCATGGGGGAGCGGTACCCGCTGGCTTGGGCTGAGCATCCCCTCAAGGCCCAAGGCGTACACGATCGCTTGGAGGGCAGTCGACTTCCCCGAGGTGTTGTCCGCGCGGAGAACCGAAAGCCCCGCTCCGAATCGGATTGTCCGACCAAGTTCACCCGCGCTGGTTGTCACACGCAAGCGCAGAGCACGCAATCGAAGGCCGCTAGTCATGTCCACTCCAATAGGTCACGTATCTGTCGTTGCGTTATGCGTCCCGAGAGAGACCGCAAGAAGCTGCGTTCCGCAACTAGAGAGTTCCCATGTTCGATGGCATCGGCGAACGACTTCCCAGGCGGAGTCAGCCTGATCACCCCGGACGGTTCACGGCTGACAAGCTCGGCGCCCAGGGCGAGATCGATGGTTACGTCGACTGAAGGATCGAATCGAACGAGGAGCTCGTCGGGAGACTTGTTCCCTTCGTGCCACTTGACGAAGAGGTCCCTCGTGTGCTCGCTCCGGATTGCCCACCAGAGTGTGTGCAATTGCTCAACCGGTGCGGAGTCTGCTCGTGAGTGACGCAAGATCAGGCATAGGACCGCAACTCGCCACGCCGTCCTGAAGTCCCCGGGAATGGGCTCTGCTCGCTGGCGGAATTGAATCTTGGCATCGATCGAATCGAAGAACTCCGACAGCTGGTTGGAGCTATCCACTACGCCGCCTCGAAATTCAGCGGGCAGCGCATTAGCCAGTCCGCAACCGCGGCCCACGCGAGGACCGTAGCGAGCTGCTCACTCAGGACTTGGTAGTCCGCGCGGAGAACCGCCGCGAACTCTCGCGCGATCTTGGCCAAGCTGGCGCTCGAATAGGTAAGGTCGGGCGGGTACTCAAGTACCAACATGGCCTCATGTCGCGACTTGGATGCCAAGATCCCAGCGTGAACGTCCGGGACAATCGATCGAAGACGCTCCAACGCGTTCTCACCCTGCAGGTACTGCGCAATGAGTGAGTCGAGCATGAGGTCTCGCGTGCTACTGGAGCTGATGATCACCTCCAGCTTTTCTGCCGCAGTCTCGCGGAGGCTGTCGTTGGCAGTGTGCCAGTCCCTCACAGCTGCAGGGTCAGGTGGAGTGGATTCGACGATCGGCGTGGGGACCAAGAAAAGGTCTGCCCGCTCGAGCGCATAGTCTGCGTCGGTCTCGACGACGATCGAGAACGAGGGATCGATAAAGGCGAGCCCCCACCCAGCGACCTCGGAAGCCTTCGTACTCGCGTGGGCGACAAGAAGCCGCGAGTCGTGGCGGTGAACCATGAAGACATATCGCTTCAAGACCACCGTGCCGAGCATGGCGCCGAGATCATCCTTCTTTGTCCTGAGCTTTCCCAGGTCGGTTGTCAGCTTGTCGCGCTGCTTCTCATAGCACTGCGCAACGGTGAGCGGTTCGTCCGCGGCATAGCACTGATACGCAAATCCGTCGTGCGAGAAGGCTTCAATGCCGAGGTCGCCTTTGTGTCGGTCGGGGACTAGCTGCAGACTGTGCGAATTGTGTCTCGCATATCTTTTCTGCAGCAGAAGCATGCAGAAGTCCTGCCACTCTCGGCCATGCCAGATTCCGGACATCGTCGCTCCGTTGCCGCAACCCCCGTGCGGCCCTTCATGAAACCTACTGGCTCGTGCTGCTGAAGCCCGCATCGGCGCGTCGTCGTGGACGCAAGTCTGTGCCAGATCGCACGCGGCGAGGCAATCACTGGCGTCAATCGGGTCAGAGCCGGCACGTGGCAGCTAGGGACGATCGGCGTAAGAGTCCGGTCAACCATCAACTGCCGCGATGACAACGGTCGCGCGCCACTTGGTCACGACTCATTTGCTGGTCCTCAATGGCGAGCGGCTGGGGCGTCTCCATTGTGCGGCCGGCCGTCTAGTAGACCCCTAGCATGCCCCGCGCGCCGATATGCCCGACTGAGCTCCGCCAACTGCAACGCTGCCGAAGCCCGCGACCGCTGACGCCGAGACCTCATGTCTGCCGTCGTCACGCCGGTCAGAGATCGAGGAAGTCGCCCAGCCAGGTGCGTATTGCTGCGAGACAGTCGTTCGACACTTCGCCGGCCAGCCCCGTGAGCCGGTCCCGCGACAACGTGCGTGGCTGCTCGGTCATGACCCACGATGGCCGGTCCAGCCCGCTCGGCCCCTCCACGCGAACGTGGTTCGGCCATCCGCGGTCGGTGGTCGTAATCGGCAACACGATGACGAGCGTCGTCACAGCATCCAAGTAGCGGGCGGACGCAACCATCAGCACCGGGCGGTGCCCACCTTGCTCTCTGCCGCGGACGGGCTCGAGTGCCGTCCAGGCCACGACGCCCGAGCAAGGTCGGGAGTCGTCACTGAGCGTCGGCCAGTTCGGTGCGCTCCAAGTCTCCGGTCTCCGCACCGTGCGACTCTGCGTCGGCGCTGCTCGACGCCTCGATCGCGGACTTCAGCAGCTGGAGACGCCATCGTCTGTCCTCAGCGTCTGCGAGATGCGCGAGGTGCGCGCCGAGTGTGCGCCCGTCACGCGCAGCTTGCTCCTTAAGCCGGTCGCGGATCTCGGCGCTGACCTTGATGGTCGCGGTCATACCCGGAGTGTACTGGCGAGTGAGCGAGCCCCGAGCGGTCGATTACAGCGATAGTCCGCTGCGCGACGGCGACGAGCTCGGCGTGGTCCAAGGCGCGGAAGCCCGGCGCCCTCGCTCGCGCGCAGCCCGCCGCAGCTCGGTGTGCGCAGCGCGCATCGCGTCCTGGATCGTGAGCTCGGTCGTCCCGCGCATCATCGTGGCGCCCACCTGCGCGATCGCCTCCTCGTCGGTCCGTGCGACCGTGATCGCGATGTTGTGGTGGCGGCCTCGCGTCAGTCCGACATACAGCCCGGCTGCGTCGACGTCCGGTCCCACCGCCGCAGCATCCGTCGTCTCGCCCTGAATGCCGTGCACCGTTGACGCGTACGCCAGTTGCAGGTGTTCGAGCGCATATTCACGACTCACGCCACGGATGTCGCCGCTGTCGCTCGCCGATGCGAGCGTGACGACGTCATCCCGGATGCCGCGCACCACCCACTGCGCACGGTTCTCGACTCCGGTGCGGGGGTCGTTCCGACGCGTCTGCACGGTGTCGCCGACGAGGATGCGCTGCTCGCCCATCCCGAGCGCAAGCATGGTGGCGTCAAGCTCGCCCTCATCGACGCGGCGCTGCTGGATCGCATCGTTGATCGCGTCTGCCTCGCTATTCGTGCCCGAGACCAGCGCGACCCGCTTTCCGCGCGCGTGCCACTCGAAGTAGACCGCAACCATCGCGTCACGCGCTTCCTCCGTGCTCCGCGCCCGATGCACGTGCCCGCGCTCGAGCAACTCCGCGGCAACAGCGAGCGCGTCGCCGCGGTCGCGTGGGTCACGCAGGCGAAGCGTGAGAGCGGCGTACTCCGGATCGCTGAACCTGTGCACCGTGTCGAGTTCGACGGATGCTGTCGCGAAGCGCACTGCGGATGCCATCGCTCCGGCGTGCCCGACCGGAAGCGCCTGGTACGGATCACCCACCATCGCAACACCCACCTGCTGTTGGAGCGCGAGATCGACGAGTGCGGACGCCGTCTGCAGGTCGAGCATGCCGGCCTCGTCGACGACGATCCGATCGCCGCGTCGGAGCACGAACCGCGATGGCCCCTCGTAGACCACCCCAGTGTCCGAGTCCGCCTCGCCGAACGACAGCCTCGTCCAGATCTGGGCCCCGGCGGCGTCGGTGGTCCAGCGGTAGCCGTGGTCGGCGAGCAGGGCGTGAAGGCTCGACGCCTCGGCGCCCAGCTCGCGTGATGCCACGGACGCCGCCTTTCGTGTGGGCGCGACCACCAGCATCTGTCGTTGCTGTGCTCTCAGTCCCTCGTACGCGATGCGCAGCATCGTGGTCTTCCCCGCGCCGGCCGGCCCGGTGATCGCGACGAGTTCGGCTGTCCCCGCTATCGCGCCCGCCGCGGCAAGCTGCGAGGGGTCGAGCCGCTCGACGTCTTCCGGGGACGCCGCGCACTGACGCAACTCGTGCGGCAAGAGTGAGCGGCCGGGGGAGGCGAGTGCGTCGAGGTAGCCAGCGAGTCGCATCTTCAGGCGCACGGTCTCGGTCGCCATGAACGCCTTCACGTGGCCCGGGATATCGGCATCCTTCACCAGTCGCACGCACTTGCGATGCGCTCGGTCGGTGATCGCGTCGATCGTCTCGGTCAGGTCCTCACGGGGTGCGACCACCCCGCTGCCCGCGAGAGCTCGCGTGGCGCCGGCGCGGAGGTCGAACTGACTGAACCGACCGCCGGAGCGGGTGGATCGCTCATCCGCGTCAACGACCGCGGCGTCCGCCAGAAGGTCCAGGTCCAGCGCGTCGATTGGATTCGAGACGAGCGGTACTGGTGAATGGTCGAAGACGAGCCGGGGGAGGAGCCCCGCAATCTCGTCACGGACCGTGGTCTCCCACGACTGCTCGTTGAGGTTGGCAGGCTTATCCGGACGCGACAACGCCCATGCGCGACGGTCGATCTGCGTCAGGATTCGGATGCTGGGGCTCGCGCCTTCGTGCTCGGCACTCCACTCCGCGATGAGCTTGGCTCGGTTCGCCTCGATCTGCGCCGACCGACGGGAGAAGGGCCGGACCGCCGCCGCCAGTTCCGCAACCTCGCCGTCGTCGTCGAGCGTGAATCCATGTCGGGCAAGAGCTGTAACCCACTGCGGGTCGGTGTGCGCGGCAAGATCTCCTTCGGCGTTGATCAACGTGTGCAGCTTCATCGCGACCCGAGAGTCGACGTTGGACCACTTGCCGTCGGCGCCGAGCACCTTTACGTTCAGCCAAAGGTGGCGGTGGGCGTGCGGGTCGAGCGCGCGCGAGCGACGGTGGTCGAGCTCGACGACCTCGATGCGGGTGATGTCTTCCCGGATGAGTCCGCCGTGCCCGCGACGCGCGTTGAGCTCGTCGAGCCAGGTTGTCAGGATCCGGTCGCGCAGACGGTCCTGGAGCGACTCAAACTCGGTCGCGAGTTCCGGGTGCAGCAGCGCGGCGATGCTGTACGACTTTGGGTGGTTCAGTGTCGCATCGAGCAGGAGGTCGGCGTCGGCGCTGAGTCGTGGGGTCCCGCGCTCCTCACCGGTGACCGGGTCATGGCCAGTGAGCCACACCCGCAGGGCGCCCGCAGAAAGCTGATCGGCTGCGATGGCGCCATCCGTCACCACGAATCGGGTGACGCTCGCATCGGCGGCGTTGCTGTACAACTCGAGCGCATCGGTGCCGGTCGAAAGGTGCAGATGGGCGTCGCAGGTTCCCTTGACGGCGTAGTCGATCGCTCGCCCGACCCCACCGGATCCGACGCCTCTCTTCCATCGCTGCAAGCCCCCGCGCATGGCGCCAGGGTACGTCTGCTTTTAGCTGCTGGCCAGCACTTTTCGCGGTGCGCAGGCGAGTGTAGCCGGATGCTTCAGAATGGCGCCCGGATCACCGCCCCACTGAACGGTGCCTGCGTGCATCGTCGTTGCATTGTGCTTGTCAGGTGGGAGTATCGTGGTCGCACATCGAACGGGTGTCGAGTCGCTCAATTGCGTATGCAGATGGGACCAGCTCCGTTCCAATCGCGAGGTTCGACTCGCGATTGGTTGCGCATTGCTCCGGGGCTTGGGGTGGACGGTTGCGGAGCGGCCCGCGAAGCCCCGCACGGCGGCTTGCTGGACGAGCCGGCGTAGTTTCAGTCGCGGTCGAGCGATCGGCCGTCCAATGCGTGCCGCTCGCGGCCAAGATTTGCCGAGGCCCACTTTGCAACCCGCTCCTCCAGGCCAGAGGCGGCAAGCAGCGATATCCGACCCACGGACGTGGCGACTTCCGCCTCCCCGTTCACAACACCGTGCGGGCCGACGACCAAGCCTTCGACATCCACCGCTAATGCGGTGTGGCACTCAGTCATGTACGCGACCGCCTGCTCATATCCGTTGCGAAGCACGTACTCGGACTTCGCCGAATACTTGCATTCGAGGAGAAGTGCGCGCTCATTCGATTCAAAGATTCCTATGTCGGCGCCGATCGGACGCCCCTTTGCCCCCAACTGCTCCAGAGCTTGCGCGTACGGCGACCGGCTGTTGTAGTACCGGAACGCAGCGGCGACCTCATACCAGATATCAAGCGTCCGGCGAGAATTGTGGGCTTCAAAGATCGGGCCCGACCCGATGCCGATTGGTCGAAGGTTGGAAATTCCCCAGCCTTGCCCGCGCAGGGCGAGCAGCACTTCGCCGAGACATCCGAGATGAAAGAGCGCGCCGCGAAGCTCAGTCGCCGGAAGTAGCAGCTCACGAGCGACATCGGCCACGTGTGCGCGCTTGGAGATAATCTCCTCGGCGACGTCGGCTAGGCCGAGCCATGGGCGGCCTGATGCACGCAGGGCACCCAAGTCTTCACGATCCGGTTGGGTGAATTCGCCATCCGTGGTCTGAAGCGACTCCCACGCTAGGCGGATCGCCGATAGCTCGGGCCTGACAGATTTGTCCACATCCGATGCAACCCTGGTCGCGTCCTGCTGGATCGAAACCAGCTCCTCGGCAACCCAGCCGAACACCGAGGTCAGAATGCTGTCCGGCGTCCGCTCCCGCACGACTGTATGGAATGAGCTCGGAGGCCATCCTTGTTGTCGAGTGCGGGCCCAATTGACCTTGCCGGACGGTGCAGCCTTCACCTCGTGTCGTCGCTCAGACTGCGCGGGCAGCGCGTCGATCCACGCGACCGCCGCATCTGGCAGTCGGGCGACGAGAGGAATCAGGTGGGCCATAAGCACTCGATTGGCTCGGGTGCGCACCGCTGAGGCACTCCACTCATGCTCCCCGGAGGCTAGTTCAGCCACAGCAGAATACAGCTGGCCCAGTCCACTGAAGCTCGCGAGGGCCTCGAGCAGGCCCGCAGTCGGGATGGATGGGCCCGGATCCGTGATGGAGCTGGTCAGCGCAACACTTGCAGCTGTGTCGTCACCCAACTCCATTGGTCCTCAAGTCCTTCGTCAGTAGACAAGGCCGCACCGAGTGCGTCCAGTACGGTGTCGTCGATTCGCGCAAGCCATGCCCCAGAGCTGGTCACGTAGGCTTCCGCCACCAGTTCGGCTATCGTCCCCTGGCCGAGCTCAATCCCGGCAGCGACATACCGCGGGATACCAAGGAAGAGGGCGGGACCCAATGCGGTGCTGTGCTTCGCGCGATGGGCTGCGTACAGCGTCACCACCCGGGTTCTCACCTCCGAGCGGATTTCCGGAGGGACTTGCGAAAGTTCAGCGCCGAGTGCGCTCTCAAAGCCGAGCGAATCCGGAGGCGCTATCGGCACGTGGGCAAACCTCCGACCAAGCGCCTGCCCGAAGCGAAAAACGCGGATTGCGTCGAGCGCATTATAGGTTCCGAGAAGTCGCCATTCGGCACCGGCAAGGAACTCGACCGGCTCAATCGGCGATTCGGCCATCAGTTCGTCAAGTTGCGTGACCTCCGAGATGGCCGAGTCGGTCCATCCAAGCGAGATCTCCCCAGCGTTGGGGTTGGCCGATACCCGACCCAGCGATACCGCCTGGCCGGAGAGCCACGTCAGCGCGCCACCGAAAATTCGGTCCATGTCCGCGCGGTTTGCTTCGTCCAGCACTAGCCATTCGTCTCGCGAGACGGCTTCTAATAGATGGCCGATGGCGAAGCGAATTCGTCCTTTGTCGTCGACCGTGTCGCCACCCAGCAGATCACGGGTCGTCCAGGATTCGTCAGGGGTCACTACCCTGCGGTCGTGCGCCATTGACATCCCGAATGAAGCCGGCGCCTGCGCCACTTCCCGTACGACTTCCTCTATCAGCTGGGTCTTGCCGGTCCCGGGCGGGCCAACCAGCATGGTGGCGGACCGCGATGCGATGGACGTTCTGACCATCCGGAGCGTTCGATCATCGATGATGAGGCGCGCTGGTACAGACTGCATCGGCGGCGTGGTCGTCGACGACGCCTTCCCATGAGGCTGCTCCGCCTCAACGATCTCCCAGGCGATACCGTACGCGTTAGATAGCTTGGTGGCAGTCGTCGCGGTGCGTTCGTCGTTGGAACGCACACCCCATCCGAGATCCCAAGTCCCGCTCTCCGATCGATGCATCAAAACGACCGCCTGATGGCCGCCCTTCAGCACGTCCTTGCGGGCGGCGTCCTTGGTGTCCTCCATTACGGACTCGTCCACGCATACTCCGACGAGGAGCGAGGCCTGCTGTGCGCGTGTTGACTGCGTGCTGCGCACGGAGTAGTTGCCTGGCTTGGAGATAGTGACGGACGTCACGGCTCCACGGGAGATCCCTGCAGCCGCCGCCAACACCCCATCCAGTCGGTGGAACTTGTTTACGCTCGGCGCCGAGATGTTCACCCACTCAAGGGCTTCTCGGACGTGTTCAAGGTTTTCCGCAAACGGTGAATCCACGGTCGACACGTTATCGGGTGATCTGGACCTGGTCTGGAAGCGCCGCGAGGCGCAGTGCCCGCGCGCCACGTAGTTGCGCGAAGGCGCGCACACACGCACCGTTGATGAAGTCCGGCTGGGAGACGAGACGTCCTGAATAGTCGATCGACGGGACCCGTGGGCGCGCGAAGGACGAGAGGGTTCTACTAGCTCGCACCTCGCGGTGTTCAGTCGGTGCCGGGGTATACATCCGGCGGTGGGTGGTACTCCCCGAGGGTCTGGGATCGTCGGTGGCTCGCGATATCGTCGCCCAGCGGCCGGTCGGCTCGAGCTTCGGGCAGATCAGAGATACCGTTTGACGTTGGTTAGGAGTTAGAAGCATGACGAGCACTTCGTGGAAGGTGGCCGGCCTGTTCGCCGGGATCGGGGGCGTCGAACTTGGTCTTGAGCGTGCACTCGGGAACCAGATCGAGACGCTTGCCTTCTGCGAGTGGTGGGAGCCTGCGCAATCCGTCCTCCGGGCGCGATTCCACGGGGTGCCCATCGAACCTGACGTTCGCGAGATGAAGAGGCTCCCTGAAGGCACGAACCTCGTTACCGCCGGTTTTCCTTGCACGGATCTCTCGCAGGCTGGCCGGACTGCTGGGATCGGCGGGGTTAACTCCGGTCTTGTGGTGAATGTCTTCCGACTGCTGGAGGATGCGCGGCGACGTGGAGGTGATCTTCCGACGCTCCTTATAGAGAACGTTCCGAACATGCTCGCTCTCGATCGTGGAAAGGCAATGAGCTACCTGATCTCTGAGATCGAGGCGCTTGGGTACGCGTGGGCCTATCGCGTTGTTGATTCTCGATTCACGGGCGTTCCTCAGCGCCGTCGCCGGGTGATCCTGATCGCGTCCGTAGATCTGGATCCGCGCCGAATCCTGTTCGCCGACGACGCAGGGGACAGGTCCGAGGACTTCCGCGAGGACATGTTCGGTTTTTACTGGACCGAAGGGCTGCGCGGGCTCGGCTGGGCACAGGACGCGGTCCCCACCCTTAAGGGTGGGTCGACGGTTGGCATACCCTCACCTCCCGCAGTGTGGGTGCGCGACGCTGCACCAGGACGTCGTCTTGTGAAGCCTTCGGTGGAGGACGCGGAGGAAATGCAGGGCTTCGACCGCGGGTGGACCGACGTCGGTGATCTTTCGCCCAGAAGGAACGGTCCGCGTTGGAAGCTCGTTGGGAACGCCGTAACTGTCGGCGTTTCGCGCTGGGTCGGCAGCAGGCTGAATGATCCCGCCGAGCCGGTCACCGACTTCCGACCGTGGACGCCCGGGAACGGGTCTTGGCCAACCTCTGCGGCGGGTAGGAAAGGCATGATCGCCGTCCCGGAGTCCCTCAGCGAGTTCCCTTGGCATGCGGACTACAGCCACCTTGGAGACATCATCGATACCGAGAATGCCGATGCGCTCAGCTTGCGAGGTGCGAAGGGGTTCTGGAGCCGCTTGCAGCGGGGAAACCTAGGTCAGTACCCAGGGTTCCGGGAGGCTGTGCAAGAACACATCAACGATCTGGAGTACGCGCTCGCGGGATAGAGACTTTGGCGCAGAAGATGCGACGCAAGTTGAATCCGCCACTACACGCCGCAATCAGCCGCCACACCAGCGACCACAAATTATGAATCCGGGCAGTGTGTGATCTATGGCCGAGTCATGGGCAACGTCGGCGAGCACGAGGAAGTCGATGCTTGCGAACAAACGTCGCGACACCTCGACGGAGCTTGCCCTGCGCCGGCAATTTCACTCGCGAGGGTTGCGCTATCGGGTCGACTTCGCGCCGATCCCGGGCCTGCGGCGCAGGGCCGACATCGTCTTCACACGTGCGCGAATCGCGGTCTTCATCGACGGGTGTTTTTGGCACGGTTGTCCCATACACGCCTCCGCTCCCAAGCGGAATGCCGACTATTGGGGCCCGAAGCTCGCGGCGAACATCGACCGCGACCGCGACACTGATCGCCGACTCGAAACAGCGGGGTGGCGAGTGATGCGCTTCTGGGAGCACGAAGCGCCGGGAGCCGCGGCGGATCGAATTGACGCGGCTGTGCGGGCCACTACGCGTTGATGATTCCGGACGCTCGCCGTGACCGCAACGCAGATTGAACGTGATGGGGAACACGAGCATTTCGTCCACGCGGACCCATCTGTCACAGCGGGGCACCACAATCAGCCGATCCCGCGGAGAGGGCACGTTGCTGCGCCCGAGCGCGCGGTGCTAAGCGAAGCTCGTAGCGCAGCGAAGAGTGGAGTCTGCAAAAGCGGACGACGGGACGGAGTCGGCCACGCCCCGCTACTCTCGGCGTTTGGGGGAGACGCCTCGCTCACCACCGCTTTTGCCCCCACCATGAGGGCAACCTGAAACATTGCCAGCGTCGCTAGCACTGCACGCAGCGCGACACTGTCGAAGGAGCCGTGGTGCGCTTCGGTAACGACGTCGTCGACCGGCAGCACCACCCACCGCCCCAGCATCGGGCCCCCGCGGCGGACTCTTGCCCGCACGCTCTCGAGACTCACCCGGGTTCGGCCCGATCGAGACGGATCAACGATGCGCAGAACCCGGGTAGTTGCGCGGTTTTCGCAGCCGAACCGGATTCAGGCGAACATCCAAAGGGTCATTCGACTCCCGTCGACGCGACGACGCGACGACGCGGCAGCGCCGCTGTGGGTCCGACGAGACGGCGCGTGACCAAGATCAGCCTTCCCCCGACATCCAGCCAAATCAGCGGTCGGGCGCGGCGCAGTGCTCGTCGTCGAACGGCTGCTAAGCGGAGCGCGCCAGCGCGGGGTCTGCAAGGAGTGAGCGGCGAGAACGGAGACGCGACCGATCGCTACACTCTCGTCGTCGGAGGGAGGCGCCCCTCCACCTCAACGCCAGTTGGCGACGTCTTCCGCCATCTATCCACATCTGTCATCGACCGCGTTGACGGCGCCCGACAGTTGTCCGACACTGGGCCGATACTGACCGTCGAGCCGGCATGAGCGGAGGTCGAGATGGGCAGCATCACCCCGTACGAATCGGCGAAGGGCCGCCGCTACCGCGTGCGCTATCGCAAGCCTGATCGCACCGAGACGGAGAAGCGCGGCTTCACCACGATGCGCGAAGCGAAGCTGTATCTCTCCATGGTCACGGTGTCGAAGGCGAAGGGCGACTACATCGACCCGTCCTCGTCGCGGGTTCCTGTCAGCATGTTCGCGGACAGTTGGTTGCGATCCAAGCAGCCGCCGATGTCGAAGCCCTCGTACTACATGACTCTCGAGCGAGCGTGGAAGAACCACGTCGCTCCCGTTTGGGCCGATAGGGAGATCTCTTCGATCCGGCGCTCTGAAGTGCAGGACTGGGTGTCAGATCTCGCGACGCGCAAGTCGCGCACGGTCGTTATCCGCTCACTCGGAATCCTCGCCGGCATCCTCGACGTTGCCATCGACGATCGGCGTCTCGCAAGCAACCCCGCCCGCCACGTGCGCAACCTTCCTCGGAACGGGCCGGGCAAGCGTCGCGTGTACCTCACTCACGACCAGGTGGCGACGCTGGCGGCGTGCTCGGCGTATCCGACGCTCGTCCTGACGTTGGCGTATTGCGGCTTGCGATGGGGTGAGGCCACGGGCCTGCGCGTGCGCAGCGTGAACCGGCTGCGCCGACGTTTCGTCATCGAGGAGAACGCGGTGATGATTGCCTACGAGATCCATGTCGGTACGCCCAAGACGCACGAGAGGCGCTCCGTCCCGTATCCCGAGCGGCTTGCTCCGATGATCGAGCAGGCGTGCGCGGGGAAGGGTCCCGAAGGGCTGGTGTTCGGTGACGGCATCAATCACATGCGCAACTCGGGGGAGAAGGGCTGGTTCGCGAATGCGGTTCGGCGTGCGCAGGAGTTCGATCCGTCGATCCCGCGGGTCACACCTCACGACCTTCGCCACACGGCAGCCTCCCTCGCGATCAGCTCGGGCGCGAACGTGAAGGCCGTGCAGCGGATGCTCGGTCACGCGTCCGCGGCGATGACCCTCGACACTTACGCCGATCTCTTCGACGACGATCTGGATGCCGTCGCGACGCGACTGAACGACCAGATGCCGCTGGTCGCACTGCCGTCGGGTCCGCAGACCCGCTACGCCCGACCGCAGTGAACCTCGAGAGCAGAATGCTCAGTTTTTCGACCAGGCACCGGCCGCCCGAAAGGCTCGATTTCGGCGCTCTGAGACGTCGCATGAAGGTCGTTGGAGACGGTCGTTGCTTCAAGCAGGGGCCGAAAATGCGGGCAAAAAGCGGGCAAAAACGGGAAACTAGTTAGGCTGCTCAAAAGAAAGACCTGGTCAAAGCCGAAAATATGTTGTGCCCCTGGAGGGACTCGAACCCCCAACCCTCTCCTTAGGACGGAGCTGCTCTTCCATTGAGCTACAGAGGCCGGTCGCCCCAGTCTACCGAGGCCGGGGGAGTGCTCTCGAGGAAACGACGACGCCCCCGGGGATCCCGGGGGCGTCGTCGGAAAGCCGTGGTCAGGCGCGTGAGGTGACGGCGAACTGCACGCCGCCCTCGCCGTCGGGCTGCGCGTCCAGGACGCGGTCATCCAGCACCAGCGCGGCGTCGCTGTCGAGGAAGACACGTGCGCCCTCGCTCTCGACGACCGCGTCGGCGGGCTGGGGGCCCGGGACGACGGTGAGCTGGAACTGGGAGTCCGGCGTACCGGCCCCCTCGATGCGAACCCCGCCGTCGGCGACGTCGGGGAACTGCGAGGTGATGGTCTTGACGGCCGTGGTCGCCTGCTCGGTGAGCGTGAGCATGGATGCTCCTTCCGTTGCGGACTCGAAGTCAGCCACGATGCCGAGAATGCGCGCGCACCTCAAGCCGAGGGAGCCATTGCCAGGGGATTCCCAAGCTGGCCACGTCCGTCGCGTCAGTGGGCCGCTTCGTACGCCTCGAGCACCGATGCGGGGATGCGGCCGCGCTCGGAGACCGTGTGGCCGTTCTGCTTCGCCCACGTGCGAATGGCGGTGTAATCCTGCTGCCCGGCGCGCCGCCGCGTCCGTCCGCTGCCGCCGCCGGTTCCCGATCGCGAGGCGCCCGACCGCGACGACACCGACCGAGCGGCCGCGACGTACGGCGCCAGCGCATCGCGTAGACCTGCGGCGTTCTCCTCGGTCAGGTCGATCTCGTAGGCGACGCCGTCGAGGGAGAACAGGACGGTCTCACCCTCCCCGACCTCCAGGACGCTGCCGTCCAGGTCGTCGACGAGCTGATGCACAATTCTGCGGGCCATGGTGACACCTTAGTGATGGAGGGGTGCGAGGGTTAGGGCAGTATCCCGATTCGGCGGGCGCGTGCTACAGCGGCGTGGCGGGTGGATGCGTCGAGCTTGCTCATGGCCGCCGCCAGGTACGACTTGACGGTGGTCTCCTTGAGGTCGAGCTGGTGCGCGATCTCCGAGTTGGTGGCGCCCAGGGCGGCGCACGCGAGCACATCCAGCTCGCGCGGCGACAGGCGCACCTCCGGGCCTCCTCCCGCCCCATCACCGGCGCCGGTCAGTGCCGCCAGACGCCGTTCGATCTGTTCCAGACGCACGCGCAGGCTCTCGTCCTCGATGGCGGCGGCGACGCTGCGCAGTTCGGCGTAGCTCTCGCGCACCTCCTCCTGCGCGGCCGGCGACAGTGCGGCGTCGGGCCGGCCGCTCGGCAGCATCGCGATGCGGCGATCGACCTCGTCGCGCACGCGCAGCTCGGTGGCCAGCTCGCGCGCGACCCGGAAAGCCGGCTCGGCGACCACGTCGCCCACCGGCGCCTGCGTCCACGACCCGCAGTACAGGACTCCTCGCGTGGTGCCGGTGACGACGACGGGAACGGCGAACAGGGTGGAGATGCCCTCGCCGAGGATGGCGCGGTCGTAGTCGTGCGTGATGGTCCGCGACGTGCGGTAGTCCAGGGCGAGGCGAGGGCGCTTCTCGGCGAAGGCGCGCCCGCCCAGTCCGCGGTTCTCCTGTACGACGAGTCCTTCGATGCTGCGGGTGCGCGCACCGTGGATGGCGGTCACGTGGATGGCGCCGTCGCGTTCGAGGCCCCCGAATGCCACGGGAAAACGTGTGCGTCGGGCCAATTCGCCGACGGCGTGCGAGACCAGCTCAGCCTGCTCGTTCGGCACCGTTGCTGCTCCCACGAACTACCTACTTCTGGGGGTGACGGCGTCGTCGCCGCCTTCGTAGCGTCGACCATATCACCGGGTGCCGCTGTGGCGCCCTTGTTCTACCCGCAACCTGGAGCGTGGGTGCTCCGGGCCATGAGGCAAGGAGGCCACATGTCGGATCCGCGTACCGATGCCGCCCCGGGCGGCATCGACTACATCGCGGTCGAGGAGTCACCGCCGTTCCGGGAGTTGAAGCGACGCCACCGCAGCTTCGTCTTCCCGCTGGCGATCGCGTTCCTCGTCTGGTACTTCGCATACGTCCTGCTGTCCTCGTTCGCGAGGGACTTCATGGCCGAACGCGTGTGGGGGGACGTGACCGTCGGCCTGCTGTTCGGGCTCGGCCAGTTCGTGACGACGTTCGCCATCACGATGACCTACGTGTGGTACGCCAACCGCAAGCTCGACCCCTTGACCGAAGACCTGCGCGAACAGCTCGAGCGCGCTGAAGGAGGACAGTCGTGAACGAAGTCTTCGGGGCCGTGCACGCCGCCGTGCAGACGGCGGAGAACAACCCCATCTTGAACATCTCCATCTTCGGCGCCTTCGTCGCTGTGACGCTGTTCATCGTCATCCGGGCCAGCCGCAACAACAAGACCGCCGCCGACTACTACGCCGCCGGCCGCTCCTTCACCGGCCCGCAGAACGGGTTCGCGATCTCGGGCGACTACCTCTCCGCCGCATCCTTCCTCGGCATCTGCGGCGCAATCGCCATCAACGGCTACGACGGATTCCTGTACTCCATCGGATTCCTCGTGGCATGGCTGGTCGCGCTGCTGCTGGTGGCCGAGCTCATGCGCAACACCGGCAAGTTCACGATGGCCGACGTGCTGTCGTTCCGGCTGAAGCAGCGCCCGGTGCGGATGGCTGCGGCCATCACGACGCTCGCGGTGTGCTTCTTCTACCTCCTGGCGCAGATGGCCGGCGCCGGCGGTCTCGTCTCGCTTCTGCTCGGGATCAACGAGGCGGTGGGGCAGTCGATCGTCGTCGCGGTGGTGGGTCTGCTCATGATCGTCTACGTCCTCGTCGGCGGCATGAAGGGCACCACGTGGGTGCAGATCGTCAAGGCGTTCCTCCTCATCGGCGGCGCCCTCGTGATGACGATCTGGGTGCTCGCGATCAACGGCTTCAACCTCAACACGCTGCTCGAAAGCGCCGTGGCCGCCTCGCCCCAGGGTGATGCCATCCTCGGCCCGGGGCTGCAGTACGGCGCCAACCCGTGGGACTTCGTGTCCCTCGCCCTGGCCCTCGTCCTCGGCACGGCGGGCCTGCCCCACGTGCTGATGCGCTTCTACACCGTGCCCACGGCGAAGGAAGCGCGTCGCTCGGTGGTGTGGGCGATCTGGCTGATCGGGCTGTTCTACCTGCTGACCCTCGTCCTCGGATACGGGGCGGGCGCGCTGGTGACCCCGGAGGTCATCGCCGCAGCACCGGGCGGAGTGAACTCGGCGGCGCCGCTGCTCGCGCTGGAACTGGGCGGGCCGATCCTGCTCGGATTCATCTCCGCCGTGGCCTTCGCGACGATCCTCGCGGTGGTCGCGGGGCTCACGATCACGGCGGCGGCGTCGTTCGCACACGACATCTACGCCAACGTCGTGAAGAAGGGCGACGTCCCGCCCGACGGCGAGGTGAAGGTCGCCCGCCGCACGGTCGTGGTCATCGGTGTGCTCGCGATCCTCGGCGGCATCGGCGTGCAGGGACAGAACGTCGCGTTCCTCGTGGCGCTCGCGTTCGCCGTCGCCGCGTCGGCCAACCTCCCGACGATCCTGTACTCGCTGTTCTGGCGCCGCTTCACCACACGCGGCGCGGTGTGGAGCATGTACGGGGGACTGGCGGCCGCGATCATCCTGATCGTCCTGTCGCCGGTGTTCTGGGGCACGCCCACGAGCGTCTTCAAGGACACGGGCGTCGCGATCTGGCCGTTCAACAACCCGGGCATCGTCTCCATCCCGGTCGGGTTCTTCCTCGGCTGGCTGGGCACGATCACCTCTCGCAAGGGCAGTGAGGATCCGCGCAAGGCCGCGGAGATGGAGGTGCGCTCGCTCACCGGCTTCGGAGCCGAGAAGGCGACCTCGCACTGACGCTGCTCCGCACCACCGAGGCCCCGGGACATCGTCCCGGGGCCTCGGTCGGTGTCGGGCGGCCTACGCGCCCGACTCCTGCTCCCTCCGGAGGAGGTACTGCTTCACCTCGGGATGTCCGCCGTACTGCCCGAGCGAACCGTCCGAGCGCACGACCCGATGCACCGGGACGACGATGGAGAACGGGCTGGTGGCACACGCCGTCCCGACCGCCCGCGCGGCTCGCGGATGCCCCGCCATGGCCGCCACCTCCCCGTAGGCCGCGGTCTCGCCGTACGGGATCTCGCACACGGCCTGCAGAGCGGCCCGGGAGAACCCCCGCGTGAGGCTCCAGTCCAACGCCAGGTCGAACTGCTTCCGTGTTCCGTCGAAGTACTCATCCAGCTGCTGCGCCGTCTCGGCGCCGGCGGACGGATCGTCCTCGGGCACGACGCCGAGCACGCGGACGAGGCCTTCCCGTGCCGCTTCTCCGTCGTCGTGGAGGACGCGGAGGGACAGGAGGTGGTCGTCGGCGACGGTGAGGAGAACGTCGCCGACCGGAGTGGAGTGCACCGCGCTGGCGTATCGGGTCATGGCTCCATCCTGACCCTGCCGGTACGACGAGCGGGGGACCGTTCGCCCCCTGTGGAGGAGCACGCGTCGAAGGGGGCCTGGGGAGGAAGCGCCGATGGGGCGGCGTGTCCCGCGAATCCCGCGAAACCCGCGCGGGATGACGGCCGAAACCGCTGCTCGCGCATACTGTGGCTCGTGTGTGGCGAGGAGAAGGCAGCGCCGTGGTCGGCGAGCAGGACATGGCCGCCGCATCCGTGAACCCGGGAGACCTGGGTGTCGCGGAGCCGGGGGTCAACGTCCGTCACGTCGCCGACCCCGAACGCGATCGTCTGCGGGCCGAAGCGGCCACCCTGGGCGGCCGCTCGACCCTGCTGCGCTTCGACGACGCCACCGACGCGGGCATCGACATCACCAAGGCCCACCCCGGCAGCCTCCCGCAGTTCATCACCGGCCGCTCCACGCTCCTGTCGAACCTGTTCCGGGATGAGGTGGCCCTGCGCTCGGCGCGGCTGGCCGCCGAGCGGATCACCGCCAAGAACGTCGAGCTGCGCACGGCGCGCGGCATCGAAGCCGTGCATCTGGCCGTCGGTGTGGCCGAGTGGAAGATCGGGGGAGTGACGTGGTCGGCCCCCGTCCTCCTGCGTCCCCTCGCGATCCGCCGCCACCACGGCGACTTCGAGCTCAAGCTGCACGGCACCTTCTTCGTCAACCCGGAGCTCGCGCGGGCCTTCCGCGGGCATTTTGGGATCCCGCTGGACAGCACCGCGCTGGCGGGCCTGGCGTATGACCAGGGCGTGTTCAAGCCGCAGCCGGTCATCGACCACCTCCGTGCGCTGACGCGGCACATCCCCACGTTCGTCGTGCACCCGCGGTTGGTGATCTCCTCCTTCGCCGATGTCGGCTCCGGCATGGCGCGCGACGCCGCCGACCTCGACCACCCCGTGCTCAACGCGCTCGCCGGCCACCCCGACGACCGCGCGCGTGTGTCGGTGCGGCGCGCCGACCCCGTCGTCACCAGCCCCGACGAGCGCACCCCCGCCTCGGACACCCTCCTGCTGGATGCGGATGCCGAGCAGGAGGCGGTCCTCGCCCGCATCGCCGCCGGCCACTCGCTCGCCGTGCACACCCTGCCCGGCACCGGTGGAACCCAGACCGTGATCAACGCGGTGGGCCAGCTCGTCCAATCCGGCAAGCGCGTGCTCGTCGTCAGCGCCCGCCGCTCGACGCTCGAGGGGATCCGTCACCGGCTCTCGGGCATCGGGCTGCCCGGCCTCGCCGTCTCGCCCACGCACCTGCGCCGCGACCTCATCCGCGCGATCGGCCGCAACGAGAAGGCCGAGCAGCCGAAGGTCGCCGAGATCGACGACGCGCTCGTGCGCCTGCGCACCGTCCTGCGCGACTATCGCTCGGCCGTCACGGCGGAGCACCCCTCGCTCGGGATCTCGGTGCTGGAGACCCTGCGCGCCCTGACCAAGCTCGCGGCCCTCGCCCCCGCGCCGTCGACGAGCGCACGGTTCGACCTGGCCACGCTGGAGCGCCTCGCCAACCGTCGTGCCGAGGCATCCGACGCTCTGGCCGCCGCTGCCCGCCTGGGCGAATTCCGCTTCGGACCCGACGACTCGCCCTGGTACGGCGTGTCGTTCACCCGCACGGAGGACGCCCGTGCCGCCCACGCGCTCGCCGGCAAGCTGCACCGCCGCGAGGTGTCGGGCCTTCTCGAGCGCGGATACGAGCTCATCGCGCAGACGCGCATGCGCCCCTTCCACACCATCGCCGAACTCGGTGAGTACTTGCGGCTGCTGCAGGGCATCCGCGACTCGCTCGACCGGTTCAGCCCGACGGTGTTCGAGCGTCCGCTGCTCGAGCTCATCCAGGCGCACGCCCCGCGCCGGGACGCGCCCAACATGAGCGGACCCAACCGCCGCCGCCTCAAGCGCCTGTCGCGCGAGTACGTCCGTCCCGGCGTGCACGTGCCCGACATGTACGAGGCGCTCGTGCGCATCCAGCAGCAGCGCACCGAGTGGCAGCGCGTGGTCGAGGCCGGCGTCACGCCCGAGGTGCCCCTGGGGCTCGCCGACGTGCACGTGTCGTGGCAGCGGGTCGACGCCGAACTCGCCGAACTCGACGCGATCCTCGGCCGCGAAGGCTCCGAGCGCCTCGCCTCCATCCCCGTGCAGCGCCTCGTGCGGATCCTCGCGGGGCTCGCCGCCGAGTCGGAGTTCTTCGACAACCTCGTCGAGCGGGCGAAGCTGCGCTCCAAGCTCGCCGCCCTCGGCCTCGAACAGCTCCTGGTGGAGCTGTCGGTGCGACACGTTCCCGAGGAGCGCGTCGGCCAGGAGCTCGAATTCGCATGGTGGCAGTCGGCGCTGGAGCACTTCCTGCGCACCGACCGTGCCCTCCTCGGCGCCAACACGACCGTCGTCGACCGGCTGGAGCGCGACTTCCGGCTCGTGGACGAGGCCCACGCCGCCGCATCCGGCCCGCTCCTCGCCGCGCACCTCGCGCAGCAGTGGCGCATCGGCATCGTCGACCACGCCGCCGAAGCCGCGGCGCTGAAAGACGCGCTCAAGCGTGGCCTCAGCACGCCCCGCGAGCTGTCGGTGGCCGCCCCCACGCTGCTGAACACCCTCGCGCCGGTGTGGCTGGCCTCGCCGTACGAGGTGCCGGACATCCCCGACGAGCGGCCCTTCGACGTCGTCATCATCGCGGATGCCGCGGCCCTGTGCCTGGCCGAGGCCGTCCCCGCCATCCGCCGGTCACGGCAGATCGTGGTCTTCGGCGACCCGGTCACCCAGAAGCCCACCGCCTTCCGCGTCGGTGCCACCCTCTCCGTCGCCGACGACGAGGAGCCCGTCGCCTTCGACGAGGTCTCGATCTTCGAGCGTCTCGCAGAACTGCTGCCCGTGGCCACCCTCACCCGCAGCTACCGCGCGGGTGGGGAAGACCTCGCCGAGCTCGTCAACGACGCGTTCTACGGCGGCGAGATCGTGTCGCTGCCGTGGGCGGGGTCGTACCTCGGCCGCGGGAGCCTCAGCGTGGACTACGTCGAGGGCGGTACCGGTGCCCCCGACCCGATCACCGGAGCCGTCGAGAGCCCCGACGCCGAGGTCGCGCGCGTGGTGACCCTCGTGGTGGAGCACGCCGTCAACCGCGGCGCGGAGTCGCTCATGGTCGTCACCGCCAGCGCGCGGCACGCCGAGCGCGTGCGCGCCGCCGTCGAGGCCGCCTTCGCCGGCCGCTCGGACGTCGCCGACTTCGTCTCCCGCGACACGGCGGAACCGTTCGCGGTGCTGACGCTGGAGGAGTCGGTCGCCGAGAGCCGCGACCGGGTGATCTTCTCCCTCGGATTCGGCCTCACCAAGCACGGCCGCGTGCTCAGCGACTTCGGCGATCTGTCCACCCCCGACGGTGAGCGCCTGCTCACGGTGGGGATGACGCGGGCGCGCCGTTCGATGGTCATCGTGTCCTCCATCCGTCCGTCCGCCTTCGACGACGGACGGCTCGAGCACGGCGCCGCCACCCTCATGAGCATCCTCGGCGGGCTCGCCGCGCGCGGACGCGAGGCTCGACTGGAAGACCTCGCCGATCCGCTCACCCTCGCCCTGGCCCGCGAACTCCGCCGCCTCGGTCTGGCCGTCGACGTGGACTACCGGGGCCTCCTGCCGCTGGTCGCACAGCACGGCGGGAAGGCCGTCGTGGCCGAAAGCGATCCGGAGACGGCCGCCGACTCGCTGCGCGAGACGCTGCGCCTGCGTCCGCAGACCCTGCGGCGCCTCGGATGGCACTACGTGCGCGTGCACGCGTTCGACCTGTACAGCGACCCCGCCTCCGTCGCGGCCCGGATCGCGGCTCTCCTGGGGGTGCAGCCCGACGGTCCCACCGCCGACACGGTGACCCAGCCCCTCGATGTCGTCGACTGACCGCCAGCGCATCGTGCGCGTCCCCGGCGCCCGCCGGGCTCAGCTCACGCCCGCGCCGGGTACCAGCGCCGAGCCGACGCCCTCCGACGAGTCGCCCGAGGAGGAGGCCGGATCATCCGCGGCATCCGCCGGCGACGCGCCCGGACCCAACGACGAGCGTCTGCGCCGCGACGTCCCGCCGCACTACTGAGGGCCGCTCAGGCCGGTGCGCCGGTCAGGTGCGGGCAGCGGGACCGGACTTCTCCAGGAGGTCGCGGATCTGCACGAGCAGCTCCTGCTCGGTGGGCAGCTGCGGCTCCTCGTCAGGGCCGGATGCGCCGGCGCGGGCGGCGGCCCGCTCCTTGACGCGGTTCATCGGGTAGACGAAGACGAAGTACACCACCGCGGCGACGGCGAGGAAGTTGATGATCGCCCCGAGGATGTCACCCCAGCCGAAGAACACCTCGTTGCCGGTGAGCCCGGTCACGGTGAAGCCCACGCCCTCGAGGGTACTGGCCTGAAAGATCAACGCGATGAGCGGATTGATGAGGTTGTCGACCAGCGCATTGACGATCGCGGTGAACGCGGCGCCGATGACGACCGCGACGGCCAGGTCGATGACGTTCCCGCGGAGGATGAACTCCTTGAAGCCCTTGATCATGTGCTGGTCCTCGGTTTTCCTGTGGGGGATTACGAGCCCGACGACGCCGGAGCCGACGAACTGCTCGAGGTCGATGATGCCGAAGCCGCAGGCGAGGCGCTACCGGTCCCGGTTGTCGAACCACCCGAAGCCGACGCATCCGCCGCCTTCTTGCCGGCGGTCTTGCCGTCACCTGCGCGCGAGTCGGTGCGGTAGAAACCCGAGCCGTTGAAGGTGACGCCGATCGAGCCGTACTCCTTGCGCAGCGTGCCGCCGCACTCGGGGCACACGGTCAGGGTCGGCTCGGAGAAGGACTGGACGGCGTCGAAACGGTGAGCGCACTGCTTGCAGGCATACGCGTAGGTGGGCATGGGAGCTCCTCGGGTGGATCAGCGGGGCGCTGAGGTGGAAAACGTGACGGTGCGCGTGGGGGTGACGATGCCGGTGACGGGTTGATCGTGGACGTCGCGGGGGACCTCATCGACGAACTCGGAGTCGAAGACCACCGCGTACACGGGCGGGCACTTCTCCATCGACCCGAGGGTCTTGTCGAAGTAGCCGCGGCCCCAGCCCAGGCGCATCCCGGTGCGGTCGACGGCGGCTGCCGGCACCAGCAGCAGGTCGACGTCGTTGACCGCGATCGGTCCGAGAACCTCGCCCACGGGTTCGGGGGATCCCGTCAGACCCGCGGTCACATCGCCGCCGGCGACGGCCACCGCCCAGTCCAGCAGGCCGTCGGCGCGCGTGATGGGCAGCAGCACGCGGATGCCGCGTCCCACGGCCGCGTCGATGAACTCCCGCGTACCGGGCTCGCTCGGTGTGGACAGGAAGCACGAGATCGAGCGTGCACCCTGCCGTTCGACGAGTTCGTCGAGCTGCCGGCGCAGGCCGTGGGCGGCCTGTTCCCGAGCGGATTCCGACTGCATCTGCCGCCGTTCGCGCAGGTCGGCGCGCAGCGCACGCTTGGCGTGATCGATGCGGTCCGGCATGGATCCGATTCTAGGCCGGTCAGGCGCTGCATCCGCCGTTGCCGGCTCGTCACACGAGGTTCACACGGCTCCCGCTAACCTGTGTTCATGTCGCATAAGCCCTTCAAGGCCGTCATCCCGGCCGCAGGACTCGGTACTCGCTTCCTTCCCGCCACCAAGGCGATGCCCAAGGAGATGCTCCCGGTCGTGGACAAGCCGGCCATCCAGTACGTCGTCGAAGAGGCGGTGGAGGCCGGCATCGACGACGTCCTCATCATCGTCGGGCGCAACAAGAACAACATCGCCAACCACTTCGACTCCGTGCCCGAGCTCGAAGACAAGCTGCGCGCCAAGGGCGACGCGGAGAAGCTGCAGAAGGTCGAGTACTCCTCCGACCTCGCCAACGTGCACATGGTGCGGCAGGGCGAGCCGAAGGGACTCGGTCACGCCGTGCTGCGCTCGCAGGCGCACGTCGGCGACCACCCGTTCGCGGTGCTCTTGGGCGACGACCTCATCGACGAGCGCGACGAGCTGCTCACCAAGATGCTCGCCGAGTACGACCTGCGCGGGGCCACGATCATCGCGCTGATGGAGGTCGACCCCGCCCAGATCCACATGTACGGTGTCGCCGCCGTGGAGCCCACCGACGAGGACGACGTCGTCAAGGTGACGCAGCTGGTCGAGAAGCCCAAGGCCGAGGACGCGCCCTCCAACCTCGCCATCATCGGGCGGTACGTCCTGGGGTCGGATGTGTTCGAGATCCTCGAGCGCACCGAACCGGGCAAGGGCGGAGAGATCCAGCTGACCGATGCCCTGCAGGAGCTCGCGTCCGGCGCCGGGGACGGCGGCGGCGTGTACGGCGTGATCTTCCGCGGCCGCCGGTACGACACCGGGGATAGGGTGGACTACATCAAGGCCATCGTGCAGCTCGCCGCCGACCGCGAGGACCTCGGGCCCGCCCTGCGCCCGTGGTTCAAGGAGTTCGCGGCGACGCTCTGACGTCGTTGTCGAGGGGGTGGCATGGATCTGTCTGTTCCGCGTCGCCACGGGCCGATCTCGATCCGTCTCGTGCGCGCCCGCGACGCGCGTGTGCTGCAGAACGAGCTGCTCTCCAACCGGCCGTGGCTGAAGCAGTGGGAGGCGACCAGCCCCGACGGCCCGGTCTCCTTCGACATGCGCCTGGGCGTGCGCAGGCTCCTGCAACAGCACCGTGACGGCGTGGGCGTGCCCTTCGTCATGGAGTACGACGGCGAGGTCGCCGGACAGCTCAACGTGTGGGGGATCTCGCGCGGTTCCCTCGCGTCCGCGACGATCGGCTACTGGGTGAGCGAGCGGTTCGCCGGGCGCGGGATCACCCCGGTGTCGGTGGCCATGGCGACCGACCTGTGCTTCGACGAACTGCGCCTTCACCGCATGGAGATCTGCATCCGTCCGGAGAACGCGGCGAGCCTGCGCGTCGTGCAGAAGCTCGGCTTCCGCTACGAGGGGCTGCGGCGTCGCTACATCCACATCAACGGCGACTGGCGCGACCACTACGCGTTCGCGCTCGTGCGCGAGGAAGTGCCCGAGGGGGTGCTGGCCCGGTGGGTTCAAGGCCGCGTCCCGCCGGATGCGGCGACCGTGCCGCCGTCGGACCGCTTACCGGCCTGATTGACGTTTTCGCTGCGCGACACGCGCACAGGCTGGTATGCGTCCGGCCGCGCGTCGCATACCGTTAGCGGCATGGGTGGCCAGGTACTGGGAGGCGGCGTGATCGTCGCCGTCGCCGTCGTGCTCTGGCTCGTCTACCTGCTGCCCTCGTGGGCCAGTCGCTACCAGTACACCTCTGCGGAGCGGAACGCGGTGCGCCTGAACCAGGCGCTGCGCGTGCTGGCCGAGACCAGCGAGACTCCCCAGGAGGTGCGGCTCGAGCTGAACGCCCGGACGGCGCTCGCCCAGCAGCGCCTCGCCCGCCGCGTCCAGGCCGAGCAGGAGCAGACCGAGCTCGTCGTCGCCCGCGCCCGCCTGGAAGCGGCGAAGGAGGAGAGCGCCGCCGAGCGTGAGCTCGCCCGCGCCCGCCGCGCGGAGGCGATCGAGGCCGCCCGCGCCGAGCGCGCCGCCGCCCGCAGCCGTCCGGCGTTCCGCCGTGCCCGCGCTCGCCGCCGTATGCGCCTCGCCGCCACCGCACTCGGTGTCGCGGGCCTGGCGGCCACCGGAGCCGGCGTGTGGGTGTTCCTGTCCGCCGCATCCGCCGCTCTGCTGTGGGCCGGGGGCGCGACCACGCTGCTGTCCGTCGTCGCGTTGCACCGCATGTCGCGTGTGGCCGCCCGCGCCGTCGTCCGCGAGGTGCCTGCCGTCGTCGCGGAGCGCGTCGCCGCCCCGATGCCCGATCTCGCCGTGGGGCGCCCGCGCGCGGCCGCGTGGACGCCGCGCGAGCTGCCGCGCCCGCTCGTGTCGTCCGCGGGCTCTCGCGCGGCCGCCGTGCTGGACGAGCACGACGCGCGCGCGGCTCTCCGTGCCGCAGCCCGCGAAGAGGCACTGCGCGACCTGGCGGCGCAGAACCAGCCGCCTTCGATCGACGAGGCCCGCACCGCGCGCGCCTCGGAGTTCAGCCGCATGGGGTACGTGGACGACGCCGAGATCGAAGACCACGTGCGCCGGCTGCTCGCGCGCCGCGCCGTCGGCGCCTGACGCCGCCCCGCCTCCGCACCTCGGTCCCACGTCCCGCGGTCTCCGAGCCGCGGTCCCACGTTCGCGCCACAAAGGTGCATCCGCTGCGTTTTGATGTGGCGCGGTTACGCCGAAGTGGCGCGAAAGCGGGGCGGCGGAGGGCGCACGCGGGGGAGCCGCGGCGCGGGAGCACCCCCGTGGCGTGGTAATGTAGCGGAGGTTCAGGGGCCTGTGGCGCAGTTGGTAGCGCGCTTCGTTCGCAATGAAGAGGTCAGGGGTTCGAATCCCCTCAGGTCCACCAAATGAAAGAGCGCCCGGCGATCCGCCGGGCGCTCTTTCGTCTTGTGCGGACGGTGAGGTGGAGTCAGAGGGCCGCGCCGAGGCGGGCGGAGAACTCGACGAGGCGGTGGGAGAACGCCCACTCGTTGTCGTACCAGCCGAAGACCTTCACCTGCGAGCCGATCGCCTGCGTCAGCGGCGCGTCGAAGATCGTGGAGAACGGGTTGCCCACGATGTCCGCCGACACCAGCGGTGCCTCCGAGTACTGCAGATAGCGCTGCAGCGGACCGGATGCGGCCGCCTCCCGGAAGGCCGCGTTCACCTCGTCCACCCCCGCGCTGGTCCGCAGGACGGCGGTGAGATCGGTGATCGAGCCGACCGGGACCGGGACGCGCAGTGCGGCACCGGTGAGCCGGCCGTCCAGCTCCGGGATGATCTTGCCGATCGTCTTGGCCGCGCCCGAAGAGGTCGGAATGGTCGACACCGCCGCCGCGCGTGCACGGCGCAGGTCGGAATGCGGTGCATCCTGTAGCCGCTGGTCTCCGGTGTACGCGTGGACCGTCGTCATGAGGCCCGACTCGATGCCGAACGCGTCGTGGAGCACCTTCGCCAACGGCGCCACCGAGTTCGTGGTGCACGATCCGTTGGAGAAGACGTCGTGGGCGTCGGGGTCGAGCGCGTCGTCGTTGACCCCCAGCACGTACGTGGGCACATCGCCCTTCGCGGGGGCGGAGATAATGACCTTCCGGGCGCCGCCGGCGAGATGGGCGGATGCGGCGCTGCCGTCGGTGTACCGGCCAGTGGACTCGATCACGATGTCGGCGCCGACGTCGCCCCAGCGGATCGCGGACGGATCGGGCTGGGCGGATACGGTGATGCGCCTTCCTCCCAGCGTGATGGCGTCGCCGTCGACCCCGACGCCGTCGAGGTGCCCGGAGAGGGAATCCCATTCGAGCAGGCTCGCCAGCGTGCGGGCGTCGGTGAGGTCGTTGACGGCCACCACCTCCACGTCCGCGTCGCTTGCCAGGGCGGCGCGCAGGTAGGTGCGTCCGATGCGCCCGAATCCGTTGATGCCGATACGTACTGTCATGATCGTCACTTCTTCCTGTCGTGGGTGGATGTCGTCGGGTGGGGTGCTGCGGCGTGCAGGAGGTCGAGCGCGCCGGCGCACGCCTCTTCGAACGGGCGGGGGTCCTGATGCGCGATGGCCAGGACGTAGCCGCCCTGAAGGACGGCCATGAGGGTGTGCGCCAGGCGCACGGGGTCGACCTCGGCGGGCAACCGACCCGCGTCGACGGCCTCACGCAACACGGTCGTCCAGGTCTCGTGCGCGTCCTGGAAGGCACGCGTGACCGGGGCGAGGAGCGCGGGGTCTTCGCGGACCTGGCGGTCCTGTGTCATCCGGCCCACCCGGCATCCCTTGAGCGCGTCGCGCGGATGCAGCAGGTACGCCTCGATGCGGGCCATCGGGTCGTCGGGCCCGGCGAGCCCGGATTCGGCGGGCCGCAGCTGGGCGATGTTCCGTTCCAGCGCGGCGACGGCGAGGTCGCGCTTGGTGGGGAAGTGGTGGTACATGCTGCCCTGGCCCACGCCGGAACGCTCCCGCACATCGCGCGGACTCGTGTCGGCGTAGCCGCGTTCCCACAGCAGATCCGCCATCGTCTCGACCAGCAGTTCGCGCGAGTTCATGCCGCGAGGCTACACCTACCAGTAGGTACAACGGCGGGATGGGGCGAGAACGAGCGACGGCATGGCCGCGAGCTCACAACGTGCGCGCGAACGGGTCCCAGTCCGCTTCGAGCGGGGCGGGGGCGGTCACGGTGGTGTGCACGCCGAGGGCGGTGCCGGCGGTCGCCGCCTCGATCGTGGCCTGCATGACGTCGACCACGTGCAGGGCGAGCCGCCCGGATGCACGCTCGGGGCGCCCAGCGCGGATGGCGCGGGCCAGCTCCACCACGCCCATGCCGCGTCCGGCGGAGGCGCCTTCGGCCGGGACGGTGTCGATGGCGTCCTCGCGCACGATCGTGAGGTCGCCCTCGAACATGTTGGGGTCGGGGATGGCGAGGGTCACATCCGAGGACGACAGCTCGAACAGGGTGCGGCCCTGCCGCGTGTCGAAGCTGAAGATGCTCGAGGCCGTCGCGCCGCCGGCGAACTCGTACAGCGCCGAGACGTGCGTGGGCACGGTGACGGCGAAGCGCTCGCCGGCCCGCGGGCCCGATCCGATGATGCGCTCCTGCCGTGCCGTGGTGGCCACCGCCTGCACGCGGGAGATCGGCCCGAAGAACTGCACGAGCGCGGTGAGGTAGTACGGCCCGATGTCGAACAGCGGGCCGGCTCCCGCCTGGAAGAGGAAATCGGGGTTCGGATGCCACGACTCCGGGCCGGGCGACTGCATCAGGGTGAGCGCGCTGTGCACGTCGCCCAGCTCGCCGGCGCGCATGCGTCGCAGGGCCGACTGGATGCCCGCGCCCAGGAACGTGTCGGGAGCGCTGGCCACGCGCAACCCGGCGGCCTCGCCGGCGGCGACGACCTCCTCAGCGGCTGTGCGGTCCAGGGCGAGGGGCTTCTCCGTCCACACGTGACGCCCCGCGGCCAGGACGCGCTCGGCGACCTCGACGTGCGCGGCGGGGATCGTGAGGTTCACGACGATCTCGATGTCATCGTCGGCCAGGAGCTCGTCCACGGTGCCGGCCGCCGGGACACCGTACTGCTGCGCCTTCGCCGCGGCCCGCGCGACGTCCAGGTCGGCCACGGCGCGCACCTGGACGTCGGGGAAGCGCGTCAGGTTGCCCAGGTACTGGTCGCTGATGACGCCCGCGCCGATCACGCCGACGCCGACAGGTCCCGTGCGGCCGGTCACCGGGCCGACTCCGCGTCGGATTCGAGTGTGCGCAGATACTGCAGGCTCTCGGCCAGGGCGTCCAGCGGCGGCATGCGCGATTCGTCCAGCTCGAGAACCCGCAGGGCGTTCGGCGCGGCGGCGAGGATGTCGCGGATCGGCACCGATCCCTGGCCGAGAGGGGTCTGATCCGCGACGTCCCCGGGCACGGGGCCGTCCTTGACGTGGATCGCGACGACGCGCTCGCCGAGCCGCTGCAGGAGACCTGCCGGGTCGACTCCGCCCACGAGCGCCCAGTAGGTGTCGACCTCGAGGACCACGCGCTCGTCGAGGATGCCGGCGAAGAACTCCAACGCCGGTACGCCGTCGATGGTGGACGCCAGCTCGTGCGCATGGTTGTGGTAGCCGACGCGCAGCCCGCGATCGGCGGCCTCGCCCGCGGCGGCGTCCAGACGCGCCGCGATCTCGCGGACATCGTCCGCCGACTGCCAGCGCTCCGGCGGGATGAAGGGGTCGATCACGGTGCGCACGCCGATCTTCTCGGCGGCGTCGAACACGCGCGCCCGGCCCGCGGCATCGGCGTCGACAAAGCCGGCATGCGTCGTGGGCGCGGACAGCCCGAGACGCTTCAGCTCGGGGCCGAGGCGGTCCACCATGTCGGGGAGACCGAACGGCTCCACCAGGGTGAATCCCAGTGCGGCGAGGGCATCGAGCGTGCCGGGCAGGTCAGAGGCGAGGGCCTCGCGAACGGTGTACAGCTGGACCGAGGGGGCGGACGTCGACATCATGACTCCTTCGTCGTCGGGCATGCCCAGCCTGGCACGCGAGCCGCCGACGTCAAGCTCTGCGGGCAATCCGCCGCGTGATTGCGGGCTGTGCTTGACTCGAACGGACCCGTGTCGCCTCATCCATCCGACCGTCCCCCGAGGAGAATCCGCATGACACCCACATCCTCCGCCTCCACTCCACTGCGCGTCGGTGTCGTCGGCCTCGGCTGGGCCGGCCAGCAGCACATCGCGGCGTACGCGGCGAATCCGGACGTCGATCTGGTCGCCATCGCGGGGTTGGAGGACGGACCGCGTGCCGAGCTGGCCGAGCAGTTCGGCATCCCCGTCGCCGTCGCCGACTGGCAGGAGCTGTTCTCGAGCACGCCGCTGGATGCCGTGAGCGTCGCTGTCCCGACCTTCCTGCACGCCCCGATCGCGATCGCGGCGCTCCAGCGCGGCATCCACGTACTCTCGGAGAAGCCCATCGCCCGCTCGGCGGCGGAGGCGGCGGAGATGGTCGCGGCCGCCCGGACGTCCGGCCGCGTGCTGCAGGTGGCGTTCAACCACCGGCAGCGCGGCGACGTGCGCGCGCTCGCCGCGGAGGCGGCCTCGGGCGCCCTCGGCCGCATCTACCACGTGCGCGCTTCGTGGCTGCGTCGCTCGGGGATCCCGGCGCTGGGGAGCTGGTTCACCAGCCGTGAGCTGGCCGGTGGCGGTCCGCTCGTGGACATCGGCGTGCACATGATCGACGCCGTCCTCGACCTCATGGGCGAGCCGCGCGTGCTGTCGGCCTCGGCGGTGACGCACGCCGAGTTCGGTCCGCGCGGTCTGGGCGGGCCGGATGCGGCCACCGGCGGCAAGCAGTTCACCGGTTCCGCGTTCGACGTCGAGGATTTCGCGACGGTGCTGCTGCGGCTGGAGGGCGGTGCATCCGTCGCGCTGGACACCAGCTGGGCGTCGTACCGGCCCGAGGGCGACGAGTTCGGCTTCGTCGTGTACGGCACGGAGGGCGGTGCCGAACTGCGGGTCGTGGACTACGCGCCCGCGACCGACGTCCCCCTGTACGCGGGGACGACCGACGCGGTCGCCGACCGCGTGCTGCCCGGCGGCGAGCCCGCGGGACATCAGGGCGTCGTGGACGAGTTCATCCGCACCATCCGGACGCCGGCGCTGTGGGCAGCCAGCGACGGCAGTCAGGCGGCGCGACGCGCGGCGATCATCGACGCGTGCTACCGGTCGGCCGCGGAAGGCCGCGAAGTCGCGGTCGAGGACGTCGAGGCGGAGGTGGCGCGATGATCCGGGTACTCGTGTGGAACGAGGGCGAGCACGAGCGCGTCGACGCGTCGGTGCAGGCCATCTACCCCGACGGCATGCACACCGTCATCGCCGACGGGCTGCGCGAGCACCTCGGCGATGAGGTGGAGGTGCGCACCGCGACGCTGCGCGACCCAGAGCACGGGCTGTCGGAGGAGGCGCTCGCCGCGACCGACGTGCTGCTGTGGTGGGGGCACATGGCCCACGATGCCGTGGACGACGCCGTCGTCGAGCGCGTGCACCGCCACGTGCTCTCGGGCATGGGGATCCTCGTGCTGCACTCGGCGCACTTCTCGAAGATCTTCATCCGGCTCATGGGCACCACGTGCTCCCTCGCGTGGCGCAACGACGGGGAGCAGGAGCTGGTGTGGACGGTCGCGCCGGGCCACCCGATCGCCGAGGGCATCGAGCAGCCGCTGCGGATCGAGCGGCAGGAGATGTACGGCGAGTTCTTCGACGTGCCGGCCCCTGACGAGCTCGTGTTCGTGTCGTCGTTCTCCGGCGGTGAGGTGTTCCGCTCGGGCATGACGTACCGGCGCGGACGCGGACGGGTCTTCTACTTCTCGCCCGGAGACCAGGAGTATCCCGTCTACCACCACCCGCAGATCCGGCGCGTGCTGGCCAACGGCGTCCGGTGGGCGCATCCGGGCGACTCGGCGCGCGTGCTGCCCACCGTGACGAACCCGCCGCGCACGCACGCCTGAGCGGCGTCACGGCACGAGCGCGCCGCGCGCCTGAGGCTCGTGCCCAACGGCATGGGCCTCCTGCCCCGTGACCATCCCCAGGCGTAGCCTCGGTCGCATGAACTCCGATGCCCCGATCTCCGCCGACGCGATCATCCAGTACGCCGTGCTGGATGCGCTCCTGGCCGCGGCGTACACCACCGGTCTCCCCGCCCCGCAGGCACGAGAGCTCGGTGACTTCGGCATCGGATGCTGCGACGGACTCGGTGGCGAAGTGGTCCTCCTCGACGGCGACCTCGTCGAGTGCACGGACGAGGCCCCGCCACGCGCCATGGACGATTCCGAGACGCTCCCGTTCTTCGAGGTGTGCCGCTTCCCGGAGATGGCGCCCGTCGACGTGAGCGGAACCGACCTGGCGGCTCTCACCGCCGCGATCGAAGAGCACCTCGTCAGCCGCAACCTCTTCCACGCGGTGCGCATCGACGGCGTCCTCGCCGCTGTCCGCGTCCGCGTGCCGCGGCGGGGGAGGACCCCGTTCCCGTCGCTGGCGGAGGCGACGCGCGACCAGGTCGAGACGGTGCTCGAAGAATGCGCCGGCACCCTCCTGGGATTCTGGGCACCAGCCATCTACCAGGGCATCGCCGTCGCCGGCCTGCACCTGCATTTCCTCTCCGATGACCGCCTCGTCGGCGGTCACGTCCTCGAGGCGAGCCTGGCCAAGGGAAGCCTCCGGGTGGCGGCGTATCGGCGATTCGACCTGCGACTGCCCACGGACGACGTGTTCCTCCGCACGCCCCTCAGCCACGACCAGGACCACCGCATCGTGGCCATGGAGGGCGGCGCCGCGCGCGAAGCGTGACCCGGCCCCGCGCGGCGGGCCCGGTCTTGCCCGCCCGGGCCGCCCGTCACCGGGACCGTCAGCCGACGAGCGCGCTGCGGGACGCTCCGGCGCTCAGCCGTTCCGCCGCAACGGCTTCCGCGGCGGCGAGCGGGCTGACCCCGCGCGCCTCGGCCTCGTCGAACACGCGGCGCACGGTGTCGCCGATGGCCGCGACGCGCGCCATGATCTGTGCGCGATCGCCCGCGTGCTTGTCCGTGGCGTCGAGGTAGATCACCCCGCCGGCGTTGACGACGAAGTCGGGGGCGTACAGGATGCCGCGGGCGGCGAGCCGCTCGGCTCCTGAGCGGTCGGCGAGCGGATTGTTCGCCGGACCGCACACCGCCTGCGCGTGCAGCGCGTCGATGACCTCGTCGGTGAGGAGCCCGCCGATGCCGGCGGGGACGAACACGTCGGCGGCGACGAGATGCTCTTCGCCGGGAGCCACCCAGGTCGCGCCCAGCTCCGCCGCGAGGTGGCGCTTCGCCGGGTTGACGTCGGTGACGTGAAGCACGGCGCCCTCGGCCGACAGGCGGACGGCCAGGCGGCTGCCGACCTGGCCGAGCCCGGAGATCGTGATCCGCCGGTTGGTCACTTCGGGCGACCCGGTCACGCGCTCGAGACACGCCCGCAGCGCCTCGTAGACACCGACGCTGGTCGGTCCGGCCGGCTCGCCCGAGCCGCCCGCGGCATCCGGGAGCCCGACCACCGACGCCGTGCGCTCGCGCACCACGAGCATGTCGTCGGCGGTGGAGCCCACGTCCTCGGCGGTGCGGTAGAGCCCGCCGAGCGACTCCACGGCATCGCCCAGATCGAGGAAGGCCGCGCGCCGGCGTTCGGCATCGAGCACGGTTCCCTCGGGGAGACCGATGACGGCCTTGCCGCCACCGGCGTCCAGGCCCGCTGCGGCATTCTTGAGGGTCATGGCCGCCGACAGGCGGAGCACATCGCCCAGCGCGTCGCTCCAGTGCGGATACGTCCACACGCGTGCGCCGCCGAGAGCGGGTCCGAGCGCGGAGGAGTGGAGGGCGACGGCGAGGAACAGTCCGCTGCGCTCCCCGGTCCTCACCTCCACGCGCTCGTGGGTGAAATCGGGCAGGGGCAGAACGGGAGTCATCGTCGATCCTCTTCCGGCAGGCCTCGTGGGCCGTGGGCGATCGGATGCGGCGGGTGTGCGGCATCCGCATCCATTGTGCCCGGGTGCCGTCGCGAAGGGGAGGGGCGGTGCGCGCGAGCGGTACCCGCGTCACGGCGCGCTGCGAGTCGCTCGCCTACGGCATCACCACGTCTGCAGGCGCTCCGGCGTGAAGACGATGGCGGTCGAGAACGTCGCGGCGATGCCCTCCAGCGGCACTCCGTAGTCGGCGATCGCCGCGGCGTACTTCTTCTCGTAGCCCTCCCCGAACTCCGCCAGCCACGACGCGGCGTCGCGCTCGGAGATCGTGGCGGTGCCGCGCAGGATCACCACCTCGGTTCCGAACCGGCCGGTGTCCAGGTGGACCAGCACGGGGGAGCCTCGGCGCACGTGCTTCACCTTGACGGTGTCGGCCTCGCTGAAGACGATGACACGACCGTCGTGCCAGAAGAACCACACGGGTACCGCGTGCGGCCGCCCCGCCGCATCCACGGTCGTGAACCACGCGATGATGCGCTCCTGCAGGAGCTGCAGCGCTTTCGCGTGGGCAGGGTCGTGGGGTTCGATGATCTCGGACACGGACTCCTCCTCCCGCTGGGTCCTCGGCGACGTCCCGCGGCTCGACGGTAGCGCGAGCCTCCGACACCGCCCCTAATCTGGACGGATGACCGTCGATCTTCCCGCCCGCAGCCGCCTGGTCGCCGAGCGCCTCCGGGAGGAGGGGATCGAGGGCGAGCTCGTCGTCCTGCCGGATGCGGCATCCACCGCTGCGCAGGCCGCGGCGGCCCTGGGAGTCGAGGTCGGCGCCATCGCCAACAGCCTCGTGTTCGTCAGCGACGGAGAGCCGCTGCTGGTGATGACCAGCGGCGCGCATCGCGTCGACACCGCGGCGCTCGCAGCCCGGCTGGGACGCGGGTCGATCGACCGGGCCACCCCCAAGCAGGTCAGGCAGGCGACGGGTCAGGCCATCGGCGGGGTCGCGCCGACGGGCCATCCCCGGCCGCTCACCACGATCGTCGACGAGGCGCTCGCCGCCTTCCCGCAACTGTGGGCGGCAGGCGGCACCCCGCACACGATCTTCCCGCTCAGCTTCGACGAGCTCGTGCGCCTGACGGCCGGGACGGTGGCGAAGGTCGACTAGCCGCCGGTGGGGGAGGGCACCGGGAATCGGAGGATCGCCGCCACGGGCGAACCGTCGGTGAGCTCCTCCCGTGGAACGGCCATGACCGTGCCGCCGGTGCGGAGCACGTCGGCGGCGAGGTCGAGCAGGAGGAACGATCCGTCGCCGCCGGAGTGCACGCGGCCGTACTCGTCGATGGTGCCGGAGCGCTCGGCATCCTGATCCAGCCGCAGCTCCTCGATCGCCGCAGCGGCGGCGGCTGCGGCCACCTGTGAGACGCGCGAGGTCGCGAGTTCCTGCGCGCGGAGCGTGCCGAACCGCTCCTTCCACTGCGCCACCTTGCGCTCGCGGCGGAGGCGGAGCACCTCCAGGGCGCGGTCGGCGAGCTCTTGGTCGGCGAGCGACTCCGGATGCGCCGGGATCTCGTCGTCCAGCAGCAGGGCGTGGGTGTTCTCGGCGCGGTACGCCGGCCGGAAGTCATCGGTCACCGCGAGGATCAGGAGCGCGTGGCGAGGGATGACGCTCACCACGGCATCATTCACGGCACGGCAGAAGCGTTCCCGCTCGGGCCGGTCGCCGTCCGACCCCTGCGCGGACAGGCGGTCGGCGCGACCGTCGTTGGAGGCGTGCTCGAGCATCAGGTCGTGGTCGTCGGGGAGGTGCAGCGGATGCTCGACGAGGTCGGTGCCCGATGCGATCTCGGTGAGGCGGACCAGGCCCCGAGAGAGCTGCAGGACGTACGCGGATGAGGCGTCCGAGCGCGCACGCAGCAGCATCCGCAGGTCGAAGCGATCGCCGACGGACACGTCGTCGCTCACCTCGAACGGCAGCCGGTACCACTGGATCTCGTCGGGGGTGGCGAGGATGAGCATGCCGCGGGACTGGTTCGCCCACAGTTCGTCGTCCTGCAGGGCCTCGCGCAGGCGTTCGACGGTGGCGGCGCGTGCGCCGCGGGGGAGTTCGACCGCCTCGAGCCGCCGGGCGGCTTCGTCGATCGCGTCGCGCAGGGCGATCCGGGCCCGGTCGTGGTCGGCCTGCAGCGGCGAGGAGCCGATCACCAGGCTGACGCTGCCCGGAGTGCGCGCCTCGATGAGGTTCAGGAGCTGTGCGTTGTCGGGGAGGTCTCGGGGGAGCATGCCCCGAGGATAGGCGCGAGCCGTGGGCCGGGCCAGACCCTTGCGACCCGGCGAAGGAGCGTTCTCATGCCTCGCTCCGGCGCGGTCCGTCCGGCCCGGTCCGGCGCATCCATCCGGCGCGGCTCGCGCTGCTCTCGTGGGCTTGCTGTTCTCGCCGACGCGTTCAGAACTCAGGAGATATCCGCCTTCGGGCCCCGTCCACGACCACGGCGGCGGCGTGTCTCCTGAGTTTTGAACAGGCCCGGATGGGCGACCTCTCCTCCCCAGGCGCCGATCGCCGCCATCTGTGCACACCCGCGCCGGATGCCGGCCGGTGAGTACCTCGACGGACCAGGGTGGCGGCATGCCCTGGGATGGTCGACCTCATGCCTTCGCCCCCGCACCCGTCCCGTTCGCCCGCTCCCGCGCGGATCTCCTCGCCGAGGGCTGGACCGGACGTGCCATCACCGCGGCGGTCCGGCGCGACGAGCTCGTCCGATCGCGCAACGGCGTCTACCTCCTGCCGACCGACGACGCCGACCTGCGAACAGCCGCGCGCGTCGGAGGGCGCCTCACCTGCGTGTCGGAGTTGCGCCGCCGCGGCGTCTTCGTCCTCAGCGCGTCCAAGGTGCACGTCCACCTCCCCGTGAACGCGGGTCGGATGCGGACCGTCGGCACGCAGGTGTTCCGCCATTGGGACGGCCCGGTGCGGCACCCGCATCCGCGGGCGTGCGCCGTCGAGCCCTTCGATGCGGTCCTTCATGCGGTGAGATGCCAGGAGCCGCGGGCGGCTGTCGCGACGCTGGACTCGGCGCTTCGCCTGGGTGTCATCCGCGATGACGAACTCGGCGAGCTGTTCGCTCACCTTCCTCGCCGATACCGGGTTCTGCGACGGATGCTGGATCCTCGGGCAGGGAGCGGACCCGAGTCGTTGATGCGTCTCCTCCTCCGCAGGGTCGGATGCTCCTTCGACGTCCAGGTGGAGATCCGAGGCGTGGGGCGGGTGGACTTCGTCGTCGCCGGATGGCTCATCATCGAGTGCGACAGTGAAGAACACCACTCCAGCTGGGAGGCGCGCCGCGCCGACCTCCGCCGCGATCAGGCGGCCGCCGCGCTCGGCTATTGCACCTACCGGCCGATCGCCGAGGACATTATGTGGCACGCCGACCGTGTGCTCGCGGCCCTTCGCGGCCTGCTGGAACGTGGGCCGGCGCCGCGTCGCCGTTGAAGCCCGGGTTGTTCGCGGCATCCGTTTCGGTTCAAAACTCAGGAGACACGCCGCCGGCGGGGTCGCCGCGGGCGCCGAACGGTGCGGATCTCCTGAGTTTTGAACGCGGCCAGGCACGGCCCGACGGCGAAGCCGGGCGACGGGCGGCGGCGCGGCGGGGCGGTTCACCGCCAGCCGCCGAGGGTGGGGACGGAGGCCGCTCGGCGGTGGTGGCGCGCCGCGGTTCAAAACTCAGGAGACACGCCGTCGGAGGGGGCCGCCGGGGGCGCCGAAGTGCCCGGATCTCCTGAGTTTCGAACGGCGATGGACGACCGCGCCCGCCGGCGGCGCCCGGCGGCGCGGCGGTGTTGGTCTAGCCGGCGGCCGTGAGCACCTGGAGGCAGGTCACCGCCGCCGCCGCCGACCACGCCTGCGGGCGGCAGGCCGCGGGGTAGGGGGCGGGCACGGACCTCTCGGATGCGGCGTCGCCGGCGTGCAGCTCGGGCACCCGGTACGCGAACCCCTCGGCGGCCGCGAGCAGCCCGTCCACGGCCTGAACGGCGGCGTCCCGCAGGCCTGCGCGCAGCATCCCGTTGATCGCGATCGCGGTGTCGTGCACCCACACGCTGCCGCCGTGGTACGACAGCGGCCAGAAGCCGGCGGCCCGCGTCGACATCGTGCGGATGCCGTAGCCGCTGGACATCGTCGGCCCGAGCAGCAGCCCCGCCACGTGCGCCTCCTCGTCGGGTTCGAGGATCCCCGTCCCCAGCAGGTGCCCGATGTTGCTCGTGAGCGTGTCGACGGGGTTCTTGTCGCGATCCAGCGCGACGGCGGGGTAGCGGCCCTCGGGGGTCTCCACCCAGTACGCCTCCGCGAAGCGCGCCCTGAGATCGGCGGCCCAGGCGCGGAGGCCCGCCGGATCGTCGCCGTCGTCGCCGAACGCCTCCAGCAGGTCGGCCCCGCCGCGCGCCGCCTCGTACGCGTAGCCCTGCACTTCGCACAACGCGATCGGACCGGTGGCCAGGGTGCCGTCGCGCCACTGGATGGAGTCGCCGGAGTCCTTCCACCCCTGGTTGGCCAGACCGGTCCCCATCCGGTCGATGTAGTCGAGGAACCCGTCGCCGTCGCTGTCGCCGGACTCCCGCATCCAGGCCAGCGCGCGGCGCAGCGCCGGCACGAGCTCGCGCACCTCGGCGTCGGGCATGCCGGCCCGCCACGCATCGGCGAGCAGGCAGACCCACAGCGGCGTGGCATCCACGCTGCCGTAGTACTGCGGCGGCAGCACGATGCCCTCGCCCGGCAGCTGGATCGCCGACGCCCGCAACTCGTGCAGGATCTTCCCCGGCTCCTGCGCCGTGGCGGGGTCGTCCCGCGTGCCCTGCAGACGCGCCAGCACCCGAAGAGTGGATGCGGCCATGTCGGTGCCCAGCGGAAGGGTCAGCCTCGCCGCCCACAGCGAGTCGCGTCCGAAGAGCGTGAAGAACCACGGCGCACCCGCGGCGAAGAACTCGTCACGGGGTGCGTCGGGCAGCGCGAGGCGCAGGGCGTCGAGGTCGCCGAGGGCCACCTCGAGCCAGCGCCCCAGCCGCGGATCGCCCGCCGTGGCGGCCGGCGCCCCCACAGCGCCCGCCGCCGCGGCCCACGTCCCGGGCCCGGCTGCCGCCTGTACGACGAGCGTTTCGTCGTGCAGCTCGACCGCCCACTCGCGCACGGCTTCCCCGCGGGGTGGGAGGTCCACCGTCCACGTCGCCACGACGGCGCCACCCTCGGCGGCGAGGTGGGCGCCCGGTGCCGCCACCTCGAACCAGGCGCTCGCCGTGCGCACCGTGGCAGCGGTGCCGGACACCGCGATCTCCGCCGTGCGCGGGGCGTGCGCGCCCGACTTCACCTCGTGCAGCAGCGCGAAGTCGGGGACGAGTCGCAGTGCGAGCGTCATGGACACCGCGTGCGGCGCGTGCGAGCGCACCGTGAGCGTCTCGCGCATCCGCCCGGCCGCCACGCGCCGATCGCGCGTGAGCCGCACCTTCGGGTCGGGCGTGGCGTCGTCCACGCCCCGCAGCAGCCCGTCGAAGACGATGCGGGCGGGGCCGTCCGGCGCAACCGAGATCCACTCGATCCTCGACTCCGCGCACGACAGCTCGATTCCCCGGACGTGACGCACGTCGCCGTGGTAGATCCCGTCGATCGCGGCCGCGCTGTCGCCGCCGGCGCGCGACCACACCTGGGTCGGGGCGCGCAGCGCGATGAGGGCATCGGAAAGCAGGGGCTGCAGCGGATGCGGCAGGCCCTCGTTCTCGCGGGTCATTCCTTGACGGCTCCTTCACTGGCGTTCATGACGCGGCGCTGGAAGATGAAGAACACCACGGCGACGGGGATCGTCATGATGGCCGCGGCCGCGAGCTTGATGGGGTACTGGCTGCCCTGGCTGAGCTGTCCGCTCGCGAGTGAGGCCACACCCTTGGTGAGGGTGGTCAGCTCGGGCGACTGGGTGGAGATGACGAAGTGGCTGAGCTCGTTCCACGAGCCCTGGAACGACAGGATCACGATCGTGATGAGGGCGGGGCGCGCCATCGGCAGCACGACCGACCAGAAGATCCGGAACGTCCCGGCCCCGTCGATCCGGGCCTGCTCCTCGACGGAGGCCGGGATGGATTCGAAGAAGTTCTTCATGATGAACACCCCCGCCGCATCCACCAGCAACGGCAGCACCATGCCCGCATAGGAGTCGTACATGCCCAGCTGGTTGATGACGAGGAACTTCGGGATGAGGAGCACCACCGTGGGCACGGCCATGACGGCCACGAGCGCCGCGAACACGATCCCGCGGCCGCGGAAGCGCAGCCGCGCGAGCGCGTACCCGGCGAGGGAGTTGAAGAAGACCCGCCCCAGGGTGACGAGGATCGTCACGATGGCCGAGTTGGCGAACCACGTGGGGAAATCCGACCGCAGGAACAGCTGCTCGTACGCCGCCCATGTGAATGGGGAGGGGATGAGGGAGACCGGATCGACGGCGGCGGCGTCGTTGGTCTTGAAAGACGTGGCGACCTGCACGAGGAACGGATAGATGTAGACGACGGCGAGTGCGGCGAGCACGACGTAGAGGACGATCTGCCACATCACCGTCTTGCGGGGGAGGCGGCGCCGGCGGACGGGGCGGCCGCGGTCGCCGCCGGTCTGCTCCTGCTCGATGAGCACGTCGGCCTGGAGACCGGTGGCTGCGGCGGTCATCGTGTCGTTCCCTTCCGCGCCGCCGGGCGCACCTCGTACTGCCGGGCGCGGCGCCGGGAGACCGGGCGATCGCGGAGGATGAAGCGCTGCAGGATCGTGAAGGCCACGATGATGACGAACAGCACGAACGCGATGGCCGCGCCCTGGCCCCACTCCTGCGAGATGAACGCGGAGTTGTAGCTGAGATAGGCGGGGGTGAGGGTCGTCTTGCCCGGGCCGCCCTGCGTGCCGGTGTAGATCTGGTCGAACACCTGCCAGCAGCCGATCAGGCCGAGGGTCAGCACCGTGAACAGGGTCGGCTTGAGCTGGGGGAGCGTGACCCGCCAGAAGCGCTGCCATCCGTTCGCGCCATCCACCATGGCCGCCTCGTCGACGTCGCCGGAGAGGTTCTGCAGCGCGGCGATGAACAGCAGCATGAAGGTGCCCGACGTCGTGAAGACGGCCATCAGGACGAAGGCCGACATCGCCACCGAGGGACCGGCGAGCCAGTCCCACCACGACACCCCGAGGAATTCCGACTGCGTGAGGGCGTCGGGTCCGGTGCGCACGCCGAAGGCTCCGAGCAGATTGTGCACGACGCCGGTGGGCTCGTTGAACCAGTTCGGCCCGTTGATGCCGATCCACGACAGCACCTGGTTGATCGCGCCGGAGGTGGAGAAGAGGAACAGCCACAGCACGGTGATCGCCACGGTGCTGGTGACCGAGGGGAAGTAGAACGCGGTGCGGAAGAAGCCGCGGCCGCGCAGCACCGCGCGGTTGACCAGGACCGCGAGGAACAGCGACAGCGCCGTCTGCAGCGGAACGACCAGCAGCACGTACCACGCGTTGTTGCGCAGGGCGATGCCGAAGTCGCGCTCGGCGAGCCCTCCGCCGGTGGTGATGGCGGCGTAGTTCTCACCGCCGACGAAGCTGACGTCGCCGGAGAAGGGACTGCCGCGACCGGTCCAGTCCGAGAAGCTCACCCACAGCGCCATGAGCACGGGGATGAGGAGGAAGACGCCCAGGATGATCAGCACGGGGAGGGTGAAGATCCATCCGGCGGCCGCCTCGCCGCGCCGGATCCCGGAGGACCCGGCGCGGCGGGGTGGTGTCGATAGAGCGGTCATGTCCGCGCCCGATCAGCGTTTGCGGCTCACTCGACGATCGCCTCGAGGTTGGACTGCACCGAGTCGAGGATCGTCTGCGGGTCGCCGGTGGCGAGGGACTCCAGCTGCGCGTTGAAGTCGGAGATGACGTCGGCGGCCCCGGCGATGGTCGGCGGGAACTGCGCGTACTCGGCTCCGGCGAGGAAGGCCGCCAGTTCCGGGTTCTCATCGGTCCACGTGCCCGCGGCCGACTCGATCGAGGGCATCGGGCCGAACGCCTCCGAGAAGGTCAGCTGCTGATCGGTCCCGGTGAGGTATTCGACCAGCTCGAGCGCGGACTCCTGGTCGGCGCTGTCGGCGGCCATGCCCCAGCAGTTGGTGAACTGCAGCGTGCCCTGGCCGGCGGGGCCGGCGGGAAGCTCGGCCACGGTGTAGTTCACGTCGGGGTAGTCGTTGGTCAGCGTGCCGGTGATCCAGTTGCCCTCGATGACCATGGCGGCAGCCCCCGTGCCGAAGGCCTCGCCACCCCATCCGGCGCCGATGTCGGCGGCGAAGGCGAAGCTGCCGTCGGTCAGGTGGCTCTGGACGTAGGTGAGCGCCTCGACGTTCTCGGGGCTGTTGGCGACGGCCTGTCCGTCGACGAGCAGCCCTCCGCCGGCCTGCGCCATGAAGGCGCCGAGCCGCTGGTACTCCGCGCCGAACGCGAGGCCCACCTGCCCGTCGGTGGTCAGGCGCTGCGCGGCGGCAGCGAGGGAATCCCAGTCGGTGGGGATGTCGGCGTCGGTGAGGCCCGCCTCGGCCCACAGATCGGTGTTGATGATGAGCGCGAGGGTGGAGAAGTCCTTCGGGGCGCAGTAGAACTCGCCGTCGAGGGTGAAGTTCTCCACCAGCGAGGGGTAGAAGTCGTCCTTGTTGGCGAGCTCGTCACCGTACGCCTGGATGGATCCGTTCTCCGCGTACCCGGCCAGCGCCTCGGGCGCGAGGTAGAACAGGTCGGGCGGGGATCCCGCGGCGAAGCCCTGCGACAGCTGCTGCGGCAGGTCGTTGGCCACCTGCACCTCCGCCTCGACGCCGGACTCCTCCGACCACGCCGCGACGGCCTCCTCAACCGCGCTGGTCTCGGCCTCCCCGGAGGAGCCGATCAGGACCGTGAGCGCGCCGTCGGCCGATTCCTCCGAGCCGCCCCCGCCGTCGTCGAATCCCGAACCGCACGCCGTGAGTGCGAGCGAACCGGTCACGAGGAGCGTCCCGGCGCCGAGCCAGACGCGCGTGCTGTGCCGTGTCATGTGTCTCTCTCCTTCGATGAGCCATGGAGGGATTTGAACGATCAAACCCAGTCGTCCCCTCACCGTACGTATGCCGCATCCGCCCTGTCAAGGCGCGGGAGGAAGCGTCCTAGGATGGCGCAGAGGCACACGAACGGCGGGAGGTGCGATGGTCAAGGCCCCCACGGTCGACGACGTCGCGCGCGTGGCCGGCGTCTCGCGCCAGACGGTGTCCAACGTCGTGAACTCGCCGCACATCGTCCGGCCGCAGACGCGGGAGCGCGTGGAGAGCGCGATCGCGGAGCTCGGGTATCGACCGCACGCGGCGGCTCGGATGCTGCGCACCCGGCGCAGTTCGACCATCGGCGTGCACCTCGACCCGTACGCCGGCGGCATCTCCGGCGTCGTCCTGGACCGGTTCGTGCACGCCCTCACCGAGCGGGCGAGCGATCGCGACATGCGGGTGCTGGTGTACGCCGCGCGCTCGCCCGAGGAGGAGGTGGCGCGCCTGGCCGACCTCCGCGAGGGCGGGGAAGTGGATGCCGTCATCGTCACGGGCACGTTCCGCGGCGACCCGCGGACGGGCTGGCTGATCGAGCACGGCCTGCCGTTCGTGTCGTTCGGCCGCCCGTGGGGCGAGGACGACGTCGATGTGCCCGCGCACCTGTGGGTCGACGTGGACGGTGCCGCCGGCACGAGCGCTGCGACGCGCCACGTGCAGCGCACCGCGGGCGGGCGCGTGGCCTTCCTGGGGTGGCCGGAGGGGTCGGGCACGGGTGATGACCGCGAGCGCGGCTGGCGCGAGGCCGGGGGAGGCGGGCCTCGGTGGGCGGTGGAGGAGAGCGTCGGCGCGGCACGGGCGGCGGTCGCCGCCGCCCTGGCAGCGGGGGAGGCGGTGGACGGGATCGTGTGCGCGAGCGACTCGCTCGCGGTGGGGGCGCATCTGGCCGCCGTGGCGGCGGGACGCCCCGACCTTCCCATCATCGGGTTCGACAACACCCCCGCAGCCGAGGCGCTGGGACTCTCCAGCGTCGAGCAGCTGCCGGAGAAGGTGGCCGCCGGCGCGCTGGAGCTGCTGATGGGCGCCACCGGCAGCATCGTCGCGCCGCGGCCCGCCGCATCCGGCTCGGCACACGTGCTGGTGGAACCGCGCCTGGTGGTGCGCTGAGCCAGGGAGCGGTGCGCTGAGCTCCGCTCCGGTTCAGAACTCAGGAGACACGCCGACGGTGGTGGCCCCGACTCAGCCGAAGTGCGCGGATCTCCTGAGTTTTGAACGGCGGGGTGGTGCGCTGAGCTACAGGGTGGTGCGCCGGGCTACGGGGTGGTGAGCGTGACGTCGTCGGGCGGCGTCGTGCCCACCGCATCCCACCCGCCGCTCTCCCACGTGAACACCGCCACGGCGGAAGTCGGCATGCTCACTTCGCGCCCGGCCAGCTCGCTGACCAGCTCGCTCATGCCCGGGTCGTGGGCCACGACGAGCACCTCGTCGGCGCCGCTGTCGCGCGCCGCCTGCAGGAGGGCGTCCGCATCCGCGAGGTAGAGGTCCTCGCTCTCCCGCACCTCGGCGTCGAAGGCCGCGGCGAAGTGCTCCGCGGTCGAGCGGGCGCGCAGTGCGGTGGAGGTGAGGATGACTTCCGGGCGCACGCCGGTGCGCAGCACGCGGCGGGCCACCTCGGGTGCGTCGCGCTGGCCCCGCGCATTGAGGGGACGGTCGTGATCGTCGACCGACGCGTCGGCCCAGTCCGATTTGGCGTGTCGCGCGAGGGCGAGCTGGATCATGTCGTCATCACGGGTTTCAGGGTAGCGCTCAGCCCAGGGCGAGCGTGGCCACGGTGAAGATCACCGCTCCCGCCAGTGCCCCCACGATCGTGCCGTTGAGCCGGATGTACTGCAGGTCGCGTCCGACCATGAGCTCGATCTTCTCGGTGGTCTCCGCGGGGTCCCACCGCTCGACGGTCTCCGTGATGATCGAGGCGATGTCATGGCGGTAGCGGTCCACGACGAAGACGGCGGCGTCGGTGACCCAGCCGTCCACGCGGCTCTGGAGCGACGCATCCGTCGTGAGGCGCTCGCCGATCTCGGCCACCGCCTGCACGGCGCGGCGCCGCAGGCCGCTGTCGGCGTCCTGCAGCGCCGTCAGCAGGCCCGTCTTCGCGGTCTGCCACGCCTCGGCGGCGAGGGAGCGCACACGCGGGCTGTCGAACAGCGTCGCCTTGGCGTCTTCCAGCTTTCCGATCGTGGCGGGGTCGTGCTGGAGGTTGTCGGCCAGTCGCGCGAGGTAGCGGTCGATGGCGGCGCGGGCGGGATGCTGCGGATCGTCGCGCACCGCGTCGACGAAGGACAGCGCCTGGCGGTACACGGTGTCATCGACGAGGCGCTGGGCGACCCCGGGCACCCACGACGGCAGGCGGCGGGAGACGAGGCCGCTGAAGGCGTCCTGGTTGGCGGCGAGCCACGTGGCGATCGAGTCCGCGGCGAGATCGACGGCGCCGGTGTGCGCGCCCGAATCCACCACACGGTCCAGCCAGCTCCCGATCGACGGTCCCCAGTCGGGGGCGATGAGATGCTCGCGGGCGAGGTCTTCGATCACGTCGCGCACATCGTCGTCGCTCAGCGCGTTGAGCACCGCGGTGGCGGCGGTGGCCGCCTCGGCCGACACGCGCTCGGCGTGCGCGGGCTGGGCCAGCCACGCGCCCAGGCGAGCGGCCATGGGCGTCGTCTCGAGCTTGCCGCGGACGACGGGGGCGGAGAGGAAGTTCGTCTCCACGAATTCGCCCAGGCTGCGGCCGATCTCGTCCTTGCGGCGCGGGATGATCGCGGTGTGCGGGATCGGCAGCCCGAGCGGGTGACGGAACAGCGCCGTCACAGCGAACCAGTCCGCCAGCGCCCCGACCATGCCGCCCTCCGCCGCAGCGCGCACCCACTGCACCCACGGATAGCGCTCCTGCAGGGGGAACGACACCGCGAACACGATCGCCATGAACACCAGCGCCCCCAGGGCCACCGCCTTCATGGTGCGCAGGGCCCGGCGCCGCTCCTGGTCGGCGGGGCTCAACAGAGCCGTCGGTGTGGACTGCATCCGGTCATCCTCGCACGCGGGTCCCCGCCGGGGGCCGCGCTCAGCGCTCCTGCGGGCCGAGCCACGCCGTCGCCGCTGCGGCGTGGGCCGACTCCGGGTCGGAGGGATGGAACAGGCCGGCGAGCACGTCGCGGTACAGCCGCGACAGCTCGTTGCGGGAGAAGTAGGACGAGCCACCGGCGACGAGCATCGCGTCGTCCACGACGTGCTTGGCGGTCGTCACGGCGCGGTGCTTGACTCCCGACAGCAGCGAGAACCACCGCGGCCCGTGGTCCACGAGCCCGTCGACGTCGCCCGCGAGAGCGGCCAGCTGCGGCGGCAGCGCGTCGTAGGCGATGGCCATGTCGGCCACGCGCCAGCGGATGTCGGGGTCCTGCGCGTACGACATCCCGGTCTTCTTCGAGCGCCGCGTGGACGCGGCATCCACCGCCAGCTCCAGCGCCCGGCGCGCCACTCCGGTGTACACCGAGGCCAGCAGGAGCTCGAACACGGCGAAGATCCCGAACACGAGCGGATCGGGCTGGGGCCCCGGGTCCACGCGCCGGGCGATGCGGTCGGCGGGGGCGATCGCCCCGCGAAGCTCCGTCGTGCGGCTCTGCGTGCCCCGCATCCCGACGGTGTCCCAGTCGTCCCGGGTGTGGACGGCGTCGGTGCGCGGAAGGAATCCGTAGACGAGCTTGGGCGCGTCGGGGGAGGTGGTGTCCAGCCCGTGGACGCCCAGCTGGGTCCACACCGGGGCGAGGGAGGTGAAGATCTTCGTGCCGGTGAAGGCGTAGCCGCCGTCGGCGGTGGGCTCGGCGGCGGTGTCGCTGCCGAAGAGCACGAGGTCGTTGCCGGCCTCGCTGATGCCGAACGCGAACACCTCGCCGGCGGCGGCGCCGGTCTGGACGAACGCGAGATCGTCGATGCCGCGGTCCTGGAGGATCTTCGCCACGCCCGTCCACACCAGGTGCATGTTGACCGCCAGCGCCGTGGCCGGGGCCGCGGTGGCCAGACGCTGCTGGAGCACGGATGCCTCCGCCAGGCCGAGTCCGGCGCCGCCCCGATCGGCGGGCACGAGGATCGCGAGGTAGCCGGCATCCCGCAGCTCGTCGAGGTCGTCGACGGGGAAGGTGTTCTCGCGGTCGTGCACGGCCGTGCGCTCGCGGATGCGCTCGAGGAGGTCGTCGGGAAGGATCTGGGCCGGGTCGAACGCTGCCGTCATGCCCCCATTGTCCCGCGCGGCCGGATGCTCGGGCCGGTCGGGGCGGGTCAGCCCAGCGCCGCCATCAGCGCCGCGACCGTCTCCTCCGGTTTGTCCCGGTGCGGAGAGTGCCCGGCCCCGGTGACCACCGACATCGTCACGACGGGGTTCTGCCGCACCTCCTCGGCCAGCGCGCCGGAGAAGATCGAGTACACGGCGGGGTCGGCGGCGATGATGTGCGTCGGGCACGTCAGGCGCGCGGCGGCGGGGCGCACGTCCCAGTCCGGGTTCTGCAGGCTCGTCTGCTCCACGGCCCACGCGCTGGCCTGCTGCGCGGAGAGGGCCTTGAGCTCGATGTCCTGCGGGTGCCACGCGGGGTGCTCTGCCCGCACGGCCGCGACGCTGGGATCGGCGAAGGCGCGTTCCTGGCTCTCGCGCACAATCTCCCGGTCGCGTGCGGCGAGGTGGATCGCCGGATCCACCAGCACGAGGCGCCGCGTCCAGCCGGGGTCCGCCGCCGCCGCCACGGTGGCCGCAGCGCCGCCCAGCGAGTGCGCGATGACGAGGTGCCACCCGTCGGCGTCACCGGGCCGGGCCTGGCGGATGTCTGCGGCGTACGCGTCGATCCGGTAGTCCAGCGCGCGCGGGGCGGTGCCATGCCCGCGCAGGTCGACGGCATCCGCCCGCCAGCCCGCCTCCGCGAGGGCGGAGCCGTAGCGCCACATGAGGGCGCCGTTGGAACCGAGGCCGTGGACGAGGAGGGCGCGGCGGGGCGCCGAGGAATCGCCCCACGTGAGGCGGGGGAGGGTCACGGCGGAGGTCATCCCCCCATGCTATTCACGGCCGGCACGGCCCCCCGTCCGACCCGGGCGGACACAATGGAGGGATGATCTCGACCGAGGCGGCCCGCGCTCTCCGCGAGGCGGGCCTCGAGTGGCGGCCGCGCTCGGGCGACCGGTTCCAGCTGGACGAGCCGGAGTTCGACGCCGACGTCTTCACCGTGAGCGACATGACGATCGAGCCCCGCTCCTATCCCACCGGCACGATCCTCGCCTTCAACGGCACGACGGAGTGGGCGCTGGACTCCGTCGCCCTCGAGGAGGCGCTGTGGCTGCCCTCGGAGAGTCAGCTCCGCGAGATGCTGCGCGGTTCCTTCCGGCACCTGCGCCGGCTCCCCGACACCCACGAGGTGGAGATCGTCTTCGCCGGTGAGCGCCGCACGTTCCAGCATCCTGAGCCGGCCGACGCCTACGCGCTCGCCGTGCTCGCGCTCCTCGCCCGGATGGCCTGAGCGGCCCTGCCCGGGGCCGGCGGACCTACGTGATGGTGGACACCGGCTCGGTGTCGGGGATCGGGCTGGCGTCGCGCTCGCGGAGGTCCGGGAACCCGCGGACGCACGCGACCGCCACGAGCACGCCCACCGCGGCGAACCCGGCCGCCGCGACGTAGGCGCCCTGCGGGCCGACGCCGTCGATGAGGAAGCCGGCCACGGCCGACCCGGCGGCAGCCCCGATGAGCTGCCCGGTGCCGATCCAGCCGTACGCCTCGGCGGTCTCGCTGAATCGGACGCTGGCGGAGGTGATGGCGAAGATGACCGCCAGGGCCGGGGCGATCCCGATGCCGGCGAGGAAGAGTGTGCCGCCGAGCCACCACACGTCCAGGGCGAAGACGGCCAGGGCCAGGCCCACGGCCACGATCGTGAGGCGCCGGGCCATGGCCCACGGGCCGATCGGGATGTGCCCGAACGTCAGGCCGCCGGCGAGGCTGCCGACCGAGAAGACGGCGAGCACGAGGCCGGCCGCGGCGCCGGAGTGGCCGAACGTGGCCACGACGCCGACCTCGACCGCCGAGCACGCCGCGATCAGGAGGAATCCGGCCACGGTGGCCAACAGGACCGGCGCTTTCAGCAGGACCCGTCCGAACCCGCGGCGGCTGCGCGGGATGCGCACGCGTCCGACCTCGGGCGACAGGATGAACCAGCTGCCCCCGCCCACGAGGATCGCCACGATCAGGAGCAGGGCCTCGAGGGTGCCGATCTGGGTGGCCACGAACGTGATGACCACCGGCGCGACGATCCAGATGATCTCCTGCAGCGACGCGTCGAGGGAGAACAGCGGCGTCAGCTGGCGGGAGGTCACCATCTTCGGGTAGATCGTGCGGACCGCCGACTGGACGGGCGGGGTGGACAACCCCGCGATGAGACCCAGCGCCATGTAACCGGGCACGGGGAGAGGCAGCAGTGCGAGTCCGGCGATCGCCAGCGCGCACACCGCGAGGGTCAGGGTCAGCACCGGTCGCATGCCCCAGCGGCCCATCCAGCGGCTCGTGACCGGCCCGGCCACGGCCTGGCCGATCGAGGTCGCCGCCAGGACCAGGCCCGCGGCGGCGTACGAGCCGGTCACCCGCTCGACGTGCAGCAGCACGGCCAGGCTCGTCATGCCGTTGGGGAAGCGGGCGGCCAGCTGTGCGGTCATGATCCGCGCGACGCCGCGCGTACGCAGGAGATCCCGGTAGCCAGCCACGACATCCCACGGTACCCATTCCGCCCCGCCGCGGCGAACGTCCCGGGCGTCGGAGCGGGGCCCGCTCCGTGCGACACGCGACACGCCGAGCGCGCGGATTCCACAGAAGTCCGGATGTCGGAGGCCCGCTCTACCTTTGCGCCTGTGGACAGATCCCGGCGCGGTCGGGGAAACGAGCGGGATTCAGGGCTTTTCCGGCTCCGGAAACGGTGCCGCGCCTGTGGATGAAACGGTGGACAACATGTGTTGTATCTGGGGAGAGCGGTGGAAAACTACACGAATGTAACTACTAGCCCTTGTGGTGCCTTCCAATGTCGGCACCCATATGTAGTATTGAGCTCCCGGGACAGCAGTACTCCGGGAAACCAGGTCCTTGAGGGGAGAAACGGGTAATCATGGCCATCACGGTGTACACCAAGCCTTCGTGCGTGCAGTGCACGGCGACCTATCGCGCGCTGGACTCGAAGGGCATCGAATACGAGGTGCAGGACCTGTCTCAGGATGCCGCCGCCCTCGAGCAGGTCAAGGCTCTCGGCTACCTCCAGGCGCCGGTCGTTATCACGGACGAGGACCACTGGTCCGGCTTCCGTCCCGACAAGATCGACGAACTCGCCTCCCGCCTGGCCTGACCCTCCGACCGGCTCAGGGGCCGTCGTCATGAGTTCTGTCGTGACCGCCACCGAAGTCCCGCTCCTGGTCTACTTCTCGAGTGTGTCGGGCAACACCGCGCGTTTCATCGAGAAGCTCGGGATGCGGGCGGTGCGGATCCCGCTCCACGCGACCGACGCTCCCCTCACCATCGACGAACCGTTCGTGCTCGTGACCCCCACCTATGGCGGGGGTCAGGGGCGCGGCGTCGAGAAGGGTGCCGTCCCCAAGCAGGTCATCCGGTTCCTCAACGACACCGGCAACCGCAGCAACATCCGCGGAGTCATCTCCGCGGGCAACACGAATTTCGGCGAGCACTTCGGCCTCGCCGGCGAAATCATCAGCCGCAAGTGCTCCGTGCCGCACTTGTACAAGCTCGAGCTCTTCGGCACACCCGACGACGTCGCTCGCGTCAGCGAAGGATTGGAACGATGGTGGAATCAGCACTAGAGGCGGCACTGACCGCGAACGACTTCAAGGCCGACCTGCGGTTCGACGGCATGGACTACCACGCCCTCAACGCGATGCTCAACCTGTACGACGCGGACGGCAAGATCCAGTTCGACGCCGACAAGCGCGCCGCTCGGGAGTACTTCCTGCAGCACGTGAACCAGAACACGGTGTTCTTCCACTCGCTCAAGGAGCGCCTGGACTACCTCGTGGAGAAGGAGTACTACGAGCCCGCCGTCCTGGAGAAGTACTCGTTCGAGTTCATCCAGCGCCTCAACGACTTCGCCTACGGCAAGAAGTTCCGGTTCGAGACGTTCCTCGGCGCCTTCAAGTACTACACGAGCTACACGCTGAAGACCTTCGACGGCAAGCGCTACCTCGAGCGGTTCGAAGACCGCGTCGTCATGACCGGCCTCGCCCTCGCCGACGGCGACGAGACCCTCGCGCTGAGCCTGGTCGACGAGATCCTCTCCGGCCGCTTCCAGCCGGCCACCCCGACATTCCTCAACGCCGGCAAGGCCCAGCGCGGCGAGCTCGTCAGCTGCTTCCTGCTGCGCATCGAAGACAACATGGAGTCGATCTCGCGCGGCATCAACTCCTCGCTGCAGCTGTCCAAGCGCGGCGGCGGCGTCGCCCTCCTGCTGTCCAACATCCGCGAGGCGGGCGCTCCGATCAAGCAGATCGAGAACCAGTCCAGCGGCATCATCCCCGTGATGAAGCTCCTCGAAGACAGCTTCAGCTACGCCAACCAGCTCGGCGCGCGTCAGGGCGCGGGCGCGGTGTACCTGTCGGCCCACCACCCCGACATCCTGCGGTTCCTCGACACCAAGCGTGAGAACGCCGACGAGAAGATCCGCATCAAGACGCTGTCGCTGGGCGTGGTCGTGCCCGACATCACGTTCGAGCTGGCCAAGAACGACGAGGACATGTACCTGTTCTCGCCCTACGACGTCGAGCGCGTGTACGGCGTCCCCTTCGGCGACATCTCCGTGACGGAGAAGTACCGCGAGATGGTGGATGACCCGCGCATCAAGAAGACGAAGATCAACGCGCGCGAGTTCTTCCAGACCCTCGCCGAGATCCAGTTCGAGTCAGGCTACCCGTACATCATGTTCGAGGACACGGTGAACAAGGCCAACCCGATCAAGGGCCGGATCAACATGTCCAACCTCTGCAGCGAGATCCTGCAGGTGAACACGCCGACGACGTTCAACGAGGACCTGTCCTACGACCAGATCGGCAAGGACATCTCGTGCAACCTCGGCTCGCTCAACATCGCCCTGGCGATGGACGGCGGCAACCTCGCGCAGACGGTGGAGACCAGCATCCGCGCGCTCACCGCCGTCAGCGACCAGAGCCACATCCGCTCGGTGCGCTCGATCGAGGCCGGCAACGACCGTTCGCACGCCATCGGCCTGGGACAGATGAACCTGCACGGCTACCTCGCCCGTGAGCACGTCTACTACGGCTCGGAGGAGGGTGTGGACTTCACGAACATCTACTTCTACACCGTGCTGTTCCACGCCCTGCGGGCCTCGAACAAGCTCGCCATCGAGCGCGGCACGACGTTCGACGGGTTCTGGGACTCGACCTACGCCAGCGGAGAGTTCTTCGACAAGTACATCGAGCAGGTGTGGGAGCCCAAGACCGACAAGGTCAAGAGCATGTTCACCGGGCACCACATCCCCACGCAGGACGACTGGCGTGAGCTGAAGGCGTCGATCCAGCAGTTCGGCATCTACAACCAGAACCTGCAGGCGGTGCCCCCGACCGGGTCGATCTCCTACATCAACAACTCCACGAGCTCGATCCACCCCATCGCGGCGAAGATCGAGATCCGCAAGGAGGGCAAGCTCGGGCGCGTGTACTACCCGGCGGCGTTCATGACGAACGACAACCTGGAGTACTACCAGGACGCGTACGAGATCGGCTACGAGAAGGTCATCGACACGTACGCCGCGGCCACGCAGCACGTGGATCAGGGCCTGTCGCTCACGCTGTTCTTCAAGGACACCGCGACCACGCGCGACATCAACAAGGCGCAGATCTACGCCTGGCGCAAGGGCATCAAGACGATCTACTACATCCGGCTGCGCCAGATGGCCCTCGAGGGCACCGACATGAGCGAATGCGTCTCGTGCACGCTGTGACGCGCTGACCAGGATTCGAGAGAAGAAAAGATATGAGCGAGAAGCTCCAGCTCCTGGACCACGTCCAGGCCATCAACTGGAATCGCATCCAGGACGACAAGGACCTCGAGGTGTGGAACCGCCTCGTGAACAACTTCTGGCTGCCCGAGAAGGTGCCGCTGTCCAACGACATCCAGTCGTGGAACACGCTGACCCCCGACGAGCAGACCCTCACGATGCGGGTGTTCACGGGCCTGACGCTCCTGGACACCATCCAGGGCACCGTCGGGGCCGTCTCGCTCATCCCCGACGCGCTCACCCCGCACGAGGAGGCGGTGTACACCAACATCGCGTTCATGGAGTCGGTGCACGCGAAGAGCTACTCGTCGATCTTCTCGACGCTGTGCTCGACGAAGGAGATCGACGAGGCCTTCCGCTGGTCGGTGGAGAACCCGAATCTGCAGAAGAAGGCGCAGATCGTCATGGAGTACTACCGGGGCGACGAGCCGCTCAAGCGCAAGGTCGCCTCGACCCTGCTGGAGTCGTTCCTGTTCTACTCCGGCTTCTACCTGCCCATGCACTGGTCCTCGCGGGCGAAGCTCACCAACACCGCTGACCTCATCCGCCTCATCATCCGCGACGAGGCCGTGCACGGGTACTACATCGGCTACAAGTTCCAGAAGGGGCTCGAGCGGGTGGATGAGGCCACACGCGCCGACCTGAAGGACTACACCTTCTCGCTGCTGTACGAGCTCTACGACAACGAGGTGCAGTACACGCAGGACCTCTACGACGGCGTCGGCCTGACCGAGGACGTCAAGAAGTTCCTGCACTACAACGCCAACAAGGCGCTCATGAACCTCGGCTACGAGGCGATGTTCCCCTCGAGCGTGACGAACGTGAACCCCGCGATCCTGTCGGCCCTCTCGCCCAACGCCGACGAGAACCACGACTTCTTCTCAGGGTCGGGTTCGTCGTACGTCATCGGCAAGGCCGAGGCCACCGAAGACGAGGACTGGGACTTCTGAGCCCTCTCCGCACCGTCGGCTGATCGCACGAACGTCGGAGGATTCCACCCGGATCCTCCGACGTTCGTCGTTTTCTCCGACCATGGTGACAGCGCGAGCTGCGCGGGAGGATGAGCGCATGACGCGTTACGCCGTCGATGCCGCCGTCGCCCTCCGGATCGTGAGCGAGCCCATCGCCGTGGCATCCGCTCACCGGCTCGTGGGCCCGGCGATCCTCCGCTCGCATGCCCTCGCCGCGCTGTACCGGGACGTGCGGGCTGGCCGGATGGCCGAGGCCGAAGGGCTCCGGCTGCTCGAAGGGATCGCGGGGCTGAAGATCCGGCTGCTCGGCGACCGGGTCTCCCGGGCGACCGCGTGGCGGATCGCCGCGCAGCACGACTGGCCCGACATTGCCCTCGCCGAGTACCTCGCCGTGGCGTCCCTTCAGGCGGACGCTCTCCTCACCGACGACCCTGCGCTCGCCGCTGCCGCCGCGGGCATCGTGCGCGTGGCCGAGTTCGACGAACTGCGCACCCCGGACGCCGTGCACGGGTGACGCGCGGCGTCGGATGATCGCACCTACGTCGGAGGATTCCACCCGCATCCTCCGACCTACGTCGAATTCTCCGACGTCGGGGCGAGGGCGAGGGGGCTCAGCGCTTGACGGAGGCGGTCACCGTGAACTTCGGATTGCGGGCGATCTGCCGCGTCGGGCCGACCAGGCGGGTCAGCGCGGGGCGGTACTGCAGGGCGGAGTTCCACACCGTCCACAGCTCGCCGCCGGGGCGCAGGACGCGGGCGGCATCGGCGAACAGGTACGGCGCGATGCCCTCGTCGAGAGCCGCGCCGCGGTGGAACGGCGGGTTCAGAGCGATGAGGGAGGCGCCGGCATCCGGGAGCGCCGACAGCGCGTCATCCCGCACGACGGTCATCCGCTCGCTCACCCCGTTCGCGGCGGCGGTCGCGCGAGCGGATGCGACGGCGGCGGCGGACTCGTCGGAGGCGTATACGTGCAGGCCCGGATGCCGCACCGCCATCGTCGCCCCCACGACGCCGCTTCCGCACGCCAGGTCGAGAAACGGGTCGCGGCCGTCGGGGGAGGGGAGGTGCTCGAGCAGTAGGCGCGTTCCGATGTCGAGGGACGCGCCGGCGAAGACCCCGCCGAACGCGCACACGGTGACGCCGTCGTGGACGGCGCGGGCGGGCACCGGATCCCGTCCGTCGTGCGGACCGCGCGCGATCAGCACGCGCGACTTCTGCCGCGCATGGGTGACGTCGACCGTCGAGAAATGCTCGCGGAGGACGTCGTTCATCGAGACGCTCATGTGCTTGATCCGCCCGCCGGCGAACACGTTCACATCGGATGCGGCGTGCGCGGAGATGAGCCCCGCGATGTCGCGCAGCGCATCCAGCGAGCGCGGCAGGCGCAGCAGCACGAGGCGTGCGCCGCGGACCAGGTCGCCCGTCAAGGGCAGGGAGCGGACGGAATCCGCCAGGCCGAAGGCGCGGGCGTTGGCGTGGAGGGCGCGTTCATCCGAGAGTGGATCCTGGTGCACCCGAACGACGGATGCGGGGGCCTCGGCGGCCACGGGCAGCGCCAGCGCGCCGCTGACATCGCCGATCACGACGACGTCGTCCGCGTCCACACCGGCCCGCGCGGCGGCGGACTCGTCCAGGAGCAGCCGGTCCGCCGCGTCATGCGCCGCCGCGTCGCCACCGGGGCCGGGATCGCGCCGCAGCGCGTCGAGGGAGAAGTCCACCGCCCCACGTTACCCGTGGGGCCCGAGCGCCGCCGACGCGCGGGCCCAGGGAGGGTTCGTAGGCTGGGACTTCCCGAACCCGACGAGGAGACCCCGTGTTCCGCGCGCCCCTGACGCTCTTCCGCACCCTGGCCATCGCGGAGGCGGTGTCATGGACCATCCTCATCGCCGCCCTCATCATCCGCGCCGTCGCCGGCCTGGACATCGCCGTCTCCATCGGCGGCGCCATCCACGGTTTCGTGTTCCTCTCCTATGGCGCCACCGCGATCCTCGTGTCGCTCAACCAGCGCTGGCGCGTGTGGCCGACCGTCGTCGCCGTCGTCAGCGCGGTCATCCCGTACGCGACCATCCCGACCGAGATCTGGCTGAACCGATCCGGGCGCCTGACCGGCGCGTGGCGGCTTGAGGAGACCGACGATCCGCGCGACCGCACGGTGCTGGACCGCATGCTGCGGTTCTTCCTGCGCCGGCCGTGGGTGCTCGCGCTGCTCCTGGTGGCCGCGATCGTCGTGCTCTACGTCGCGCTGCTTCTCGTGGGCCCGCCCGGCGGGCGCGACTGACGTCGGAGAATCCGCTCAAGGTCGGAGGATGCCGTGCGCATCCTCCGACGAAGGCGCGATCCTCCGACGTGCGTGAGTACGGGCGCGCGCAACGAACGGCGCGCGAGCGGCGGATGCGGCGGGCCGGTCAGGCCCGCGCGGTCACGTGCGGTTGCCGAGGTGGATCGGCAGCGCGAACGCCGCCGAGACCAGCAGGATTCCGAGGATGAAGAACAGGGCCTGGAACGGGGCCAGCGCGAAGGAGATGCCGACGAGAAGCACCCCGCCGAGGAACAGGATGAGCGCGATAACGTACATGGGACCTCCTGCATCCAGGCTATCGTGCCTGGCGGCCCACTCCGTTCCTCCGAGGGAACAGGAGACAAGACGCGCAGGCAGCGGCAGGATGGTGCGGTGACCTCCGTCCAGCGGCAGCAGCCCGGTCCGCACAAGAAGAAGTCCCTGCGCGGCGACCGGCTGTCGGCCGCCCTCATGCTGCTGGGCGTCGCGATCGCCATGGTGTGGGCGAACATCCCGGGCGATTCGTACCACGACACGTGGGAGCTGCCGCTCGTTCTCGGCGCCGGGGACACCGCGATCACCTTCACGCTGCATGCCTTCGTCAACGAAGGCCTCATGACGCTGTTCTTCTTCCTCGTCGGCCTCGAGGTCAAGCACGAATTCGCCGTCGGCGAGCTGACCGACCGCTCCCGCGCGCTCGTGCCGATCACCGCCGCCGCCGCGGGACTGGTCCTGCCCGCGCTGATCTTCCTCCTGGTGAACCTCGGCGGCGGCGAGCCGGATGCGTGGGGAGTGGTCATCTCCACCGACACGGCCTTCCTCCTGGGCGCGCTGGCCATCATCGGACCGAAGTTCTCGGCGCGGCTGCGCACGTTCCTGCTCACCCTCGCCGTGGTCGACGACATCGGCGCGCTCCTGGCGATCGGGCTGTTCTACAACGACGGCCTGGACATCTGGCCGTTCGTCGTCTCGGTCGCCCTCATCGGGCTGCTCGCCCTCGTGCGGTTCCTGCCGGCGCCGCTGCGCCCTCCGGCGTACGTCCTGCTCGGTGCGGCGCTGTGGGTGGCGGTGTACCTCGCCGGCATCCACCCGACGCTGGCCGGAGTGGCCGTCGCCCTCCTGATACCCGTCTTCCCCCCGCGGCGCCCGGATGTGGAGCGTGCCGCGGAGCAGGCGCAGGCCTTCCGCGAGTCGCCGAACCCCCGGTATGCGGCGGCCGTCTCCCGGAGCCTGCGGGAATCCTTCTCTATCAACGACCGCGTGCAGGACGCGTGGCGCCCGTACATCATCTACGTCGTGCTTCCCATCTTCGCCGTGGCCAACGCCGGGGTGCACATCACCGGCGCGACCCTGGCTGACGCGCTCGCCTCACCCGTCGCGTGGGGGATCCTGGCCGGGCTCATCGTGGGCAAGTCCCTCGGAATCTTCGGTGCGACCTGGCTGGTGTGCGCATTCGGGCGGGGCCAGCTCGCGCCGGGGCTGAGTCTTCACCGCATCGCCGGCGGCGCGGCGCTGTCGGGGATCGGGTTCACCATCTCGCTCTTCCTCGTGCCCATCGCCATCAGCGACCCCGAGACGCGGGACATCGCGCGCGTGGCCGTGCTGGCCGCATCCGTTGTGGCCTTCTTCCTGGGATGGGCGATCCTGGCGATCGGTGATCGCCTCAGCCCCCCGCAGGCGATCGGAGCGCGGCTGGCGCGGCCGGTGGATCCCCTGCGCGACCACGTCAAGGGCAGCATGGCCGCGCCGTACGAGATCGTCGAGTACGGCGATTTCGAGTGCCCGTTCTGCAGTCGCGCGACGGGGTCGGTGGACGCGGTGCGCGAGCACTTCGGCGCCGATATCCGCTGGGTGTGGCGCCATCTGCCGCTGGACCACGTCCATCCCCACGCGCAGGAGGCCGCTCAGGCCGCGGAGGCGGCGGCGATGCAGGAGCAGTTCTTCCCGATGGCGAGCAAACTGTTCGCGCACCAGGCCCACCTCGAGCGGGACGACCTGTTCCGCTACGCCGAGATGCTGGGGCTGGATCCCGACCGCTTCGCCGACGACTTCGCGTCGGCCCGCGTGCTCCGCCGCATCCAGGACGATCGGCTGGATGCGGAGATCATGGACCTGAACTCCACGCCGACGTTCTTCGTCAACGGGTACCGGCACGTCGGGCCGTACGACTCCGCCACGCTCATCCGAGCGCTGCAGTCGGGCGCGCGGGAGGCTCCGGCACCGCGCTGAGCCGCAGCACATCCTGGGCGAGCAGCGTCGCACCGGCGACGGCGGCGGGCATCACGGCGATCGCGCCGAAGGGGATCAGGAAGCACAGCTGCGTCGCGACGCCGAACCCCAGGGCACGCGCGCGGGAGGTGCGCAGGAGGCGCTTGCGCTCGGCGGGGCCGATGCCGCGCGCGGTGAGGGCCCGGGAGCTGAGCTCGTCCGCCAGCAGGCGGCCCGTCAGGGCTACGCCGAGCACGGCGCCGGCCACGCCGCCCACCACCGGCACCAGGCCCACCAGCCAGGCCAGCAGCGCCACGCCCACGCCCCGGGCGAAGAGCGAGAGCGCGTCGCCGGCCGCGCGCCAGAAGCCGTAGCCGGCGTCGGGGACGGAGCCGGCGGTGTCGCGCTCGACGGCGCGCCAGATGCGGTCGTAGAACGGCTCGCCCAGAGTGAGGGTCAGCGCCGTGGTGGTGGATGCGGCCAGGAACAGCGCACCGCCGAAGGTCGCCAGTCCCAGCGCAAGACGCACCGCCCCCGACCAGAACTCCGGCCACCCGTCGGCGAAGGGCGTGAGGGTGACCACCAGGTCCGGCAGCGCCATCCCCAGCGCGATGAGCGCGGCGAGCATGAGCAGCGCCACGATCGCGGCGGGCACGAGCCCCAAGGCCATCACGCCGGGGATCCGGCGCCACATCCCGAACCCGCGCCCCAGGGTGCCCGCTCCGCGCAGAAATTCCCGCATGCGCGCAAGTCTCCCAGAACCGCCGCACGCCGGTGACATGATGGCCTCGTCGACAGGAGCGCCGGATGCAGCTGCGGACCACCTCGACGCAACGGACCTACCGCTACGTGCGGGTCGGGCTCGTGGCGGTCGTGCTGTTCGTCGGCGTGGGGGTGGGGGCGCAGGTCGCGGCCGGCGGCGCCCTGGCCTCGCTCAGCGCGTCGTACTACACGCCGGCCCGCAACGTCTTCGTGGGCGCGTTGTGCGCCGTGAGCCTCGCGCTGCTGGCCCTGTCGGGGCGCAGTCTCGAGCAGGCGCTGCTGGATCTGGCCGCGCTGCTGGCCCCCGTCATCGCACTCGTGCCCGCACCGGTCATGGCCGGCGACGTCCCCGGCCTGGATCCGCGCTGTCCCGCGATGACCCCGTGCGTTCCCGCCGCGGCCGTCCCCGAGGTGGCGAACGGGATGCTGGCGCTGACGGTCCTGGGGGTCGTCGGAGTCGTGGGCGCCGCCGCGCTGGCGCTGGCGCAGCGCAGCTTCACCCTCGGGGTGGGCGTCACGCTCCTGACCGCGGCTCTGCTGGTGGGTTCGGCGGCAGCATGGTGGGTGGTGTCGCCGGAGACCTTCCTCCGCCGCGGCCACGACGCCGCGACGCTCGGCTTCTTCACGCTCGTCACGCTCGTGGCGGCCCTCGCCGCCCTGCGCCCGGCGGCCCACTCGGCGCGGGCGCGGCGCATCCTGCGTGCCGTGTACGCCGTCACTGCGGTGGGGATCCTCGTAACACTCGTGGTGCTGGCCGCCGTGCTGGCACTGCGCGGACGGGGCGTCGACCTGGTCGCGCTCACGGGCCTGCCGCTCATCTTCCTCGGAGAGGCCGTGGCCCTCGCGCTGTTCGCGGTGTTCTGGGTGGCGCAGACCGCGGAGTTCTGGGATGCAGCGGATCCGGCCGTTCGCGGCGAACCGGGAATACCCAGGCGACTCCAGCGTTGAACTTGATATCACAGCGCTCAAGTTGGAAACTTGATAGCGCACGACTCAAGTACTACAGGAGACGGGAATGCCCGAAGACTTCACCCCCCACGCCGGCGACGGCGCGAACTCGTTCGACGAGTTCCTGGCGCGGTATCTCGCCGGTGAGCGCGCCCGCGCCGAGCGCTCGATCGACCTCAGCAGGTTCCTGAGCGCGCGCACGCAGGCGCTGCTCCAGCAGGCCGGCCGCTTTGCCCTGGAGCGCGGTCAGCGCGAGCTCGACGCCCTGCACGTGCTGCGCGTCCTGGTGGACGACGCCCCCGTGCGCGAGGCCGTGACCCGCATCGGCGCCGACGCCGCGGCGATCGCCCGTGCGACCGAGGAGCGGCTGCCCGCCGCATCCGCCCCCGCCGGGGTGGAGGGCGCGGTCGTCACGCCCTCAGTGCAGCGCGCGCTGTTCCACGCGTTCCAGGTCGCCCGCTCGGCCGGCTCCACCTACGTCGACCCCGAGCACCTCTTCTTCGCCCTCGTGCTGGCGCAGGATGCGCCCGCCGGACAGGTCCTCGCCCAGGCCGGTGTCACCGCCGAGGCCCTCACTCAGGGCGTGCGGGAGACGGTGACCGCCGGGACCGGCACTCAGACCGCACCCGAGGCGGCAGGGGAGAGCCAGACGCCGAACCTCGACAAGTTCGGCACCGACCTGACCGCGCGCGCCGCGGCGGGCGAGCTCGACCCTGTCATCGGGCGCAGCGAGGAGATCGAGCAGACGATCGAGATCCTCAGCCGCCGCACGAAGAACAACCCCGTGCTGGTGGGTGAGGCCGGCGTCGGCAAGACCGCCATCGTGGAGGGCCTGGCATCGGCCATCGTGGCCGGTGACGTGCCGGAGCAGCTGGTGGGCAAGCGCGTCATCGCGCTGGACCTGCCGGCGATGCTCGCCGGAACCCGCTACCGCGGCGACTTCGAGGAGCGCCTCACCCAGACGATGGGAGAGGTCGCCGCCCTCAAGGGCGAGCTGATCCTCTTCATCGACGAGGTGCACACCGTCGTCGGTGCCGGCGGCGCCGGAGAGGGCGGCATGGATGCGGGCAACATCCTCAAGCCGCGTCTCGCGCGCGGCGACCTGCACCTGGTCGGCGCCACGACGCTGAAGGAGTACCGCACGATCGAGAAGGACCCGGCGCTGGAGCGCCGCTTCCAGCCCGTCCGCGTGGGCGAGCCCTCGATCGAGGACGCGGTGGAGATCCTGCGGGGCCTGCGTCCCGCGTACGAGGAGCACCACGGCGTCGCCTACACCGACGAGGCGCTGCGCGCCGCGGTGGAGCTCGGCGACCGGTACCTCACCGAGCGCGTACTGCCGGACAAGGCGATCGACCTCATCGACCAGGCCGGCGCGCGGCTGCGTCTGCGCCTGGGGGTTCAGGTCGACGTGTCGGCGCTGATGGAGCGCCTGGCGACGCTGGAAGCCGACAAGAACGCCGCCGTCTCGGCGGAGCACTATGAGGAGGCCTCCCGCATCCGCGACGAGATCGTCAAGGTGCAGGAGCGGATCGAAGCGGCCACCTCCACCGGCACCGCCCGCTCGGATGCCGCCGTCGTGGACGAGCCGGAGATCGCCGCCGTCATCAGCCGCGCCACCGGCATCCCGGTGAACCGGCTGACGGAGTCCGAGCGCGAGCGCCTCGCGGCGCTCGAGGACGAACTGCACGGCCGCGTGATCGGCCAGGACGACGCGGTCGCCGCCGTCGCCAAGTCGGTGCGGCGCAACCGCACCGGCATGGGCGACCCCCGCCGCCCGGTGGGATCGTTCCTGTTCCTCGGCCCGACCGGCGTCGGCAAGACGGAGCTCGCCAAGGCCCTGGCCGCTTCTCTGTTCGACGACGAGACCGCGGTCGTCCGGTTCGACATGAGCGAGTTCGGCGAGCGTCACACCGTGTCGCGGCTGGTCGGTGCTCCTCCGGGATACGTCGGCTACGACGAGGCCGGTCAGCTGACCGAGCGCGTGCGGCGCAACCCGTACTCGATCGTCCTGTTCGACGAGATCGAGAAGGCCCACCCCGACGTGTTCAACCTGCTGCTGCAGGTGCTCGACGACGGGCGCCTCACCGACGGTCAGGGCCGCACGGTCGACTTCCGCAACACCGTCGTGGTGATGACCTCGAACCTCGGCAGCGAGTTCCTGGCCTCGCGCTCCGGCGCGATCGGGTTCATCGCCGACGGGGGCGGGGCCACCGGCTTCGGCTCCGAGAAGGACCTGCGCGACCGCGTCATGGGCAAGCTCCGCGAGGCGATGCGACCGGAATTCCTCAACCGCATCGATGAGATCGTGCTGTTCCGCAAGCTCGACCTGCCGCAGCTGCGTCAGATCGTGCGCCTCATGCTGGGGGCCACCGAAGGCCGGCTGGCCAAGCGCGAGATCACGCTGGAGGTCACCGAGGCCGCGGCGGACTGGCTCGCCGAGCACGGCTACGAGCCGGAGTACGGCGCCCGGCCGCTCCGCCGCCTCATCCAGCGCGAGGTGGACGACCGCATCGCGGACCTGTTCGTCACCGGCGCCCTCGCCGACGGCGGATCCGTCACGGTGGACGCCGCCGACGGCGAGCTGTCGGTGCGCGCCGAGCACCCGGTGCTCGCCGCCGCCGCGTAATCGCGTTCCGGAACGCCTCCCGAGTCCGCTCGGGAGGCGTTCCGTCGTTTCGTGGCAGGGTGGAGGCCATGACGGTCTCCCTCGGTGTCGCCGGGTCGCTCGGACCCGACCTGCTCGCCCGCCTCGCCCCCGCCGTCGAGGACGCCGGCTTCGCCGCCCTGTGGATCAACGACACCCCCGGCGGCGACGCGCTGGCGGGCCTGGCCGCAGCGGCGCGCACGACATCGCGGTTGAGGCTGGCCACGGGTGTGATCCCGGTCGACCGCCGCCCCGCCCCCGCGATCGCCGACGCCGTGGAGGCCGCCGATCTGTCCGCCGAGCGCCTCGTGCTGGGCATCGGATCCGGCGCCGCACGCGAGGGGGCGTTGGACCGCGTGTCCGACGCGGTCGAGGTCCTGCGCGCCCGTGTCGGCGGCCGCATCGTGGTGGGGGCGCTGGGACCCCGGATGCGGCGCCTGGGCGCCGAACGATCGGACGGGATCCTCCTGAACTGGGTGACGGCGGAGACTGCGGCCGCGCAGGCGCGCGAGGCGCGTGCGGCGTCGGCCGGCGCATCCGTCGCCGTCTACGTCCGCACCGCCGTGGACCCCGCGGCGCGCTCGCGCCTGGAGGAGGAGGCCGGACGGTACGCGACGTTCCCGAACTACGCCGCGAACTTCGCGCGCATGGGCGTGCCGGCCGTCGCGACGACCTTCCCCGATGCCGCCGCGCTCGCCGAGGGCCTCCCCGCCTACGAGCGCGCTGTGGACGAGGTCGTCCTGCGTGCGGTGACGCCCACGGACGACCTCGACGCCTACCTCGCTTTCGTCGCCGCCACCGCCCTCGCCACCGCCCCCGGCGCCTGAACCCGGGCGGCGCAAGCCCGCGCCGGGTGTGGGCACCGGGTGGAAGAATGCCGAGATGCTGCTCGCCGACGTCGTCGCCACCGTCACCGCCGTGTCCGCCACGCGCGCCCGGTCGGCGAAGATCGACGCCCTCGCTCGGCTGCTGGCGCAGCTTGAGCCGGACGAGATCGTGCCCGCCGTGGGGCTGCTCACCGCCTCTCCGCGGCAGGGACGCCTGGGCGTGGGATGGCGCACCCTCTCGGGGCTGCCCGCCGGATCCGCCCCCGAGGCCACGGTCACCGTCGGCGACGTGGATGCGGCGTTCACCGCGCTGGCGGAGACCGCCGGTGCCGGGTCGGGCGCGCGGCGCGGCGAGGTGCTGGCCTCGCTCGCACGGCGGACGACTCCGGAGGAATGGGATCTGCTCGCCCGCGTTCTGATGGGCGAGCTGCGCACCGGAGCGCTGGAGGGAGTGCTCCTGGAGGCGATCGCACGCGCCGCGCAGCGCGAGCCCGCGGAGGTCCGCCGGGCCGCGATGCTCTCCGGCGACCTCGGCGAGACGGCGCGCATCGCGCTGACCGAGCCGCCCGACGCGCTCGCGGAGGTGGGGCTCGTGGTGGGGCGGCCGGTGCTGCCCATGCTCGCGGCCACCGCCGCGACGGCGGGCGACGCGGTCACGGCCACCGGTTCCTCCTCGGTCGAGTACAAGCTCGACGGCGCACGCATCCAGGTGCATCGGCGCGGTGACGAGGTCCGCGTGTTCACCCGCAGCCTCGCCGAGGTGACCGCGCGCGTGCCGGAGATCGTCGAGGCCGTCCGCGGCTTGCCGGCGACCGACCTCATCCTGGACGGGGAGACGCTGTCGCTGGATGAGAGCGGGGCGCCGCGGGCGTTCCAGGACACGATGGCGCGGTTCGGTGCCGAGACGGCGCGCCGGATCGCGCTGCGCCCGTGGTTCTTCGATGTGCTCCACGTGGACGGACGTGACGTGCTCGACGAGCCGCTGTCGGTGCGGCAGCAGGAGCTGGAGCGGGTCGCGGGGCCGTGGCGGGTCCCGGCGATCACGACGGACGACCCCAGCGAGGCGGAGGAGTTCGCCGGCGCCGCGCTGGATGCCGGGCACGAGGGAGTCATGGTGAAGGACCTCGCCGCGCCCTACGTCGCGGGCCGGCGCGGCACGGCGTGGCTGAAGATCAAGCCGGTGCACACGTTCGACCTCGTCGTCCTGGCGGTGGAGGAGGGGTCAGGGCGTCGGGCGGGATGGCTGTCGAACCTGCATCTGGGCGCGTACGACCCCGAGGGGGAGTTCGGCGAACCGGGCGGCTACGTGATGGTCGGGAAGACCTTCAAGGGCCTCACCGACGAGCTGCTGCGCTGGCAGACGGAGCACTTCCCGACCATCCAGACCCGGCGCACCGCGGGCACCGTGCACGTCGCACCGGTCACCGTCGTGGAGATCGCGATCGACGGCGTGCAGCGATCGCCGCGCTATCCCGGCGGCGTCGCGCTCCGCTTCGCGCGGGTCAAGGCGTACCGGCCCGACAAGCGCCCCGTCGATGCCGACACGATCCAGCGGCTGCGCGGGATGCTGCGGGGCTGACGCCTCGGCGCCTGCGTGCGAGGATGGCGCCATGACGCGCGCGCAAGGACCGGCGTTCGGTATCGAGTACCGCAGCGCGGGGGCACTGGCCGCCCCACGCTGCGTGCTCGTGGTGCGCAGCGGCGCCATCGCCACCACCGACCCGGCCCCGCTGGTCACCGCCGAGCATCACGTGCGGCTGCTGCTGATCGCCGTCGACGAGCCCGAACTCGACGACCCGCCGACCTTCGGCGGCGAGACCCCCGCCGGCTCCACCGCGGCCGAGGTCCTCGCACTGCTGCGCGAGGAGGTGCCCGACGGACCCGTCGGGGTCGTGGGGGAGCGGGCCGCTGCCCTGTTCGCCGTCGCGCTCGCGGCGGCCCTGGGCGATCGCGCCGACCGGCTGGCGCTGGTGGGCGTGCCACTGCCGGAGACCGGCCTCGCCCGCGACCTCGTGTCGGACGCCCTCGCACGGGTCGCCGCCGACACCCTCGTCGTCAACGACTCCGCCGATGAGGCCGCCCCCGAAGACGCGGCGCGGTGGTACGCCGAACGCCTGCCGCATGCCCGGGCCGACGTGCTCAGCCGTGAGGCCGCCGGTGCCCTGGACGGCCGGCTCGGGCTCACGGCGGTGTGGCCGCGCGTGCTGGCCCATGTCGCCCCGGACACCCGGCACTGATGCGCATCGTCGTCCTCACCGGCGCCGGTATCTCCGCCGAAAGCGGCCTGGCCACCTTCCGCGACGCCGGCGGGCTGTGGGAGGGTCACTCCGTCGCCGACGTAGCCACGCCGGAGGGGTACGCCCGCGACCCCGACACCGTGCTGGCCTTCTACGACGAGCGGCGCCGCATCGCCGCATCCGCGCTCCCCAACGCCGCCCACTTCGCGCTCGCCCGGCTGGAGGAGGCGCAGGGCGACGGGCTGCTGGTGGTGACGCAGAACGTCGACGACCTGCACGAGCGGGCCGGCACGCGGCGCCTCGTGCACATGCACGGCGAGCTGTTCCGCGCGCTGTGCACGCGGTGTCACGCCCGCACCCCCTGGATCGGCGACCTCCGCGGGCGGCCGGAGTGCCCGCACTGCGGGGCGCGCGCGCTGCGGCCGGACGTGGTGTGGTTCGGCGAGATGCCGTACGGCCTGGACCGCATCGAGGAGGCGGTGAGCGAGGCCGACGTCTTCGTCTCGGTGGGCACCTCGGGGGAGGTGTATCCGGCCGCCGGGTACGCCGCGCTCGCCGCCGCGCACGGCGCGCGGACGGTCGAGCTCAACCTCGTGCCCAGCGATCCGGTGATCCCGTTCGACGAGGTCCGCGCGGGGCCGGCGACGACGGTCGTGCCGGCCTGGGTCGACGACGTCCTCGCCGAGGCCTGACGGGGCGGTCAGCTCCTCAGGAACGAGCCGCCCGCCCGCAGCCGCGACACGGCGTCGACGGTGGCGGCGAGGATCAGCACGCCGCCGGTGACGAGCAGGTTGATGCCGGCGGGCAGGTTGAGCAGGCCCAGCCCGTTGGTGATGCACGCGATCACGAGCGCGCCGATGGCGGCGTGGATGAGCCGGCCGCGGCCGCCGAACAGGCTGACACCTCCGACGACGGCGGCAGCCACCCCGCTCAGCACGATGTCACGACCCACCGTGGCGTCGACCGACCCGACGCGGGAGACGCTGAAGAGGGCGGATGCCACGGCGAGGGTGGAGCAGATCACGAACGCCCACCACTTCACCCAGCGCACCTTCACTCCCGAGCGCCGCGCCGCCTCGGCGTTGCCGCCGATGGCGTAGATGTACCGGCCGAACCGCGTGCGGTCCAGCACGAACGTCCCGAGCCACAGGATCGCGAGCGTCACCGGCACGATGACGGGCACCCCCTGCACCGCGACGACGGACTGGCCCCGGTCCTGGTTGAGGATGTAGACGAACACCCCGCCGATCACGGCGATGACGGCGAGCTTGATCCACACGAGCGACATCGCCCGGTTAGGCACGCCCGCCTTGGTGCGCCGCGCCCGATCCCAGAACGACGTGCCGGCCGAGACGGCCAGCATGACCGCCAGCATCGCCCAGCCTCCCCACACCGGCAGGTTGCCGTTCTGCAGCGCGAGGAGCTCGGGCACCTGCAGGCGGTACAGCCCGCCGTCGCCGATGATGACCAGGGCGAGTCCCTGGTAGCCGAGGAAGAGCCCGAGGGTCACCACGAACGAGGGGATCCCCACGCGCGCGACGAAGAAGCCGATGAGGGCGCCGGTGATCAGCCCGACCGCGAATCCGACCAGGAGCGCGAGAGGCCAGTCGATCCCGAACTGCGTGTTGAGCACGACGAACAGGGCCATCGCGACGCCGCCGGTCACTCCCGCCGACAGGTCGATCTCACCGAGCAGGAGGACGAACACGAGCGCCATCCCCAGCATCACGAGCGTCGCGGCCTGATTGAGCAGGTTCGCGAAATTGCGTTCGGTGAGGAAGAACGGGCTCAGCGTCGAGAAGAGCAGCGTCAGCACGACGAGCCCCCCGATGGCCGGCAGGGCGCCCATGTCGCCCGAGCGGACGCGCTGCCACCACGCCACCACCTGATCGCGCAGGCCCCCCTCCACACCGCTTCCGATGAGGTCGGCGGCCAGCGGATCCGGCGACGCGTTCGTGCGGGCGACGTGGGTCATGCCGGGTCCCCCTCGGTCGGGATGGTGTCGGTGGTCAGCAGGGGAGCGCCGGTGAGGGTCTTGGTCCCGGTGATGTAGCCCACGACGTCGTCGCGCGTGGTGTCCTGCGCGCGCACCTGGGCGACCAGCTGGCCGAGGTAGAGCACGGCGATGTCGTCGGCGACGGCGAACACGTCGGCGAGGTTGTGGCTGATCAGCACGACGGCGACCCCCTGCTGGGCCAGCCGCTCCACGAGGTGGAGCACCTGCTCGGTCTGGGCGACGCCGAGGGCGGCGGTGGGCTCGTCCAGGATCACCACGCGCGCCTTCTTCAGGACGGCCCTCGCGATGGCGACGGTCTGGCGCTGCCCGCCGGAGAGGGACGACACCTTCTGCCGCACCGATTTCACCGTGCGCACCGACAGCGAGCGCAGCGTGTCCGAGGCCTCCCGTTCCATCCGCCCCTCATCGAGGGTGCCGGTGGACAGCTCCTCGCGGCCGAGGAACATGTTCTGCACGATGTCGAGGTTGTCGCACAGCGCGAGGTCCTGGTAGACGACCTCGATCCCCAGTGCCGCGGCATCCCGGGGAGTGTGCAGGTCGCGGTGCGCGCCGTCGATGCGCACCTCGCCCCCGTCGTAGGGCTGCACCCCCGCGAGCCCTTTGATGAGGGTGGACTTGCCGGCGCCGTTGTCGCCCACGAGGGCGGTGACGGTGCCGGGGAACACCTGCAGATCCACCCCTTTGAGGACGCTGACGGGGCCGAAGGACTTCTTCACGCCGATGAGTTCGATGATCGGGTCAGTCATTGCCGCTTCCCTGCGCTGTGCCGGACCGAAACGGGGGCGCCGCGCCGGATCGACGCGGCGCCCCGCAACCCGGCGCTATTGGATGCCGTACTCGGCGCACTTGGCGGCCACGTCGCCGGTGCACACCTCGGCCGCGTCCGCATCGCCCGCTTCGATGACCGTGACGACCTCTTCGGGTCCCACCAGCTGAGGTGTGACCGCGATGTACGGCGTGCCGTCCTCGAGTTCCTGGTCGGCCTCGGGCGTCTCGCCGTTCAGGAGGGCGACGGCCACCTCGACGGCGGCGTCGGCCTCCTCCTTGACCGGCTTGTAGACGGTGGCCGTCTGCCACCCCAGGAGGATGTTCTGCAGACCGGCGACGTTGGCGTCCTGGCCCGAGACGGCGACTCCGGTGAGGTTGTTGTTCTGCAGGACCTTGATGACCCCGGCGGCGTTGGTGTCGTTGGCCGCCCACACGCCGTCCACCTGCCCGCCCAGAGACGTCAGCGCCTGCTCGAAGTTGGTCTGCGACTTCGCCTGGTCCCAGATCCCGGGGGGCTCGGCGGCGGGGGTGATGCCCGCGCCCTCCATGACCTCCACGGCGCCCTCCTTGAACATCGCGGCGTTGCCGTCGCTGGGGTCGCCGCCCATGTACACCACGACGGCGGAGGCCGGATCCTTGCCGGCAGCCTCCAGCCCGTCCAGCACCGCCTGCCCCTCCAGTCGGCCGACCTCGACGTTGTCGAACGAGACGTAGTAGTCGGCGCCCGCGAAGGGCCGGTCGTACGCGATGACGGGGATGCCCTCGGCGGTCGCCTTGGCGGCGACGGCTTCGGCGGCGCCCTGGAAGTCGGCCAGCAGCATGACGCCGCACCCCTGTGTGAGCTGCTGATCGGCGATCGTGGAGTACTTGTTCATGTCGCCCTGCGCGTTCTGGATGTCGACGTCGAATCCGGCTTCCTCCAGGCCCTCCTGCAGGTACTTGCGGTCGAAGTTCTCCCACCGCGGAGACGACACCGCGTCGGGGAGGATCACGCACGCCCGGTCTGCAGCCTCTCCGCCACCCCCTTCCGAGGAGCCGCCACCGCCGGACCCGGCACAACCTGCGAGCAGGACCGCCGCCGCCCCTGAGAGCGCTACCACGGCGGACAAGGAGCGTCGGTTCATTTCTGACCCTTCGTCGGTGTGAGGTCTCACCTCGTTCCGCGCACGGCCCCGTGCGTGGTGCACCCATGATGCTCGCGTGGCGGGGCGAGCGCACGAGCGGGAGGTCACGTTTCGGTAACCACTTCCGCCCGGCGGCGGCGTCCCGCCCCGACGCGGTGGGGTCAGGAGGGGCGCGGAACGGCCCGGACGAGCACCACGTGCGACGCCTCGTCCACCTCGACCACGGCCGGGTGGGCCTTGACGAAGTCGGAGAATCCGCGGAATCCGAGCGCCTTCTCACTGAACGCGGGGTCCAGCCGCTTCATGAGGTCCTTCACGGCGGATGCGTGCACCCAGTCGCCCTCGGCGCGCTCCTGCTCCAGCTGCAAGGCCCGTTCGAGGAGGTTCACGGCGGGGTCGCTCGACCGCTTGCGGGCCCGCGGCCGGCTGGGGGCGGCATCCTTCTTCGCGGCGGGCTCGCGGACGACCCCCGGCAGGGAGTCGTACGCGTCGAAGCGGTCGCACGCGGCGGCGAGGGATTTGGCGGTGGAGCCGGCGACGCCGACCCCGACGACGTAGCGACCGAGCCGCTTGCAGCGCTGCGCGAGCGGGACGTAGTCGGAATCGCCCGCCACGATCACCACGTGCGTGAGGTCGGGCAGACGGAACATGTCCTCCACCGTGTCGACGGCGAGACGGATGTCGGCGCCGTTCTTGGCGTACGCGGCGGCGGGGAACAACTGCACGAGGTCGACCGCGCGGGCGACGAGCTGCGTGCGGTACTCGGCGTTGACCGGCGCCGACCAGTCGGCGTACGCGCGCGTGAGCACGAGGGTCCCGAACGACGCGGCGTAGTCGATGATCGCGCCCACATCGATCGTGGCCGAACTCAGCCGCTCGGCGATCTCCGGATCGGTGGGCTTCTCGGCGATGCGCGAGCGGTCGCGCGAATAGGCGTTGCGCCCGTGCACCCGGTCGTACCAGGACATCACGATGTTGTCGAAGTCGAGGTAGACGGCGACGCGGGCAGTGTGGGAATCGGGCATGCTCTCCAGTCTGACGGGTCAGTGCTCTCCCGGATACCGCAGGCCGATCTCCGCCCGCACCCGGTCGAGGGTCCGCATGATCTCCACCGACTCCGCGAGGGGGAGGACGTCGCCGCTGAGCCGGCCGGAGGCGACGAGTTCTTCGACGTGCTGCGCCTGGAACTGCTTGCCGCCGCCCGCCACGGAGTTCTCGTACCGCTCGACCACGGTGCCGTCGGCGGCCACCACCTGGAACGACGTGGGCGTGTACCAGACGCGGTCGATGTCGATGCGGGCCTCGGTGCCGACGATGCTCGCCCGGTTCGGGCCGGCCCCGCGCGAGGAGGACAGCGTCGTGGACAGCGCTCCGGACGCGTGGGTGAAGATCGTGGCGACCTCGGTGTCGGCGCCGGTGTCGGCGAAGCGCGCGCTCGCGGCGATCGTGACGGGCGCCCCGAGGATGTCGTGCACGAAGGAGATCGGATAGATCCCCAGGTCCAGCAGCGCGCCGCCGCCGAGGGCCAGGTCGTTCAACCGGTGGGAGGGGTCGGTGGGGAGTCTCTGCGTGTGCTCGGCCGTGACGGTGCGGATCTCGCCGAGCGTGCCGGCTGCGACGATCTCGCGGATGCGGGCCATGTGCGGCAGGAACCGGGTCCACATCGCCTCCAGCGCCACGAGCCCGCGCTCCTCCGCGCGCTCGCGCACGCGCTCGGCCTCGTCGCCGGTGAGGGTGAAGGGCTTTTCCACCAGGACGTGCTTGCCGGAGTCCAGCGCGAGGAGGGCGTTCTCGGCGTGGGCGGGATGCGGGGTCGCCACGTAGACGATGTCGACCTCCGGATCGGCGACGAGCGCCTCGTACGACCCGTGCGCCCGCGCCAGGCCGAACTCGCGCGCGAAGGCCTCGGCCGACTCCGCCCGACGGGATCCGACCGCCGTGACCAGGTGCCCGGCGCCCTGGAGCTCGCGCGTGAAGGAGTGGGCGATGCCGCCGGTGGCCAGGATCCCCCAGCGAAGTCTGCTCATGCCCCGAGCGTACCGACGGTTCTAGGCTCGTCGCGTGACCCCGACCGACCGCTTCCGCGAGTTGCTGCGCATCCCCACCGTCTCCTACGCCGACGCCACGCGGATCGATCCCGACGCGTTCGCGAGCTTCCGCGCGGCGCTGGAGCGCCTGTACCCCCGTACGCACGCGCGGCTCGAGCGGGAGATCGTCGGCGACGGCGCCCTGCTGTACCGCTGGCCGGGGTCGGCGTCGGAGGAGCCGCTCGTGCTGATGGCGCATCAGGACGTCGTGCCGGTGGTGCCGGGGGAGTGGGGCCATGCCCCCTTCGACGCCGACATCGTCGGCGAGGGGGAGGACGCATCCATCCACGCGCGCGGCGCGATCGATGACAAGGGCGCGCTGGTGGCGATCCTGGAGGCGGTCGAGGCGCTGCTGCAGGAGGGGGTGACGCCGCCCCGTGACGTGTACCTCGCCTTCGGTCACGACGAGGAGACGCGCGGTACGGGCGCACAGGCCCTCGCGGCGCTGCTGCGCGAACGCGGCGTGCGGCCCGGGCTCGTGCTGGATGAGGGCGGGGCGGTCGTCACGGGCGTGCTCCCCGGGCTGTCGGCACCGGCAGCCATGATCGGGGTCGCCGAGCGCGGCATCGCGACCTTCGTCCTCACCGCGCGCGAAGCCGGCGGCCACGCCTCCACCCCACCGCGCATGCCGGCCACCGCTCGCCTGGCCCGCGCGGTCGACCGCATCCGCCGCCGCCCGTTCCCCGTGCGCCTGGCACCGCCGGTGCGCGCACTGCTGGCCACCGCGGCACCCCATGTCGCCCAGCCGCTGCGGAGCGTGTTCGCCTCCGCCGGCGTGCTCGCGCCCGTGCTCACGCGCGTGCTCGCGGCGCTCGGACCCGAGACCAACGCGCTCGTGCGCACGACCGCCGTCGCGACCGAGCTCACCGGCGCGACGGGACGCAACGTCCTGGCCACCACGGCGCGGGCGTGGGTGAACGTGCGCCTGGTGACCGGCGACAGCCTGGAAGCGGCGGAGCGGCACCTGCGTCGTGCGATCGGCGATCCTCTTGTGGAGATCGAGGTGGAGGACGGGTCCGAACCCTCACCCGTGTCGCCGTGGCGCGGTGAGGCGTGGCGACGGCTCGCCCGCACGGTCACGGCGACCCTCGGCGACGAGGTGGTCCCGCTGCCCTACGTCCAGCTGGGAGCCAGCGACAGCCGCTGGTTCACCGCGCTCACCGACACGGTGTACCGCTTCACCCCGTTCCGGCTCTCGCGCGCCGAACGCGACGCCCTGCACGCCGCGGACGAGCGCATCGGCGTCGAGGTGTGGCTGCGGGGGATCGGGTTCTACCGCGAGCTCATCATCGCCCGGTAGCCGGCCGCCGCGGCGGTTCGTCCGAGACTCCCAGGAGGAACGCCGCGATGTGCGCGGCGGGAGCCTCCAGCGCCGGGCCGGAGCCGAAGCTCCATGCGGCGTCGGTGGCTCGCACGGTGTGCCCGCGCACCGCGGCGCGCCGATCGGCGGGAGCGGCAGCCGACGCATACAGCGCCGCCGCGCCTGCCGTGTACGGGTCCACTCCGGGCTCGGCGGACAGATCCCGCGCGAGCCGCAGGAGCGCCTCGACCCCGGCGGCCAGTTCACGGATGCTGCGCCGGCGACCGGCGCGCACCTGCTGCGCGGCCGCCCGCAGGCGCTCCGGCGCCGCGCCCGGGGCGGCCTCCGCCCGCAGGCGCGCGACGGCCAGGAACGACTCGGCGAGGGCCGGAGCGGTGTCCGCGGCGTCGGCCGTCAGATCGGCGATGAGATCGGCGGCGCGGTCCACGACGTCGGCGAGCGCGCCGCGCCGGTCGCCCGACACGGACGTGTCGTCGCCGTGACCGCGCTGACTCAGCGGGAGGTGGCGCGCGAAGTCGGACACGCGCACAGTGTAGGCATGTGACAAGCGTGTGACAGAATCCCTCCGAACGATCGACTCGTGTGACTGTCACATCCGGCCACCTCGAGTCGCCGGGATCGGTGCCGAGGGGGCGGTGTGAGCGAGGACGCGAACGGGCGCCGCCCGAGCATCCGCGACGTCGCGCGCCTGGCCGACGTGTCGCACCAGACCGTCTCGCGCGTCCTGAACAACCACCCCAGCATCCGCCCGGAGACCCGCGCGCGGGTGCTCGAGGTGATGACGCGGCTGCAGTACAGCCCCAACCGCGCCGCCCGGGCGCTGGTGACCTCGCGGTCGCAGACGATCGGGATCCTCTCCGCCTCCAGCACGCAGTACGGTCCGGCCTCCAGCATCGCCGCCATCGAGGCGGCGGCGCGGGCGCGGGGGTACTGGGTCAGCACCGCCAACATCGATGCGCGTCAGCCGGACTCCATCGCGCAGGGTCTGCGCCACCTGACGGCCCAGTCCATCGAGGGGCTCGTCGTCATCGCGCCGCAGGTGCGGGTCATCCGGGCGATCGCCGCCCAGCAGCTGGACGTGCCGTACGTGACGCTGCAGTCCACGGTGCTGGATCCCGGGCACACCCTCTCGGTGGATCAGATCGCCGGTGCACGCCTGGCCACACGGCACCTGATCGAGCTCGGCCACCGTGAGATCTACCATCTCGCTGGCCCGCAGGACTGGGTGGAGGCCGAGGCCCGCATGCGCGGTTTCCTCGAGGAGATGTCCGCGCAGGACCTTCCCACCACGGCGCCGATCCTCGGGGACTGGACCGCGGATTTCGGCTACTACGCCGGCCGCGAGCTGCTGCGCGTGCGCGATTTCACGGCGATCTTCTCCTCCAACGACCAGATGGCGCTGGGGTTGCTGCACGCCGTGCGGGATGAGGGGCTCGACGTTCCCGGCGACATCAGCATCGTGGGGTTCGACGACATCCCCGAGGCCGCCCATTTCGCGCCGCCCCTCACGACCGTCCGGCAGGATTTCGGCGAACTGGGGCGTCGCTGCGTCGACCTCCTGCTGGGCACGGCGGATCCGTCCGCGGAGCCGGTGAGCGCAGCGATCGAGCCGGAACTGATCGTGCGCGCCTCCACCGGGCGTGCCGTCGCGCTCTGACCGCCGTTACCGGAATGAGACCGACGGTTCTGGCCCCGCCCCCCGCAGGTATGGCTATAGTTTCTCGATGTGAACGGTCACATGGCCGTTCGACGGTTGACGAAGGAGTCCGACGGAATGCCCACGACCCACTCCGATGGCCAGGATGCGTACGTCGTGAGCGCGCGCACCGAAGTGGCGGTCGCACGCGCACGCGCCGAGGTCGCAGCGCTGCACGGTGAGCTCGTCCGCTACGGCCTGGTCGTGTGGACCGGGGGCAACGTGTCCGCCCGCGTGCCCGGTGCCGAGCTCTTCGTGATCAAGCCGTCGGGGGTGTCGTACGACGACCTCGCCCCCGAGAACATGATCCTGTGCGATCTGGACGGCGCGGTGATCCCCGGAACGCCCGGCAGTGACCGGTCACCGTCGAGCGACACCGCCGCGCACGCCTACGTGTACCGCAACATGCCGGAGGTCGGCGGCGTCGTGCACACGCACTCCACCTTCGCCACGGCATGGGCCGCGCGCGGTGAGGAGATCCCGTGCGTGATCACCGCTATGGCGGATGAGTTCGGCGGGCCGATCCCGGTCGGCCCCTTCGCGATCATCGGCGACGACTCGATCGGCCGCGGAATCGTCGAGACCCTGCGCGGTCACCGCTCGCGCGCGGTCCTCATGCAGAATCACGGGCCGTTCACGATCGGCTCCAGTGCGCGCGATGCCGTCAAAGCGGCCGTGATGCTCGAAGACGTCGCCCGCACCGTCCACCACGCCCGGCAGGGCGGGGAGCTCCTCCCTCTCCCGCCCGAGGCGATCGACCGGCTCTTCGACCGTTACCAGAACGTCTACGGCCAGCAGTCGCACAACTGAATACTCCACACCACGACGAAGACGTCCCATGAAAGGACACCCAGTGAAGGCGAAGAAGGTTCTTCTCGCAACGATCGCCGCCGGCGCGCTCATGCTCTCGGCCTGCAGCGGCGGGGGCAGCGGCAGCGGCGACAGCGGCGGCGGTGACGGCGGCCTCATCGGCGTCGCGATGCCCACCAAGAGCTCCGAGCGGTGGATCCAGGACGGCAACGCCGTCAAGGAGACGCTCGAGGAGCAGGGATTCACGGTCGACCTGCAGTACGCCGAGGACGACATCCCCACCCAGGTCTCGCAGATCGAGAACATGATCACGAAGGGTGCCGAGGCGCTCATCGTCGCCTCGATCGACGGCACGACGCTCTCGGAGGTGCTGCAGAACGCGGCCGACGCCGACATCCCCGTCATCGCCTACGACCGCCTCATCCGCGACTCGGAGAACGTCGACTACTACGCCTCGTTCGACAACTTCCTCGTCGGACAGCAGCAGGCGTGGTCGGTGCTCGCAGGCCTCGGCCTGTCCGACCTGGAAGGCGAACCCGCCGCCGACGCGCCGGCCGGGCCTTTCAACATCGAGCTGTTCGCCGGATCGCTCGACGACAACAACGCGACCTTCTTCTGGGACGGCGCCATGAGCGTGCTGGAGCCGCTCATCGACGACGGCACCCTCGTGGTGCAGTCGGGCCAGACCGACATCGAGCAGGCGGCAACGCTGCGCTGGGACGGCGAGACGGCCCAGAGCCGCATGGAGGACATCCTCACCGCCAACTACTCCGACGGCACGCAGGTCGACGCGGTGCTCTCCCCGTACGACGGCATCTCGCGCGGCATCATCTCCGCCCTCACCGACGCCGGCTACACCGTCGGCGAGGAATGGCCCGTCATCTCCGGTCAGGACGCCGAGGTCGACTCGGTCAAGGCGATCCTCTCGGGTGAGCAGTACGCGACGATCTTCAAGGACACCCGCGAGCTCGCGAAGGTCGCCGCCGACATGGCGGTCGCCGTCCTCGAAGACGAAGAGCCCGAGGTCAACGACACCGAGACGTACGAGAACGGCGTGAAGGTCGTGCCGTCCTACCTCCTGTCGCCGGTCCCGGTCGTCGCCGACAACGTCGAGCAGTCGCTGGTGGACACCGGCTACTGGACCGCCGAGGAGCTCGGCCTGTAAGGTCCGATCCGCTCCGGCGATGGACGGGGGCTCCGGTCCCCGTCCATCGCCACGGCTCACACAGCCCATCCACGAGGAAGTCGGAGACGTGTCAGAGAACATCCTGGAGATGCGCGGCATCACCAAGACCTTCCCGGGAGTGAAGGCCTTGTCGAACGTCACGCTCGCCGTGCGGTCGGGGGAGATCCATGCGATCTGCGGTGAGAACGGCGCGGGCAAGTCCACGCTCATGAAGGTGCTGTCGGGCGTGTACCCGCACGGCACCTACGACGGCGAGATCGTGTTCGCGGGCGAGGAGGTGCAGTTCCGCAGCCTCCGCGACAGTGAGGCCAAGGGGATCGTCATCATCCACCAGGAGCTGGCGCTGAGCCCCTACCTCTCCATCGCCGAGAACATCTTCCTGGGCAACGAGCGCACCAACGCCGGGCTCATCGACTGGAACAAGACCAACTTCGAAGCGGCGAAGCTGCTCAAGCGCGTGGGGCTGCGCGACAACCCCACGACCAAGATCAGCCAGATCGGCGTCGGCAAGCAGCAGCTCGTGGAGATCGCCAAGGCGCTGTCCAAGGACGTCAAGCTCCTCATCCTCGACGAGCCGACCGCCGCCTTGAACGACGAGGACTCCGCCCACCTGCTGGAGCTCATCCTCCAGCTCAAGGAGGAGGGCGTGACCTCGATCATCATCAGCCACAAGCTCAACGAGATCAAACGCGTCGCCGACAGTGTCACCGTCATCCGCGACGGCAAGTCGATCGAGACGATCGCCAAGGCCGAGGTGACCGAGGACCGCATCATCAAGGACATGGTGGGCCGCGACCTCGAGCACCGCTATCCCGACCACGAACCGCAGATCGGCGAGGAGCTGCTGCGCGTGGAGGACTGGACGGCCCACCATCCGCAGGACCCGTCCCGCGTGATCGTCGACAAGGTGTCCCTCACCGTCCGGGCGGGGGAGATCGTCGGGATCGCCGGGCTCATGGGTGCCGGCCGCACCGAGTTCGCGATGAGCCTGTTCGGCCGCAGCTACGGCACGCGCATCTCCGGCCGGGTGTTCATGCGCGGCAAGGAGATCAAGACCCGCACGGTGTCCGAGGCCATCGACCACGGTCTCGCGTACGCCACCGAGGACCGCAAGACCTACGGCCTGAACCTCATCGAAGACATCAAGCGCAACATCTCGATGGCATCGCTGCGCAAGCTCGAGAAAGGCGGGCTCGTCAACGACAACGAGGAGTTCCGCGTCGCGAACGAGTACCGGCGCGACCTGAACATCAAGGCGCCCAGCGTCCTGGCCAGAACCGGCAAGCTCTCCGGCGGCAACCAGCAGAAGGTCGTGCTGTCGAAGTGGATCTACTCCGACCCCGACGTGCTGATCCTGGACGAACCCACGCGCGGTATCGACGTGGGCGCGAAGTACGAGATCTACACGATCATCAACCGGCTGGCGGCCGAGGGCAAAGGCATCATCGTGATCTCCTCCGAGCTGCCCGAACTGCTCGGCATCTCCGACCGCGTGTACGCGCTGTCGGAGGGGCGGATCACCGGCGAGCTGCCCATCGACGAGGCCACGCCCGAATCCGTCCTCAAGCTCATGACCATGGAGAACCCCCGCTGACGGGCGTTCCGGGAGAAGCGAAATGACACTCACCAACAGCACCCCCACCGAGGCCGTCGGCGCGAACATCAACCCGCCCGAGAACCGGTTCACACGGTGGTTCACGCACCTGCTCACCGACCTCGGCCGCAACGGCATCTTCATCGCGCTCATCGCGGTCGTGGCGCTGTTCGCGATCCTGACCGACGGCATCCTCCTGCGGCCGCAGAACATCTCCAACCTGGTGGTCCAGAACGGCTACATCCTCGTGCTGGCCATCGGCATGGTGATGGTCATCATCGCCGGTCACATCGACCTGTCGGTGGGATCGGTCGCGGCCTTCGTCGGCGCGCTGTCGGGCGTGTTCGCGGTGAAGATGGGGATGCCGTGGTGGCTGGCCATCCTGCTGTCCCTCCTCATCGGCGCCCTCGTGGGTGCGTGGCAGGGGTTCTGGATCGCCTACGTCGGGATACCCGCGTTCATCGTGACCCTCGCCGGCATGCTGATCTTCCGGGGTCTCGCCCTCGTCGTCCTGGGCAACGCCAACATCGGGTCGTTCCCGACCGAGTACCGGGCACTGGGGAACGGATTCCTGTCGGGGTTGTTCGGCGAGACCGAACCAGACCTCTTCACCCTCGCCATCGGGGCGGTGGCCATCGTGGCCCTCGTCGTCCAGCAGCTGCGTACGCGCGCGGGCCGCGCCAAGTACGGCCAGGAGGTCGAGCCCCTCGTATGGGTCATCGGCAAGCTCGTGCTCGTGGCCGCGGCCATCGCGTTCTTCACCTACTCACTCGCGTCGTACAAGGGCATCCCGGTGACCCTCATCGTGCTGGCCGCTCTCGTGATGATCTATGGGATCGTCATGAACCGCACGGTGTTCGGCCGTCACATCTACGCCATGGGCGGCAACCGGCACGCGGCCGAGCTGTCGGGCATCAAGACGCGGCGCGTGGACTTCTGGCTGTTCGTCAACATGGGCTTCCTCGCGGCGCTGGCCGGCCTCATCTTCACCGCGCGACTCAACCTCGCCGGCCCGAAGGCCGGCGACGGGTTCGAGCTCGAGGCCATCTCTGCCGCGTTCATCGGCGGGGCCGCGGTGCAGGGCGGCGTCGGCACGATCGGCGGCGCGATCATCGGTGGCCTCATCATCGGCGTGCTCAACAACGGCATGTCGATCCTGGGCATCGGCATCGACTGGCAGCAGGCCGTGAAGGGTCTCGTGCTGCTGCTGGCCGTCGCCTTCGACGTCTACAACAAGCGCCGCTCCGGCAACTGAGCCCGGTCAGGGCAGCAGGACGATCTTCCCGTCGGTGCCCTCGGCGACCATGCGCTGGGCGTCGGGGGCATCGGACAGCGGCAGGGCGGGGCCGAGCTCGACCGAGAACGCGCCGGCGGCCACGAGGCCGAGCGTCACGGGGATCGCCTCGCGCCGCCACGCGGCCTCCTGGGCGGTCAGCGGACGCGGGCTGCCGCCGCGGAACGCCCGGATCCCGAGCTCGTCGGCGTCGGCCCCGCGGACGAGCGTCACGATGCGCGAGCGGTCGGCGACGAGCTCCAGCGAGGTCTGCACGGCCTCGTCGGTGCCGACGCAGTCCAGCGCCGCCGTGATCCCCTCCGGCGCCGCATCCCGCACGCGGTCGGTGAGCCCCTCGCCGTAGGGCACCGTCGTCGCGCCCAGCTCCCGTACGCCCGGCGCGCGCCGGTCCGAGGAGGTCGCGATCACGCGCGCGCCCCACAGCACGGCGTACTGCACGGCGGCGCGGCCCACCGCGCCGGATCCGCCGTGGACGAGGAGGGTGTCGCCGGGGCCCACCCGCAGCGACCGCAGCGACTGATAGGCGGTCCCGGCGGGGACCCCGAGCGCCGCCGCCTGCGCCGCACTCACCGAGGGCGGGCGGGGGACGACGGATGGGGCGGGCACGATGATCTCGTCGGCATACGTGCCGAGGGTGTCGAAGACGGCCACCGGCAGGCCGGGGCGGAAACCGTCGACCTCGGGGCCGACCTCGACCACGACGCCCGCGCCGTCCGCCCCGGTCCGGCGCGGCTCGTGGATGGGCGGGCTCGCACGGCGACCCGAGCGCAGCTTCGCGTCGACGGGGTTGACCCCGGCGGCTTCGACGCGGATCCGCAGCTGGCCGGGGCCCGGCCGGCCCGAGGGGATCTCGACCATCCGCAGCACCTCCGGTGCTCCGAACTCGGTGTACACGACGGCGTGCGGCATGGCGTCCCCTTTCCGCCGCCGAGCCTACCCGCGCGCGGCCGGGGTCCCCGCCTCGCGCAGGGCCTTCGCGATCCGCTGCGGGGAGACCGCCTCGGCGGTGCCCAGGCGCTGCGCGAACAGGCTCACGCGCAGCTCTTCCAGCAGCCACCGCGCATGCACGAGGCCCGCGGGGGCGCCGGGGGCGGGCGGGATCGTCCCGCCGGCTTCGGTGTAGGCCGCGGCGGCGCGTTCGTACTCGTTCTGCCGCTGGCGGTCGCGTCCCGGGTTGTCGGGGAGACTCTGCAGCCGCTCCAGCGCCCCGGCGAGGTACCGCGGTACGTGGGCGAGGCGCGCGAGGCCGATCGCGGAGACGAAACCGGGGAAGACCAATCCGCCCAGCTGCGCCCGCACGTCGCCGAGCGCGCCCAGGAGCGCCATCGAGGTCTGCCCCTTCAGCGCGCGGTCCACCTCCCGGGCCGCCGTGAGCACACGGGCCGCGAGCGACACCGCGGCGAAGGTGTCGTCCACCACGACGGCCGACAGGCGATCCCGCACCGCCTCGAAGGCCGCGCGCGTGCGGACGCCCGCCTCGCGCTCGAGCACCGCATCGGCCACAGCTCCCCGGGCGTCCTCGATGAGCGCCTTCGCGTTCGGATACGGGGATGCGGCGAGGGCGAGCTTCTCCGTCGAGGTGAGGTGCTCCAGCACATAGGGGGCGGGGGAGGCGACGGCCAGGAGGAGCAGGCGTCGCACGCCCGCGCGGGTGAGGCGCGCCGCATCCGCGGGTGTCGCCTCCAACCGCAGCGACACGCTCGCGCCCTCGTCGACGACGGCGGGGTAGCCGCGCACGACGCCTCCGGCCACCCGGGTGTCCACGACGTCGGGGAGGTCACCGAAGTCCCAGTCCGTCACACCGGTGCGTGCGGGGAAGGCGGCCGCAGACCCCGGCGCGGTCGCCGCCGCGACCCGCGCCGAGCTCCGCTCGATCGTCGCGGCGACGCTGGAGCGGGCGCGGTCGGCCAGGCGCGCCTGGAGGGCGGCGAGGTCGCGGTCGGTGCCGGCGGTGCGTCCGCGCGCGTCGACGGCGCGGAAGGTGGGCAGCAGGTGGCTGGGCACGCGTTCGAGGTCGAAGTCGGTCGCGCGCACCGGCTGGTTCGCGACCCGCTGCACCTGCGTGGCGAGGGCTTCCACCAGGCTCATCGCGGGGAGCCCGTCGGTGTCCTCGGGCCCGCGGCCGACCAGCTCGGCCGAGAACCTCTCGGCCCAATCGGCGGCGGGCACGACGTTGCGGCGGATCGCCTTGGGCAGGGCGCGCAGCAGCGCCGTCACGAGCTGGTCGCGCAGCCCGGGCACCTGCCAGTCGAATCCGTCCGGCCGCAGCTGGGCCAGGAGTGCCAGCGGCACGAGCACCGTGAGGCCGTCGTCGGGGGCGCCAGGCTCGAAGCGGTACGACAGCGACAGGGTCTGATCGCCCTGGCGCCACCGGGAGGGGAAGCCGCGGTCGTCGGCGCGCGCGGCGTCGCCGGTGAGGTCGGCCTCCGTGAGATCGAGCAGGTGCGGGGTCCGTGCGGCGGCGTCGCGCCACCACCGCTCGAACGAGCGCACGTCGAAGACGTCGGCGGGGACGCGGGCGTCGTAGAACGCGAACACCGCTTCGTCGCCGACGAGGATGTCGCGGCGGCGCTCGCGCTCCTCGATCTTCTCCAGCCGCCGGCGCTGCTCGGCGTTGCGGCGCAGGAACGCCGTGAGCCGCTTGTCCAGGGCCGCCGCATCCCACTCGCCCTCGACGAGCGCGTGGCGCAGGAACATCTCGCGCGCGAGCGGCCGGTCGAAGCGGGCCAGCTGCACGCGCCGGCGCGGCACGATCTCCACGCCGAACAGCGTGATCTTCTCGTAGGCCGAGGCGGCGCCGGCGCTCTTGGACCAGTGCGGCTCGCTGAGCGACCGCTTGGCGAGGTCGCCGGCGAGGTCCTCAGCCCACGCGGGATCGATCGCGGCCACGGTGCGGGCGAACAGACGCGAGGTCTCCACGAGTTCGGCGGCCATCACCGCGTGCGGCCGCTTCTTCCGCAGGCCCGAGCCGGGGAAGATCGCGAAGCGCGCGCCCCGCGCTCCGATGTACTCGCCCTTGCTCGGGCGGCCGTCGCCGGGCGACTTCGGCGTGCGGCGGTCTTTCGGCGGGTTCGCGGTGCGCGCGTCGAGGATGCCGATCTGCGACAGCAGCCCGGCGAGGATCGCCCGGTGGATGGCGTCCCCGGCCTCGTGCCCGTCCGGCCCGGCCTCGCGCGAGGAGCGCGGCCCCCCGAGCACGCTGCGCAGCTGCCGGTGCACGTCCACCCACTCGCGCACGCGGACGTAGTTGAGGAATTCGCTGCGGCACAGGCGCCGGAAGGCGCTGGAGCCGAGCTCGGCCTGCTTCTCCTGCAGGTGGTTCCACAGGTTCAGCAGGGTGAGGAAGTCGCTCGTGGGGTCGGTGAACCGCGCGTGCAGGCGGTCGGCCTCCTCCCGGCGCTCCTCCGGCCGTTCGCGCACGTCCTGGATCGACAATCCCGCGACGATGGGCAGCACCTCGCCGAGGGTGCCGTTGTCGCGGGCTTCCAGCAGCATCCGGGCGAAGCGGGGGTCTATCGGCAGGCGTGCGATCTCGCGGCCGATTCTCGTCAGTCGCGGGCTCTCGCCGCTGCGGCCCACGGTGATGGCGCCGAGCTCGGTCAGCAGATCGCTCGCGGCCTTCACCCCGCGGGAATCGGGCTTCGTGAGGAAGGGGAAGGCTGCGATGTCGCCGAAACCGAGCGCAAGCATCTGCAGCAGAACCGACGCGAGCGACGTGCGCAGGATCTCCGGCTCGGTGTACTCCGGCCGCCGGGTGAAGTCCTCCTCCGAGTACAGGCGGATCGCCACGCCCGGGGCGGTGCGGCCGGCGCGACCCGAGCGCTGCTGCGCGGAGGCCTGCGAGACCGCCTCGATCGGCAGACGCTGGATCTTCGAGCGGGCGCTGTACCGCGAGATCCGCGCCGTGCCGGTGTCGACGACGTACCGGATGCCGGGGACGGTCAGGCTCGTCTCGGCGACGTTGGTGGCCAGGATCACCCGCCGCCGCACACCCGCCACGCGGGACGGCTCGAACACGCGGTGCTGCTCGGCGGCGGACAGGCGTCCGTACAGGGGGAGCACCTCGGTGGGCGCGGCGTCCTTGGCGTACGCGCCGCGCACGGCGTCGGCGGCGTCGCGGATCTCCGCCTCGCCGGGGAGGAACACCAGCACGTCGCCGGGCGGCTCGCGGTCGAGCTCGCGCAGCGCCGTGACGATGCCGCCCACCTCGTCCGCGTCGTCCTCGGCCGCGCCCTCCGGCACGAGCGGGCGGTAGCGGATGTCGACGGGGTAGGTGCGGCCGGACACCTCCACGATGGGCGCCGGAGCGCCTGCCGCATCCGCGAAGTGCGTCGCGAAGCTCTGCGGGTCGATCGTCGCCGACGTCACGAGAACCTTGAGGTCGGGCCGCTCGGGCAGGATGCGGCGGAGGTAGCCGAGGAGGAAGTCGATGTTGAGCGAGCGCTCGTGGGCCTCGTCGATGATGATCGTGTCGTAGCGGCGCAGCAGCCGGTCGCGGTGGATCTCGTTGAGCAGGATCCCGTCGGTCACGAGCGCGACGCGCGTGTCGGCGGAGACGTTGTCGGTGAAGCGCACCTTGTAACCCACCGTGGTGCCCAGCGGCACCTGCATCTCCTCGGCGATCCGCTCGGCGATCGTGCGCGCGGCGATCCGGCGCGGCTGCGTGTGCGCGATGTGCGTGCGGCCGAGCTCGAGGCAGATCTTCGGCAGCTGCGTCGTCTTGCCCGAGCCGGTCGCACCGGCCACGATCACGACCTGGTGGTCCCGAATGGCGCGCGCGATCTCCTCCCGGGCGGCGCTGACGGGCAGCTCCGGCGGGTACGCGATCACGGGTTCGGGCGAGGACACAGCCTTCGATCGTATCCCGCCGCCGCCCCGCCCTGCCCGCCGCATCCCGAGACACCACATTCCGGCTGAGACGCCATGCGTCGCCCGGTGTCTCAGTCGGAATGTGATGCCTCGCCTGCGGGGGTGACGTCAACCCCCGCTCGCGGCGGCGGGCGCGGCTCCTAGGCTGAGGGCATGACGATTCCCATGGTTGCGCTCAACGACGGCAACAGCATCCCCCAGCTCGGCTACGGTGTCTTCCTGGTTCCGCCGGATGACACCGAGCGGGCGGTCACCGAAGCACTCGAGGTGGGATACCGCCACATCGACACCGCCGCGATCTACGGCAACGAGAAGGGCGTGGGCGCGGCGATCGCCGCCAGCGGGATCCCGCGCGACGAGCTGTTCATCACCACGAAGCTCTGGAACGACCGCCACGACGGCGAAGAGCCGCACGCGGCCATCGCCGAGAGCCTGGAGAAGCTCGGCCTGGAGCAGGTGGACCTCTACCTCATCCACTGGCCCACCCCGGCGAAGGACAACTACCTCCACGCGTGGGAGAAGATGATCGAGATCCGGGATGCGGGGCACACGCGCTCCATCGGCGTCTCGAACTTCCTCGTGCCCCACCTGGACCGCATCGTCGAGGCCACCGGCGTCACCCCCGTCGTCGACCAGATCGAGCTGCACCCGGCCTACTCGCGCAGCGACATCGTCGAGTGGGGCGCGGCGCACGACATGCACATCGAGTCGTGGGGGCCGCTCGGGCAGGGCAAGTACGACCTGTTCGGCATCCGCGCCGTCGCCGAGGCCGCCGCCGCGCACGGCAAGACGCCCGCCCAGGCGGTGCTGCGCTGGCACATCCAGCGCGGGTTCATCGTCTTCCCCAAGTCGGTGCGCCGCGAGCGCCTGGAGGAGAACTTCGACATCTTCGACTTCGAGCTCAGCGACGCAGAGATGGCCGCGATCGACTCCATCGACCCGCAGGACGGGTCGGGCCGCGTCGCGTCGCACCCGGATGAGGTGAACTGAGCTGAACCGCCTCGCGAACGCCTCCAGCCCCTACCTGCGGCTCCACGCGACCAACCCGGTCGCGTGGTACCCGTGGGGCCCGGAGGCGTTCGCCGAGGCGCAGCGCCGCGACGTGCCGGTGCTCGTGTCGATCGGGTACTCCACGTGCCACTGGTGCCACGTCATGGCGCGGGAGTCCTTCGCCGACGACGCGACCGCCGCGATCATCAACGACGGATTCGTGGCGATCAAGGTCGACCGTGAGGAGCATCCCGACGTGGATGCCGCGTACCTCGACGCCGCGTCGGCGTTCACGCGCAACCTCGGCTGGCCGCTGACGGTGTTCACCACTCCCGGCGGCGCGGTGTTCTACGCGGGGACGTACTGGCCGGACGAGGCGCGCGGGGGGATGCCGGCCTTCCGTGACGTGCTCGCCGCGGTGCGCGAGGCGTGGACGCAGCGGCGCGGCGAGGTCGAGCGCACCGGCGAGGCCCTGCGCCAGGCGATCGCCGAGGCCGCGACGCCCGGCGCCGACGCGCCGCCGTCGCTGGCGGAGCTCGCCGCCGCCGCACGCGGGCTCGTCGCCGCCGAGGATCGCGAGTTCGGCGGATTCGCCGCGGGCCTGGGGATGGAGACGCCGAAGTTCCCCAACGTCCCGGTGCTGCGCTTCCTCGCGTGCGAGGCGCTCGCCGAGGCCGCTCCGGAGTCGGCGGACGTGGCGCGCCGGGCGCTGCGGGCGATGGCCGCCTCCGAGCTGCACGACCCCGTGGACGGCGGCTTCTTCCGCTACGCGACCCGCCGCGACTGGACGGTGCCGCACTACGAGCGCATGCTCACCGACAACGCCGGGCTCATCGATGCGGCCCTGGATGCGGGGGAGGAGGACATCGCACGTGACGCGGCGCGGTTCCTCGTCGAGGTCCTGCAGCAGCCCAGCGGCGGGATCGCCGCCGCACAGGACTCCGAGTCGATCATCGACGGCGCCCGCAGCGAGGGGGGCTACTACGCCCGCGATGCCCAGGGTCGCGCAGGGCTGCAGCCCCCGGCGCTGGACGGCAAGATCGTCACCGGGTGGAACGGGCACGCGATCGCCGCACTGGCCCGCGCCGGCACGGTGCTCGGCGACGAGCGGCTCCTGGAGGCCGCGCGGTGGGCGGCGGACGCGGTGCTGGAGACCAACGTCGGCCCCGACGGGATGCTGCGCCGTGCGTCGCTGGATGAGATCGTCTCCTCCGCCCCGGCCACCCTTGAAGACTACGGCGGCCTCGCGCGCGGCCTGCTGTCCCTCGCGCTGGCGACGGGAGAGCCGGCGTACGCCGTGCGCGCCCGCGAACTCGTCGACGCGTGCGTGGGTGAGGACGGCACGATCGTCGTCCCCGGCGGCGGGGATCCGGTGCTCGTGGCGCAGGGGGTGCAGGCCGCCGGCGTTCCGAGCGACGGTGCCGCTCCCTCGGGGCCGTCGGCGCTCGCCGCCGCGGCGCTCGCGCTGTGGCAGGCCGGCGCCGGCGAGCGCTACCGCTCCGTCGCCCTCACGCTCGTCCAGGCCGCCGCCCCCGCCGCCCTCGCGGCCCCCGTCGCGCACGGCGCGCTGCTGGAAGTCGCCGCCGGGCTGGCCGAGGCGCCTCACCAGCTCGTCGTGGTCGGCGACCCGGGGTCACCGCTGGCGCAGCGCGCCCGTCGCGTCCGCGCCGACATCCTCGCGCTGATCTCGCCCGAGCAGGCCGAGTCCCTCGCGGCGGCGGGGCTGTCGCTGTTCGAGGGGAAGACCGCGCTGGAGGGTCGCGCCACCGCGTACGACTGCCGCGGGTTCGCGTGCCGGCTCCCCGTGAGCGATCCGGAGGACCTCGGCTAGATCCACGTGATCATCCAGTTGTGCAGCTGCCAGAACTGGTAGGGCACCGGCAGACCCGTCCACACCGGATACCAGAAGGCCGAGACGAGCGTCACCACGACGAGGAAGACCACGACCACGCGCTGCCCGCTGAGCCGACGGGGCAGGGGAGCCGTGGGCGGTCCGGCGATCTCCCGCAGCGCGAAGGTCAGTGCGAACAGGAGGAAGGGCACCATCACGACCGTGTAGAACTGGAAGATCGTGCGGTCGGGGTACAGCAGCCACGGTCCGTAGGTGGCGGCCAGGCCGGTCAGGACGAACGCGTAGCGCCAGTCCCGCGCCACAACGAAGCGCACGGCGAGGAAGACGACCGCGGCCACGCCCGCCCACCAGGCGACGGGGTTGGGCAGGCTCGAGATGGACTCGGTGCATCCCGCCGGCAGTGCGCAGCCGGCGGTGCCGGCGGCATCCTGCTGCCAGTGCATCGAGGTCGGCCGCACCAGCAGGGGCCACTGCCACGCGGGGCTCGCGTACCCGTGCGGGGTGGTGAGCCCGACGTGGAATGCGTAGATGGACTGGTGGTAGGCCCACAGGTTCTGCAGTGCCAGCGGCACCCATGCCCACACCCCGGTCGCAGGAGCGGCGTCCACGGCGTGCCGCGAGTAGCCGCCGTCGCTGGCGAGCCAGCCGGTCCACGACGCCACGTACACGACCGCGGCGATGGGGACCAGGAGCAGGAACGATGCCGGCCCCTGCCGCAGCGCCGCGTCGGCAGGCCACATCCGGATGCCGGCGCGGCGGCGGGCGAGCGCGTCGGTCACCACCGCGTACAGGCCGATGGCGGCCAGAACGTACAGCCCCGACCACTTCACCGCCGTGGCCGCCCCCGCCGCCGCACCGGCCGCGACCAGCCACGGGCGGGCCCACAGGACCGGCCCCCACCTCACGGCCGGCGGGTCTCCGGCGCGCGCGGCGGTCAGCGCAGCCAGGCGCGCGAGCGATCCCCGGCGATCCAGCGCCGTGAACCAGAACGCCAGGAGGACGAAGAAGGTCAGGATGCCGTCCAGCAGCGCGATGCGGCTCATCACGATCGCGACCCCGTCGATGGCGAGGAGGAACGCGGCGACCGTCGCGAACAGGCGCGACCGGGTCAGGCTGTGGGCGAGGAGGTACAGCACGAGCACGCTCGCGGTGCCCAGGACCGCCACCGAGAAGCGCCATCCGGTGGAGGAGTCCGGGCCGAACAGTGCCATGCCCGCGCCGATGAGGATGCGGCCCAGCGGCGGGTGCACGACGTAGCTGCCGGTGGCGGTGAAGATGTCGGTCTCGCCGGCGACGAACCTCGCGTCCGCGTCCGCGGGCCAGGTCGCCGGATAGCCGAGCACCCACTGGCTCCAGGAGTCCTTCACGTAATACGTCTCGTCGAAGACGATCGACTCCGGATGCCCCAGCCCTGCGAACCGAAGCACGCCGGCCAGGAGCGTCACGAGCAGCGGCGCGAGCCACGCGTACAGCCGCGATCGGGCGGGGTCGGCGTGCACCCGGGCGCGCCACCGCTCCAGCCGCGTCGAGACCGCTGCGGGCGGCGGATGCTCGGCGGTCGACGTCACGCGCCCAGCCTAAGCTGGGGCCGTGATCATCCTGGGTGCGACGCCGATCGGCAATCTCGGCGACGCGTCCCGGCGCCTCATCGAGGCGCTGTCCTCCGTCGAGGTGATCGCCGCGGAGGACACCCGCACGACCCAGCGGCTGCTCGCCGCCCTCGGAGTGGAGAACCGGCCGCGCCTGATCGCGCTGCACGACCACAACGAGAAGGAGCGCGCCGACGACCTCGTCGCCCTCGCGCGCGACCGCGACGTGCTCGTCCTCAGCGACGCCGGCATGCCGACCGTGAGCGACCCCGGGTACGGCCTGGTGTCGGCGGCGGCCCGTGCCGGGGTCACCGTGACCGCCCTCCCCGGCCCGAGCGCCGTGCTGATGGCCCTCGCCGTGTCGGGCCTTCCCACCGACCGATTCGCCTTCGAAGGCTTCCCGCCGCGCAAACCCGGCGAGCGGCGCGCCGCACTGGCCGCGCTCGCCTCCGAGCCGCGCACGCTGGTGTTCTTCGAGGCGCCCTCGCGCCTGGCCGCCACGCTCGACGACCTCGCGGCCGCGTTCGGCGCGGATCGCCCCGCCGCGGTGTGCCGCGAGCTGACGAAGCTGCACGAAGAGGTCGTCCGCGGGCCCCTCGGCGAGCTCGCCGAATGGGCACGGGGCGGCGTGCGCGGCGAGATCGCACTCGTGGTCGGCGGCGCCGCGCCGAGGGAGACGTCGTTCCCCGACGCCGTCGCGCAGGTGCTCGAGCTCAAGAGCGCCGGCGCGCGGCTGAAGGATGCCGCATCCGAAGTCGCCGCCCACACCGGCCACTCCTCCCGCGAGCTGTACCAGGCCGCGCTGACCTCCCGCACGTAGCGCCGGCGTCACACGGCCGATCGCGCGCACCGGCCCCCGTAGAATCCTCAGGTGAGCACCGGCCGATCCTTCTACATCACGACGCCGATCTACTACCCGAGCGACGTGCCCCACATCGGCCACGGATACACGACCGTGGCCGTGGACACCCTCGCGCGCTGGCACCGGCAGAGCGGCGACGACACGTGGATGCTCACCGGCACCGACGAGCACGGCCAGAAGATGCTGCGCGCGGCCGCCGCGAACGGCGTGACGCCGCAGCAGTGGGTCGACAAGCTCGTGAGCGAGTCGTGGTTCCCGCTGCTGGAGACCCTCGACGTCGCCAACGACGACTTCATCCGCACCACCCAGGAGCGCCACGAGCGCAACGTGCAGGTGTTCTTCCAGACGCTCTACGACGCCGGGTACATCTACGCCGGGGAGTACGAGGCGCTGTACTGCGTCGGTTGCGAGGAGTTCAAGCCGGAGTCGGAGATCGTCGACGGCACGGGAGCCTTCGAGGGCCTGAAGGTCTGCGTGATCCACTCCAAGCCGCTGGAGCTGCTGCAGGAGAAGAACTACTTCTTCAAGCTCAGCGAGTTCCAGGACAAGCTGCTCGAGCTGTACAAGAACGAGCCGGACTTCCTGCGCCCGGACTCAGCGCGCAACGAAGTGATCTCCTTCGTCAAGAACGGCCTGAAGGACCTCTCGATCTCGCGCTCGACGTTCGACTGGGGCATCCGGGTGCCGTGGGACGATTCGCACGTCATCTACGTGTGGGTCGACGCGCTGCTGAACTACGCCACCGCGGTGGGCTACGGCACCGATCCGGAGCAGTTCGCCCGGCGCTGGCCGGCGTACCACGTCGTGGGCAAGGACATCCTGCGCTTCCACGCCGTGATCTGGCCCGCGATGCTGATGGCGGCGGGCCTGGAGGTGCCGCGCGGCGTCTTCGCGCACGGCTGGCTGCTCGTGGGGGGCGAGAAGATGTCGAAGTCCAAGCTCACCGGCATCGCGCCCACCGAGATCACCGACGTGTTCGGCTCCGACGCCTACCGGTTCTACTTCCTCTCGGCCATCGCGTTCGGGCAGGACGGATCGTTCTCGTGGGAGGACCTCTCCGCCCGCTACCAGGCCGAGCTCGCCAACGGCTTCGGCAACCTCGCCTCGCGCACCGTGGCGATGATCGAGCGGTACTACGAGGGCATCGTCCCGCCGCCGGGGGAGTACACCGAGGCCGACCGCCGCATCCAGGCCGTCGTGGCCGATGCCGCGGCCGCCGCGGACGCGGCGATGGAGCGGTTCCGCATCGACGAGGCCATCCACGCGATCTGGACGATCGTGACGGAGCTGAACGGCTACATCACCGAGAACGAGCCGTGGGCCCTCGCGAAGGACGACGCACAGCGCACGCGCCTGGGTACGGTGCTCTACACCGCGGCGGAGGGCCTGCGCGCCCTCGCGGTGCTGCTGTCGCCGGTGATGCCGGAGGCGACGGAGAAGCTGTGGATCGCCCTCGGCGCGGCCGAGACGCTTGGACGTCTCCAGGACCAGCCGCTGCGCGAGGCCGGCGGATGGGGCGTCCTGCGCCCGGGCACGTCGGTCAACGGCCTGGCGCCGCTGTTCCCGCGCGTCGAGCAGACCGCCTGACCCCGCCGATGTCCGCGTCCCGCCCGCCTCTGCCCGCCGACCCCTCGCAGTACGTCCGCCAGCGCGAGAAGGGGACGCGCGAGGTGAGCTACCCCGAGCCCCCCGACGCACTCCCGGTCGCGGTGTACGACAACCACGCGCACCTCGAGATCGAAGACGGCGAGGCCGGGCTCTCCCTGGACGAACAGCTCGAGCGCGCCGTCGCCGTCGGCGTGCACGGGGTCGTGCAGGCAGGGGGCGATGTGGCGTCGTCGCGGTGGTCGGCGTGGGCCGCCGCATCCCACCCCCGTGTGCTCGCCGCCGTCGCGATCCACCCGAACGAGGCGCCGGCATATGCGGAGGCGGGGGAGCTGGACGCGGCGATCGCCGTCATCGACGAGCTGGCCGCGCAGCCGCGCGTCCGGGCGATCGGCGAGACGGGGCTGGACTTCTTCCGCACCGACGAGGCGGGGCTCCCGGCGCAGTTCCGCTCGTTCGAGGCGCACATCGCGCTGGCGAAGAAGCACGGGATCGCGATGCAGATCCACGATCGCGACGCCCACGACGCGGTGCTGGAGACGCTGGAGCGCGTGGGTGCGCCGGAGCGGACGGTGTTCCACTGCTTCTCCGGCGACGAGGCGATGGCGCGCATCGCCGCCGAGCGCGGGTACTACCTCTCCTTCGCCGGCAACGTGACGTTCAAGAATGCACAGAACCTGCGTGACGCCCTCGCGGTGACGCCGCGCGATCGCATCCTGGTGGAGACGGATGCTCCGTTCCTCACGCCCACGCCGCTGCGCGGGCGCCCCAACGCCCCGTACCTGATCCCGGTCACGGTGCGCTTCATGGCAGCCGAGATGGGCGTCGACCTCGACGAGTTCTGCGCGCAGCTGGCCGCGACCACCACCGCGGTCTACGGCTCGTTCGACTGATCCGGGCTCCCTCCGTCCGCGAGACTGCACGCCACCGGCGAGACCGCGGCATTATGTCGCGGTCTCGCCGGTGGGCTGCAGCCTCGCGGACCAACGACCCCGTCAGGCGAGGATGCGGGTGACCGCTTCGACCGCGGCGGCGCGCCTCGTGTCGGTGTCGGCGTGCGCGTCGGCCGCCAGGAGGCCGATCGGCGCGAGCTGCCAGGCCTGCGCGACGGCGTAGATGATGACGAGGAGATTCACCGCGCCGATGGCCGTCGGCGCGTGCGGCTGCACGGACTCGACCTTCGCGAGGTAGGTCTCGAGCGGCTCTGAGGCGGCGTCAGGCCTCTCGAGCTGAGCCCAGAGGCAGATGCGCAGCACCTCGGGGTGACGCTGATGGAAATCGAAGAGGTCGCCCACCCACCCCGGCAGATCGGACGGCTGAGGGGGCACCTCTTGCGCCATCCGCACGATCACGTCCGAGAGCGCCGCGTCGAAGAGCCCGCTCTTGTTGCCGAAGTAGGCGTAGATCATGCGCACATTGCTCTCGGCTTCCTTCGCGATGCGCTCGACCCTGCCGCCCGAGTAGCCATGGGCTGCGAACTCCGCCACCGCGGCCGAGAGGATCCGCGCGCGAGTCGCGCTCGCGTCCCGCTGCCCCATGACCACTCCTTCCTTCCGTGCCGCCGCTTGCCGCGACCCCATCCCGCGTCTAGTGTATAAGTAAAGAGATACTTACTTAGGAGCGGGATGGAATCTCGAATCGAACGGGCCTTGGCGATCACCCCGGCTTCAGGCGCTCGCGAGCGCACGATCGACATCACCACGACCGGCGCGCGCACCGGCAGGCCGCGGCGCATCGAGGTGTGGTTCTACCGGGTCGACGGGCGCATCTACCTCTCCACCACGCCGGCGCGCCGCAGCTGGTACGCGAACATCGTGGCGAACCCCGCCTTCGTGTTCCATCTCAAGAACGGCGTGCGGGCTGATCTGCCGGCAGTGGGCACTCCGGTGCTCGATCCCGCCCGGCGGGAGGCCGTGTTCACTGCGATCATCGCCGACCTCAATCAGCCCTGGAACCCGGCCGGCATCCCGCAGCCGGTCGCACCGCTCGACGAATGGATGCAGGGGAGTCCGCTCGTCAGCGTGGAGTTCCCGGAAGGAGACTCCGAATGACCGAGAACCCCCCTCGAATCGCCGTCGTCACCGGGGGCAACCGGGGCCTCGGCCGAGCAACCGCCCGCGCCCTCGCGCAGCGGGGGCTCGCCGTGGTCCTCACCTACCGGGGCGATGCCGACGAGGCGTCCGGCGCCGTGGAGGACATCCGCGCCGAGGGCGGCGAGGCCATCGCTGCGCGTCTCGACCTGGCGGATGTCGCTTCCTTCGCCGATTTCACGGCCTCGCTGCGGCGCGATATCGACGAACGGTGGGGGCGTTCCCGGATCGACGTGCTGGTGAACAACGCCGGGATCGGGCTGTTCGGCCGACTCGAAGACGCCACCGTGGCGGATTTCGACGCCCTCATCGGAACGAACCTGCGCGGCACGTTCTTCCTCATCCAGGCACTGGCCCCCCACATCGGCGAGGGCGGTCGCATCATCAACGTCTCCACCTCCCTCACCCGCCACGTCAGCCCCGGAACCTCGCTCTACGCAGCGTCGAAGACGGCGGTGGAGGCCCTCACCCGGAGCCTGGCCGTGGAGCTGGGGCCCCGCGGCATCCGCATCAACAGCATCGCTCCCGGACCGACGGCCACCGACTTCAACGGCGGCGCCATGCGGGACGACCCCGAACTGCGCAGCAGCCTGGCGGCCCACACCGCGCTCGGTCGCGTGGGCCGGCCCGACGAGATCGCCGATGCCATCGCGGCCCTCGCCGCCAGCGAGCTGCGCTGGATGACGGCCGAACGCATCGAGGTCTCCGGGGGGACCCTGCTCTAGCATCCGGCCGTCCCGGCCCGCCGGCGTCCTCTCCGCGACACTGCACGCCACCGGCGAGACCGCGGCATTATGTCGCGGTCTGGCCGGTGGGCTGCAGTCTCGCGGACCAGGGACAGGGGCTCGCGGCTCAGCGCTTCGCGGGCTTGGGCTTCTGCACGAACAGGGTCTCGGTCTGCTCGAGTTCCATGCCCTTGGTCTCGGGGATCTTCCACCACACGTACAGGAACGACAGCGCCGCGAAGAAGGCGTACATGCCGTAGGTCAGCGGCAGCGACCAGCCCGACATCGGCGGGAACGACACGGTGATCGCGAAGTTCGCCAGCCACTGCGCGGCCGCGGCCACGCCCAGCGCCTTGCCGCGGATGCGGCTGGGGAAGATCTCGCCCAGCAGCACCCACACCAGCGGGCCCCAGGATGCGCCGAATCCGACGACGAACAGGTTCGCCGCCACCAGCGCGATGGGCCCCCACGCGCCCGGCAGGGAGACGTCCTCGCCCGACCCCTCTGCGAACGAGAAGGCCAGGGCCATCGTGCCCAGCGACAGGGTCATGATGACCGAGCCGGTCATCAGGATCGGCTTGCGTCCCACGCGGTCGACGAGCCAGATCGCGATGAGGGTCACCAGCACGTTCGTCACCGACGTGATGACGCTCACCAGCAGCGCGTTGCTCTCGTCGAACCCGACCGCCTTCCACAGCGTCGTGGAGTAGTAGAAGATCACGTTGATCCCGACGAACTGCTGGAACACCGAGAGGATGATGCCGATCCACACGATCGGCTGCAGGCCCAGCGACTTGCCGCGCAGGCTCACGCCCGAATTGGCGCGGTCGGACTCGATCGCGTGCGTGAGCTCGTTCATCGTCTTGTCGAGGTCGGCCGGTGGCACCAGGCGGGAGAAGATCTCCTTCGCCTCGTCGAACCGGCCCTTCGCGATGAGGTAGCGCGGTGACTCCGGCACCAGGAACGCCAGGATGCCGTACACCGCCGCCGGCACGACGCCGACGAGGAACATCCATCGCCACGCCTCCATGCCCAGCCACAACTGCTGCGATGCGCCGCCGGCGGCGTTCGCCAACAGGGCGTCGGAGAGGAGCGCCGCGAAGATGCCGAGCGTGATCGCCAGCTGCTGCAGCGACGCGAGGCTGCCGCGGATCTGCCGCGGCGCGATCTCGGCGATGTAGGCGGGCGCGACGACCGAGGCGATGCCGATGCCCAGGCCACCGATGACGCGCCACACGATGAGATCGGGGACGCTGAAAGTCAGTCCCGACCCGACGGAGGAGACCAGGAACAGCACCGCGCCGAGCATCATGACCTTCAGCCGCCCGAAGCGATCGGACAGTGCGCCGGCGAGGATCGCGCCCGCCACACAGCCCAGCAGCGCGACGGCGACGACGAGCCCGGTGAGGAAGTCGGAGAGCCCGAAGTTGCCCTCGATGGAGTCCACGGCGCCGTTGATGACCGAGGAGTCGAATCCGAACAGGAACCCGCCCACGGCGGCGGCCACGGACAGTCCCACCGCGCGGCGCCCGAAGGGGCTGCGCATCGAGAAGGCGTCTGCCGGGATGGTGCCGGTTTTGCTCATGGGGGCCACCGTATACCTCGCGCCCTCGTCGCGGATGAGGCCTTGCATCGGCGGCTGGCTACAGTGAAGGGATGCCCATCTCCCTCCTCGGCGCGACCGAGATCCGCCGCCTCGCCGCGGACCTGGACGTCGTTCCCACCAAGAAGCTGGGCCAGAACTTCGTCGTCGACGCCAACACCGTCCGCAAGATCGTGCAGGTGGCCGCCGTCACGCCGCAGGATCGGGTCGTGGAGATCGGCCCGGGCCTCGGATCGCTGACCCTCGCGGTGCTCGAGCAGGGTGCGGAGGTCGTGGCCGTGGAGATCGACTCCCGTCTCGCCGAGCGCCTGCCGGCCACGGCACGCGAGCACGGCGTGACCGACGGGGCGCTCACCGTCGTGTGCGCCGACGCCCTGCGCATCACCGAGCTCCCCGGCGAACCGGACGTGCTCGTGGCCAATCTGCCGTACAACGTCTCGGTGCCGGTGCTGCTGCACTTCCTGGAGACGTTCCCGGCTCTCACGCGGGGGGTCGTCATGGTGCAGGCCGAGGTGGGGGAGCGCCTGGCCGCCCCGCCCGGATCGAAGGTGTACGGCTCGCCCAGCGCCAAGGCGGCCTGGTACGGACCGTGGCGGCTGGCCGGAACGGTGTCGCGTCACGTCTTCTGGCCGGTGCCGAACGTCGACTCGGTGCTGGTGGCCTTCTCCCGCGACGCCCGGCCGCGCGGCACCGAGGAGGAGCGTCGCCGCACCTTCGCGATCGTGGATGCGGCGTTCCAGCAGCGCCGCAAGATGCTGCGGCAGGCCCTCGCCGCGGTGCTGGGGGGCTCGTCGGCGGCCGCATCCGCGGTGCTGGAGAGCGCCGGGGTGGCGCCGACGGCGCGCGGGGAGGAGCTGTCGATCGACGACTTCCTCCGCGTCGCGCGCGCGATGGCGGCCAGCGGCGCTTCCTGACGCGTTCACGGCGCGTTCCCCGCCCGTTACCGGCCCGCTCCCGAAACATGCCGGTAACATTTGACGCGGAACGCAAGAGCCGAACACCAGATCGCCGCACCCGCCGGCGCGAAGGGGAGTCATGCGGTACGCCGAGTACCCGAAAGCCGAACGCATCCTGCTCCATCTCAGTGACACGCACGTGCGTGCCCTCGGATCACGTCTGTACGACGCGATCGACAGCGAGGCCTCCCTCGCCCGGGCGCTCACGGCGATCGAAGCCTCCGGGGTCCGCCCCGACGCGCTGGTGTTCACCGGCGACCTGGCCGATCACGGCGAGGGCGAGGCGTACGCGCGGGTGCGGGAGCTGGTCGAACCGCTCGCCGAACGCCTGGGCGCGAAGGTCATCTGGGTGATGGGCAACCACGATGACCGCACGGCCTTCCGGGCGCAGCTGATGCCGGGCGACGAATCGGACCCGACCGCCCCCGTGGACCGTGTGGACGAGGTGGACGGACTGCGGATCGTCACGCTGGACACCACGGTGCCCGGCTCCCACCACGGGGAGGTCTCCGACGCGCAACTGCGGTGGCTGGCCGACGTGCTCGCCACCCCCGCCCCGCACGGCACGATCCTGGCGCTGCACCATCCTCCGGTGCCCAGCGTGCTGGACCTCGCCGCGACCGTGGAGCTGCGCGACCAGGCGCGGCTGGCACGCGTGCTGCGGGGCACCGACGTGCGCGCCATCATCGGCGGCCACCTGCACTACTCCACGTTCGCCACCTTCGCCGGCATCCCCGTGTCGGTCGCGTCGGCCACGTGCTACACGCAGGATCTGACCGTGCCGGTGGGGGGCACGCGTCCGCACGACGCGGCACAGGGGTTCAACCTCATCCACGTGTACGACCACACGATCGTGCACTCGGTCGTGCCGCTGGTGGATGCGCCGCCGCTGCAGTACGTCGACGCCGCCGCCTCCGCGGTGCGCCTGCGCGAGGCGGGCATCGAAGTGCCCACCTCCTCGGCCGACCTCAGCCGGACAGCACCGCCGACCGCTCCGCTGCCGGTCCTGCGCTGACGTCGGGGTGCTCCCACGGCGCGCGCACCGGGAAGGCCCGCTCCAGGCACGAGCGCAGGGCGCGCACCCGCATCTCCTCCGGGATCTCGGGCACGCTGCCGTCGTTGAGGCAGAACATGTCGGTGTCGCGTCGCGTGACGAGCCGCTCCATGGTGCGCAGGGAGTCCAGCTGCGTGGTCTGCACGTACTGCACGCGCGGCTCGCGCGTGACCACGGCCCGCCCCGTCAGCAGCGCGTAGTAGTGGTACAGGCTGTTGGTGACGGAGATGTCGGTGGCGGCGCGGAAGCGGTTGGCCGCGGTGCGGGCATAGTCCGCGGCGAACTCGCGCTCCAGCTCAGCGGCGACCGAGCGCCGCATCGGTACGGCGCAGTGCTCCAGGTCGTGCGTGATCACACGCCCGAAACGCTCCTGCAGCAGCGCACGGTTCACCCGCAGGCCGTTGTCGTGCCCTGATCGCCCCGGATGCGGCGCGCCCGTGCCGATGCGCACGCCGCTCTCCACGAAACGGCTGACGCCGCCGGCGCTGAAGAACAGCTCCGGGGTCACCGGGCGGCCGAAGAACATGTCGTCGTTGCTGTAGAGGAAGTGCTCGGCCAGCCCCTTGATGCGGTGCAGCTGCGCCTCGACGGCGTGGGAGTTGTGCGTGGGCAGCACGGCGGTGTCGGCGAAGAACTCCTCGCTGCGCACGAGGGTCACGTTCGGGTGCTCGGCGAGCCAGGCCGGCCGGGGGGAGTCGGTCGCGATGAAGATCCGTCGCACCCACGGCGCGTACATGTGGACGCTGCGCAGTGCGTAGCGCAGTTCGTCGATCTGGCGGAACCGGGCGGGCGAGTCGTCGCCGTCGCCCACGACGTAGCCGTCCATCTGGGCGGCGCGCTGACGCTGGAACTCCGTCGACGATCCGTCCACCCACGAGAAGACCATGTCGATGTCGACGCGGACCTCGTCGGGGTGCGGGTCGAACATGCCGGCCAGCGTCCGCCACGAGCGGCCGTAGCGCTCGGTGCGCACGAAAGCGACGTCTTCGCGCGGCGTCACGCGCCGGGTGAGGACGGTGGGGCGGGGCGCCTCCACGAGGGTGTCGCCGAACCGCCAGAACTCCAGCCGCGGAGCAAGCGAGGAGCCGTAACGGTAGGCGCCGTTGGTGCTCGTGCGCGGCCGGAACACCGCGTACGAGGCGAGGGCGTCGGCTTCCACGACCACTCCGTGCATCGGCACCGGGTCGGCCCCGCGGCCCTTGAGGTAGAAGGGCTCGCCGGGGCGCGCGGATCGCAGCGCCGCCAGTGCCGCCGGAGCCGTGCGGGCGTCCGCGACGAGCTTGGGGCGCCGGTTGCTGTCGCGGACCAGGAGCACGTCGATCCCGGCCGCCTCCAGGGCGTCGGCGACGTCGAGGAGGTCCTGCGACAGCGCCTCGGCGGGGGATACCTCGTCGGTGACGAGGTGGAGCACGCCGTCGAGGAGGCGAACGTCCTCGCGGGCGAGCAGAGCCCGCCACGGATCGATTTCAGTGGGGAGGGGAACGAATCGACGCACTGGGCTCTCCTTCCGAGAACATTCAGGGGCGGGCTCCTCCGCGGACGCGGAGTGGGCCCACGGTAGATCAGTCCCGTTACGACCGGGTTTCACCGAGGGGTCGTTCGTTCCGGGGGTGCGCGCTAGGGTCGGAGGGTGACCGACCGACCGCGCTTCCGCCCGGACGTCTCCGACCTCCATCGCCCCTACGCCGCTGCCGGGGATCGCTATGCGACGACCGACTACCGACAGGTGGGTACGTCTGGAGTGTACCTCCCGCCGGTGTCCCTCGGATTGTGGTGGAACTTCGGCGACAACATCCCCTTCGACCGCCAGCGCGAGCTGCTGCGGCACGCCTTCGATCGGGGGGTCACGCACTTCGATCTGGCGAACAATTACGGCCCGCCCTACGGCTCCGCCGAGACGAACTTCGGCCGGGCGATGCGCGAAGATCTGCACCCGTACCGCGACGAGCTGATCGTGTCGTCCAAGGCCGGGTGGGACATGTGGCCGGGCCCGTACGGCGACCTCGGATCGCGCAAGTACATCCTCGCCAGCGCCGAGCAGTCGCTGCGCCGCATGGGCCTGGACTACGTCGACATCTTCTACTCGCACCGTCCAGACCCCGTCACCCCCATCGAGGAGACGATCGGGGCACTGGACACGCTCGTGCGCCAGGGGAAGGCCCGGTACGTCGGGATCTCCCAGTACGACGAGAAGCAGACCGCCGTGGCGGCGGCGGTGGCTCGGTCGCTCGGGACGCCGCTGATCATCCATCAGCCGTCGTACTCGATCGTGAACCGCTGGGTCGAGGACGGACTGACCGGCGTCCTCGCGCAGGAGGGGATGGGGGCGATCGCCTTCACCCCCCTTGCCCAGGGGGTCCTCACCGACAAGTACCTCGGCGACGGCCGTGCCCAGCGCGCCCAGCGCCGCTCCTCCCTCCCGGACGCGCCCCTCCCGCACGCGGCGGTCTCGGCGCTGCGCGGGCTCAACCTGATCGCCAAGGAGCGCGGTCAGACGCTCGCGCAGATGTCGATCCAGTGGGTGCTGCGGGAGCCGACCGTGGCCTCCGCGCTGATCGGCGCCTCCCGCGTCGAGCAGCTGGACGACAACCTCGCCGCCGTGAACGGGCCGGCATTCGACACCGAAGAGCTGGAGCGCATCGACGCGCTGGCCGACACGATCGATCTCGATCGCTGGGCGGAATCGGCCCGGTGAGCCTGGCCACCCCCAGCGACGCCGTCCACGTCCGCGCGCCCGGGAAGATCAACGTCTTCCTCGAAGTCGGCGACGTCCAGGACGACGGATACCACGAGGTCGCCACGGCCTACCAGGCCGTGTCGATCTACGAGGAGCTGTGGGCCAGCCCCGCCGATGGCATCACGGTCGCGGTCTCCGGCGCCATCGACCTGGACGAGGTCCCCACCGACGACCGCAATCTCGCCGTCCGCGCGGCACGCCTCCTCGCGCACGCCACCGGAGTGCGGGCGGGTGTGCACCTGGAGATCCGCAAGGCGGTGCCGGTGGCCGGCGGCATGGGCGGCGGATCGGCGGATGCGGCGGCCGCCCTGGTCGCATGCGACGCGCTGTGGGAGACCGGGCTCTCCACCGCCGAGCTGCTGCGCCTGGCCGCGCGCCTGGGCGCCGACGTGCCCTTCGCCCTGCTGGGCGGCACCGCGGTGGGAACCGGACGCGGCGACGAGGTGAGCTCCGCCCTGGCCAGGGGTCGCTTCGACTGGGTGCTGGTTCCGAGTGACGAGGGGATGTCCACCCCGGTGGTGTACCGGGAGCTGGACGCGCATCGCGAGCGCCACCTCGCCGACATCGGGCGGGCGCCGCGCCGCCCGGCGGTGGACCCCGGCGTGCTGCACGCGCTGCGCCAGGGAGATGCGGGCATGCTGGCCGCCTCGTTGCGCAACGACCTGCAGGCGCCTGCGCTGCACCTGCGCCCCGACCTGGCCGCCGTGCTGGAGACGGGGGAGCGCAGCGGAGCGCTGGCGGGCATCGTGTCCGGCTCCGGCCCCACCCTGGCTTTCCTGGCACCCGACGAGGCCGCCGCGCTGGATCTGCGCGTGAGCCTGTCGGGGGCCGGCCTGCACGCGATGCACGTGCACGGTCCGGTGCCAGGGGCGCGCCTCATCTGAGCGGCGGGAATTTACCGTGCCCGCGCGGCGCTGACAACACGAGAGTGCGTCACGCGCCACGTCGGAGACCTCGGGTAGCGTGACGCCCATCCCACCGCCGGCGACGGCGCCCTGTGCAGGAGGAAGACATGAAAGCAGTGCTCGACGGCACGGTGATCGCCGAAGCCGACCGGCAGGACCTCATCTCGATCGAGGGCAATTGGTACTTCCCGCCGGACAGCGTCCGCGCCGGCGTCCTCTCCGACAGCCCCACCCCGTACACGTGTCCGTGGAAGGGCGCCTGCCAGTACTACACCGTGGCGGCGGGGGATCGTGAACTCACCGACCGGGCATGGGCCTACCCCGACCCCTACCCGACCGCGATCGAACGCGTCGGCAAAGACTTCTCCGGCTATGTCGCCTTCTGGAAGGAGGTCGAGGTCGTCGAATGACGCCTCGCCTCTCATGATCGAGTTCTCGCACGTGTCGAAGGTCTTCCCCGACGGCACGCACGCCGTGGAGGACTTCAGTCTCGTTCTCCCCTCGCGCCGCACCACGGTGCTGGTCGGCTCGTCGGGATGCGGCAAGACGACCCTGCTGCGCATGATCAACCGCATGGTCGACCCGACCTCGGGCACCGTCTCGATCGACGAGGAGGACGTCGCCGGACGCGAGCCGGTGCGCCTGCGGCGCCAGATCGGCTACGTCATGCAGAACTCCGGCCTCCTGCCCCACTTCACCGTGGCGGAGAACATCGCGACCGTGCCGGTGCTGGAGGGCGTGAAGCGAGCCGAGGCCCGCGCCCGGGCGCTGGAGCTGATGGACACCGTCGGACTGGACCGCGCCATGGCCGACCGGTATCCCGGCCAGCTCTCCGGCGGACAGCAGCAGCGCGTGGGCGTTGCCCGCGGGCTCGCCGCCGATCCGAACATCCTGCTCATGGACGAGCCTTTCGGGGCGGTGGATCCCATCGTCCGCGCCGAGTTGCAGCAGGAGCTGCTGCGCCTGCAGCGGGAGATCGGCAAGACGATCGTGTTCGTCACGCACGACGTGGATGAGGCCTTCCTCCTCGGCGACCAGGTGGTGCTGCTGGAGAAGGGCGCCCGCATCGCGCAGCAGGGGACGCCGGAGGAGATCCTCGCCGACCCGACAGCCGGATTCGTCGCCGACTTCATCGGCGCCGAGCGGGGGAAGCGGGCCCTGCGGCTGCAGCGCACCCCGACCGGCACGATCGTCGTCGACGGCGACGGCCGCACGCAGGGGTCGCTCGTGGAGGAGTCGCCGGGGTGACCTGGGTCTGGAACAACCTCGACCTGATCGGCGAGCTGACCCTGGTGCACCTGCGGCAGAGCGTCGTCGCGATCGCGGCCGGGTTCATCCTGTCGGTGCCCCTCGGCTGGCTCGCCTTCCGCTTCCGCCTGCTGCGCGGCGGGATCATCAGCATCACGGGCCTGCTGTACACGATCCCCTCGCTCGCGCTGCTCATCCTCCTGCCCGCGCTGTTCGGATACCGCGCGACCAGCGAGCTGAACCTGCTGGTGGCGCTGACGATCTACGCCGTGGCGATCCTGGTGCGCTCGGTGGCCGACGGTCTCGACTCCGTCGACGCCGCGGTGCGCGCATCCGCCACCGCCGTCGGATTCGGAGCGTTCCGGCGGTTCTGGGGCGTGGAGTTCCCCTTGGCGGGGCCGGTCGTGCTGGCCGGCCTCCGTGTCGCGGCGGTGTCCACGATCTCCCTGGCCACAGTCGGCGCGCTGGTGGGGGTCACCAACCTCGGCTACCTCTTCACCAACGGCCTGGGGCGGCGCATCCTCAGCGAAGTGTTCGCCGGGATCGTCGCCGTCGTCGTGGTCGCCCTCGTCGTCGACGTCCTGCTGGTGCTGGCGGGCCGTCTGCTCATGCCGTGGTCGCGGCGCACCGCCACGACCCGCCCCGCCCCGTCCGCGGTCGCTGCTCGGAGGACGGCATGAATCTCTTCCTCGACGCGCTCGCGTGGATCTTCTCGCCCGATCGCCTCACCGGCAGCTACTCGCTCCCGACCCTGTTCGGACAGCAGCTGGGGTACACCGCGGTGTCGGTGCTCCTCGCCGCGGTCATCGCCGTGCCCGCGGGGTGGGCGATCGGTCACACCGGCAAGGGCCGCGAGATCGCTCTCGCGGTGTCGGGGGCGGCTCGCGCGGTGCCCTCCTTCGGGCTCCTCATCCTCCTGGTGCTGCTGCTGGGTGTCGTCCACCGCGTTGAGGCGGCCGTGATCACGTTCGTGCTGCTGGCCGTGCCGCCGCTGCTGGCCGGAGCCTTCACGGGTTTCGAGGCCATCGACCGCCGCGTCATCGACGCGGCGCGGGCGGTGGGGATGACCGAGTGGCAGATCCTGTGGCGGGTCGAGGTGCCGTTGGGCCTGCCGCTGCTCGTGGGCGGACTGCGCTCGGCGGTGCTGCAGGTGGTGGCCACCGTCACGATCGCCGCCTACGTGAACCTCGGCGGCCTGGGCTATCCGATCATCCAGGGCATCCCGCTCCAGCGGTTCGACCAGGTGCTCGGGGCGGCGCTGCTCGTGGCCCTCCTGGCGCTCGCGCTCGATCTGGCACTCGGACTGCTGCAGCGCGCCGTCGTCCCGGCCGGACAGCGTACCGTCACAGCCCGCTCCGTGGTGGGCGGTTCCCCTGCGCGGCCGGTTCCGGCATCCTGAAAAACCCCCACAGAGAGAGAAACACCATGTCCACAGCGAAGCACTCGCGCCTCGGCGCCCTCCTCGCCGCCGGCACCGTCAGCACCCTCCTCCTGGCGGGATGCGCATCGAGCAACCCGCTCGAAGACGACAATCCCGCCGGTGGGGAGAGCAGCCGCGAGAACGACGACACCACCATCGTCGTCGGTTCGCAGGAGTACTACTCCAACGAGATCATCGCGGAGATCTACGCGCAGGCCCTCGAAGACGCCGGATTCGACGTCGAACGCCAATTCAACATCGGCCAGCGCGACGCGTACATGCCGGCCATCGAGGACGGCGACATCACCGTGTTCCCGGAGTACACCGGCAACCTGCTGGAGTACTTCGACCCTTCGGCGACGGCGACCGCGCCGGATGAGGTGTACGCCGCACTGCAGGAGGCCCTGCCCGAGGGGCTCACGGTCCTCGAGTACGCCCCGGCGAGCGATCAGGACACCTACACCGTCACGACCGAGTTCGCGGAACAGTACGGCCTGACGACCATCGCCGACCTGGCGGAGGTGGACGTCCCCCTCACGATCGGCGCGGCACCGGAGTTCGAGGAGCGTCCGTACGGACCGGCAGGGGCGAAGGAGGTCTACGGCGTGGACGTGGCCTTCTCCGCGACCGGCCCCACCACGCTCGAGGACCTGCTGGCCGGCACGGTCAACATCGCTGACATCTACACCGCCGACCCCGCGTTCGAGACCGAGGAGATCGTCGCGCTGGAGGACCCGGAGAACCTGATCCTCGCCTCCAACGTCGTGCCGCTCGTGCAGGCCGATGTCTCCGACGAGATCGCCGACGTGCTCAACGCCGTCAGCGCCGCTCTGACCCCCGAGGCACTCGTGGCGCTCAACGTGCAGAGCACCGTCGACCAGGAGTCCTCCGAAGACATCGCCGAGGCGTGGCTGGAGGAGAACGGCCTGAACTGACCCGTCGGGGCGGGCCGGCGACGGCCCGCCCCGCACTCACCGCACGCGCCGGTCGGGGTACACGTCGCGGATGTGCGCGAGGAAGTGCCGGCCGATGCTCTCGGCCTCGACCAGCCCGCGGTGCGCGGAGGGCGGCACGGCGAAGTACTCGTAGACGTCGCCGCTGGTGAACTCGATCTCCAGGACGGCGGTCGCAGGGTCGTATCCGACCGACGCGATCGCGCTGGATCGCACGCGGGTTCGCCTCATGGCGGCCACGCTACGCCCGCCCGCCTAGGCTGGGAGGGACATGGCGCATCTTCTCGGGGCCGAAGCCCTGCACCTGGAATACCCCACCACCGTCGTCTTCGACTCCGTCTCACTCGGCGTGAACGAAGGCGACCGCATCGGGATCGTGGGTCGCAACGGCGACGGCAAATCCAGCCTGCTGGCGATGCTGGCCGGGCGCGCGCAACCCGACTCCGGCCGTGTGACGGTACGGGGCGGGGTGCGCATCGGCGTGCTGGATCAGGCCGACGTCCTCGACGACGACGACACCGTGGGACACGCGGTCGTCGGCGACCTCGCCGATCACGAGTGGGCGGGCGACCCCCGCGTGCGCGATGTCATCGCGGGCCTGCTGACCGACCTGGCGTGGGATGCGCCCCTGGGCACCCTCTCGGGCGGCCAGCGCCGGCGCGTCGCGCTGGCGCGTCTGCTCGTCGGCGACTGGGACGTGCTGTTCCTGGACGAGCCGACGAACCACCTCGACGTCGAGGGCATCACGTGGCTCGCCGAGCACCTCAAGCGGCGCTGGCCGGCGGGGTCGGGAGGCCTCCTGGTCGTCACGCACGACCGGTGGTTCCTCGATGAGGTCTGCACCGTCACGTGGGAGGTGCACGACCGCATCGTCGAGGCCTTCGAAGGCGGATATGCCGCCTACATCCTGCAGCGGGTCGAACGCGACCGCCAGGCCGCCTCCATCGAGGCGCGTCGCCAGAACCTCGCCCGCAAGGAGCTCGCGTGGCTGCGCCGCGGCGCTCCGGCGCGGACGGCGAAGCCGAAGTTCCGCATCGACGCGGCCAACGCGCTCATCGCGGACGTGCCGGAGATCCGCGACCCCGTCGCGCTGCAGTCCCTCGCCGTCTCGCGCCTGGGCAAGGACGTCGTCGACCTGCTCGATGTCTCGGTCGCGTACGACGACCGAGAGGTGCTGCGCGGGGTCGAGTGGCGCATCGCGCCGGGGGAGCGCACCGGCATCCTCGGCGTCAACGGCGCGGGCAAATCCACCCTCCTGGGGCTCATCGACGGCACGGTGCATCCGACGGCCGGGCGGGTCAAGCGCGGCAAGACCGTGCGCGTGGCGACCCTCACGCAGCGCCTGGACGAGCTGGAGGATCACCTCGATGATCCCGTGCGGGTCGTTGTCGCGGGCCTGCGCACCAGCTACACGTTCGGCGCCGGGTCCAAGGCGCAGGAGCTCACGCCCGGACAGCTGCTGGAGCGCCTCGGATTCTCCAGCGCGCAGCTGTCCACCCCGGTCCGAGATCTCTCCGGAGGCCAGAAGCGCCGCCTGCAGCTGCTCATGATCCTCCTGGACCAGCCGAACGTGCTGATCCTGGACGAGCCGACCAACGACCTCGACACCGACATGCTCGCCGCGATGGAGGACCTCCTGGACTCGTGGCCGGGCACGCTTCTCGTGGTCTCGCACGACCGGTACTTCCTGGAGCGGGTGACCGATCAGCAGTACGCCATCTTCGACGGGCACCTCCGTCACCTGCCCGGCGGCGTGGAGGAGTACCTGCGGCTGCGCCGGACGCAGCCCGATACCGCCGCGCGATCGGCCGCCGGCCCCGTCGCGGCCGCCCCTGGACTCTCCGGCGCCGACCTGCGTGCCGCGCAGAAGGAGGTCGCCGCCCTCGAGCGGCGCATCGGCAAGCTGGAGAAGGACATCGGCTCCGCCCGCATGGCGCTGGCCGAGCACGATCAGGCCGACTACGCGGGCCTGGCCGCCGAGATGCAGCGGATCGCGGCGATGGAGGCGGAGCGCGACGATCTCGAGACCCGCTGGTACGAGCTGGGCGAAGCGCTCGGCTGATCCCCCCGGAACAGGCGGCCTCGGGCGGGGTCGGGTCAGGCGTCGAAGCCGAGGCTGAGCTTGCGCAGCAGGTTGGCCAGGCGCTCGCGGTCGCTGCGGGAGAGGCTGTCGAGCAGGATCGCCTCGGCATCCACGAGGCGCGTGATCGCGGCGTCCACGCGGGTTCGTCCGTCCGGGGTCAGGGTCACCAGGACGCTGCGGCCATCGGCGGGGTCGGCCTCGCGGCGCACGAGGCGGCGGCCGACCAGGCGGTCGATGCGGTTGGTCATCGTGCCGCTGGAGACGAGGGTCTGCTGCAGGAGCTGCTTGGGGCTCAGCTGGAACGGCTCGCCCGCGCGCCGCAGGGCCGAGAGCACGTCCCACTCCCACGGTTCGAGCTCGCTGCGGCGGAAGGCCTCCTTGCGGGCGCGGTCGAGGTGGCGGGAGAGCCGGTCGACGCGGGAGAGGACCTCCAGCGGAGAGAAGTCCAGGTCGGGTCGCTGCCGCACCCACGCATCGACGATGCGGTCGACCTCGTCGCTCTCCTGGCTCACCGTCCCATTATGGCCAGCACCGGGCCGATCTCCCGGCGCGGGGGATGGCAGACTGGAAGGCGCCCTCGCATCACGCGGCGGCGGTCCGCTGTGGTGTAACGGCAGCACGACAGCCTTTGGAGCTGTGAGGTTCAGGTTCGAATCCTGGCGGCGGAGCATGACGAATGATCTGGCCATCGTGATCCTCGCCGCCGGTCAAGGCACGCGCATGCGCTCGCGCCTGCCCAAGGTGCTCCATCCCCTCGGCGGGCGACCGCTCGTGGGGCACGTGCTGGACACCGCCGCTGCCCTGGATCCCGTGCGGATCGAGGTGGTCGTCCGCCATGACCGCGACCGCGTCGTGGAGACCGTCAACGACCTCGCCCCCGGCGTGCACGTCGTCGACCAGGACGAGATCCCCGGCACCGGCCGGGCCGTGCAGGTGGCGCTGGACGACCTCGGCGACTTCGCCGGCGACGTCCTCGTGCTCAGCGGCGACGTGCCGCTGCTGGAGACCTCCACCCTCGCCGACCTCCTCGCCACCCACCGGGCGTCGGGGGCGGCGGCGACCATCCTCAGCGCGCGCGTGGACGACCCCACCGGCTACGGCCGCATCATCCGCGACTCCCACGGCGACGTGCAGCGCATCGTCGAGCAGAAGGACGCCAGCGACGACGAGGCCGCCGTGGCGGAGATCAACGTCGGCGTCTACGTCTTCCAGGCCCCCGCGCTGCGCAGCCACCTCGACCTCGTGGGCACGGCGAACGCGCAGGGCGAGCGCTACCTGACCGACGTCGTGGGACTGCTGCGCGACTCCCGGCTGCTGGTGGCCGCCGCCCTCGCCCCCGATGCCACCGCGGCGCTCGGCGTGAACGATCGCGTGCAGCTGGCTGAGGCGGCGCGCATCCTCAACGCCCGGACGGTCCGTCGCTGGCAGCTGGAGGGCGTGAGCGTGCAGGATCCGGCGACGACGTGGATCGACGTGGACGCCACCCTCGCTCCGGATGTGACGGTCCTGCCCAACACGCACATCCTGGGCGCAACGACCATCGCCGCCGGTGCCACGGTGGGGCCGGACACGAGCCTGGTGGACTGCGAAGTGGGGGAGGACGCCGTCGTCCGGCGCACCGACGCGACCCTCGCCGTCATCGGCGCGCGCACGAACGTCGGCCCCTTCGCGTTCCTCCGCCCCAACACCACGCTGGCCGAGGGCGGCAAGATCGGCACCTTCGTCGAGACGAAGAACTCCTCGATCGGGGAGGGCAGCAAGGTGCCGCACCTGTCCTACATCGGCGACACCACCATCGGGCGCGGCGTGAACCTGGGTGCCGGTGCGATCACGGCGAACTACGACGATCTGACCAAGCACCGCACCGAGATCGGCGACGAGGTGCACACCGGCTCGCACAACGTGTTCGTGGCGCCGGTTAGGATCGAAGCAGGTGCCAAGACCGGGGCCGGCGCGGTGATCCGCAAGAACGTTCCCCCCGGCGCCCTGGCACTGAGCGTGGCCCCCCAGCGCAACGTCGAGGGGTGGGTCGAAAAGAACCGACCGGGCACGGGCGCGGCATCCGCCGCAGCTCACGCCCGGGCTGCACAGGAAGCTGGCGATGGGTCGCAAGAAGAACACGGTTGATCTCGATCGGGTCAACGGCATCGCCCCCGGCCTGGTGGCCAAGACGAAGAAGCGTCTCGTCGTCGCCGCCGGTCGCTCCCACCGCGAGCTGGCGGCCCAGGTCGCCGCGCAGCTCGGCACGGAGCTCGCCCCCACAGAGCACCGCACCTTCGCGTCGGGGGAGATCTACACGCGCTTCGAGGTGTCCATCCGCGGATGCGACGTCTTCGTCATCCAGTCCTTCGGCCCGCCGGTCAACGAGTGGCTCATGGAGCTGCTCATCATGCTGGACGCCCTCAAGCGCGCGTCGGCCAAGCGCATCACCGTCGTGGCGCCGTACTTCCCGTACTCCCGGCAGGACAAGAAGGGCCGCGGCCGCGAGCCGATCAGCGCGCGCCTGATCACCGACCTGCTCACCACCGCCGGCGCCGACCGCATCATGAGCGTCGATCTGCACGCCGCGCAGATCCAGGGCTTCTTCGACGGACCCGTGGACCACCTCTTCGCCAAGCCGGTGCTGCTGGAGTACTTCCGTGAGCACCTGAGCGAAGAGGACCGCGAGACGCTCACGGTCGTCTCGCCCGATATGGGCCGCGTGCGCGTGGCCGACACGTGGTCGGACAGCCTGGGCGCGCCGCTGGCGATCATCCACAAGCGGCGCGATCCGAAGGTCGCGAACCAGGTCACGGTGCACGAGATCGTCGGTGAGGTCTCCGGCCGAACGTGCCTGCTGGTGGACGACATGATCGACACCGGCGGCACGATCGTCAAGGCGGCGCAGGCGCTGAAGGAGGCCGGCGCGCGCAAGGTCATCGTCGCCGCCACCCACGCGATCTTCAGCCCGCCCGCCATCGAGCGGCTGCAGGACGTCGCGATCGACCAGGTCGTGGTCACCGACACGGTGCCGATCCCCGCCGACGAACGGTTCGAGGGCCTCACCGTGCTGTCCATCGCGCCGCTGCTGGCGCGCGCGATCCGCGAGGTCTTCGAAGACGGCTCGGTCACCAGCATGTTCGGCGGCGAGGCCTGACCCCCGCGTGAAGGAGAACCCCATGCTCCACCCCAGCGCTCCACCCCGCCCCGTCCGTGTCGGTGCTGCCCTCGCCGGGGTCGTGGGCCTGGCCGGCCTGTCCGGTTGCGCCGGTTCCGGCGCGCAGGCCGGCGCGCCGTCGGAGGACATCGCCTACACCGACGGCACCTACACGGCCGAGGGCTCGTATCGCACCCCCGAGACGACCGAGACCATCGAGGTCACGATCACCCTGGCCGATGACGTCATCACCGCCGTGGAGGTGGTCGGTGACCCGCAGGCGCCGCAGTCGGTGCAGTACCAGGGGCGCTTCATCGGCGGCATCTCGGATGAGGTCGTCGGCCGCGACATCGACGAGATCTCGGTGAGCCGAGTGGCGGGCTCCTCGCTCACCAGCGGCGGATTCAACGACGCCCTCGAGACCATCAAGGCAGAGGCCGCGGCCTGAGCCGATGCGGCCGGCACCGCGCGCGGTCTGGACGTTCGACGCGATCGGCACGCTCTGGTCGGTGGAGACCGCTGAGCCGCTTCCGCCCGAGGTGCGCTCGCGGGTCGAGGGGATCGTGGATGCGTTCGACCGGACCTGGTCGCGCTTCCGCCCCGACTCCCTCGTGAGCGTCCTGGCCGGCTCGGGCGGCACGGTGCCCCTTCCGCTCGATGCTCCGGCGATGCTCGAGGTCTACACCGCACTGGACACCGCCACCGGCGGGGGCGTCAACCCGCTCGTCGGCGACGCGCTCGCGCGTCTCGGCTACGGCGCGGGATACCGCCTGTCCGCCGCCGCAAGCCCGGTGCCCGCTCCGGCCGACTGGCGCCGCAGCCTGACGTGGGAGGACGGCCGGCTCGCCCTCGATGCTCCGGCGATGATCGACGTGGGCGCCGTGGGGAAGGGGCGCCTCGTCGACCTCGTGCTGGCCGCCGTGCAGGAATCCGGCGCGGCCGACGTGCTCGTGGATGCGTCCGGCGACCTCGCCGTCCGCGGCGCCGCGCACCGCATCGGGTTGGAGCATCCGTTCGACCCCCGTCGCGCGATCGGCGTGATCGAGGTCGCCGACGCCGCCCTGTGCGCCTCCGGCGTCACCCGGCGCGCGTGGGGGCAGGGGCTCCATCACGTCCTGGACGCCCGGACCGGAGCGCCCGTGCGCGCCTACGCCGCCACGTGGGCGGTCGCCGGCACCGCACTGCACGCCGACGCGCTGGCCACCGCCCTGTTCTTCGAGGGCGGGCCGGAGCTGGCCGCCGCGTGGGGCGCGCAGTGGGTGCGGATGCGCACCGACGGCCGCGTGGAGTGGTCGCCCGGATGTACGGCAGAGTTGTTCTCGTGATCGGTGCACTGACCGCGGGGTGGACGCGCGTGTTCGGCGTCCTCGGCCGCCTCTCCAGCTACCGCCTCGTGCTGCTGTCGCTGGCCGCCCTCGCCGCCATCGCCGTCGTGCTCTCCCTCGTGGGCCTGGTGGGCCCCGGCCCGCTCGAGCTCATCGTCACCGCGATCGTGCTCGGCGCCGTCTGCGTCGTCGTCGACCTCGCGCTGCACCGGATGCTGCGGGTGCCGCTGCGGGTGGAATCCTCCCTCATCACCGCCGCGATCCTGCTGTTCGTGCTGTTCCCGACGGTGGATCCCGCGGGCCTGGCCGGCATCGCGGGAGCCGGTGCCGTGGCCTCCCTGTCGAAATACGTGCTCGCCTGGCGCGGGCGCCACGTCTTCAACCCCGCCGCGGTGGGCGCGGCGGCGCTCACCCTCGTCGGCGTCGCCGTGCCGGCGCTGGGCGCCTCGGCATGGTGGGTGGGGACTCCCGCGATGGCCGTCCCGGTGCTCGTGCTGGGGGTGGCGGTGCTGTGGCGCACCGAGAAGCTGCGCATGGTCGCGGGGTTCTGGGTCATCGCGGTGGGGGTGGCGTTCTTGCGGGCGGTGGCCCTGGATTCCGCCGCCGGTGTCGAGGTGGACGCGCTCGCCATCCTCACGCAAGTGGCGCTGTCGTCGCCGTACCTGTTCCTGGGCGCCTTCATGCTGTCCGAACCGCTCACGATGCCCCCGCGCCGCTGGCAGCAGTTCGCCGTCGCGGCCCTCGTCGGCGTGCTCGCGGGCTGGCCGATCGATGTGGGGGCGATCACGCTCGGGCAGGAGTTCGCCCTCCTGGCGGGCAACCTCCTCGCGTTCGCCTTCACGTGGCGCGCGGCCGTCCGGCTCGTCCTGGAAGGACGGCGGGAGGTGACACCGACGGTGCGCGAGCTGACCTTCCGCACCCGGCGTCCCTTCGCCTTCCGACCGGGGCAGTACCTCGAGCTGGAAGTGCCGCACCGGCGCCCGGATGCCCGCGGCACACGGCGGGAGTTCTCCATCGCCTCCACTCCGGAGGAGATGCCCGTCGTGCGGATCGCCTTCAAGGAGGGCTCCAAATCCAGCTACAAGCGGGCCCTCGCCGCTGTGCCGCCGGGTGCCACCCTCCCGGTGACGGGCGTGTGGGGCGATTTCCTTCTGCCCACCCGGACCACGGCGCCGCTGCTGCTGGTGGCCGCCGGGATCGGGGTGACGCCGTTCGTGTCGCAGCTGCGCCACGTCGTGACCACCGAGCAGGACCGTGACATCGTGCTGGTCTACGTCGTCTCGGATGCTTCGGAGCTGGCGTATCGCGACGAGATCGAGCGCTCCGGGATCCCGGTGGTGGTGTACTCGCGCGACGCGCCCGCCGACCTGCCGGCGCACTGGCGCTGGGCCGGCCGCGGCGTGCGGGTGGACGCGGACGGGCTCCTGCGGATGGTGCCCGACATCACCGCTCGCCACGCCTACATCTCCGGTCCGCCGGCACTGCTGGCCGATCTGGCACCGGCGCTGGAGCGTGCCCGCTCGCTCACGACCGACGCGTTCTCGGGGTACTGAGCCCTCACGCGGAGCCGGCGTGCCGCAACGGCAGGCGCACCTCGAAGGTGGTGTCGCCCGGCGTGCTGCGAACGCCGATGGTGCCGTCGTGCGCCGCGACGATCGCCCGCGCGATCGACAGCCCCAAGCCGGTGCCGCCGGTCTGACGTGCGCGGGACACGTCGCCGCGCGAGAACCGCTCGAACAGCCGGTCGGCCACGGCCGGATCGACACCGGGCCCGTCGTCGTGCACGCTGAGCACGCCCTCCTCGCCCTCCCGGCGCACCGATACCGTCACGACCGTGCCGGCGGGCGTGTGCGTGCGCGCATTGGCCAGCAGGTTGTCGGCGACCTGGCGAAGGCGCGCGGCGTCGCCGGCCAGCGTGACGGGTTCGTCGTCGACGTCCAGCACCCAGCGGTGGTCGGGCCCCGCCGGACGGGCGTCCTCGACGGCTTCGATGGCGAGCCGGGTGAGGTCGACCTCGTCGTAGACCAGCTCGGTTCCCTCGTCCAGTCGGGCCAGCAGCAGCAGGTCCTCCACGAGCGCGGTCATCCGCAGTGATTGCGCCTGGATCCGCTCCAGCGCCGCCTGGATGCCGGGGGTCAGCGACGGATCGCGCAGGGACAGTTCCGAGTACCCGCGGATGGAGGTGAGGGGCGTGCGCAGTTCGTGGCTCGCGTCGGCGACGAAGCTGCGCATCAGCTCCTCGTTGCGCTGGCGGGCCGTGAGCGAGGCATCCACGTGGTCGAGCAGGGTGTTCAAGGCTGCGCCGACCTGCCCGATCTCGGTGCTCTCGTCCGCCTGATCGGCCGGCACCCGCTCGGTGATCGACACGTCGCCGGAGTCCATGCGCACCTTCGCCACACGCGTGGCGGTGTCGGCGACGGCGCGCAGCGGGCCGAGCCCGATCCGGATGACGACGGCGATGATCGCCGAGAGCAGCAGCAGGCCGCCGGTGGTGACGATGACGACGGTCGCGAGGATCTGCGACAGCGTGCCGGTGATCTCCGTCAGCGGCAGGCCGATGATCGCGAGCACCTGGCGGCCCTCCAGCGTCGCCACCCGGTAGTCGCCCAGGGCGGCCAGCTCGACGGTGTAGGACGTGGCCCCGCCCACCGACTCGAGGATGTCGGAGATCTGCGACCGGTCCAGCACGCGCACGGTGCCGTCGTCGACGTACGCGCCGGTGGTGCCGCCGCCCGCTGTCCGGGTGACCAGCAGCGTGCCGTCGCCGAAGCGGCCCGTGGTCAGCACTTCCTGGGCCGTGCTCTGCGGGTTCAGCCGCACGTCCTCCGCGGCCTTGCGCACGTTCGTGTCGAGGTTCTCCTGCAGCACCTGACCGAGGATCGCGGCCGTGGACAGCGCGATGATCGCGAGGATGACCGCGACCATCCCGATGATCGCGGTCATCAACCGCGCCTGCAGGCTCCAGGTGTGGTAGCTCGGGAGGCGATGACGGGGCCCCGTCACTGCGGCGCTTTGATCATGTAGCCGACGCCGCGCACAGTGTGGATGAGGGGTTCGCGCCCCTGGTCGATCTTCTTGCGCAGGTAGGAGATGTAGAGCTCGACGACGCTGGAGCGACCGCCGAAGTCGTAGTTCCACACGCGGTCGAGGATCTGCGCCTTGGACACCACTCGCCGCTGGTTGCGCATGAGATAGCGCAGCAGCTCGAACTCGGTCGCGGTGAGCTCGATCTCGTCGTCGCCGCGGAAGACCTCATGGCTGTCCTCGTTCAGCGACAGATCGGCCACGCGCAGGATCGGCTCGGCGTCTCCCGCGGTCGCCGTCCCGGCGCGTCGCATGAGCCCGCGCAGGCGGGCCACGACCTCCTCAAGGCTGAACGGCTTGGTGACGTAGTCGTCGCCGCCGGCGGTGAGGCCGGCGACGCGATCGGCCACGGCATCCTTGGCGGTCAGGAACAGCACCGGCACGTCGTTGCCCGAGTGGCGCAGGCGCTGCAGCACCGACATGCCGTCGAGGTCGGGCATCATGATGTCCAGCACCATGGCATCGGGCGCGAAGTCGCGGGCGGCCTGCAGGGCCTGCAGCCCGGACGAGGCCGTCCGCACGTCCCAGCCCTCCATGCGCAGCGCCATCGAAAGAAGGTCGGTGAGCATCTGCTCGTCATCGACGACGAGAACGCGCAGCGGAGTGCCGTCGGGTCGGGTCAGGGCGGTGGGGGTGGCAGCCGCGTTCATGAGGCCATTGTGCGCCTTGAACTATGACATTCCTATGGTCCCGGTTATGTGCAGGCTGTGAGCGCCGTGAGGCGGGCCCGATCAGGCGCCTGCGGAGCGCGCGTGCGCGATCATCCGGTCGAACATCGCATCCCGGCGTTCGTCGATCTGCTGCCGCTCGGGGTGCGACTCGAACCAGGCCAGGATGCGCCGTGCGCCCTCGTCGAAGGGGATCGTCGTCCGGAATTCCGGCACCAGGGCCGACACCTTGGTGTTGTCGAACACCATGGAGTGGGCCTTGTCCCCGAGGAGCCCCGGCCCCAGGTCGGGGTCCCACGCGGCGATCGCCTCGCTGGCGATGTGCACGAACTGCGGATCGGCCACGCCGGCGGCGTCGGCGAGCCACGAGTAGATCTGGTTCCACGTCGGCGCGTGCGTGCCCGTGAGCGTGAACGCTTCGCCGATCGCGGCGGGGTTGCCCAGGAGCCCGGTGAAGCCGACGGCGAAGTCGTCGCTGTGGGTCAGCGTCCACTGCGTCGTGCCGTCGCCGTGGACCACGACGGGCTTGCCGGCGCGCAGGCGCGCCACGTCGGTCCACCCGCCCATCGTGGGCAGCAGCGTGTCGTCGTACGTGTGGGAGGGGCGCACGATCGTGACGGGGAGGCCGCGGTCGCGGTAGGCCGCGACGAGGAGGTCCTCGCACGCGATCTTGTCGCGGGAGTACTGCCAGAACGGGTTGCGCAGCGGCGTGGATTCGGTCACGGGCACGCGCGTGGGCGGCTTCTGGTACGCCGAAGCGGAGCTGATGAAGATGTACTGCCCGGCACGTCCGCCGGCGACCTCGAGCGCCGTCTGCACGTGCGCAGGCACGAACGACAGGAAATCGGCGACGACGTCGAAATCGGCGCCCGCGAGCGCGGCGCTCACCGCCTCGGCGTCGCGGACGTCGGCGACGAGCTCCCGCACGTCGCGGGGCAGCGCTCGCGGGCTCCGGCCGCGGTTGAGGACGGTCACGTCGTGACCCGCCGCGACGGCGGCGCGCACGCACGACGTGCTGATGACACCGGAACCGCCCAGGAAGAGGATGCGTCGAGAGCTCACACGACGACCCTAGACCTCCCCTTCTTCCCCGTGTCGGCGGGCGGGTCTACCGTGTGGCGCATGAACACGACAGAACTCTCGGCGCGCGTGAGCGGCGCGCTCGTGCGCCCCGGCGACCCGGACTGGGATCGGGCGCGGCTGTTCCACTCGGGCATCGGCGAGCCCGACCTCATCGTGCAGGCCACCGACATCGACGACGTGCGCGCGGGGGTCGCCTACGCCGCCGCGCACAACCTCCCCGTCGGTGTGCGCGGCGGCGGGCACAGCGCGTGGGGGAGCGTCCCCGGTGGCGTCCTCATCGACCTCGCGGCCCTCCGCGACATCCGCGCCGACGCCGCCACCGGCCGGGTGTCGGTGGGCGGGGGAGCCACGTGGGGCGAGGTCGCCCGGGCCCTGGCGGGGGAGGGGCTCGGTCTCAGCTCGGGCGACACCGCCTCGGTGGGCGTGGCAGGACTGACGCTGGGCGGCGGGGTCGGCTGGATGGTGCGGGCGTGGGGGCTCGCGGCCGACCAGCTCGTCGGCGCGCAGGTGGTGACCGCCTCGGGCGAGGTCGTGGAGGCCTCGGCCACGGAGCATCCCGACCTGTTCTGGGCCCTGCGCGGCGGCGGAGGCAACGTCGGCGTCGTCACGCGGTTCGACTTCCTCGCCCACCCGCTGCGGGACATCGTGTTCGCGGTGGTGCGGATCTCGGGCGACGCGGGCGCGACCCTGCGGGTGCTGCGCGATCTGATGCGCGACGCGCCGCGCGGGTTCACCGTGACGTACATGGACGTGCCGGCGATGGACCCCAACGCCCCCGCGGGCGCGACGATCACACTGTGCGGGATCGACACCGACGTCGCGGCCACGCGCGCCTTCCTGGAGCCGGTGCTGGCGGTGTCCGGCGTGGCGGCGGAGGAGATCGAGGTGCGCGCCTACCCCGACGTGCTCATGGAGATGCCCGGGCACGATCCCGACCAGCCCCCGCCCGGTTTCATCGGCGGCAACACGCTGCTGCCCGAGCTCGGCGACGACGTCATCGACGCGCTCGTGACGTTCCGCGCCACGCGGCCCGCGGCGGTCGTGCTGCTGCGTTCGCTGGGGGGTGCGTACGGCGACGTGCCCGCCGGGGACACTCCCTTCCCGGCCCGGTCGGCCACGTGGTTCGCGATGGCCGGGGCCTTCGACGTGCCGGGACTGCTGGATGCGGAGGGCGTCGCCGCCGCCGAGCGGGAGTGGGCCGGCATCGAGGCGCACGGACTGGCGCGGTACGCCAACTTCAGCGTCTCGACCGATCCGGAGTGGGCCCGCCGGATGTACCCGGAGCCGGTCTGGTCGCGCCTCGCGGCGATCAAGCGGACGTGGGACCCGGGCAATCTGTTCCGCCGTAACCACAACGTGCCGCCCGCGATCGCGGACGGCACGTCATGATGAGCGGTCAGTGCGTGTCTTCGGCCTCGATCTCGGTGCGGTCGCCCGACCACAGCGTGTGGAAGGTGCCCGGCTTGTCGATGCGCTTGTAGGTGTGCGCGCCGAAGAAATCGCGCTGTCCCTGGATGAGCGCGGCCGGCAGGCGCTCGGCGCGCAGCCCGTCGTAATACGCCAGCGACGACGAGAAGGCCGGCGCGGGGATGCCCGCGCGCGCGGAGGTGGCCACGACGTCACGCCAGGCCGACTGCGCCCGCGTGAGCGCGTCGACGAAGTAGGGGGCCGTCAGCAGCACCGGCAGCTCGGGCGTGGCGGCGTAGGCCTCGGTGATGCGGTTGAGGAACTGCGCGCGGATGATGCACCCGCCGCGCCAGATGGCCGCGATCCGGCCGAGGTCGATGTTCCACCCGTACTCGGCCGCCCCCGCGCGGATCTCGTCGAAGCCCTGCGAGTACGCGACGATCTTGGATGCGTACAGGGCGAGGCGGATCTTCTCGATGAAGGCGTCCACGTCGTCCACGCGCAGCGCGTCGCGCGTGTCCTCCGCGGGTCCCGGCAGTTCGCGGGAGACCTCGCGCTGCTCGGGGTGGCTGGACAGCGACCGGGCGAAGGTGGCCTCGGCGATCCCGGAGACCGGTACGCCCAGGCTCAGCGCCGTCTGCACGGTCCACGCGCCGGTGCCCTTGGCTCCGGCCTGATCGACGATGAGGTCCACGAGCGGGCGGCCGGTTCCGGCGTCCACTTGCCGCAGCACTTCTGCGGTGATCTCGATGAGGTACGACTCGAGTTCACCGCGGTTCCACTCGGCGAACACATCCGCGATCTCGGCGGGGCTCTTGCCGGTGCCGCGGCGGATGAGGTCGTACGCCTCGGCGATGAGCTGCATGTCGGCGTACTCGATGCCGTTGTGCACCATCTTCACGAAGTGCCCGGCGCCGTCGTGGCCGATGTGCGTCACGCACGGTTCGCCGTCGGCGACCGCGGCGATCGAGCGCAGGATGGGGCCCAGCGTGGCCCAGGACTCGTCCGACCCGCCCGGCATGAGCGACGGGCCGTTCAGTGCGCCCTCCTCACCGCCGGAGACGCCCATGCCGACGAAGTTGATCCCCGTCTCGCGCACCGCCTTCTCGCGTCGGATGGTGTCGGTGAACAGCGCGTTGCCGCCGTCGACGATGATGTCGCCGGGTTCGAACACGCGCACGAGCTCTTCGATGACCGCGTCCGTCGCGCCACCGGCCTTGACCATGATGACCGCGGTGCGCGGGCGCTGCAGCGACCCGGCGAACTCCTCGTACGAGAAGGCAGGGACGAATCCGGCTTCCGGGTGGGCGGCGACCAGTTCGTCCGTCTTGGAGCGGGAACGGTTGAGCACAGCGACGGTGTTGCCTTCGCGGCTGGCGAGGTTGCGGGCGAGGTTGGACCCCATCACCGCGAGTCCGACGACGCCGATGTTGGCGGTCCCGCTGCCGTCGGCGGGGGCGTCGGTACCCGCCTCGGTCGTGGGGCGGGGGACGTCTTCGGGCGCGGGTGCGCCCTCGTGCTCGGTGGTGGCCTCGTCCGGTGCCTGATCCTGATCGGTGGACAGCTGAGTCTGGGCGGGATCGCTTGCGGACACGCGGGCTCCTGGTCTTCGGGGGCGGAATCGGCGCAGCCCCCGGAGCTCGGGGGCTGCGCGGCGGGGGTCAGTCGTTGCGGTAGCCGGAGCGGCCGAGCGACCAGAACGCCCCGATGGTGCCGAGGAGACCGATTGCGGCGATGCCGCCGACGATCCACAGCATCAGGTGCGAGAAGAATTCCGCGGGCATGGGTCCTCCGTATATCGGCTGCGTTCTCATCGTATCGGGGCCGCTGGTAGGCTGGAGACACATACTTCGGCGAGGGATGCGTCCGCCCAGGGCGACGCGTCCGTGATCGACGCGGTGAAGCAGGCTCACGGCTTTCCTCACGCGCTCGCGTTCGAGTCGAAACCAGACCCCACATCGGGCCCGTGTGCCCGCAAGGAGAATCCAACATGTCGGAAGACAACAAGGTCCACGCCGAGCTGCGTGAGAACTTCGGCAAGGGCCACGCCCGCCGCCTGCGCGCCACCGGGAAGATCCCGGCCGTGCTGTACGGTCACGGCGCTGACCCCATCCACCTCGCCCTTCCCGGTCACCAGGTGTCGCTGCTCATCCGCCGCGCCAACGCGCTGCTCGACCTGGACGTGGCCGGTACGAGCCAGTACGCCCTCGTCAAGGACGTGCAGAAGGACCCGGTGCACCAGATCATCGAGCACATGGACCTTCTCGTGGTGAAGAAGGGTGAGAAGGTGTCCGTCGACGTCCCGATCATCGTCACCGGTGAGTCGGCCCCCGGCACCATCGCGAACCTCGACGCCACGACGATCCTCATCGAGGCCGAGGCCACCCACCTGCCCGAGTCGATCGAGGTCAGCGTCGAGGGTCTGGAGGACGGCACGCACATCACCGCCGCCGACCTGACCCTGCCGGCCGGTTCCGTGCTGATCGCCGACCCGGAGACGCTGATCGTCGGCGTGTCGGTTCCGTCCGCGACGCTCGCCGCCGAGGACGAGATCGCCGAGGCCGATGCCGCAGTGGCCGAGGAGCAGTCCGAGGAGGCCGCCGAGTCCGAGTGACCGGTCCGATCTTCCCGAAGGGGCGCCTCGTGCGCCCCTTCGGCGTCTGTGCGGGGATCCGGGAGGATGATGTCGATGGCTGAGACATGGTTGATCGTGGGCCTGGGCAACCCAGGTCCCCGGTACGAGAGCACGCGGCACAACGTGGGGCAGATGGTGTTGGACGAGCTCGCGCGTCGCCGCGGCGAGCGGTTCACCTCCCACAAGGCCCACGCCGCTGTCGCCGAGTCGTGGCTGCGACCGGGCGGGGCCAAGCTCGTGCTGGCCAAGCCGCTCAGCTTCATGAACGTCTCGGGCGGCCCGGTGGCCAATCTCGCGAAGTACTACGGGATCGATGCCGACCACATCGTCGTGGTGCACGACGAACTCGACATCCCCTTCGACACCCTCAAGCTCAAGATCGGCGGGGGTGCCGGGGGCCACAACGGGGTGCGGGATGTGGCGAAGGCCCTGGGCACGCCGGAGTTCGCGCGCGTGCGCGTGGGCATCGGGCGGCCGCCGGGTCGCCAGGATCCGGCCGACTGGGTGCTCGAACCCTTCGGTGCGGGTGAGCGGGCGACGCTGCCCAATCTGATCGTGGATGCCGCGGATGCGGTGGAGCTCGTCGTGGACGAGGGACTGCTGGCCGCGCAGCAGCGGTTCCACGCGCCCCGCTGAGCGCGACGCGTGGAACCGCCGGCGATCACGCCAGGTAGGGCGCCGCGCCTGCCGCGGCGCCGATGCCGTAGAACATCGAGACGGCCCCGACGCCGATCACGGCGATCACGATCGCGACGATGCCCCACACGCGTCCGCGGTTCTTCACGGCCGCGATGATGCCCTGGATGAAGCCCCACAGGGCGAGGGCGCCCCACACCACGAAGGCGACGACGGCGAGCACGACCGACGTGACGGCGATCTGCTCCGCCTCGGGCGGGACCGCACCGGAGAAGTTCCCCGAACTGTCGGTGTAGGCGACGAGACCGCCGAACTGCATACCGGCGATGAAGGCGATGATCGAGCCGATGACGGCACCGGCCAGCGAGGCGGCGAAGGCGATGATCCCGAGGCGTGCCGGGCCCTTCTCGTTGCCGGTGGGCTGTCCGGCCGCGGGTGCGTACCCGGGTGCCGACGGCGCCGGATAGGCAGGCGGCGGCGTGGGCTGATTGGCGGGGTCGGGTGAGGTGTTGCTCATGAGTGCTCCTTTTGTCACGGGTCAATGTCGCGGTCAGTCTAGGGGTGGCCCGTCGCGGCCATCGACCGCACCGCCGGATGTCGGGGCGGGCCGTAGAATCTTTCGGTGACAGTCCCCGGAATCGTTCGCGCCCTCGAGCAGGCGGAGTCGTTCCGTGACGCTGCCTCGGCGGCGGTGTCCGACCTCGACCTCTCCCTCGTCGACGGCCTCGATGTGCCGGTTCTCGCCGGGCTGGTCGAGCGCCGCCGGGAGAACGGCAGACCGGCGTGCCTTCTCGTCGTGGCCCCCACGGGGCGACGGGCGGAGTCGCTCGGGCCGGCGCTCGCCGCCGTTCTGCCCGGCGCCGAGGTGCTGCACTTCCCCGCGTGGGAGACCCTCCCGCACGAGCGGCTGAGCCCGAGCCCCGAGACGGTCGGGCGGCGCATCGACGTCCTCCGCCGCATCGCGGCGTGGGATGGTGCGGCCCCGCTCGTGGTGACCGCGTCGGTGCGCAGCGCCCTGCAGCCGCTGGCGGCGGGCCTGGGTGACGTCGAGGCGATCGAGCTGACCGTCGGGGGCCGCGGCCACGACCTCGAGGCCGTCGTGGTGCGGCTGGTCGAACTGGCCTACCACCGTGTCGACATGGTCTCCCGTCGGGGCGAGTTCGCCGTGCGCGGCGGCATCCTCGATGTGTTCCCCCCGAACGCCGACCACCCGCTGCGGGTGGATTTCTTCGGCGACGAAGTGGACGAGATCCGCGCGTTCTCCGTGGCCGACCAGCGTTCCCTTCCCGGCGCCGTCCCCAGCGTCACCCTCATCCCCAGCCGCGAACTGCTCCTGACCGCCGACGTGCGGGAGCGGGCCGAGGCCCTGAAGGACGAGTTGCCGGGACTCGCCACGATGCTCGAGCGCATGAGCGAGGGCATCCCGACCGACGGCATGGAGTCGCTCATGCCGGTCCTGGTCGACGCCCTGGTGCCGCTGGTGGACTTCCTGCCCGCTCAGGCCGCGGTCGCCCTCGTCGACCCCGAGCGCTCCACGGCCCGGGCGCAGACCCTGGGCGAGACCAACCGGGAGTTCCTGGAGGCGGCGTGGTCGGCGGCGACGGCGGGGGCGCGCGCGCCGATCGACCTGGGCGCCGGCGACTTCCTGACGCTGGCGCAGCTGCGCGACGCCGCCCGCGAGCGCGGGGACGTGTGGTGGACGCTGTCGGCGTTCGACTCCGGCGCGGCGGATGCCTTCGCCGAAGGGCTCGACACCGACGACACCACGCTCCGCATCCGCGGTGAGGCGGTGCCGTCCTTCCACGGCAACGTCGAGGGCGCCACGACCCACGTGGGCGAGCTCGTCGCCGAGGGATGGAGCGTCGTGGTCGCCGCATCCGGCGCCGGCCTGGTCGACCGCGCGCGCGACGTGCTCTCCGAGCGCGGGATCGCCGCCCGGCGCGTGGACGACGTGCTGCACGCGCCCGAGCCCGGCGTCGTGCACGTGGTCGCCGCGCCGCTGGAACGCGGATTCCAGTTGCCCGAGGTGCGGTTCGCCGTGCTCACCGAGTCGGAGTTCTACGGGCGCACGATCGGAAGCGACGCCCGCGTGGTGAAGAAGCTCGCCTCCCGGCGCCGCAATGTCGTCGACCCGCTGCAGCTGAAGCCGGGCGACTTCGTGGTGCATGCCACTCACGGCATCGGCCGCTTCGTCGAACTCGCTCAGCGCGAGGTGTCCAGCGGCGGGCGCAACCCCGTCAAGACCACGCGCGAATACGTCGTGCTGGAATACGCCCCCTCCAAGCGCGGGTACCCGGGCGACAAGCTGTTCGTCCCCACCGACCAGCTCGACCTCCTCTCGCGCTATGTCGGCGGCGAGGCCCCGACCCTGTCGAAGATGGGCGGCAGCGACTGGGCGCAGGCCAAGGGACGCGCGCGCAAGGCGGTGCGCGACATCGCCGTCGAACTGGTCAAGCTCTATTCGGCGCGCATGGCGTCCAAGGGCCACGCGTTCGGCCCCGACACCCCGTGGCAGCGGGAGCTGGAAGAGGCGTTCCCCTTCGCCGAGACGCCGGACCAGCTGCAGACGATCGACGAGATCAAAGCCGACATGGAAAAGCCCATCCCGATGGACCGGCTGCTGTCGGGGGACGTGGGATTCGGGAAGACCGAGGTCGCCGTGCGCGCGGCGTTCAAGGCGATCCAGGACGGCAAGCAGGTGGCGATGCTCGTCCCCACCACGCTGCTGGTCAAACAGCACACCGAGACCTTCACCGAGCGCTTCGCCGGATTCCCCGTCAAGGTGCGCGCCCTCTCCCGGTTCCAGAGCGACAAGGACGCCCGCGAGATCCTCGCCGGTCTCACCGACGGCACGATCGACATGGTGATCGGAACGCACCGCATCCTCACCGAGAAGGTCGTGTTCAAAGACCTGGGTCTTCTCATCATCGACGAGGAGCAGCGGTTCGGCGTCGAGCACAAGGACGCGCTGAAGAAGCTCAAGAAGAACGTCGACATCCTCGCGATGAGCGCCACGCCCATTCCGCGGACGCTCGAGATGGCCGTCACCGGCATCCGCGAGATGTCCACGCTGCAGACCCCGCCCGAGGACCGGCACCCGATCCTGTCGTACGTGGGCCCGCGCAACGACAAGCAGATCGCCGCCGCCATCCGCCGGGAGCTGTTGCGCGAGGGCCAGGTGTTCTACGTGCACAACCGCGTGAAGTCGATCCAGCGGGTCGCTGCCGACCTCGCCGAACTCGTGCCGGAGGCCCGCATCGCCGTCGCCCACGGCCAGATGGGCGAGAACGCGCTCGAGCACGTCGTGGACGATTTCTGGGAGCGCCGGGCCGACGTGCTGGTGTGCACGACGATCGTGGAGACGGGGCTGGACATCTCCAACGCGAACACGATCATCATCGATCGCGCCGACAAGTACGGCCTGTCGCAGCTGCACCAGCTGCGCGGGCGCGTGGGCCGCGCACGCGAGCGCGCCTACGCGTACTTCCTCTACGACGACACCAAGCCGCTGTCGGAGACCGCCGCCGACCGCCTGGAGACGATCGCGGTCAACAACGACCTGGGCAGCGGCATGCAGGTGGCCCTGAAAGACCTCGAGCTGCGTGGCGCGGGAAACCTGCTCGGCGCGGAGCAGGCCGGGCACATCGCCGGAGTGGGCTTCGACCTGTACCTGCGCATGATCGGCGAGGCGGTGTCGACCTTCCGCGGCGAGGAGACCGAAGGACCCACCGAGCTGCGCCTGGAGCTTCCGGTGGATGCGCGCCTGCCGGAGACGTACATCGACAGCGAGCGGCTGCGCCTGGAGGCCTACCAGAAGCTCTCGGCCGCGGCATCCGCCACCGCCAAGGACGACGCGATCGACGCGGTCGTCGACGAACTGCGCGACCGCTACGGCGAACCGCCGCGCGAAGTGGAAGGCCTCATCGCGGTGGCGCGCCTGCGCCGTCGCGCCGCGCGTGCCGGTCTCACGGATGTGGTGGCGATGGGCCCGAACCTGCGCCTGGCACCGGCGAACCTCCCCGACTCGATGCGCGTGCGCCTGCAGCGTCTGCACCCCAAGGCCAAGGTCGTCGCCGGCGGCGAGGCCCTTGTCGTACCGCTTCCGGCGGCGGATTCGGATGCCGCGCTCATCGCGTGGACGGCGCAGCTGCTCGACCAGCTCTTCCCCGAGCCCGTCCCCGCCGTGTCCGCCGCCGCCTCCTGACGCCGAAAGTGCACCAAGCCCGCGAGAGTGCACCAGATCCGGTGCACTCTCGCCGAGTCGATGCACTCTCGGCGGCCCGGGCGCGCGTCAGCCGGTGTTCTGCAGGCCCGCGGCCACACCGCTGACCGACAGGAGCAGCAGGCGCTCCTGCTCCGGGTCGCGGGGGGCGTCCGGATCGCGCAGCGCCCGCAGGGCACGCAGCTGCAGCAGCGACAGGGCGTCGACGTAGGGGCTGCGCATCTTCACGGCGCGCTGGAGGACCGGCTTGGTGGCCAGCAGCTCGTCGCCGCCCGTCACCCGGATGACCCACGACCGCGTGAGGGTCATCTCGGCCATGACGAGGTCGGCCAGGTCGGCGCGGTCGTCCAGGTCGAGGTAGTGCCGCGCGATGCGGGCGTCGGCCTTGGCCAGGCTCATGGCGACGTTGTCGATCAGCGTGCGCAGGAGCGGCCACTCCTGGTAGGCCTCCCGGAGGCGCTCCTCGTCGCCGACGGCCTCCAGGGCGGTGCCCAGGCCGAACCATCCGGCGAGGTTGATGCGCGCCTGCGTCCATGCGAACACCCACGGGATGGCGCGGAGGTCCTCCAGCGACTCCACCGACAGGCCACGACGCGCGGGCCGGGAGCCGAGCGCGAGCTGGCCGATCTCCTCCATCGGGGTCACGCGCGCGAACCACGGGGCGAACCCGGGCGCCTTCACGAGGGCGAAGAAGCGCTCGCGGGATGCCGCATCCATCGTGCGCGCGATGTCGGCGTACCTCTCGGCCGCCGCGCGGTTGCGGGATTCGTTCGACGGAGCGGAGGCCATGAGCACCGCGGCGGCGACCTGGTCGATGTGGCGCATCGCGATGGCCGGGTCGCCGTAACGCGCGAAGATGACCTCGCCCTGCTCGGTGAGCTTGAACCGCCCCTCGACCGAGTGCGGCGGCTGGGCGAGGATGGCGGAGTTCGCCGGACCGCCGCCGCGCCCGAGCGCCCCGCCGCGCCCATGGAAGAGCGTCAGCTCGATGCCGGTGCGCTGGGCCCATTCGCCGATCTCGGCCTGTGCCTCGTACAGGGCGAGGTTGGCCGCGACGGGGCCGACGTCCTTCGACGAGTCGGAGTATCCCAGCATGACCTCCAGGCGCCGCCCGGTCTGCTCCAGGCGGGCCGCGAAGGCGGGGTGGCCGACGATCTCGGCGAGGATGCCGGGGGCCGCCCGCAGGTCGGCGAAGGTCTCGAACAGGGGGATGACATCGAGCACGGGCGGCGTGCCGTTCTCGCCCACGGCGTGCCGGGCCAGGCGGTGCACGGCGGCGAGATCGTCGGCAGAGCGGGTGAACGACACGATGTAGCGCCCCGCCGCCTTGGGGCCGAAGCGCTCCTGGATGTACGCGATCGCGCGGAAGGTGTCGAGCACCTCTTCGGTCTCGTCGTCGGTGTCCCCGGCATCCAGGCGCGCGAGGACGCGCGCGTGCACGGCGGAGTGCTGACGCACCTCCAGCTCGGCGAGGTGGAAGCCGAACGTCTCGACCTGCCACACCAGCTGCTGCAGGTGCCCGTACGCCTGGCGCGCGGCTCCCGCGGCGACCAGCGACTCCTGCACGATGCGGAGGTCGGCCAGCAGATGCTCGGGGTCGCGGTAGGCGAGATCGGCGTCGCGCGTGCGGGTGGCCGCGATCCGGCGTGCCAGGAGGAGCATGATGCGACGGTGCGGCTCGTTCGGCGACCGCTGCGCGATGTCGGCGGCCGCCTCCTCGTCACCGGCGCGCAACCGCTGCCACAGGGCCACGAGCGCGTCGCTGGGCGGCGTGGATGCGGCATCCAGCGTGAGTCCGCGTCCGACGCGGAGCGCCGTGCGCTCCAGCCCCCGCAGCACGTGCTCGCTCGCGATCGCGGCCGCCTTGCGGGTGACGGATGCGGTGACGAACGGGTTGCCGTCGCGGTCGCCGCCCACCCACGAGCCCAGACGGACGAAGGGGCGCACGATCGGCGCGCGTGCCCCGGCCTCGTCGCCCTGCAGGGTGTCGTCGACGCGGCGGTACACGTGCGGGACGGCGGTGTAGAGCGTCTCGTCGAAGACGCCCATGACCGATCGCACCTCGTCGGTGGGCGAGGGCTTCTCCGCACGCAGGGGAGCCGTGCGCCACAGCACGTCGATCTCCTCCAGCATGCGACGCTCGGCGCGGCGGCGGGCGGTCCCGTCCTCGGCGGCGGTGTCGTAGCCGTCGAGCAGCTCCGACAGGCGGCGGATGCTCGCCGACACCGCACGACGGCGGGCCTCGGTGGGGTGGGCGGTGAAGACGGGGTGGAACCGCAGGCCGCGCAGGCGCTCTCGGGCGGCGTCTTCGCCCACCTCCTCCGACAGGCGGGCGAACGCGGTGGCGATCGAGTCCGCCGCATCCGCCGAACCGGCGCGACCGTCGCGCTCGCGGAGGATGCGCACGCGCTGGTGCTCTTCGGCGAGGTTCACGAGGTGGAAGTAGCACGTGAACGCACGCGCCACCTCGTCGGCGCGTGCCACCGAGAATCCGTCGGCGATGCGCGCCGCCCGGGCGAACGCCTCGGGGGTCTCGTCGGTGTACGCCTGGATCGTCGCGGTCCGCAGCCGCTCGACGTCCTCGAACAGCCCCGGTGACCCGCTCTCCCGTAGGACGCGTCCCAGGAGCGAGCCGAGCACGCGCACGTCGGCGCGCATCTCCTCGGGGAGTTCCTGGCCGGCCTCGAAGCGGCCGACGAGGTCGATGGCTTCCGTGGGGGTCAGTTCTTGCACCCGCCAACGCTACCCGCCCGGGACCCGTGTCCTGGCGCGGGCGGCGACGTAGGCTGTGGCTCTGGCGGGCGGGGGCCCCGGTCGCCGCACCGGGATCCGCCTCGTCCGGAGGTGCCATGTCCGTCCTGCGCTCGGCTCGCCTGCCCGCCGCGATGCTGCTGGGCGCTGCCGCGGCGGGGCTCGCGGTGGCGAACTCGCCGCTGGGTCCGGGGATGCAGGACGTCCTGCACCTCGAGGTCGGGGCGCCGGGACTGTTCACCCTGTCGATCCACCACTGGATCGCCGACGGGCTGCTGGCGCTGTTCTTCTTCGCCGTCGCGGTGGAGCTGCAGGTCGAGCTCACGCGCGGTCAGCTGAACTCCGCCCGCAAGGCGCTGCAGCCGGCGATCGCCGCCGCCGGCGGCGTGCTCCTTCCGATCGGCATCTTCCTCGGCATGGCCGGCGGCGGGCCGTCTGCGCCCGGATGGCCCGTGCCGACGGCGACCGACATCGCCTTCGCGCTGGGGGTCCTCGCCGTGGTCGGCCGCGGCCTGCCCTCCTCCGTGCGCGTGTTCCTCCTGGCGCTGGCGATCCTCGACGACATCGTGGGGATCGTGCTGATCGCGGTGCTGTTCACCACGGGCATCGATGCCGTGAGCCTCCTGGCAGCCCTCGCTCTCGTCGTCGTGTTCGGCGTGCTCAGCCGTCAGCTGGGGGGACCCCGGCACGTCCTGATCTCGGTCGTGCTGGTCGTCCTGGCGGTGATGACGTGGGTGCTCGTGTCGCGCTCCGGCGTGCACGCCACGATCGCCGGCGTCGCGCTGGGACTGGCGATGTCGCAGGGCCCTGCGCGGCGGACGCGGCACGCGCTGGAGCCATGGGTCAACGCGCTGGTCCTGCCGCTGTTCGCCTTCACCGCGGCGCTCGTGGTGATCCCCGCCGTGCCGCTGACCGATCTCTCCCCGGCGTTCTGGGGGGTGTTCGCCGGCCTCGTGGCGGGCAAGCCCGTCGGTATCGCTGTGTTCGGATGGATCGCCCAGCGCACCGCCGGCGCCGGTACGGCGCGGCTTCCGCTCGCCGACCTCCTCGCGGTGGGCGCGCTGGGCGGCATCGGCTTCACCGTCTCCCTCCTGCTGGCCGAGCTCGCTTTCGCCGATCAGCCCGCACTCCGCGACCAGGCGACCCTCGGAGTGCTGGCCGGTTCGCTCACCTCGCTCGTCCTGGCCGTGATGCTCGTATCGTGGCGGGCATGGCACTACCGGAAGACCACGCCCGCGGCGCAGCCGTAGATCCGCTGCGCGAGGCGGCCGACACGATGCGGGCCGTGCGCGACCGCTGCGTCTGGACCCAGCGGATCGATCACCGCGCCCTCGTGCCGTACCTCGTGGAGGAGAGCGCGGAGGTCATCGACGCGGTGGAGGCCGGATCCCCCGACGAGCTGCGTGAAGAGCTCGGCGACCTGTTGTGGCAGGTGCTGTTCCACGCCGAGATCGCGTCGCGGGATGCGGCGCATCCCTTCGGCATCGACGACGTGGCGCGCGGGCTGACGGAGAAGATGGTGCGGCGGCATCCGCACGTCTTCGGCGACGCGGTGGCGACCACGCCCGAGGAGGTGCTCGTGCACTGGAACGCCGCAAAGGCGGCGGAGAAGCGCGAGCGCACGAGCGTGCTGGACGGGGTGTCGTCGCACATGCCGTCGCTCGCGCTCGCGCAGAAGCTCCTCGGCAAGGCCGCCCAGGTGGGCGTCGACCCCGTGAGACACCACTCTTCGGCTGAGACACCGGGCGATGCCGGGGGTCTCGGACAGGATGTGGTGTCTCACCCGGCGAGCGAAGCGGAGCTGGGCGACGCGCTGCTGGGGCTCGTCGCGCTCGCCCGCGCGCAGGGATGGGACGCGGAGCGTGCGCTGCGCGAACGGCTCCGGATGCTGACGACCGACGTCCGCGCGGCCGAACAGGCGCGGCGCGACCTGGAAGAATGAGGTCCGTGCCCTCCGTCACCCCACCGCGCGGCATGCGCGACTTCCTGCCCGCCGACAAGGCCCGCCGCGAGCGCGTGCTCGCCGTCATCCGCGAGCGCTACCGCGCCCACGGGTTCGACGAGATCGAGACGCCCGTGCTCGAGGAGTACGCGCGCCTGCACTCGGGCATCGGCGGCGACAACGAGAAGCTCGCCTTCAACGTGCTCAAGCGCGGGCTCGACGCCGACGCCATCCGCGCGGCCGCCGACGACCCCGCCGCCCTCACCGACCTCGGGCTCCGCTACGACCTCACCGTGCCGCTGGCGCGGTTCTACGCCAGTCATCGCGCCGAGCTGCCGACGGTCTTCCGCGCCGTCCAGATCGCCCCGGTGTGGCGCGCCGAGCGCCCGCAGAAGGGCCGGTACCGGCAGTTCATGCAGTGCGACATCGACATCATCGGCGACGCCGGCGGCCGGGCCGAGGCCGAACTGCTGGTCGCGAGCCTGGACACCCTCGACGCCCTGGGCCTGACCGGCGGCACGATCCGCATCAACGACCGCCGGGCGCTGGAGTGGATGCTGGGGAGCTTCGGGTTCACCGCCCAGGAGCGCCCGGGCGTGCTCATCACGATCGACAAGCTCGACAAGATCGGCGCAGCCGGGGTCGCCGGCGAACTGCGCGAGCGCGGCGCGACACCCTCCGCCGTCGACGCGTTCGCGGCGTTCCTGGAGCGCCCGCGGACGCTGGAGCACCACCCGTACGGCGAGCGGCAGATCCGCGCGGCGCTCCCCGAGGGAGCGCCCGACGACGTCGTCGCGTGGCTTGTCGCCCTCGGCGATGCCGTCGGGGCCGCGCGAGCGGACGCCGACGTGCCGCTGCAGTTCGATCCGTTCCTCGTGCGCGGCATGGGCTACTACACCGGCACGATCTTCGAGCTCGCCCACCCGTCGGTGTCGTACTCGCTGGGAGGCGGCGGCCGTTACGACGGCATGATCGGCCGGTTCCTCGGCCAGGACGTGCCCGCCGTGGGCTTCTCGATCGGGTTCGAGCGCATCGTCGACCTCGTCGCCGAGCGCGAGGACGCCGCATCCGCCGCCGTCGTGCTCGTGCACGACCGTGATGTCGCCCCTGCCGAACTGGTCGCGCTCAAAGCCGCGCTCGTCGCCGATGGCCGCCGCGTGCGGCTGGAGCAGCGGACGAAGAACCTCAAGGCGCTGCTCGAGCGCGCCGCCGCGGACGGTTATGCCGCCTTCGCCACGGTCTCGCCCGGCGCCACGGTCGGCGACCTGGAGATCCGCCCGCTGTCGTGAGCCGCGCTCACTCCGCCCCGCCGGACGCCGCCCACTCGGCGACGCGGCGGGCGCTCTCCTCCTCGGTGAGGTCCTCCACGCGGCTCATGACCGACCAGCGCACGCCGAACGGATCGCGGATGCTGGCGAACCGGTCTCCGGAGACGAACGTCGAGGGCTCCTCGCGCACCGCAGCCCCCGCCGCTGCCGCCCGCGCGACCACCGTGTCGACGTCGGCGACGTACACGCCCATCGAGTAGCACGCGGCGTCGCCGCCGGGCGGGGGCACCGTGCCGTACTGCGGTGAGGGCTCTCCGAGCTGCAGCAGACCCATGCCGAAGTCGAGGCCGGCGTGCACGACGACGCCGTCGAACTCGGTGACGTCGGTGATGCGGGCGCCGAAGACGTCGCGGTAGAACTCCAGCGCGTCCTTGGCCCGGGGGACGACGAGGAACGGCGTGAGGCTCGTGGCGGCGTTCGGACGGCCGTCGGTGGTGTGGGCGCCGGTGACGCCGCGGGTGTCTGTCGTGGTCATGCCGCCATCGTGCGCCGGACGCGGGCACGCGGTCTTGCATATTCGCGACACCTCACGTGTCGGGGCGGGTCGCTACCGTGTCGGCATGGCCGACCGCACCCGTGGTGTGCTCTTCCCCGAGCGTCTTCCGCGACTGGACCGCGTGGCGCCGGGGGACGCGGTCGGGGCGGTGTCGTGGTTCTGGGTGCCGCAGTGGGATCTGCCCGCCGGGGTGGTCTCCCGCCAGCCGATCCTCGCGTACCCGGCGGCGAACCTCGTGGTCCAGGACGGAGAGGCGCGCCTGTGGGGTGCCACCACGCGGGTGGGGGAGCGGGTGCTGCAGGGACGCGGATGGGCCGTGGGCGCGCTGCTGCGCCCGGCCGCGCTCACCGACGCGCCGAGCGCCCTCGTGGACGACTCGCGTCGACTGGACGAACCGGGCCTCGTGCGTGCGGTGGGCGCAGCCATGCCGGATGTTCCGGCCGCGTGCGCCGTCATGGCCGCGTGGGTCGCCGACCGGGTCGGCCCCGTCGAGGGCGAGCGGGAGCTGGCCAACGACATGGTCGATCTGCTCTCCTCCGATCCCGCGGTCGTGCGGGTGGAGGACGCGGCCCGGCGCCTGCGGGTCTCGGTGCGGACGGTGCAGCGGCTCGCGCACCGGACGGTGGGGCTGCCGCCGGCGGCGATCATCCGGCGCCGGCGCCTGCAGGAGGCCGCCGCGCGCATCCGGGAGGACCCGACCGTGCCGCTGGCGCTGGTCGCCGCCGACGCCGGGTACGCCGATCAGGCCCACCTCGCGCGCGACTTCCGCACGGTCCTCGGGCTGACCCCGTCGACGTATCGGCGCACGCGCACGCCACCGGCCCGCGGTTGACGTCGTGCCCCGTCGCGGATCGCGAAACGCGCTTGTTCTATTCCTCCTAGAATTGGGCCATGCTCATCCGGATCGACCCGCACGCCGGCACGCCGCTGTTCGCGCAGATCGCGGCGTCCGTGCGCGGCGAGATCGCGGCCGGGCGCGGCCACGCGGGCGAGCGGCTGCCGTCCGCGAAAGAGGTGGCTCATTCTCTCGGCGTAAATCTGCACACCGTGCTGCACGCCTACCAGGACCTGAGAGACGAGGGGCTCATCGAGCTGCGGCGCGGTCGGGGTGCGGTCATCACGCCGGCCGCAGTGCGGCTCGCCGACCTGCGTGCCGACCTCGCCGACCTCGTCGCCCGCGCCGCCGCCGAAGGGATCGGGGCCGACACGCTCGCCGCCCTCGTGAAGGAGCTTGCCCCGCACCCCACGGTGGCACGAGCCCGGACGGAAACGAGCGAGCCGAACGAGAGGAACGCCTCATGATCCGCCGCCCGGACCAGGCCCGTCGCCGCTTCATCCTCGTGGGCATCGTGGTGCCCGTCGTGATGTCGGCGATCGCCGCGATCGTCCAGACGGCGCTGCTGCCGTCGCTGCCGGAGACCGTCGCGATCCACTGGAGCATGACCGGCGAAGCCGACGGATTCGGGCCGGCATGGTCGTTCCCCGTCCTGACTCTCGCGATGGGCGCCGGACTCTCCGTGCTTCTGGGCGTTACGGCGCTCGCGAGCGAACGCGCGGCCCGGCGCGCCCACGCGCGCACGGGTGGCGTGGGCGGTCAGACCCGCTTCCTGGGCGCGCTCGTCCTCGGCACGGTGACGTTCCTGAGCGTGCTGCCGACGGCGCTCGTCATCACGCAGGCGACCGCGGCGGAGCCCGACGTGCCGATGGTGGGTGCCCCGTTGCTCGCGGGGCTTGCCGCCGGGGTCGTCGCGGGGCTCGCGGGGTGGTTCGCGCAGCCCGCCGCCGCGCGTGAGGACGTTCCGTCCGATCCCGTCGAGCCGCTGCCCCTCGGAGCGGACGAGAGCGCCGTGTGGGTGCGCACCGCCACGACCTCACTCGCCCCGAGCGTGGTGCTGGTCGCCGCCGCCCTGCTGGTCCTCGGGATCGGCGTATGGCTCGTGGCGACGGGAGAGGGGTCCGGGTGGATCTCGCTCGCCCTCGGCGTCGTCCTGACGCTTCTGGTGGGCGGAGGCCTCGTCTACCGCGTGGTCGTCGACGACACCGGCCTGACCGTGCGGACCGTCGTCGGGCTGCCGCGCTGGCGCGTCGCCCCGCACGACATCCGCGAGGCCGAGGTCGTCTTCGTCAACCCCGTCGGAGAGTTCGGCGGATGGGGGTGGCGCTGGACGCCCGGCCGGTTCGGCATCGTCACGCGCGCCGGCGAGGCGATCCAGGTGACCAAGCGCGACGGGAAGCAGTTCGTGGTCACGGTCGACGACGCCGAGACGGGCGTGGCCCTGCTGCAGGCCGTCGTCGAACGCACGCAGGCTTGACCGCGCGCGGCGGCATGGGAAGTGTGGAGGGATGACCGCACCCACCGCCGACGCCTGGAACCGCCTCGACGCCTACCTCTCCGACACCCTCGTCGGGCACGACCCCGACCTGGAGGCGGCCATCGCCGCGCAGGAGGAGGCAGGCCTGCCCGCCATCGAAGTGGCGCCGGTGAACGGCAAGTTCCTGCACCTGCTGGCGCGGATCAGCGGCGCCCGCCGTGTGCTGGAGATCGGCACCCTCGGCGGCTACTCCACGATCTGGCTCGCGCGCGCCCTCCCCGCCGGCGGGCGTGTCGTCTCGATCGAAGCCGAACCGCGCAACGCCGCCATCGCGCGGGGAAATCTCCAGCGGGCGGGTGTGGCCGATCGGGTCGAGGTGCGGGAGGGGCGCGCGGCCGATGTGCTGCCGAACCTGGCGGGCGAGGAGCCCTTCGACCTCGTCTTCATCGACGCGGACAAGGAGTCCAACACGGTCTACCTCGACTGGGCGGCACGGCTCGGGCGGCCGGGAACGGTCGTCGTCGTCGACAACATCGGCCGATCCGGTGAGGTCGCCGATCCGCACAGCCGGAACTCCCAGGTGACGGGCACGCAGCGCGGCCTGGAGATGCTCGGGTCGGATCCCCGCTTCGACGCGACGGCCCTGCAGACCCTCGATCGCAAGGGCTGGGACGGCGTCGCGCTGGCGATCGTGACGGATGCGGCGGGCTGACGGCCCTGTGCCGCCACCGGTGGATCACTAGACTCGACCCGGACCGACGATGCTCCGCTGAAACCTCACCCCCAGAACCTAGGGAGTCCTTCGTGGCACTTATCGAGGCTGTCAACGCGCGCGAGATCTTGGACTCGCGCGGAAACCCGACCGTCGAGGTGGAGGTGCTGCTGGACGACGGCATCGTCCAGCGCGCGGCCGTCCCGTCCGGCGCATCCACCGGCGCCTTCGAGGCCTACGAGCTGCGCGACGGAGACAAGAGCCGCTACGGCGGGAAGGGCGTGCTGAAGGCCGTCGCCGCCGTCATCGACGAGCTCGGCCCCGCGATCGAGGGCGTGGAGGCGAGCGAGCAGCGCATCGTCGACGAGATCCTCATCGAGACCGACGGCACCGAGAACAAGTCGCGCGCCGGCGCGAACGCGATCCTCGGCGTGAGCCTGGCGGTGGCCAAAGCGGCCGCCGACAGCGCCGACCTGCCGCTGTTCCGCTACCTGGGCGGACCCAACGCGCACCTCCTGCCCGTTCCCCTGTTCAACGTCATCAACGGCGGCGAGCACGCCGACAACGGCATCGACATGCAGGAGTTCTTCCTCGCTCCGATCGGCGCGTCGAGCTTCGCGGAGTCGCTGCGCTGGGGTGCGGAGGTCTACCACGTCCTCAAGGGCGAGCTGAAGGCCGCCGGCTACGCCACGGGCCTCGGCGATGAGGGCGGTTTCGCCCCCGACCTGCCCAGCAACCGCGAGGGCCTGGAGTTCCTCGTCCGCGCGATCGAGAAGGCCGGCTTCACCCCGGGCAGCGAGATCGCCCTGGGGCTGGATGTCGCCGCCACCGAGTTCTTCACCGACGGCGTGTACCGCCTCGACAACCGCGACTGGACTGCCGACCAGCTGACCGACTACTACATCGAGCTCGTCGACGCCTTCCCGATCGTCACGATCGAGGACGCCCTCGCCGAGGACGACTGGGAGAACTGGACCGCACTGACGGAGAAGCTCGGCAAGCGCGTGCAGCTGGTGGGCGACGACCTGTTCGTCACGAACCCGCAGCGCCTGGCCGACGGCATCGCCCGCGGCGCCGCCAACTCGCTCCTGGTCAAGGTGAACCAGATCGGCACCCTCTCCGAGACCCTGGACGCGATCGACCTGGCTCACCGCTCGGGCTACACCACGATGCTGTCGCACCGCTCCGGCGAGACCGAGGACACCACGATCGCCGACCTGGCCGTCGCAGTGAACTCGGGGCAGATCAAGAGCGGCGCGCCCGCGCGCAGCGAGCGGGTCGCGAAATACAATCAGCTTCTGCGCATCGAAGAGGAGCTGGGCGACGCGGCGGAGTTCGCGGGCCGCTCGGCCTTCCCGCGCTACACCGCGTAAGCGACACGAAGCCACGACGAGAGGGGGAGGCCGTGCCCACAGGACCGGCCTCCCCCTCTCGCACGTCCGGACGCGACCGCGTCGACGTCCGCGGATGGCTCGGCGGCATCCGCCTGTCCGGGTTCATGGTCATCATGCTCGGGCTCGTCGTGCTGGCAGCCTTCGTGCTGGCGCCGACGGTGGGCACCTACCTGGATCAGCGGCAGCAGATCGCTGCGCTACAGGAGGCGGTCGCCCTCAGCGAGAAGGAGGTCGCCGACCTCGAGGCCCAGCGCGAGCGGTGGACCGATCCCGCGTACATCACGACCCAGGCGCGCGAGCGGCTGTATTACGTGCGCCCGGGCGAAGTCGTGTACCTCGTCGACAACGACCTGCCCGCCGCGGCGGTGCCGCAGGAGGAGGACAAAGTCACCGACGACGTCGCCGTGACACGCACCGACTGGATGTCGCAGCTGGTGCGCTCGGTGGCCACCGCCGGTCTCGCCCGCACTGCCGCGCCGACGATCGGCGTCCCGGCGCCACCGGCTCCGTGACGTCGTACGACCGTCTCCAGCGCCTTCGCAGTCGCTCGCGATAATCTGGCGAGGATGAGCACGCCGACCCTGCCGCCCGCCAGCGACGCCGACCTCGCGGTCCTGCACGAACAGCTCGGCCGGCCCGCCCGCGACGTCGTCGGCATCGCGGCGCGCTGCGTGTGCGGCAACCCCGTCGTCGTGGCCACGGCGCCGCGCCTGACGGACGGCTCGCCGTTCCCCACCTTCTACTACCTCAGCCACCCCGGCGCGACCGCGGCGATGTCGGTGCTGGAGGCCGATCACGTCATGCGTGAGTTCGCGGCGGAGCTCGACGAGGACGAGGAGCTGCGGGCCGCCTATCAGCGGGCCCACGAGTCCTACCTGCGCGACCGGGCCGCCTATGGGGAGCCCGCCGAGATCGCCGGGATCTCGGCGGGGGGCATGCCCACGCGCGTGAAGTGCCTGCACGCCCTCGCCGGCCACGCCCTGGCCGCGGGGCCGGGCGTGAACCCCATCGGAGACCGGGCCCTCGAACGCGCCGGCTGGTCGCTGCAGCGCTGCACGTGCGCGAATCCCGGGGCATCGGGATGAGACGCCTGTGGGCCGCCGCCGCCGCGCTGGCCGTCGCCGGCAGCCTGACCGGGGCGGCCGTCGTGCCCGAGGACCCGACCGATCCGGTACGGGCGGGGGAGTACTGGCTCGACCAGTACGGTGTGCGTGACGCCTGGCAGACCACGCGCGGGGCCGGTATCCGCATCGCTGTGATCGACACGGGGGTCGGCCGCGACCCCGTCGAGTTCGCCGGTGTCGTGGACGGCACGGATGTGTCGGAACTGGGCAGCCCCGACGGCCGCACACCCATCGGCGGGATGAACGCCAACCACGGCAGCTGGGTCGCCTCCCTCGCGGGGGCGCGCGGCACCGGCGAGGGGCGCGGCATGATCGGCGTGGCGCCCGAGGCGGAGATCCTGTCGGTGTCCATCGACATCTCCGGGCGCGAGGTGCCCGTGCGCGACCAGATCGCGCAGGCGATCCGCTGGTCGGTGGACAACGGCGCCCAGGTCATCAACATGTCGCTCACCACCAACACCCTGGACTGGGACCCGTCGTGGGATGAGGCGTTCTCGTACGCATTCGACAACGACGTCGTCATCGTGGTCGCGGCGGGAAACCGCGGCAGCGGTACGACGCGCGTGGGCGCCCCGGCGACCATCCCCGGCGTGCTCACCGTCGGCGGCGTCGATCCCTCCGGCACCGCCAGCGTCGACGCATCCACGCAGGGCATCACGATCGGGGTCTCCGCGCCCAGTGAACGGCTCATGGGCGTCTCGGCCGACGGCACGCTCGTGCAGTGGAACGGCACCAGCGGCGCCGCGCCCATCGTCGCCGGCATCGTGGCCCTCGTGCGCTCCGCCCACCCGGGGATGGATGCGAACAACGTACTCAACCGCATCATCAGCACTGCGACCCCGGCCGCCGGGGCCACCTCGCGCCCCGATCTGCTGTACGGATACGGCCTCGTCAACGCCGCCGCCGCCGTCAGCGCACCGGTTCCGCCGGTGTCGGCGAACCCCATGGGTGACCTTGCCGAGTGGATCCGGCTCTACCGGCGCGCCGATGCGGATCCGGTGCCGCAGCCCACGAGCGGACCCGTCGAGGTGCCCCCGCTGGCGGCCGCGGAGGCGGCCACGGAGCCGCCCAATCCGCTCCTGCCGACCGAGGAGTCCCTGCGGTACGGCAGCCTGCCGCTCGCCGCAGGCACCATCGCGTCTATAATGGTCGTGCTCGGCCTCACCGCTGCTGCCCGGCGCATCCGATTGGCACGCGAGTCTCGCACGCCGAGCCGTCCACCCACCTAGGAGTCCCTTCCACCGTGACCAGCACCGTGCCCAGAATCCTCATCGTCGGTGGCGGCTACGCAGGCTTCTACACCGCGTGGAAGCTCGAGAAGCAGCTCCGACGCGGCGAAGCAGAGGTCACGATCGTCGACCCGCTGCCGTACATGACCTACCAGCCGTTCCTTCCCGAGGTCGCCGCCGGCTCGATCGAGCCGCGGCACGCGGTGGTGGCCCTGCGCCGCCACCTGCGGCGGACCACCGTCATCGCGGCGAAGGTGACCGGGATCGACCACGCCCACAAGGTGGCCACGATCACCCCGATCGCGGGCGAGCCGTGGCAGCAGGAGTACGACCAGATCGTCGTGACCGCCGGTGCCGTCTCGCGAACCTTCCCCATCCCGGGCATCGCCGAGAACGCCATCGGCCTGAAGACCATCGAAGAGGCCGTCGCCGTGCGCGACCTGCTGCTGTCGAACTTCGACAAGGCGGCCGTGCTTCCTCCCGGCCCCGCACGCGAGCGTCTGCTGACGGTCGTGGTCGTCGGTGGCGGGTTCGCGGGCATCGAGGCGTTCGCCGAACTGCGCTCCTTCGCCTCCTCGCTCCTGAAGCGGTACCCGCAGCTCTCCTTCGACGAGACGCACTTCCACCTCATCGAGGCCATGGGCCGGATCATGCCCGAGGTGTCGCTGAAGACGAGCGAGTGGGTGCTCAAGGACCTCGCCAAGCGCGGCGCCTACGTGCACCTGGACACGCAGGTCACCGGCGCCGTCGGCGGCAACGTCGAGCTGTCCTCGGGTGAGACGATCCCCACCGACATCATCGTGTGGACGGCCGGCGTCATGGCCAACCCCACCGTCGTGCGCGGCGGAGACCTGCCCGTCGAGGAGCGCGGACGCATCCGCACGCGCCCCGACCTGCGCGTGGGCACCGCCGAGGAGATCGTCCACGGCGCATGGGCGGCCGGCGACGTCTCCGCCGTCCCCGACCTGACCGGCGGGGGAGTGGGCGGATACTGCGTCCCCAACGCCCAGCACGCGGTGCGTCAGGGCAAGCTGCTCGCGAAGAACATCACCGCCGTGCTGCGCGGCGAGGAGCCCAAGGAGTACTTCCACAAGAACCTCGGTGCCGTCGCGGGCCTGGGCCTGTACAACGGCGTGTTCCAGTCGGGCAAGATCGCGATCAAGGGCTTCCTGGCGTGGATCGCCCACCGCGGCTACCACGGCCTGGCGATGCCGACGTGGGAGCGCAAGTGGCGCGTCCTGTGGGGCTGGTGGAACAACCTCTGGCTCGGCCGCGACATCGTCAACCTCGAAGCCGTGCAGACCCCGCGTCGTGTGTTCGAGGAGTTCGCCGCGCGTCCGCGTCCGGCGCAGGCCCCGGCCGTCGAGGAGAAGAAGCCCGCCGCGAAGTCCGCCGCGAGCGAGAAGGTCGCCGCGCAGGGCTGACCGCTACGGTGGGAACGGAGGCACCGGCCCCCGTAGCCCAATGGCAGAGGCAGGCGACTTAAAATCGCTTCAGTGTGGGTTCGAGTCCCACCGGGGGTACCGTCGCACCGCCCCGCGAACGTGGGCGGCACGGTCGGCGGAGCCGGAGCCGGGCTAACGGGGGAAGCGCATCTCCACGGCGCCCATCCGCACGACGAGCTCGTCCGGCTCCTCGGTGAGGGTCAGGAGCGTGTGCGTGCACGATCGGCACCGCACGAGCGCGGACGCGGGCTCCCGTTCGACGACCGTCTGAGCCAGCACGAACCGCGAACCGCAATGCCCGCAGGTCAGCGGCAGCGCCGTCGCGTCCACGGCCAGGGCGCCGGCGAGCATTCCGGCCAGAGCATTGCCGTCCACCACGCGCACGGGTCCGGGGGGATCGGATCCGACCATCATGCACCTCCGAATCGTTCGGTCCGCACGCGGGCCGGGTCGTGACCGAGCTGGACGAGGGCGGATGCGACGGCTTCGACGAACCCGGTCGGCCCGCACACGAACACCGCGGGCGTCTCCTCGACCGGGGCCGTGGCGGTGCGCAGATCCGCGGCCGTGACGCGGCCCACCCGCCCTCCCCACCCCACAGGGGCGCTGCGCGTGTAGACCCACGTGAGCGCCACGCCCGCCGCATCCAGCCGCTCCACCTCTGCGCGGAACATCGCGTCATCGGCTGAGCGCACCGAATACAGGAGGCGGAACGGTGCCGTGGACGCCGAAGCGGCCCGGGCGCGGGCCATCGCCAAGAGGGGCACGATCCCGGAGCCGCCCGCGATCAGCTGCACGGGTGAGGGATCGTCGGCGTGCCACACGAAGAACCCGCCGAGGGGCCCCTTCACCTCCAGCTCGTCACCGGGGCGCACGTCGTGGACGAGATAGGGCGACACCTCCCCGTCCGCGACCTCGTCCACACCGAGCTCGACCTCCTCGCCGGGCCCGGAGGACGCGATCGAGTACGACCGCACCGCCTGATAGCCGTCCTCGGCCGTCAGGCGCAGATCCAGGTGCTGCCCCGGGAGGTTCCCCGGCCAGCCCGGCACCCGCAGTCGGAGGATCCGCGCGGTGGGCGTCGCGTTCTCCACGTGCGCCACCTGGGCCGGTGACCAGCCCCCGACGATCACCAGTAGCGTTCCTCGCGCCACGGATCGCCGTGGAGGTGGTAGCCGTTCTGCTCCCAGAACCCGGGGTCGTCGTGGTTCTGCATCGTGAGACCGCGCACCCACTTCGCGCTCTTCCAGAAGTACAGGTGAGGGACCAGCAGGCGGGCAGGGCCGCCGTGCTCGGGATCCAGCGGAGCGCCGTCGAACTCGAACGCGACCCACGCCTTGCCATCGGTGAGATCCTCCAGCGGCACGTTGGTCGTGTAGCCCCCGTACGAATGCGCCATCGCATACTCGTACTCCGTCTCGACCTCGGCCAGGAGCGTGTCCAAGGACACCCCGCGCCAGGATGTGCCGAGCTTGGACCAGCGCGTCACGCAGTGGATGTCGGTGGCGACCTCCTCGATGGGCAGGGCCAGGAACTCGTCCCACGTCCACGTGCGGGCCGCTCCGTGCTCGTTGCGGATCGTGAAGGACCACTCGTCGGTGGGGATGCGCGGGGTGGGCCCTGCTGAGAGGACGGGGAAGTCCTCGGTGAGGTACTGCCCCGGCGGCAGATCCGGCGCCGATTCGCGGCGCCGGGCGCCGAATCCTCGCGAGAACACAGCCATGCGGACCTCCCGGATCGGGGCGCGGAGACAGCTTCTGCGGCACAGCGTAGGGGATAAGCTGGCGCGGCGGATACCCGTGTCCGTTCCGTGGGGGGACATCAATGAGCGTGACCACAACGGCGCCCGTCGTCGGCCCGGATGCGCTCACGCGCACCGTCGAGCGACTCTCCACCGCCCTGCGGCTGTCGGAGATCACCGAGATCGTGGCCGAAGCGGTGCGCGAGCTGACCGGGGCGGATGGCGCGACCTTCGTCTTCCGGGAGGACGGGGAGTGCTTCTACGCCGAGGAGAACGCGATCGCCCCGCTGTGGAAGGGGCACCGGTTCCCCCTGACCTCCTGTGTCAGCGGCTGGGCGATGCTGCACCGCGAGACCGTCGTCATCCCCGACATCTATTCGGATGACCGCGTCCCCCACGATGCGTATCGCCCGACCTTCGTCGCCAGCCTCGCGATGGCGCCCGTGCGCTCGGCCGATCCGATCGGCGCGCTGGGAGCGTACTGGGCGGAGCAGACCCACCCCGACCCCGAGGTCCTGCGACGGCTGGAGGTCCTGGCCGACACCGCTGCCGTGGCGGTGGAGAATCTCGAGCTGCGCGGGGCGATCGGGCGCCGCAGTGCCGAGCGCGATCGGTTCGCGGCACGCGCCGACGACCTCGACGCCGCCATGCACACGCTCGTGCACGACCTGCGGGGCTCGCTCGGGGTGGTCACCGGCTACGCCGAACTCGTCTCCGAGGGCGCCGACGCCGTCGATGCCGCCGAGTACGCCGCCGCCATCCTGCGGGCGGGGGAGCGGATGTCGGCTCAGATCGAGCGGATGCTGTCGATCTACCGCATCACGGGGCAGCCGCTCCAGCCGGAGCGCTGCGACCTCACCGGGATGGCTCGGACGATCGCCGACGACCTGCGCCGCCGCCATCCCCACCGCGACCTGCGGATCGACGTCGACGAGCACCTGCAGGCATGGGCTGATCCCGTGCTGCTGCACTCGCTGCTGGAGAACCTCCTGGGCAACGCCGTCAAGTTCACCGCACGCAAGGCGGCCGCCCGCATCGCGGTCACCGCGGTGAGTGCCGGCGAGGGCACGATGACGTTCGCGATCAGCGACGACGGCGACGGCTTCGCCCCGGAAGACGCCGAGCGGCTGTTCCGGCCGCTCGCGCGGCTGCACTCCCAGGAGGAGTTCTCCGGGACGGGCCTGGGACTGGCGTCGGTCGCGCGGATCGCCGAGCTGCACGGCGGTTCCGTGCGGGCGGAGGGGCGCCCCGGTTCGGGCGCGACGTTCACCGTCGCCCTGCCCGCCGTGGCCTGACCGGTCTCGTAGGCTGACCCCATGCGTGTGCGAGGGTGCGCCCCATGACGATCGATCTCCTCTCGGGCCCCGCCTCTCCCGAGGGCGGACCCGCGCACTGGCGTGCCCTCGACGCGGCGACGGAGGAGTTGTCGGGACCGGTCGCCGTCCTCTCGCTCGAGGCGCTCCGCTACAACGCCGCCGACCTGCTCGTGCGCGCCGGCGGAGTGCCGATCCGGGTGGCGAGCAAGTCGGTGCGCGTGCGCGGGGTGCTGGACGCGGTGCTCGCCCTGCCCGGGTACCGCGGCATCCTGGCCTTCACGCTCCCCGAGGCACTGTGGCTCGCGCGCGACCACGACGACATCGTGCTGGGGTATCCGAGCGTCGACCGGAAGGCGCTGGCGGCACTGGTCGCGGACGACCGCGCCGCCGCGCGCATCACGCTCATGATCGACGATCCCGCCCAGCTGGACCTGGTCGATGCCGTCGCCGCTCCCGGATCGCGCCCGGAGATCCGGGTCGCGATCGATGTCGACGCGTCGTGGCGGGCCGGTGTCCTCGGGCACATCGGCGTGCGGCGCTCACCCGTCCACGACCCGGGTGAGGCCGCCGGCCTGGCCCGCCGCGTGGCTGCCCGCCCCGGGTTCCGTCTGGTGGGTCTCATGATGTACGAGGCACAGGTGGCGGGGCGAGGCGACGCCACCGGAGTGGGCGACCCGGTGATCCGGTGGATGCAGCAGCGTTCGGCCGTCGAGCTGGCCGAGCGCCGGGCGGCCGTCGTGGACGGTGTGCGGGAGCTCGCCGACCTCGAGTTCGTCAACGGCGGCGGGACCGGTTCGCTCGAGCGCACCGCCGCCGAGGCGGCGGTCACCGAGCTCACCGCCGGCAGCGGACTGCTCGCCGGTCACCTCTTCGACGGGTACCGCGCCTTCACGCCCGCGCCGGCCGCCGCGTTCGGGCTCGAGGTCGTGCGCAAACCGCTGCCCGACGTGGTCACCGTGCTCGGCGGCGGGTGGATCGCTTCGGGTCCGCCGTCGGGGTCACGACAGCCGACGCCGGTCTGGCCCGCGGGCCTGCGGATGCTCCCGCGCGAGGGAGCCGGCGAGGTGCAGACGCCGCTGCGCGGACGGGCGGCACGGCCGCTGCGGCTGGGCGAGCGGGTGTGGTTCCGTCACGCCAAGAGCGGCGAGCTCGCCGAACGCGTCGACCGCTACCATCTCGTGGAGAACGGCCGGACGGTGGGCGAGCTGCCGACCTACCGCGGCGAGGGACGGAGTTTCCTGTGACCCGGCCCGGAGGCACGTGGCGCAACTGGGCGCGCACCCATTCCGCCCGCCCGGCGCGCGTGGAGTATCCCGCCGACGTCCCCGCCGTGCGCCGCGCGGTGACCGCCGCGGCCTCCCGATCGCTGCGCCTGAAGGCCGTGGGGGCGGGCCACAGCTTCTCCGGGATCGCGGTGCCGCACGACGTGCTGGTGGACCTGTCGGATCTCCGCGGGCTCGTCGCCGTCGACACCGAGCGAGCCCGCGTGACCGTCCGGGCTGGCACGCGGCTGTGGGAGATGCCGCGCCTGCTCGCGCCGTACGGCCTGGCGATGCAGAACCTCGGCGACATCGACCGGCAGACGGTCGCGGGCGCGATCTCCACCGGCACGCACGGCACCGGCGCTCGCTTCGCCGGGCTCTCCGCACAGGTCGTGGGGGTGACCCTCGTCGCCGGCGACGGCGCGCTTCTCACCGTCGACGAAGACAACGACCCGGAGCTGCTTCCCGCCCTCGCGCTCGGTCTGGGCGCTCTCGGGGTGATCGTGGAGGTGACGCTGCAGTGCGTACCGGCCTTCCTCCTGGAAGCGGTCGAGCGGCCCGAACCGCTCGCCGAGACCCTCGCCGGCATCGCAGCGCACACGGGTGCCGACCATTTCGAGTTCTACTGGTTCCCCGGCACCGACGTGGCGGTCACCAAGACGAATACGCGCCTGCCCGAGCGAGCAGTGCGCCGCCCGCTTCCGCGCGTGCGCCGCTTCGTGGACGAGTCCCTCATGGCCAATGGCGTCTACCGCGTCGCGTGCGCGGCCGGCGCGGTCGTTCCCGCGGTCATCCCTCCGGTCTCCCGGCTGGCCGGACGCACGTTCGGCAACCGCACGTACACCGACCACTCCGCGCGCGTGTTCACGCAGGATCGCTCGGTGCGGTTCCGCGAGATGGAGTACGCCGTCCCGGCCGAACGGCTCGTGGCCGTGATGCGCGACCTGCGGGACCTCATCGCCGATCGCGGGTGGCGGATCTCGTTCCCGGTGGAGGTGCGCGTCGCCGCCGCCGATGATCGATGGCTCTCCACCGCGTACGAACGCGACAGCGCGTATTTCGCCGTGCACCGGTACTGGCGCGAAGACCCCACGGAGTACTTCGAGGCGGTTGAGGAGCTCATGACGGCGCACGGCGGCCGGCCGCACTGGGGGAAGGAGCACGGGCTGGACGCCGACGCCCTGCGCGCGCGCTACCCGCGCTTCGACGATTTCGCGGCCGTGCGCGACCGCCTGGACCCTGGCCGCGTGTTCGCGAACGGCTACCTCGACCGGGTTCTGGGTGGGTAAGAACTGGGAGATGCAGACAGTGCACAGAACGCCGCGATCGCCCCGTTAGGATGAGTGCACTCATCGAACGGAGACTCGGACATGTGGGAAGTTCTCATCCCTGTCCTGATCGTGGTCGCGATCATCGTCATCGCCGGCATCTACCTGTGGGCGACGTACAACTCGCTGGTACAGCTGAACGTGCGCGTCGACGAGGCATGGAGCGACATCACGGTGCAGCTCAAACGGCGCGCCGACCTGCTTCCCAACCTCATCGAGACCGTCAAGGGCTACGCCGGACACGAGAAGGCGGTCTTCGAGAACGTCACGCGTGCGCGTGCGGAGACGCTCTCGGCGGGCGGACCGGCCGAAGCAGGCATCGCTGAAGGCCACATGCAGCAGGCGCTGAAGTCGATCTTCGCCGTCGCGGAGGCGTACCCGCAGCTGCAGGCGAGTCAGAACTTCCTGCAGCTGCAGCAGGCGGTCGTCGACACCGAGGACAAGATCCAGGCCTCGCGCCGCTTCTACAACGGCGGAGTGCGGGAGCTGAACACCAAGATCAAGGTGTTCCCGAACAACCTCTTCGCCCGCAACCTCGGCTTCACCGAGCGCGAGTTCTTCGAGGTCGTCGACGGCGCGCCCATCTCCGAGCCGCCGCGCGTTCAGTTCTGACGCGTCAGCGCACGGCGAGGACGATGTCCTCACCGGTGACGACGACGTCTCCGCGCAGCGTCCACGCGTCGTCGCGGTAGGTGAACGAGGCCTCCGCACCTGTGCGGTCCACCCCGGTCACCGTCGCGACGACGATCCCTCCGGATGCGGTGAACGTGCGCACATCGGGGGACAGGGCGAGGACGGGGAACCGTTCGACGCGGTACGCGAACGCGGATGCCGAGGCCAGATCCGCGGCCCACGGGATCCGCAGGCCACAGGCTTCGGGAACCGCCGCGCCACCGCTCGTGCACTCCCGCGCGTAGGCGTCGAGCTGCTCCTGCAGGCGCGGAACCGCCTCGGGCGACAGCGACGCCTCCACCTGCACATCCGTCGTCCGGTCGGTGGAGACCGCGGCGGTCACCGAGCCGTCGACGAGTCCGCGCGGGACCGCGGAGAACTCGTACACGGCAGGAAGCAGCGACACCGTGCCCGCAGGGACGAGCACGTCGCCCACCGCGACAGCGTCGCCGACGGTCGTGCTGACCTCCACCGCGGCGAGGGCGTCGTCGGCTACGCGCCACCGGCCATCGACGAGGCGCAGTCCGAAGGAGATCTCCCGCTCGGCGCCGTCGAAGACGGCCGTGGCCCGCACGGCGGCGTGCGATCCGGTCTCGGTGAGCTGGTCGATGCGCAGCCGCTGGGGGTAGGACGAGGCGGCGGCGAATGCGTCGGCAGGCTCGGGGTCCGCCGGCACGATCAGGTCCGCCACAGCGTCGGCATCGCCGGATTCCAGCGCCCGCAGGAAGGCGAGAGCGGTGCTCTCCGCGCCGACGGGCCGCGTGGCCACCCACGCCACCGCCCCCGCGGCGATCAGGAGGGCGGCGGCGATGCTGCCGATCACGGCGGTGCGGCGCCTCATCCCGGTTCCTCTGACGCGAGGGCGACCGGTTCGGCGTCGGCGCGGTCGTGCCGGCCCGCCCGGGGGAGAGCAGCCGCGAGGTCTTCCACGGCGTCACCCCAGCGCGAGATCGACACGTCCGCCAGCCCTTGCCAGCGCGCCGCGGCCTCGAGCACCTCGGCGAGGCGCCCGGGCGCGTCGGCCGGGCGGCCCGGCTCCCACCACGCCGACTGGACCAGCAGCGTGCTGCGCGCACGGTCGGCCTTCAGATCCACGCGTCCCACGACGTCGTCGCCCACCAGCACCGGGAGGGAGTAGTACCCGTAACGGCGGCGGGGGGCGGGCGTGTAGATCTCGATGCGGTAGGCGAATCCGAAGAGCCGCTCGGCGCGCTCCCGGAACCACACCAGCGGATCGAAGGGCGTGAGCACCGCTGCCGCATCCACCCGACGCGGCACCACCGCATCCCGGTGCATCCAGGCCGGCGCGGGCCGGCCCCCGGACGTCCATCCCTGCACGGTGACGGGGGTGAGCTCGCCGGCGTCGACGAGATCGCGCACCGCGGCGAGCACAGCGGGACGGTCGCGGATGCGCCAGTAGTCGGCGAGGTCGGCCGCTGTCGCGACGCCGTACGCCCGTGCCGCGCGCCGCACCAGCTCCCGCACCGCGTCGCCGCGGGGCACCGGGGCGGCGAGCACGTCGGCGGGGATCACGTGCTCGGCCAGCGCGTAGCGACGTTCGAAGCCGCGACGCCCGGCGATCGCGACGTCACCGAAGAGCCAGAGGTATTCCAGGGCGTGCTTGACGTCGCTCCACTCCCACCAGGAGCCGACCCGGCCGCGGGCGAGGCCGCCTTCGAGCTCGGCCGGGCGCAGCGGCCCGCGGGCGGCGAGCTCCGCCCGCACCCACGCGACCGTGTCGGCGTGCGTGCGCGCCCAGGAGTCGGGCGCGGAAGCGAATTTCTCCCGGAACTCCCGCATGCGGAAGTCGAACAGCGACCAGTCCCCGGCGGGGATGAACGACGCGACATGCGCCCAGTACTCCACGTACGGCGCGCGGCGGGCGAACAGCAGCCGGTCGAGGGCGTCGGTGTCGTACGGGCCCAGGCGCGAGAACAGCGGCATGTAGTGCGAACGCGCGAAGACGTTCACCGAATCGATCTGCAGCGTGCCCATCCGCCGCACCGCTGCCGAGAGCGCGCGGGTGCCGGGAGCGCCCGCCGGGGGACGCCCGAAACCCTGTGCCGACACCGCGACACGACGGGCTTCCGCGGCGCTCAAGGTCGGTCTCACCCGCCCCAGCCTAACCACGGCCACGGACATCACCGCGGCTGCACGCGACGCCTAGACTGGCGGGATGACCGGCTCCGGACCCGACGCACGCGGTTCGTTCTTCGGTGCCTTCCGCCGCCCCCCGGGGCCCGCCGTCACCGCGGATCCCGAAAGCGGAGACACCGTCCCCCGCGGCCTCCGAGTGGCAACCGCCTACGCATGGCGCCTGCTCGTCCTGGCCGCGGCGGCCGGCGTGACCGTCTGGCTCGTCATCCAGTTGAAGCTGCTCATCATCCCCCTGCTCATCGCGATCCTGGTGTCGGCGCTGCTGTGGCCGGCCTTCTCGTGGATGCTGCGGCACCGGTGGCCGCGCTGGCTGGCCATCGTCGTCTCGGTGATCTCGACCCTCGCGATCGTGACGGGCCTGCTGTGGCTGGCGGTCTGGCAGATCACGCGGCAGTGGGGCGACGTGCGCGACCGCACGGTGGAAGCCACAGAACAGCTGCGCCAGTACCTCATTCAGGGACCGCTGCATCTGACCGCCACGCAGATCGATGACGGCCTGAACCAGGCCGTCGTCTTCCTCGAGGAGCAGGCGGAACTGCTGTGGTCGGGTGCGCTCGCGATCGGCACCACCGTCGGACACGTCGTGACGGGGCTCCTGCTGACCCTGTTCATCCTCCTGTGCCTCCTCGCCGACGGCGGCGGGATCTGGCGCTGGACCACGCGGCTGTTCCCGCGGAAGGCGCGACCGGCCGTGGACGGAGCCGGACGCGCGGGCTGGGTGACGGTGGTCAACTACGCGCGCACGCAGTTGCTGGTCGCCTCGATCGACGCGGTGGGCATCGGCCTGGGTGCGTTCCTGCTCGGCGTGCCGCTGGCGATCCCCATCGGCGTGCTGGTCTTCCTGGGCGCCTTCGTGCCGTTCGTCGGCGCGATCGTCACCGGGGCCGTCGCCGTGTTCATCGCGCTGGTGTACAACGGGCCGTGGATCGCGTTCTGGATGCTCGTGGTCGTGCTGGGAGTGCAGCAGCTGGAGAGCCACGTGCTGCAGCCGCTGCTCATGGGCTCGGCGGTCAAGGTCCACCCGCTCGCCGTCGTGCTGGTCGTCGCCGGCGGAGCGATGGTCGGCGGCATCCCCGGCGCGCTGTTCGCGGTGCCCCTGGCCGCGTTCGTCAACGTCGTGGCCGTCTACCTGAGCTCACGATCGTGGGAGAGCGGTCGGCCACCGGCTTCCGCCGATCTCATCTGGAGTACCGTGCCGCGTCGACGAGGGAACACCGCATGACCGTATCCGCATCTCCCGCCGTGACCGCTCCCACCCTGGCCGGCTTCGAGGATGCCGCGGCCGTCCTCGACGGCATCATCGCGCGCACGCCGCTGGACGAGTCCCAGCACCTCAGCGAGGTGCTGGGGGTCCCGGTGCACCTGAAGCTGGAGAACCTGCAACGCACCGGCTCGTTCAAGATCCGCGGCGCCACGTATCGCCTGTCGCGCCTGACCGCCGAGGAGCGCGCACGCGGCGTCGTGGCGGCCTCGGCGGGCAACCACGCCCAGGGTGTGGCGCTGGCCGCGCAGCAGCTGGGGATCCCCGCCACGATCTTCATGCCGCTCGGTGTCCCCGTTCCCAAGCTGCTGGCCACGCGCGGGTACGGCGCCGAGGTCATCCTGGAGGGCGCCACCGTCGAGACGCCCCTGCGCCTGGCCGCCGAACATGCCGAGCGCACGGGCGCCGTGCTCATCCACCCCTTCGACCACCCCGACATCGTCCTGGGTCAGGGCACGCTCGGCCTGGAGCTCTTCGAGGAGCTGCCCGACCTCGCCACCGTCGTGATCGGGATCGGCGGCGGGGGACTGGCCGCCGGTGTCGCCGCCGCCGTCAAGCTGCGCGCGGCCGCGGTGGGACGCACCGTCCGCGTCGTCGGCGTGCAGGCGGAGAACTCCGCCGCCTACCCGTCCTCCCTCCAGGCGGGCCGTCCGCTCGTGGTGGAGACGCGCCCGACGATCGCCGACGGCATCGCGGTGGCGCGTCCGGGCGACCTGACCTTCGCGCTGGTCCAGGAGTACGTCGACGAGGTCGTCACAGTCACCGAGGACGACATCGCGCGCGCCCTCCTGGTCCTGCTCGAGCGCGCCAAGCAGGTCGTCGAGCCCGCCGGTGCGGCGGGGGTGGCCGCCATCCTCGCGGGCAAGGTCCGCCCCACCGGCCCCACGGTGACGGTCCTCTCCGGTGGCAACATCGACCCGCTGCTGCTGCAGCGCGTCGTGGCGCACGGGTTGGCCGCCTCCGGGCGGTACATGACGCTGCGCATCCCGCTCCCCGATCGTCCGGGCCAGCTCGCGCGCGTGGCGGAGCTCCTCGCGCAGGCGGGCGCCAATGTCATCGAGGTGCTGCACACGCGGCACGGCCAGGGCCTTCAGATCAGCGAAGTGATCCTGCAGCTGAGCGTCGAGACGCGGGGCGCCGACCACCAGGCCGTCGTGATCGCCACGCTGGAGGCCGCCGGGTTCCAGTCGACGATCGTCGCCGACTGACCCGTTCCCGGCCGGGGCCGATCACTGACCCGAGTAGGTCTCCACCTTGACCACCTCGACCGGGATCTCCCGGCCGTTCGGTGCGGTGTACGAGCCCTTGTCGCCTTCGCGCATGCCGATGATCGCAGCGCCCAGCGGGGAGGCCTCGCTGTAGACGTCGAGCTCGGAGTCGACGGCGATCTCGCGGTTGCCCAGGAGGAAGACCTCTTCACCGCCGGCGACGAGCGCCGTCACCACGGTGCCCGGTTCCACGACGCCCGTGCTCTGGGGAGCCACTCCCACCTTGGCGTTCTTCAGCAGCTGCTGGAGCGTGCGGATGCGCGCCTCCTGCTTGCCCTGCTCGTCCTTGGCGGCGTGGTAGCCGCCGTTCTCCTTGAGGTCGCCCTCTTCGCGGGCGGACTCGATGCGCTTGGCGATCTCCTCGCGCCCGGTGGTGGAGAGGTGCTCGAGCTCGGCGGCGAGCCGATCGTATGCCTCCTGGGTGAGGAACGTCACCTGTGCGTCGCTGGACACGTCGCTCTCCTTCGTTCGGGTGGCCCGGTACGAACCGGGCCCGGGATATCGAAACGCCCCGGCTCAGGCCGGGGCGTCGTATCAGGATATGCTACGGGACCCAGCAGCTGTTCACCAAACCCGTGGTGGCCAGGGCGACCGTGGGGATGGTCTCGGTGAACGCGCGCTCATGCGCCTCGGCCGCGGGGTACTCCACGATCCGCCAGCCCACCACTCCGTGCTCCTCGTCCTGGGCCTCCAGGGCGCATGCCACGGCCGCGCCGGGGGGAGCGGTGATCTGGAACTCGACCGTGACGGTGCGCTCGTCGGCGACGTCGTAACCGGTGCCGACGACGTCGACGGCGTTGAGCGTGCGCGCGACGGTGCTCCAGCCGAGTGCGATTACGAGCGCCGCGGCGATCACCCCGACGATCACCCAGCCCACCACGCGCCGGGTCCGAGATCGCCGCCGGCCGTATCGCTCGTCGAGCAGCTGCTGCGTGGTCATCGTTCCTCGGGTCGTTCTAGGCTGGTCTTTCCAGGCTATGCGCTCCGGCGCGGAACGAGGACCAATGTACGACCTGCTCATGGCCGCCGCCGCCACTCCGTCGCCTACGCCCCAGGCGCCGCCGGCCGAGCTCGTCACCCCCGGTCCGTGGGGGTTCGGCGTGATCGCCGTACTCACCCTGGCCGTCGTGCTGCTCGTCGTCGACATGCTCCGCCGCATCCGCCGCAGCGGCTACCGCGAGGACGTGCGGGCCGAACTCGACGCCGAGGAGCAGGCACGCGCATCCACGCGCGCCACCGACACCGACGACGAGGACATCGACCCGGACGCCGATCCCGCGCGGCGTTAGCGTCCTCAGCCGGCGTGGTACGCCGGATGCATCGCGATGAGCAGGCTCGCCGCCCAGTGGCACAGGAACGCCAAGACGGTGCACACGTGGAAGATCTCGTGGAACCCGAAGTGGCCGGGCCACGGGTTGGGGCGCTTGAGCGCGTAGACGACCGCGCCGGCGGTGTAGAGCAGTCCGCCGATCAGGACGAGCGTCATCATCGTCGCGTTGGCATCGAACAGGTCGAACAGGTACATCACCGCCGCCCAGCCGAGGGCCAGGTACAGCGCGACGTACAACCACCGGGGCGCATGCAGCCAGAACACGCGGAAGAGGATGCCGACGATCGCCCCTCCCCACACGACCGACAGCAGGATGATCGTCTTCTGCGTCGGCAGGGCCAGCACGGCCAGCGGCGTGTAGGTGCCCGCGATCAGGAGCATGATGTTGGCGTGGTCGATGCGTTTGAGCACGGCCAGCGTACGGGGCTTCCAGTTGAAGCGGTGATACAACGCGGAGCTGCCGAACAGCATCATCGAGGTGACCATGAACACCGCAGAGGCCCACTTCGCCGGTGCGCCCTGCGCGAGGCTGATCAGCACGACGCCCGCCACGACGGCGATCGGGAACGTCGCGGCGTGGATCCAGCCGCGCCACGTGGGCTTGACGTCGCTCTGCGCGCCGACGGCTCCGGCCTCGATCAGCGGCAGCTCGGGAACGTGGGCGCCCTCGGATTCCAAGTGGGGGTCGGGGGTGCGTCGGGTCACCTCTCCAGCCTAAAGGTCGCTGTATGCCGGACGGGGAACACACGGGGGTGGGGGGTAGCGTAGACGCGTGAGCGGTGGCGGCGGCAATCAGGGCAGAGGGCCGCTGTATCGGCTCTACATCAACCGCCTCCGCCGGCGCCTGCACCCGGAGACGGTGCCGCACCACGTGGCGATGATGATCGACGGCAATCGGCGGTGGGCGCGTCAGCTGGGTTACGAGACCGCCGCACACGGCCACCGGGCCGGCGCGGCCAAGATGCGCGAGTTCCTGCGCTGGTGCGACGACCTCGGCATCGAGGTCGTGTCGCTGTACCTTCTGTCCACCGACAACCTCCGCAAGCGCGAGTCCCGGGAACTGGCCGACCTGATCGACATCATCGCCGAGCTCGCCGACGAGCTCTCGCGCGAGTCCGATTGGCGCGTGCAGCACGTGGGCCGCGCCGACCTCCTGCCGCCCGACCTGGCGCGAGTGCTCGCCGACGCGCAGGAGCGCACCCGCGAGCACACCGGGCTGCACGTGAACCTGGCCGTCGGCTACGGCGGTCGCAGCGAGATCGTCGACGCGGTGCGCAGCATCATCGCCCAGCACGACCGCGAGGGCGGGTCGCTGGAGGAACTGGCGGCCAGCCTGACCCCCGAGCAGATCGGCGAGCACCTCTACACCGGCGGTCAAGCCGACCCCGACCTCGTCATCCGCACGTCGGGCGAGCAGCGCCTGAGCGACTTCCTGCTGTGGCAGAGCGCCCACAGCGAGTTCTACTTCGTCGAGGCGCTGGGCCCCGACCTGCGCGAGGTCGACTTCCTCCGCGCCATCCGCGACTACGCCGATCGCGACCGCCGCTACGGCGGATGACACGGAGAATTCCCGTGCCCGACACCGGCGGGGGCGTGTCGCGCACCTCGCCGCCCGCACGCCGGTCGTACGGTGATCGCACCGGGCACGGAGTCCGGTCGGGTCGGCCTTCCGGATCGCGACTCGCTACCCTGGTCGACTCGTGACTGCCGGGTGACACACCCGGGTGGGGAGTGGGTTGTGACCGCACGAGCACCGCAGCAGCAGAGCCGGGAGTTCACCGACGAGACCACGGAGCAGGACCTCCGGACGTACGTGCTGGACACCTCCGTCCTCCTGAGCGATCCGCGGGCGTTCTTCCGCTTCGCCGAGCATTCCGTCGTGATCCCCGTCGTGGTCGTCACCGAGCTGGAGAGCAAACGGCACGACCCCGAGCTGGGCTACTTCGCCCGTCAGGCCCTGCGCCACCTGGACGGCCTGCGCGTCGAGCACGGCCGGCTGGATTTCCCCGTGCCCGTCGGTGACGGCGGCACGCTGCGGGTCGAGCTGAACAACACCGACCCCACGGTGCTGCCCTCGGGCATGCGGCTGGGCGACAACGACACCCGCATCCTCGCCGTCGCGATGCACCTCGCGCAGGACGGCAGTGAGGTCACGGTCGTCTCCAAAGACCTCCCGATGCGGGTCAAGGCCGCGTCGCTGGGCCTGCACGCCGAGGAGTACCTCGCCGAGCAGGCAGTCGACTCGGGATGGACCGGCATCGCCGACCTGAACGTGGGCGGCGACGACATGAGCGACCTCTACGAGTCCGAGGTCGCCGCCAGCGACGACGTCGTGGGGCTGCCGGTGAACACGGGCCTCATCATCCACTCCGAGCGGGGCTCGGCCCTCGGGCGCGTCACGGGGGACGGTGCCTACCGGCTCGTCCGGGGCGACCGGGAGGTGTTCGGCCTGCACGGCCGCTCGGCCGAGCAGCGCATCGCGATCGACCTTCTGCTGGACCCGGACGTGGGCATCGTCTCCCTCGGCGGCCGGGCGGGAACCGGGAAGTCGGCCCTCGCCCTGTGCGCGGGCCTGGAGTCGGTGCTCGAACGCCAGCAGCAGCGCAAGATCATCGTCTTCCGTCCGCTGTTCGCCGTCGGCGGGCAGGAACTCGGATACCTCCCCGGAGACGCCGCGGAGAAGATGAATCCGTGGGGGCAGGCGGTCTTCGACACGCTCGGCTCGGTCGTCTCGCCGAACGTGCTGGAGGAGGTGCTGGCACGCGGCCTCCTCGAGGTGCTGCCCCTCACGCACATCCGCGGCCGCTCACTGCACGATGCGTTCGTGATCGTCGACGAGGCCCAGTCGCTGGAGCGCAACGTCCTCCTCACCGTCCTCAGCCGCGTCGGGCAGAACTCCCGCGTCATCCTCACCCACGACGTCGGTCAGCGCGACAACCTGCGTGTGGGCCGGCACGACGGCATCGCGTCGGTCATCGAGACGCTCAAGGGCCACGCCCTGTTCGGGCACGTCACGCTGACGCGGTCGGAGCGCTCGGCGATCGCCGCCCTGGTCACCGACCTGCTGGAGGCGGGCGAGCTGTCGTGAGGGCGAGGCGGAACCGCGTAGATGAGAGCACTCTCACCCCCGGTTCCGCCTTCTCTCACGAATCTGCCCCATGATGGATGCAGCGAGGGAGACCTCGCACCGCCCCCGCGGCGGATACCCCCCAATAGAGAAGCACGGGACCGATCAGGGCCCGTCGTGGAGAAAAGGTCACCGCGCTTATTCGGGTAGCGCGGTCGATACATCCGGAGTTCCCCCCGACTCCGGCTCTCCCATAGCCCTCGGCGTCCCCCAGCGCCGGGGGCTCTCTCTTTGGCGCGAGGGCGGCTCACTCCCAGCGGTAGCCTGCACCTCGCACCGTCGTGATGCACTCGTGCCCGAACTTGCCGCGCAGGTAGCGGACGTAGACGTCGACCACGTTGGATCCGGGGTCGAAGTCCAGGCCCCACACGCGGCTGAGCAGCTGTTCGCGGCTGAGCACCTGTCCCGGGTGGCGGAGGAACTGCTCCGCCAACGCGAACTCCCGCGCGCTCAGATCGATCTCCCGGCCCGCCACGGTGGCCCGTCGCGTGAGCACATCGAGCGACACGTCGCCGTGGACGACCGCGATCGTGCCGGTCTGCACGGTCTCGCGCAGGCGGGATCGGACCCGGGCGAGCAGCTCGTCGAACTTGAACGGCTTCGCGACGTAGTCGTTGGCGCCCGCGTCCAGGCCGTCCACGGTGTCGCGTGTGCTGGAGCGGGCGGTGAGGATGATGACGGGGAGCGTGGACCCCTGGCCGCGCAGGTCGCGCAGCACCTCGAACCCGTCCATGGTGGGGAGCCCGATGTCCAGGAGCATGAGGTCGACCTCGCCCGACAGCGCGGCTTCGAGTGCGTCGCCCCCGTCCTCGACCACGCGGGTGCGGTAGCCGGCGGACTCGAGTCCGCGGCTGATGAAGGCCGAGATGCGGGTCTCGTCTTCGGCGATGAGGATGAGCGTCATCCGGAGGCCTCTCGCTGCTGGACCACGTCACCGGCGCGCACGGGCGCCGGCAGGTCGGCCGGTGCCCGCCCGCGTCCGGGCGGGATGTGGATGGTGAAGGTGGCGCCGCCGCCGGGGGTCTCGGTGACCGAGCAGTGGCCGTCGTGGCCTTTCACGATCGCGTCCACGATGGCGAGTCCGAGCCCCGAGCCGCCGACGGTGCGGCGCCCTTCGGCGCGGTCGAAGCGGCGGAAGATGCGGTGGCGGGATGCCGGCGGGATGCCGGGGCCGTGGTCGCGCACCCACAGATGCGCGCCGGCGTCGTCGACGGAACTGCCGATCTCCACCGGCGTGCCCTCGGGGGTGTACTTCGCGGCGTTGTCGGCCAGCTGCAGCCACGCTTGGAGCAGGCGGTCGTAGTCGCCCTCGACGCGACCGTACCCGCGGGACTCGACACTCCACGAATGGCCGGGGATGACCGCCACCAGTTCTCCCACGCGTGCCGTGAGGGCGTCGACATCGATCATGTTCATCGTCAGCGCGCCGTCCTCGACAGCTGCCAGCAGATCGATGTCGTCGACGAGGCGGGTCATGCGGTCCAGCTCGGACATGCCGATCTCGCGCGTGGTCGCGACATCCACCGGATCCGTGACATCCATCGTCTCCAGATGCCCGCGCACGATCGTGATGGGGGTCTTCAGTTCATGCCGGACATCATCCAGCAGCTGGCGCTGCACGTCGACGGAGACCTCGATCCGGTCGAGCATGGAGTTGACGGTGCGGGTGAGGTCGGAGATCTCGTCGTTGCCGTCGGCGGGCAGGCGCGCGCCGAAGTCGCCGATCGTGACGGCGTCGGCGGTGGCGCGGAGGTCGCGCAGCGGCAGGAGCAGCCGCCCGATCACGAACCACCCGACCACGCCGATGGCCAGCAGCATCCCGAGCCCCGTCACGGTGTAGGTGAGGATGCCGGTGATCACGAGCTGCATGCGGGCATCCAGCAGCACGGCGTGGGCGATGACGGCGCCGTCGACGGGCAGGGCGACGTAGCGCAGCGTGCCGTGGTCGCCGTTCACCGTCCCGTACTCGGCGGCCGTGGGCGAGGACGCGGACAGCGCCCGCACGAACTCCTCGTCGTCGGCCAGGTGCAGGCCCGTCGCGCTGGGTGCGGCGGCGATCACCTCGCCGTCGGCCACGGCGATCGTGCCGTCGGTGCGGTCGGGGACGATGCTGTGCACGACGTCGATGACGGCTGCGCGGTCGGGCATCGGCTCCGTCGCGACGCTCGCGGCGAACGTGCGCAACTGCCCATCGGCCGTCCGCAGCACGGTGTCCTGCTGCACCCAGAACGTGATCCCGCCCACCACGACGAGCCCGGCGCACGCGACGGCGAGGACAGCCCCCAGGATCCGTGCGCGCGCCGAGACCGTTCTCGGCGGGCGGTTCATCGTCTGATTATCGCGCGCGCCGGGGCCGAACCCGGTACGTGCGGGGCGTGGCTCACCCGGGGTGCGTCATGGAGAGCAGATCGAGCTTGGCGTCCAGCGCCTCCTCGGTCAGCTCGCCGCGCTCGATGTACCCGAGCTCGACGACGGCTTCGCGCACCGTGATGCCCTTGGCGACGGAGTGCTTGGCGATCTTGGCGGCCGCTTCGTACCCGATGAGCTTGTTCAGCGGGGTCACGATGGAGGGCGACATGCCCGCGTAGGCGGCGGCGCGCTCGACGTTGGCCTGCAGGCCGTCGATCGTCTTGTCGGCCAGCACGCGCATGGTGTTGGCGAGCAGGCGGATCGACTCCAGCAGCGCCGTGCCCATGACCGGGATGGCCACGTTCAGCTCGAACGATCCGGATGCCCCGGCCCACGCGATCGTGGCGTCGTTGCCGATCACGCGCGCGCACACCATGAGGGTGGCCTCGGGGACGACCGGGTTGACCTTGCCCGGCATGATCGACGACCCCGGCTGCAGGTCGGGGATGTGCAGTTCGGCCAGGCCGGTGTTCGGGCCAGACCCCATCCAGCGCAGGTCGTTGTTGATCTTCGTCAGCGACACCGCGATCGTGCGCAGGGCGCCGGATGCCTCGACCAGGCCGTCGCGGTTGGCCTGGGCCTCGAAGTGGTCCTTCGCCTCGGTGATCGGCAGCTCCGTCTCATCCACGATGAGCTGGATGACCTTCTGCGGGAACCCCGCAGGCGTGTTGATGCCGGTGCCCACGGCCGTGCCGCCGAGGGGGACCTCCGCGACGCGGGGCAGGACGGCCTGGACGCGCTCGATGCCCAGGCGCATCTGGCGCGCGTACCCGCCGAACTCCTGGCCGAGGGTGACGGGCGTTGCATCCATCAGGTGCGTGCGGCCGGACTTCACGACGTCCTTCCACGCCTCGGACTTCTCCTCGAAGGCGACGGCGAGGTGGTCCAGCGCGGGGATGAGGTCGTCGATGAGCGCCTGCGTCGCGGCGATGTGCACCGACGTGGGGAACACGTCGTTGGAGGACTGCGACGCATTGACGTGGTCGTTGGGGTGCACGGGGGAGCCGAGGTCGCGCGTGGCGAGGGTGGCGAGCACCTCGTTCATGTTCATGTTCGACGACGTGCCGCTGCCGGTCTGGTAGACGTCGATGGGGAACTGGTCGGCGTGCTCGCCGGCGATGATGCGGTCGGCGGCGCGCGCGATCGCGTCGGCGACGGCGCCGTCGAGGGTGCCGAGCTCCTTGTTCGCCAGCGCCGCGGCCTTCTTGATGCGCGCCAGCGCCACGATCTGCGCCGGATCGAGCGCGTCACCGGAGATGGGGAAGTTCTCCACCGCGCGCTGGGTCTGCGCGGCGTACAGCGCGTCCTTGGGAACGCGCACCTCGCCCATGGTGTCGTGCTCGATGCGGTACTCGGTCTCGGTCACGTCGTCGTCCTCCTGTTGCCGATGGTGGTCTGGATGGTCAGGGCAGCGGGTCGCCCGCGTCGCCAACGATCACGACGGGGGCGGCGGTGCCCTCGGCGAGTCGGTAGTTCGCGCCGACGACGGCCAGGCGCCCCTCGGCGACGGCCTCGCTGATCAGTTCGGATGCGTGCAGCAGCTGCGTCACGGTGTCGCGCAGGTGCACGCGACCGACCTGTTCCGGGTCGATCGCGCCGGCGGCCGCGGCGGGGTCGGCGCGCTGCACGCGCCGGACGGCGGGCACGATCGAGGCGATCTGACGCCAGATGAGCGGGGGCAGCAGCGGGGCGTCGGGCTGCACGCTCTCGATCGCCGCGCCCACGGCGCCGCACGCATCGTGGGCGAGCACGACGATGAGCGGCACCTCCAGCACCGCGACGGCGTACTCCAGGCTGCCCACGACCGAGTCGGAGATGATCTGGCCGGCGTTGCGCACGACGAACAGGTCGCCCAGGCCCTCGTCGAAGATGATCTCCGCCGCGAGGCGCGAGTCGGAGCATCCGAACAGGGCCGCGCGTGGACGCTGCCCGCCCGCCAGCTCGTGGCGACGTTCGACGTCCTGCCGGGGATGGCGGGGTTCGCCCGCGACGAAGCGGGCGTTGCCCTGCCGCATCTCATCCCACACCCCGCGGGGTGTGGCGGCGGGGGCGGTCACGGGGTCGCTCGCAGGTCGGTGATCTGAGGCGCGAGCGCCTCGGCGAGGGAGGCCGCAGCTTCGGGGGAGGACGAGCCGTAGACGAGGATGCGATCGGCTCCGGCCTGCGTGCCCAGCGCGTACGACACGTTGCCGGCCCGCGAGGGGTCGGACACGTGGTACTCGTCCCACACGATGCCGTCGATCGTCAGGGTGCCGTCGGGGCGGGTGCCGGCGAGGAGCTCGAGCGGCCACGACTCGTCGGCGTCGAAGCCCTGCGACACGCGGAGGAAGCCGGCGGTGCGGGCGGGGACGGTCACGACCGTCCAGGCGTCCACGCTGCCACCCTCCAGGGATGCCGCGTTCACGCGCCAGCCCTCGGGCAGGTCGGGGTCGAGCACGGGGCGCTGCAGCGTCTCACTGAGCGCGGCGGCTTCGGCCGTGACGTCGATGGGGGGCGGCTCGGGGATCTCGCCACGGGGCACGCCGAAGATCACCACGGCGACCACGGCCAGGATCACCCCGAGGGCGACCAGGAGATTGCGGAAGGTCTTGCTGGAGCGGTACGCCTGGGAGGACGCGGCCTTGCGGGCGGCGGTCTCATCCGGAGTCTCGGGACGACCGAGCTCCGCCACGACGCGGGCCATCACGACTCCGAAGCGTCGGCGCGCGCCGCGTCGAGTCGGCGCTTTGCCCCCAGCAGCCACTCCTCGCAGCGCGCCGCGAGAGCTTCACCGCGCTCCCACAGCGTGAGGGATTCCTCGAGGGTGGGAGCGCCCTGCTCGAGTTCGGCGACGACGCGGACGAGCTCGTCGCGGGCCTGCTCGAACGACAGAGCCGCGACTTCGGCGGGGCCGGATTGCGACGCGGTCATGCCGTCCATCCTAGTTGTCCCCGTCCTGCGTCGCCGCCGCGGGGGACTCCTCCACGGGGCCTTCGGAGCGGGCGGCGAACGAGCCCTGCGCCACGGTCACGAGCACGTCGGCGCCCGCCGGGGCCTGTGTCGCGTCGCGCACGATGACCCCGTCGCGCAGATGAGCGATGGCGTAGCCGCGCGACAGCGTCGCCAGGGGGGAGAGCGCCCGCAGCGACGCGCGCAGCTCCCTCGTCCGCCGGTCGTCGGCGGCCACGCGGCGCTCGAGGATGTCGCGGCCGCGGTTGACCAGCATCCACGTCTCCTGCGCGCGTCCGGTCAACAGGGCGTCGGGGGTGCGCAGCACCGGACGTGAGCGCAGCTGCTCCAGCTGCGCGATGTCATGCGTCACGCGCTGGGAGAGGCGGCTGCTCAGGCGCGCGCGCAGCTGCGCGACGAGGGCGCGCTGCTCGCTGACATCCGGAACGACGCGCTTCGCCGCGTCGGTCGGCGTCGACGCGCGCAGGTCTGCGACGTCATCCAGCAGCGGGTGGTCGTTCTCATGCCCGATCGCGCTGACCACCGGCGTGGATGCGGCGGCCACCGCGCGCAGGAGCCGTTCGTCGCTGAACCCCAGGAGCGTCTGCGGATCGCCGCCACCGCGGGCGATCACGATGACGGCGACCTCGGGGTCGGCATCCAGCGCTTTCAGCGCTGCGATCGTCTCCGGAACGCACCGGTCGCCCTGCACGGCGGCGTGCTTGGTGCGGATGCGCACCTGCGGCCAGCGCAGTTCGGCATTGCGGTGCACGTCTTTCTCGGCGTCGGAGTTCTCGCCCGTGATGAGCCCGATGAGGCCGGGGAGGAACGGCAGCCGCTTCTTGCGCGAGGCGTCGAAGAGCCCCTCGGCCCGCAGTTTCGTGCGCAGCTGCTCGAGGCGTTCGAGCTGGTCGCCCAGGCCCACGTGGCGCATGGCGGAGACGGCGAAGCTGAAGTCGCCCGAGCGGGGGAAGTAGTCCGCCTTGACGCACGCGACGACGTGGTCGCCGGTGGCGAAGTCCTTCGGGAGGCGCTGCGCCGTGCTCGACCACACGCGGAAGGAGATCGTGGCGTCGGTGGTGAGGTCCTTCATCCGCCCGAAGACGTTGCCCCCGCGCAGGTTCCAGGAGGTGATCTCGCCCTCGACCCACACCGAGCCCCAGCGGTCGACGAACCCGCGGATGGTGTCGTTCAGGCGCGCGACCGAGGTCGGAGCGTGCACGGTGGAGTCCCGCGGTGGCACGGAATCGGGCGGCGGGGGCTGCCCCGGAACGGTTTCGGGCTGGAACGTGGTCATCGCTTCTCGCAGGTATCGGCGGATCGGCCGGTATTGGGCCGTCGTCCAGGGGGTCCTCGTAGACTCGAAGGGTGAGCACCCCTGTCGTTTCGCTTCCCGTCCCCCGCATCCCGGGGCGTCGCGGGCGGCTCCAGGATATCCCGGTCGACGGACGCAAGAAGGTGCTGCTGGCCGCACCCCGTGGATACTGCGCGGGTGTGGATCGTGCCGTGATCGCGGTGGAGAAGGCGCTGGAGCGCTTCGGATCGCCCGTGTACGTGCGCAAGCAGATCGTCCACAACATCCACGTCGTCACCGAGCTCGAGGCCAAGGGCGCGGTGTTCGTCGAAGAGGTCGACGAGGTCCCGCCCGGGGCGCACGTGGTCTTCAGCGCGCACGGCGTCTCGCCGGCGGTCGTCTCCGCCGCCGCCGATCGCGGCCTGCAGGCCATCGACGCGACGTGCCCGCTGGTGACCAAGGTGCACCGCGAGGCCGTGCGGTTCGCCCGCGACGACCACGAGATCCTGCTGATCGGGCATCTCGGCCATGAGGAGGTCGAGGGCACCGCGGGGGAGGCGCCCGACCACGTCACGATCGTGAACTCGCCGGAGGAGGCCGACACCGTGGAGGTGCGCGACCCCTCGAAGGTCGTGTGGCTGTCGCAGACGACGCTCTCGGTGGACGAGACGATGGAGACGGTGCGCCGCCTCCGCGCCCGTTTCCCGCAGCTGCAGGACCCGCCCTCGGATGACATCTGCTACGCCACGCAGAACCGTCAGGTGGCGATCAAGAAGGTCGCCAAGAACGCCGACCTCGTCATCGTGGTGGGTTCGGCGAACTCCTCCAACAGCGTGCGGCTGGTCGAGGTGGCGCTCGAGCACGGAGCCAAGGCGGCCTACCGCGTCGACTACGTCGACGAGGTGCAGCAGGAGTGGCTCGACGGTGTCGAGACGGTCGGCGTCACCAGCGGCGCATCCGTGCCCGAGGTTCTCGTGGACGAAGTGCTCGCCGAGCTCGCCGGCGCGGGGTACCGCGACGTCGAAGAGGTGCGCACCGCCGAGGAGGACCTCATGTTCTCGCTGCCGAAGGAGCTGCGCTCGGATGCGGCCGGCCGCCGCGACGCGCGGGCCCTCGGCGGACGGGCGCGGTCGTGAGCGATCCGGACCCTCGCCCGGTTCCGCAGTACGGCGAGTACGCCACTCCCGAGGAGCAGCGTGCCCGCATCGCCCGCCCCGACACGACCGACGCGCTCGTGGCAGGCGTGCACCCCGCGCCCAAGGCGGCATCGACGCCGGTGACGGCCTCCGCCGGGCAGCTGACCGGGTGGCGCCTCGCCGACCGCATCGTCACGATCGGCCTGCTGGTGTACGGGCTGTTCAATGTGCTCACCACCGCACCGCGGCTCTTCGGCTTCGCCACCTTCGCGGACGACTACCTCGGACTGCTGGGCGTGAACGAGTCGTTCACGAACTTCGACGCCGCCCGGGTGTGGGGCCCGATCGCCGGCACCGTACTCATCCTGGGCTGGGTCGTGACGGCGCTGCTGTCGTGGCGGCGCCTGCGGCGCAGGCGCGTCGCCTTCTGGATCCCGCTGGTCGGGGCGATCGTCACGGTCCTGGTCGTCTCCGCCCTGCTGACGGTGCCGCTGTCGGGAGACCCCGCCTTCACCGGATTCGTGGAACGGCTCTCCACCGGCGGATGAGCCCCTCGGTGCCATAACATCGCGGGATGCCCCGCGTCCTCGCCGTGTGCGTCGTCCACCAGCTCCGCCCCGACTCTGGCTTCGTCGGGGTGACCGGCATCGACAAGCGTCCCGTGCGCGGCGCGGTGCACGCAGGTCGGTACGGCCTGCGCGGCGACGTGCAGGCCAGCCGGAAGCACCACGGCGGGCTCGACAAGGCGGTGTACGCCTACGCGCAGGAGGACGCGCGATTCTGGGAGGAGCAGCTCGGCCGCGAGCTGCCGCCCGGATGGTTCGGCGAGAACCTGCGGGTCGAGGGGCTCGACGTCAACGCCGCCCGCATCGGCGAGGTGTGGCGCATCGGCGAGACCGTGGAGGTCGAGGTCACGATGCCGCGCACGCCGTGCGCGACGTTCGCCCGGTGGGTGGGCGGGGCCGAGGCGCGGGGATGGGTGCGCCGTTTCGCGCAGGAGCGCCGCCTGGGCCCGTACCTGCGGGTGCGCCGGGTCGGCGCCATCCGCGCCGGTGACCCGATCGAGGTGCTCTCGGTGCCCGAAGGCGCCCCCAGCATCCGCGACGTCTTCCGCGCCCCCGAGTGAAACGCCGGATGCCCCGACCGATCGGCCGGGGCCTCCGAGGTGCGGCGATTACGCGCCGAGCGACTTGCCGTGCGAGCCCAGCTGCTGCGTGGCTTCGACGACGCGCGCGGCCATCGCCGACTCGGCGACCTTGCCCCACGCGCGCGGGTCGTACTGCTTCTTGTTGCCGACCTCGCCGTCGACCTTCAGCACGCCGTCGTAGTTGCTGAACATGTAGCCGGCGATCGAGCGCGTGAAGGCGTACTGCGTGTCGGTGTCGATGTTCATCTTCACCACGCCGTTGCGCACGGCGAGGGCGATCTCCTCGTCGGTGGAGCCGCTGCCGCCGTGGAAGACGAGGTCGAGGGGCTTCGGGCCGGTGCCGAAGCGCTGCGCGATGCCCTCCTGGATCTCGCCGAGGAGCTCGGGGCGGAGCTTGACGTTGCCCGGCTTGTAGACGCCGTGCACGTTGCCGAAGGTCAGCGCGGAGATGTAGCGGCCGTTCTCGCCGAGTCCGAGCGCCTCGACGGCCTTGGTGACGTCGGCGACGGTGGTGTACAGGGCCTCGTTGGATCCTTCGTGCTGAACGCCGTCCTCCTCGCCGCCGACGACGCCGACCTCGATCTCGAGGATCGCGTTGATCGCCTTCATGCGGGGGAGGAGCTCTTGGGCGATCTGGATGTTCTCGTCCAGGGGCACCGCCGAGCCGTCCCACATGTGGGACTGGAAGATCGGGTTGCGGCCGGCCTTGACCTCCTCCTCGGAGGCTTCCAGCAGCGGCAGGACGAAGCCGGGGAGTGCGTCCTTCGGGCAGTGGTCGGTGTGCAGGGCGACGGTGATCGGGTAGTTCTTGGCGACCTCGGTGACGAACTTCGCGAACGCGATGGCACCGGTGGCGCGGCCCTTGACGGTGTGGCCGGCGAAGTAGTCGGCCCCGCCCGTGGTGACCTGCAGGATGCCGTCCGAACCCGCCTCGGTGAGGCCCTGCAGCACCGCGTTGATGGTCTGCGAGCTGGAGACGTTGATGGCGGGGTACGCGAAGCTGCCGGCCTTGGCGCGGTCGAGCATCTCGGCGTACTGGTCGGGCGTTGCGACGGGCATGGGGGCTCCTCTGTCGTGGAGTGGGGTTCTCGGTCACTCTAGCGAAGGGCCACGGTCGCCCGAGAGTCCCGGCGGCACCATCCGGGACCTGCGCTTCTTCCTAGCTGTAAAGAAACGCGAATCCTTCGCTGCCGTGCCGAGGCGATTCGGGCAGTTCGTGACAGCACGCTGGATAGGCTGACCACATGGTGAGTCTGACGGCCGACATGAGCCCCCTGCATCCCGACCGCAACCTCGCACTCGAGCTGGTGCGCGCGACGGAGGCGGCCGCCATCCGCGCGGTCCCGTTCATCGGACGCGGCGACAAGGAAGCCGCCGACGGCGCGGCCGTCGACGCCATGCGGGCGTTCTTCTCGACCGTCAACTTCGACGGCACGATCGTCATCGGGGAGGGCGAGAAGGACTCCGCGCCCATGCTCTACAACGGTGAGCGGGTCGGCAACGGGCGCGGGCCGCAGTGCGACGTGGCCGTGGACCCCATCGACGGCACGTCGCTCACGGCCGCCGGCCGCCAGAACGCCCTGTCGGTCATCGCGGTCTCGGACGCGGGGACGATGCTGGATGCCTCGACGGTGTTCTACATGGACAAGCTCGTCACCGGCCCCGCCGGCGTCGGGGTCGTCGACATCCGGCTGCCCATCGGCGAGAACATCCACCGCCTGGCCGCCGCGCTGGGCAAGCCCGTGGACGAGATCGTCGTATCGGTGCTGAACCGTCCCCGCCACGAGCAGCTGATCCGGGAGATCCGCGAGGCCGGTGCCGGTACCCGCCTCATGAGCGACGGCGACGTGGCCGGCGGCATCAACGCGGCACGCCACAACGCCCGCACCGACATGTGCGTCGGCATCGGCGGCAGCCCCGAGGGCATCGTGACCGCGTGCGCCATCAAGGCGCTGGGCGGCCACATCCAGGGCCGCCTGCGCCCGCAGAGCGACGACGAGAAGCAGAAGGGCATCGACGCCGGCTTGAAGTTCGACGACTACGTCTACGAGGCCGATGACCTGGTGAAGGGCAAGAACACGATCTTCGTGGCCACCGGCGTCACCGACGGCCAGCTCGTGGCGGGCGTGCGACGCGACGGCGACTGGGTCTACACCGAGAGCGTCGTGCTGCGCAGCGCCTCCGGCACGCTGCGGCGCGTCACCTCGGAGCACCTCACCTCGAAGTGGCTGTGACCGCCTGAGATCTCAGAAGGGCGGCGGGTCGCCGTCGCTGCGGAACACCACGCGCGGGGTCGGCTCATCGACATAGTCGCGCTGAAGCGGTGAGGTCCAGCGGATCGACCCGTCGGGCAGCTGCTCGGCCGTCCACTCCGTCTCGGTCTTGAGGGTGTGATGCCGTCGGCACAGGCACGCCATGTTGCAGACGTCGGTCGTTCCGCCCAGAGCCCAGTCGAGGTTGTGGTCGTGGTCGCACAAGCGCGCAGGCTGGCGACACCCCGGGAAGCGGCAGTGCACGTCGCTGGCGGCGAGGAAGCGTTCCATGGTGGCCCCGGCGCGGTAGCGATCGACAGCGAGAACCATGCCGGTCACCGGATGCGTGAGGATCCGATCCCACCCGGGGCATCCGGCCATCAGGCGCCGGGCCGTGTCGGCGTCGATGGGCGCCTTGCCTTCGATGCTGGCCCCCCCGGTCGTCCTGGCCGGCGGCCGTGAGAACCGGGACGGTCACCTGGATCTCCGCGCGGATGGCACCCAGCCCACCGGGGAGGGTGTCTTTCGCCGGATCGATGGCCGGCTGGCCCGTCAGCAGCATGTCGCAGAACAGATCGGCGCGGATCTGGTCGAGGGTGCGGGTGTCGCGCACCGTCGCGCTCTCTTCGGACGGCGATGAAGAGGTGTGCTCGTCCGGCTCCGTGGCGATGGCGCGGATGGCTCGGGCCTGCCGGGTCAAGCGGTCATGCACCGCGAACGCCTCCGCGGCCGGGAGGATGGCGCGGACCTCGGCCATCCCGTCGTCGATCTCGGCGACCGTGACGCTGCGCGTCTGGACCGCGCGCTGGAAGCGCACCGTGATGGACTCCGGCCGCATCCGCTCGGCCAGCGCCACGGCGAACGCCTTCGTACGCGCGACCGTCTCCCGCTCCGCGCGGTCGAGCACGACGGTCTCGAACGCTGCCCGCTCGTTCGGATCGTCGAGAACGGCGCCCGCGTCGCAGATGGCCGTCGCGTGTCGCAGGGTGATCCGCCCCGCCGAGAGGCCGTCGACGGTGGCCGGGAACTTCTCCGTCAACTCCAGCGCATCCCCCATGCGTCGCTGCACGGTGCGATCGTTCAACCGCAGGGCCAGGCCGATCTCGGCGGCGACGGCTCGCAGCTCCATCTCGCGCGTCTGCTGCGGCCGCGGCCGGGTGGCCATCCGGTCGAGGGCGATGCGCATGCCCGCCGCGAAGTGCAGGACGGCCTCGGCTTCTAGTGCGGCAACCGCTTCCTGGTTCGCGCACAGCCCGTCGACGATGCGTGCGAGTTCCACGCTATCGTTTCTATTTTCGCGAATGGCTGTGCTGGGCATGCATTGAGCCTCGCATATACCTCCGACATCGCGACCGGACGCACGAGTGCCGCTGCTGAACCCCGTCGTGATTTCGAGCTCCGTGCGCGCGGAGGTTGACCCTGTGCCGAGGACACGGTCTTCACTGGCGGGACGGGTGGGCACCCGGGTGCGCGAGAGACGCAACGCTGGCAGAAAGGTTGCTCCGATGAGCATGGAAACGACGGCTGTCGACTACCACCGCGGGCTCGCGAACGGAAAACGCCGTATCGGGCGAGGGATCCTCGCGATCGCTCTCCTCCTCGGCGGCATGCAGTTCTTCATCTTCGCGCTCGTGATCGTCGCCGCCCTCATCGACAGCGGCATCGGCACGGACGCGAGGGCGGGGTACACCCCGCTCGTCCACGCCGCCGGCGCGTTCTCGGTGGCCCTCCTCATCCCGTGGAGCATGCTGATCCAGCGGTGGCTCTACGGGGTGCGCGGCGGGTCGCTCTCGTCGGTGCTGTCCCGCTTCCGATTCGACATCCTCGGTCGCGCCCTCGTCGTCCTCCTGCCCGTGGTCGGCGTGTTCCAGATCGTGTACTACTGGACGCCGTTGCCGCAGACCGGCTGGGGATATCACGACACTCTTCTTCTCGTCGCGACGGCACTCGTCCTGACGCCGTTCCAGGCGGCGGGCGAGGAATACGGCTTCCGTGGTCTGATCCTCCGCGTCGTGGGCGGCTGGACGCGCAGCCCCCGCGCCGGACTCATCCTCGCCATCATCGTCTCGAGCGTGCTCTTCGCCCTGGTCCACTTCTCCACGAGCGGACTGCTGAACGTCTGGTACCTGGTCTTCGCGGTCGGCACCGCGTGGATCACGTGGCGCACCGGCGGGCTGGAGATCGCCGTCGTGCTCCACGCGGTGTTCAACGCCACGCAGTTCGTCATCGACGCGGCACTCCACGTCGACCCGGCCGCTGCGACGGACCGGTCCGCCGCGGCGGTGGATCCAAGTGCGCTCTTGCCGATCCCGCTCGTGATCGGCGCCGTCATCGTCGTGGCGATCCGAACGCGGCGGACGGGGACGGTGCTGACGCCTGGCACCGCTCCGTCCCCCACGGGCGCCGCCCGGGGAGCCGAGCGCGCCACCGCTACGCCATGAGTGTTCGAGGCGCAAGGGTGTCGAGGGCCCGGAGGATGACTGCGAGCCTCGAAGCACATCGGCGCCGTGACCGAGTCGTGACGAACGCTTCCCAGGTTCGTCTGGCAAAATCGTGAGTGGTGTCGATGGGGATGCTGTTCTCAGAACCGATCATCGAGGGGTACGCCAGATGTCCGCCCAGACGAGCACGTCCGCGCCGAAGACCGGCGCCCAGGCCGTCATCGCCAACGCCGTCGACCCCGCACGTCGCCCCGACGTGCTCTTTCGTGTCCGGCGCGAAGAGGGCCAGCAGATCAGTGCCTGGTGGATGGTGGGAGCCTTTGTGCTCGTCTCCGGCGCCGTCATCACGCTGCTGAGTTTCGTCCCCGGCGGCGCCTGAGCGTCGACTCGAGGGGGCTCTCACTCCTTTGTATCGAGCTCGATGCGCTCCAGGTCGATGCGCTCGCGCACGTCGCCCAGGTCCGCGGCCAGAACAGCGTCGGTGGGTTCGGGGCTGACGAGCTCTGGTGCGCTCCAGCGCCGGACGGCCCGTTCGACGGGCGGGCGGGGGGCCACCGCATCCAGCTTCGTGTCGTCGATGCCCGGGAAACGCCGTGCGCTGGCGAGCACGCGCGTCTCCAGCGACCCGGCGAAGCGGTTGTAGCTGTCGACGGTGCGCTCGATCGCACGGCGCAGATCGTCCGCGTGCCCGGCGAGCGTGCCGATGCGCTCATACAGCTCACTGCCCAGGGCGAACAGCGCCCGGGCTTCCTCGGTGACGTCCTGCTGCGTCCATGTGTAGGCCACGGTCTTCAGCACGGCCCACAGGTTCACAGGTGAGGCCAGTGCCACGCGCTTGGAGAAGGCGAAGTCCAGCAGTACGGGATCTTCTTCGAGCGCGGCGGCCAGGAGCGACTCGCTGGGGATGAAGCACACCACGAACTCGGGGCTCGAGGGCAACCCGGCCCAGTACGTCTTCTTCGCGAGGGCCTCCACGTGGGCGCGGACGGCGCGCACGTGCTTGTCGAGCAGGACCTTCCGCCGCGCACCCTCCGCGCCGTCGGCGGTCAGCGGGATCGCGCTGGCTTCGAGGAAGGCATCGAGGGGCACCTTCGCGTCGACGGCGAGGGCCTTCCCTCCGGGGAGGCGCACGACGAGGTCGGGCCGGGCCGTGCCTCCGGAGTCGGTCGTAATCGTTGCCTGCGTGTCGAAGTCGACGTAGCGGAGCAGCCCCGCCGCCTCCACGACGCGCCGCAGCTGGGTCTCACCCCACACACCGCGCGTGCTGCCCGAGCGCAGCGCCGACGCGAGCGATTCGGTCGTGGCCCGCAGCGACTCGTCGGCCTCGTGGGCGCGCCGCAGCTGCTCGCTGAGCGTGGCGAACTGACTGCCGCGGTCGCGCTCGAGCTCCTCCACCTTGCGCTGCATCGTGCCGAGGGTCTCGCGCACCGGCTCGAGGGCCCGCAGCACCGTCTGCTCCCGCCGTTCGCGCTCCTCGCGTGCGGCCTGCTCGGCCCGGGTCTGCCCCGCCAGCTCGCGGTACAGCAGCTGCTGGTGGTCCAGCTGCGCCTGGACGCCCGCGCGCGCCGCGTCGCTCGCGGCCAGGCGGGCGGTCAGTTCTGCGCGCTCGCCGATCCCGCGCGCCGCGGCACGCGCCGTGCCGACGGCGAACCCCGCCAGGGCGCCCACGAGCACGCAGGCGATCGCGACGAGGGGGAGTGCGAGTGTGTCCATACCGCTCATTGTGCGGGGAGCCGCCGACATCGCCTCACGCGACGGCGAGCATCGCCTCCGCGGCGGGGGCGGGGATGGCGGGCGCGGCCGCGGCGGCGGGGGCGGGGACGGGGACGGCGGGCGCGGCGGGGATGGCGGACAGGCGCACGCCGGTCGTCTCCGCGAGAGCGGTCAGGTCATCGGCGGCGACGCGGCGTGCCGCGTCGATGACGATGTGCGCACAGGCCAGCGCATCCGCGAGGGCGTCGTGGTGCGCGAAATCCGCGAAGCCGGCCGCGGTGGCGACCAGCGGCAGCCGGTAGGAGGGCAGTTCATAGGTGCGCCGGGCGACCTGAAGGCTGCACAGGTAGCGGTAGGGCGGGCACACGTCGCCGGTGGCCTCGCACGCGCGACGCAGCACCGCCATGTCGAAGCCGGCGTTGTGCGCCACCAGGACGTCCGAGCCGGCGAACGCGGTGAGGCGATCCAGCTGCGCGCTCCATCCCGGGGCGTTCGCGACGTCTTCCGGGCGGATCCCGTGGATGCCGATGTTGAAGTCGAAGAACACGTCGTGCCCGGCCGGCGGGCGGATGAGCCATCCCGCCGTCGCCACGACCTGGCCGTCGCGCACGCGGGCCATTCCCACCGCGCACGCAGAGGCATTGCTGGAGTTCGCCGTCTCGAAGTCGATCGCGGTGAAATCCAGTGCCACGGTCCCAGGTTCTCCGTCGCTGTCCTCCGCGCCCGTCAGGCGCGCCGGGGGCGACGGTATCGCCGGGCGTGTCGAGAGCTCGCGGCGTAGGGGTCCCGGTGCCCCCTCCACAACCCGTTCGTCCTGAGTTCTGCGCGGCGTAGGGTCGGGGAATGGCCAGCCGCGAAGAGATGTCCACGTCGTTCGGAGCCGCAGCCGACACCTACGAGGCCGGGCGCCCGTCCTATCCCGCGGAGGCGGTGGCGTGGATGCTGCAGCCCGTCCGCGGCGCGGGGCGCTCCCTGCGCGTGGCCGACGTGGGAGCGGGAACCGGCAAACTCACCCGCGCCATCGTCGAGCACGGGGCGGAGGTCGTGGCGATAGATCCCGACGCAGGCATGCTCGAGAATCTCCGTGCCAACGTCGCCGGCGTTCCCACGTTCGTCGGACGCGCCGAGTCCCTGCCGCTGCCGGATGCGGCGGTGGATGCGGTGCTCCTGGGTCAGGCGTGGCACTGGGTTGACGTACCCGCCGCCTCGGCGGAGGCGGCCCGCGTGCTGCGGGCCGGGGGAGTGCTGGGCCTCGTGTGGAACGTCCGCGACGAACGCACCCCGTGGGTGCGGCGCATGACCGAAGCGATGCACGGCAGCCACGCGGAGGAGATGATGGCGGGCGGGGGGCCCGCCGTCGCGGCGCCGTTCGACGGGCTGGAAGACCGCACGTGGCGGTGGACGCGCCCCATGACCCGCGACGACCTGTTCGCCATGGCCCGCTCCCGCAGCTACGTCCTCACCGCCGAGCCGGCCGAGCGCGCCCGGATCGAGCAGGGGCTTGCGGCGGTGTGCGATGAGGTCGGAGCCGTCGGCGACGCCGTGGTCGACCTTCCCTACGTCACCCGTGCCTTCCGCAGCATCCGCCCCTGAGCCCCCGCCCCGCCCGCGCCCTTCCGGCCTCCCCACCGCCCGGCCGGCCGTCGAGACGCCACATCCCGTCCGAAACACCATGCGTCGCCGGGTGTCTCGGACGAATCGTGGTGTCTCGGCGCTGAGGGCGGGGAAGGAGCCGGACGCGGGGTCGCCGCATCCGCCCACGTAGACTGGACTCCCGTGGCTCTCACCATCGGAATCGTCGGTCTCCCGAATGTCGGCAAGTCGACCCTGTTCAACGCCCTGACCAAGAATCAGGTGCTCGCGGCGAACTACCCCTTCGCGACGATCGAGCCGAACATCGGTGTGGTGAATCTCCCCGACCCGCGGCTCGAGAAGCTCGCCGAGGTGTTCGGGTCGGAGCGGATCGTGCCCGCCGTGGTGTCGTTCGTCGACATCGCCGGCATCGTCCGCGGTGCGAGTGAGGGGGAGGGGCTGGGCAACCAGTTCCTCGCGAACATCCGCGAGGCGGATGCCATTGCGCAGGTCGTGCGCGGATTCGCCGACGACGACGTCGTCCACGTCGAGGGCGCCGTGAACCCCGCCAGCGACATGGAGACGATCAACGCCGAGCTGCAGTTGGCCGACCTCCAGACGCTGGAGAAGGCGATCACCCGGTACGAGAAGGAAGTGAAGGGCCGCAAGCTCGACCCGTCCGTCCTGGAGACCGCGCGTGCCGCTGAGGAGGCCCTGCAGAAGGGACAGCTCCTGTCGGCGTCGGGCATCGACATCACGCCGATCAAGGAACTGGGGCTGCTGACGGCCAAGCCGTTCATCTTCGTCTTCAACGTGGATGAGGCGGTGCTGACGGATGAGGCGCGCAAGGCCGAGCTCGCCGCCCTCGTCGCCCCCGCGCAGGCGGTGTTCCTGGACGCCAAGATCGAGTCCGAGCTCATCGACCTCGACCCCGAGGATGCCGCGGAGCTGCTCGCCTCGACCGGCCAGGAGGAGTCGGGTCTCGACCAGCTCGCACGGATCGGATTCGACACCCTCGGCCTCCAGACCTACCTCACCGCCGGCCCCAAGGAAGCGCGTGCCTGGACGATCGGCAAGGGCTGGAAGGCTCCGCAGGCGGCCGGTGTCATCCACACCGACTTCGAAAAGGGGTTCATCAAGGCCGAGGTCATCTCCTTCGACGACCTCATCGAGGCCGGCTCGGTGCTCGAGGCGCGCGCGAAGGGCAAGGCGCGCCTGGAGGGCAAGGATTACGTCATGAAGGACGGCGACGTCGTGGAGTTCCGCTTCAACAACTGAATGGCCTTGTTCCTCCGGCAACGATCCCTATGCTGGCGCGCATGACACGCATCCTCGTCACCGGTATGTCGGGCGCCGGGAAGTCGACGTTGCTCGCCGAGTTGGCGCGGCGAGGACGCCTCACGGTGGACACCAACGACGACGGATGGGAATTGCCGGGGGGACTGTGGGACGAACGTCGTATGAGCGACCTCCTGGAGCGTTGCGACGACGTCGTGGTATCGGGGACGGTCGAGAACCAGGGGCGGTTCTACGACCGGTTCGATCACGTGGTGCTGCTGAGCGCGCCGGTGAATGTGCTGATCGAGCGCGTGGCTACGCGGACGAACAATCCCTATGGGCGTACGGCCGAGCAGCAGACGGAGATCCGCCGATATGCGACGGAGGTCGAACCATTGCTCCGTCGTGGCGCAACCATCGAGCTCGACGGGCGCCACGGCGTCGAAGAGCTGGCTGACGCGATCGAGGCGCTCGAATAGCGAGGTGAGCGCGCGGATCGTTCGATTTCTCCGCGCCGACTCTGGCCTCGCGGTGAGCGACGAGACGGCTGAGGTCGAGTTCGCGCGGACGCTGGTCGAGTGGTGGCGAGCTGCCGCGGGTCGACGGGCGATACCCGCGGGATGCGGCACGATGTTCCTGTGATGACCTTCGGACGGCCTGGCGCCGTGACCGGCGTACGGGTGGTCCTCGTCGTCGCGCTGGGTGCGGCCGCGACCTGCGTCGTGTGGCTGCTCGTCGCGTGGGAGGTTTCGGGGCCGTGGGCGCCCGAGACCCTCCTGCCCGGAGTGATCGGCGCCGTTGCCCTCCTCGCGCTGGGAGTGGGCTCGGCCCTCTCGTCGCGATTCGCGGACGCCGCCGTCACGAGCGAAGGGCTCTCGATCCGCCCCGCGGTGGGCCGGAGCCGGACGGTGCCGATGACGGATATCGATGAGGTCGTGGTGCTGCGCTCCCTGCTCCTGCCGACTCGCGTCGCATCCACGCCGCCGCAGCGGGTAGTGCTTCGCTCGCAGGGGCGCACGCTCGCCGGGTTCACGCCGCGCGATGCCGAGCTCGTCCGGCAGCTTGCGGTCGGCGGGCTCTCGCCGGAGATCGTCGCCACTCCTCTCACTCCGCTCCAAGCCCATCGTCGCTATCCCGGATCGGTCAGCCTCGCCGAGCGCGGCGCGGTTCCCGCCCTGTGGGCGCTGGTCCTCCTCCCTCTCGCCATCACCGTCGTCGTCCTGTGGGACGCGGTCGTGGGCTGAACGACGCGTCCTCCGGTGCGGCTCCTCGCTGGGGAAATCGCCTCTCCCGGAGCCGGCGGATGATCCGCTAATCTGACTGCGGTGGCACGGCCACCGACACGCTTCCACGTGACGACCACGTGAATCATCGCGGAGAGGCCTGAGCGGTTCAGGACATGTCCGGATGGGGTTGCGGCGCATGAGTGCGCCGACTTCATTCGCCGATGCGTGACATCGGCTGGCGAAAGGACATGGCATGTCGTCGAAGGACGAGAAGAATCTCGCACAGGTGATCGAGAAGATCTCCCACATGGACGAGCCGAGACGTTCGGTCATGCAGCAGGTGCACGACATCGTCATGGCTGCCGCCCCAGATCTGAAGCCGCGGATCTGGTACGGGATGCCCGCCTACGCGAAGTCGGCGAGCACACCCGCGCTCGTGACCCTGCGTAACGACGAACGGCTCAATCTCGCGATCACCGAGAAGGCGGACTTCCGGCCTGCGGGTGGCGTCGACGGGAACCTCATGCCGGCCGCGTGGTACTTCGAGACCGTCGACGCTGTCACGGAGAAGCGCGTCGCGGAGATCATCCGATCCGTGGCCGACTGAGCCCTGCGCGCGGCGGTCCCAGCGGCGAACCGAAGCCAGCGCGTTCAGCGCATCCGTTCAGTAGTGGTAGCGCGCCTGCAAAATGGTGACGTGCGTCTCGCTCGCGATGTGCACGAGGCGGTTCGCTTCGTCGATGCGACGTCGCCGGACCGTGCGCCGTCCAGAGCGCTGAGCAGGCGGCGGGCGCTCTCGGGGAGCGGAGCAGATAGCTGGTCTCGACGAGGGAGTCGTACTCGTCCTACGACATGAGCACGGCAGACCAGCGTTTGGACGTGATCTCGATCTCGGAGTGATCGAGGCTGACGCGTTCGATCAGACCGAGCAGATCCCGTCGAGCCTCGCTCGCGGTGATCGCCATGGCCAGCCTCCCTTAACGCCCGTACAAGAAATGGTGCCAATGCTCAGCGCGAGGTGGGCCGGCCCCTCCTGCGGCGGGATAGGCGATAGACCAGGACGGATCCGCTCGACCGTCACGAGGGTTCGGTCGCGCGCACGAGACCGCAGTTCAGGCACGACCACGCGACGAGGAAGCGCTCCTCGTCGAGGATCTCGAAACGCAGCGGATCGCCGCACGTGGGGCAGGCCCGGGGGTCGGGCGCCGTATCGATCACCTCACCAGCCTAGGAACGCCGCGTGGTCGGAGGGGCCGCGCACCCAGGGTCCTCACGCCGGTGGGGCGGTCCTCGTCCTCACGCCGGCGACGCCGTCCGCGCGGACGCAGGAGGAGACGCGACCCGGGCACGCAGACCCACCACGATGAGGTGGATCGCGAGCCAGACCTCGAAGGCGAACACCGGCACGGCGCACAATCCGGCGACCATGCCGCCCTGCGGGATCACCCCGAACAGCTGCGCCGTGTTACTGGCGAGCACGACCGCGCCGCCGAGCATGCCGAGCATGGCGAGGCTGCGCGGCACGACACGCGCGTCGAAGAGCAGCCAGCCCAGGATCATCGTGTTCACGCTGATCACGAGGCCCTGACCGACCAGGAATGCCGCGGTGTGCAGTGCGACCAGAGTCTCGCCCAGCGGCGGGCTCGGTGCCGTCCACAGCAGCACGAGCATCGGCAGCGTGCCGGCCGCGATGACGGCGGCTTCCAGTGCGCGCAGCCCGGCGAAGGCGGCAGCACGAGCCTGGCCGACGTCGCGCAGCAGCAGCCACAGCAGGATGCCGGTGCCCAGGCATCCCGCGGCCAGCACCAGTTCGAGGGCCACCCCCAGTGCGATGCCGCCCGCCGCGTAGGCGGCGACCGCGGTGACCGAGGTCACATGGGTGACGAGGTAGAGGATGCCGGCGGTGCGGGCGTAGTAGGTGCGAAGGCTTCTGGTCATGATGTGCCGATCTAGGAAGGTATACGCCGTATACCGGCGTGAGATCACCTTAGGTATACGCTGTATACGTGTCAACTCCAGCGCCGCGCCACGCTCTCGATCGCGAGCGCGTTCTGGATGCCGCCATCGCGCTCGCCGACGAGGCCGGCCTCGAGGCCACCAGCATGCGGAAACTGGCCGACGCGCTCGGGGTCACCGCCATGGCGCTGTACAAGCACGTCGCGAACCGGGAACAGCTGATCGACGGCATGCTCGACCGCCTCGTGCTGAGCATCGAGGTTCCGGCGCCGGGGCTCGGGTGGAAGGACGCGTTGCGCGCCCGCATCCGGTCGGCCCGAGCCGTGATGGCCGCCCACCCGTGGGCTCAGACGGCCATCGAGACGCGGACGAACGCGAGCCCCACGGTTCTGGCTTACATGGACTCCCTGATCGCGATCATGTTCGAGGGGGGACTGTCGCCTGACCTCGTGCACCACGCGATGCACGCGCTGAGCACCCGGATGTGGGGGATCACGCGGGACGTGCTGCCCACGCCCGCGGTCCCGGACGATCCTGCCGAGCGCGCGCGGGCGATGACCGGGTTCGCTGCCTCCTACCCGGCCATCGTGCGGATGGCGACCACCGCCCCCCATGCGGGGGAGGCCTGCGACGACGACGCGGAGTTCGCCTTCGCGCTGGACATCCTGCTCGACGGCTTCGAGCGGCTGCACGCGCAGGGGTGGACCTCCGGCGGCTGAGACGGCGCGCTCAGGGCGTTGGGGCGGGCTGTTCGACCTTTCCGCGCCGGGCGACGAGCCGGTTGAGCCGCTCCGACATGAGCAGCCCCAGCACCACGAGCGCGCCGAGGAACAGCGGGAAGACCCACATGCCGGTCCACGCCGAGAGCGCGCCGAACAGGGGCGGGGCGAACGTGGAGCCGGTGTACGCCGCGGCCATCTGGATGCCGATGATCGCCTGCGAGTTGCGGCGGCCGAAGTTGACCGGCGTGGAGTGGATGATCGCGGGGTAGATCGGGGCGCAGCCGAGCCCCGCGAGCACGAGGCCGGTGAGGGCGAGGGCGTCGGTCTGCACGGGGAGCGCCAGCAGCACGACACCGACCCCCACCGTCGCGAAGCCGCCGCGGATCAGCTGACGATCACCCACCCGATCGGCGAAGAAACCGGCCAGGAACCGCCCCGCGGTGATGCCCAGGAGGAACAGCGACGCGAACGCGGCCGCCGTCGCCGCGGCGACTCCCCGGTCGGTGACCAGCCAGGTCGACGCCCACAGGATCACGGTCGTCTCCAGCGCGCAGTAGGCGAAGAACGCGACCAGGATCGACACGACCCCGGGGATGCGGAGCGCCCGCGCCAGCGGCACGTGCGCACTGCCCTTGCCCGACGGCTCGACCGTGTGGTCGTCGGGGCTGATCTGGTTGACCTTCCCCCACAGCGGGAGGCTGATGAGCAGCACGAACGTCAGGGCCGCCTGGATGAGACCGACGATGAGGTAGGCGCTGGACCACCCCAGCTCGGCGGTCAGCGCGTAGCTCATGATGAACGGGCTGATCGATGCGCCCAGGCCCCAGAAGCTGTGCAGCCAATTCATATGCCGCGCGGCGTAGTGCAGGGCGACGTAGTTGTTCAGCGCAGCATCGACGGCGCCGGCTCCGAGCCCGAAGGGGATCGCCCACAGGCACAGCATCCAGAACGAGCCGGAGACGGAGAATCCGACAAGGGCCGCCGCGGTCAGCCCGACGCTGACCGCCGTGACGAGCCCGGCCCCGAATCGGCGCGTGACCCGCTCGGAGGCGAGGCTGGAGAGGATCGTGCCGCCGGCGATGATCATCGTCACGATGCCGGCGAAGGCCACGGGAACATCGAGATCCCGGTGCATCACGGGCCAGCCGGCACCGATGAGCGAATCGGGGAGTCCCAGGCTGACGAAGGCGATGTAGATGATCGCGAGGAGGAGCGAGTACACGGCTCGGCGGTCTGCCTTTCAGGGGGAGGTGGTGCGGGGGCACGCGGATGCGCCGGCACAACGTAGACGGTACCGGCTCGAGATCCGCCGTCTCGTCCGAGCGCCGGTCACCCGCTGCCCGGGGCTTCGGTGGGAGGGGGATAGGGTCGTGATCGGCTGTGGTTGGAGGGGGCGTCGATGCAGCGCGTGCGCAGATGGATTCTCGCGAACAAGGTGGTCTGGGTGCCCCGTCTCGTGGTCGCCTGGGTGGGCGGCTGGGGGTTGTACATCGCCGTGTCGCGACTGGTGCGGGCCGCCTCGGCGCTCGAGCGCGACCGGGTGCGCCTGAACCTGATGAGTCGCGGTGTCGGCGACAAGTCGCCACTGGGGGATGTCCCGGCATTTCCTCTCTTCGTCACGGCGCTCGTGCTGGTTGTGACAGCCCTCGTGTGGGTCGCGTGGCTGCTCATCCGCGGACACGGTCCGGGGTGGTTCGTCGCCGGCCTGCCCACCGTGGCCGTCGCGATCGACAGTGGCGCAGGCGTCGTGCTCCTCGCCGGCCAGCCCGACGTGTCCGGATGGGGTATCGCCGGGGGCGTCTTCAACGCGCTGCTGATGATCATCCTCGTGGGAGGGGTCACGCTCTCGGCGTGGCTGGGCCTGCGGGCGCTGCGGGAGGGTAAACCCGCGCCGGACGAGCCCGTCCTTCACCGCAGTCTCCCCGACCGCCGCACGGTGGAGTAGCGTCCTCCCCGACTGGGTATCTCCGACCTGTCGGCGTGGTTCTTCGGGCCGCTGATCGTGTGGCTCACGACGGCGTTGTCGACGTGGCTGCTCGGGTCGCTCCTGCTGCGCAGGCGCGGCGGTTCCGCGTCCCGCCCCGCGTAGCAGGGCGGGACGGCGCAGGTCACCAGGCGAGCAGTCCCCGCTCGTCGTGGAAGGTGCCGCTCGGGCCGCGTTCGCGCGTGGCCAGGCCGACGATCACGGCGGCGCTCTCAGCCGCCGGACGTCCGCCGCCGAGGGACGCGGTCATCTCGGTGTCGGTGAACCCGGCTCGATCGCGGTGAAGCCGACGCCGGGGTGTGCCTTCGCATACTGCACCGTGAGCATGTTGGCCGCGGCCTTGGATGCGGCGTACAGGGCGTTGGGCAGTCCGTGCTCGACGCGCTCGGGGTTGGTCACCGCCCAGAACGATCCCATGCTGCTCGTGACATTGACGACCGTAGGTCGCTCGGAACGCCGCAGAAGGGGGAGGGCGGCCTCGGTGACGCGAATCAGTCCCACCGCGTTGATGTCGAACGAGCGCAGCGCTCTCGGACCGTCGACGTCGCCCAGATCGAGGACGCCCGCGTTGTTGACGAGCACATCCAGACGACCCTCCGTCGCCTCGATGGTCGCGACCGCCCCGGCGACGGATGCGTCGTCCGTGACGTCGAGCTCCACAAACCGTGCGCCGATGGTCTCCGCCGCGCGCCGGCCCCGGTCAATGTCCCGCGCACCGAGGTAGACCTCGTGCCCGCGCTCGCGGAGCTGTCGTGCTGTCTCGTAACCGATCCCTCGGTTGGCGCCGGTGATCAGGGTGATCGTCATAGTCGTCCTTGTGTGCCGTGGTGCGTGATGCGCGCAGCCGGATGTGCCCGCGCAGACGCCGGAGCGTCCACGGGTGGAACGTCGTACACGGAGTTCTATTCCGAGCGGTAAAGAATTGCCTGCGCCTCGCGCGTCAGTGCGGCCAGGCCTGGAGTGCGACGCTCGCCACCTCGTCGAGGTCTGCGCGGGCGACGCCGTCGGCAGCCTGCACGGCGATCCCGAATCCCACGGTCATGATGTACCGGGACAGCTGAGCGGGGTCGGCGGAGCGAGGAAGGTCGCCCTCGGCAGCCGCGCGACGGAAACGCTCCTCCAGCTGCCGTCCTGCGTCGTTGCGCCAGCGCACGAGGAGGTCGAAGGCAGCGGCCGATCCCTCGCTGGAGGTGAGCGCACCCTGCACGGTCAGGCATCCGCCGAACCCATCCGGCATCGTGGTGGTGCGCACGGCACCTCGGAGCATCGCCTCGGCGACTTCCCGCGCGGTCGGCTCCTCCAGCGCCCGCGCGGTGTAGGAGGCAGGCCCCTCGACGTAGCGCTCGAGGACGAGGCGGAACAGCTCGTCCTTCTTGCCGAACGCCGCATACATGCTGGGTTTGCTGATGCCCATCGCCTCGGTCAGCGTGGCGAGGCTCGCACCCTCGTATCCGCGCTGCCAGAAGACCAGGAGCGCCTGGTCGATGGCCGCGTCCACGTCGAATTCCCTCGGCCGGCCGACCGGCGCGCTGCGCGTATCCGCCATGCCACGACCCTACGCTCCGCAGACGCCGGCGGACCGCCGCCGGTCCCGCAACGCAGCACCGTGTCCGGTGTGCGGCGCCGGGCCTTCGACGTCCGTGCGGCTCAACCCAGCTGCGCCAGCCCGTCGAACAGACCGAGCTCGTTCGCCGCGGCGCGCGCGATGAAGAATCCCACGATGCCGACGATCCAGGCCGTGTTCTCGCGGCCGGTGCGCTCCATCCATGCGGCCAGGCGTGCCAGCGGACGCTCGACCAGCGGAGCGGCGATGATCCGCAGCGCCAACAGCACGAGGGCGGGCAGCACCATCACGGCGCAATAGCCCGCCAGCGAGGCGAACCGCACGGGCATGGCGAGCGGCGCTTCGGCCAGCATCCCCATCGCCACGAGGTAGGGCAGCATCGTGGCGATCTCGATGACCCCGGCGCCGACGGCGACGGCCATCACGGCCCCCGGCGACGCGTCGCGGGAGAGCAGCCGGTCCCGCCAGCGGGCGAGTCGTGCGCTCTTCACGGTCGCCGTGGCGGTGCCGCCGGACGAGGGGGATGACACCTCCCCGGATCGCCCGCTGCGGTCGGCCCGGGCCGCGGCGGCCGCGGTCTTCTTCGATCCTCCGCCCATCAAGATCGCGGTCACCAGGAACCCTCCGCCCACGACGAGCTGGACCACTTGCCCCGCCGTTGAGGAGAGGACCTCGTGCGCGACGTCGACGAGGTTCACCAGGCCGAGCGTGAAGAGGATGCCCACGGCCAGGTAGAAGAGCGCGATCGTGACGAGGTACAGGAGCACCCGGTCGCCGCGCACGCGGCCGGGAGCGAGCAGAAGGAACACAGGGATGAGGAGTGTTCCGATGCTGAGCCCGTCCACGAGGGCGAGCACGGTGAGCGTGATCGCCAGAGGGGCGTCCGAGACGATGTCCATGTCCCCACGCTGGCCGCTGCGGCGCGGGAGCGGATCGGGCGGAAGGGGGAAGCAGCGGCCGCATCGGGTCGTCCTTTCGGCGGATATCGCCCCGCAGGTCCGACGTGGTTGCATGAGAGGGTGAGCGAGAGCCCAGCCGCCGTCCGGGCATCCGTGACCGCATGGGTACGGATGCACCGCGGTGCGGCGGAAGCGCTGGGATATGCCGCGTTCACGATCGCCGCGGCTGCGCTCGGATTCGTCGGGCTGTGGAGCCTGTTCTCCGTGCTTCCCGTCCCCGTCTCGCCGTGGTGGTCGCTGCTCACGGGGCTCCCCGCCTGCGCGCTGGTGCTGTTCCGCTCGCGGGCACCGCTGGCGCTTCTCTGCGTTGCGCTCGCGTTGTTCCTGATCGATCTGCTGACGGTGGGTGGCGTGGCGACCCTCATCGTCGTGCTCGATCTCCTCTACGCGGCCACGGTGGCGGCCTCGCCGTCTCGCCGACGCGGCATCCTGGTGGGCATCGCCGTCGCGGTGGCAGGGATGACGGCGGCGGCGCTGGGCCGGGTGGACGATGTCCGGGTCGGCATCCTGATCGGACTGCAGCTCGGCGCTCTCGCCGGAATGGACTACTGGTACGCGACGTCGGTCGCGCAGGCGCACGAGCTCGTGGCCCTGCACCGTCAGCGTGCCGAGGATGCTGCCAGACAGGCCGTGCACGAACGCGCCGAGGTGGTGCGCCGGGAGCGTGAGCAGATGGCGCGGGAACTGCACGATGTGGTCGCCGGTGACGTGTCGGCGATCGCGATCCGCGCCGAGGCGGCGCTCTCGGTCGACGGCTCACCCGACTCCGATCGTGCGGCGCTGCGCGCGGTGCGCGACTCCAGCCTTCAGGCCCACGAGGCGCTGCGATCGATGATCGCCGTCCTGCGCAACGGCGACGGTGACGTCGCCGCCCGGGGCCGGGACGCACTGCCCGGCCTGGTGGCGGAGGCCCGCCGGCGGGGACTGAGGGTGACCGTCGAGGACTCGTTACCGCAGGGGATCCCGTCACCGGTCGATCACGCCGTGACGCGCATCGTCCAGGAATCGCTGGCGAACTGCGCGCGTCATGCGGCCGGTGCGGACGTCGATGTCGTGCTGAGCGCGGGGAGTGAGGGGGATGTGCACGTGCGGGTGGACTCGCGAGGCGGCGCTGCCGTGACCACCCCGCCCATTCAGGGGAACGGATGGGGGCTGGAGCTGCTGCGTGAGCGGGCGCGCGCCCTGGGCGGCCGGCTGGAGGCGGGACCCGACGGCGACGGATGGTCGGTGCGGGCCACGCTGCCGACGCAGGTGCCGGCATGACCGGCACCCACCCCCGCGTCCTCCTTGCAGACGATCACGGCGCCATCCGGGAGGCTCTGCGGATCATGCTGGAAGCCCACGGAGTCGTCGTCGTCGGCGAGGCCGCCGACGGTGCGGTCGCCGTCCGCAACGCCGCAGCCCTGCGGCCGGATGTCGTGCTCATGGACCTGCGGATGCCGGGGACGGACGGCGTGTCGGCTACGCGGGAGATCGTGGACGCGGGATGGGCGCACGTGCTCGTGCTCACGAGCTTCGACGAGGACGAGCTCGTGGCCGGAGCCCTCCGCGCCGGCGCCGCCGGGTTCCTGCTGAAGACGGCGGATGCCGCGACCCTCATCGACGCGGTGCGACGCGTGGCAGCGGGGGAGGGTGTGCTCGATCCCCGGGTCACGCGACGGGCGCTGGCCCTGATCCCGCGGGGCGACGACGTTGCGGCCCCGGCCCACGATCGGCTGAGCATGCTCACCGTCCGGGAGTGCGAGGTGCTCGAGGCGATGCGGGCCGGCCGCTCGAACTCGCAGATCGCCGACGAGCTCGGCATTTCGCTCGCGACGGTCAAGACGCACGTGTCCAACGTGTTGTCCAAGCTCGGCGCGCGCAGCCGGTCCCACGCCGTGGCGCTCGCCGCCGGAGCCGCCGACGGGTGAGAGGTGCCACGATGGATTCATGAGTGTGCATCTCCTCACCGGCGCAGGTTCCGGCATCGGATCGGCGCTCGCAACGCGTCTGCAGGCCCGCGGCGACGACCTCGTCCTCGTGGCGCGCAGCGCGGCACGCGCCGCGGAACTCCCGCAGCGGTTCCCGGGCGCACGGACCGTCGTCGCCGATCTCGCGGCTCCGGCCGACCTCGCGGCAGCGCTGGCGCGACAGGAGCTCCCCGCGCGGCTGGACTCCGTCATCCACGTCGCCGGCGTGGTGGATCTCGGACCGGTGGCCGAGATGCCCGTCGCACTGTGGACATCGCAGCTGAACGTCAACCTCGTCGGGCCGGCGGAGCTGACCCGGCTGCTCCTCCCGGCGGTGCGGGCGGCGCACGGGCAGGTCCTGTTCGTGAACTCGGGGGCCGGCCTGCGCGCGGCTCCCGACTGGGCCGCGTACGCGGCATCCAAGCACGGGCTCAAGGCGCTCGCCGATTCCCTGCGGGCGGAGGAGGCCCCGCACGGGGTGCGGGTGTCATCGGTCTTCCCCGGGCGCACGGCGACGGCGATGCAGGAGCGGGTGCACGAGCAGGAGGGCAGGCCCTACGATCCCTCGGCGTTCATCGATCCGGAGTCGGTGGTCACGAGCATGCTCACCGTGCTCGACCTCCCGCGTGACGCGCAGATCCCGGAGCTGACGATCCGACCGGGCGTCTGACCCGGTTCCACGCGGACCGCCACGGGCGCGCCTATCGTGGAGCTGCCGATGCCGTTCACGCTTGCCGCTCCCGTCCACAGCGAACTGCTCATCAAGAAGAGCAGGTTCCTCGGATGCGTCGAGCCCGTCGCCGGCCGAGAGGACGCCGTCGCGAGGGTCGGCGAGCTGCGTGCACAGCATCCGGACGCCCGGCACGTCTGCTGGGCGCTGATGGCCGGCGGGCACTCCGCCGCGAACGATGACGGCGAGCCCGGCGGCACCGCGGGACGCCCCATGCTCGACGTGCTGCGGCATCAGGAGCTGGAGGGTGTGCTCGCCACTGTCGTGCGCTATTTCGGCGGAGTGAAACTGGGTGCCGGCGGACTCGTGCGCGCCTACACGGATGCGGTGGCTCAGGCCCTCCTCGGCGCCGAGCGCGTGCCCCTCATCCGCACGCAGACGCTCCGCCTGCGGGTGCCATACGCGTTCGAGGGGGCGCTGCGCCGTGAGCTCGCCGTCCACGACGCAGACCTGGCGGACGTGCGCCACGGGGCGGACGTCGAGATGGCGTTCGAGGTCCCCGCGGACCGGGTCGAGGATGTCATCGCCCGCATCGACGACGTGTGCCAGGGTCGTGCCGTGTGGATTCCGACGGCCTGAGCCCGCTCGCCCGATCGAATCGGACGTGAACTGTCGGGCACGCGGATCCGTGGGCGACGAACCTTGATCGGGAAGGGAGCCACCGTGATCGAAGTCCTCAACCGTCTGGTCGACGAGGTGGAAGCACACCTTGACGACGAGCTCGACGTCGACGCGCTTGCGCGGCAACTGGGGACCACCGGCTACCACGCGCGACGGATGTTCGCGTCGCTGGCCGGAATGCCGGTCTCGGAGTACGTCCGCCGTCGACGGATGACCGTCGCGGCCGCCGACGTCATCGGTGCGGAGGATCTCCTGGCCATCGCCGTCCGCTACGGATACGGATCGACCGAGGCATTCGGTCGCGCATTCCGTGCGGTGCACGGCGTGAGCCACGGGGACGTCCGTCGCGACGGCGGTCCCCTTCGCAGCCAACCGCAACTCAGGTTCCGCCTGACCGTCGAAGGGACTACGCCCATGGACACCCGCATCCTCCAACGCCCCGCTTTCCGCCTCGTCGGCCACGCCGCGCGTGTGCCGCTTCAATACGAGGGGGTCAATTCCGCCATCCAGGAGCACATCGCGTCGCTGCCCACGGCCGAGCACCAGCGGCTGAAGCTGTTGAGCAGCACCGAGCCGGCCGGACTCCTGCAGGTGAGCGCTGACGTCGACCCGGATCACGAAGAGGGCAGCGAGCTCACCTATCTGCACGGCGTCGCCGTCGAGGCGGGGGCCGCCGTCCCTGATGACCTCGACGCGATCGACGTGGAAGCGGGGGAGTGGGCGGTCTTCCGGACCTCCGGCGAGCACCCCGCCGCGCTGCAGGCAGCGTGGGCCGCGACGGCCACCGAGTGGTTCCCCTCGAACCCGTGGCGGCTGCGACCGGGACCCTCCCTCGTCGCCGTGCTCGAGCGGGCGCCGGACTTCCGCACCGCCACGTGCGACCTGTGGCTGCCGGTCGAGCATGCCTGAGCCGGGCCGGCGTGCCACGGCCGGACGGGTTCAGGCGTAGAAGCGGCTGACGCGAGTCGTGCCGGCGGCATCCGTCCACTCCACCAGGAGCGCGGTGACGGCCGGACCGGCGAGCTGGTCGCGGAGGGTGAAGCCGAGGTCTTCCCCCGGCCCGACGCCCGCGGGGAGCGCGGCCGAGAACGTCAACGTCTTCCCGCCGGAGGGCACGTGCGCTCCGATGACGGAGACCGTCTCCGCTCCGAGGTTGCGCAGGACGCCCTGCCCGCCCCGGACCGTGAGCTCCAGGCGCGGGTCGTCCCCAGGATCGTCGCCGGCGCGACCGCGCACCGGCCATACGGTGGGTCCTCCGTCGGAAGCGGGGGACCCTCCGGCCCGCGGTACCTCGATCGTCGAGGTGGCCGCCCCTGCCACCTCCCGCAGGCCCGCGCGCGTCCGGATATCTCGGACGAACGCGGCCACGGCGACCGCGCTGGCGGCGATGGAACCCAGGGCGCCCAGGTACGCGGGAAACGTCGTGCTCCAGAAGTCCGGCCACGTCATACCTGCACGCTAGTGGCGCCGCGTGCCTGCGCAAGGGCGTCCAGTGCCGGCGCGTGCTCCGCGATCCGGGAGAATGGAAGCATGACGCTCGCGACGCCCCAGACCTTCGAACCCGATGGCCGCGCCATCCCCTTCGTCGACGAGGGCGAGGGGCCGGCGGTGGTGCTGCTGCCCGGCCGGGGGCTGAACATCTCCTACCTCGGCACGCTCGCCCACGTCCTGGTCGAAGAAGGCTTCCGCATCGTGCGGATCGGCTCCCGCACGCCGGTATCGGATGCCGCGGTCACGATGCACGACCTGGCGCAGGACGTCGTCGACGTACTCGATCAGCTGAGCCTGGACTCCGCGTGGATCGGCGGGCACGCGTTCGGCGGCGCGGTCGCCCGCACGGTCGCGCTGGATCACCCCGACCGCACCGAGGGGATCCTCCTGCTGGGTGTGGAGGGCGGCGAGCCGGTGGCCGCCGACGTCGCCGAGGCGCTGCAGGCCGCGTTCACGGATGCGGCGCCCCTGGAGGCCATGCCCGTTCTGGCCGGCGGCGGCGTCGATCCGACGTGGGCGTGGAACGTCTTCTCCCGCGCACGCGCGAACGCCGTCGAGCCGATGCAGACGGCGGCCCTGGCCGCCACCGCGGAGGAGGAGTGGGTGCCGCTGGCCCCGAGCCTGCCGGTGCTGATCCTGCAGGGCACCGACGACCGCGTCACCGTGCCGGCGAACGGCGATCGGCTGCAGGCATCCGCCGCCGACCGGGCCAGCGCGGCGCGCATCGACGGGGGCGGCTACCTGTTCCCGATGACGCACCCGGGGGAGATCGGCATGCAGATCGAGGACTACCTCGCCTGGGACTGACCGTTCCCCCACACCGACCCCGGAGCCTGTGCACCGTCCGGAAGCCGTGACCGGGACGCGCGCGACCCTTATGCCCGGGGCGTTCTCACCCGCATAGTGGGGTGATGGCGCGCCCAGACCTCCGCTCGGCCGTGACCGACAGTGTCAGCGAGGCCGTCCAATCCCGCACCTCCGTCGTGGCCGTGGGTCTTCCCGGGTCGGGGCGCCGGTGGCTGCTCGCCCGGGTCCGCGAACGATTCGAGCGCCGCGAGTGGAGCGTCATCGAGGTGCCCGGCGTGCGGGGACGCCCGCTGGAGTCCCTCGCACTCGCCGGCATCGCCGCATCCACGATTCCGGGTGCCGGGCCCTTGGCGGGGCTCGCCGCGACCGTCCAGGCGCTGTCGGCGCGGGCGGCGACAGGGCCCGCACTGCTGCTCCTGGAGGATGCCGACCTGCTCGATGAGACCTCCGCTGGTGTCATCGCCGCCGCGCTCTCGCAGCATGACATCACCGCGGTCGCCACGGTCCGGCCTCCCTTTCCCGGGGCGTCTGCGCTGGACGTGCTCACGGGCCGCGTGGAGACGACGGCGCTGTGGCTGCCCACGCTCCCGTTCGAGGATGTGCATCATCTCGTCGCGGATGCCCTCGGCGGGGATGTGCAGACGGATGCGGCGGGGCGCATCTACGCCCTGTCGGGCGGCCTGCCCGGCATCGCGCGCTCGATCGCCGTCGAGGCACGCCGCGAGGGGAGGCTGGTCTTCGACGGTTCCTCCTGGTCGGCCGGTGAGGACCTGTGGACCCCGGCGCTGGCCGTCGTCGTCGGACGCCTGACCCAGGGGCTCACCGACGAGGAGAAGGACGCGCTGCGCGTGCTCGCCGAGGCCGGGCCGACCGATGTCGAGTCGGTCCGCGACGTGGTGCCGTGGCATGTCGCGACCAGCCTGGACGATCGCGGACTGTTCCGCTTCGTCCAGGAGGAGGACCGCATGCTGGGTGCGCTGTTCCCCCCGCTGCTGGAGGACCACCTCCGGCACGACCCGCACGGGGTGCGGCGCCGACGTGCGGCGGAGGTCGCCGCCGCGGCTCTGCGGCGAAGCGCCCCCGGGCCGCACGACCTGCCTGCCCGCCCGCTCGTCCGCAGGCCCCTGCGCTGGTCGTCGTCCCCGGAAGCCGCCGCCATCCTCGGGCGAGTGCTGCGCGAGAACACCGCCGCGCGCGTCGCGCGCTGCCGCACCGAGTGGGAGACCGATCCGACGGATGCCACGGCCGTGCTGTACGTGCACGCCCTGCTCGACCACGCGGCGCCGCCCGACGAGATCGAGAGGGTTCTCGCCGCCGCACGCGCGCACCCGTCCGAACTCGACATGGTGCGTCTGGCCGGGTGGGAGGCGATGTATCGCGCGCTCGTGGCGGGCGATGTCGGTGCCGGCGCGGCCGTGCTCGCTCGCGCCGAGCAGGCGGTGCCACGCGCGGGTGCGGTCCTCGCCGCGATCGGGCAGCACATCGGACTGATCGCCGGGGCCGGGCAGGCCGCAGTACTGCCCGCCCTGCCCGAACCGGGACCGGCAGCGGCGACGGGGGAGGGCGACGCGCTCGGGCTGCCCGCGCTGACCGCTGTCGACGTGATCCGCATGGTGCGCGGGGAGATCCTCCTCGCCGGCGGGCGGGTGGACGATGCCGCCGCCGAGTTCTCCGGTGTGTCACCCACCGATCCGACCCGGTACGACCCCGACGCGCTCGTTCCCCTCGGTCAACTGTGCGCCGGGGACATCGACGGAGCGATCGGTCGGGCGGCCCGTCAGCTCGACATCGCACGAGGGACGCTCGACCGCGCCCTGATCGAGCCGCACGGGTATGTCCTCGCGCTGGGGCTTCTCCTGCAGGGCCGGCTGTCGAGCCTGCGCGCCCAGCTCACCGGGCTCTTCGCCATCAACGCTCCGGCGCCGCTGCGACCGGCCTCTCGTGCCGGGCTGCTGACGCTGGCCGCCCTGCTGTCGCTTCTGGAGCGGAACCACCGCAGCGCACGTTCGATGATCGCCCAGCTCGAGGGCGCCGCCGGCGGGCCGTTCCCCCTGACGGCGGCCGAACCGGCGTCCGCGGCGCTCGCCGTCGCCGAGGGGCAGCCGGCCGTTGCCGCGACCCAGCGTGCGTGGCGGCGGGTGGAGACCCTCATCGACGAGGGGCACTTCCTGGCCGCGGCCTTCGACGGTGCCTGGCTCATCGATCTCCACGTCGACGACGAGCGGGCCGCACGCCTGATCCAGGTGGCCGGGGCAGGCCAAGGTCTGATCCTGCCGGCCATCGCGGAATACCTGGAGAGTGCCGCGGCGCGCTCCCCGCGCGGTCTGCTGCGCAGCGGCGACCTGCTCCGCTCCCGCGGCCTCGTCCTGCACGCCACGCGCGCCCGCGCCCGGGCGATCGAGCTTCTCCGGGAGGCCGGCGACGCCGAGGCGGCCGCGTCGGCGTCGGCCGACCTGCGCAGGCTCGTCCGTGACTACGGCGATGACCTGCGGCTGCTCGCACCGGACGTGCTCGCCCCCGAAGCCCAGCTGACGGCGCGCGAACTCGAGGTGGCGCGTCTCATCGTCGAGGGACTCAGCAACCGGGAGGTGTCCCGGCGGCTCGTGGTGAGCGAGCGCACCGTCGACAACCACGTCTACCGCATCTTCCGCAAGCTCGGCATCACCTCTCGCGACGAGCTCGCCTCGCTCCTCTGACCGGCCGCGGCTCCGTCGAATCCGCGGTGCCGTGCACACCGCGCCCGCACCCGGTGCTCATCTCCCGCGCGGCAGTGCTGGTGCGTGCCCCTCCCGGTACTCCATCAGGTGCTCCCACCACGAAGCCGCCTCCCTCGCTGCGTTGAGATCTATGTCGCGAAAGACAGGGATCAGCCGCAGAACAGGAGGGGTGTGGGATGGTTGCGAGGGTCGCCGGCAACGTCCTCACGGTGCTTATCCCCGCGCACAATGAGGAAGACGCCCTCGGCCCCACGCTACGGGCCCTCCAACGACAGACGGCCGCTCCCGAGCGCGTCATCGTCGTCGCCGACAACTGTGACGACGGCACCGCCTCGGTCGCCGAGGATCTGGGTGCGGAGGTGATGTGCACCGTGGGGAACACCCACCGCAAGGCGGGCGCGCTCAACCAGGCGCTGGCCCGGCTCGAGGCGGCACCGCCCCGGTTCGTGATGGTCGTCGATGCCGACACGCGGCTGTCGCCCCGCTTCATCGAGACGGCGCTGCGTGAGGTCGCGCGTGATCCGCGGATGGGTGCCGTCAGCGGGCTGTTCGTCGGAGAGAAGCCGTCGGGCCTCCTCCAGCAGTTCCAGGCGAACGAGTACATCCGTTACCGGACTCAGATCGAATCGACCCACCGCGTCAGCGTCGTGACGGGCACGGCGTCGGTGTTCCGGTACACCGCCCTGCGGGACGTCGCCGCCCACCGCGGGTCCGACATCCCCGGCACCGCCGGCGACGTGTACGACCGGTCGGCCATCACCGAGGACTCGGAGCTGACCCTCGCCCTCAAATCCTGTGGCTGGATGATGACGGCACCGGCCGCGTGCACGTGCACCACCGAGCTCATGCCGACGTGGGGCGACCTGCACCGTCAGCGGGTGCGCTGGTACAAGGGGATGCTGGACAACCTCGGCGAATACGGCGTGACGCGTGTCACCCTCCGCTACATCGGACAGCAGCTGATGATCGGCACCGGCATCATCACGATCGCGCTGCTGCTCGCCCTCACCGGCCTGGCGGTGGCCAGCGGCACCTTCACCGTACGGCCGTTCTGGCTCGTCATCGGATGCATCTTCGTGGTCGAACGCCTTGTGACGGTGTGGCCCGTCGGGGCAGCGGGCCGATGGGTGGCCGCAGCGGTGCTCCCCGAGATCGGATACGACATCGCCCTCCAGACGGCCTTCGTCCACGCCGCGATCCTCAGCGTGCTCCACCGGGACACGGCGTGGAACCACGTGACGCCGGCCCCGGCAGCCGTCTCGTCCGCCTGACGGACATCCGCACCGAAAGGAGATCCACCATGTACCAGTTGAACGCGACCAGCCTCGGCGTGCTCGCCACCACCGGAGCGGCGGTGGCCCAAGGATGGGTGTCGGCCTGGACCCTCGTGGTCGCCGGGCTCGCCCTCCTCTCCATCTCGCGCGTCGTGCGCGTGCGTCAGGAGAAGGCCGCCGCAGCGGAGGAGTGAGGGCTGCGCCGGACCGTGTCCCGGGCAGGAGTGCGTATCCCGCGTTCAGGGGGCAGGATGGAAGAACCCACGACGGGAAGGCGCACGATGACCAAGACACACACCCGGCTGTCCACCGGAGCGAAGATCGGCGTCGGAGCCCTGGGCGTCGTGCAGGTGGCGTTCGCGTTCCTGGCGTTCTGGGATCTCGCGTTCCGCGACGCCGACGAGGTGCGCGGGCCCAAGCAGGCATGGATCCCCGCCATCCTGGTGAACTGGATCGGGCCGCTGGCCTACTTCAGCGTCGGCATCCGCCACCACCGCTGACGGGTCCGCGCCCGCGTGCGGCGCGCGCCCGTGCGGGTGACAGGATCGAAGGATGACCGCAACACTCGTCGCCTCGAACCTTGCCGGCGGGTACGGCCACCGCACGCTCTTCGACTCCCTCGACCTGACCGTGGCACCCGGGGATGTCGTCGGAGTCGTCGGTGCGAACGGCGCCGGCAAGTCCACGCTGCTGCGGCTGCTCGCGGGCATCGATGAGCCGCAGGCCGGCACCGTCTCGCTCACGCCGGCCGACGCCTTCGTGGGCTGGCTGCCGCAGGAGCACGAGCGCGTACCCGGGGAGACGGTCTCCGCCTACATCGCCCGCAGGACGGGGTGCGCGGAGGCGACGAAGGACATGGATGCCGCAGCCGCAGCTCTCGGCGATCCCTCGCTCGCCGCACCGGGAGTGGATCCGGCCGATGCCTACTCGCTCGCCCTGGACCGGTGGCTCGCCAGCGGTGCGGCCGACCTGGACGAGCGACTGCCCGTCGTGCTCGCCGAGCTGGGCCTGGACCTCGGCGGTGCGCCGGAGGAGGCCCTCATGACCTCGCTCTCGGGCGGTCAGGCGGCCCGCGTCGGCCTGGCTGCGCTGCTGCTCTCGCGCTTCGACATCGTGCTGCTGGACGAGCCGACCAACGATCTCGACCTGGACGGGCTCGAGCGCCTGGAGGCGTTCGTGCGGGGACTGCGGGGCGGGGTGGTGCTCGTCAGCCATGACCGAGAGTTCCTCGCCCGGTGCGTCACCCGCGTGCTGGAGCTCGACCTCGCGCAGGGCGCCAACCGCGTCTTCGGCGGCGGATACGACGCGTACCTGGAGGAGCGGGCGACCCTCCGCCGGCACGCGCGGGAGAAGTACGACGAGTTCGCCGAGAAGAGGGCCGACCTCGTCGCTCGAGCGCGCACCCAGCGCGAATGGTCCAGTCAGGGTGTGCGCAACGCGATGCGGAAGGCGCCCGACAACGACAAGATCCGGCGCAGGGCCGCGACCGAGTCCAGCGAGAAGCAGGCCCAGAAGGTCCGGCAGATGGAGAGCCGTATCGCGCGCCTGGACGAGGTCGAGGAGCCCCGCAAGGAGTGGCAGCTGGAGTTCACGATCGGTGCGGCGCCCCGTTCCAGCTCCGTGGTGTCGACCCTCGGCGACGCCGTCGTGCGCCAGGGGGACTTCACGCTGGGCCCCGTGTCGCTGCAGGTCAACGCGGGGGAGCGCATCGGTATCACCGGACCCAACGGCGCTGGCAAGTCGACGCTCCTGCGCGTGCTCCTGGGCAGGCAGGCGCCCGACGAGGGGACGGCGAGCCTCGGCGCGAGCGTGCAGATCGGTGAGATCGACCAGGCCCGCTCCCTGCTGGCCGGCTCCCGGCCCCTGGCCGCCGCGTTCGAGTCGCTCGTCCCGGAGATGGCATCCGGTGAGGTGCGCACGCTGTTGGCCAAGTTCGGGCTCAAGGCCGACCACGTGAACCGTCCGGTCGACGAGCTGTCACCGGGCGAGCGCACGCGCGCATCCCTCGCGCTGCTCCAGGCGCGCAGGGTCAACGTCCTGGTCCTGGACGAACCCACCAACCACCTCGACCTCCCCGCCATCGAGCAGCTCGAGCAGGCGCTGGAGTCCTACGAGGGAACGCTGCTGCTGGTCACCCATGACCGGCGGATGCTGGCGACGGTGCACACCGACCGGCACTGGCGGGTCGAGGACGGACGCGTCACCGAGGCGTAGACGGGGATGCGGCGCTTCAGCGCCCCTGCCGCTTCTTGAAGGGCTTCGGCTGACCCTTCACGACCGGGGCGCGACCCCGGCCCTTGGACGCCTTGGCCTTGCCGCCGGCCGGAGCGGCAGGCTTGGCCTCCGGCGGCGGCGCTGCAGCGATGCGTTCGGTCGCCTCGGCCAGCAGAAGCGCACCGGCCTTGGTGAGCTGCGTCTTCCCCTTGCCGCGGGCGAACAGGGGCTGACCGACCTCCTCCTCCAGCTTCTCGATCGTGGAGTAGAGGGCGGCGAGCGGGATGCCCAGCTCCTCGGCCGCGCGCGGGAAGTGCAGCTCCTCCGCGACGACGACGAACCGTCTGAGTGCCGAGATGTTCACTGTGCGCCTTCCCTCGCCCGCCGTGCGGGCTCATCCCAGGCTAGCCGGGGTCTGACGGGACCCCACGCGCTGCCGCCGTCGCGGCAGCTGCGCTGCATGCGTCCCGGGGTCGCTGCTCCCTGTCCCGTGGCCGCCGGGAGGTGCACAATGTCGGCATGAGCGAGGCATCGCCTTCCGATGACACGCCGCCCGAATCCGACGCCGTGCTCAGCCGCCGAGCACAGATCCTCGCCACCGAGCACCGGGGGCTGCTGGCGGCGCGCGGCACGGCGCAGAGCGAGGTGCTCACGCGCATCACGATCTTCCTCACGCTCGTGTCGGCGGGGCTCGTCACGATCGGGCTCCTGCGGCAGGCCTCCGAATTCGCGGGCGGATTCGCGACGGCGATGCTGGCGATCCTTGCCTTCCTGTGCCTCATCGGGTTCATGACGGTGGTGCGCGTGATGAACGTCGCCGAGGAGGACATGATGTACGTCGTCGCGATGAACCGGCTGCGCGGTGCGTATGTCGACCTCGATCCGGCGGTGCAGAAGTATCTCCTGGCTGCGAGCGCAGACGACCAGGACGGGATGAAGCAGACCTATTCGTTCCTCCGCCGCCGGGGACCGAGCGTGCTGATCGGGAGCTCGTCCATGCTGCTGTTCGTCGTCGACGGCTGCGTCCTGGGGCTGTTCGCCGGCGCCCTGGTCACGGTGGGCGGGGGATCGGTCGGGTGGGCGCTGGGCGTGGGCGTCGTGGTCGGTCTCGCGCTGTTCGGTGGGCTCGTGTGGTACTCCGGCTACGGCTACGTGAGTGTGTGGCGCACGTACAGCCCGCTGCGGCGCACCCGTGCGCCCCGGCCGTTCCTCCGGCCGGATCATTGAGACAGCGGCTGCCTGCGTGACATCGGCCGGCGCGGTCGTCGCGATAGAATCGGGAGGCCAAAAAGATTCAGGCTGGTGTGGTTATTCCAGCCCTCGGTCCTCCTGAGATGACGTCGCGCATCCGCGCGAACCCGTGGCGCCTGATCCATCAACGATGTGGACGGTGGCGCCGCGACCCCCCGTCGGCTTCGTCGTCCCGGACAAAGGAACGGACGATGAGCAAGAAGCACATCTTTCTCTCTCAGGTCTTCATGACCTTCATCATGGCCGCCTGCATGTCGGGCATCATGGGCCTGATCTTCGCCGGGTTCTCCCTCGAGTGGCTGGCCGCGTGGCCGCTGCAGTTCCTCATCGCGTGGCCGATCGCGTTCGCCCTGACGATGGTCGCGTGGCCGGCGTCGATGAAGGCGGCTGCCGCGGTCCTGTGCCCGCGCGGCGGAGGCGGTCCGGCGAAGTCCGCCTGACGGCATCCGGCCCTTTCCGGCGTCGGAGGGCATCGTGATAATCGGTGCATGCCCCTTCTGGACCATCTCGGCATCACCGTCGAAGACCTCTCGCGCGGGATCGCGCAGTTCGACCCCGTGCTGCAGGCGCTCGGCTGCACGCGCTACGACGCCGACGGCTCGGTGTCGTGGTACCGGGAGGGGGAGACCGAGCTGATCCTCTTCCCCGCACGAGAGGAAGGCACCGGGCCGCACCGGCACGGCCGCGTGGGATGGCAGCATCTCGCGTTCGCCGTCGACTCCCGGGATGAGGTCGACCGCCTGCACGCGGTCGCCCTCGCCGCCGGCTGGTCAGCAGTGCGCGATCCCAAGGTGTACCCGCGCTTCTCGGAGCGCTACTACGCCTCGTTCGTGGAAGACGACGACGGGATCCGGATCGAGTTCATGCACCATCCGCCTCCAGCCGAGAGCTGATCAGATCGAGGCGTCGGTCTCGATGTCCTCGGCGAGGTCTTCGATCTTCTCCGGGCGCAGGTGCACGCCGGCTTCGTCCAGCCGCTCCGCCAGCACGTGCGTCACGTCATCCTCCACGTGCCCATGACGGATCTCGTCGCGCACGTCCTCGGCGATGTGCTCGACCACCTCGGCGTCGTCGGCCTCCGAAGCCTCGAGAGGGTTCCCGTTCGATGTCATGGTTCGAGGGTGCACCCCGCCGTGTTCGACGCGATGCCCCTTGACGCCGCACCTCCGATCGGTCAGTGCTGAGGTCGCCACCGGACATGCGCAGAACTCAGGAAGATCGGTCGTCCGGGTGCGCCCGGGCGGCGCGCCGGCGGCGTTTCTCCTGAGTTCTGCGCATGCGGCGGCGCCGCGCCGGGGTCACTCCGGATCGGATGCGGCGGCGCCGGGAGCGGTCGCGGCGTCCTCGCGCGCGCTGGCGCGGTCGTCGCCGCGCTTGCGCGTGTAACGGGCGACGAGGAAGAGGGCCGAGCCGACCGCGATGTAGGCCAGGGCTCCCAGCCACACCGTCCACGACTGCTGCGTCAGCAGCACGATGCTGGCGATGATCGCCAGGATCGGCACGATCCGCGGCACCGTGAAGTGCGGATGGTCGACGGGATCCTTCGTCTTCAGCACCAGGACGCTGACGTTGGCCGAGAGGAACACCAGCAGCAGGAGCAGCACGGTCGTCTCGGCCAGGGTCGCGACATCGCCGATGAGGCTCAGCAGGATGGTGGCACCGGCCACGGCGAGGATCGACACCCACGGAGTGCGGCGCTTGGGCAGCACGCGCTCGAACATGCGGGGGAGGAGGCCCGCCGTGGCCAGCCCGTAGCTCACGCGGCTGGCCATGACCATGAACAGCAGCGCACCATTGGCGATGGCGACCAGGGCGATGAGTCCGAACAGCCAGTTCGGCACGCCCAGGCCGCTGGCGGCCACGACGTCCAGGAGCGGGCCGGTCGACTCGGCCAGGTCCGCCGGCGGCAGCACGATGACTGCGCCGATGGCGATGAGCAGGTAGACCACGGCCGCCGTGATGATGGCGCCGAACAGCGCGCGAGGGTAGGCCTTCGACGGGTTCTTGACCTCCTCGGCCATGTTCGCGGCCGCTTCGAACCCGAGGAAGGAGAAGAACGCGACGATGGATGCGGCGAAGGCCCCCTGCAGCGGCGGCACGTCGGGGGCGAACTCGAAGATGCGCGCCGGCTCGCCGTTTCCGCTGCCCAGCACGATGGCCGCGATGACGATCACGATGACCAGTCCGGTCACCTCGATGACGGAGGCGATCAGGTTGGCTGCCAGCGATTCGCGCACGCCGCGGAGGTTGATCAGCGTCAGCAGGATGATGAAGACGATCGCCGTCGGGATCTGGGGGACGTCGATGAGCGCGCCGAGGTAGTCGCCGGCGAACGCGTTCGCGAGGGCGGCTGCCGTCGTGATGCCCGAAGCCATCATGAGGAAGCCCACGAGGAACGACAGATAGGGGACGTTGAACGCGCGATCGACGTAACGGGCGGCGCCGCCGGCGTGCGGGTACTTCGTGATGAGCTCCGCGTACGTCCCCGCCGTCAGCAGCGCCACCACGAGCGCGATCAGCAGCGGCAGCCAGATGACACCGCCCACATCGTCGGCCATCGTCCCGACGAGGGTGTAGATGCCCGCTCCGAGCGTGTCGCCGACGATGAAGGCGAAGAGGAGCGGCGTGCCGACAGCACGCTTCAGTCCCACCTTCGCACCCGGCGCGGGCGGCGCGATGTCTTTGGTCATCGCACCACTCCAGTGCCCGCAGTCCCGCTGTGCAAGCCCCTCCCGGAACAGAAGGAACGATCCCCTAAAATGCGCGCGTCCGCGTCGTCGTGGTGTCGCGGGCCCCGCACTGCGCAGACGGAAGAAGCGCCCCCGCGGGGGCGCTTCTCCGGTACGGGCCGGGCAGAGCGCCGGTGAAGCGCGAGCCCTTCCACGAAGGGCTCGCGGAGCGGGGTGTGCTCGCCGATCCCGACGCTCGCTGCTCGTGGCGGCGTGCGCTCGTGTGTGCAATGATCACAACACCCACCGCGCAATCAGTGCAATAGCGCCGCGATCGACTAGTCGATCTGATCAGTTGTCTCCGTGCACGAAGAAGAGGATTGGACAGTATGAACGGCCTGGACGAGACCGACCGGCGGATCCTGCTCGCCCTCGACGACGACCCCCGCATCCCCGTCGCACTCCTGGCACAGCGGCTCTCCTTGGCGCGCGGCACCGTGCACGCGCGGCTGGAGCGTCTCGCGTCCTCCGGCGTGCTCCGACCGCACAGCGCCCGCGTGCGACCGGCCGCGCTGGGGCGAGGTGTGGCCGCATCCATCCGCGTCGAACTCGACCAGCATTCGATCGCCGACGCCATCGAGGCGCTGCGCGGGGTGCCCGAGGTGCTCGAGTGCTTCGCGCCCGCCGGTGACACGGACCTGCTGCTGCGGGTGGTCGCGAAGAGCCCGGACGACCTGTACCGCGTGGCGGAGGTCATCCGCCTGTGCCCGGGTATCCTGCGGACGTCGACGAGCCTCTTCCTGCGTGAAGTGATCCCCTACCGGGTGAGCGAGCTGCTCAAGGCCGAGTGACAGGGGAGCGCGCGGGCCGGGGCAGGTTACGCGGGTCCGGCCCCGAGGGCAACCGTGTGCAGTGAGGGGGCGGCCCGACCTACCTTCGGCCCATGAGTGCAGACAACGCAGATCGCCGGGATGCCGTGCCACCCCGAAGCTCGGACCCCCGAGATGAGCCCCGGGTCGTGGCGGACGCACAGCATGACACGCTCCACCGCGACGTTCTCGCTCGCGAGAAGGAGCGTTTCGGTGGGTTCAAATTCGGCGCCGCGTTCTTCGGCTGGCTCACTGCGATGGGGGCCGCGGTCCTTCTCGCGGCGCTGGTCGCCGCCGTGGGAGCGGCCATCGGGGTCGGTTCCGGGACGTCGGTGGAGGAGGCGGCCGACGCCGCGGCCGAGAACAGCGATGCGGTCGGCATCGGCAGCGCCATCGTCCTGGCCGTGGTGCTGTTCATCGCCTACTTCGCCGGCGGATACGTCGCCGGCCGGATGGCTCGGTTCAGCGGAGCCAAGCAGGGCCTCGCCGTGTGGCTGTGGGCGATCGTGATCGCCGTGGTCGTGGCCGTCGTGTCGGCCATCGCGGGCAGCCAGTGGGACATCCTGGCGAACCTCGACGGCTTCCCGCGCATCCCGGTCACGCCCGAGTCCGCGACGGCGACCGGCATCCTGACGGCCGTGGGCGCGGCGATCGTGACGCTGGCGGGCGCGATCCTCGGCGGTATGGCGGGCATGCGCTATCACCGCAAGGTCGATCGCGTCGGACTCGAGCGGCCGTAGCGGTCGGGGCACTAACGTGGCAGCATGACCGCCCCGGCGCCCTACGTCTTCTTCCCCGGCGTCGCCGCCGACGCGCTGCGGTTCTACCGCGGAGTGTTCGGCGGCGAGCTCACCCTGCACACCTTCGCCGACTTCGGCCGGGACGATGGACCCGGCGAAGCGATCGCGCACGGGATCCTGGCGGGCCCGGTCGACCTGTTCGCCGCGGATTCGGCGCAGGGCGAGCCGACGGTGGCCGTGGAGGGGATGCTCCTGTCACTGCTGGGCGCCGCTCCGGCGGCCACCCTCGAGCGGTGGTTCGCGGCGCTGTCGGAGGGGGGAACCGTGGTGGAGCCTCTTCAGGCGCGCCCGTGGGGCGCCAGCGACGGAACCGTGCGGGATCGATACGGCCTGACGTGGCTGATCGGGTACGAGCCGGAATGAGCCGGCAGACCTAGGGCTCCTCCTCGTCGATCGCGAGGTAGGCGTCCAGCAGTTCGACGGCGGCACGGCCGTGCTCGCCGCCGGCGTCGGCCTCCGCGCGCAGTGTCTCCCACAGCTGCGCGACGTCCACCTGCGAGGGGGGTACGAGTGGGGCAGCGGGATCTGTCCGCAGGTGCACCACGCATGGACGCTCGGCGGCGAACGCCCGGGTCCACGCCTCCTCCACCTCATCCGGTGAGCCCGCGGAGACCCCGTCCAGCCCCAGCAGCCGGGCATAGGCGGCATAGTCCACCGCCGGCAGCTCCTGGCTCTCGCGGAACCTCGGCGCCGATTCCATCTCGCGCTGCTCCCAGCTGACCTCGGCGAGGTCGCGGTTGTCCAGCACGGCCACGACGAATCGCGGGTCGCGCCAGTCGCGCCACCGCGCCGCGACCGTGAGCATTTCGTTGAGCCCGGTCATCTGCATGCCGCCGTCGCCGGCGAGCACCAGCACCGGTCGGGCGGGGTCGCTGAGCTTGGCAGCGAGGCCGTAGGGCACGCCGCATCCCATGCTCGCGAGCGTCGAGGAGAGGTGCACGTCGACATCGGAGGGCACGACGAGCTGGCGCGCATAGGCGTACACGACACTCCCGACGTCCAGCGCCACCCGCATCCCGGAGGCGACGTGGGGTCGAAGCGCCCGCACGGCGTGCTCGGGATTGACGCCGCGCATGGGCACCTCGGCGCGGCGCGCGGCGATGCGGTGCCACCGGGCGACGCGGTCGCGGACGCGCTCACCCCACGACGCATCCTGCGCCTGTGGGATGCGGGCGAGCAGGTGCACGAGGGCGTGGTGAGCATCGGAGACCACCGGCACCTCCACCGGGTAGCGGTTGCCGATCTGGGCGGGATCGATGTCGATCTGGACAGCCCTGGCCTGCCCGGGGGCCGGGTAGTACTCCGTCCAGGGATCGTTCGCCCCGACGATGAGCAGCGCGTCGCAGGCCTCCAGCACATCCGCGCTCGCGGTGGTGCCCAGGTGGCCGAGCGTCCCCGCGCACAGCGGGTGGGCCTCGTCGACGAAGGTCTTGCCGCGCAGACTGGTCACGATGGCCGCCCCCATCCGCTCGGCCAGGCGGCAGAGGACGTCCCGGCAGCCCCGCGCTCCCGCCCCGGCGAGGATCACTGGGCGCTCCGCGCCGGCCAGGACGTCGACGGCGCGTTGGAGCTGGTCGTCGGTGGCCGCAACCGATCCGCTTTCGAAAACGGCCGAGGTGTGCACCACGCCATGAGCGTGTCGCGGCGGATCGGCCGGGGCGACCTGCACGTCATGCGGAACGATGACGACGGCGGGCGCGCGCCGGGCCAGTGCGCTGCGGAACGCGCGGTCCACGAGCATGGGGACCTGGGCGGGATCGGACGCCTCGCCGAGGAACGCGCTCGCCACGTCGCCCATGAGTGCTCGCAGGTCGATCTCCTGCATGTACCCGGAGCCCAGGGCGCTGCGTCGCTGCTGTCCGACGATCGCCACGACGGGGACGTGGTCGAGTTTGGCGTCGTACAGGCCGTTCAGGAGGTGCACCGCCCCCGGGGCCCTGCGTCGACATGACCACGCCGACGCCCCCGGTGAACTTCGCCTCCCCGACGGCCATCAAGGCGGCGTTCTCCTCGTGCCGGGCCTGAACGAAGGCGACCTTCGGATCCGCCCGGCGCAGGGCGTCCATGACGCCGTTGATCCCATCGCCGCTGTACCCGTAGACCCGCTCCACGCCCCACGCCCGAAGACGCTCCACGATGACGTCCGAGACCGTCGCCTGATCTGCGCTCATCCTGCCCTTTCGCTTCTTTCCGTATCGTCGATGAGATGGCGGCTGTGCAGCACCATGGCCAGCACCTGGCCGGCGTGCAGCGCCTCCATGCGGGTGGGGAAGGTGCGGCTGTGCCCCGGGCTCCCCTCCACGACCACGCGCCACGCGCCGTCCACGGCGCGGGTGTGCACATCCCGGGTGGTCACGGCAGGTCGGCGGAGATCTCCTCCACCGTCGCGCCGGTCGCCTCCGACGACATCGTCTGGGCGATGTCGGCCTGGCTGATGATGCCGACCAGGCGGTGGTCGTCGATGACGGGGATGCGGCGCACTTGGTGCTCCTGCATGAGCTCCAGCACCGCCGCGATGGCGTCTTCGGCACGGGCCGTGACCACCGGACCCTCCGCGAGGGAACCGGCGGTCGTCCGTGCCGGATCGCCGCCCTGGGCGATGCACTTCACGACGATGTCGCGGTCGGTCAGCATGCCTTTGAGACGTTCGTCCTCCCCGCAGATGGGGAGGGCGCCGACGCCCAGGCCCGCCATCAACCGTGCCGCGTCGACGAGGGTGTCCTTCTCGCCGACGCACTGGGCGTTCGGCGACATGATGTCGCGTGCAGAGACCATTGTCCCGATCCTCTCCTGAGTAGGGGCTGACACGGTACGTCCGCCGCATGGCGCAGCGGCGAGGGGTTGACAGCGGCGCGGCGGCGTTGTGGGAACAGCTCAGACGAGATCCATGAGCGCAGAACCGAACACGACGGCGGCGCCCGCGAGGGTGAGGAGGCCTGCGACGAGGATGACGCCCACGACCAGCACGTTCCCAGCGATGGCGAGGAGACCCGCAGTCAGCGGCGAGAGCTCGCGGCGGGGAGAGGATGCGGTGGCGATGGCATGGGTCATGTCTTCGACGCTACGAAGCTTCCGCCGACGGGGCGTCGGCCCTCAGACCGATCCGCATCCGCCGTCAGGATGATGATCGTCGATCGGCTTCGGGCCTTCCCGCGGACGCGAATGTTATTCCGCGACGGACGCGATGACAAGAGCGCAGGCCCGATTCGTGACGAAGAGTCAGCATCCGGTTAGCTGGAGCGGTCACCGCGGGTGCCGCGCACACCGGCCGGCGCCCACCGACGAAAGAGAGAAAACCAATGCTCTGGACCATCCTCGGCCTCATCCTGGTCGGCCTCATCGCCGGCTTCATCGCGCGTGCCGTCATCCCCGGCAAGCAGAGCATGAGCATCGTGATGACCATCGTCCTCGGAATCGTCGGGTCGTTCGTGGGAGGTTTCCTCGGCTTCCTGATCTTCGGCGCCGACCCCGCCGGCGGCTTCCTGCAGCCGGCCGGCATCATCGGCTCGATCATCGGCGCGATCATCGTGCTCGCGATCTATGTCTTCGCGACTCGCCGCGGCGCGCGCACGCGGTGATCGACTGAGGTCACGCGGGCCAAGGTCCGCTGAGAACGTGACGACGGGGCTGTGCGATCCGCACAGCCCCGTCGTCGTGCGAGACTGCCTCGGTGGCTGACCTCGAGATGGCGCGGATCCCCGCGGGCAGTGTGCAACTGCACGACGCGCGGCGCCGTGTCCGATGGGACGTTGCGCTGGAACCGTTCGAGATCGGTGCGTTCCCGGTCACGCAGGAGCAGCTGGGGCAGGCGATCGGCGAGCCGGCGCCGCATCCGCGCCGGCCCGCGGTCGAGGTCAGCTGGCTGCGAGCCATCCGCTTCTGCAACGCCGCGTCCGAGTGGGAGGGCTTCGACCCGGCCTACACGTTCGACGGTGAAGACGTGACGTGGCACGTGGATGCGGACGGGTACCGCCTGCCGACGGAGGCGGAGTGGGAGTACGCGTGCCGGGCCGGCTCGACCGGCCCGCACTACGGGCCGCTCGCCGAGATCGCCTGGACGAGCGCAGACGGAGTGAGCACTCCGCAGGACGTGGGGCTCAAGCTGCCGAACCTCAACGGCCTGTTCGACATGCTGGGCAATGTGTGGGAGTGGTGCTGGGATCTTCTCGACCCCGCACGCTACGACGATTACCGCGTCTTCCGCGGGGGCGGTTTCGCCGACGACGCGTGGAGCGTGCGCGCGGGCACCAGGCGCGGCGGGCCGCCGCGCGCGCGTCATGACGACGTCGGGTTCCGTGTCGCCCGCGGAGGCTTCGCGACCGTGGGAGCCGCGCAGGGCTGGTCGGCGCGCGCCGACCGCGACCGGGCGGATGGTGCGGAAGGCCCCCTGCCGACGGGGTGGACCCCGCGTCGCTGACGTGCCGGTACGGTCAGCGTGCGGCGGTCAGCGTGCGGCCAGGGCGGCGAGGGCTTCGCCGGTCACGCGCTGCGTGGTCCACTCCTCCATCGGTGCCGCGCCCAGGGCGCGATAGAACGCGATCGAGGGGGCGTTCCAATCCAGCACGGTCCACTCCAGGCGGGAGTACCCGCGCTCGATGCACAGCGCCGCCAGGGCGGCCAGCAGGGCACTGCCGTATCCCGCCCCGCGCCGGTCGGGGTCGACGAACAGGTCTTCCAGCCAGATGCCGTGGCGCCCCGTCCACGTGGAGTACGTCAGGAACCACACCGCGATGCCGACGATGTCGCCCTCGCGCTCCACCACGTGCGCGAACACGCGCGGATCGGCGCCGAACAGCGACTCCCGGAGTGCCTCGACGGTGTTCTCCACCGCATCCGGCTCGCGTTCGTAGACCGCGAGGGCCACGATGCAGGCGAGGATGCCGGCTTCGTCGCCCGGTCGGGCCGGCCGCAGCACGGCCCCGTCGGCGAGGGTGCGGGCGTCCATCGGCTCAGCCTAGCGCTGGCCGGCGAGCGCTCCGGCGCGGTCGAGCAGCACGTGGAGCGCGGCATCCACGCTCTGCGCGATGACCGCTGCGGGGTCGCCGTCGAATCGGTGCAGGCCGGCATCCGTGCCATCGGGGTCGGACACTCCGATGTAGACGGTTCCGGGCTCATGGCCGTCCTCGGGATCGGGGCCGCCGACACCCGTGATGGAGACTGCCAGGTCGGCTTCCAGCAGCTGCCGGACTCCCCGGGCCATCTGCGTCGCGCACGCGGCGGAGCACGGATCGATGTCGGCGTCCACGCCCAGCGCGGTGTGCTTGGACGACACCTGATATGCCACGACGCCCCCTGCGAACCACTCCGAAGCGCCCTGCCCACGACCGATCGCCGAGCTGAGCGCACCGCAGCTGAGCGACTCGGCCACCGCGATCGTGACACCGCGCGCCGCCGCCACCTCTGCCAGTCGTTCCACCAGATCCATCGGAGCTCCTTCCCTCGCATCGAATCTAGAAAAGGCGCGGGCCGGTGGCGTTCGGGATTGCGGTGACCCGAGCGTCCTGCTAACCCGCCGCCGCCCTGCGGTGCAGCGCGTAGCCCCACGTCGCCAGGCCCAGCAACGGACCCCACAGCCAGAACGGCAGGACGAGGGCGATCGTCCAACTGGCCTCACCCAGCGGTGCGATGCCGCCCAGCGAATCGACGGCCAGTCCGACCCCGCCGAAGGTGAACAGCGCGGCCACCACGAGCGCCGGCGTCACAGCGAGGGGCACAGGGATCGGCGCGCCCCCGAGCAGCCCCATCCACCTCGGGAACCGCTCGCCCCAGGGGAGGATGAGACCGAGGGTCAGGATGCCGCCCAGGGCCATGGCGGTGCCCAGGGCCAGCCCCATGACCAACACACCCGCCCTCTCATCCGCGGGGAAGGAGGCCGGTGAACCCAGCAGCGGCCACGGCGTGAGCCAGCTCAGACGTGAGAACACGTAGGGGAGCGCGCAGGCGGCGGCGGCGATCGTGAGCGGGACGCGCCGGCGCAGGACGGCGCGCGCGAGCGGGCCGTCGCCCCACCCGCGCGTGGCGGCCAGCATCCACACCCCCGTGAAGGCGATCGCCGAGAGGGCGGAGCCGGCTTCGATGCCCCCGTCCTTCAGTGCCGAGGCGAACCGGACGGCGACATCGCCGATGGGGAAGAGCCCCGATGCCTGGCCCACGATCGTCAGTGCGACGATCACGACGGCGATCCCGGTCGCCGCCCACGGATGGCGCCGGGCGAGCAGGATCAGGGCGGTGAGCACGGCGAGGGGGATAATCCCGACGAGGGCGTATCCGGCGAAGGCCAGGCTGGTGAACCCGAGGAACCCGAAGCCCGCGCTGATCGTGAGCACCGCGGCCACGACCGCGAGGACCCTGCCGCCGCGCACGGGCGGGGCGAGGTGCAGTGCGGCCAGGGCCATGCCGGCTGCTCCCAGGGCGAGCTCGAGAACGGCAGCCGCCGAGGGGCCCAGTGCCGCGGCGATCGGAGCGGAGGAATCGACGCGGAAGGGGCTGGCCGCTGGGAAGGCGATCCAGGCCAGGGCTTGCGCGCCCAGCACAGCACTCACCGTGAACATGGCGGCGGTGAGGGCGATGGAGGGTCGCGTCGCCGCGCGCGGAGGAGAAGACGTGTCCATGCCCACGAGGGTCCTCCGTCGTGCGCCGTGGCGCCTCGCCCGCGGGGGCGGCACCGCTCACCCCTACGGGTGATCGTCAGCGCCCGGCGACTCCGTGCTCGTAGGCCCAGATGACGACATGGATGCGGTCGGGGAGCCCGAGCTTGGCGAGGATCGACTTCACGTGGGTCTTCACCGTGTTGGTGGTCAGATACAGCCGCGCGGCGATCGCGTCGTTGGAGGCCCCCGCCGCCAGCAGAGCCACGACCTCCCGCTCACGGGGTGACAGTGCGCCCAGCGCTGCCTCGGCCCCGGACGGGTCACCAGGGCCGGTGCGCACGTACGACAGCAGCGACCGCGCCGCACGAGGGGCCACCACGGCGTCGCCGTCGGCCACGCGGCACACCGCCTCGACGATCTCCCGGCCCGGGGAGTCCTTGGTCAGGAAACCTGACGCACCGGCGCGGATGGCCGCGAACACGTACTCGTCGAGGTCGAACGTCGTGAGGATGAGGACGCTCGTGCGCGGGCTGAGCTGCAGGATGGCGCGCGTGGCGTCGATGCCGTTCATCCGCGGCATCCGCACATCCATCACGACGACATCCGCCGGGTGCTGCCGGCACGCCTCCACCGCCTGCATCCCGTCGGCCGCCAGACCCACGACCTCGATCCGCGGATCATCGCCCAGCACGGTCGCCAGCGAGGTGCGGATGAGTTCCTGGTCGTCGACGACGAGGACGCGTACGGTCATCCCGCCACCGGCATCGTGGGGAACCGTGCCCGCACCGTCCACGCCGGCGAGCGATCGATCTCCAGCGTGCCGCCTGCTCGCGTGACCCGCTCGCGCATGCCGATGAGCCCGCGTCCGCTCCCGGTGCGGTTCGGTTCGAGGGGCCCGCTGCCGCCGTCATCGGCGATCTCGAGGGTGAGGTCTGCGGGCGACCAGCGGAGGGCGACCTGCACGCGCACGGGTGGGCGCACATGCCGTACGACATTGGTGAGAGCCTCCTGCACGGCCCGGTGCACGGCCAGTTCCGCGTCGCGCGCGAGCCGGCCCCGGTGCCCCGTCTCGATCAGCGAGATGGCCCGTCCGGGGCCGGCGGCACCGTCGACGAGGGCGGTCAGATCGTCGATGGCGGGGGAGGGGGTCAACGCGGCGGCATCGCCGCCCTCGCCCAGGACGTTCAGCAGCGCGCGCATGTCACGCATGGACTCCCGTCCCGCGTCGGCGATCCGGGTGAGCGCCTGCGTCGAGGCGGCGGGATCGTGTCGGCCGGCGACGATGCCGGCCTCGGCCTGAGCGACCATCACCGTCATCGAGTGGGCCACGATGTCGTGCAGGTCGCGTGAGATGCTGCGCCGCTCAGCGGCGATCGCGTCCCGCACGTGCTCGGCCGCACGCTCGCTCGCGCGTTCGTCGCGGGCCCGCATGAGACGCCCCACCGCCCACACCGCCACCACCGCGGCGGTCAGGCCGGCGAAGGCGAGCCCGTCGACGAGGAGGTCGTCGTGCAGCGGGCCGGCCGACACCACGACACGATGCCCCGCCACGATCAGGAGGGCGCCGGCCACTCCCAGTGCCAGCCCCGCCCTGCCCAGGGCGGCGTCCGGGTCGCGTGCCGCGCCGAACACGATCAGGAGGTACGCCAGGCTCGAGGGCAGCATCGCTGCAGTGGTCGTGGCATCCAGCGGGAGGAATGCCAAGGCGAGCATGATCGCCGAGCCGGCGACCAGGGCGGAGCGGGTGCGGCGCGACCACAAGAGCGACGTCGCATGCAGCCCCGCGAAGAGCGCGATCGTCGCGGGCTCCGTCCACACCCAGGGCTCGTCCGAGGCCTGCACGACCGCCGCCACGGTGACCGGGAGCAGGAACACCCCGAGCGCCAGGCTGCCGAGCACGTCCGGGCGCACGCGCCCGAGGCCCGACGTCGCCGCGCCCATGTGCGTCATGTCAGCAGTGTCGCAAGCGATCGCGGCCGCCGCATCCCCCGCGCGAGTGGCACTGCGCGGCGCGCCCCGACTCGCGGCGGGCGGTGGCGTCTGAAGGCGGCCAGTCCGTAGCATCGGGGCAGCATCCATCGTCGAGGGCGCAGCGCGATCCCCGACCGAGTCGGAGGACCACGCCGTGCCCGAATCCCCCGAGGTCGATGCGCTCGCCGCATTCCTCCGCGACACCCTGCGCGGCGCGCAGGTCGGCGACACCGACCTCGCGGAGTTCCGGGCGCTGAAGCCCCGTGACCGCCCGCTCACGCAAGTGAGCGGCCACGTCGTCGCCGAGGTCCGCCGATACGGCAAGCACATCGCCCTGCTCACCGACGGCCCGGTGCTGGTGATCAGCTTCGGCCGCGCCGGCTGGGCGACGTGGGCCGCCGGCTCCGGCGCGCCGGCCGATCCCACCGCCGAGGCGCCTCCCGTCATCGCCACGCTCGACTTCCCCGGCCGCGGTGTCCTGGCGCTGACGGATGCGGGACAGTGGCTCTCGCTCGGGCTGTCGGTCGTCGATGAACCCGCCGACGCGCCCGCGATCGCCAAGCTCGGGCCCGACCCGACGGCAGAGGACTGGTCGCGCGCCGACCTCGAGCGCGTTCTGGGAACGCGGCGCAAACAGGTCAAGGCGCTGCTGCAGGAGCAGGAGAGTCTCGCAGGCATCGGCAACGCCTACTCCGACGAGATCCTGTTCACCGCGCGGATCTCTCCGCTCGCGCACGCGGCCGATCTCACCCCGGATGACCGCGGGCGCCTGTACGACGCCATCCGTTCGGTGCTCGGCGAGGCCTTCGCCGACCGCCGCGGCGTGCCCCCCGACCGGCAGAAGGCCGAGAAGGTGGCATCGATGCGGGTGCACGGCCGCACCGGTGAGCCGTGCCCGCAGTGCGGGGGCGAGGTGGCGGACGTGCCTGGCTCCAAGGGGGCGGCCCAGTACTGCCCGCAGTGTCAGACCGGCGGGGTGCCCCAGCCGGTCTGAGGCCCGCCTGGGGGTCAGCCGGCCAGAGCGCGGTGCACCGACGCGACGGCGCTGGAGCCTTCGCCGACGGCGGCGGCCACCCGCTTCATCGAGCCGCGACGCACATCCCCGGCGGCGAAAACGCGGGGCACCGACGTTTCGAACGGGAGCGGCTCGCGGCCCAGGCGCACCCATGGGCCGTCCAGGCGCTCCTCGGGGATGTCGGTGCCCGTCCGCAGGAACCCGCCCGCGTCGCGGTCGAGCTCGTCGAGCCATCCGGTGGCCGGGTCGGCGCCGATGAAGCAGAACAGTCCGCGGGCATCCACCTCGCCGGCGGCGTCGATGCGCACGCGCTCGAGTGAGCCGTCGCCTTCCAGGGCGGTGATGTTGGCCCCCGTGAGCACCTCGATCGCCGGGTCCTCCTGCAGACGGTCGACCAGATATGCCGACATGCGCCGGCCGAGGTCGTCCCCGCGTACGACCAGGCGCACCGGCGAGCCGTGCGAGGAGAGGTACAGCGCCGCCTGGCCCGCGGAGTTCGCGCCGCCGACGACCACGACGGGCGAATCGACGACATGGCGAAGCTCGAACTGCGTCGCGGCGTAGTAGATCCCAGCCCCCTCGAATTCGTCCCAGCGAGCCAGGGGGAGGCGCCGGTAGGCGGCGCCGGAGGTGACGATGGCGGTGCGGGCGTGGATGACACGGCCGTCGGTCAGCGTGACCTCCAGGCCGTCCTCGCTCGAGCGCAGTCGCGCCGCTTCGCACGGCGCGTACACCCGCACGCCGAACTTCAGTGCCTGCAGGGACGCCTGACCGATGAGCTCTCCGCCGCTGACACCGAACGGGAAGCCGAGGAAGTTCTCGATGCGCGACGTCGCGGCGGCCTGCCCGCCGGGGGCGACCGCGTCCAGCAGGACCGTGCTGAGGCCCTCGGATGCGCCGTAGATGGCGGCGGCGAGGCCGGCCGGGCCGCCGCCGATCACGACGAGATCGACGACCTCATCGGAGTCGCCGCTGTAGCTGAGCCCGAGGCGGTCTGCCACCAGGCCTGGCGTCGCGCGCAGGATCGGCTCGCCCTGGATGAACGCGATCGGCAGGTCTTCCGGGGCCACGTCGTGGTGTTCGAAGGCGTACGGGTCACCGGGCTCGATCTCGAAGGCGGTGTGCACGAGGTCAAGCCGCTCGGCGAAGCGGCGCAGGGACTCGAAGTCCTTCGACGCCGGGGACCCGACGAACTTCAGGGTCAGGGCCGCGGGGCCCTTCCGCAGCGCTTCGCGCCGCTGCCACAGGGTGCGCAGCAGCAGGTCGCACAGTTCGTCGTCTTCGCTCATGACCTTGCGCAGCCCGGCGCGCGGAACCCGGTACACACGTCCCGCCCTGGATGCCCGTGCCGACAGGAACGCCCCCTGGCCGTTGAGCAGCCCGAGCTCGCCGGCGAACGTGCGCGCGCCGTTCACGGCGAGCACCGACTCGTCCAGCCACCACAGGCTGTCGCGCACAAGCTCGACCTCCGCCGTGTCGACGAGGATCAGGTCGTAGTCGCGTTCGCCCGAGCGGATGAGGTAGTCGCCGGCTGCCACCTCCTCAGGCGTGCCGAAGAGGACGATGCGCTGCCACTGTTCGTCCGTCAGCGGCTGCGGCCCCGGCAGCGGCTGACCGACAGGTTCCGTCGATCCCACGGGGGAAGGCTACGCCCCCCGCGGGACCGACGGGCCCGGAATCGTCAGGTCGTCTGCCCGGAGTGTTCGCCCTCGGCGATCTCCTCCACGAGCTTGTCGTTGAAGGCGGGCAGGTCGTCGGGGGTGCGGCTGGAGACCAGGCCGGCATCCACCACCACCTCTTCGTCGACCCACGTGGCGCCGGCGTTGCGCAGATCGGTCTGCAGGCTCGGATAGCTGGTGAGCGTCCGGTCGTGCAGAACGTCGGCGTCGGCGAGGATCCACGCGCCGTGGCAGATGACGCCCACCGGCTTGTGCTGGGCGAAGAAGTCGCGGGCGAAGCCCACCGACGCCGTGTCCATGCGGAGGTGATCGGCGTTCACGACGCCACCGGGGAGGACGAGCGCGTCGAACTCCGCCGCATCCGCTGCACCGGAGGCGAGGTCGACGGACTGCTCGTGGCCGTTCTTGCCCGTGACGCTGCCATCGGCCGGCGACACGAGGACGGCCGTCGCGCCGGCGCCGGTCACGGCCTCCCAGGGCGAGGTCAGTTCACTGTCCTCGAAGCCGTCGGTCAGCAGGAAGGCGACGCGCTTGCCGTTGAGGTCTTCGGTCATGATGCTCTCCTCACGTGTTCGTTCGGTGTCTCCACGCTAGGAAGAACGGCCGAGCCGCCGCCGGGGGTTGCGGCTGCGACGCGACCGCGCTACCTCGGAGTCAGTGCGCGATCGGAGCGTCGCCGCGCGGCGCAGCGGGATCGTCGGCGGGCTTGCGGATGAGGAAGGCGCCGAGGATCGTCGGCAGCGACAGCAGCGCGGCGATCAGGTACGCCGTCTGGGTGCCCTGCTCGTCGACCGTGCCGGCGGCTCCCGAGGCGGCGCTTGCCGAGGACATGACCGTGATCAGCAACGCGATCCCGGCCGCGCCGGCCACCTGCTGCACGGTGCCCACCACGGCCGAGCCGTAGGAGTAGAACCGCGGCTGGAGTGAGGCCAGCGACGCCGTGAACAGCGGGGTGAACGACATCGCCAGACCCAGCGACAGGATCGACTGCAGCACGACGATCAGCCAGATCGGGGTGGTCGCCCCGACCGTGGTGTACATCCACAGCATCCCGCTCGTGATGATGGAACCGGGGATCAGGAGCACGCGGGTGCCCCACCGGTCGTAGACGCGGCCGATCAGCGGGCCGGCGAAGCCCATCGCGAGCGAACCGGGCAGGATGATCAATCCCGTCTCCAGAGCCGAGACCCCCCGCACGTCCTGCAGATACAGCGGCAGGAGGGTGATCGCCCCGAAGAAGGCCATCGACATGATGCCCAGGTGCGCCACCGAGAGGGAGAAGTTCGTCGAGCGGAAGACCCGCAGATCCAGCAGCGCGGAGTCCGAGCGCTGCTTGACCAGCTGGCGCCACACGAACAGGGCGAGACCGACGGCACCGATGACGAGGGAGACCACGAGGGTCGTCGTGGACATCGCATCCGCCGCTGCCGCACCCGGTCCGGAATGCCCGCCCCCGCCGATCTGGCTCAGGCCGAAGACGAGGCCGCCGAACCCGAACGCCGACAGGATCACGGAGGGCACGTCGATCGGCGCCTTGCGCGTCTCGCCGAGGTTCGTGATCCACCGTGCGCCCACGAACAGCGCGACCAGGGCGATCGGCAGCATGATGCCGAAGTTCCAGTGCCAGCCCAGGGTGTCCAGGATGATGCCCGACATGGTCGGTCCGATGGCGGGAGCGAGGGCCATCACGATGCTGACGCGCCCCATCATCCGGCCGCGCTGGTGCGCCGGCACGATCGTCATGAGCGTCGTCATCAGCAGGGGCATCATGATCGCCGTGCCCGACGCCTGGATGACGCGTGCCGCCACGAGCGCGGGGAATCCGGGGGAGAGGAAGGCGGCGAGCGTCCCCAGCGAGAACAGCGTCATCGCCGCGATGAACACCTGCCGCGTGGTGAATCGCTGCAGGAGGAACCCCGTGATGGGGATGACCACCGCCATCGTGAGCATGAAAGCCGTCGTCAGCCACTGCGCCGCAACGGCGGTGATGCCGAGGTCGACGATGAGGCTCGGGATCGCCACGCCCATCGTCGTCTCGTTGAGGATCGCGACGAACGCCGCCACGAGCAGGAGCCAGATGACGCGGCTCTGCTGCGGGGTGATCTCCGCGGCCGGCGCCGGAAGGCGGATGCTGTCGGTGTCAGTGGCGGCCACGGGTGCTCCTCGAGAGTTCTTGGGGAAAGCCAGGTCGCCAGCCCCGGCGGTGGCAAGCGACGATAACGGTGGCCTCCGACGTGGTATTCCCCCATCGGGCCGCGTGCGTGCGCGTCCCGGCGTCCGGCCCCGACCTGCCACCCTAGCCCGGGGCCCGGGCGCACCGACATAGGCTGGCTCGCATGAGTATGGGTGGCCGGGGCGCTGGTGGCGGCGGCGCCGCGTTCCGCGGGGTCGACATCCAGGCCCAGCGTCGTCTGAACGCGCAGGCGCCGCGCGTCGCGCACCTGGGCAGGCGCGTGGTGGAGCTCTTCCGCCCTTACCGGGGGCGCATCATCCTGACGGCGATCCTCGTCATCGCCGGCGCCGCGGTCGCGGTCATCCCCCCGCTGCTGGTGCAACGGATCTTCGACGATGCCCTCTTCCCCGTCGAGGGCGGCTCGCCTGACCTTGCGCTGCTGCTGCGCCTCGTGGCGATCATGATCGGGCTGTTCCTGCTCTCGGCCGCTCTCGGGGTCGTCCAGACGTGGCTGACCTCCACCGTCGGAAACCGCGTCACCGGCGACCTGCGCGTGCGCCTGTTCGACCACTTGCAGGCGATGGAGCTGGGCTTTTTCACACGCACCAAGACCGGCGTCATCCAGTCGCGCCTGCAGAACGATGTCGGCGGGGTGTCGGGCGTGCTGACCAACACCGTCACCAGCATCCTGGGCAACGCGGTCACGGTGGTGGCCTCTCTCGTGGCGATGGTCCTCATCGACTGGCGCCTCACGATCATCGCGGTCGTGATGATGCCGGTGCTGATCCTCGTGCAGCGGCGCGTCGGGCAGGTGCGGGCGCGAATCGCGGGGGAGACCCAGGAGTCGCTGAGCGAGCTGACCTCCATCACGCAGGAGACCCTCAGCGTGTCGGGCATACTGCTGTCCAAGTCGTTCAACCGCCAGCGCACGGAGTCGGAGCGCTTCGCCACCGAGAACGTCAATCAGGTGCGACTGCAGGTGCGGCGCGCGATGAGCGGCCAGGGGTTCTTCGCCGTCGTGCAGGTGATCATGTCCAGCGTTCCGGCGCTCATCTACCTGGTCGCGGGATACCTCGTGACCGGCGGTGTCGACACCATCACCGCCGGCACGATCGTGGCGTTCACGACCGTGCAGGCCCGACTGCTCATGCCGCTCATGGGCCTCATGCGCGTCTCGCTGGACCTGCAGACCTCCGCGGCCCTGTTCGCCCGCATCTTCGAGTACCTCGACCTGGTGCCGGCGATCCGCGACGCGCCCGACGCCATCGCCGTCGCGGACGCCCCCGGTCCGCTCGGGCGCATCGAGTTCCGCGACGTCGTTTTCCGCTACCCGGATGCCTCGGCGGAGACACGTGCGACCCTCCACGGCGTCTCGTTCGTCGCCGAGCCCGGCTCGCACGTCGCCTTCGTCGGGCCTTCCGGGGCGGGGAAGACGACGATCCTGTACCTCACGCCGCGGTTGTACGAGGCATCAGAGGGATCCGTGCTGTTCGCCGGCGCGGATGTGCGGCGGCTCCAGCAGGCGTCGATCATCGATGAGATCGGCATCGTGTCGCAGGAGACGTATCTCTTCCACGCCACGATCCGCGACAACCTCCGCTACGCCAAGCCGGACGCCACCGACGCGCAGCTGGAGGAAGCCTGCCGGGCGGCGAACATCGATCACGTCATCGCCGGCTTCGAGCGCGGCTACGACACGATCGTGGGCGAGCGGGGGTATCGCCTGTCCGGCGGGGAGAAGCAGCGCATCGCGATCGCCCGCGTGCTGCTGAAGGACCCGCCCGTGCTCCTGCTGGACGAGGCCACCAGCGCACTGGACACCGTATCCGAGCGCATCGTGCAGGAGGCGCTGGATGCCGCCGCGCGCGGCCGCACGACCCTCACGATCGCGCATCGGCTGTCCACCGTGATCGGCGCCGACGTCATCCATGTCGTGGACGCCGGCCGCATCGTGGAGTCGGGCACGCACGCCGAACTGCTCGCGCGCGAGGGGCTGTATGCGAGCCTGGCCGCCGAGCAGCTCGCCGCCAGCCGCATCCTCACCGAGGAATCCGCCGCCGAGTCCTGACACGCCCGCCCGGCCCGCCGCGCCGCCGTGCCGCCGTGCCGCCGTGCCGCCGTGCGGCGGAAGGGATTCAGTAGGTGGCGCGACCGCCGCTGATGTCGTAGACCGCTCCGGTGGAGAAGCTGACGTGATCGGAGGCGAGCCAGGCGACGAGCTCGGCGACCTCTTCGGGACGGCCCACCCGCCGCATCGGGATGAGGTTGGTGATGTGGGCCAGCGCCGCCGGGGCGGTGTCCGCGTTCATTGGGGTGGCAATGACCGCGGGGGCGATCGCATTGACCAGGACGCCCGTCGTCGCCAGCTCCTTGCCGGCGGACTTGGTGAGCGCGATGACGGCGGCCTTGGAGGCGGAGTACACCGACAGCGCGGGATTGCCGTCTTTCCCGGCCATGCTGGCGAAATTGACGACCCGCCCCCACCCGCGCTGGACCATCCCCGGTACGAACGCGCGCATAGTTCCGACCGTGCCGAGCACGTTGACCTCCAGCACCCGCCTCCACTCGTCGTCCGAGGTCTCCAACAATGGCACGCCGGGGCCGACTATCCCCGCAGAGTTGATCAGGATGTCGACCTGCCCGATATCTCGGGCCACCGCGGCGAGGGCTTCCGAATCCGTGATGTCGACGCGATGGTCGACGTCGCCGGAGATGTCAAGGGTCACGACCCGAACGCCGTCGCTCTCGAGGCGCGAGGCCGTCGCAGCGCCCAGTCCACGTCCGCCTCCTGTGATGACGGCCGTTCTCATGTCTTCTCCTCGGTGTCGGTCGGGGGTCAGTCGGGCGAGCGGTCGGCGAGCGCAGCGATCAGAGCCGCTTTGCCGTCGAGCACGACCTCGAGCATCGCCGCAGACGCGCCCTCCGGGTCACCCCGGTTGATGGCTTCGAAGACGGCAAGGTGCTTCAGCGCGTCCTGTTCGAAGTCGAGCGAATCGCTCGCGGCAGCCTGCTGCACGTCGAAGGCGAGCCTCATGAAGTCCGCCACCAGCATGCCGAACCTTGCGAGAAGAGCGTTGTGTGAGGCCGTGTACACCGCGAGGTGGAAGGCCACGTCTCGGTCCGCGTAGGCCACGTGGTCGCCGGCGCGCGTCCTCATCGCGAGAGCAGCCCTTTCCAGGCCGGCCAGGTCGGTCATCGTGGCCCGGCCGGCGGCGAGGCGGGCGGCGTTGGGCTCCACGATCTGCCGGAGCTCGATGAGGTCCTGCATGAGCTGGGTGGCCAGTCCCTCCGCATGTGTCCACGCGAGCAGGTCCGAGTCGAAGGTGTTCCACAACTCGCGCGGGCGCACGCGGGTGCCGATCTTGGGACGGATGTCAACGAGGCCTTTGGCAGCGAGCACCTTCATGGCTTCACGGACCGAGGTTCTGCTCACGCCGTGCTCTTCGGTCAACTCGGCCTCGCGGGGGAGCAGATCACCGGGCCGGTAGGCGCCCCCGACGATGGCGCGGCCGATGGCCTCGATCACGTGCCCCTGGCGTCCCCGGAGGGAGTAACCGGATGCCGAGTCGCTCGGGGATGGGGGATGCGGCACGAGTCCTCCCGTGCTCATGGTGCGCCCAGCAGGGGGTCGCTCGGCTGCGGGCTAGAGTACAGCGTCACCCCATCCAGCAGCACCTCGAGGCTGCGCAGATAGGGGCTCAGTGACTCCAGATTGACATCGATTCCGAGACCGGGTGCGTCGGGCGCGGCGATCTCGCCGTCGTCATCCGGAACGATGTGACTACGTGTGACGTCCAGCGCGAGCTGCTTCGGCTCCGCCGGGTACTCGCAGATCCGGTGGCTCTCGAGGCCCGCGAATGGCTGCAGCGACGAGGAGAGGGCCAGGTGCGACGTGAACGTGTGATTGACGAACGTTACGCCGGCGGAGTCCGCGTGCGAGGCGATCCTCGCTGCCGGACCGATTCCCCCGATCCGTCCGGTGTCGATCTGGACGAATCCCACGCGTCCGAAGCGGATGAGGTTCCGCGCCATCGCTTCTTCGTGGGCACCCTCGCCCCCGGCGAGGCGCACGGTGCGGGTTCGCGCGGCCAGCGCCGCGTAGGCGGAGTACTCCGACGCGGCGAACGGCTCCTCGAGCCATGTCACCGCCGCATACTCCAGTGCCTCCAGCCGGGCTGCGGCTGCATCGACATCGTCCATCCAGATCTGACCCGCGTCCACAAGTAGCTGGCGTTCGGGGCCCAACGCCTCACGCGCTGCGGCGAGATGGTCCGCATCCTCCTCAGCGGACCCCGTGCCGAAGCTTCCCCAGCCGAACTTCACAGCGCGGAAGCCGCGCGCGACGACATCGCGTCCCCGCTCCAGCGTGTCCTGGGGCGTTGTTCCGAACAACAGCGACGCGTAGGGGATCTTGGAGTGGTTCCGCTGATAGCCCAGCATCCGCCACACCGGCTCCTCACGCGCGCGGCCGAGGAGGTCCCACAGAGCGATCTCGATGCCGGAGAACGTGTGCGGCGCTTGGAGGAGATCCATGCTGTTGCGCCCGACGAGCCTGGCGATACGCGAGATGTCAGCGGGGGAGTCCAGGACCTCCCCCATGACGGAAACCGAGACAGGCTGGCAGACCCCGTGCGACGGCGGCGTGATGAACGCTGCGATCGACACGAGTGGAGACGCCTCGCACTCGCCCCAGCCGACGTGTCCGTCGTCGCTGGCGACGCGGACCAGGAGGGCATCCTGACTCCCGTCGGCGTCCATCGTCACCTCGGGCATGCTCGCGTAGAAGAAGTCGACGGTGTCGATGCGCATGAGCGTGCTCCTTCCCGGGTGGCATTTCATCATACGATAGCGATGTAACTGCCATTCCGCGCGACCGAATTCGTCCACTACGGTGCGTCACGTCGTACCTTTGACGCTGATCCGGTGCCTCACGACGAGCGGCGAGAACGGATCGAGCCAGACGGAGGTGCGGGCACCCTCGACGCGCAGGGGGTTGGTGGAGGTGGACACCTCGTCGGGGAAGTCGAAGGCCGCGGCGATCGGCTCCACCCCGAATCCTCGATAGTGCCCATCCCACGGCGGTTCCGCGATGCCCCGATCGGAGATCCACAGGAGCACGTGCGGGAGGATGTCGGAGTCCCAGTCCAGCGTCACCACGTACGCGCTCGTCCGGGCCGTCAGCGGTGGTGTGACGTCGAGCAGCTGGATCACCTCCTCGGTCGGCATGGGGAGGGGGAGTCGGCTCACATCCACGACGCCGCCTCCGACCGCTGGTGCGGTGGCCAGTGAGTCGAAGCGTGCCCCTGGAAGCAGGCGCTGGTGGCCCCCCGGCATCAGCCCAGGGTAGGTTCGTCCGCTGCCAAAGGCGACGTCGAGTACGAGCGTTCCTTCGTCGGGAATGCGGAGGATCGGGTGGAGGCCGATAGAGGTCTCGTGTCGTGCTCGGGCGTGCACGCGCAGCTCGAACTCGACTGCCGACTGCCCCGGAACGCCGCGGATGAGGCGCTCGAGGCGCTCGATCGGATGCGCCGGCGGATACTCCAGGGTGAGCAGGAGGGCATCCCCGGTGGGCTGTGGGGCGGACCACGTCAGCTCCGCGGAGAGGCCATGAGGTGGGTCGTTTGCTGCAGCCGCCGTGTTCCATGCCGCGTCCGCGTCCGGCGGCACGGCGGCGGAGCCGAACGGTACGCAGACGAAGTCGCCGCCCAGGACCCGCACGTGCCCGGGCAAGCCGGAGTGTGGACCGGGGTCCTCCCAGAGTGCCGCTGCAAGGGGGCGCACGTCCGCGCCGCCCACTCGGAACACCGCATCCCGGATCATGGCTGACAGCGGGTCCACCACGACCACGCCGTGAGACCACTCGAGCGAGAGCGGCGCGCGGTTCACCTGCAACCCCCCGCACTCCAGTGTCGTTCGACGACCCCACGTCGTCCCGGCATCGTCGCCATTGCGCTGCCCGCGCACGGGTAGCGGGATTGCTCCGCCCTCGAGGGTTCGAACCCGGCCGATGCGCCGCCGAGATCGTCGCGGCGGTCGGTGGTGTCCAAGTGCATGGGCGTCCTTACCTCGTACGAAAGAAGCGTTTAGGTATGACGTAAGCCTAGAAGGCGCTACAGTGTCTTCCGTCTGCAGGGTTCGACACTTCCGGATGCCTCCAGATAGGTAAGACCATTGACGTTCTTCCGACGGGGATGCTATGACCGAGCGACGCCGCACCGCCCTCGTGACCGGGGCTGCGAGCGGCATCGGTGCCGCGATCGCCCGCCGCCTGGCTGCACGCGGATATCTCGTCCACGTCCTCGATCGGGACCACGGCAGATCGCGCGGCGCGGAGGAATCGGGCGGGGGTGCGACGCTCACCGCTGATGTGGCCGACGAGCGCGCCGTGCGCGATGCCGTCTCCGGTCTGGCGGCCGTCGACGTGCTCGTGAACTCCGCCGGCATCGCGCCAGACACTGCCATCGATGGAGATCTGGATGTGTACCGCCGCACGATCGAGGTCAACCTGACGGGTGCCCTCCTGGTGACCCGCGCATGCGCACGCCTCCTGGACGCGTCGCCCAGCGCGCGCGTCCTGAATGTGGGCTCCGTGCAGGGGTTCGCGTCCGCTGCCGGATCCTTGGGCTACTCCGTCAGCAAGGGCGCACTGCACAGCTTGACCCGCGCGCTCGCGGTCGACCTGGCCCCCCGCGGCATCCTGGTCAACGCGCTCGCGCCTGGCTTCATCGATACACCGATGGCCCGCCTCCCCGTCGGGGGGACGGAGTACGACACCGAATGGTTCCAGGACGTCTACATCCGCCACGGCCGCATCCCCCTGCGTCGTCCCGCCCAAGCCGACGAGGTCGCCGTGGCGGCCGAGTTCCTGGTGTCGGCGGAGAATACCTACGTGACGGGCGTGGTGCTCCCCGTCGACGGCGGACTGACGGCGACGTTCTGATGCGCCATAAATTTGAACGATCAAGTGTGCGAGTCCGCCCGCGCGACGGCGAAGCCGCCGCGCAGGCGGAGCGCGACATCACACGGCCCGCGCACCAGGCGGGGTCGAGGCATCCCTGCCGCATCAGGAAGGAACAGCAATGAAAACGATCCGAATCGGCGCCGTCGTGGTCGCAGCGGGCCTTGTCACCGGGCTGGCTGCATGCTCATCCGGCGACGGCGCGACGGGGGAGACCACCCTCACCATCTGGGATGGCGGTCAGCTGACCCGCAAGACCGACGACGGCTCGATCGCCGACAACTCCTTTCTCCACCAGGTCGCCGATCGGTTCGAGGCTGAGCATGAGGGCGTGAAGGTCGACATCGTCAGCACATCGGGGGATATCGCGGCGGATGCGGCACAGTTCCAGGCAGCGTCCATTGCGGGAAACGGTCCTGACATCCGCATCGGCTATACCGGCGGGAACACGATCGACTACTCGGACTTCCTGCTCGATCTCGAGGGTGCCTTCAGCGAGGAGGTGATGAGCGACCTGACCGGATGGAACACCGTCCGCGAGGGCTATTCGGAGGACGGCGCCCTCCTCGCGCTGCCCTACGGCGGTGGCTCTTACTTCTACGTGTTCTACAACAAGGAACTGGCCGACGAGGCGGGCCTAGACCTCAGCGTGCCGCCGAGTACGTGGGAGGAGCTCCTCGAACTCGGTGAGCAGGCGCTCGGGAAGACCGACGCCGTTCCCTTCTGGACGCCGAACCAGGAAGGGTACGTCGGCGCCTGGGTGATGGCAGCGCTGGTCGGCGGCGAGCTGGGCCCGACGGCCTTCACCGACATGTACAACGGCGACATCGACCTGGCCGATCCTGCGATGGCGAAGGCTTACGAAGCGTACTCCCAGCTGTACGCTCGCGGGCTCACGAACCCCGACGCCGGCAGCATCGGGAATGCAGACCTGCTCCCCGGATTCATTCAGGGCAACGGCGTGTTCATGATTTCCGGAGCCTGGGAGAACGGCGCTCTTGAAGAGGCTGTCGGGGAGGGCGCCGGAGTCTTCCCGATCCCCATGCTGGAGGGGGCTGAATTCCCCAGCACGATCGCCGGCGGCCCCAACGTGGCTGTATCGGTCACGAACTACTCGGAGAACGAGGCGCTCGCCAAGGAGTTCCTGGCGCTCCTGGCCGAGCCCGAGACGATCGACACCTACGTCGAGCTGTTCCAGACCGAGCCGTCCAACAGTGCGCAGGCCGACCCCTCCGTCATCACCAACTACTACCTCAAGACCGAGGCCGAGTTCGTCGCCGCCGCCGGCGACGAGGTGGTCTACCCATTCGACAACGTGATGCCGCAGTCGGTCATCGACCTGTTCTACAAGGTCAACGCCACCGTCTACACCGGGCAGACCACCCCCGAGGACGCGGCGCAGCAGCTGCAAGACGCCTACGACAGCGAGCGCGGATGACCTCGCCCACCCTGGCGGCACCGGTCGCCTCCGCGCAGGCGGGGGCGACCGGTGGACAGCCCCTTCGTCCCTCCTCGTGGCGCCGTCGCGAGCGCGTCATCGGAATCGCCGCCGTCGCGCCCGCCATCGTGCTCGTTCTCGGCTTCATGGTCTATCCCGTGTGCTACGCCGTGTGGATCTCTCTGAACAAGACCAATGGGGTCAGCTTCGAGTTCATCGGGCTCGACAACTACGTCAAACTCCTCGTCGATCCACTGCTGCACAAGGTGTTCCTCAACAACGTCCTCTTCCTGATCTCCGTGCCGCTGGTCATCCTCGCGGCCCTGGTCTGCTCGGTGCTGCTGTACGAGCGGATCCGCGGCTGGCGACTGTTCCGCATCCTGTTCTTCGTGCCGAACGTGCTCTCGACCGCCGTCATCGGACTCATGTTCAAGTCGCTGTTCTCCTACCGCGGCCCCATCAATGCGATCCTCCAGCAGTTCGGACTCCCTCCGATCGACTTCTTCGCGAACGCAGGGCCGGCAATATTCGTCATCATCCTCGCGCTCGTGTGGTCGGGATTCGGTTATCAGACGATCATCCTTCTGAGCGGCCTGAGTTCCATCAACCCCGAGATCTTCGAAGCCGCGACGGTGGACGGCGCCGGATGGTGGAAGCGCCTGTGGTACATCACGCTGCCCAACATCCGCGGCGTCCTCGCCCTCGTCTGCATCCTCAACGTGCTCTACACGTTCACAGCGCTGTTCGGATTCATCTTCGTCATGACAGCCGGAGGCCCCGGCTACGACACCACCACCCTCGACTACCTCATCTACACGCTGGCCTTCTCGTCCACGCGCCTAGGAGAGGGGTCGGCGCTGGCGGTCATGGTGTTCCTGCTCATCGGCACCCTCACGGTTGTCCAGCTCAAGTTCTTCAGAGTCGCGGAGGATGATTGATGTCGAACGTCAGTGCAACGCTCCCGCGTCGAGCCCGAGTGCCGATCTTCCTCGTGCTGGTGCTCGTGGGCGTCTCGATCGCCTACCCGATCCTGTATCTCGCGTTCACCGCCTTCCGCACACGCGCCGATTACCTCGCCGATCCGTTCGGACTGCCCACCGAGCTCACGCTGCAGAACTTCGTGGCGGTGTGGAACAACTACGGCATCGGCCGCGCGCTGCTCAACACCGTGATCGTTGTCACGATCGGCCTCGCCATCCAGCTCCTGGTCGCCGGTCTCGCCGGGTTCTCTCTCGCCAAGTACCCCGTGCCTGGCGCGAAGTACATCTCGGGGACGCTCGTCTCCGTCATGCTGATCCCTTCGCAGGTGCTCATCATCCCGATCTACCTCCTGCTGTCGCGGATCGGTCTTGTCGGTTCACTGCCGGGTCTGATCCTCGTGTACGTCGCGACGGGCCTGCCCTTCGCGACCTTCTTCATGACGGTGACCTACCGGTCGCTCGACACGAGCGTGCTGGAGGCGGCCCGCGTGGACGGGGCGGGGTTCTGGCGCACCTTCCTCAACGTCGCCAGCCCGATGGCGGTGCCCGGGCTGGCGACACTGCTCGTGCTGCAGTTCATCTCCATGTGGAACGAGCTCCTGTTCGCCTACATCCTGCTGCCGAACGACCAGCTGAGACTGATCACGCCCGCGCTGGCACAGATCGGCGGCCGATTCACGAACGATCAGCCCTTCGTCGCCGTGGGGCTGATCCTCACCGCGCTGCCCCCGCTGCTCCTGCTGTCCTTCGCCGCGAAGTACGTCATGAGCGGCCTGGGCGCGAGCTTCGGCCGATGACGCGGGCGTGGTTCCAGGGCGACGCGATCGGCCGCGCGTCGACGCTCTTGAGCGAGATCGGCCCGCTCCCTGACCTCCCCGACGGCGTCCGAGCCGTGTGGTCACCGCGGTCCCTCGGGGTGGACGGCGGGGTGTGGGAGTTCCAACTCACGCTGGTCAATGACGGTCCCTCACCCGCGACAGTGGACCGTGCGGACGCGCTCGTCGGAAGGCTTCCGGACCGGGGGTGGCGCACGCTTCACTTCAACAGTGGGTGGGGCGCGGAGTTCGAACCGGTACGCGGCGAGCTGCGGGAGGGACTGACGCTCGTGGCGCGCTCGGGCCGCTCCTCCCACGGCGTTCATCCCTTCCTCGCCCTGGAGTGCGACGCGGGCACCCTGATCCTGTCGGTCGCCTGGAGCGGGAACTGGCACATCGAGATCGACGAGCACCGACGCATCGCGGCCGGGATCTCGCCGGACCGGTTCTTCGTGGAGCTCGCGCCGGGCGAAGCCGTCACGCTGCCCACGGTGCTCGTGGCGGCTGCCGCCGACCTCGATGAGGCCGGAGCCCTGCTCGCCGGAGCTGTGGGCGCCGATCTCGTGCCCCGCGCGGAGTGGTCGGACCGTCTGCCGACGGAGTGGAACCACTGGTGGCCCTATGAGGACGTCGAGATCGAGGAGGGCGTTTTCCTGGCCGAAGCCGCCGCGGCCGCATCGCTCGGCCTGGAAGTGACGACGCTGGATGCGGGGTGGTTCGGCCGATCGGACACAGGCAGCGACTGGCAGGCGGAGCGCGGCGACTGGTCGCTGGTCAACACGGCCCGATTCCCCCTCGGCCTCGGCGCGCTCGCGGACGGCGTGCGGCGGGAGGGCGTCGAGTTCGGAATCTGGCTCGAAGCGGAAGCGGTGGGAGCGTCCTCGATGCTCCGGCGCGATCACCCTGAGCTGGTTGCGATGCGCAGTGGGCCCGACGACGACGGCGCCCGCATCACGGTGTCGCTGGATCCTGACGTCCCTGAGTTCCTCGGCTATCTCTGCCTGGGCGCACCGGCGGCCCGGTCGTTCGTGTCCGAGGCGCTCGACAGCGCCGTCCGGACGACGGGCGCGCGGTGGCTGAAGCTCGATTTCAACGTCGATCCCGGGGCCGGGTGCGACCGCGTGGATCACGGACACGGCGCCGGCGACGGCCTCCTCCGGCACTACGAGGGTTTGTACGCCGTACTCGACGATTTCCGCGCCAGACACCCTGAAGTGATCCTCGAGGCCTGCTCTTCCGGCGGTCTTCGGCTGGATCTCGGTCTCGCCCGCCACGTCCACTGCAGCTTCCTCTCCGACCCCGACTGGACCGAGCATCATCTTCAGGTGCTGTGGGGGGCGAGCCTCATGCTGCCTCCGGTGGCCATGCTGCACTGGACGTGGTCGCAGTGGCGAGGCGAGCACCCGCATCAGGCCCTCGACATCGAGACGCTCCCTCCGGCGCGCTTCGACATGATGTTGCGTGCTGCGCTGCTCCATCGGTTCGGGATGTCGATGAAGCTGACGGGGCTGCCCGCGGTGCTGGCCCAACGCGTGGCCGTGAACGTCGATCTGTACCGTCGCAGGCTGGCACCCCTCGTACGCGAAGGAGTCTTGCGGCGCCTCACCGGACCGCCCCTTCGAGGGGGCTCGGGTGAGCGTCGGCCGGTGTTTCAACTTGACGCGCCGTCGGGATCCCTCGTGGCCGCGTTCGCGCTCGATGAAGCGTCTGCCACCCCCGTCTTGCGTTGGCATGGGCTGGAAGCACACGTGCGATACGCCGTTGAGGATCTCGCGAATGAGGAGGGCCTGGGTGAGCGCACGGGATTCGAACTGACACACGAGGGCGTTATCGGCGCTCCGGCTTGCTCCTGGCTGCTTCTCGCCACGCCTGCACCGTGAGGCTGGCGTCATTCCGCGGCCGAGTCCTGACCCGCCCGCCCGCCCGCCACGTCCTAACGCCGAGAGTGCACCATCCCGGCGAGAGTGCACCGGATATGGTGCGGATTCGCCGGGGTCATGCACTTTCGGCGAAGCGTCGGGCTACCAGAGCAGGGCGGCGGCGACGGGAGGTGGCGGCGGCGCGGACGGGGCCGACAGCGCGTGGATGTCGCGGACGAACGCGCCCAGGGCACGCCGGTAGGCGTCGTCGGGATGCGTGCGGGCGATCTGCACGAGCGGAGGAACGTCCATCGCGAGGATCAGGCGCACGCGATGCTGCACGGCGGCGTGCATCCCCGCGGCCTCGAGCACGTCGATCCCGCCGCGCATGGCCGCGAGGTACTCCTGCAGCACGGGGAGGGCGTGCCGGCCCTGGGTGATCGAAGTGCCGTCGGCGCGCTCGCGCCACTCCACGACCACGTCGGGCACGACGTCGAACGCGCGGGCACGGGCGTACATCTGCTGCGCGACCACCTGGTCCTCATACAGGCGCCCGTCGGGGAAGCGCAGACCCGCCCGGTGCCAGAACTCCGTGCGGGTCACCTTCGACCACGCCACGATGTTGGCGGATGCACCGGGGTGCTCGGCGAGCGTCGTCGCGGTGCGCGCAGGGGTCGTCGCCGCCGCCACCCACGGCTGCACGGCGCCGGCGGCATACCCGCCGACCCCGTCGGGACGCAGCCGGACGTACGCCCCGACGGCGAAGTCGCTCCCGGATTCATCCAGCGCGCCGATGAGCCGCTCCAGGGCGTGCGGACGCAGCCGATCGTCGGCGTCGAGGAAGCCGAGGAGGGGCGTGTCGACGAGGTCGAGGCCGGTGTTGCGCGCGGCGGCGAGGCCGCGACGGGTGTCGTGCCGCACGACACGGAAGCGCGGGTCGGCGGCGGCCGCCGCGGCGAAGAGCTCGCCCGTGGCATCCGTGGAGGCGTCGTCGACGAGGACCGCGGTCCAGTCGGTGCGGGTCTGCGCGACGAGGGAGTCCAGCGCCTCCTGGGCGTAGGACTGGACGTCGTGCCCCGGCACGATGACGGTGATCGCGCTCACGCGCCCGATCGTACCGCCGCCACCGATGCCGCCAGCGCGTCGCACTGCGACGGTCGCGCTCGGCCCCCGTTGCGTCGACCGACGCGGGCCCTCGGATGCGGACCGAGCGTCGTCGTCGTCGGGGGTCTCCCAGGGTGTCGCCATAGCGTGAACCCGTGCTGCTCGTGGACGTCCTGCTGATCGTGCTGCTCGTGATCGCGGTCGTCGTGGGACTGCGCCGCGGGCTGCTCGCCAGCGTCGGGCTGTTCGCGGGCCTGGCCGTCGGCGCCCTCGCCGCGTACTGGCTCATGCCGGTCGTGGGGCGCTGGGTGCCCGTGGCCGGATGGCGCACGCTCGCGGTGGCCGGCGCCGGCATCTTCCTCCTGCTGGCGGGCGCGGCGATCGGATCGGCGGTGGGACGGATGCTGCGGCGCGGCGTCGACCGCATCCGCCTGCGCATCCCCGAGCGGCTCCTGGGCGCCGCGGTGAACCTCGTGGCGGCGGTGCTGGCGATCTCGTTCGTTGGCGGGGCGCTCGTCTCCACCGGAACCCCCGTCGTCTCCAGCGCGCTGGCGTCCTCCGCAGTGCTGCGCACGATCGATGCCGGCACCCCCGCCCCCGTACGCGCCGCGCTGGCGCAGCTGCGCGGATCGGTGTTCGACGAGGGGCTGCCCACCCTGGGCCGGCTCCTCGAGCCGGTCGTCACACCGGAGGCCCCCGACGTCGCCCTGGATGACCCGTCTCTGACCCGCGCCGCGCAGTCGGTGGCCAAGATCACCGGCGTCGCGTACGCATGCGGCATCACCGCCAGCGGCACAGGCTTCGCCGTCTCGCCCGACCTCGTCGTGACCAACGCGCACGTGGTGGCGGGCGTGACCCAGCCGGTGGTGGAGCTGCCCGGCGAGGCGGCGCGCGATGGACGTGTCGTGTACTTCGACCCCATCGACGATCTGGCCGTCGTGGCCGTGGACGATCTCGGCGCCGAGCCCCTCACCGTGGCCCCCACCCTGGCCGTCGGCGACGCCGCGGTCGTGCAGGGCTACCCGCACGGCGGGCCGTTCACCTCCGGCGCGGCGCAGGTGGTGTCGGTGGGCACCGTGGCCGTTCCCGACATCTCCGACTCCTCCGCCGCGCTGCGCGAGATCTACGCGCTGGCCGCGACCGTGCAGCCCGGCAACTCCGGGGGTCCCGTGCTCACTCCCGACGGCCGCGTGGCAGGTGTCGTCTTCGCCCGCTCCGACGTCGGTGAGGACCTCGGCTACGCGATGACGCCGGCGGAGCTGAACCCCGTGCTCGCCCAGCTCGACGCGTTCGACGCGGCTGTCCCCTCCGGCTCCTGCCGGCGCTGAGGCGGCGCGCCCGTCACGGCTCCGGCCATGACGCCGGGCTGACGTGGTGGTCACCGGGAGCGGCGAGTCCCGAGGTCCCACCTGGGCCGACGCCTCCATGTCGCCCGACGACCGTGCGCGCTATGCTGGCCGCGCGTCCCGCCTCCGGGCGGCCGCCGGCTCCGGCTGACAATCGAACATCGGCCACGACCCTCGCGGGAGAGCCCCGGTCACCGGGCACCGAAGGAGCAAGCCTCCCCGCCAATCTCTCAGGTCCGCGTACCGCGCGGGTCAGGCCACTCTGGAAAGCGATCGGGATGCACCGCCCCGGTCCGCCGACGGTGAAAGCCGCCGCATCCGCTGGATGAGGCGACGAAACTCTCAGGCCTACGACAGAGGGGGAGTTCCCAGACACCATCGGGTGTCTACCCGCACGCGAACGGGAGAACTCATGCCAGGCCCCCGCACGACTCCGCTGCACGACCGCCACGAAGCGCTGGGTGCGTCCTTCACGGATTTCGGTGGCTGGCTCATGCCCGTCCGCTACAGCTCCGACCTCGCCGAGCACCACGCTGTACGGCAATCGGCCGGCCTGTTCGACATCTCGCACATGACCGAGTTCTGGGTGCACGGCGGCCGGGCCGCGGACTTCCTCGACTATGTGCTGGCGGGACGGATCTCGGCGGTGCCGATCGGGAAGGCCAAGTACTCGCTCGTCCTCGCCGAGGACGGCGGCATCGTCGACGACGTGATCGTCTACCGCACCGGGGAGGAGTACTTCCTCGTCATCGCCAACGCGGGCAACCGGGACGCGGTGGCGGGCGCGTTCGCCGACGCGCAAGCGGCGTGGCCCCGCATCCTGCCGTTCCTCGACGGCCCCGTCGACGGCACGTGGGCGGGCATTCCCGGCGCGGAAGCTCCGCACGTCGAAGACCTGACCGACCAGACCGCCCTGATCGCCGTGCAGGGACCGCGCGCCTGCGACATCCTCGCGGCGCTCCCCGACCTCGACCTCACCGAGCCGGCGCGGCGGGCGGGGGAACCCCGGCTCCCGTGGGAGCTCGCCGACCTGCCCTCCTACGCCGGACGCGCTGCCCGGTGGCGCGACGCCGACCTCTTCATCGCCCGCACCGGCTACACCGGCGAGGACGGTTTCGAGCTCCTCCTGCCCGCCGCCGGCGCCGCCGGCCTCTGGGACGCGCTGCTGGCCGCGGGGGAGTCGGTGGGCCTCGTGCCCGCGGGCCTCGCCGCCCGCGACACCCTGCGACTGGAGGCGGGCATGCCGCTGTACGGGCACGAGCTCGAGCGCAGCATCCATCCGGCCCAGGCCGGGCTCGGCCGGGTGGTCGCCGCTGACAAGGCCGATTTCGTGGGCAAGGGCGCCGCCCCGGATCCGGATGCTCCGGTTCTCGTCGGGCTCGTCAGCGAGGGCCGCCGCGCCGGACGCGCCGGCTACGCCGTGTACGACGGCGATACCCGGGTGGGGGAAGTGACCAGCGGCGCCCTCAGCCCGACCCTCGGGCACCCCATCGCGATGGCCTTCGTCGCCCCGCCGGTCGCCGCATCCGGCACCGAACTCACCCTCGATGTCCGGGGGACCCGCATCCCCGCCACCGTGACCGCCCTGCCGTTCTACCGGAGGAAGCAATGACCGATCTCGACGCCCTCATGTACACCGCCGAGCACGAGTGGATCGCCGTGGACGGCGACATCGCCACCGTGGGGATCACCGATTACGCCGCCGACCAGCTCGGCGACGTCGTGTTCGTCGACCTCCCGGCCGCCGACTCCGCCGTGCGCGCCGGGGAGGTGTGCGGCGAGATCGAGTCGACGAAGTCGGTCGGAGAGCTCTACGCACCCTTGACCGGATCGGTCGTCGCCGTCAACGATGCCGTCGTCGAGGACCCCTCGATCGTCAACAGCGACCCGTACGGACGGGGATGGCTCGTGAAGATCCGGGTCGAATCGGAGCCTGCCGGCACGCTCGACCGCGCCGCCTATGTCGCGCTCACCGGCGGCGACGCGTGAACGGCGCAACCTCCGGCGTCGCGCGCTTCGCCGATCGGCACATCGGCACCGACGCCACCGCCCAGCGCCGCATGCTCGATGTGCTCGGCTACGACAGCGTCGACGACCTCCTGCGCACAGCCGTCCCCGCCGGCATCCAGGTGCACGAGCGCCCCACGAGCGACATCCCCGCCGCCGCGAGCGAGGCCGAAGCGCTCGCCGAACTGCGCGAGCTGGCGGCGCAGAACCGCACCGCGCGGCCCATGATCGGGCTCGGGTACTACGACACCCTCACGCCGTCGGTGATCGCGCGCAACGTGCTGGAGAACCCGTCGTGGTACACCGCCTACACGCCCTACCAGCCGGAGATCTCGCAGGGGCGCCTGGAGGCGCTCATCAACTTCCAGACGATGGTCGCCGACCTCACCGGCCTCGCCACGGCGAACGCGTCGATGCTGGATGAGGCCACCGCCGTCGTGGAGGGGATGCTGCTGGTGCGGCGGGCGACGCGGTCGGCCTCGAACGTCTTCCTGGTCGACGCCGACGCGCTGCCGCAGACGAAGGCCCTGCTGCGCCACCGCGCGGCGGCCCTCGGGATCGAGCTGCGCGAAGTGGGCTTCGCGGGGGCCGGCGACGCTCCCGTCGAGGCGTTCGGGGCCTTCATCCAGTACCCCGGCGCCTCGGGGCGCGTGTGGGATCCGTCGGCGACCATCGAGGCCGTGCACGGGCAGGGCGGGCTCGTCGTCGTGGCCGCCGACCTCCTCGCCCTCGCCCTGCTGCGCTCCCCGGGCTCGCTCGGCGCCGACGTCGCAGTGGGGACCACGCAGCGCTTCGGAGTGCCGCTGGGGTTCGGTGGGCCGCACGCGGGCTACCTCGCCGTCCGCGCAGGGCTGGAGCGGCAGCTCCCGGGGCGCCTGGTCGGAGTGTCGCAGGATGCCGCGGGCCACCCCGCCTACCGCCTGTCGCTGCAGACGCGCGAGCAGCACATCCGCCGCGAGAAGGCCACGTCCAACATCTGCACCGCCCAGGTGCTGCTGGCCGTCATGGCGGCGATGTACGCCGTCTATCACGGCGCCGAGGGGATCCGCGCGATCGCGACCGACGTCGCGCGCAAGGCCGAGTCCCTCGCCGATGCCCTGCGCGGGTACGACTTCGCACTGGCCTCGGACGCGTTCTTCGACACGATCCGGGTCTCCGTGCCCGGACGCGCCGGGGACGTCGTGCGCCGGGCCCGCGACCGCGGCTACCAGCTGCTGTGGGTCGACGACACCACCGTCGGGGTCTCGGTCGATGAGACGACCACCGCCGCAGACCTTGCCGGCGTCGCCGCCGCGTTCGGGCTGCCCGAGACCGGCGACCGGCGCCTCGACTACGCCGCGGCCGATCCCGTGCGGGCCGTGCCCGACGGGCTTCGTCGCGAGGAGGCCTACCTGACGCATCCGGTGTTCTCCGCCCACCGCAGCGAGACGGCGATGATGCGCTACCTCAAGCAGCTCGCCGACCGCGACTATGCGCTGGATCAAGGGATGATCCCGCTGGGCTCGTGCACGATGAAGCTGAACTCGGCCACCGAGATGGCGGCGGTGTCGTGGCCGGAGTTCTCCCGCGTCCACCCGTTCGCGCCGGAGGACGACGTGCGGGGATACCTCGTGCTCATCGAGCAGCTCGAGCGGTGGCTGGCCGAGGTCACCGGCTATGACGCGGTGTCGCTGCAGCCCAACGCCGGATCCCAGGGCGAGCTCGCCGGGCTCCTGGCCATCCGCGGGTACCACCGCGCCAACGGCGACCTCGACCGCGTCGTATGCCTCATCCCGTCCTCCGCGCACGGCACCAACGCCGCATCCGCCGTGCTGGCCGGCATGCGCGTGGTCGTGGTGGCGTGCGACGAGGCCGGCAACGTCGACGTCGACGATCTGCGCGCGAAGATCGCCGCGCACGCCGACGAGCTTTCGGCGCTCATGATCACCTACCCGTCCACGCACGGCGTCTACGAGCACGACGTGCTGGAGATCACGCAGGCCGTGCACGACGCCGGCGGCCAGGTGTACGTCGACGGCGCGAACCTCAACGCCCTGCTCGGTTACGCGCGGTTCGGCGATCTCGGCGGCGACGTGTCGCACCTGAACCTGCACAAGACGTTCGCGATCCCGCACGGGGGAGGCGGGCCCGGCGTCGGGCCCGTCGCGGCCAAGGCGCACCTCGCGCCGCACCTGCCGTCGCATCCCTTCTCCCAGCGCGCCGACCATGCGGGAGGCGTCTTCGACGGCGGTCCGGTGTCGGCGGCACCGCACGGGTCGGCGGGCATCCTGCCGATCTCGTGGGCGTACGTGCGGATGTTGGGAGCCGACGGGCTGCGGGAGGCCACCGCATCCGCCGTCCTCGCCGCGAACTACATCGCCGCGCGCCTGCGCGAGCACTACCCCGTGCTGTACGCGGGGGAGGGTGGGCTCGTCGCGCACGAGTGCATCCTCGACCTGCGTCCGCTGCGGGAGGAGACCGGCGTCACGGTCGACGACGTCGCCAAGCGGCTCATCGACTACGGCTTCCACGCGCCCACGATGTCGTTCCCCGTCGCCGGGACGCTCATGGTCGAGCCGACCGAGTCGGAGGACCTCGGTGAGCTCGACCGGTTCGTCGAGGCGATGATCGCGATCCACACGGAGGCGCACGCGGTGGCGGCGGGGGACTGGCCCGCCGACGACAATCCGCTGACCAATGCCCCGCACACGGCCGAGTCGGTCGTGAGCGGCGAGTGGACGCATCCGTATTCCCGCGAGCAGGCGGTCTACCCCGTGCGGTCCCTCGTCCGGACGAAGTACTGGCCCCCCGTGCGCCGCGTCGACCAGGCCTACGGCGACCGCAACCTCGTGTGCGCCTGCCCCCCACCCGAGGCCTTCGCCTGACCCCGCCCGGCCCCGGCCCCCTACCGCCCCTACCGCGAGACTGCACGCACCCGACGAGACCGCGACATAATGTCGCGGTCTGGCCGGTGGCGCGCAGTCTCGCGGGCGAGCGGGGTCCACGGGGCGGGGTCAACGGGGGCGGGATAGGGCGCGCTGAAGGGAGAACAGCGGCGCGTGCTCGCGGGGACGGATGCTGCGCAGCCCCGCCGAGCGGAGGAGCGAGTCGAGCGGATCGGCGGCCAGCGCCTCCGACCAGCCCCAATGCGGTACCGCGCGGGCACCGTGGCGGAACAGCCGCGCGTCCCGCCGGTGCCGCTCCCGCAACGCGGTGAGCGGGTCGCCGAACCGGCCGTCGTACTTGAGGTCGCCATCGCTCTCGCCGGCCACGGCGCGGTCGGCCCACCACTTGTCGACGCGGTCATCGCCGATGTGCACCTGCAGTTCCGGCTCGGGGAATCCCAGCCACTCGATCACCGCCCGGTCGATGGACTCCAACGGAGACTCCGGCAGGGCGGACGCCCGGTGCAGCGCCCAGCGTGCATGGCGCCGGCCGCGCGTGGACGAGCGGGATTCATTCGCCGCCACCAGCGCCTCCACGGTGAGCGACGGGTCTCGGCGCAGGGCCGCATCCGCCGTGGCGAGGGCGATCGCCGGATGGCGCACGCGCGCGATGTCGATCACCGTGTCGACCAGTCCGGTCAGGAGCGCGCCGCCCACGGTGCCGATCTCCCGGGCATCCCGCGTCGTGTGCGTCTGCACCCCGCCGATGAGCCGCGAGGTCGCGTCGGCGGATGCGATCACATGGACGGTTCCCGGATCGCCGAAGATCGGCAGGCCGTGCAGCGCCGCCGCCGACTCCAGGCACGCCGGATCGTCCGGCCGCAGCAGCACCAGCGCGTGGACGCGTGCGAGGTGCCGCTCCCACGGAGCCAAGCGCGCCCAATCCGCCGCGGGCGCATACACGCCGCGCAGCACCGGCACGAGCTCGCCGGCCCGCACGGCTCGCGTCGTGTGCGGAGCATCCCGCGCGTGGATGAGGGGGATCGGGCTCGTCAGGAGCGGCATCACGTCTGTCATCCGGCCACCCTCTGCTCCGGCCCGCCTTCCCTGCCGCCGCGCCGACGTTCTGTGGACAGCCGCCCCCACGGCGCGCCCTGTGCAGGCCGGGCCGCGACGCCTCGCGTCCCCGCGACACTGCACCGCACCGGCGAGACCGCGACATAAAGCCGCTGTCTCGCCGGTGGCGTGCAGTCTCGCGGATGGTGTGGCCGCAGGCCGCGCGGATGGTGCGGGCGGGCGGGCGGGACGGCGGGGGAGGGTCAGGGGGAGGGCGGGGCGAAGACGGCGGGCCACAGGGCGGCGGCCAGCGGATAGCCGACGAACGCGACGATGTCGATCAGGGTGTGGGCGATCACGAGCGGCATCACGCGGCCCCACCGGCGGTAGCACCACCCGAAGACGAGGCCCATCGCGAAGTTCCCGACGATCGCGCCGACGCCCTGGTATGCGTGGTAGGCGCCGCGCAGGGCGGCGGTGGTGAGGATGATGCCCCACCACGACCACCCCAGCCGTCGGAGCCGGTCGAAGAGGTAGCCGAGGAAGATGACCTCCTCGGTCAGCCCCGCCCGCAGCGCCGAGAGCACCAGCAGGGGCACGACCCACCACGCCGAGTCCAGCGGGGAGGCGACGACGGCGACGTTCAGCCCCAGCAGGCGGGATGCGGCGTACAGCGCGAGCCCGGGGACGCCGATGACCGCCATGAGCACCGCGGCCCGGCCGAGGTCGCCCCCGAACCGGCGGAAGTCCAGGCCGATGCGCTGCAGGGCGCTGCGACCCGGCTCCCACAGGAGGTAGATCACGAGTCCGACGATCGCGAGGGAGAAGGCGATGTCGAGGAACCGGTACAGCACATCCCACAGCGCCTCGGCGTCGCGAGCGGGGTTCAGCTGCGTCTGCTGCTGGCCGATCGGGGTCGTGCGAAGCGACGCGCGGATGAGGGACAGCACCGAGTACAGCGCCGACTGGCCCACGCTCACCGCGAGGACGAGGCCGACCTCCCAGCACAGCCTCACACGGTCTGCGCGCGCGGAGACCGGCAGCGGCGGGGGGAAAGTCGCGGCGATCCGCGGGTCGGACATCCGCACCTTGTCAGATTGCCACACTTCGTTCCTCGCGAATTAAGGGTCTGTAACGTTTTCCACAGGAGTTTTGACCAACCCTGCACCCGTCCTTATCGTTTCCCTATCCGCGCCCCCCGGAATGGGCATCGCTGCCTGGGCGGGCGCATCACCCTTTGCACAGGAGGAAATGTGTCAGGAATGACATGGCGCAAGCGCGCCTTGACGGCAGGGGCAGGTGTCGCAGTGGCGGCTCTCGCGCTCGCCGGCTGCACCACCAGCGGTGGGACGGACGAGGAGACCGCGTCCGACGGCGGCACCATCACGATCGCCACGACGAACGCGTTCACGTCGTTCAACGGCGACACCCCCGACGCCAACCTCGACACCAACGGCATGATCGGGTACCTCACCGGCGTCAGCGGAGATCTCGGACTCGGTGGCTTCCAGCGCCTCGACTCCGACTACTCCGTCCTGCCCAACGAGGACTTCGGCACCTTCGAGAAGATCTCCGACGACCCGCTGACGGTCGAGTACACCCTCAACGAGGGCCTCACCTGGAGCGACGGCGAGCCCATCACCGCCGATGACATGCTCGTGAACTGGGTCATCGACTCCGGATGGTTCGACGACGCGATCATCGACCCCGCCACGGGCGACTCGACCAACGGCGGCACGCAGTACTTCACCCTCGCCGGCAGCACGGCGGGTCTGGACACCACCTCGTTCCCCGAGATCAGCGAAGACAACATGTCGATGACGCTGACCTACGAGACGCCGTTCGTGGACTGGGAGCTGGTCAACCCGATCGGCAAGCCCGCGCACGTGATCGCCGAGAAGGCCGGCGTGTCGCTCGAGGAGTTCATCGAGCTCATCAACACCCTCCCCGAGGGCAACCCGGAGGCCCCCGTCGCGCCGAACCCGACGCTGCAGGCTGCCGCCGAGTTCTGGAACACCGGCTACGACGTCACCGCGATGCCCGAGGATGAGAGCCTCCTCGTCGCGAGCGGTCCGTTCATCGTGACCGACTTCGTCCCGGAGTCCAGCATCACGCTGGAGAAGAACCCCGAGTACAAGGGCGACATGTCGCCGGCGTACGACCAGCTGATCGTCCGCTTCATCGGCGACGCCAACGCACAGGTCACGGCTCTTCAGAACGGCGAGGTCAACGCGATCCAGCCGCAGCCCTCGGCCGACACGCTGACGGCGCTCGAGAACGCCAACGCCACGGTCATCCCGGGCGACCAGCTCGCGTACGACCACCTCGACCTGAACTTCACCGGTGTCTTCGCCGACCCGGCCGTTCGCGAGGCGTTCCTCAAGACGATCCCGCGTCAGCAGATCCTCGAGTCGATGGTCACCCCGGTGAACCCCGAGGCCGGCGTGCTGAACTCGCAGATCTTCCTGCCCACCGACGCCGAGTACGGTGAGGCCGTGTCCGCGAGCGGATACGACCAGTTCACCGAGCCCGACATCGAGGGCGCCAAGGCGCTCCTCGCCGGTGCGACCCCGACGGTCCGCATCCTGTACAACACCAACAACCCCAACCGCGTGGACAGCTTCCGGGCCATCCAGCAGTCGGCTCAGGAGGCGGGCTTCATCATCGAGGACGCCGGCTCGCCCGACTGGAGCGCGCTCCTGGGCAGCGGCAGCTACGACGCGTCGATCTTCGGATGGGTCTCGCCGGGTGCCGGTAACGCCGCCCTGCCGCAGATCTTCAAGACCAACGGTGGTGGAAACTACAACTTCTACTCCAACCCCGAGGTCGACGCGCTCGTGGACGAGAGCCAGGTGACCCTCGACGAGGACCGCCTGTCGGAGATCAAGATCGAGATCGACGCGGCCACCGCCGCCGACTTCTACGGTCTGCCCCTCTTCCAGTCGCCGGGTCTGTTCGCAGACAACGGCACGGTCGAAGGCATCGAGTACTTCGGTGGCCAGACCGGCATCGTCTGGAACGCGCAGGAGTGGACCCTCGCCGGCTGATCCCCGCTAGGTGACACCCGGGCGCACACGCGCCCACGGGGCGCCGGAGTCCACGGGCTCCGGCGCCCCGCACGTTCGTGCCACGAGCGCGACTATCCTGTCCGAAGCGCGCACAACGCGTGACTCGGCCCGATCGAAAGAAGTGACAACGCGATGGTCGGATTCGTCCTCAGGCGCATCGCCGTCTCGATCCTGGTGCTGCTGGCAGCCTCGTTCCTCATGTACGTGCTGTCCGCGAACGCCGGCAACCCGCTCCAGGACCTCGAAGGCAGCAACGCCCCCAACCGCGAGCAGCTCATCGCCGCCCGCATCGCCGCACTCGATCTCGACGTGCCGCCGGTGCTGCGCTACTTCCTGTGGCTCGGGGGTGCCGCGCAGTGTCTCGTGCCGTTCGTGGGCACCTGCGACCTGGGCACCACGATCTCCAACGCGGAGGTCACCGCCATCCTTCCCATGGCGATGACCTCGACCCTGCAGCTGGTGACCATCGCCTTCTTCGTCGCGATCGTCCTGGGTGTGGCCGTCGGCGTCGTCACCGCTTTGCGGCAGTACAGCGGGTTCGACTTCGGCGTCACGCTGCTGAGCTTCTTCCTCTACTCCCTCCCCGCCTTCCTCGTGGCCGTGCTCCTCAAGGAGTTCCTGGCCATCGGCTTCAACAACTTCCTCCAGTCCGAGACGACGATCCCGATCTGGCTGATCGCCGTGGTCACCGTCGTCAGCGCGATCGTGTGGCAGGCCATGATCGGCGGCCCGATGCGCCGTCGGCTCGCCGTCGCGGGGATCTCCGGCGCCGCCACGGCGGCACTGCTGGTGTACTTCGACGTCACGGACTGGTTCCGCCAGCCCGGGCTCGGTCCGATCGGCCTCCTGCTCATCATCGGCGGGACCGTCATCCTGACCACGGCCCTCCTGACGGGTCTGGAGAACCGGCGCGCGCTCCTCGTGGCGGGCCTGAACGGTGCGATCGCGTACATCTGCTACTTCGCGCTGCAGGGACTGTTCGACGTCTCCAGCTTCGGCACGCTCGTGATCCTGGGGCTGGTCGCCCTCGCCGTCGGCATCGCGTCGGGGTTCCTCCTCGGCGGAACCGATCGCGGCCTGGCGGCACGCGTGGGAGCTATCGTCGCGGTCATCTCCTCGGGATTCGTCGTGCTGGACCGCTTCATGCAGGCCTGGCCGGTGTACATGGACAACCCCCGGATCAACGGCCGGCCGATCGCGACCGTCGGCGCGAGCACCCCGGGTTTCTCCGGCGACGTGTGGCTGTCGGGGATCGACTCGTTCACCCACCTGCTCCTGCCCACGATCGCGCTGCTGCTGATCTCCTTCGCCAGCTACACCCGCTACGCCCGCGCGGGGATGCTCGACGTGATGAACCAGGACTACATCCGCACCGCACGCGCCAAGGGCGTCTCCGAGCGCACCGTCGTCATGCGTCACGCGCTGCGGAACATGCTCATCCCCATCGTCACCCTCATCGCCACCGACGTCGGGACCCTGCTCGGCGGCGCGGTCATCACCGAGCGCGTCTTCGCCATCAGCGGCATGGGGTCGCTGTTCGTCGCCTCCATCGAACGTGTCGATGTGAACCCCGTCATGGGGTACTTCCTCGTGATCGCCATCACCGCGATCGTCTTCAACTTCCTCGCCGATCTCGCGTACGCCGTGCTCGATCCCCGCGTTCGGGTCGTCGCATGATCGCCGTCCCCCGACCTGCGGAGGTCACCCGATGACCCAGATGATGCCCGAACCGGCACTGACCCCGGCGCCGCCCTCCCCGGAGGAGGAGCACACCGTCGGCGTCAGTCAGGGGCGCCTCATCCTCCGGCGCTTCCTCGGGAACAAGGTCGCCGTCGTCTCCGGCATCCTGTTCCTCCTGATCGCCGTCTTCTCCGTCTCGGCCGTCGGCCTCGGGCCCATCCCCGGATGGTGGAAGCACAACTACACCTCCCTCAACCCCCAGCTCGACGGCGGGGCGCCCACGCTCTCGCTCATCCCGCAGTGGCTGGGCGGCTCCGGCATCTCCTTCGGCGAGCACCCCTTCGGGCAGGACCGGATCGGCATCGACTACTTCGCGATGACGATGCGCGGCATCCAGAACTCGATCGTCGTGATGTTCGTCATCAGCATCGTCGGCACCGTCATCGGCACGGTCGTCGGCGCGATCGCCGGCTACTACCGCGGCATCGTGGACGCGATCCTGATGCGCATCACCGACGTCGTCATCGTCATCCCGATCATCGTCATCGGTGCCGTCGTGGGCCGGGCGACTGGCGGGCTGGGGGTGTGGCCGCTGGCGTTCTTCCTCGCGCTGATCTCCTGGACCACGATCGCGCGCCTGGTGCGGGCGGAATTCCTGAGCCTGCGCGAGCGCGAGTTCGTCGAGGCCGCGCGCGTGGCCGGGGCCAGCGATGCGCGCATCATCTTCAAGCACATCCTCCCCAACGCCATCGGCGTCGTGATCGTCGCGGCGACCCTGCTGGCAGCGGCCGCGATCCTCCTGGAGACGGCGCTGAGCTTCCTCCGCCTGGGCGTGCAGCCGCCGGACGTGTCACTGGGCCTGATCATCTCCGACAACCAGTCCGCCTTCCAGACGCGGCCGTGGCTGTTCTGGTGGCCGGCGACGTTCATCGTGCTGCTGGCGCTGCTGGTCAACTTCGTCGGAGACGGGCTGCGTGACGCGTTCGACCCGCGCCAGAAGCGGTTCTCGCTGCGGCGGACGAAGGAGCCGGCCGCGAAGGACTCCGACGCTCCGGCGACGTCGTCGGTGGCGACGGCGCCCTCGTCCTCGACTCCGCCATCGCCATGACCCCGTCGCTCAGATCACGCCAGGAGGATCGCGCCCACCAGCCCGGTCACACCCAGGACAATCGCGACGATCGCCGTGAGCCGCGGGCGCGCCTGCAGCGGGATGCGGTCGGCCACACCGGATTCAATGCGGCCGGTGTCGCGCAGGTGGTGCCAGCGATCGCGGACCAGTTCCGCCGCCCGTCCGGAGTCGGTCGTGGGCAGCTCGCCCGGACGCACGCCCGGCTGGGCGGGCGTGCCGGAGCGCCGATGGGCGCGCGCGGCGCGGACGGAGGTCATGGCGCCGGGCGCCGGTGCCGCGGTGGCGCTGATGCGACGCTGCGGGGTGTGCAGCACGAGGGCGTAGCGGGTGTCGACGTGGATGAGCGCGGCCCACGGGACGCGGTACTCCATCAGCACGTTCGCGACCTCGGCGGCCTCGTCGTCGACCGCCACGTACGGCGACCACAGCAGCGCCCACACGAGGGCTGCGCCGCTGACGGCGCCCAGCACGATGCCGGGTGCGGCCGTGAAGGCGCCGGGCGTCAGCAGGGTGCCCAGGGCCACCGCCCCCAGCGCGACCCACGCGACGATGCTCAGCACCTGATTGAACCTCGAGCGGAACACGATGCGTGGCATCCGTTCATTCTCCCATCCCCCGACGTCTCGCTCCCGCCGCGCGGGACGGGAAGGACCCTCTCATGACCTCGACCGCACAGCCGGCGACCCCGGCGCTGGAGATGACCGACGTCAGCGTCGACTTCGCCGTCGACGACGTCTGGGTTCCCGCCGCCAAGAACCTGACCTACTCGATCCAGCGCGGCCAGGTGGTCGCCGTCGTGGGGGAGTCGGGGTCGGGCAAGAGCGCCAGCTCCATGTCGATCCTCGGGCTGCTGCCCCGCAACAGCCGCGTCCGCGGCAGCATCAAGGTGAACGGCCGCGAGATCCTGGGACTGAACCCGCGCGCGCTGCGCCAGCTGCGCGGCACGGAGGTCGCCGCGATCTTCCAGGAGCCGATGACGGCGCTGAACCCCGTGCTCACGGTCGGCTTCCAGGTCGTCGAGGCCATCCGCGCCCACACCAGCAAGAGCCCCGCCGAAGCCGAGGCGCGTGCCCTCGAACTGCTCGGGATGGTGGGGCTGCCCGATCCGCAGAAGGCCTTCGCGTCCTACCCGCACCAGCTCTCCGGCGGACAGCGGCAGCGGGCCATGATCGCGCAGTCCATCAGCCTGGATCCGGCGCTGCTGATCGCGGACGAGCCCACGACGGCGCTGGATGTCACGGTGCAGGCGGAGATCCTCGACCTGCTGCGCGACCTGCGCGACCGCCTGGATTCGGCGATCCTCCTCATCACCCACGACATGGGCGTGGTGGCCGACCTGGCCGACTGGATCGTCGTCATGAAGGACGGCGACATCGTCGAGCAGGGAGATGTCCGGCAGGTCCTCAGCGACCCCCAGCAGGAGTACACGCGCGAACTGCTCGCCGCCGTGCCGCGGCTGGGCGAGAAGTCCGCCGAGCACGGCGCCGTGGATGTCGTGGAGAGCCTCGCGCACGTCGTGGAGGAGGTCGAGGCCGGTGTCGACGCGGAGGCGATCGCCGCCGCCGCCGAAGCGCCCGTCATCGCCCAGCCCGTCCTGGAGCTGGACCACGTGTCGGTCGAGTACGGCAAGCGCCGCCGCGTGGCGGCGTTCCGCGCGGTGGACGATGTGACCCTCGGGATCGCGGAGGGGGAGATCGTCGGGCTCGTCGGCGAATCCGGCTCCGGCAAGTCGACGATCGGCCGCGCCGCGATCGGTCTGCAGCCGATCGCCGAGGGCCGCCTCGTCGTCGACGGGATCGACATCAGCTCCGGCTCGCGCAAGGTCGTGTCGTCCCTGCGGCGCAAGGTCGGCATCGTGTTCCAGGACCCGTCGTCGTCACTGAACCCGCGCATGCCGATCGGGGAGAGCATCGGCGAGCCGATCATGCTCGCCGGCGAGGCCAAGGGCAAGGACCTCGATCGCCGTGTCGAAGCGCTCCTGGATGAGGTGCGGCTTCCGCGCAACTATCGCAACCGCTACCCGCACGAGCTGTCGGGCGGTCAGAAGCAGCGCGTGGGCATCGCCCGCGCCCTGGCGCTGAAGCCGCGTCTGCTCGTGGCAGACGAGCCCACGAGCGCGCTGGATGTCTCGGTGCAGGCGCGGGTTCTCGAGCTGCTGAGCGAACTGCAGCGCGAATACCGGTTCGCGTGCCTGTTCATCAGCCACGACCTCGCCGTCGTGGACGCGCTCGCCGACCGCATCGTGGTGCTGCACCGCGGGCGGATCGCGGAGCAGGGCACGCGCGATGAGATCCTGCGTGCCCCCAAGGAGCCGTACACGCAGCGGCTCATCGCGGCCATCCCGGTGCCCGATCCGGAGGTGCAGGCGGCCCGTCGCGACCTGCGTCACCAGCTGCTCCTGGCCGAGGGCGAAGCCTCCTGATCTCCGGGTGCAGCCGGTTCGCAGCGCCGTCCCGGTAGAATGGGTCGGCCCGATTCCGGGCGCACCCCGACTTTCAAGGATTCCTTCATGGCGCATGCCCTCCGTTCCGATCTGCGCAACGTCGCGATCGTCGCTCACGTCGACCACGGCAAGACGACGCTCGTTGACGCCATGCTGCGCCAGACGGGCTCCTTCGGCTCGCACGAGCACATGGAGGAGCGCGCCATGGACTCCAACGACCTGGAGCGTGAGAAGGGCATCACGATCCTCGCCAAGAACACGGCGATCACCTACAACGGCGCCCACACCGACGTCCCGGTGACCATCAACGTCATCGACACCCCCGGCCACGCCGACTTCGGCGGCGAGGTCGAGCGCGGCCTGTCGATGGTCGACGGCGTCGTGCTGCTGGTGGATGCGTCGGAGGGGCCGCTGCCCCAGACGCGGTTCGTGCTGCGCAAGGCCCTCGAGGCGAAGCTGCCCGTCATCCTCCTGGTGAACAAGACCGACCGCCCGGACGCCCGCATCGCGGAGGTGGAGGCCGAGAGCCACGACCTCCTGCTGGGTCTGGCCTCCGACCTCTCCGACGACGTCCCCGACCTCGACGTGGACGCGCTGCTGGACGTGCCGGTCGTGTACGCCTCCGGGCGTGCCGGCGCCGCATCCCGCAACCGGCCCGACAACGGCTCGCTGCCCGACAACGACGACCTCGAGCCGCTGTTCGAGGCGATCCTCGAGCACGTGCCGGCCCCGTCGTACGACGACGAGGCGCCGCTGCAGGCGTGGGTCACGAACCTCGACTCCAGCCCGTTCCTCGGGCGCCTGGCGCTGCTGCGCGTGTTCAACGGCACGCTGAAGAAGGGCCAGACGGTCGCCTGGGTGCGCGCCGACGGCACCACCAGCAACGCCCGCATCACGGAGCTGCTCAAGACCCGTGCGCTCGAGCGGTACCCGGCCGAGAGCGCCGGGCCCGGTGACATCGTCGCGATCGCCGGGTTCCCCGACATCACGATCGGCGAGACGATCGCCGACCCCGAGGACGTGCGTCCGCTGCCGCAGATCCACGTCGACGAGCCGGCCATCTCCATGACGATCGGCACCAACACCTCGCCGCTGGCCGGCAAGGTCAAGGGGCACAAGCTCACCGCGCGCCTCGTGAAGGACCGCCTCGACCGTGAGCTGATCGGCAACGTCTCCCTCAAGGTCGTCGACATCGGCCGGCCGGATGCGTGGGAGGTGCAGGGCCGCGGCGAGCTGGCGCTGGCCATCCTCGTCGAGAACATGCGCCGCGAAGGCTTCGAGCTCACCGTCGGCAAGCCGCAGGTGGTCACCAAGAAGATCGACGGCAAGACGTACGAGCCGTTCGAGCACCTCACCGTCGATGCTCCCGAGGAGTACCTCGGTGCGATCACGCAGCTGCTGGCCAGCCGCAAGGGTCGCATGGAGTCCATGACCAACCACGGCACCGGCTGGGTGCGGATGGAGTTCGTGGTGCCCTCGCGCGGACTCATCGGCTTCCGCACCGAGTTCCTCACCACCACTCGCGGCACCGGCATCGCCAACGCGATCTCTCACGGCTACGAGCCCTGGGCCGGCCAGATCGTGACGCGCCAGAACGGCTCCATCGTGGCCGACCGCTCCGGCGTGGTCACCCCGTTCGCGATCATCGCCCTGCAGGAGCGCATGTCGTTCTTCGTGCAGCCGACCGAAGAGGTCTACGAGGGCATGGTCATCGGTGAGAACTCGCGCAACGACGACATGGACGTGAACATCACCAAGGAGAAGAAGCTGACGAACATGCGTCAGTCCACCTCCGACACGTTCGAGTCGATGACCCCGCCGCGTCAGCTGTCGCTCGAGGAGAGCCTGGAGTTCGCCCGCGAGGACGAGTGCGTGGAGGTCACCCCGGAGAAGGTCCGCATCCGCAAGGTCGTGCTGGATGCGACCGAGCGCGGCCGTGCCACGGCGCGGCTCAAGCGCCAGGATGCCAACGTCTGATCCCGCACGTGCGGCGAGGCCGAGAGCGGAGCGGCGGCGGACGGTGCGCCGACGTCGCCGGTCCTCGGTAGGCTCCCACGAGTGAGTGCAGCGCCCGAACCCGCCGACGAACAGCGCAGGGCGACGCGGCAGGGCCTCGCGGTGGCGCTGGCCACGAGCGCGTACGGAGTGTCCTTCGGCGCCCTGGCCGTCGCATCCGGCCTGGACGTGTGGCAGACGTGCGTCCTGAGCGCGCTGATGTTCACGGGCGGATCGCAATTCGCCTTCGTCGGCGTCGTGGGCGCGGGGGGAGTGGCCGCCGCGCCCGCGGCCATCGCCTCCTCGGCGCTCCTCGGGGTGCGCAACGCCGCTTACGCCATGCGCATGTCGCCGGTGATCGGACCGGGCTTCTGGCGCCGCGCGGGCGCCGCCCAGTTCACGATCGACGAGTCCACCGCGGTGTCGCTGGCGCAGACCGACCCTCGCGCACGCACGCGGGGTTTCTGGGTCACCGGCATCGGCATCTACATCGGCTGGAACATCTCCACGCTCCTGGGGGCGCTGCTGGGCGACGTGCTCGGCGACCCGCGCCAGTACGGGCTGGATGCGGCGGCAGCCGCGGCGTTCCTCGCGCTGCTGTGGCCGCGGCTGCGCGGACGGCAGGCGCTGGCGGTGGGGGCGGCGGCCGCCGTTCTCGCCGCGGTCCTCACCCCGGGCCTCATGCCGGGTCTGCCCGTCATCGTCGCGGCAGCGGTGGCGGTGGTGGTCGGCTGGTTCAACTGGCTGGGGCGATCCGAGCGTCCGGCGCCCGAGCCGCCGGACGTGCCCGAGCGAGAGGGGCTCCCGTGACCCTGTGGAACGCCGTCCTCCTGGCCTCCGTGATCTGTGTCGCGCTGAAGGCGGTCGGATACCTCCTGCCCGCCCGCTGGGTGGAGGCGCCGCGCCCCGCCCGCATCGCCGACCTGCTCACCGTGGCGCTGCTCGCGGCGCTCGTGGCGGTGCAGACCCTCGGAGCCGGTCAGGCCGTCGTCGTGGATGCGCGCATCCCGGCGGTGCTCGTGGCCGGCGGCCTGCTCGCGGTGCGCGCGCCGTTCCTGGTCGTCGTCGTGGCCGCCGCCGTCACGGCGGCGCTGCTGCGGCTGTGGGGATGGGCGGCATGATCGCGGCGCCTAGACTGTCGCGGTGACCTCCCCGGCGTTCCCCGTGCTGGCAGCACGCGTCCTGACCTGGACCCTGTCGCTGGTCATCGGCGCCGTGTACGGCACCGCGGCGACCGTCGCGCACGCCTACACCGTCGCCGGCCTGCCGCTGGGACTCGTGCTGGCGATCGTGGGCACGGGCGCGCTGCTGGTCGCCTTCCGCACCTTGACGGGGGATCGGTGGACCGCGCTGGCCGGGGGCCTGGGCGTCGTGGCGGCCACCCTGCTGTTCAGCAACGTCGGACCCGGCGGATCGGCGATCGTGGCCCCCGCGTCCCCGGCGACGGAGTGGATCCCGCTCACGTGGACGCTTGCGGTGCCGGTCCTGGTCGCGATCGTGGTCGCCTGGCCCGACCTCTCGCACCTCCGCGCCTCGGGGCCGCCGGCCCCCGCGAGCCCACGTAGACTGGATGCGTGACGTATGTGATCGCCCTCCCGTGCGTGGATGTCAAAGACCGTGCGTGCATCGACGAGTGCCCCGTGGATTGCATCTACGAGGGCGAACGCTCGCTCTACATCCACCCGGACGAATGCGTCGACTGCGGTGCGTGCGAGCCGGTCTGCCCCGTCGAGGCGATCTACTACGAGGACGATCTCCCCGAGGAGTGGTCGGACTACTACAAGGCGAACGTGGAGTTCTTCGACGACATCGGCTCGCCCGGCGGTGCGGCGAAGGTGGGGGTCATCCACAAGGATCACCCCGTCATCTCGGCGCTGCCGCCGCAGGGCGAGTGAGCCCCCGCTGATGGGGGTCGCCGAACTGGCGGACTACCCGTGGGACGCCGTCGCCCCGTACGCCGAGAAGGCGCGTCGCCACCCCGGCGGCATCGTGGATCTGTCGATCGGCTCGCCCGTCGACCCCACTCCCGACGTCGTCGCGGCCGCGCTGGCCCGCGCCACCGACGCCCACTCCTACCCGCTCACCTCGGGCACCGCTGCCCTGCGTGACGCGATCGCTGCATGGTACGAGCGCCGCAGGGCGGTGCCCGCCCTCACGGCGGCGCACGTCATCCCCACCGTGGGGTCGAAAGAGCTCGTGGCCCTGCTGCCCCTGCTGCTGGATCTCGGCCCGGGGGATGTCGTCGTGCACCCGCGCGCCGCCTATCCGACGTACGACGTCGGGGCCCGCGTGGTGGGAGCCGCCCCCGTCGCCGCCGACGACCCGGACGAGTGGCCGGCGGCCACGCGGCTGGTGTGGCTCAACTCGCCGGGCAACCCCGACGGCCGCGTGCTGGACGTCCCCGCCCTCCGCCGTGCCGCAAACGCGGCGCGGGAGCGCGGGATCGTGCTGGCCTCGGACGAGTGCTACGCCGAACTGGGCTGGGAGGGGCCGTGGCAGGATCAGCCCGTCCCGAGCGTCCTGGACCCGCGCGTGACCGGTGGAGATCTCACCGGGCTGCTGTCGGTCTATTCGCTGAGCAAGCAGTCGAACCTCGCCGGGTACCGCGCCGCGTTCGTCGCGGGAGATCCGGCCCTCGTCGACCGGCTGCTGACCGCGCGGCGCCACCTCGGGCTCATGCCGCCGGCGCCCGTGCAAGCCGCCATGACGGCCGCTCTCTCCGACGACCGGCACGTGCAGGAGCAGAAAGAGCGGTACCGGGCGCGGCGGATGCTGCTCAAGCCCGCTCTCGAGGACGCGGGCTTCCGCATCGATGCGAGCGAGGGCGGCCTCTACCTGTGGGCCACCGAGGGCCGCGACGCGTGGGTGAGCATGGACGGCCTGGCGGAACTGGGGATCCTCGCCGGACCGGGGCACTTCTACGGTCCGCACTTCCCGCAGCACGTCCGGATCTCGCTCACGGCGTCGGACGAGCGCGTCGCTGCCGCCGCCGAGCGCCTCCGCGGACGGTAGGCGTTGGCGACCCGAGCCATCAGGACGGCCGTTCCTTTGGCCGTGTCCGCAGTACCCGCGCGGGCACATTAGGCTGTACGAGCACGGGGATGAGGTGACCTTCCGCGTCGTCCGTGCCGACCCGGCGAGCACCGACCCGCCTCCGGGGCGACCTGATGGGCGCGACCAGAAATCGCAAGGAGGCGCAGTGAGCGACGCGGGAAACCAGGATCAGAAGGCCACCTTCACGGTGGGTGATCGGACGGCTGAATTCCCGGTGCTGAACGGCACCGACGGCACGCCGAGTGTCGACATCTCGACCTTCATGCGGCAGACCGGCCACACGACGCTGGACTACGGCTTCGTCAACACCGCGGCCACGAAGTCGGCGATCACCTTCATCGACGGCGACCAGGGGATCCTCCGCTACCGCGGCTATCCGATCGAGCAGCTGGCCAAGAACAGCACGTACCTCGAGGTGGCGTGGCTGCTGATCTACGGCGAGCTGCCCACCGCCGACGAACTGTCCGCCTTCGACGAGCGCATCCGCCGTCACACGCTGCTGCACGAAGACCTCAAGCGCTTCTTCTCCGCCCTCCCGCACACCGCGCACCCGATGTCGGTGCTCTCGGCGGCCACGGCGGCCCTCTCGACGTACTACGAGAACGAGTCCGACCCCCACAACCCCGAGCACGTCGAGCTGAACACCGTGCGGATGCTGGCCAAGCTCCCGGTGATCGCCGCCTACGCGCACAAGAAGAGCGTCGGGCAGGCTTTCCTGTACCCCGACAACTCCCTCGGCTTCGTGGACAACTTCCTCAAGCTCAACTTCGGAGTGCTCAGCGAGGACTACGACGTCAACGCGGTGATGTCGCGCGCCCTGGAGCGGCTGCTCATCCTGCACGAAGACCACGAGCAGAACGCGTCCACCTCCACGGTGCGGCTGGTCGGGTCGACGGGGGCCAACCAGTTCTCCTCCATCTCGGCCGGCATCAACGCGCTCTACGGGCCGCTGCACGGCGGCGCGAACGAGGCCGTGCTCGACATGCTCGGACGCATCCGCGATTCCGGCGAGAGTGTCGAGCGGTTCGTGGAGCGGGTGAAGAACAAGGAGGACGGGGTCAAGCTCATGGGCTTCGGCCACCGGGTCTACAAGAACTACGACCCCCGCGCCAAGCTCGTCAAGGAGTCGGCCGACGAGGTGCTCGAAGCCCTCGGCGTGAGCGACCCGCTGCTGGACCTGGCGAAGGAGCTCGAGGAGATCGCCCTCAGCGACGACTACTTCAAGGAACGTCGCCTCTACCCGAACGTGGACTTCTACACGGGCGTCATCTACAAGGCGATGGGCTTCCCGACCCGCATGTTCACGGTGCTCTTCGCCATCGGCCGTCTTCCGGGCTGGCTCGCGCACTGGCGCGAGATGCAGGGCGACGCGCAGACGAAGATCGGGCGCCCGCAGCAGCTGTACACCGGGGCCACCGAGCGCCAGTACCCCGGGGTCTGATCCGGGTCGTTCGTCCCGCCGGCACCGCCAGGGGGTGACCCCGGCCGCCGCCCCGGGTACTTTGTGGACCGCGGGACGAATCCGCACGAGCGGAGGCGGCGATGTGGGAGCAGACGACCGACCCTCTCGGGAGTTTGTGGCTGTCGGCGCTCGTGGCGGCGATCCCGATCCTGCTGTTCCTGTTCTGCCTCGTGGTGCTCAAGCTCAAGGGCATCATCGCCGCGGTCATCGCGCTGGTCGCTGAGATCGTCGTCGCCCTCTGGGCGTTCGGGATGCCGGGATCGGCCGTGGCCGGTGCGGGTCTGATCGGTGTGCTCACGGCGATCTGGCCGATCGCCTACATCATCGTCATGGCGGTGTGGCTGTACCGTCTCGCCGTCGCCAGTGGCAGGTTCGATGTCATCCGCTCGTCGATCGGCGGGATATCGCCCGACCAGCGCATCCAGGTGCTCCTCATCAGCTTCGCCTTCGGGGCCTTCCTCGAAGGCGCCGCCGGGTTCGGCGTGCCCATCGCCATCTGCGCCGCCCTGCTCGTGCAGCTGGGTTTCCGCCCGGTCAAGGCGGCCATGATCTGCCTCGTCGCCAACGCCGCAGCCGGCGCGTACGGCGCCATCGGCATCCCGGTGATCGTGGCGTCGCAGGTCACCGGCATCGACCTCACGATCCTGTCGCGGTCGATGGTCGTGATCCTCCAGCCGTTGACGATCCTGATCCCGTTCCTGCTCGTGATGATCCTGGACGGATGGCGAGGCCTGAAGGAGACGCTGCCGGCGACCCTCACCGTGACGATCGTCTTCAACGGCATCCAGGGCGGCGTGCTGTGGTTCCTCGGCCCGGAGCTGGCCGACATCGGCGCGGGTCTGGGGGCGATGGTGGCCCTGTTCGCGCTCGGACGGGTGTGGCAGCCCCGCAGCCACTTCCGCGAGGACGGCGGCGCGGCGCCCGTGATCGAGCGGCACGGCGTCCGGGCGATCGCGGTCGCGTGGAGCCCCTTCTACATCCTCACCGCGTTCGTCCTCATCTGGAGCCTCCCGGCGTTCAAGGGTCTGTTCTCGGCCGGCGGCCCGCTCGCCGGTGCCGTCTTCCCCTTCGCGATCCCCGGGCTCACCGGGGAGATCGCCAACGCCGCGGGCGATCCGGTGACCGCCACGTGGGACTTCACGCCGCTGAACGCCACCGGCACGGCGATCCTCCTGGCGGTGATCGTGTCGGCGCTGACGACACCGAACATCGACGCGAAGGTGCTGTTCCGCGAGCTCGGGGGGACGCTGCGCACCCTGTGGCAGGCGCTCGTGCTGATCGCGCTCATCCTGGCGCTCGCGAACATCGCGAACTACTCCGGCGGGTCGAGCTCCATGGGGTCGGCGCTGGCCGCACTCGGCCCCGTCGTACCACTGCTGGCACCCATCATCGGCTGGATCGGGGTGTTCCTCACCGGCTCCGTCGTCAACAACAACACACTCTTCGCGCCGCTGCAGGTGGTCACCGCGGAGGGGATCGGCGCCGATCCGGCGCTCACCGTCGCCGGGAACACGGCGGGTGGCAACACCGGCAAGGTGATCTCGCCCCAGTCCATCGCGATCGCCGCCGGGGCGGTGGGGCTGTCGGGGAGGGAGAGCGAGATCCTGCGCGCGTCGATCCTCTACAGCCTGGGGATGCTCGCCGTCATCTGCCTCTGGAGCTTCACCCTCTACCTGGTGTTCTGACGCTCAGGCGTGCAGTGCGTCGTTGAGCACCACGCCGACGCCCTCGCGCCGGACCGCCTCGACCGCGCCGGTGAGGGAGTTGCGGCGGAAGAGCAGGCCCGGCCGGCCGGAGAGCTCCGCGCCCTTCACGACGGGGTGCGTCCCGTCGGGCCGGGGGGCCTCACCCGCGAGGCGGATCTTGGTCCCGGCGGTCACGTACAGCCCGGCCTCCACGACGCAGTCGTCGCCGAGCGAGATGCCGATGCCCGCGTTCGCGCCGAGGAGCGTCCGCGCACCGATCGACACGCGGTGCGTCCCCCCGCCGGAGAGGGTTCCCATGACCGAGGCGCCGCCCCCGATGTCGCTGCCGTCCCCGACGACGACGCCCTGCGAGATGCGCCCCTCGACCATCGAGGCGCCCAGGGTCCCGGCGTTGAAGTTGACGAAGCCCTCGTGCATGACGGTCGTGCCGGGGGAGAGGTAGGCGCCCAGCCGCACGCGCGACGCATCCGCGATGCGGACCCCCGGGGGCGTGACGTAGTCCAGCAGGCGCGGGAACTTGTCCAGGCCCTGCACCTGCACGCCCTCGCGCAGGAGGATCGGGCGCAGCCGCGTCGCGTCGTCGGGATGCATCGGGCCCGCAGTCGTCCACGCCACGTTCGGGAGATGCGCGAAGATGCCGTCGAGGTTCACCTCGTTGGGGCGCACCAGGCGGTGCGACAGCGCGTGCAGCCGGAGGTATGCGTCCGAAGTGGAGGTGGGCGGCGCATCCAGGTCGATCTCCCGCGTCACGACCTCGACCGACACCGCGCGGCGCGCGTCGTCGACGGCGAACTGCTCCAGCCCGGCGGGCGGCATGGCCGGGTTGAACCCCATCGGCAGGCGGCCCAGGGCCGGCTCCGGATACCACGTGTCCAGCACCGTGCCGTCGCCGGACACCGTGGCGAGCCCGACACCCCACATCCACCGCTCATCGCTCATCCCTCCACGGTACCGCCCGCCCTCGGCCGCGCCGATCCGCCTCGGTAGGATCGGGGAGTGCCCGACCTCGACCTCACCGCATCCTCCGTCGACCTGACCCGCGTGATCTGCGACATCCCCAGCGTGTCGGGGGAGGAGACCCCGCTCGCCGACGCCATCGAGGCCGCCGTCCGCGCCCTGCCGCACCTGGAGGTGCTGCGCGAGGGTGACACGATCATCGCGCGCACGGATCTCGGCCGCGCCCAGCGGGTGGTCATCGCCGGCCACATCGACACGGTGCCGATTCACGACAACCTGCCCACGCGCGACATCGACGTCGACGGTGAGGCGTACCTGTGGGGGCGTGGCACGGTCGACATGAAGGCGGGCGTCGCGGTGCAGCTGCGCTTGGCCGCCGAACTCGTCGCTCCCCGGGTCGACATCACCTGGATGTGGTACGACCACGAGGAGGTCGACGCGGACCTGAACGGCCTCACCCGCCTCTCGCGGACGCGACCGGAGCTGTTCGCCGGCGACTTCGCGATCCTGGGGGAGCCCTCCAACGGCGAGGTCGAAGGCGGATGCAACGGCAATCTGCGCGCCCTCGTGCGCACGACCGGCGTCCGAGCGCACAGTGCCCGCGCGTGGGTCGGGGAGAACGCCATCCATCGCGCCGCTCCGATCCTCGCGCGCCTCGCGGAGTACCGCCCCCGCGATGTCGAGGTGGAGGGCCTGGTGTACCGCGAAGGGCTCAACGCCGTGCGGATCTCCGGCGGCGTCGCGGGCAACGTCATCCCCGACGCGTGCGAGGTGGAGGTGAACTACCGCTTCGCCCCCAGCCGCACCGCCGAGGAGGCCACGCAGCACGTGCACGATGTGTTCGCCGGCTTCGAGGTCGAGGTGGTCGACCTCGCCCCCGGTGCCCGCCCCGGCCTGGACGCGCCGCTCGCGCAGGAATTCGTCGCGGCCGTCGGCGCCGAGCCCAGGCCCAAGTACGGGTGGACGGATGTCGCGCGCTTCTCGGCGATGGGCGTGCCCGCGGTGAACTACGGACCGGGCGACCCGCACCTGGCCCACCACGACCAGGAGCGCGTGCCGCTGGCGCAGATCGTGTCGGTCGAACGCGGTCTGCGGGCGTGGCTGAGCGCCCCCTGACGCGGGGGCGCCGGCTGCCGGACGCGGCGGTCGTCGCCGTCGTCTACCTCGCCGCGCGAGTGGTCACGACGGCGTTCTTCGTCCTCGCCGCCGCGCTGTCGGGCCCGGGGTCGCGGTTCGGTCCTGATGCCACGATCGCCGATCTGGCTCTCGGCTGGGACGGGCAGTGGTACTGGTTCGCCGCCGTCAACGGGTACCCCGCCGACCTGCCGCTGACGGAATCCGGCGCCGTGGCCGAGAACGCGTGGGCGTTCATGCCCCTGTACGCCTACCTCGCGGCGGGCCTGGGCGCACTGCTCGGCTCCTGGGGTGCGGGGGCCGTGGTCATCTCGCTGCTCGCCGGCTACGGCGCCTGCTGGGCGCTGCACCGGCTCCTGCACCCGCGACTGGGGCCGGCCGCATCCATCTGGGCCGTCGCGTTCTTCGCGGCGGGGCCGCTGGGCGCGCTCTTCCAGATCGCGTACGCCGAGGCGCTGTTCGTGTTCCTCCTGCTGCTGGCCCTCACGTGCGTCGTCCGGCGACGCTACGGGTGGCTGTACGCGCTCGTGCCGGTGATGGGCTTCACACGTCCCGGCATCCTCGCCTTCGCGCTGTTCCTCGGACTGTTCGGCATCTGGCGCTGGATCCGCCGCCGTGCAGAGCCGCTGCCGGTGTCGGAGATCGTCCACATCGTCGCCCTCGGGGCCCTCGCCACCGGGGTGGGGTTCGCGTGGCAGGGGGTCGCGGCGATCATCACCGGCGACCCCGGCGCCTACCTCGCGACCGAGCTGGCGTGGCGGCGCAACTGGATCCCCGATGCATCCGGGGTCTTCGTGCCGTTCGAAGGATTCCCCGCCGCCGCCGCATTCTGGTTCCAGGCGTGGGGGCTCGACGCGATCGCCGGGTACATCGCGCTCGGCGTGCTGGTGGCCGCGGTCGCCGCCGCCCTGCTGTTCGAGCCGCACGTGCGGCGACTCGGGGTGGAGGTGCGGCTATGGTCGGCCGCCTACCTCGTGTACCTGGTGGCGGTGTTCTTCCCGCAGTCGAGCATCTTCCGCCTCCTGTTCCCCCTCGCCCCTCTGGTGGGCGCCCTCGCCGCTCCCCGCTCCCCGGCGTGGCGGATCGGCGTCCTGGTGGCGGGCCTGGTGGGCCAGTGGTGGTGGATCTACAACATGTACGCCCTCGGCAACACGTACTGGCAGATCCCCTGAGGTCGCCGCGCCCGGGGACAACGTGCCACCACAGACGGCTAGCACGATAAACTAGGAGCGACCTATGACGAAAGGGAGCCCGCAATGGCAGCCATGAAGCCGAGAACCGGTGACGGACCGATGGAGGCTGTGAAGGAGGGGCGCCTCATCATCGTCCGTGTCCCGCTCGAGGGCGGGGGCCGTCTCGTCGTTTCGGTCAACGACGCCGAAGCCAAAGAACTCTACGACGTGCTGGGCGGTGTCGTCGGCGCGTGACGCCCGGCGCCTCCACGGCAGCAGAACGGTCGGTCCCTTCGGGGGCCGGCCGTTCTCGCGTCAGCGGCCCTCGGTGATCGAGGTGAGCTGCAGCAGGCCCTCGGCCGAGGTGGACAGCGCACCGATGACGGCCGGGGAGGACTGGGTCTCCTGGATGAGGGACCGATAGGCCGTCGTGACGGGGTCGCGGCGCACGGGGTCGGCCACGGCGCCACCGGCCAGGACACGCGGCACCAGCACCGTCCCGCCCGCACGGATGAGGCGCAGCCCGTGCTCGACGTACTCGATGACGCCCTCCGGCTCGGCGTCGACGAAGACGATGTCGTAGGACGCCTCGTTCATCCGGGGGAGGACGTCGGAGGCGCGCCCGGTGATGAAGCGCGCCCGCGCGGCCGGGATGCGTGCCTCGGCGAACGCCGCGCGCGCGGCGCCGAGGTGCTCGGGCTCGCTGTCGATGGTCGTGAGGGTCGCGCGCGGCGAACCGTGCAGCAGCCACAGGCCCGAGACACCGCCACCGGTGCCGATCTCCACGATGTTCAGGGCGCGGGAGGCTGCGGCCAGGACCGCGATCTGCGCGCCGATGGGCGGGCTGATCGGGTCGGCGCCCAGTTCCAGAGCGTGCGCGCGCGCCCGCGCGATGTGCTCGGGCTCCACCGTCGCCTCGAGAACGAACCGCTGATTCGCCTCTGTTCCGCTCATGCCGACCTCCTCGGACAGACTACGCGGCGACGTCCCGCCGATCGCCGAGGCGCGGCGGGTAACCTGAAGACATGTTCTTCGGGCTCACGATCGAGAAGCTGCTGCTGATCGGCCTGATCGCAGCGATGCTCATCGGGCCGGAGCGTCTGCCCCGGTATGCCGAGAACCTCGCCCGCTTGGCCGTGCGTGCCCGTGACATGGCCCAGGGCGCCCGTTCCCGCATGCGGGAGGAGATGGGCCCGGAGTTCGACGAGGTCGACTGGCGCAAGCTCGACCCCCGCCAGTACGACCCGCGGCGCATCATCCGCGAGGCGCTGCTGGAGGACGCGCCGGTGGCCACGGTGCGCACCGCCGCCGTCGCCGGGGTCGCCGCATCCGCCGCCGCGCCGCCGCCCTCGCCCCCGGCGTTCCGCGCCGGCGAAGCGCCGCCGTTCGACTCCGAAGCCACCTGACCCGGAGCCGCCTGACCCGCGTCGCCCTCGCCCGCGTGCGACGTCAACACGCGCCTCAGGTGGGCGTCCCGCCCGAACTCCTCAAGTTCGGCGGCCGCAACCGGTTCCGCCCGCTGTTCGGCCGGTATCCGGCGTGTTCTTGCGGAGTTTCGGCATCCGCCGGCGCCGCCCCTGTTCGCAGCGCGCCCGCGATCGCGACGATGCGGCCTGCCCGCCCGCCCCCGCCCGCGCGGCAGCCCGGCACAACAGCGGCGCGGGGGAGCGTGAGCCCGACCCCGCCCGCGCGGCAGCCCGGCACAACAGCGGCGCGGGGGAGCGTGAGCCCGACCCCGCCCGCGCGGCAGCCCGGCACAACAGCGGCGCGGGGGAGCGTGAGCCCGACCCGAACTCCTCAAGTTTGGCGGCCGCAACCGGTTCCACCCGCTGTTCGGCCGGTATCCGGCGTGTTCCTGCGGAGTTCGGGCGCGCGACGACCGCCGGGCCGGCGCGGGCCGCTCGCCGGCCCCGCTCGCCGGCGCCGCTCGCCCGCGACGGTCAGCGCGGCGTGAAGGGGAGGGAGCGACCCGCGAGCCCGCGACCGCCGGTGGCGACCGAGGCGGCCAGCGCGTCGATGGCCTGGGCAGCCGGATCGGCCGGGTGCGCGATGACGACCGGAACACCGACGTCCCCGCCCGTGCGCAGGGCCGGGCTCAGCGGGACGGAGGCCAGGAGCGGCACATCGCCGCCGGAGTCGTCCGAGAGCGCGCGGGCGACCTGCTCGCCGCCGCCGGCGCCGAAGAGGTCGAGCGTCGAGCCGTCGGGGAGGGTCATGGCGGCCATGTTCTCCACGACACCGATGAGGCGCTGGCCGGTCTGGCGGGCGACCAGACCGCTGCGCACGGCGACATCGGATGCCGCGGCCTGGGGAGTCGTGACCACGAGGACATCGGCGTGCGGGAGCAGCTGCCCCACCGAGATCGCGACATCACCGGTGCCCGGTGGCATGTCCAGCAGCAGGATGTCGAGGTCACCGAAGTACACCTCGGTGAGGAACTGCTGGACGGTTCGGTGCAGCATCGGTCCCCGCCACGCCACCGCCCCGGCCGCCGAATCGCCCGGGCGCCGCAGGAACATGCCGATCGAGATGACCTTCACGTCGTACGCGACAGGGGGGAGCATCAGGTCGTCCAGCCGCGTGGGTGCCGGCGGCAGTCCGTCGGCGTCGACGAGACCGAGCAGGCCCGGGATGGAGAAGCCGTGCACATCGGCGTCGACGAGCCCCACCCGAAGCCCACGGCCAGCGAGGGCGACGGCGAGGTTCGCCGTCACGGTGGATTTCCCCACGCCGCCCTTGCCGCTGGTGACCGCGATCACACGCGTGAGCGAATCTGGTCCGAACGGCATCGTGCGCGCGGGCCGCCCGCCACGCAGCCGCTCGGTCAGGGCGCGGCGCTGCTCGGGCGTCATGACGCCGATCGTGAGGTCGACCGCGGCGATCCCCGGCACCATCGCCGCCGCGGCGCGCACGTCGCGCTCGATGCGGTCGGCGGCGGGGCACCCCACGATCGTGAGGGCGATCTCCACGTGGGCGACGTCGCCCTCCACCGCGACGGCGCGCACCATGTCGAGCTCGCCGAGGGGACGGCGCAGTTCGGGATCGCCCACGGCGGACACCGCCGAACGCACCGCGTCGGTCTGCGCGGCGTCGGTCACTGCGCGGTCGCCTCGCGCTCGGGGTGATCGAGCTCCTTCAGCAGCGAGCGCAGCTCGGCGCGCAGCGTGTCCTTGGTGAGGGTGTCCTGCGTCATGTCGTGCACCGCCATCCGCAGCGCCACGATCTCGCGTGCGAGGTACTCCGTGTCGGCGAGGTTGCGCTCGGCGCGCTGCCGGTCCTGCTCGATCTGCACGCGGTCGCGGTCATCCTGCCGGTTCTGGGCGAGGAGGATCAGCGGGGCGGCGTAGGAGGCCTGCAGCGAGAGGATCAGGGTGAGCAGGGTGAAGTTCATCGACGACGGGTCGAACTGCCACTCGCGCGGGGCGGTGGTGTTCCACACCAGCCACACCACGACGAACGCGGTCATGCCGAGGAGGAACGCGGACGTGCCCATCGCCCGCGCGAACGACTCGGAGAACCGGCCGAAGCGATCGCGGGAGGGGCGCGGGGTGCGCGGCGGCAGCACGCCACCGCGGCCGAGGGGCGCGTCGAGGGCGGCGGATTGCCGTGGGGAGCGGGCCATCAGCGCCTCCTCGGGGTGGTCGTGGGGATGCCCGCGTTCGCGGGCTGGGGACGGGTGGCGGTCCGGGTTCTCGGATCATCGCCGTCGTGCGAGCGCCAGTCCTCCGGCAGGAGGTAGTCGAGCATGTCGTCGACGCTGACGGCGCCGACCAGCCGGTGCGCCGGATCCACCACCGGGAGCGAGACGAGGTCGTAGCTGGCCAGCAGGCGTGCCACCTCGGCGGCCGACGCGGACGCCGGCACCGGTTCCAGCGTGTCGTCGATGATCGCCCCCAGCCGCTCGTGCGGCGGGTAGCGCAGCATCCGCTGGAAGTGGACGGTCCCCAGCAGCCGCCCCGTGGGGGTCTCGTACGGCGGCAGCGTGACGAAAACGGATGCGGCGAGGGCGGGGTGCAGCTCGTGCCGGCGGATGAGGGCCAGTGCCTCGGCGACGGTGGAGTCGGCGGAGAGCACGATGGGTTCGGGCGTCATGAGACCGCCCGCGGTGTCGGGGCCGTACTTCAGCAGCGCACGGACGTCGTCGGCCTCTTCGGGCTCCATGAGCTCCAGCAGCTGCTGCAGGCGCTTCTCCGGGAGCTGGCCGAGGAGGTCTGCGGCGTCGTCGGGCTCCATGGCGTCGAGGATGTCGGCGGCCCGCTCGTCGCCCAGGCGCTCGAGGATGCGCACCTGCTCGTCTTCGGGCATCTCCTCCAGTGCGTCGGCGAGCCGCTCGTCGGGGAGCTCCTCGGCGACGTCGAGGAGACGCTCCTCCGGTAGGTCCAGCAGGGTGTTGGCGAGGTCGGCGGGCTTGAGGTCGGCGTAGGTGGCCACCAGCTGCTCGGCCGACTGGGCCTGCCCTGCCGTCTGCTGCTCGCGCACTTCGCTCCACGTCGCGAACGTCGTCGGGCCCTTGGCGAAGGGGGAGGCGCTGGTCTTGGGGCGGCGCAGGAACAGCTGGCCGACGTCCCAGTCGCCCAGTCGGCTGCGTTCGATCGCGACGTCTTCGATGACGGCGGTGCCCGAGCCGTCGTTGAGGTACACGCGCCGGCCGACCAGCTCGGCGAGGACGCGCACCTCGCCGCCGCGCTGCTGGAACCGGCGCACATTGATCAGGCCGGTCGTGATGACCTGACCGCTGGCGATGGAGGTGACCCGGCCGATGGAGAGGAACACATGGCGCCGGCCGGGGATCTCCACGACCAGACCCACCACGCGAGGCGGATCGGCGGCGCGATAGATGACCACGACATCGCGCACCTTGCCCAGCCGGTCACCGGCCGGGTCGAAGACCGCGCAGCCGGCCAGCCGTGCGACGAAAACCCTCTGCGTGCTCACGCTAACAGCGTAGCCCCGGGGCGTCCTGCGACAGGGGGTGCCCGGATGCGCGCGTGACAAGATAGAGCGATGAGCATGCTCGGTGGACGCGTTCCGGCCGGCCGCGAGGCGGTCGGAGAGACGCTGGCGTCCTACCCCACGTACGAGGCCGCCCAGAAGGCCGTGTCGACTCTCATCGCCGCGGAGATCCCGGCACGCGACATCGCGATCGTCGGTCAGGGGCTGCGCTCGATCGAGCGGGTCACCGGCCGGCTCGGCTACGCCACGGCAGCCCGCTCCGGTGCGCTCAACGGCCTGCTGCTGGGCCTGCTGTTCTCGTTCATCTTCGTCCTGGGCACGCCCACCGTGCAGATCTCCGTCTTCCTCGGAGTGCTGCTGGTCGGTGTGGCGATCGGGATGCTGTTCAGCCTGGTGACGTACTCGATCGTGCGTCGCCGCCGCGACTTCGCCTCGGTCATGCAGGTGACCGCCGACCGGTATGAGGTGTGCATCGTGCCGGCGAGCCTGGCCAAGGCGCGCCAGACCCTCGGTGCGGCAGCGACCGTAGCCGCGCCCCCGCCGCCCCCGCCCGCCGCCGGTGGCGAGCCGCCGCGCTACGGCGAGCGCCTGCCGGATCCGGTGGGTCCGCCCGTGGCGGGCCCGCCCGCCGCACCGCCTTCCGATGCCGCGCCGGGCGCCCAGGAGCCGGGGCGGACCCCGCCGGAGCCGCCGCGGTACGGCGAGCGCACCGAGGGGTGACCGCCGCGGCGGGGGCTGCCCGCATCCCCGTCGAGCTTCTGGCGGGGACCGTCACCATCTCCGCCGACTCCGTCCGCCCGCCCTCGGCGTGGGCGACGATCGCCATCGCCCACGGTGCCGGCGCCGGCCGCACGCATCCCTTCCTCACCGGATTCGCCGACGGGATGCAGCGGGCCGGGGTCGCGACGCTCCTGTTCGACTTCCCGTACCGCGAGGCGGGGCGGCGGATGCCGGGACCGGCCGCGCACGCCGTCGCGACGTGGCACGCCGTGCTGGCCTGGCTCGCCGAGCGCGCAGCGCCGGGCCCGGTCTGGGCCGCGGGGAAGTCGTACGGCGGGCGCATGGCGTCGATGGCGGCCGCCGAGGGCGTCATCGACCCCGCCGGCCTCGTCTACCTCGGCTATCCGCTGCATCCGCCCGGCGATCCGGCCAAGGCCCGCGTCGCGCACCTGCCCGACGTGCCGCAGCCGCAGCTGTTCGTCTCGGGGACACGCGACCCCTTCGTCGACCCGCACGAGCAGCTCGAGCAGGCGGTGGCCACGTGCCAGGATGCGCGGCTGGTGTGGATCGACGGCGCGGCGCACTCCTTCGAGGGAGCAGGACGCCCGCGCGACCCCGCGCGCCTGGGCGCGGACCTCGCGCCGCTGGTCGCCGGCTTCCTCCGCGAGCGCGCCTGACGGACGCAGGCCGCAGGTCAGCGGGCGCGTGCGACCCAGGCCTCGACCTCGTCCGCGGTGCGCGGAAGGGCCGCGGAGAGGTTCACCGCACCGTCGGCGGTCATCAGGACGTCGTCCTCGATCCGCACGCCGATGCCGCGGTACTCCTCGGGAACGGTCAGGTCGTCGGCCTGGAAGTACAGCCCCGGCTCGATGGTGAACACCATGCCGGGTTCGAGGATCCCGTCGTAGTACATCTCCCGCCGCGCCTGGGCGCAGTCGTGCACGTCGAGGCCGAGGTGATGGCTCGTGCCGTGCACCATGTAGCGGCGGTGCTGACCGCCGGCATCGGCATCCAGCGCCTCCTCGGCGGTCACGGGGAGCAGTCCCCATTCGGCCACGCGCTGCGCGATCACGGTCATGGCCGCCTCGTGCACGCTGCGGAACTTCACGCCGGGGCGCGCCGCGGCGAAGGCGGCGTCGGCGGCCTCGCGCACGGTCTCGTAGATCTTGCGCTGGATGGGGGAGAACCGGCCGTTCACCGGGATCGTGCGGGTGATGTCGGCGGTGTAGAGGGTGTCGATCTCCACGCCGGCGTCCACCAGGATGAGGTCGCCGGGGTGCACGGGGCCGTCGTTGCGGGTCCAGTGCAGGTAGCACGCGTGCGGGCCCGAGGCGGCGATCGTGTCGTAGCCCTCGGTGTTGCCGTCGGCGCGGGCGCGCGTGTGGAACACACCCTCCACGAGCCGCTCGCCGCGCGGGTGCGCGATGATGCGGGGGAGGTCGGCGACGATGTCGTCGAAGCCGCGCGCCGTGACCTCGACGGCGTGACGCATCTGCGCGATCTCGAACTCGTCCTTGATCAGGCGCAGTTCCGACACGAACCGCGTGAGGTCGGCGTCCTCGTCGACGACGAGGTCCCCGTCCTGCCGGTCGAGGCTGTCGATGTGGGCGGTGGCGAGGCCGAGTTCGGCGGCCACGCCCGCCAGAGCGGGACGGGGCCCGATCCAGAATTCGCCGATGGAGGCGTCGCTGTAGAACTCCGCCGAGGTGCGGTCGGCCCGCTCGCGGAAGTACAGCGTGGCCTCGTGACCGGCCCGGCCCGTCGGATCGAGCACCAGCACGGAGTCGGGCTCGGCGTCCGACCCCCACCCGGTCAGGTGCGCGAAGGCGGAGTGGGCGCGGAAGGGGTAATCGGTGTCGTTGCTGCGCTGCTTGAGGCTCCCGGCGGGCACGACGACGCGTCGTCCCGGGAAGGCGCGCGACACCGCGTCGCGGCGAGCGACGGCCCACGTGGCGGCCTCCCGTCGGGGCGGGATGATCTCGGGGCGGTCGGCCCAGCCGGTGGAGATGGTGTCGAGGAAGCCGCGGGGGAAAGGCTGACGGCGGTTCGTCGTGGTCGATTCCGTCGCATCCGCCGGAGTCATCGTGTCGCTCTCGCCTGTCGTGTCCATGACTCCCAGTCTCTCACCGACGTCGCCGGATTCAGTTCCCGGATGGCTCCAACTGCACGACCAGCGGCCGGTGGTCGCCGCCCTGCCCGTCCAGCGAGGTCAGCACGGCGGAGCCGGTGGCGGTCCAGTCCGGGGTGGCGAGGATGTGGTCGATGGGCGCGCCGAGCAGGGCCGGCATCGCGGTCGGCCATGTGCCCACCGCCCCGTTGCCGGTCTCCACGGTGGTCGCTCCGCACCGCCCCAGCACGCCGCCGTCCACGCCCATCCCCTGCATGTGATCCAGGGTGGCGTTGAAGTCGCCGGCGAGGATCACGTTGCCGCTCGCGCACTGATCGGCCAGCCACTGCAGGTCATCGCGCCACGCCTGCATGTACTCCCCGCGGGGGGCGACCGCGTGCGCGGCCACGACGGTGGGCCCCTGACCGTCCACGGGCATGGCCACGGCGCTGGGCACCGTGGAGGTGTTGCTCGTCCCATCCTGCGAGGAGGCGATGACGGAGTAGTCGCCCAGCTCGGGGGAGATGAGCATGGTCGTGGACGTGGCATCCCACCCGTCCACACCGTATTCACCGTACGCGGCGTGATGGGCCCACATCGGCGCCCCGAGCTCGCGCATCGTCACCGCGACCTGCTCGCCGGTCTGGATGGTCGTCTCCGGCAGCGTCACGATGTCGGCGCGCATCGCGACGGCGATCTGGGCGATCGTGTCTGCGGTGGTCGCCGACCCTGCGGTGTTCCAGGTGAGGACCCGGATGCTGGTCTCCGTCTTCTCCGGCATTGCGTCGTTGCCGAGCCCGCGCCCGGCCAGGATGCCTCCGTTGACGACGGCGGCGGCGCCGAGGACGAGGGCGAGGGTCAGCGCGAACACGCGCATCGGGCGGGCGAGGGCCAGCAGCAGGAAGACGAGGGCGAGGGCGCCGAAGACGACCGCGATGGGCCCGCGGAACGCGATCACCTGGGCGACGGGGAGCATGCGCTCCAGGTGGAAGAACTGCGGCCACGTGAGCACGGCGGCACCCACGATGCACACCGCAGCTCCGAGGAGACCCAGGATGCGACGCACGTCGGGAACTCTATGGCAGCAGTCTGGGAGGTGGGCGGATGCGACACCCCGTCGGGCGATACTCCCGCGCTACGCTCGAAGCGTGGAGCACGCGCGCAGGTTCGAAGGCCCGACCGACCTCCACCTTCACTCCATCCACTCCGACGGCACCGAGCCGCCCGCTCTCGTGGTGGCCGCCGCCCACCGGCACGGCTTGCGCACCGCGGCCCTGACCGACCACGACACGACCTCCGGATGGGCGGAGGCCGCGGACGCAGCGACCTCCCTCGGGATGACCTTCGTGCCGGGGATGGAGCTGTCGGCCCGGCATCAGTGGCGCAGCGTCCATCTGCTGGCCTATCTCATCGATCCCGACGACCCCGGCCTGCGTGCGATGACCGATCGCATCCGCTCCTCCCGCCTCGAGCGCGCCCAGGTGATGGCCGACCGCATCTCGCGCGACTACGACCTCGGCTGGGACGACATCCTGGCCCAGACGACCGACGGCGCCACGGTGGGACGGCCGCACATCGCCGACGCGCTGATCGCGCGGGGTGTCGTGCGAGACCGGGCGGAGGCGTTCCGGGGCATCCTCAGCCCGGGCGGGGAGTACTACGTCGCACTGTACGCGCCCGACCCGGTGACCGCCGTGCGACTGATCGCCGACGCCGGCGGCGTGCCCATCATGGCCCACCCCGCCGCGCGAGCGGGTCTCCTGCCCTCAGGGCTGCTGGACGAGATGCTCTCGGCGGGACTGGCCGGATTCGAGCTCGGTCACAGGGAGAACCTCCCTGCCCCCACGCGCACCCTGCGCCGGATCGCGGAAGAGCGCGACCTGATCGTCACGGGCTCCAGCGACTACCACGGGCTGGGAAAGCCCAACGAGCCGGGCGAGAACACGACCTCCGACGACATGGTGGAGCGCATCCTCGCCGCCGGCTCGGGGAGTGCTCCGGTCTTCCCGTAGCAGTCCCCGACGGCGGAGTGGGTCAGGCCGCGGGAGCGCCGTCGGCGCGTGAGCCGCCCCGGCGCCGACGACGCCGGCGAGGCGCCGAGTTGCCGTCGTGGTGCTCCTTGCCGCCGCCGTCGTGCGTGCCGCCGCCTCCGGGCGAACGGTCGGCGGAGGACTCGGCGGGCGCGCCTTCCTCCCCGGCGGTCCGGCGCCGCCGACGCCGACGCGGCGCGTCCGAGGAGCCCTCGGCGGGCTTGTCGGCGGGGCGGCGTTCGGTCGTCTTCTTCTCCGCCGACGCCTTGGGCGCGGTGACGAGGCGACCCTTGGTGCCCTCGGGGATGCCGAGGGCCGCGTAGAGGTGGGGGCTGGACGAGTACGTCTCCACCGGGTCGGGCTGGCCGAACTCGAGCGCGCGGTTGATGAGAGCCCACTTATGCAGGTCGTCCCAGTCGACGAAGGTCACCGCGATGCCGGTCTTGCCGGCACGGCCGGTGCGCCCCACGCGGTGCAGGTACGCCTTCTCGTCGTCGGGGATGGTGTGGTTGATGACGTGGGTGACGTCGTCGACGTCGATGCCGCGGGCGGCGACATCGGTGGCGATGAGCACATCGCGCTTGCCGGCCTTGAAGGCGGCCATGGAGCGCTCGCGCGACTCCTGGCTCATGTCGCCGTGCACGGCGGCGGCGTTGAAGCCGCGGTCGCCCAGCTCGTCGACGAGCTTCTGCGCGGCGCGCTTGGTGCGCGTGAAGATGACGGTCTTGCCGCGACCCTCGGCCTGCAGGATGCGGGCGATGATCTCGTCCTTGTCGAGCGAGTGCGCGCGGTAGACGAGGTGCTCGATGTTGGCCTGCGTCAGGCCCTCGTCGGGGTCGTTGGCGCGGATGTGGATGGGGTTGGACATGAACCGCCGCGCCAGCGCGACGATCGGCCCGGGCATGGTCGCGGAGAACAGCTGCGTGTGCCGGACGGTGGGGAGCTTGGTGAAGATCTTCTCGATGTCGGGGAGGAACCCGAGATCGAGCATCTTGTCGGCCTCGTCCAGCACGACCTCGGTCGCGTGCGAGAGGTCGAGGAGCCGCTGGTTGGACAGGTCGATGAGGCGCCCGGGGGTGCCGACGACGATCTGGGCGCCGGCCTTGAGCTGCTCGATCTGGCCCTCGTACGCCTTGCCGCCGTAGATCGCCACGACGCTGGTCGAGCGGTTCTGGGTGAGCATGTCCATGTCTTCGTACACCTGCACCGCGAGCTCGCGCGTGGGCACCACGATGAGCGCCTTCACGCCGTGCTCGGGATCCAGGCCCAGACGCTGGACGACGGGGATGCCGAAGCCGAAGGTCTTGCCGGTTCCGGTCTTGGCCTGACCGATGATGTCCTGGCCGGGCAGGCCCAGCGGAATGGTCTGCTCCTGGATGGGGAAGGCATCGATGATGCCCTTCGACGCGAGTGCGTCGACGATGTCCTGGTCCACGCCGAGCTCGGCGAAAGTCGTCACGATAGATGCCTGTCCGGCGGACGAGTGCCGCCTTGTGTCGAGGGGTCCACGCCCTTCCTCAGCCACAGGCGCGGGGCCCCGATCCGATGCCGGGGCACTTCCAGGATACCGGTCCCGCGGCTCCACCCCGGTCACGCCTAGGCTGTACCCCGTGTTCGAGTGGTTCCGTCGTCGTAACCGGCCCGAAGGGCGCCCCCTGACTCTGCGGTCCCGCGGCGATCTGGGGGATGCCACGCGCGTGGACTTCGAGGAGCTCGCGCCCGACGTCGACACCTACCTCGGCCAGGCGGCCTACCTGCAGCTGGGGTTCTTCGAGACGCTCAGCGAGCTGATCGCCTCCACGCCCGAACTGGCGCAGAAGGAATCGCTCTCCCGGGCCGCCGGCGCCGCGCTGCGCAAGCACGAGGAGCTCGTGGCCCTCATCCGGGAACGCGGCGACGACCCCACGGCGCTCATGCTCCCCTTCCGTGAGCAGCTGGACGCGTTCCGCCGTGCCACGCACGGCCTGCGCCCGCAGGAGACGATGCTCTCGGTGCACATCACCGCCGGAATGCTGGACGACTTCTACCTCGCGCTCTCGGCCAGCTACGGCGACACCGGACGCCGTGTCGCGCGCATCCTGCGCGCCGACGACGATCGTCAGGCGATCGTCGAGATCACGCAGCAGACGATCGCGAGCGACCAGGAGTGGGCGTCGCTGCTGGCGCTGTGGGGTCGCCGCCTGGTGGGCGACACGCTCCTGGTGGCGCGCTCGGCGCTGCGCACGCGCGCACTGGATGCGGCGGACGAGGCCAAGGTCGAACCGGTCTTCACCGACCTCATGCGCGGTCACGCGCGACGGATGGACGCGATGGGCCTGGCGGCCTGAGACCGGCGGGGGAGCGCGTCAGCGCAGGCGCAGCCGCTCGCGCTCGGCGGTGTCGCTGCGCACGCGTGCAGCCGACAGCACCGTGACCACGGGCACGGTCACGAGTGCCGGGACAGCCAGCGCCGCGACCCAGATGAGCGGATCCTCCGGACCCAGGCCCGCCCACGTCAGCCCTGTCCAGGCCACTGCGCCGGAGGCCGCCGCGATCAGCGGAGCCAGCGCGACACCGCGGGTGAGCCGCCGCGGCAGCGCGAAGTGCGCCGCCACGCCGATCACGGCAGCGACGAGGATGCCGAGGAGGATCTGCACGGGATCAGGCGACGAAGCCGACGCGGCGGGTGTCCTCCGTGCCGATCTCCACGAACGCGAGCCCGGCGGTGGGGACGAGGTAGGCGTTGCCCTTGCTGTCGGTGAAGGTCACGTGCGTCGCGGAGGCGTCCAGCGCGTCGGCGACGGCCTTCTTCACGACCTCCGGCGACTCGTTGGTCTCGAAGGTGAGTTCGCGGCCGGTGTTCGCGATTCCGATACGGATCTCCACGGGAACTGCCTTCCTGCCGGGGACGGTCCGGCACCACGAAAGACTCTACGACAGCCCTCCGGCCTCCCCGACCGGCGGCGCAACGCTCTGGGCGAACGATGTCGGAAACCGGAGGTAGCGTAGCGGCATGGTTCGGGGCGAGACGTTCGTTGCGGATGCCGCCCTGGACGAGTCGCAGCGCACGGTGACGGCACTGCCGGCGGACGCATCCGCCGTCGTGGCCGGCGCGCCGGGATCCGGCAAGACCGCGTCGCTGGTGGCGCGGGTGCGTGCCCTCGTGGCCGCCGGACTCGACCCGGACGACCTGCTCGTGCTCACCCCGACGCGTCCGAGCGCGACCGCCCTGCGCGATCCGCTGGGTCTTGCCGTGGGCCGCGCGACGGCCGGTCCGATGGCGCGCTCGGTGGCCTCCTTCGCCTACCACCTCGTCCGCGGGGCCGAGGTGCACGCCGGTGGCGAACCGCCGCAGCTGCTCACCGGCCGCGACGAGGACCAGATCATCCAGGACCTCCTCGCCGGCGATGCCGAGGACGAAGCCGCCGGACTGCGCCGCTGGCCCGACGACCTGGGGGCGGGCATCCGCGGGACGCGGGGCTTCCGCAGCGACGTGCGGGCTTTCCTGGCCGAGTGCACGACGCTCGGGATCCAGCCGGACGACCTCGACGCGCTCGCGGCGCGCTGCGACGTTCCGGCGTGGGCCGCACTGGCCTCCTTCGCCCGCGAGTACCACCGCGTCCGCTCCGACATGCGCGGCGCGTACCGCGATGCGGCGGGTCTCGTGCGCGAGGCCATCGGCATCGTGCGCACCGCCCCGGCCGCCGTCCTCGGCCGGTTCGCGGGGTTGCGCTGCATCCTCGTGGACGATGCCCAGGAGCTCACCGCCGGAGGCGTCGAACTTCTCGAGGCGTGCCGCGCCCGCGGGATCGGCGTCGTCGCGTGGGGAGACCCCGACGTGGGTTCGGGGGCCTTCCGCGGTGCCACACCGGAGAATTTCGCGCGCCTGGCGCACGTGCTCGGCAGGGTCGAGGTGCTCGGCACGGTGCACCGCGGCACCCGTGCGCAGGTCGACCTGGTCCGCTCGGTCACCGCGCGCATCGGCGCGGCCGGCGTGGTCGCGCACCGCCGGGCGCCCGAGGGGGCGGCCCCGGACGGCTCGGTGCGCACCTACCTGCTGCGCTCACCCGGCGAGGAGCTCGACGCCATCGCCCGGCTCCTGCGCGAGCGGCACGTCCTGGACGGCGTGCCGTGGCGGGAGTGCGCGGTCATCGCCCACGACTCCCGGCAGGTCTCCGCGCTGGAGACCGAGCTCGCCGCGCGCGAGGTGCCGGCGCGGGCGAGCGGCCCCGGCCGCCCCCTCGGCGCGCAGCGCCCCGTGCGGGACCTGCTCGCAGTGGTCGAACTGGCCGTGCAGGACCCGCAGGAGTGGACCGCGCCGGCCCTCACCGACGCGCTGCTGGGCGTGTGCGGCGGACTGGACCCCATCGAAGTGCGGCGGCTGCGGATGCTGCTGCGCTCGGCCGAGATCGCCGACGGCGGAGAGCGCACGGCGGGCGACCTGCTGGTCTCGGGCCTGCGGCATCCACTCGAACTTGAAGCGCTCGACACGCGCGAGGCGCGACGGGCCGCCCGCCTGGGGCTGACGCTTGCGGCCGTGCGCGCGCAGGCGGACGAGCACGCCACCGCCCACGAGCTGCTGTGGACCGTGTGGGAGCGCAGCGGACTGCAGCGGGCGTGGCGCGAAGCCGCCCGGGGAAACGGGCCCGTCGCCGATCAGGCCAACCGCGACCTGGATGCGGTCGTCGCACTCTTCCAGGCCGCGAAGCGCTTCGGCGAGCGTCAGCCGGGCGAACCGGCCGCCACGTTCGTTCGGGCCGTGCGCGACAGCGACGTCGCCGAAGACCGCCTCGACGACGTCGAGCGGGCCGACGCCGTGCACGTCCTCACTCCCGCAGCCGCCGCGGCGCGATCGTTCGACACCGTGATCGTGGCCGGGGTGCAGGACGGGATCTGGCCCAACACGCGCGTGCGCGGCGGGCTCCTGCAGACCTGGCGGCTCGCGGATGCGGTGCTGCGCCCCGATGCGCCCACGGCGGGCATCCTCGACCGCCGGCGACAGGCGATGCACGACGAGCTGCGCCTGTTCGCCCGCGCCGTCTCCCGCGCGAACAGGCGCCTCGTGGTCACGGCCGTGGACGACGACGACCAGGGTCCCAGCGTGTTCTTCGAGATGCTGCCGGCCCCTGAGCCGGCCGGCTCGCTGGCGGAGCATCCGCTGTCGCTGCGAGGCCTCGTCGCCCAGCACCGGCGCACGCTGACCTCAGCACGGTCCACCGCCGCACAGCGACGGGCGGCGGCGGGACAGCTCGCCGTGCTCGCCGGTGCGGAGGTCGCCGGAGCCGCCCCGGAGTCGTGGTACGGGATGCTGCCGCCCACCTCCACCGCGCCGCTGCGCGACCTCGACCGCGAGCCCGTGCGGGTGTCGCCCTCGCGGCTGCACGCGCTGGAGGAGTGTCAGCTCGACTGGGTCATCTCCGACCTGGGCGGAGACCGCCAGGGTATGACCGCCGGCATCGGGACGGTCCTGCACGCGGCGCTGGAGACCGCCGAGTCGCCGGACGAGGAGGCGCTGTGGGCGGCGGTGGAGGCGCGCTGGGGCGAACTGGAGTTCGAAGCGGCGTGGCGCGAGCGTGCCGAGCGCACGCGGGCGCGCGACCTCGTCCGCCGCCTCGCGCTGTACCTCGCGCGGTTCGCCGCCGACGGCGGCCGCCTCCTCGGCGCCGAGCGGCACTTCGAAGTGCCCATCCCGCTGGAAGACGCCGGCGCGCACGGCGCCGTGCTCAGCGGCGACATCGACCGCGTGGAGCTCGCCCCCGACGGTTCGGTGGTGATCGTCGATCTGAAGACCGGCAAGAGCGAGCCGCAGACCGACGCGAAGGTGGCCGAGAACCCCCAGCTCGCGGCGTACCAGCTCGCCCATGCGGCCGGGGCGATCGACGCCGTCGCCGGCATGCCGTCGGGCGGGGCCAAGCTGCTGGTGCTGCGGCCCACTGCCGCGACGGCGGACTACGTCACGCCCCGCCAGCCCCCCTTCGACGACGATCAGCGGACCGCGTTCGTCGCGCGCGTGGCCGATGCCGTCGACGTCATGCGCGGCACGAGCTTCGCGGCCGCGTACGAGGAGCACTGCCGCGACGAGTACGCGTACGGGGTGTGCCGCATCCACACGATCGCGGCGGTGAGCGCGTCGTGAGCGGCGTGATCCCGGCCGCGACGATCGCGGCCGCCCTGGGGCAGTTCGCGCCCACGCCCGAGCAGGCCGCCGTCATCGAGGCGCCGCTGGAGCCGGCCCTCGTGGTCGCCGGCGCCGGCAGCGGGAAGACCGAGACGATGGCCGGACGCGTCGTGTGGCTCGTGGCCAACGGACTGGTCCGCCGCGACGAGGTGCTCGGACTGACCTTCACGCGCAAGGCCGCCGGCGAGCTCGCCGAGCGCATCGCCCGGCGCCTGCACCGCTTGAGCGAGTACGAGCGTCGGGGCCTGCTCGCGCTCCTGCCCGAACTGCACCGCGCGGGAGAGCTGGCGCCGCTGGCGGACCTCGGCGAGGGCGCGCGCGCCGACGCGGAGCGCGCCGCGATCCTCGACGGCCTCGCCCAGCGCGCGGGGGCCCGGCCTGCCGAGGGGGACGGCGACGAGCTGCTGCACCGTCCCACGGTGGCGACCTACAACAGCTTCGCCGACGCACTGGTGCGCGAGCACGGCCTGCGCATCGGCCGCGACGCCGAAGCGGCGATCCTGTCCGAATCCGCCGCGTGGCTGCTGATGCGCCGCGTCGTGTTCGCCTCCGACGATCCCCGCCTCGAGCAGCGTCCGGAGGCGCCGCGCACGATCATCGACGCGGCCCTTCGGATCGCCCGCGACGGCGTGGACAACCTCGTCGACCTCGACGCGCTCGCCGCCTTCCCCGCCCGGTTCGCCTCCGTGCTGCAGCTTCCCTCCGCCCGCAAGGGCACGGGGGTGCTCAAGCCCGTCGAGACCGCCGTCGGCCGTGTCGACGCGCTGGGGATGCTCGCCGAACTGGCGCGGGAGTACGCGCGCGAGAAGGAGCGGCTCGGGGTCATGGACTTCGCCGACCAGGTCGCGGGGGCCCTGCAGATCGTGCGCGGTCATCCCGCCGTCGTCGACGAGGTGCGCGCCCGCTTCCGCGTCGTGCTGCTGGACGAGTACCAGGACACCTCGGTCGTGCAGACCGACCTCCTCTCCGCGCTGTTCGCCGGCACCGGCGTCATGGCGGTGGGCGACCCGCACCAGGCCATCTACGCGTGGCGCGGGGCGAGCGCGGGCAACCTGGCCGGCTTCCCCGCGGCCTTCGGCGGCGACTGCCTGCGCTTCTCGCTGCTGACCAGCTGGCGCAACAGCTCGCGCGTGCTGACAGCGGCCAACGCGGTGCTCCAGCCGCTCGCGCACGGCGCCGCGGTCGACGTCGAAGAGCTCCGCTCCCGCCCGGGAGCCCCCGCCGGGCAGATCACGGCGGTATTCGAGCGGGACCTCGACGCGGAAGCCGACCGCGTCGCGGAGTGGTTCGTCGGCGTCCGCGCCGCGCGCGCGGCGGAGGGCTCGCCCACGACGGGAGCCGTGCTGTTCCGCAGCAAGAAGCACATGGTGCGCTTCGGCGACGCACTCGGGCGTCGCGGCATCCCACACCGCATCCTGGGGCTGGGCGGGCTGCTCACCACGCCCGAGGTCGTCGACGTGGTGGCCGCGCTGCGGGTGCTGAGCGACCCCGACGCGGGGTCGTCGCTCCTTCGGCTGCTGTCGGGTCCGCGGTGGGCGATCGGCCTGGCCGACCTGCGCCGCCTCGCGCTGCTGGCCCGCCGCCTGGCCACCTCCGATGCCGCGCTGCAGCCGCTGGATGCCGTCGTGACCGAACGGCTGCGCTCGATCCCCGGTGCCGACCGGGCCTCGCTCGTCGACGCACTCGACTTCGTCGCGCGCCAGCGGGACGACCACGGGTGGCTGGCGGAGTTCACCCCTGCCGCGCGGGCCCGCCTGCGGGAGGCCGGCGCGGTGTTCGCGGGCCTCCGGCGCGCGATCGGCGCCCCGATCCCCGAACTCGTGCGCCTCATCGAGCTCGAGCTGCGCCTGGACGTCGAACTCGCCGCCAACGAGACGCGGGGGCCGGCCCGCATCGCCTCCGCGCAGCTGCGGGCGTTCGTGGACGAGATCTCCGGTTTCCTCGCCGCCGACGAGTCCGGTTCGGTGCCCAACCTGCTGGCGTGGTTGGACCATGCCGAGAAGCTGGACGAGTTCGCCCCGCGCACCGAGCCCCCCGAGGACGACGTGGTCCAGCTGCTCACGATCCACGGCTCGAAGGGGCTGGAGTGGGACGCCGTCGCGGTGGTGCGGTTGGTCACCGACGAACTCCCCTCGCTGCCGCGCGACACCGCCGGATGGCTCGGCTTCGGCGTGCTGCCCACCGCCTTCCGCGGAGACGCGCCGTGGCTGCCCGAACTGGCGTGGCGCTCGGCCGCGACCCAGCAGGAGCTCAAAGCGGCGATCGACGACTACGTGGCGGCCAACCGCAGACGGCAGCTCAACGAGGACCGGCGCCTGGCATACGTCGCCATCACGCGCGCCCGCGATTCCCTGCTGCTCTCCGGCTCCAGCTGGGCGGGCACCAAGCGGCCGCGCACGCGCAGCCCCTTCCTCACCGAGGTGGTGGAGGCCCTGGGGATCGAGCTGCCCGAGGATGACCCCGGCGACAACCCGTACGGCGACGAGCGGCGGCTGCTGCACTGGCCGATGGACCCGCTCGGGGTGCGCCGGCCCGCGGTGGCCGCGGCCGCGGCGGAGGTGGAACGTGCCCGCAGGGATCCCCTCCCCGAGCCGGATGAGGAGGCCGGGCTGCTGCTGGCCGAGCGCGCGGAGCGGATGCGACCGCTGCAGCGCACCGCGCCGGTGCGCATCCCGGCATCCCGCTACAAGGACTACGTCGCCGACTACGCCGGCGCTGTGGAGGCGCTGGATCGGCCCATGCCCGAGCGGCCCTATCGCCAGACGCGCCTGGGCACGCTGTTCCACGCGTGGGTCGAGCGCCGCTCAGGCCTCGTGGGTGCGGGCGGCGGCCTCGACGACGCTCTGTGGGACGACGGGCTGTGGGATGACGACGTCTCCGACGCGCTCCCCGCCGACGCGGCCGACCTGGCCGTCCTGCAGGAGAACTTCGAGCGGTCGGAGTGGGCGCCGCTGCGACCTCTGGAGGTCGAGACCGAGATCGACTACGTCGCGACCGACCTGGACGGCCGTCCGCACATCGTGATCTGCAAGCTCGACGCGGTGTACCGCCGCGGCGAGCGGATCGAGATCGTGGACTGGAAGACGGGGCGTCCGCCCGTCACCGACGCGGAGCGACGCGAGCGGATGCTGCAGCTGGAGCTGTACCGCGAGGCGTACGCGCAGCGGCACGGGGTGCCTCGGGAGCGGATCGACGTGGCGCTGTTCTACGTCGCCGACGGCCTCATCCTCCGGAACTGAGACGCGTCGAGCCGTCGCGTCCCCACCACCGCAGCGCCGCGCGCGATGCGCGGGCCGTTTCCTCCTCGAGCGGGCCGTCCTGGTCGGATGCGTCGGGCCCCGCGGGGGATCCGGTGTCGGCGGGGACCGGCGAGCCGTCGTCTGAGCGGTGCGCCCACCCGGTGATGTCGATCGGAGCCGTCGCGGTCTCCTCCGGGTGGCGCAGACCGTCGAGACCGAAGTCGGGGGAGTCGGCGGAGTCGGGCGGGCTGTCGGTGCGGTCGCGTTCGGTGGCGATGAACAGCGAGAGCATCTCGGGGTCGTACGTGTCCGTCTGCATCGAGGTGTCCGCCGCGACGGTGCCCGGCTCCGGCATGCGCTCCACGAACGCCATCGCGCTCTCCAGATCGACCGGCGCATTCGGCACGATCCGATCCCCGCGCACGCCGTCGGCGAGTGCATCCAGGAGGGCGACGGCGTCGTCGATGACCGTGTCGTCGCCGGTGTCGACGCCGTGCACGAGCCACCGGGCGAACTCCAGCTCGGCGTACAGGCGGGCGCGTTCGCGCAGCAGCGCGTCGGGCGCACGGGCGGCGTCGGCGGTGTAGCCGGACAGCACGGCGTCTGCCGCTTCCGGTGCCGAGGCGAGCCACCGCAGGTCGGTGGCGGGATCTCCCACGCTCAGGCCGGCCCACTCCAGTGCGCTCACGACGCGGACGTCATCGCCGTCGTCGGCGAGCAGGAAGGTGGACGACGTCGCGCCGCCGAGGACGACTGCCGACTCGAAACGCCACAGCTCGTCGGATTCGACCGCCCGGCGCCAGCGCTCGGCGAGCACGTCGGGTGCCCGTCGCGTCCCCTCCACGCGGTCGAGGAGTCGCACCACGTCGTCGCGCACCTGCTCGGGAGTGCGCACCGGCAGGCCATCGGTCCGCACGATCGAGGGCGGCAGCGCGTGCACGGCGGCGAGGGCGGCGCCCACGGCCGTGGCGATGCCGCGCCCCTTCGGCAAGTGCGCGGGGTCGACCCGGTAGCCGGGAAGGAAGTCCACCACCAGGACGCGGGCGGCACCCGAACCGCATTCGCCGAGGACCTCCGGCGCGCGGAAGGGCAGCAGAGCGCGCACGCCGGGGGTGAGGGCGACGAGCGCGCGGGACTCTGCCGCCAGGTCGGCCGCGGAATCCTCGCCGGCAGGCATGCGGACGACCGCGTCGCGCCCGTCCTCCAAGCGCACGAAGGCGGCGTCGAAACGACCCGCCGCGTGCTCCGTGAGGGGACCGGCTCCCACCACGGCGATGCGCGGCAGGGCCGCCGTCGCCGACGCGGCTAGAGTGAGTGGTGAGCGTGCCATGCGCCCAGGGTAGGCCGGGCCCGCCGCCCCGACCCCGCGCCACGCCTGTGAGAGAGGTACTCGATGACGGTTCCCGTCACGTCTTCTCCGCGTTTCGGCCCGGTCGACAGATCGCCCACCGAACGCATGACCGACGACCTGATCGCCCTCGCGCAGCGCGATCCGCGCACGAGAGTGCTCGTCGTGCGCGGCGACGCCGCCCCGCTCGCCCCCGACGGCGGCCTGACCGCGGTCGCGGTCGCGGACGTGCCGCAAGACGCCGTGTGGGCGTTCCTGGGCCGCCGGCCCGACGGCGCCGCGGTCCTGGCGGCCGCCTTCCCACCCGACCGCGATGACCCCGTCGATGCTCCCGGCGGATGGGGGGCGCTGCGGTCGATCGGCGGCGACCTCCCCGCCGACGACACGGCGGTGCTCATGCCCGCCATCGCGCTCGGACGGTGGCTCGTGGATGCCCCGTTCTGCCCGGCGTGCGGCACGCGCACCGAGCTCCAGCACGCCGGGTGGGCGCGGCGCTGCCCGCACTGCGGGCGCGAGCACTTCCCCCGCACCGACCCGGCCGTCATCGTCGCCGTCACGCGCGCGGACGACCCCGATCTGCTGCTGCTCGGCTCCAACGCGCTGTGGGGCGCCGACCGTTACTCGTGCTTCGCCGGCTTCGCCGAGGCAGGGGAGTCGCTCGAGGACGCCGTCGTGCGCGAGGTGCGCGAGGAGGCCGGCGTCACCGTCGGCGCGCTCCGGTACCGCGGCTCTCAGGGCTGGCCCTACCCGCGCTCGCTGATGCTCGGGTTCACGGCGGTGGCCACCGCGCCCGAGATCGCCCGGGCCGACGGTGAGGAGATCGTCGCGGTGCGGTGGTTCACGCGGTCCGAGATCGGTGACGCGCTGGCCGGGCGCGGCGCCCTCCAGCTGCCGGGCCCGGCCTCCATCGCCTCCCGCCTGATCCGTGAATGGCACGACGGCACACCGTGAGCGCACTGGACAACCTCGACGAACACCAGCGGGCCGCCGCATCCGCCCTCCGCGGCCCGGTGTGCGTGCTCGCCGGCGCCGGTACCGGCAAGACGCGCGTCATCACGCACCGCGTCGCGCACGGCGTGGACACCGGGGCGTACTCGCCCGGTCGCGTGATGGCGGTGACGTTCACCGCGAAGGCCGCGGGCGAGATGCGCGGGCGGCTGCGGGCGCTGGGGATCGACGGCGTCGCGGCCCGGACGTTCCACGCCGCGGCCCTGGCGCAGCTGAACTACTTCTGGCCCTCTCTCACCGGCGACGGGGCGCCGAACCTCGTCAGCAACAAGGTCAAGCTCCTCGCCCACGCGGCAGACGGCATCGGGCTGGCGCCGGACACCCCGACCCTTCGGGATGTGGCCAGCGCCATCGAATGGCGCAAGATCACGATGCGCAGCGTCGACGCCTTCGTGGCGGCACGCCCCACCCCGATCGGCCGTCTCGACGTGCAGCAGGTGGCCGATCTGCAGCGCGCGTACGAGAAGCTCAAGGACGAGCGCCGCCAGATGGACTTCGAAGACGTCCTGCTCACGTGCGCGGGGATGCTGGAAGCCGAACCGCGCGTCACGCAGGAGGTGCGCGAGCAGTACCGCCACTTCACCGTCGACGAGTTCCAGGACGTCTCGCCGCTGCAGTACCGCCTCCTGCAGCTGTGGCTGGGGGATCGGCGCGACCTGTGCGTCGTGGGGGACGCGAGTCAGACGATCTACTCGTTCGCCGGCGCCGACGCCCGCTACCTGCTGGATTTCCCGCGCACCCACGAAGACGCCCAGCTGTTCCGGCTGGAGACGAACTACCGATCTGCCGCGCCGGTGCTGGAGGTGGCCAACGCCCTCATGCGGGGCCGCCCGGGCGCCCTGGAACTCGTCCCCGCCCGCCCCGGCGGAGCTGCGCCGACGCCGGTGGTCCGCGCGTTCGACGACGACGAGGCGGAGGCCGCGGCGGTGGCACGTTCGATCGCCGACGCCATCGCCGGCGGCGTGGAGCCCTCCGCGATCGCGGTGCTGTACCGCTCGCATGCGCAGTCCGCGCCGCTCCTGGCCGCGCTGGCTGCTGCCGGCGTCGCCACGACGGTGCTCGGCGGCCGGCGCTTCTTCGATCAGCCCGAGGTCCGCCAGGCGGTCCTCGCCCTGCGGGCCGCCTCGGTCGCACCCATCGAGACCGACTTCGTCACCACGGTGCGTGACATCCTGCGCTCGCTGGGGCTCACGGACGAGCCGCCGCCGGCCGGCGGCGCGCTCCGGGAGTCGTGGGAAGCGCGCGCCGCGCTCCTGCGGCTCGCGGAGAACGCCGAGCCGGGAACCAGCCTGCGCGCCTTCACGGACGGCCTGGTCGCGCGCGCGAAGGACCAGCACGAGCCGACCACGCGCACCGTCACCCTCGCCACGCTGCACGCGGCGAAGGGCCTGGAGTGGGACCACGTGCATCTGGTCGGCCTGAGCGAGGGGCTGCTGCCGATCTCCTACGCCACGAGCTTCGAGGACATCGACGAAGAGCGGCGCCTGGCCTACGTCGGCATCACGCGGGCCGGGCGAACCCTGTCGGTGAGCTGGTCGCGCGGACGCGGGCGGTCGGCGCGGAATCCGTCGCGGTTCCTGCAGGAAATCGGCACGCGCAGTCTTCGTGCGGGGGATGCACCCGCCACACGCGGTTCGGTGCGTCCGCGCGCAGACGCACGGACCGCGCGGGAGTGGTCGTCGGGGCGGTGATCAGCTGCGCCGCCGCGCGCGCCGCCTCCACCGCGAGATCGGCATCGACGATGCACGGGCGCCCCACCAGCTGACTGGCCACGACCGGCCATGCCGGGTCGGCGTCGCGGGCGTGCGCCGCGTCGCACGCCAGACACGCCGTCACGCCGGGCTCGACGACAGGGCCCACGGTGGCGCCGGCGCCGTCGAACACCAGCGGAGCATGGCGGGCGTCGGCGGAGACGAGGGCGGCCGCCCGCCGCGGTTCGACCAGGTGTGCCGCCAGCAGGACGGCCGTCCACCCCGCAGGGACGACGGTGGCGGCGAACGGCGACCAGTGGGCTTCCCGTACGTGCGCACCTCTGCGGGTGAGGGCGTCGGCCACCGTCGCCCGCAGCCCCGGGTCGAGGTCGTCCGTGGTCTGCAGCACGATGCGCGCCTCAGGCGCGGTGCGCTCGAGCACCGGCTGGAGCTCCGCGAAGAACGCCTCCGCCTCGGCGCGGCCGATCCGACGCGTCTTCAGCAGCCCCGGGAGGGCGGATTCGGGGACGCCGCGGGCCAGGTCCGCCAGCAGGACCTCCTCCCACGGCTGCGGCTCCTCCAGCCGTGCGACGTCGTCGACACCGAACTGCAGGGTGGTGGCATCGCGCCACAAGGGGGGATGAGCGGGGTTCAAGCGCAGCATCCCCCGATTGTGCTCGTCGCACCCCGCGCTCTCGTCGGGCTGTCCACACCCGCCCGCGGCCGGCGGGCGGGTGCACGCCTGGGGAGGAGAGATCAGACGGGGCGGGGCCCCTCCGCATCCGGCTCGCCGGGGTCGGTGTCACCGGAGCCGGCGTCGCCGGCGTCGGGAGCGGCGGTGTCCTCCGACGTGCCCCCCTGCGCCTCCTCGGCCAGCAGCTGGGCGAGGGCGTCGTCGAGTTCGTCGTGCTGCGGCGCTTCGCCCCGCGCCTGCGCCGACACGCGGGCGACCAGTGCGGCCGGGTCGTCGATGTCGTCGGCGCTGGGCATGAGGTCGGGGTAGTCCCACAGGGCGTCCCGCGCGGCTGAGCCCACGGCGTCGGTCACGGCCTGCCACATCGCCGCCGCCTCCCGCATGCGCCGGGGGCGCAGCTCCAGGCCCACGAGCGATCCGAGCGCCTGCTCGGCCGGCCCGCCCACGGCGCGGCGGCGGCGCACGGCCTCCGCGATCCGGTCGGCGGAGGGAAGTCGTGTCGTGGCCTCGGCCGTGACGACATCCACCCAGCCCTCGATGGTCGCCAGGAGGTTCTCCAGCCGGGTCAGGGCGGCCGTCTGCTCCTCCGAGCGCGCCGGCAGCAGCGCGCCGCTCTCCAGCGCGCGACGCAGCTCCTCCGGCTCGGAGGGGTCGAACCGGCCGGCCAGGTCCTCCAAGGCGTCGGTGTCGACGTGGATGCCGGCGGCGAAATCACGCACCTGCGAGATGACGTGCAGTCGCAGCCACCGCGCGTGGCGGAACAGGCGGGCATGGGCGAGCTCGCGCGTCGCGAGGTACAGGGCCAGCTGATCGTCGGGGATCTCCAGATCCCGTCCGAAATCGGCGAAGTTCTGCGGCAGGATCGCCGCGTCGCCGTCGGGCATGACGGGGATGCCGACATCGCCGCCGCTGACCACCTCGGTGGAGAGGCGGCCCACGACGTGGCCGAGCTGGGTCGCGAAGAGCGATCCGCCCACCGTGCGCATGAGGCGTCCGGCGCCGGCGATGAGCTCCTGCATGTCGTCGGGCGCCTGCGAGCTCAGCGCGCTGGTCAGCGCGTCGGCGATGCTGGTGGCCACCGGCTCGGCGAGCTCCTGCCACACCGGCAGGGTCGCCTCCACCCATGCGCCGCGCGTGAGAACCCGCGGCGGGGCGGGCAGCTCCGAGATCGTCGTGGCCTCGCTCAGCCACAGGGCGGCGAGGGCGAATGCGGCATCGAGGTCGGTGCGCTGGCCCGACGTGATGGCCAGGCTGCTCTGATTGGCGATGTGCAGGGCCTGCCGCTTGGCCAGGTCCCACGAGATGCCCTCGTCGCCGGAGGCGAAGGCGCCCTGCAGGTGGCGCATCATCGTCTGCATCGTCGCGGGGTCGATGGGCATGCCCGACAGGCGCGACAGCTGCTCCGGGTCGATCCCGCCGCCCTCTCCGGCCAGAAGCTTGCGCAGGAGCTCCTGGAACTCCTCCTCGGGACTGCGGTCGTCGTCCGCCACTTCAGCCGCCTTTCAGCCGGGTCTACTCCTGGCGATCTACGCTAGTCGCACGCATCACTCGCACTCCCCGGCTGCCCCCGCGCTTCCTTACGCCGGTCGCGAACGACCAGGCGAAGAAAGGTTCCCCGTGGCGCTGTTCGACCAGGACACCACGATCGTGCCGCGCACGCGACCCCGGTTCAGCCGAGGAACCGTCGCCGGGCTGTGGGCACTGGTCATCGCCCTCGTCGTACTCCTGGTGATCACGTTCCTGCCCACCGCCTACGTCATCCAGCAGCCCGGCCCCGTGTACAACACCCTCGGCACGGTGAAGACCGCCGACGGCGAAGAGGTGCCGCTGATCTCCGTCGAGGACGCCGAGACCTACCCGCCCGAGGGGGCGCTGGACCTGCTGACGGTCCAGGTGGTCGGGAATCCCGAGCGCCGCCCGTCGTGGTTCGAGCTCGCCGTGGCGTGGTTCGACCCGTCCCGTGCGGTGCTCCCCCTGGAGGCGGTCTTCCCGCCGGGGCAGACCACCGAGCAGCGCAACGAGCAGAACGCCGCCCTCATGGTGGACTCGCAGCAGGAGGCCGCCGCCGCAGCACTGTCCGAGCTGGGGTACGAGGTGACCTCTCGCATCGCGGTCCACTCGCTCACCGACGACTCCGCCGCCGAGGGTCTCCTGGAGGCGGGGGATGTCATCCTCACCGTCGACGAGGCCCCCGCCGCCGATGCCCAGCAGGTGCGCGACGCCGTCGTGGCCGGCGAGGGAGACGCCGTCACGCTCGTGGTCGAGCGGGACGGGCAGCGCAGGGAGGTCACGGTCACCCCCCGCGAGGTCGAGTCCGAGGGTGAGACGACGTGGCTCATCGGCGTGCAGCTGATGGCGGAGTTCGACCTTCCCGTCGACGTCACCATCCAGCTCGACGATGTCGGAGGACCCAGCGCCGGGATGATGTTCGCGCTGGGGATCATGGACGTGCTGACTCCGGGCGACCTCACCGGTGGCGAGCGCATCGCCGGCACCGGGACCATCGACGCCGCCGGCGAGGTCGGACGGATCGGTGGCATCCGGCAGAAGCTGTACGGCGCGCGCGACGCGGGCGCGGAGTACTTCCTCGCGCCGGAGGGCAACTGCGACGAGGTGGTCGGTCACATCCCGTCGGGCGTGGAGGTGTTCGCCGTCGCCGATCTGGATGATGCCCTCGACGTGCTGGAAGCCATCCGCACCGACGCCGATCTCAGCGCGCTGCCCAGCTGCAGCCGCTGAGACCCGCGACCCCCTTCGCGCACGTGGTCGGGGGCCGCCGTGACGCACGGCGAACCCGCAGGGCCAGCCGCCTAGGATGGAGGGGTGACCACGACCTCGACACCGAAGCCGGCCACTCCCAACCGATCCCGCCGCATCATCGCGATCAGCCTCGCGATCATCGCGGCACTCGTGGTGGGTTTCTTCGTCTTCGCGAGCCTGTACGCCGACTGGCTGTGGTTCGCGCAGCTCGGGTTCAGCGGGGTGCTGACCACGCAGTGGATCGCCCGCGTGGTGATGTTCGTCGTCGGCTTCCTCGCCATGGCCGTGCCGGTGTGGGGCGCCATCCAGCTCGCGTACCGTCTGCGCCCGGTGTACGCGCGTCTGAGCTCGCAGCTGGACCGCTACCAGGAGGTCGTCGAGCCGCTGCGGCGCCTGGCGATGTGGGGCATCCCCATCTTCTTCGGCTTCTTCGCCGGATTCGCCGCATCTGCGCAGTGGGAGACCACGTGGCTGTGGTTCAACGGCGTGGCCACCGACGTCGTGGACCCGCAGTTCGGCATGGACACCGGGTTCTACCTGTTCGCCCTGCCCTTCTACGGCGCGGCGCTGGGATTCGCCTCCGCCGTGGTGCTCGTCTGCCTCCTGGTCACCGCACTCGTGTCGTACCTGTACGGGTCGGTGCGCGTGGGGCAGCGGGAGCTGCGGATCTCCAAGTCCGCCCGCATCCAGCTCGCCGTCCTCGCGGGCCTCTACGTGCTCCTGCAGGGCGCGAGCCTGTACCTCGACCGGTATCGCACGCTCGTCGAGGCCGGCGACCGCATCACCGGCCCCGGCTACACCGGCGTGAACGCCACCATCCCCGGGCAGACGATCCTCGCGATCATCGCGGTGCTCGTGGCGGTGCTCTTCTTCGTCACCGCCATCATCGGCCGCTGGCGCTACCCGCTCATCGCGACGGCCCTGCTGGTCGTCTCGGCCATCGTGCTGGGGGCCGGCTACCCGTGGGTGGTCAACACCTTCCAGGTGCGGCCGAACCAGCTGGCGCTGGAGAGCGAGTTCTATCAGCGCAACATCGACATGACCAAGCAGGCCTACGGCATCAACGAGCTGGAGAAGCAGAACTTCACCGCTGAGACGACCGCCGAGGCCGGGCAGCTCCGCGAGGATGCCGCCACGACGACGCAGATCCGCATCATGGACCCCGCGATCATCGGCCCCACGGTGCGCCAGCTCGAGCAGTACCGCGCCTACTACCAGTTCCCCGACGTCCTGGACGTCGACCGCTACGAGATCGACGGTCAGTCGCAGGACACCATCGTCGCGGTGCGCGAGCTCAACATGGAGCAGCTCTCCGACGCCGCCTCGTGGCAGAACACCACGCTCGTGTACACCCACGGCTACGGCCTGGTGGCCGCGGCCGGCAACGAGCGCACGACCGACGGCGACCCTGTGTTCCTCGAGCAGGCGATCCCCGCCAGCGGCTTCCTGACCGAGCGCGGCGACTTCCAGCCGCGCGTGTACTTCGGCGAGTACTCGCCCGAGTACTCGATCGTCGGGGCACCCGAGGGCACCGACCCCATCGAGCTGGACTACCCGATCGGCAGCGACGGCGACAGCGACACCCGCACGACGTTCGAGGGCGAGGGCGGTCCGAGCATCGGCAGCGTCTTCAACCGCCTCATCTACGCGCTGAAGTTCCAGTCCGAGCAGATCCTCTTCTCCGACTACGTCAACGAGGACTCCCAGATCCTGTACGACCGCGACCCGCGCGAGCGCGTGGCGAAGGTGGCGCCGTACCTCACGCTGGACAGCGACCCGTACCCGACGGTCGTGGACGGCCGGATCAAGTGGGTCATCGACGGCTACACCACGAGCGCGAACTACCCGTACTCCTCGGGGGTGAGCCTGTCGCAGGCCATCGCCGATTCGAACAACGTGGCGCCGCGCTACGCGCTGGATGAGATCAACTACATCCGCAACTCCGTCAAGGCCACCGTCGACGCGTACGACGGCAGTGTGACCCTGTACGCGTGGGACGACGAGGATCCGGTGCTGCAGTCGTGGCAGAACGTGTACCCGACGACGCTGAAGCCGTACAGCGAGATGTCGGCCGACCTCATGGCCCACGTGCGCTACCCGACCGACCTGTTCAAGGTGCAGCGGGCCATGCTCGGGGTGTACCACGTCGACGACGCGCGGTCGTTCTACCAGCGCGACAACGCGTGGGCGACGCCGGATGACCCGCAGGATGGCGACCGCCTCCAGCCGCCGTACTACCTGACGATGCAGATGCCCGGTCAGGAGGAGCCGTCGTACTCCATGTTCACGACGTTCATCCCGTCCTCCCAGGGGGCGAGCCGCAACGTGCTCACGGGCTACCTCGCCGTGGATTCCAGCGCCGGCTCCGAGGAGGGCGTCAAGGGCGAGGGATACGGGAAGCTGCGGATGCTCGTCATCGACTCCGCCACGACCGTCCCCGGACCCGGACAGGTGCAGAACACCTTCGACTCCGACACGGCGGTGTCCTCGCAGATCAACATCCTGCAGCAGGGTCAGTCCGAGGTGCTCAACGGGAACCTGCTGACCCTCCCGGTCGGCGGCGGGCTGCTGTATGTCCAGCCGGTGTTCGTGCAGTCCTCCGGTGGCACGCAGCTGCCGCAGCTGCGGCGCGTGCTGGTGGCCTTCGGCGACCAGATCGCGTTCGAGGAGACGCTCAGCGAAGCGCTCGACGTCCTCTTCGGCGGCGACTCCGGTGCCGACACCGGCGACGGCGAGGTCATCCCGACCGAGCCCGACCAGGCCCCGACCGAACCCGGTGAGGAGACCGGCGAGGAGCCGGAGACCCCCACGGTCCCGGTCGACGAGTACCAGGCCGCTCTCGAAGAGGCCCGCACGGCGCTCACCGAACGCCAGGCCGCACTGCAGGCCGGCGACTTCGCCGCCTTCGGCGAGGCCGACGCCCGCCTGACCGCCGCCGTCGAGCGTCTGCTCGCGCTCGAGGAGTCGCAGGGCGAGGAGTGAGGTCCGGCTGCTGCGGGTTCTGATCCGTCAGAACCTGCAGCAGCCCGATCAGGCCACGGCCGGCGTGGCTCAGGCGGTGGGACGGATCATCGACCACCAGATGAGCAGCAGGGTGGCTCCGAATCCGGCCAGCTGATTCACCCACAGGAAGCGGCGCCATCCGGTGGTCGCCCGCTCGGCGGTGTCGTCCGTCACCGTGCGGTAGGGCCACACGACGATGAGGTAGGGCAGCACGAGGAGTGCCGCCAGCGGCCCGGGCCATGTCGTCGGCAGCATCGTCAGACCCGCCAGCGCGTAGCACGCCAGCGCGAACCACACCGTCCACCGGGCGCCGCGTGCCGTGGCGATCGACGAGATGCCCGCGGCGCGGTCGGCGGCCACGTCCTGCACGGCCCCGAACGCGTGGGAGGCCACGCCCCACAGGGCGAACGCCACGATGATGGCCGCCAGCTGCCACGTCCAGGTCGCCCCCGCCAGCACGAGGCCGTATACGGCGGGGGAGAAGAAGTGGATGCTGCTGGTGACGGAGTCCGCGAAGGGCCGTTCCTTCAGCCGCAGCGGTGGCGCGGAGTAGAACACGACGAAGAACAGACTCGCCGCCAGGACGAGACAGGACAGCGGGTCTCCCAGCGCGACGAGGACTCCGAGGAAGGGCAGGCACGACACCGCCGCCGCCCACAGCGTGATCCGATGCATCCGGCGATCCAGCACCGCGCCGTGCGTGCCCCCCTTGCGGGGATTGCGCAGGTCGGACTCGTAGTCGAACACGTCGTTGATGCCGTACATCGCGAGGTTGTAGGGCACGAGGAAGAAGATCGTCCCCACGATCAGCGCCGCGTCGATGCGCTGGGTGGTCAACAGGTATGCAGCCGCGAAGGGGTAGGCGGTGTTGATCCAGCTCACCGGGCGGGAGGAGATCAGCAGCTCCCGGCTCACGCGGGCGGCCGACAGGGACCCCGCGCTCATGTCGCCGGTTCCGTCCGGCGCAGCAGCGCGAACACCGCCGGCACGCCGAACGCGGCGCACAGCGGATAGGCGAAGTCCTCCACCGGAGCGAGGCCGATGCGCAGCCCCGACAGGTGCTCGGGCGGATAGGTGAACAGATCCAGCGCGATCATGACGTTGTCGAACACCGCCGTCAGCGCCAGGAGCACCACCGCGGCCACGCCCGAGGCCGCCATGCGCGCCGCGAAGCGCGGACGCCGCGCCGACAGCGCCGTGACCACGGCGGTGACGAGAACGAACGGGAGGACCAGGAGGGGATAGGTCACCGCGGCACCTCCCGGCGGCTCAGTATCCGCTCGCCACCGGCCCACGCGACCAGGGCGAGATAGCAGAGGAACGCGAGGAAGACCGGCTCCTCCAGCGGCAGATGCGGCGCGAGGTCGACTCCCAGCAGCAGATCGCTGCCACCCTTGACGAACACTCCGGTGAGGATGCCGGCGGCATCCCACACGAGGAAGAAGAGCGTGCCGATGCCCACGGCAGCCAGAGTAGCCGCGGGTGCGCGGGGTCCGATCAGGCGCAGCCGCACGTCGAGGACGAGGATGCCGGCGGCGGACAGCACGATGGCGAGGAGATACGCTCCCGGCACGTCACACCGCCGCGCGCGCGGGCTCGGCGACCGGCCCCGGTGAGGCGTCGCCGCGGAGCCGCTTCAGGACGAGCTCGGCGGAGATGAGGCACATCGGCAGGCCGATGCCCGGCAGCGCGGACGTGCCCGCGTAGTAGAGGTCGCGCACGCGCCGGGACGCGTTGCGCGGGCGGAACACGGCGCTCTGGCGCAGCGTGTGCGCGAGTCCCAGGGCGTTGCCGCGCCACGAGTGCAGGTCGGCGGCGAAGTCGCCGGGCGCGATCGTGCGGCGTACGACGATGCGCTCGGCGAGATCGGGGATGTCGCACCACTGCGCGATCTGGCCGATGACCTCGTCGGCGGCGGCTTCGATCGCGGCGTCGCCGGCACCGTCCACGCCGCCGCGTCCGAGGCTCGGGTCGGCGGGCATCGGGACGAGCACGAACACGTTCTCGTACCCCTCCGGCGCCACGGTGTCATCGGTCGCGCTGGGTCGGCACACGTACAGCGACGCCGGCGAGGGGATGCGCGCATCCGGGCCGAAGATCGACTCGAAGTTCTCCCGCCACTTCGGGGCGAACAGCAGCGAGTGGTGGGCGAGCTGCGGCAGGCCCCCGCGCACCCCGAGCAGCACGAGCAGGGCGCCCGGACTCGGGGTGCGCCGCTCCCACCACTTCTCCGGATACGTGCGGTCCGAGGCCTGCGTCAGCAGCTGCGTCTCGGTGTGGTGTAGATCGGCGGTGGAGACCACCACGTCGGCCGGGACGATCTCGCCGCCGCGCAGCCGCACGCCGCGGGTCGCCCCGTCGGAGACGAGGATCTCCTCGACGGGGGCGCCGGTGCGCACGTCGGCTCCGCGCTCGCGGGCGAGCCGTGCGATCGCGGCGATCACCTCCGTGAAGCCCCCGCGCGGGTACAGGACGCCGTCGTTCATGTCCAGGTGGCTCATCAGGTGGTACAGGCTCGGCACGCCGTAGGGCGATCCGCCCAGGAACACCGCGGGGTACTCGAGGATCTGCCGCAGGCGCGTGTCGGTGAAGCGCGCCTCGACGTGGTCGGCCAGCGTGCGGGTGAGCAGCGGCAGCAGCCGCGGGAGACGGCGCAGCAGAGCGGGATCCCGCAGGCCTGCGGTCGTCGTGTACGGGTCGTAGAGGAAGCGCGTCACGGAGAGCTCGTACGCGTCGGCGGCGGACTCGAGGTAGGTGTCCAGCCGTGCACCGGCCCCCGGCTCGATCGACTCGAACAGGGCCGTGGCCTCCGCGCGGCCCGAGACCACATCCAGCGGGTCGGTGCCCTGCGGGCCGAACACGCGGTAGGCGGGCTTCAGCGGCACGAGGTCCAGCTGCTCGGCCGCGCTCGTGCCCAGCAGCGCGAAGAAGTGGTCGAACACCTCGGGCATGAGGTACCAGCTGGGGCCGGTGTCGAAGCGGAAGCCGTCGCGCTCCCACGACCCGGCCCGGCCGCCGACCTCGTTCAGCTCCTCGCAGACGGTGACGTCATGGCCTTCAGCGGCGAGCAGCGCCGCGGTGGCCAGGCCCGCGATGCCGCCGCCCACGATCACGGTGCGGGTCATCGGCGGACCTCCCTGGGCCGTGCCGTCGCGGCGGCCCGCAGTGCGAGGGCGGCCTTCACGGCGTCGGGGACGCGGACCCGCCCGGCGCCCTCCGGAGACCGGCGGAGGCGCCGCGACAGCTCGGCGAAGAGGTCGTGAGCGGTGCTCACCGCCCGGCGGCAATCGCTCGGCAGGCGAGGGATCACGGCGGCCGCCGCGGCGAGGTCGGCGTCGATGCGGTCGAGCACGGCGACGCGTCGCGCGCCGGCGGCCGCACCCGCGAGGTAGTCGCGCCCGAGCCTGCCGGCATCGTCGTCGAGGTCGCGCAGGAAGTTGACGTCCTGGAACGCCGCTCCCAGGCGCCGGGCGCCGTCCACGAGCTCGCCGGGTGCGGGGGAGGGGCGGGCGGAGCCGGCGTTGAGGAACACCTGCAGGCACATCAGGCCGACGACCTCCGCGGAGCCGTACACGTAGGCGTCGTGCGACCCCGCGTCGTGCGCCGTGGTGTCGATGTCGGTGCGCATCGACGCGAAGAAGGGCGCGACCAGGTCCGCTCCGATCCCGCACTCGCGGGCGGTGCGGGCGAAGGCATGGACGACGAGATTCGCGCTGAAGCCGCGCTCGATGGCCGCCAGGGTCTCCCGTTCGAGGCCGTCGAGCACCTCGCGCTCGCTCGCCGGGCTGAGACCCGCGTCGGCGGCGGGGCCGTCGACCACCTCGTCGGCCACCCGCACGAGCGCGTACACGTTGCGCACGTGCGGCCGCGGGCGGGAGCCGAGCAGGCGGCACGCCAGGGCGAACGACGTCGAGTAGCCGGCGATGACGGCGGCGGCGGCATCCTGCGCGGTGCGGTCGTAGAGGGCGAGACCGGTGGGGGCGTGGCTCACGGGACGCGCTCCCGGACGGCCTCGACGAGGTCGAGCAGCATCACGCGGCCCGCCTCGGGCAGGACGGAGCCGTCCACGAGTCCGCACGCCTCGTCGAGGGTCTCGCCGACGAGGAGCTCCATGCGCTGTCGCGCACCGGATGCCGCGAGGGCTCGCTGCGCGGCGCGGACGGCCACGGGGCCGGTGTGGGCCTGGGCCAGCGCATCGCTGACCTGCGGCCACTGCTCGCTCTCGCGGGCCAGCGCGATCAGCGGTGTGCGCTTGGCCTCGCGGAGGTCGCCGCCGGCGGCCTTGCCGGCGAGCTCGGCCGGCCCGAAGGCGCCGATGAGGTCGTCCACGAGCTGGTAGGCCAGACCCAGGCGGTGACCGAAGGAGCGGAGGGCGAGGCGGACTTCCGGCCGCGCGCCGGCCAGGACGGCACCGGCCTCCAGTGGGGCCGAGAACGAATAGACCGCCGTCTTGTTGGCGGTGGCCAGCAGGATGGCCTCGGCGGCGACGACGGAGTCCGAGACGACGGCGTTCTCCACGTCGGCGAGCTCCCCGACGGCCGAGATGACCACGGCGTCCTCCAGCAGGGCCAGGAGATCGGCTCGAACGTCGGGGGCGACGTCGGCGAGGGCGACGAGGCGGACGGCCTCGTACAGGAGGAGATCGCCGGCCAGGATGCCGGCGGCGTCACCGAGCAGCGCGGCCCCCGACGCATCCGCCCCTCGCACGCGCGCGCGCTCGCGGAACTCGCCGCCGATGTTCAGCACGCCGCGACGGTGCGTGTCGTGGTCGATGACGTCGTCGTGGACGACGAACGCGGAGTGCAGCAGCTCGAACGCCGCCGCCACGGAGTACACCGCCGACGGATCGCGACGAGCACCCAGGGTCTCGTACGCGGCCACCACGAGCGTCGGGCGGAAGCGCTTGCCCCCGCCGGCGGCGCGCTGGATGGCAGCGCCCAGCGCGTCTGCCGAGCCGTTCATCGGCGTCATACGGGTCCGCAGACGCTGCAGCGCCGCATCGATGGCCGTGTCGATCGCCTCACGCGTGGCCGGGGCCGAGGCGAGGGTGATCATGAGGCGCGGCGCCGTTCACGTGGCGCACCGAACAGGCGCAGCTGCTCGGCCTGCAGCACCAGCCACGGGCTGAAGGCCCACGGCGTGGCACTCAGAGCGGTGGCCAGATCGGCGGGGTCGACCCATTCGGCATCGACGACCTCGAGCGGGTTGAGTTCGGGGTCGTCCGTCGTACGCGCGGTGTACACCGGGCAGATCTCGTGCTCGACGATGCCGTTCGCGTCGGTCGCCCGGTAGCGGAAGAGCGGGAGGGCGAGTTCGATGTCGTCCAGCGTCAGCCCCAGTTCATGCGACGCCCGCCGCCGGACCGCGGAGATCACGGGCTCAGCAGGACGGGGGTGTCCGCAGAACGAGTTGCTCCACACTCCCGGCCATGCGGTCTTGCCCAGGGCCCGGCGGGTCACGAGAACCTGCCCCGCGTCGTTGACCACATGACAGGAGAATGCCAGATGAAGGGCGGTATCCGTACCGTGCACGCTGCTCTTGGGCGCCGTTCCGATCTCGCGGCCGTCATCATCGAGAAGGACGACGTACTCGGTCTCGATCATTAGCGCCTCCTATTTGCTAGTTTAGCTAGCGATTGTGGTCGACTATACATAGGTGAGGGAGGAGGTGTCCACATGTCATACGCCGCTTCGGCCCCCGGCACAAGACGGGAGTCGATCACCGAGACGCTGTTCGCCGTTCGTGCGTTCAGCGACGCCATGGACCGCATGCACAGCGGCATGAAGGGCGACATGGACATGAACAACACCGACCTGGCCGCCCTCCGGATGCTGATCGTCCGGGAGCAGCGCGGGGAGACGGTGAGTCCGCACGACGTCGCGCGCCATCTGCGCATCTCGACGGCGTCCACCACGAAGCTGCTCGATCGGCTGTCGGCGACGGGGCACCTCGAGCGTCGTCCGCATCCGCACGACCGGCGTGCGCGCGTGGTGGTGCTGACCGACCGCACGAGGCGCGAGTTCTTCACGCATTTCGGAGCGCACCTGGCCTCGATGACCGCCGTCGCGGAGGAGTACACCGACGAGGAGCTCGGCGTGATCGCCCGGTTCCTGGGCGAACTGGCCGAGGCGGTCGACCCGCGCTGAGCCGCGTCGGCGGTGGGATCATCCTGGAACGAGAAAAGGCGCCCCGTGCGGGGCGCCTTTTCTCTTTTTCGTTGCGGGGACAGGATTTGAACCTGCGACCTCTGGGTTATGAGCCCAGCGAGCTACCGAACTGCTCCACCCCGCGGCACGAGATTCAGCTTAGCACGCCCCGACGACCACTTCACGCCAGCCAGGGGGTTGCCATCATCCGGGCGCCTCGCCATGATGCCCGAATGCACACCGACCCGGCGCAGCCGTGTGACGACACCTCCGACGGTCGTGACGAGACGGCCGCCGAGCGCGCCGACCGCAATTGGAACGAGGTGCTGCAGGAGCTGCGCGTCCTGCAGACGGGCACGCAGATCCTGACGGGGTTCCTGCTGGCCCTCGCCTTCCAGCCCGCCTTCGCCGACCTGGACGACGGGCAGCGCGCGTTCTACCTGGCGCTCGTGGTCATCTCGGCGGTCAGCGCCATCGTCGCCCTCGCCCCCGTCGCGCTGCATCGCGTGCTCTTCCGCCAGCGCGCGAAGGGTTCCGTCGTGCGGTACGGCCACGTGGCGCTGCTGTCGGCGCTGCTGACGGTGTCGCTCCTGCTGGCCGGCGTCGTGGCGTTCGTCTTCGACGTGGTGGTGGGGTGGCCCCTCGCCGCGGTGGCTGCGGGTTCGCTGGCGGGGCTCATCCTCGTACTGTGGGTGGTGATGCCCGTGACCATCCGCGTCCGGCACACGGGAGGAGACGCATGAGTGCAGATTCGATCGGCCTCGCCGTCGCACAGTTCGCCCCCGCCGCATCCGTCGCGTCGAACCTGGAGGCCATCGGCACCCTCGCGGGGCGTGCGGCCGCGCGCGGGGCGCGTGTGGTGCTCTTCCCCGAGTACTCCAGCTACTTCATCGATCCCTTCGACGCCTCCCTCGCCGACAACGCCGAGAGCGTGGACGGACCGTTCGTCTCGGCCCTCGTCGGGCTGGCCCGGACCCACGGCCTCACCATCGCGGCCGGGCTCCTGGAGCGGGCGGATGACGGCGCACGTGTGCGCAACACCGTCGTGGCCGTCGACGGCACCGGCGTGCTGGCCACCTACCGCAAACTGCACCTGTACGACGCGTTCGGGCAACGGGAATCGGACTGGGTGCAGCCGGGGGAGATCACCGACCCGGAGACGTTCGTGGTGGACGGGATGAGGTTCGCCCTCATGACCTGCTACGACCTGCGATTCCCCGAGGTCTCCCGCGTACTCGCCGACGCCGGCGCCGACGTGGTGCTCACGGCCGCCGATTGGGTGCGCGGGCCGCTGAAGGAGCATCACTGGCGCACGCTCCTGCAGGCGCGGGCGATCGAGAACACCTTCTTCGTGGCCGCCGCCGATCACCCGCCGCCGCTCGGGGTGGGCAACTCCCTCGTGGTCGACCCGCAGGGCGTCGTGATCGCCGGCGTGGGGACGGGCACGGATGTCGCCGTCGCGCATCTCGACCGCGACGCGATCGGGCGCGTGCGCCGTGTCAATCCAGCGCTGAAGCTGCGGCGGTTCCGCGTCGTGCCGGCCTGACGCTCGCCGTCACGCGCGCAGCGCCGCCAGCCGGGATGCGGCGTCCTGGAGCACCTCCACGCGCTTGCACGCCGCGAAGCGCACGAGCGTGCGGTAGCGGTCGCGATGCGGCGCGGTGGCGAAAGCCGGCAGCGGGACGGCCACCACGCCCGCCCGTTCCGGCAGCGTGCGACAGAACTCCGCCGCATCCGCTGCTCCCACGGGCTCGGCGTCGGCCACCGTGAAGTACGACCCGGCGGGCTCGGCCACGCCGAAACCCGCCGCGCGCAGTCCGTCTCCCAGCAGATCCCGCTTGGCGCGCAGGGACTGCGCGATGCCCCGGAAGAAGTCGTCCGACAGGCGCAGCCCCGTGGCGATGGCGGGCTGGAAGGGACTGCCGTTGACGTAGGTCAGGAACTGCTTGACCGCCAGCACCGCGGACACCAGCGGGGCGGGACCGGTGACCCATCCGATCTTCCAGCCCGTGACGGAGAACGTCTTGCCCGCCGAAGAGATCGACACCGTCCGCTCCCACGCGCCCGGAAGCGTCGCGATGGGCACGTGCGGGCCGGAGAAGACGAGATGCTCGTACACCTCGTCGGTCACGATCACGGCGTCGTGGCGCTCGGCGAGTTCGACGATGCGCTCGAGGACCTCGCGCGAGAAGACCGATCCGGTGGGGTTGTGCGGATCGTTGACCAGGATGACGCGCGTGCGATCGGTCACCGCCGCCGCGAGTTCGTCGAGGTCGGGCTGGAAATCCGGCCACCGCAAGGGCACCGGGACCAGCCGGGCGCCCGCGAGGGCGACGCACGCGGCGTAGGAGTCATAGAACGGCTCGAAGACCACGACCTCGTCGCCGGGGCCGTCCACGAGGCCGAGGAGCGTGGCCGCGAGCGCCTCGGTCGCGCCGGCGGTGACGAGCACGTCGCGCTCGGGGTCGGGGCGCAGGCCGTAGAACCGCTGCTGGTGCTCCGCGATCGCGAGGCGCAGATCCGGGAAGCCGCGCCCCGGAGGGTACTGATTGATGCCCCGGGCGATCGCCTCGCGGGCGGCCTCGAGGATCTGGGCGGGACCGTCCTCGTCGGGGAAGCCCTGTCCCAGGTTGATTGCCCCGGTTTGCGCCGCCAGTGCGCTCATCTCGGCGAAGATGGTGGGGACGGTCGTTCCGTCCGGTGCCCGCAGGCCGGCGCCTTCGGCGGCTCGCCGCCAGGCGCCCGGAATCTCTCGCATCCGCCTCACGCTAGTCGCATAGTCTGATCCCGGTCGCGGCATAGGAAAACCACAGCAACCGGAGCCACGCTGAAAGTGCTTGGCAGAAGGAGCATCCCATGAGCGAGAACCAGGGCAACCGTCCCGAAGAGAACGTCCCGGCTGCACCGCCGCACCCGGGCCCCGTCCCGCCGCAGGCCGCCCCGCAGGCACCGGCCGGATGGACCGCGCCCACGGCGCAGAACCCCCAGGGTCCCTACGCCCGTCCCCCGCAGGCTTACGGCGCGCCGCAGCCCCCCTACGCGGGCCGGCCCGCCGCTCAGACCACCCAGCCCACCACGCCGCTGTCCCCGGACGCGCCGGAGGAGCCGCGGAAGAAGTCCGGCGCGGGCAAGGTCGTCGGGCTCATCGTGGCGGCGGCCCTCGTCGGCGGCGCGGCAGGTCTCGGCGGCGGCTACGCGGGCGCTGCCCTGTGGGGCGGGGAGTCCGAATCGACGCCCGTCGCCGGACCCGAGTCCATCACGATCAACGACCCCGACGACGCCACCTTGACCACCGCCATCGCGGCGAAGGTCGTCCCGAGCGTCGTGACCATCAGCGCGACCAGCGGTGACGGCGGCGGCACCGGCTCCGGCGTCATCCTGGACGACGAGGGTCACGTCGTCACCAACACGCACGTCGTGACCCTCGACGGGCAGTCCGCCGACCCGGTCATCACCGCCACGACGTCCGATGGCCGCGTGTACGACGCCGAGATCGTCGGAGTGGACCCGATCTACGACCTCGCCGTCATCCAGCTGCAGGACGCCGAGGGCCTCACGCCGATCGAGTTCGCCGACTCCGACAAGCTCAACGTCGGCGACGTGGCCGTCGCGGTGGGCGCGCCCCTGGGGTTGTCGAACACCGTGACCACCGGAATCATCAGCGCCCTCGAGCGTTCCATCTCGGTCGCCTCGGCCGCCGTGCCCGACGACGCGGAGAGCGAAGACGGCGGGGAGCCCGCGCCCGGCCAGGAAGGCCCGTTCTTCTTCGACTTCGGGCAGGGCCAGCAGCAGACCGGGTCGAACGAGACCATCAGCATCGCCGTCATCCAGACCGACGCGGCCATCAACCCCGGCAACTCCGGTGGCGCGCTCGTGGACTCCGAGGGACGCCTCATCGGCATCAACGTCGCGATCGCCTCGGCCGGCGGCGCGTCCGGCCAGGCCGGCAACATCGGGGTCGGCTTCGCGATCCCGTCCGACATCGCCGAGCGCGTCGCCGACGAGATCATCGAGACCGGCTCGGCCACGCACGGCCTGCTGGGCGCCACTGTTCAGCCCGCCTCGGCAGTGGAGGGCACCGAGATCGCCGGTGCCTACATCGCGGAGGTGACCCCCGGCGGCGCCGCCGACGAGGCGGGGCTGCAGGAGGGTGACATCGTCACGGCCGTGGACGGCAAGCCCATCACGACGTCGATCGACCTCACGGCGCAGGTGCGTGCCCTCGCCGCCGGAGCCGACGCGACCCTCACGTACGTGCGCGACGGGGAGACCCGCACCGCCGACGTGACACTGGGAGAGCTCGGCGCGTAAGCGCAACGGAACGGACGCCACCCCGCGATAGGCTCGCGGGGTGGCGTCCTTCTCGTTCGGCGCGGGGAATGCGCGGAAGCTCCTCAGCATCCCGCTGTACGCCGCCGGAGGGCTCCTCACCCGGCTCATCCCGCGCTCGCGCGACCAGTGGGTCTTCGGATGCGCCGTGGGCATCGCCGACGGCGCGCTCGCGCTGTGGGAGGAGGCCACCGCCCGTGGTGAACGGGCGGTGTGGCTCACCGGGACCGCGGACGAGGCGCGCGAGGCCGAGCGCCGCGGTATCCCGCACGTGCGCAAGACGGGTCTGCGCGGCTTCTGGCGCACCGCCCGCGCGCGCGTCGTGGTCGTCACGCACGGTTTCGGCGACGTCAACCGCTATGCGGTGGCCGGCGCGGTTCTCGTCCAGTTGTGGCACGGCATCCCGCTCAAGCGCATCGGCCTGGATTCGGCCGAGACGCTGCGCAGCGGCATCCTGCCCGACTCCCGGATCGTGCGCGGGATGCTGCGGCGGATGTATGCCGGAGCCACGCGGCGCATCCGCGTCCTGCCCGCCGCGTCCCACCTCGTGCGGGGGCGCCTGGAGTCGGCGTTCGGCCTCCCCGCCGAGCGCGTCCCGGTCACCGGGGAGCCGCGCGTGGACGTGCTGTCGCGGGGCACGGCGGACGAACGCCGTCGCCGCGCGCGCGCCGCGATCGACCGGGTCGCCGGTCCGCTCCCCGACGACACGCGCGTGGTGCTGTACGCGCCCACGTGGCGCGACGGCGCGCCCGATCCCGCCGTTCCCTCCCCGGAGGAATGGCGCACGCTTCTCGAGGTGCTCGAACGCAGCGACGCCGTGCTGCTGGTGCGCTCGCACCCCCTGGGTGCGGGGGAGTACCGCCCGCCGGTGGGAACGGACCGCGTGCGGAGCCTCGGGTCCGACCTCGTCGCCGACGTGACACCGCTGCTTCCGGGAATGGACGTGCTCATCACCGACTACTCCTCACTCGCCTTCGACGCGGGCCTCGTGCCGCTGCCGGTGGTGTTCCTGGCCCCCGATCTGGCGGAGTACCGCGCCCGTCGCGGCATGTACGGCCGTTACACGGACGTCGCGGGAGAGGACTGGGCGGCGTCGTGGACGCAGGCCTGCGCGCAACTGGAGGCCGTGCTGCGCGATCCCGACGAGCGCACGGCCCGCTCGTTCGCTCTGAGCGAACACATGCACGCCTACCGTGACGGGCGCAACACCGAACGGGTGTACCGCGCCATCCGCGCCGCTCTCGGCGCGCCGAGAGGAGTCTCATGACCGATGTGCGTTTCCTCGTCCGCGACGACGGAGTCGCGACGCTGGAGCTTTCCGGCACCGGGCCGCGCCCGCACGCCGTGGCTCTCGTGGGCCGCCGCGCGCGCGCCGAGGGCCGGATGAGTGGACGGGGGCGCACGTGGCGCGCGAGCATCGCGCTGCAGGCCGCACGATGGGGCGGCCCCGAGCTGCCCCTGCCCACCGGCGATTATTCGCTCGTGATCGAGCCGGGCGAGGCGACCGACACGGGCTTGCCGGCCGACGCCGTGCCGGTCACCCTCCTGCGGACGCTGCGGGCGTCGTGGGACGGCGAGCACGTGCGGATCGGTCCGCCGGTGAATCCGGCGTACGACTCCGGCGAAGGACAGGAGGCGCTCGAGCGCCGCTACGCCGCCGGGGGAGGGGACTTGGAGAACGCGGTGTTCTTCGAGAGCTTCTACGGGCGCAACGCCGGCTGCAATCCGCTCGCGATCGATCGCGAGCTCGCTCGCCGCGCTCCCGCCGTCACGCGGTACTGGAGCGTCGTGGATCTCTCCGTGCACGTGCCCGACGGTGCCGTGCCGGTCGTGGAGGGCACGCCGGAATGGTGGCGCGCACGCGGCGCGTCGCGCCTGCTCGTCATCAACGACTGGATGCGGCGGCGATTCGCGCGGCGCCCCGGGCAGGTCGTGCTGCAGACGTGGCACGGCACGCCGGTCAAGCGGCTCGCCCTGCACCGGCCCGGGTTCGATCCGCGCCGCGCGCTCGCGGTTCTCCGGGAGTCGCGCCGCTGGGACGTGCTGCTCGCTCAGAATCCGTACGCCGCGGGCATTCTGCGCAAGGCGTACGCCTTCTTCCGGCGGCCGATCTGGGTCGAGGGGTATCCCCGCAACGACGTCCTGGTCACCGACGACGGCGCGGCCACGCGCCGCGCGCTGGGGATCGCCCCGGATGCGCGCGTCCTGCTGTACGCGCCCACGTGGCGTGACGACCGGGAGGAGATCGTCGATTTCCTCGACCCCGCGGCTCTGGCCGAGCAGGCCGGCGCCGTGGTGCTCGTGCGCGGGCACTCGCGCACGCTGCAGCCCGGGCGCGACGCCGTGGGCGCGCAGGTGATCGACGTCACCGGCTTCCCCGACACCTCGCTGCTGCTGACGGCCGTCGACGCGCTCATCACCGACTACTCCTCCGTGATGTTCGACTTCTCGGTCACGGGCAAGCCGATGTACTTCCTCGTGCCCGACATGGAGCACTACCGGGGAGAACTGCGCGGGTTCTACTTCACCCTCGAAGACGCCGTCCCCGGCCCGGTCGTCCGGACGCAGGCCGACCTCGTGTCCGCCCTGCGCGACGGCGACCCCGCCGACTACGCCGACCGGTATGAGAGGTGGCGGCGCACGTTCAACGCGCGCGACGACGGATCGGCCGCCGAGCGCGTGGTGGCGCGGATCCTGGATCAGGGGTTCGTGCGCGGCCCGGAGTAGCCGGGATCAGGGAAGCGGGGTGTTCCGGTCGCCCAGCCGTGAGGTGTCGACTGTGTCGTGCGCGCCCCGCAGCAGGCCCGCCAGAAAACCGGCTCCCCACGACAGGTGCATCGTGGGCAGCACCGCAAGCGTCCACAGCTTGTCGCGCCAGCCCTTCCCGCCGCCGGGACCGGCGGCGACCGCCCCGATCAGTGCCGCGTACACGGCCACCGGCAGATGCACGATCGAGGCGATGAGCGTCCAGACACCGCTGATCACGCGCGTGACCTGGAGCAGGCCCACGGCGATGCTCACGCCCACGGCGACCACGAGTGCGGGGGGAGCGAAGAAGCGCAGCGAGTTGCCCCGCCCGTACCGCCGGACCAGCTCGCCGCGCCATGCGCCGGTCGCACGGAACTGCCGCACCAGGCGCGTCCAGCTCTCCCGCGGCCAGTACACGACGGACAGCTCGGGATCGAACCACACCCGGTATCCGGCGCGGCGGATCCGCAGGTTCAGCTCCCAGTCCTCGCCGCGGCGGATGGATTCGTCGAACAGGCCGACTTCCTCCAGGACTGCGCGTCGCATGACCCCGAGGTACGCCGATTCGGCCGGGCCCTCCACCGTCCCGCCGTGGTACGCGCCCCCGCCCAGGCCGATGGGCGAGTTGTAGGCGCGCGCGACCGCGCGCTGGAAGGGGGTCCGCCCTTCGGCGTGCATGACGCCGCCGACGTTGGCCGCCCGCACGCGCGCGAGGGTGGCGAGGGCACGGCGGGTGTAGTCGGGCGAGATCTCCGAGTGGGCGTCCACGCGCACGATCGTGGGATAGCGACCGGCGCGGATGGCGCGGTTCAAGCCCACCGGGATATCGGCGGCGGGGTTGTCCACGAGCAGGATGCGGGGGTCCTCCGCGGCGAGGTCGCGCGCGATGCGGTCCGTGCCGTCGGAGGACGGGCCCAGGGCCAGGACGAGCTCGACCGGGCCGGGGACGTCCTGGGCCAGCACGGTCTCGACGGCGCGACGCAGGTACCGCTCCTCGTTGAGGACCGGCATGACGAAGGTGACGCCGGATCCCTCCTCGGGCACGGGGGCGTCCCGGCGTCCGGGCGCGGCGACATGCATCCGACGATCATGTCATGGCGGGGCCGGTGGGTACGCTGGAAGGATGCGATTGATCGGCGACGCCAAGCTCGCGTGGGGCCTGTTCCGCAAGGGCTTGTCCAACCGCGCCGCCGTGAAAGCCGTGCGCGGCGCGATCCAGTCGCAGCCGCCGCATCCGCCCCAGCATTACCGCGTGGCGGTGTACTTCGCCGATGGCGCGGTGAACATGTACCAGATGCGGCAGTGGTACAAACCGCTCGCCGCTCTCGCGCACCGGTGGCCCGTGGTCGTGCTCGCCCGGTCGGCGTTCGGCACGCGGGCGCTGCTGGCCGACGGCGCCCTGCCGGTGGCCTACGTGCCCTCGGTGCGCGACCTGGAGCAGTTCGTGGCGGGGCAGGACATCCGGGTCGTGCTCTACGTGAACCAGAACACCCGCAACTTCCAGATGTTCCGGTACGGCCGTCGCTGGCACGTGTTCATCAACCACGGCGAGTCCGACAAGATGTACATGACGACCAACCAGTTCAAGGCGTACGACTATGCGTTCGTCGCCGGCGACGCCGCACGCGATCGCCTGGCGCGGGTGCTGTGGGACTACGACCTCGACGCGCGCACGTTCTCGATCGGCCGTCCGCAGGCCGATCACTACTCCGGCGTCCTGCCCTATTCGCCCGATGACCGCACGGTCGTGCTGTACGCGCCGACGTGGGAGGGCGACCGCCCCTCGGCGCACTACGGATCGATCCGCACCCACGGCGAGGCGCTCGTCTCCGCGCTGCTGGCCGGCGGGCGCCACCGCGTCATCTACCGTCCGCACCCCCGCTCGGGGGTCGTGGATCCGGAGTACGGCCGGGCGAACCAGCGCATCATCGCCGCCCTCGCCGCGGCGAACGCGGCCGATCCGGCAGCCCAGCACGTGTACGACGACGGCCCGCAGCTGGGCTGGCAGTTGGCTGCGGCCGACCTCGCTGTCGTGGACATCTCGGCGATGGTCTACGACCGTCTCGCCGCCGACAAGCCCCTTCTGATCACGCGCCCCACCGACCCGGAGGCGATCGTGGACACCCACGGCTACCTCTCCGCCTGCGAGTGGCTGGATGCGGCGGAGGCGCCTGACATCATCGCGCGGGCCGAGCGCGTGCTCCGCGACCCGGAATCGGTCGCTCGTCTTCAGCACTGGGTCCGGTACTACTTCGGCGACACCACGCCGGGGGCGGCGTCGGCGCGGTTCGAAGCGGCGGTGGAGACGCTCATGGAGCGGTGGGAGCACTGGCACTCGCGCCCCGGGGCCCAGGACGACATCCGCGACGGCGACGAAGAAGCCGACGTCGACGACTGATCAGCCGGCGGCGATCCGTTCCACCGCGGCCAGCGGTATGCGCACCCAGTCGGGGCGGTTCCTGGCTTCGTACACCGTCTCGTAGAGCGCCTTGTCGACCTCGAACGCGCTCAGCACGCGCGGGTCCGCCGTCTCGGCCGCGCCGGATGCGGCGTACCCGCGCAGGAACGCCGCGCGCGTCGTGGCGGCCCAGGCGTGCGGGTCGCCCGCGGATCCTGCCGGCACGGAGTCGGCGGCGTAGGCGAAGGAGCGGAGCATGCCGGCGACGTCGCGCACCGCGAAATCCGGTGCGTGCCGCTCGGACATGGGTCGCAGCGGTTCGCCTTCGAAATCCAGCAGCACCCATCCGCGCCCCGGCACGTCGATGACCTGGCCGAGGTGCAGATCGCCGTGCACCCGTTGCAGCCGCGGCCACGGCGCGGCGAGGGCGCGCGCGAAGGTGGCCTCGACCGCCGGGACGGAGGCCTCGAGCTCAGGGACGGCCTCCAGCGCGGCGTGGAGCCGCGCCCGCCAGCGTGCGGCCGTCGTGTCCAGGTCTGCAGCGGTGGCGGGGCGGGTGGGGAACAGTCGGGCCAGGGCGGCGTGGGTCTCCGCGACCGCCACGCCGAGCCGCTCGGCCGGTCCGGAGAAGTCGGCGCCCTGTTCGGCAGCCCGCAGCGCCACGCGCCACGCGTCCTGCACGCCCGGGAAGAACTCCTGGGCGAAGGCGAGGGACCCGGCCACCAGGTGGCCTTCGTCGCCGGGTGCGCGCCACATGGCCGACACCGCACCGACCACCGGCGGCACCGAGCGGGCGCCGGCTTCGGAGAGAGCGGATTGCAGCTCGATGTCGGGGTTGAGCCCGGCGTGCACCTGCCGGAAGACCTTGCAGATCACCGGGTGCGCGCGGCCGGCGCCGCGGAAGATGAGGGAGGTGTTGGATTGCTCGCCCTCGAGCACGGTGGCCGGGAGCGGATGGTGCGACCCGCGGACATGCCGCGGCGATGGCTCCCCGTACAGCGGTCCGTCCGCGCCGCCGAAGCGTCCACCGCGCGTGACCAGTGCGTAGAGGACGGCGTGGAAGGCGGCGTCGGCGGTACCGTCCACGAGCACCGCGCCGTGAGGGCGCCCGATCTCCGCGGGGGAGGCCTCGGATCGCCACACCACCGGAATCTGGTAGAGCGAGGGGCGTCCTCCGCTGCTGTCGCACACCAGCAGCACCTGCACCCGCGCGTCCGGGGAGCCGCCGAGGTCCCACTCCGCGACCAGTCGCAGATCCGGCGCCGCGCCCTTGTTGGCGTACCACCGCTGGCGGGGCATCCATTCGCCCAGGCACGTCAGTGTGCTGTCCATGGCGGAGCTATCGTTCGCCGCCGTCGGGGGAGTCGTCGATCCCTGCGGGGCCCTCGACGGGCGCATCATCCGCGTCCGCAGTGCTGCGGGAGGTGCGTCCGGGCAGCGCGCGACGTGCGGCCCCGCCGGCGCGGCGCGTGGCGCCGCCCACCGACCGGCCCGCCGAGGCGATGCCTCTGGCCGCACTGCCGGCCACGCCCGCGACTGCCCCGCCGACCCGCTGGGCACCGACGACCGCGGCGGCTTCGGCGCGCCTCGCCCCGGGGCGAGGCTCCAGTTCGGCCGGCCACTGGACCGGCGGCGCACCGAAGGCGCGACGGGACCCGACGAGCACCCGCCGCCCGAGGATGTTGTTGCCCGCACCGCCCACGGCCGCGCCGACCCCGAAAGGCAGGGCCTTGCCCACCCAGGAGGCGCCTGCGCGCGCGGCGAACTGCCGCACGAACACGGACTTGAGCCGGTCGACGACGGGGCCGACCGCAGCCCGAGGGAGCGTCTTGGTGACCATCTCGCCCCAGTACCCCGCGCGTGAGGTCCCGCGGCCGGTGACTTCGCCGGCGAACTGGGCGAGGAGATCGACGCCCTCCTTGCCGAGCATCATCGTGAGCACGAGGGCGCGGGCGCGATCAGGATCGGACACGGCGATGCCGTGCACCTCGGCGACCGACTGGGCGAACAGCGTCGTGGCTTCGACGAACCCCACCGTCTCCGCGCCGCTGAGGGCGAGGGTGACGCCTGTGCCCACTCCCGGGACGACGGCCGTGGCGCCCACTGCAGCGCCGCCCGCGGTCACTCCGGCGAGGTAGCGACGCTCGAGGATCCGCACCAGCTCGGCGGGGGTGGCGCTCGGATGACGCAACCGGATGCTCCGCAGGTGCGCGAGCACGACGGGCCGCTGGATGGCCAGCACGCGGTCGAGCGCGCGGATGGTGCGGGGGTGCTCGTCGGAGCCGACGGGCGGGAGCCCGCCCGACCACGGCGCGTCCTGCGGGAGCGAGTGGATGCGGTGCACCTTCTCGCTCATCCGGGCGATCCGATCGACGTCGTGGCGGGAGTGCTCAGGGCGCTCAGACGAAGAGGTTCGCGCGCTCGAGGTCTTCGGCGAAGTCCACCTCGACGGCGTAGAGGTCGGAGATGTCCATCGGCTCCAGTCGCAGGCCGTCTTCGGCGATGGCCAGTTCCAGGCCGCGCTCGAAGTAGTCCTGGTCACCCACGCGGGCGAGCTGACGCTGGAACGACTTCTTGTCGCGTCCGGAGATGAAGTTGATGCCCACGGCTTCGCCGATGCCGCCGACGACGGTCTTCGACAGCTCCTTGATGAAGCCGTCGGGGCCGACGGTGTACTTGACCTCTTCGTCGCTGACCTTGGCCGTGTTGACGGTCACGAAGGACTGGTCGCGCTCGATCAGGGGCAGCGCCCGCCCGAGGATGCGGGGGTCGAAGACGACGTCGCCGTTCATCCACAGCACCCCGCCCTTGCCGGTCTGGGCGAGGGCGCGCAGAAGGCTCTTGGACGTGTTGGTCTGGTCGTAGCGCTCGTTGTAGACGTAGTCCGCCTCGGGGAACGCGTCGACGATGGTCTCGGCGCGGTAACCCACGACGGTGAGGATGCGGGCGCCGGGGCCGAAGGCCGCGTGGATGTTGTCGTGCTGCTGCTGCATGATGCTGCGGCCGTCACCCAGCTCGGTGAGGGGCTTGGGGAGGCTTCGGCCCAGCCGCGAACCGAGGCCGGCGGCGAGGATGACGATCTGAGGGGACACTGTTGCTCCTGGGGTTGGTTCATGTCCGGTTAACCGGAATGCCACTCCGTTGTGCGCCCCTCATGGTAGCGAGGAAGCCTGAAGAGAGACATCATAACCGCGACCCGTTGCCGATTCGTGATGCATGGTGTAGTCCCGGGTCTCAGGTAACACCAGGCCTCTCTGTCGGTTCGACTTGCTAGTTTGGGACGATGACAGCTTCGCTGCCGCTGCCTGACGATTCGCCCCCGGACGTCGATGGGGAAATCGACACGGAGGCGGCTTCGAAGAACGCGCCGTTCCCCGCCGTGACACCCCCCGTCGCGGTGGTCGCCGAGCCTCGGGAGAGGGCGGAGACCCCTGCCGCCGCGGGCGCGGAGGAGCAGCCGATCAGCCCCACGGCGGCGACCAAGCCGAGTGCCGCGAAGCCCGCTGCAGACAAGAAGCCCGCCGCGAAGAAGCCGGCGGTGAAGAAACCTGCAGGCAAGGCTCCTGCGGCCAAGAAAGCCGCGGCCAAGAAGCCCGCAGCCCAGCAGCCGGCGGCGAAGAAGGTCACGGCGGAGAAGCCTGCGCAGAAGCCCGCTGCGAGCAGACCGCGCTCCACCGCCGCCCGCGCCGTCGTCGACGGCGGGGTGGGTGCGAAGGTCGGCGCGGTCCCGCCGCCGTTGCCCGGTCCGCCCCCGCCGCTGCCGGGCCCGCCGCCCCCGCTACCTGGACCGCCGGCAGTGCCGGATGGGCTGGTCATCCCGCCGCGTCCGCCACTGCCGCCGGTCCCGTCCGTGCCGGCGGCCGACATCCCGTCGGTCGCCCCCGAGCCCCCCGCCGTGGAGCCCGAGCCTGCCGCCGTGGAGCCCGAGCCTGCCGTCGCCGAGCCGGAGCCCGATCCGGTCGTGGAGCTCGAACAGCTCGTGGCCGACCGGGAGACCGAGCCCGAGACCCCGGCGGCGTCAGAACCCGCGCCGACTCAGGTTCTGACCGCGGATGTGCCGGGCGGCGAGCCCGCCGTCGACGCGAACGCGTCGGAGACCCTGCTGGTCACCCTGGACCCCGCCCCGGAGACCGGCGCCGACGCCGCGGTGCCCGCACTCGCCCTCGAGGGCGTGACGAAGACCTTCGGCGGCACGCGGGCCGTCGACCGGATCGACCTCACCGTTCCGGCCGGGTCGTTCTACGGGATCGTCGGCCCCAACGGAGCGGGCAAGACGACGACCCTGTCGATGATCGCCGGTCTCCTGCGCCCCGACGAGGGTGTGATCACGGTCAACGGCATCGACGCGCGCACTCGTTCGACGCAGGCCAAGCGTGCCATGGGCGTCCTGCCCGATCGGCTGCGCACGTTCGACCGTCTGACCGGCCGGCAGTTGCTGTATTACTACGGTGTGCTGCGGGGCCTGCCCTCGGCGGTCGTGGAGAGCAGGATCGTCGACCTCGCGCGCGCGTTCGACCTCGTCGACGCGCTCGGGCGGTCGGTGTCGGACTACTCCACCGGCATGACCAAGAAGGTCATGCTGGCCGGAGCCATGATCCACTCCCCGCGCCTACTGGTGCTGGACGAGCCGTTCGAATCGGTGGATCCCGTCTCCAGCGCGGTCATCCTCGACATCCTCTCGGCCTACGTCGCCCATGGCGGCACCGTGATCCTCTCCAGCCACGGCATGGAGCTGGTCGAGCGCGTCTGCAGCCGCGTCGCGGTGCTCGTGGCCGGCCAGGTGCTCGCCGAGGGCACGATTGACGAGGTGCGCGGTGCCGGCACCCTTCAGGAGCGCTTCCTCGAGCTGGCCGGCGGAGCGGGCGATGTGGAGGGCCTGGAGTGGTTGCACGCCTTCTCCGATTGAGGCTGGCCTCGATGCTCGGCCTCCTGCGAGGCGAGCGCCGTGACGTGATCCGACTGAGCGTGGGCCTGGTCCTCCTGGCAGCCGCGACGGCCGTCGCATGCGTCGCGATCCTGAGCCTCGGCGACGCGACCCCCGCGGAGGCGCGCGTCGTGACGGTGCTGGGCGGATCGGCGATCACGCTCGGCTTCGCGGTGGCACCCCTCGTGCTCGGCGCCGCCGACCCCCTGGACCCGCGGCGTTTCGCGGTGCTCGGTCTGCCGCCGGGGCCCCTGTCGGCGGGACTGGTCGTCGCGGGTCTGATCAGCGTCCCCATCGCCGTCGTGCTCGCCCTGGCGGTGTGCGCGGCGGTGATGTGGGACTCTCACGGCGCCTCGCCCGCCCTGGGCGCGGCATCCGTCGTGCTCGCCGTGCTCACCTGCACCCTCCTTGCCCGCGTCGGCGAAGCCGTCGCCGCGCTCGTGGTGCGCGAACGACGCTCGAGAGAGCTGACCGGCGTCTTCCTCGTCGCCGTTCTCGTGGTGATCGTCCCGGTGGGAGTGTTCCTCGCATCCCTCGAGTGGGGCGCCGCGGTGCCCGTCGAGCTGCGGGGGGCGGCCGACGCGTTCGCCCTGACGCCCCTCGGAGCCGCGTGGGCGCTGCCGTCCGCCTCCGGAGGCGCAGTCGCAGCGCTGCTGGCGATCGCGGTCACCACGGTGGTGGCCCTGGCTGCCCTGTGGGTCGCGCTCGTGCAGCGGATGCTCTCTCACGTGGAACGCCCCGCCGCGGTGCGCGAGCGTGGGGGACTGGGCTGGTTCGCCGTGGCGCCGGGCACCCCGGGCGGCGCGGTCGCGGCCCGCAGCCTCGTGTACTGGCTGCGCGACCGGCGCTACCGCGTGAACATCCTGGTCGTGCCGGTGGCGGCGGTGCTCACCGTCGTGCCCCTCCTGATCGCCGGCGTGCCGTTGCCGATCGCCGCTCTCGTGCCCGTGCCGATCATGGCCCTGTTCTTCGGATGGCTGCCGCACAACGACGTCGCGTACGACTCCACCGCGGTGTGGATGCACCTGGCCAGCGGCATGCGCGGTCGCGCCGACCGGCTCGGCCGGCTCGTGCCGATCGTGCTGATCGCGCTGCCGCTGCTGTCGATCGCCGTGTCGGTCGCCTCAGCGCTGCACGGGCGGTGGGCGGTGCTGCCCGCGCTGGCCGGCGTGAGCGCATCGCTGTTCCTGTCGGGTCTGGGGCTGTCCAGCATCGCGTCCGCCGCAGCCCCGTACGCCGTCTCCCACCCCGGCGACAGCCCGTTCCAGCAGCCTCAGCGCACGGATTCGCGTGGCGCCATGTCGCAGGCGCTTGTGATGATCGGTGCCATCGTGCTGAGCGCGCCTGCGCTGTGGTGGGCCTGGCTCGCCGTCACAGGCGACCTCTCCTACGCCACCGCTGCACTGTGGGGCGGGCTGGTGACGGGAGCGCTCGTCCTGGTCGTGGGCGTCGCGATCGGGGCCGTCGTCTTCGAGCGGCGGGGCGATCGCATCATGGAGTTCGCGGAGGCCTCCTGACCGACCCCGCGTGCGCGCCGCTACACTGGCACATCATGAGCACGCCACTGGACCAGCCCGATCCGGGCGGAGTCGCCACCCTCGACCGCGAGCTCGAAGAGCTCATCCGCGAAGAGAGCGTCGAGCCGGGCGACCACGAGCGGTTCTCGCACTACGTCAAGAAGGACAAGATCCTCGAGTCCGCCCTCACCGGCAAGCCGGTGCGCGCGTTGTGCGGCAAGAAGTGGACGCCGGGCCGCGATCCGGAGAAGTTCCCCGTCTGCCCGACGTGCAAAGAGATCTACGAGTCGCTTCAGACCTGACCGGTCACCTCGGCCGCCTCGGTGAACACCGTCGGCAGCGCCGGATCGGAGCGGCTGAGCGCCAGCGCGCGCACCGGCAGCTCCTCCCGCACTCGCAGGTGATGCGCGCGCGCCGCAGCGACGCCGGCCGGGCCCTCGGCGCTCGCGTCGATGTCGCCCCGGACGACCAGCGGAACCTGAAGGGCGCGGGCGTCGGGGTGAGCCGCGGCGTCGTCGAGCTCTTCGTATCCGTCGGACACGACGACGAGTTCGCTCGTGGCCACGCCGTCCTCCCGCGTGCGGAAGGCGGCCTTCCGGCCGCCGCGCGAGGCCTTGTCGGTGGAGGCCTTCGCGACGCCGATCCACGCGCCGGCGTCGTCCTGGCGGGCGACGAGCTTGAAGACCATGCCGGCGGTGGGGCTTCCTGAGCCGGTGACGACCGACGTACCGACCCCGTAGGAGTCCACGGGCGACGCGGCGAGGGCGGCGATGGCGAACTCGTCCAGGTCGCTCGTGACCGTGATGCGGGTGCCGGTGGCGCCGAGGGAATCCAGCTGCGCGCGCACGTCGGCGGCGACGGTGGGCAGATCCCCGGAATCGATGCGGACTCCGCCGAGGCTCGTGCCGGCCACGCGCACGGCGATCTCCACGCCGGCGCGGATGTCGAAGGTGTCCACGAGCAGCGTCGTGTCGGTGCCGAGCGCCTCGATCTGCGAGCGGAAGGCGTCCTCCTCGGTGTCATGCAGGAGCGTCCACGCGTGGGCTGCCGTCCCCATCGTGGGGATGCCCCACCGCCGGCCGGCGGCGAGGTTGCTCGTGGCGTTGAACCCGGCGATGTACGCGGCGCGCGCCGCGGCGATCGCGGAGTCCTCACCCGCGCGGCGGGAGCCCATCTCGGCGAGGGGGCGGTCGCCGGCCGCCACGCTCATGCGGGCCGCCGCCGACGCGATCGCCGAGTCGTGGTTGAGCACCGACAGGACGAGCGTCTCCAGCACGACCGCTTCCGCGAACGTGCCCTCCACGGTGAGGATCGGCGAGCCCGGGAAGTACAGCTCCCCTTCGCGGTATCCGGTCAGCGTGCCGGTGAAGCGGTAACCGGCGAGATAGTCGAGCGTCTCGGCATCGACGATCTTCTCGTCGCGGAGGAACCGCAGTTCGTCGTCGCCGAAGCGGAAGTCGCGGAGGAGGGTGAGGAGGCGGCCGGTGCCGGCCACCACGCCGAAGCGGCGGGCACCGGGAAGGCGCCGGCCGAACACCTCGAAGACGCACCGGCGCTGCGCGGTGCCGTCGCGCAGGGCGGCGTCCAGCATCGTCAGCTCGTACCGATCGGTGTGCAGGGCGGAGCTCGCGGTCATGCCGTCACCCTATCCACGGATCCGGCGCCCAGGCGCACGCGGGTAGGGTGGTTTCTCGTGGATGACGCGCCCATCGGGATCTTCGACTCGGGGGTCGGTGGACTCACCGTCGCACGTGCGGTCTCGGCCCTGCTGCCCCGCGAATCCCTCCTCTACGTGGGTGACACCGCGCGCTCCCCGTACGGGCCCAAGCCCATCGCCGACGTGCGCCGGTACTCCCTCGAGGTGCTGGATTCCCTCGTCGAGCAGGGCGTGAAGATGCTCGTCATCGCGTGCAACACGGCGTCGTCGGCGATGCTGCGCGACGCACGCGAGCGCTACGACGTGCCCGTGGTGGAAGTGATCGGCCCCGCCGTGCGGACGGCGATGTCGACCACGCGCAACGGCCGCATCGGCGTCATCGGCACGGAGGGCACGATCTCATCCGGCGCCTACCAGGACATGCTCGAGGTCAACGAGCGTCTCACCGTGTTCGCCCAGGCCTGCCCGCGCTTCGTGGAGTTCGTCGAAGCCGGCGTCACCGATTCACCCGAAGTGCTGGCCGTCGCCGAGGAGTACCTCGCGCCGCTCCGCCACGCCGGCGTGGACACGCTCGTGCTCGGCTGCACGCACTACCCGTTCCTGGAGGGGGCGATCAGCTACGTCATGGGTCCGGACGTGAGCCTGGTCTCCAGCGACACCGAGACCGCCAAGGACGTCTATCGCCAGCTGGTGGGCCGCGACCTGCTCGCTGGAGCGGACGCCGTGGCATCCCACGTGTACGAGGCCACCGGAGCCTCGGTCGACGACTTCGTCCGCCTGGCGCACCGCCTGATGGGCCGCGAGGTGCGCGACGTGCAGCTCGTGCAGACCGGCGCGATCGAGATTCCGCGCTGAGGCGCACCCTTCCCTCCGCTGCGGGAGATCGACCCGAACGCCCGCAGAAGAGGGAGACACCCGAATGAAAGGCATCCCATGACCGACATCACCCGCGCAGACGGCCGCGCCGTCGACCAGCTGCGTCCCGTCACGATCGAGCGGAACTGGTCCAGCCACGCCGAGGGCTCGGCGCTCATCAGCTTCGGCGGAACGCGCGTGCTGTGCACCGCCTCGTTCACGAACGGCGTGCCGCGCTGGCTCACCGGCAAGGGCAAGGGATGGGTCACCGCCGAATATGCGATGCTGCCGCGCGCGACGAACGACCGCAACGACCGCGAGAGCATCAAGGGCCGCGTCGGGGGACGCACGCACGAGATCTCGCGCCTGATCGGACGCGCTCTCCGCGCCGTCGTGGACACCAAGGCGCTCGGTGAGAACACCATTGTGCTGGACTGCGACGTGCTGCAGGCCGACGGTGGCACCCGCACCGCCGCGATCACCGGCGCGTACGTCGCGCTGGCGGACGCGATCGCGTGGGGCAAGGAGCGCAAGTTCATCGCCCAGCGCTCCGAAGTGCTGCACGACTCCGTCGCGGCCGTGTCGGTGGGCATCATCGACGGCACCCCGATGCTCGACCTCGCGTACGTGGAGGACGTGCGTGCCGAGACCGACATGAACGTCGTGGTCACCGGGCGCGGGCTCTTCGTCGAGGTGCAGGGCACCGCGGAGGGAGCGCCGTTCGACAAGCGCGAGCTCGACCGGCTGCTCGAGCTGGGCGTGGCCGGATGCGCCGGCCTGCGTGACGCCCAGGCCGCCGCCCTGGCGGGCTGAGCGATGGCCGGACAGGTCGTCCTCGCCACGCACAACGCCCACAAGGTGGAGGAGTTCCGGGCCATCGTCACCGCCGTGCGCCCCGACCTCGAAGTCATCGGCTACGACGGGCCGGAGCCCGTCGAAGACGGCGTGACCTTTGCGCAGAACGCGCTCATCAAGGCGCGTGCCGCAGCCGCCCACACGGGGCTCCCGGCGCTTGCGGATGACTCCGGCCTGTGCGTGGACGTGCTGGGCGGCTCGCCCGGCGTCTTCTCGGCGTACTGGGCGGGGCACGCGAAGGATGCCGCGGCCAACCTGACGCTCCTGCTCGACCAGCTCTCCGACGTCGCCGACCCGCACCGCACGGCGCACTTCGTCTCCACGATCGCGCTCGTGCGGCCCGGGGGCGGCGAAGACACCGTCGAGGGCCGGTGGTCCGGGCGTCTTGCCACGGCGGCATCCGGCGAGGGGGGATTCGGCTACGACCCCATCTTCATCCCGGACGGGCAGGAGCCCGGCGCCGAGCGCACGGTCGGGGAGTGGTCGGCCGCGGAGAAGAACGCGGTGTCGCACCGTGCGCGGGCCTTCGCGGCGCTCGTGCCGCTGCTGGAGCGCATCTGAGCGCGACCGAGAATCGTTCTCGTTCCCGACTGGGTGTCGATCGCCATCGTTTCCAGGAACGAAGGCGACTCCCTGCGGGATCAAGTTAACACGTGCGCGCCGTTTTGGGCATGAGATGGGCACGCACCTGAACGACGACGAGATGGTGGACGTAACCTGATGGCCATGCACCAGGAGCTGGCCCCGGAGGTGGAGGCGCGGATGCGGCCCACCTGGAAGATCGTGGACGAGGCCATCCGCACCGACCTCGGCGTCGTGATCGAGATAGCGAATCTGGCGCGTCGAGCAAGCGTCGATGTGGAGCGTCAACGCATCCAACGGGAATGGGAGCAAGCTGAGCGTGCACGTGCCCGTGAGGAGCTGGCGGCAGTCAAGCGAGCGGAGCGTGCACGTGCTCGTGAGGAACGGGATCGTGCCTGTGTTGAGCGCGAGGAGCTAGAGCGAGCTGAGGAGACCTCAGACAGCCGCTGTGCGGCCCGTGGAAGTGCGCAAGGGCTGTCCAACACTGACGCCAGGGCTCCCGCTGCATTTCGGCATAGCGGGCGCGAACTTTCGAACCGCTGCTAAGCGCTGTGCCTGCATGTCGACGCGAAGCCGTAGTGTTTGGGCCACCCAGGTGATTGTGAGGGGGTTTTCTTGGACGCGCAGCATGATGATCGTCTCTGGAGGAACGAACGGGTTGCGTTCTTGGCTGGCTCTCGTGTCTCATCCAGCACGCGGGGCCAATACGACATGGCGCTGCGCAAGTACTCAGGATGGTGCGACTCGCTGGGATACGCGCCGCTTCGCATCGAGCCGGCTGAAATATACGAGTATCGCGTGCACCTGGAGCGGATCAACAAGCCGTCGACAGTATCCGGTCAGCTCACTATCGTTCGCGCCTTCTACCGCTTTCTCGTACAGCGAGGCGTTCTCACGCGCAGCCCTGCTGAGGACATCGTTCCGTCTGTCCCGACAGCAGCCGCTCGCCAGTACCCAGACACCGAACAACTACGCACGCTGTGGGAAGTCTGCAAGCGAGATGATGAGCGAGCGATCGTTGGGCTACTAGGGCTGTGCGGGCTGAAGTCGAACGAACTTCGCGAGGCCGACGTTCGCGATATAAGTGAGGCCGACGGCGTAACGCTCCTGCGTTTGCCTGGACGGGCCAAGTCCGGGCTTCGCCCGTTCGTTCCATTGTGCGAGCCACTCGCGGTTGTCGTCAGCCGACTCGCAGAAGTGCGCGGCGCAGGCGCACTAGTGCGCAGTAAATGGGACACGACGTTCACTCGCCACACACTGTTGAGGTCTACTCAGCGCATCGGAATGCGAGCGGGTTTGGAGTACGCACTGACGCCCCAGCACCTGACCGCTAGTCTCCGAGCAATCGGAATCGAGCGAGGCTACGGCTACGCCGAAATCGTTCGATCAATCGGCGAGATTGAGGCCCGTCGCTTGACCAAGTGGGTTGCCCAGCACGCTAGCTCCATGGATGATCACCCGGCGCTGCGCCTCGGACGTACAGTCCTCGGATCTGGGTCGGAATCAGCGCAACATCTCCACTTCGCGGATGAGATACTCCGGCGAACCGACGCACACCCGGCCGCCGCTGCTGCTCACGCAGGCGCAGTCGTGGAACGGCACCTCCGTGTTCTCATGACTTCGCGGAACTTCGCGCTTCCCAGCAGCCCCAAGCTCAGTGCCTACGGCGCGGCACTGAAACAGCGGGACGTGATCGATAATCGTGCGCTTCAACTGCTGAATCGGATGCAGGACATGCGCAACGCCGCCGCGCACGGTCGCTTCGACGAGGTCAGTGGCGAGGACGCTCGGTGGCTAATCAATAACGCACGGCTACTCATAGGCGCGTATCCGGTCGACGGCAAATAGAGGACCGCCCTAGTTGGCCGCGGCGATGTAGCGGTAGACGGTCGGGACGCTGACGCCCAGCGTGCGGGCGATGTCGGCGGCTTTCTCGCCCTCGTCGGAGAGTCGGACGTCGAGTGCCGCTTTCTTGTCGTCCAGGGCACGGGGACGGCCTCCAACACGGCCCTGAGCTTTCGCCTCGGCGAGACCGGCGCGGGTCCGGCGCTGGATGAACCGGCGTTCCATCTGCGCGAAGATCGCGAGGATGCTCATCATCGCCTCGCCCATGTCGGTGGACGTGTCCATCGCGTCGGCGATGCTGCGCACGTAGATGCCACGGGCGCGGAGGTCGCTCATCGTGAGGATGACATGCCCGGCATCGCGGTCCAGGCGGTCCAGCTCGGAGACGACGACGACATCGCCCTCGCTCAGGTTGGACAGCATCCGATCAAACTCGGGGCGGCTGCGCTTGGCGCCGCTCTGCGCGTGGTCGACGTAGAGCGCGGCGGTTGATCCCCTCGCCGTGGAGGGCGTGCTGCCGTTCGTAGTAGCTCGTGGGCGCGTAGCCGGTGATCTCGCCAGGCCGACGGCTCCACAGGTGCTGCTTCGCGTAGTTGTCGAAGCGCGTCTGACTTTTCGGGTCATAGTCCTCCTCGGCCAGGGCCTCCAGCTCGGCGAGCCTCATGGCCTGCGCCTGCGGAGCCTTGCGGAGGCTGGTGTGGACGCCCGCGCTGTAGTGCTTGCCGTCCGGGCCGGTCACGCGGCCCTGCCACTTCTCACTCGGAAGCTGTCTCGGATTCTCCATCTGATTCCCCGTCCTGTTTCCTGCTGTACGTCGCAGGAAGGGGGTTCAGATACCTTCGGTTGGGGCACAACTTTGGACACACGTGCCCGCGGCGGCCCGCGATCCTTTGGGAACACTTGTGAGATCGAATCTCGTTCTCGTTCCCGACTGGGCGAAAGCGGCGCGCGGGCCCTGGCCCCGGCCTAGCCTGGGAGCATGCACGATCACGCGCCCGGGATCCGCGGGGCGAGCAATCGCCGCCTGCTGGCGATCTCGCTCGCGATCACGGCGCTCGTCATGGTCGTGCAGATCGTCGGCGCCGCCCTGTCCGGCTCCCTCGCCCTGCTCGCCGACGCCGCGCACATGTTCACCGACGCCGCAGCGCTCGTGATCGCCCTCGTGGCCAGCACGCTCGCCGCCCGGCCCGCGAATGACCGGCGCACCTTCGGCTACCGGCGCGCGGAGGTGTTCGGTGCCCTCGTCAACGGGGTGATCCTCCTCGCCCTGTCGGCGTGGGTCGCGGTCGAGGCGATCCTGCGCCTCATCGACCCGGGTGAGACCGAGATCGTCGGCGGCCTCATGCTCGCCGTCGCGGTGGCGGGGCTCGTCGCCAATGCCGTCTCGATGTGGCTGCTCAGCAGCGCGCAGCGGCACAGCATCAACGTGCGCGGCGCCTACCTGGAGGTGCTCGGAGACCTGCTCGGCTCGGCGGCCGTCATCGTCGCGGCCATCGTGATCGTCGTGACCGGATGGGCGCCGGCGGATGCCGTGGCCTCGCTGCTGATCGCCGCCATGATCGTGCCGCGTGCGGTGGGCCTCCTCCGCGAAGTGGGATCGGTGCTGTGGGAATCGACGCCCGACGGCATGCACGTGCAGGAGATCCGCGACCACATCCTGGGCACCCCCGGCGTCGTCGGCGTGCATGACGTGCACGTGTGGCAGCTGACGCGCGGTGCACCGGTGTTCAGCGCGCACGTCGTCGTGGACGAGGAGTGCCTGCGCAGCCAAGGATCCGGACGCGTCCTGTCGTCGCTGCAGGGCTGCCTGTCGGAACACTTCGACGTCGCGCACTCCACGTTCCAGCTCGAGCCGGCCGGGCACGTCGAGCACGACGACGCGCGCCACGCGTGAGGCTCACGACTCCCTGACCACCTCGTCCGGGGTCTTGTCGGGCCGCAGGCCCCGCCAGCGGGCGTGACGCAGGATGCCGCCCGGGGTGAACTCGGCGAACTCCACCTCGCCGACCAGGTCGGGTCGCACCCACAGCGCGTCGCTGGCGTCCGGGCGCGGGACGTCGACGAAGGGGTTCTCGTCGGTGCGGAGCGGAGTCAGCCGAGCCTCCAGCTGCGCGAGCGTGGCCTCGCTGAAGCCCGACCCGACGCGCCCGGCGTAGTGCAGGCCCTCGTCGCCCGGCAGCCCCAGGAGAAGGGACCCGATGGTTCCGCTGCGCCCGCCCTTGCCCGGGCGGACGCCGCCGATGACGACCTCCTGCGTGCGGGTGAGCTTGACCTTGAGCCACTGCTCCGTGCGCTCGCCGCGGCGGTACGGCGACGCGGGGTCTTTCACGACGATGCCCTCCAGCCCGAGACTGCGACTGGCCGCGAGCGCGGCATCGACGTCGTCGAACACGGGAGGGAGCACGACCGGCCCGGACGCGCCGGCGGCAAGCTTCTCCAAGGCCCGGCGGCGCTCGCTCAGCGGCCGGGAGGCCAGATCGCGGCGGCCGAGTGCGAGAACGTCGAAGAGGAAGAGCTTCACCGGCGTGCGCGGCGCCTCTCGGGCGATCTCGCGAGGCTTCTCCAGATTCATCCGGGCCTGCAGGAGCGGGAAGCTCGGCCGCCCCTGCCCGTCCAAGGCGACGACCTCGCCGTCGAGGACCGCGGTTCCGCGGCCGAGCCCCAGGTCGACGGTGCTCAGCTCGGGGTATTTCGCGGTGATGTCGTTGCCGCTGCGGGCGCGCAGGTGCAGCCGCCGCCCGTCCCACACTCCGATCGCGCGGATGCCGTCCCACTTCGCCTCCACCCACGCGTCACCCGCGCCCGACCAGCGCCGCGCGGCCTGGCGTGCGATCCCCGGTGTCGCCGTGGTGGCGAGCATCGGCCGCAGCTCGGCGCGCGGCGGGATCCTGGCGGCGTCGGCGTCGGCGTCGGACAGTGACGGGCGGGCGTCGTCGGCGTCGGCGGGCGGATCGGTGTCGCCATCAGCGGCCGCGTGGTGGGTGAGTGCAGGCGCGGCGTCGTCGGCATCGGTGGGGACGACGGCGGCACCGTCGGCCTGCGGGTGGCCCGCGGCATCCGTCTTCATGCGGTGCAGCAGCCACGTCGACTTCTCACCGCTCCCGTCGGTGCGGATGAGGGCGAGGCGCACGCGCCCGAGCGGACCGCCCGGTCGGCTCTCGAGGGTGAAGATCACCTCGTCGTCGCGCCACTTCTCCAGCTCGTACCGGCCCTCGTCCCAGATCGTCATGGAGCCCGCGCCGTACTGACCGGCGGGGATCGTGCCGGCGAACGTCGCGTACTCCATGGGATGGTCTTCGGTCTGCACCGCCAGGTTGTTGCGCGCGGTGGTGGATGGCACGCCCTTGGGCACGGCCCAGCTGGCCAGCACCCCGTCGCGCTCCAGACGCAGATCCCAGTGCAGCCGGGTGGCATGGTGCTCCTGGATCACGAAGCGCGGCAGGCCCCCGGATGCGGCGGCGCCGGCGGGGTTGGCTGGCACCGGCTCGGGGGTGGCGCCGGCGGTGCGCTTGGCGATGTACTGGCCCAGCGGGCCGTCCTCCGCCGTGCGCGCGCCGGCGGTGAACCCGAGCTCCGCCATCGGGTCGCCGAAGGCCTCGACCCGCTCCAGCACCTCGGAGAACAGGAGGTGACGCAGCTCCGGGTCGTCGAGTTCCTCCCACGTGCGGGGCGCGGCGACGGTGGGGTGCGCGCGTCCGCGCAGCGAGAACGGCGCGATGGTGGTCTTGGCGCCGTTGTTCTGGCTCCAGTCGATGAACACCTTGCCGGGCCGGGCGGACTTGGCCATCTGGCTGACGACGAGGTCGGGGGAGTCGGCCTCGATCGCGCGGGCCAGCTCCTTCGCGAACGCCGTGATCGCGTCGCTGGACTGCTCGCCGGGGAGCGGCGCGTACAGGTGGATGCCCTTGCTGCCGCTGGTGACGGGGTAGGGCTCCATGCCCATGCCGGAGAGGATGGCGCGCGCCTGCCGGGCGACCTCGGCGCACTCGGCGAGCCCGACCCCGGGGCCGGGGTCGAGGTCGAGGACGAGGCGGTCGGGGTTGCCGCGCTCGCCGTCGGGCGCGAACCGCCACTGCGGCACGTGCAGTTCCAGGCTCGCGACCTGCGCGAGGTAGACGAGAGTGGGCACGTCCCCCACGAGCGGGTAGTCCTTGGGGCCGGAGGAGTGCGGGATCGCTCGGCGCTGCACCCACGACGGCGCACCGGCCTCGAGGTCTTTCGCGAAGAACGACATGCCGGGGTCATCCGCCGTGCCGACGCCGTCGGGCCAGCGCTTGCGCGTGACCGGTCGTCCCGTGACATGCGGGATGAGCACGGGGGCGATGCGGGTGTAGTAGGCGATGACCTCGCCCTTGGTGGTGCCGGTGTCGGGGTAGAGCACCTTGTCGAGGTTGGTGATGCGCAGTCGCCGGCCCTCGATGCGCACCGTCTGTTCACCCGCCGCCATGGCACCACCGTAGCGGCGCGGATGCAAGGGGTTTCGGGGATTGCTGTGACAGGTGTTCACTGGTGGGATGAGGGCGATCTGGAAAGGTGCGCTGACCTTCGGGCTCGTGAACGTGCCGGTCAAGGTGTATTCCGCAACCGAGGACCACGACGTGCCGCTGCATCAGGTGCACAACAAAGACGGTGGACGCATCCGCTATCAGCGCATCTGCGAAGTCGACGGCGAGGTCGTGCCGTACTCCGACATCGACCGCGCCTATGACGACGGCGAGCGCACGGTGGTTCTCACCAAGGAAGACCTGGAGTCCCTGCCCTCCGAGCGCAGCCGCGAGATCGACGTGGTCGAGTTCGTGCCCAGCGATCAGGTCGACCTGCTCACCCTGGATCGCGCGTACTACCTTGAGCCCGACTCCGCCTCGCCCAAGGCCTACGTGCTGCTGCGGCGGACGCTGGAGGATACCGACCGTACCGCGATTGTCCGGTTCTCGCTGCGGCAGAAGACGCGGCTCGCCGCGCTGCGCGTGCGCGGGGACGTCCTCGTGCTGCAGACGCTCCTGTGGGCCGACGAGGTTCGGGAAGCGGCGTTCCCGTCGCTGGATGAGTCGGTGCGGATCTCGTCGAAGGAACTGGAGATGTCGGCCGCGTTGGTCGACAGCTTCGCGAAGGACTTCGACCCGGAGGAGTTCACCGACGAGTACCAGGCGGAGCTGCGCACCCTCATCGACGCCAAGCTCGAGCAGGGCGACGCGCTGGACACGGCTGCGACCTTCGGCGAGGAGGAGGAAGCCGACTCCGGCGGCGAGGTCATCGACCTCATGGAGGCCCTGCGCGCGAGCGTGGAGCGCAGCCGGGCCGCGCGGGACGGCACGGGGGAGTCGGCGAGCAAGAAGTCGGGCTCCGCGTCATCCGATTCGTCGAAGTCCGCATCATCCGGCAAGACGTCGACGGCCAAGAGCAAGCCCGCGTCGAAGTCCTCGACGTCCAAGGGTTCGACGGCGAAGAGTTCTGCGACGAAGAGCTCGGCGTCGAAGACGCCCGCGAAGAAGACCGCGAAGGCCTCCTGAGGCTCAGCCCTTCGGGGCGTCAGGGGAGTGCGGCTGCTCGAACGTGTCGGTGTCGAGGGCGAGCGAGCGTGCCTCGGCGGCATCCGTCTCCGGGTCACCGCCGTGCGGGGCCCGCTTGGCGGCGGCGCGCTCGCGGAAGTAGTGGAACGCGACGAACCCGACGGTGCCGATGACGGCGACGAGCAGGATCACGTCGATGTACTCCGCCACGAAGTCGCCCACACCGGGGATGAGTCCGATGCCGTAGCCGAGCACCGTCAGCCCGAAGCCCCAGATGAGCGCGCCGATGAGGTTGTAGAGGGTGTACTTCCACTTGTTCATGTGGCCCACTCCCGCCGCGATCGGCGCGAACGTGCGCACGATCGGGACGAAGCGGGCGAGGATGACGGTCAGCCCGCCGAACCGCTCGAAGAACGCGTTGGTGCGCTCGACGTTCTTGACGCTGAACAGTCCGGATTCCTTGCGTTCGAAGATCGCCGGGCCGGCCTTGTGCCCGATCAGGTAGCCGACCTCACCGCCGACGAAGGCGGCCAGGCCGATCAGGAGCCCCACGAACCAGACGTTGATGCCGAAGACACCGTCCGGCGCGACCGCCGAGGGGTGCGAGAGCAGGCCGGCCATGATCAGCAGCGTGTCGCCGGGGAGGAGGAATCCGACCAGCAGTCCGGTCTCGGCGAAGATGATGAGGCACACCACGAGCAGCGCCCACGGCCCGGCGGCCGTGATGATCGTCTCAGGGTCGAGCCAGGGGATGAGCGCGGCGTCGGTGATCACGGAATGTCCCGTCGTTTCGGTCGGCGGAGAGGGCGGGTACAGAGCGTCCCCGTGCGGAAGGTGGGACTTGAACCCACACGCCCGGAGGCACAGGAACCTAAATCCTGCGTGTCTGCCAATTCCACCACTCCCGCGAGTGGGTTCAGTCTAGGCGAGCCCTGTGACACCCACAGGGGGGATAACCCCCACCGTCGACCGAGCGGTCACCCCTTCAGCCCCACGTTGGCGACGCTCTCCACGATCTTCCGCTGGGCGAGGACGAAGACGACCAGCACGGGGACCGCGGAGATGACGGACCCGGCCATGGCTGCGGGCAGGTTCCCGAGATGCGCGGACTGCAGCAGGGGGAGGCCCGCCGTGAGGGTCAGGTTGTTGGTGTCGAAGATCACGTACGTCGGCCACAGGAGATCGTTCCAGGCCCCCAAGAAGCTCAGGACGAGCAGGGTCGACAGAGCGCCCTGCGCCTGCGGCAGCATCACCGAGATGAAGATGCGCCACTGATTGGCTCCATCGATGGATGCCGCCTCCTCCAGTTCTTTGGGCAGGCCGGCGAAGAACCCGCTGAGGAAGATCACCCCGAACGCCCCGCCGAGGGACGGCAGGATGAGGGCCGGAAGCGTGTCGAGCAGACCGAGACGGTCGACGGTGACGAAGTTGGGGATCAGGAAGACGAAGCCGGGAACGAAGAGGGTGGCGACCAGGACACCGAACACGAGCCCGCGCCCGCGGAACCGCATACGGGTCAGGGCGAACGCGGCCAATGCGGCGAACACGACGGAGAGCACTGCCGACGTGGTGGAGACGATCACGCTGTTCATGAACCATCGCAGGACCGGCGTCGGCCCCTCGAAGGACAGCAGTGGCAGGTACGACGCGAAGGTCGGGGCTTCCGGAATCAGCGACGCGTTGGTCTGGACTTCGAACGGCGATTTGAACGACGCCGACAGCAACGACAGCAGCGGCATCACGATGGCGAGCGCGAGAAGGGTCAGCCCGACATAGGACACGACGTTCGCGAGGCGCGGCGTGGATCTCACGAGTCTTTCCTTCCGCGGCCCGAGGTGAGCCAGAAATTGATCATGCTGACGACCACCAGGATGATTCCCAGGAGGTAGCCCATCGCGGACGCAACCCCCATACGCGACTGAGTCAGCCCGGACTCGGCGATGTACATGATCGCGGTGCGCGTCGAGTTCGATGGACCGCCGAGGGTCATGATGTAGGGCTGTCCGAACAGGTTCGCCGAGGCTAGGACGGTCAGGACGATGATCAGCGCCGTGACCGTGCGGAGACCGGGGAGCGTGATGAAGCGGAAGACCTGCCGGGAGTTCGCTCCGTCCAGCGCTGCCGCTTCGTACTGGTCCGCGGGGATGTTCTGCAGCCCCGCGAGGAAGACGATCGTGTTGAAGCCGAGCGTCCACCACACCGTGGCGACGAGGATCGACACCCAGGCCCCGGGCTGTGTCTGCAACCACGACACCGCCGGCAATCCCAGCGCCTTGAGGATCGCGTTCACGGGACCGAACTGAGCGTCCAGCAGGTACCGCCAGAGAAGCCCGATCACCGATACCGAGAGCACGTACGGGGCGAAGAAGATCGCACGATAGACGGTGCGCCCCCGGAACTTCCGGTTCAGTGCGAGGGCGACCAGGAGCGGCAGAACGACCAGCGGAACCACGCTGATCAGTACGAAGAGGCCCGTGTTGCCGAGCGACTGCCACCATCCGTCGAAATCACGTGTGCCCGGCGTGAACAGGTCGATGTAGTTCTGCAACCCGACCCAGGGTTGCACCGGGAAGTTGTAGTCGTAGTTGTGGAGGCTGATCCAGACCCCGAAGACGGAGGGGAACGCGACGAACAACCCGAAGAACAGCAGGAACGGGGCGAGGAACAGCCAGGGCGTGTACCAGGCGAACCGTCGGATGGGGCGCGAGGACTTGCCGGTGTCCCCGCGTCGGGGGCTCACGGGTTCGGACTCGCGCGCCCCCACCGCGGGCAGGACGGATGCCATGGTCAGTAGCCGTACTTCTGCCTGTTGTCCTCGATGATGGCGTTCGTCTGTTCCGCCGCCTTGTCGAGCGCCTCCTGCGGGTCTGCACCCGACGTCATCACCTCGTTGATCGCGTCCGTCAGCGGGGTCAGCGAGCTCTCCAGTCCGGGGTAGAGCGGGTTGAACGCGATGTCCTCGATCTGCGCGGCGAACGGCTGCAGCATCGTCAGCTCCTGCTCGGCGCTCTCGCGGACGCTCTTGCGTGCCGGAACCTGATTCGCATGCGCCCACTCGAGCGAGTTCTGCGACAGGTAGTTCACGAAGTAGGCCGCGGCCGCCGTCTTGTTCTCGTCACCCTCCGCCTGCGTGGTGATGGTGAGCTGATGCGAGCTGCCCCACACACCCGGCTGGTCGCCGACCTGGGGGACCTCTGCGGCCATGAAGTCCACCTCGGCCAGGGCCGGGTCGCCGAGGTGCCAGATGCCGAACAAGCCCATCGCGTTCTCGCCCGCGAGGAAGGCCTTCCACGGGTCGTCCACGTTCTCCGGGCTGTACCCGTCGTCGATCAGGGACCGCTGCCAGGCGAGCGCCTCGACGCCGGCGGCGGAGTTGAACGTCGCTTCGGTGCCGTCCTCGCTGAACTCGCTGCCCCCGAACTGGGAGAGGAACGTGCGGAAGCCCCACTCGTCTGAGGTGGGTTGCCAGAATCCCTGGATGCCGGCGGCCTTGAACGCGTCGAGCTGTGCGATCAACTCGTCCTTGTCGGTGGGTGCAACGGGGTCAAGCCCCGCCTCGGCGTAAACCTCCTTGTTGATGAAGAGCCCGTACATGTGCTGATCGAGCGGGATCGAGTATCGGCGATCGTCGTACTCAGCCGCGTCCCACACGTTCTCCGCGAAGTCATCGCCGGTCAGGTCGAGGGCTTCGACGACGTTGTCGATCGCGAGCAGATTTCCCTGCGCGACCTGCGAAGCCACGTTCTGGACATGGATCACGGCGACATCCGGTCCCTTGTCGGCCCTGATCGCCGTCCCGATCTTCCCGTACAGATCGCTGCCGGGCATCGAGGTCGCCGTGACCGTGATCGACTCCTGCGACTCGTTGAACTCGTCCACCATCGTCTGGAAGTGCGGCCCGTCCGCGCCGGTGAAGGGATTCCAGACCGTCAGCGCGACATCGGGACCGTCATAGCTGTCTCCGCTGACGGTCACTTCCGCGCCGGTGCCGGCGGACTGCCCGCTGCACGACGAGAGCGCGAACGCCAGGACGGTCACTGCGGCGACGGTCGTCGCGTGTCCTCTCGTGAACTTCATTGCTTCTCCTTTGAAGGTCGGCCCGGGGGATCCGCGACCACGTCACACCGGTGAGTTTAGAGCGCTACAAACCGCTGTCAAGGCGGGCGCTAGAATTCAGCACCTAGGGGAGGAGTCCGGATGCGTGGGCTACGGCTGCAGGACGTCGCGGATAAGGCGGGGGTATCGGTCTCGACGGTGTCGAACGTCGTGCGGGACCGACCGCACGTGTCGGCGAAGATGCGCCACAAGGTCCAGACGGCGATCGACGAGCTCGGCTATCGCCCCAATCGGGTCGCCCGGCAGCTGGCCACCGGCAGGACCGGGTTCATCGCGCTGGCGTTCATGCAGATCACGAATCCGTACTTCGCGGAGCTGGGACAGATGATGTCGCGCGTGGCCGAACGGGCCGGGTACCGCGTGCTGTTCGAGGAGACCGGGGCCTCCCTGGAGGCGGAGCGCGAACTGCTGACGGACCTGGACTCCAGCCTGGTCGACGGCATCCTCCTGCAGCCCTCCGCCATCTCGCAGCGCGAGCTCGCCCGTACTCGCACCGACGTTCCCCTGGTCCTGCTGGGGGAGGCGTCGGCTCCGCTCACCCTCGACCATGTGATGATCGACAACGTCGCGGCGGCCCGCGAGATCACGGCTGACTTGATCGCCGCGGGGTGCCGGCGGATCGCGTTCGTCGGTCATGAGGAGACCGCGCTCAGCGAGACCTCGCGGCAGCGTCTGCTCGGCTACCAGGAGGCGCTCCAGGCGGCGGGGCTCGGCGTCGACCCGGCGCGACTCGTCGCGTTCGACGCGGCTCCCGTGGGCACCGTGCCCTCCGCCCACCTGCCCATCGGCCGTGCTCTGGACCGGGGTCTGGACGCCGACGCGCTGGTGTGCCGAGACGACCTGGTCGCCTTCGGTGCGATCCGTGCCGCTCAGGAACGCGGGCTGCGGATCCCCGCAGATCTGGCCATCACCGGGTGGGACAACACGTGGGCCAGTGCGCTCGCCTTTCCCGGCCTCACCACCGTGAGCCCGAATCTGGCGACGCTGACCTCGACCGCGTTCGGCCTGCTCGCCGAGCGGATCGATGGGTACGCCGGGGCTGGACGCCACGTCGTCACCTCCCATTCGATCGTGCGGCGGGAAAGCTCCCCGCCGCCGGCCGCCGGTGGCGAATGAGCCTCTTTGCAGCGCTACACATCATGCGGCTACGATTCGTCGCATGCCTCAAAACGATGTCCTGCCGGTTTCCCTGGCCCGCACAGACGGCGGCAGCTACCCCCGACCGCAGTTGGTCCGTGGATCCTGGACCGACCTGAGCGGGACATGGGGGTTCGCTTTCGACGAGGACGATCTCGGTGTAGGGCTCGGCTGGCATCGCGAGCCCGCGTTCGACCTCGACATCGTGGTGCCGTTCCCCCCCGAGTCCACCGCATCCGGAGTGGGAGTGACCGAGCCGCGGAGGATCTTCTGGTACCGGCGCGAGGTGTCGGCACAGGAGATCGCGGCCGCCGGTCACGAGGACGGCCGGCGGCTGCTCCTGCAGTTCGGAGCGGTTGATTACCGCTGCTCGGTGTGGCTGAACGGCGAGCTGGTGGGCAGGCACGAAGGCGGGCAGACCCCGTTCGGGATCGACATCAGCAGCGCTGTCGACGACTCCCGCGCGTCTCAGCTGCTCGTGGTCCGCGTCGAGGACGACCCGAGGGACGTCACGCAGCCGCGGGGCAAGCAGGACTGGCAGGACGATCCGCACGCCATCTACTACCACCGCACCAGTGGAATCTGGCAGCCGGTGTGGTTGGAATCCGTCCCGAGCATCTTCGTTCAGACCCTGCACTGGCGGTCGGATTTCACCGCCGCCACTGTCACCGCCCGCATCGTGCTGAACGACCGTCCGTCGACGCCGACACCCATAAGCATCGACCTGGTCAGCGACGGCACACCCCTGGCCACGGTCACGACGACCGCCACCGAGCGCGAGATCACCGTCGCTCTCCCCGTTGCCGCGATCGCCAACGGGCAGGGCTATCACGATCTGCTCTGGAGTCCGGAACGACCTCACCTCCTCGACGCCGTCGTCCGTGCCGGCGTCGACCAGGTGAGCTCCTACCTCGGGCTGCGCAGTGTGGAAGTCGACCGTGGCAGGTTCTTGCTCAACGGCAGCCCGTACTACCTGCGCTCGGTGCTCAGCCAGGGGTACTGGCCGCAGTCGCACCTCGCCGCGCCGGGCGCCGATGCGCTGCGCCGAGAGGTGGAGCTCATCAAGGAGCTCGGGTTCAACGCTGCCCGCATCCACCAGAAGTTCGAGGATCCTCGCTTCCTCTACTGGGCCGACCGTCTCGGTCTCGTCGTCTGGGGGGAGGCGCCCGCGGCATTCGCGTTCGGGCCGACCGCAGTTCAGCGCACGATCAGCGAGTGGATCGCGGCGCTCGAACGCGATTACTCCCATCCCTCGATCGTTGCGTGGGTTCCGCTCAACGAGAGCTGGGGCGTGCAGGAGATACGGCACGACCCGCAGATGGTCGAGTTCGCCCGCAGTATCGCCGCCCTGACCCGGGCGATCGACCCGACCCGGCCCGTCGTGAGCAACGACGGCTGGGAGCAGGTCGACACCGACATCATCGCCATCCACGACTACGAGTGGCAGGCCGACGTCATCGCCGCCCGTTACGCGGATCGACCGGCAATCGATCGGATGCTCGAAACCCTCGGGCCCGCGGGGCGCCGCCTGGTCCTCGCCGGCGACGTCGACGACAAGCCGGTGATGCTGACCGAATTCGGTGGAGTCTCGTATGACACGTCGCAGCAGGCGGGCGCGTGGGGGTACTCCACCGCATCGTCGCCGGACGACCTCGCCGAACGGATGGGCGCGATCTTCGCCGGGGTCCACGCCAGCGGAGTGCTCGCGGGGTTCTGCTACACGCAGCTCACCGACACGCTGCAGGAGACGAACGGCCTGCTGACGGCGGACAGGGAGCCGAAGTTCGCCGCCGCGCGCATCCGTGAGATCGTCACCGGCCGCCGCGGTTGATCCCGATGACCGAGACCGATCCCGGGCCCACATCGCTGACCGGGCGGGCGAGGGCAGGGTACTCGGCCCGGCGCCCCCTGCTCCTCGACGCCGAGGCAGGTGCGGTCACCGTCATCGTCGCCACCGAGCTCGTCGGGCAGCAGGTGCAACCGGACACCGAACTGGTCTGGATCGTGCTGCCGGTCGCCGGCGATGCGCCTCACGACCGGTGGCAGGCGACGGCGGTGTCGGTCGATGTGGAATTCACCGACGGAGCGCAGCTGTCCCGGATGGGGGCGGTGGATCAATACGGTGACGGCATCACCGTGCACGCACAGGGGGCGGCCCGCAAGCTCTGGCCCGATCAGTGGAACCTCCGGCGGGTGTCGCTCGAGCCTGCCGTGGGGCGCGTCATCCGCCGTGTCACCGCGTCCCTGGGCACAGTCCCCGGCGCATCGGTGCGGGCGTACCTGGACGAGGTGGGCATCCTGCCCGTGCCCGCGCCCGTCGACGACCTGGACACGGTCGACACGAGACGCGGCAGCCACTCCACCCCGACGTTCTCCCGCGGCAACACCGCGCCACTGGTCGGGCTCCCGCACGGTGGCGTCTTCGCTGTGCCCATGACCGACGCATCCGTGAGCGACTGGCCGTACTCCTGGGCGGCGCACAACCGCGCTCACGACGGCAGGCCCGCGGTACAGGCCTTCGCGACCTCGCACATCGCCAGCCCGTGGATGGGCGACCACGGCGTCTTCCAGCTCATGCCCAGCCCGCTGCGCGAGCCGGCCCTGGACCGCACGCAGCGCGCACTCGGCTTCGAGCATCGCGATGAGAAAGCGCGCCCGCACCTTTATGAGGTGGCACTGGACGGCGGAATCACCGCCGAGATCGTCCCCGACCAGTTCGCGATCGCGGCGCGGTTCAGCTTCGACGGCGGGGAAGGGTCGATCATCGTCGACCATCTCGGGGATGCCACGCTGCTGTCGCAGTCCTCGACCGCCGACGGCCGCGAACTCGACGTGCACCTCCACGCTTTCGCTGCCAAGCCCGCCTACTTCGTGCACTGCGCTTTCTCGCACGTGCACAGCAGCGACGTGCGGCAGCATGGCGACACCGTGCGCGGTCACCTCCGTCTCGCCGATGGGGCGCAGGTTGCGGAGGCGGTCGTCGGTCTGTCCACCGTCAGCCCCGCCCAGGCCCGCGAGAACGCACGACCGAGCGTGCGCTTCGCCGACCGCAAGCACGCGGCGCGGGAAGAGTGGTCGCGGATCATGGGGCTTCTCGACATCGACGCGCGCAGCGAGCAGCAGCGGGCGAGCCTCTACGGCGGCTTGTATCGTGCATTCCTCTACCCCAACTGGTACTCCGAGCCCGTCCCCGACGGCGGCTTCGCGTTCGGCTCGCCCTCCCAGCGAGGCCGGATCGAGCACGGTGCGCTCGCCGTCAACAACGGTTTCTGGGACACCTACCGCACGGCATGGCCGCTTGTGGCGCTCCTGCATCCTGGGGCGTCGGTCGCACTCGCGAACGGCTTCGTGAACCACGCTCGCGTCTCCGGCTGGACCCCGAGGTGGAGTGCTCCCGCCGCGGAGGACTGCATGACGGGGACCACCTTCGACCTCGTGTTCGCCGACCTCGCCGCGAAGGATCTGCCTGGGCTCGACCTGGCGGGCGGGTACGCCGCCGCGGTGAAAGGGGCGACGGTGCCTGCGACCGACCCCGCGGTCGGGCGCAAGGGGCTGCGGGAATCGCGGTACCTGGGATGGACGCCGACGTCCACCCACGAGGGGCTCTCCTGGTCGCTGGACAACGCGCTGAACGACTGGAGCATAGCCGTCCTCGCCGACCGGCTGCACGGTGCCGAACACTCCGCGCCGCGCCGAGAGGAACTTGCCGTCGAACGCGAGTACTTCGCGCGGCGCTCCCTCGGCTACCAGCGCGTGTTCGACCGCGAGCGGGGATTCTTCATCGGGCGCGACATCGACGGGGGCTGGCGCACGCCCTTCGACGCCCTCGAATGGGGCATCGACTACACCGAGACCCATGCCTGGGGCACCGCGTTCACCGCACCGCACGACGGCGCCGGGCTCGTCGACCTGCACGGTGGGGAAGGAGCGTTCGGCGCGCGCCTCGATGAACTGCGTGAGATCCCGGAACGGGCCAGCGAAACCAATGTGGGCCACTACGGCAGGGTCATCCACGAGATGCTCGAGGCACGCGACACCAGGATGGGGCTGCTGGCGATGTCGAACCAGCCCGCGCACCACATCCCTTTCATGTACATGTTCGCAGGCAGGCACGACGACGCCCATCGGCTCGTCAAGGAATGCCTGGACCGGCTCTTCGTCGGATCCGACTTCGGCCAGGGGTACCCCGGCGATGAGGACAACGGCGAGATGAGCGCCTGGTATCTGTTCGCATCGCTCGGCCTGTACCCCTTGGTCCCCGCCACGGGCACGTACGTGCTGGTGCCGCCGTCCGTGCGCCGCGCTGTGCTGCGTCCCTTCGGGGGCAACGAGGTTGAGATCCGGATCGTCCGCGGTGACCCCGATGATTCGTTCATCTCCTCCGTCCGCGTCGACGGGAGGGAGTGGCACGACATCAGCATCGGTCACGACGTCCTACAACGCGGCTGCCGCATCGACTTCGAGCTGTCGTCCACCCCGACGGGGTGGGCCCGACACTCTCGCCCCATCTCCTCCCGCACACTGCACGGCTTCTCGCAGCCGGTCCAGGACCTCGCGCACCCCGCGCGCGCCGACAGGACGTCTGCAGGGCTGGAAGCACTGGTCGATGACCGGGCAGCCATCCCGGTCGCGGTCGCCCCGGGTGACGCCCTGACCATTCGCTTCGCGGAGGCCGCGCCGGTGTCGATGGTCACCGTGACCGCCGACGGGCCCGGGGCGATCGACTTCGACGTCGACCTGCTCGACGAACACGGGCTCGTCGTCGCATCACGCCCCTACCGGCACGTCGCCTTCACCTGGGCGGAGCAGCTCCGCCCGCTCAGCGCGCCGCGCGTGGATGGGCCGCCCCCGTGCGGGGCCAGGTTCGTGTTCCGTGGCACCGGCACCGTACGCCAGGTGGAGGTCATCCTCGCTGACTCCGGAGCGACCGACCGCCGGTGAATTCGGCTCAGGGGCCAGGAGCGCGTCAGCCGCCGATGATCACGGTCGTGCACCCGGGCCCGGGGCCCACCGGGATCCCGTGAATCGACATATCGCCCAGTCGCGCCGCCGGACGCCCGCCGATGAGGACCGTCGCGCTGCCGGTCGCCAGCCCGTTCGGGGCGGGGGAGGCGCACACGATTCCGCCGGGGGTGCCGGCCGCGACCGCGGCCGGCATGCCGCCGATGAGGACCGCGGGGACGCCCGCCGCCGGCGTGATGGGACCGCCGATGTGCACCGTGACGCCCTCCGACAGCGGGCAAGCGGCCATGTCACCGACGCGCAGGGCAGGCCCAGTGGGCACGATCCGGCTCCTTTCTCGCGGGGGAGCAACGCCGGCCGGGTGTCACCTCCGGGGAGGGGAGCCGGTGCGGGCGACGGTACCCCAGCGTGAGGGAAAGGGGCGGGTCGCCGGTGCGGGCGTGGGGGCAATCAGCGTGCCCGTTGAGCCGGTGTTGAGTGCACGAAGAGTGCGGGGGAGCAGGCTGGGCCCGGCAGCTCGCCGACCCCCGAGGAGGAGGACATGATGTCACGTATCGCGGTCCGGGTCTTCGCCCGTGACCCTATTTCGGAGGCTGGCCTGTCCAGCCAGCTCCGTCCCCGTCCCGAGGTGCGCGTCGTTTCTCCGCGTGAGGACGAGGACCCTGAGGTGGTGCTGGTGCTCGTGGATGCCGTGGACGAGGAGTCGCTGAACACCCTGCGCTTCCTGCGCCGCAACGGTGACGCCAAGGTCATCTTGATCCCTGCCAGCCTCGATGATCAGGGTCTGGTCCGCGCGATCGAAGTGGGCGTGGTGGGGATCGTCCGGCGCGTCGAAGCCACGCCGGAGCGGCTGGTATCGGCGATCCGCTCCGCCGCCGCAGGTGAGGGCGCTGTCCCACCAGACATGCTGGGCCGCCTCCTCGAGCAGATCGGCAGGCTTCAGCGCACCGTCCTCGATCCGCGCGGGATCGCCTTCAACGGCCTGTCCGCACGCGAGGTGGAGGTCCTTCGCCTGGTCGCCGAGGGCCTCGGCACCGCGCAGATCGCGCTGCGCCTGTCGTACTCCGAACGGACGGTGAAGAACATCCTGCACGACGTGACGACGCGGTTGCAGCTGCGCAACCGGTCCCACGCGGTCGCTTACGCCCTGCGGGAGGGACTCATCTGATCACCGCGCATCGCTCTGCCCGAGAGGGCACCGCACGGTGCCCGCCGCCGTGCCCGCATTCCGCGCACGCACGACCGCGCTGTGGCGACCATGGAGGCGAGGAGGGGAGGCGCGCATGATCCGCCATGCGACCGGAACGTCGCGCGTGGGCGCGTGATCGGGGAGGTGGATGACGCCATCCGGGCGATCGTGCGCACCGACGCGATCTCCGACCCGGACGTGGACGTCGTGCTCGATGCGCCGACGACCGACTGGGCCGCGCGCCGGAACGCGCCGACCGTGGATCTGTACCTCTACGACATCCGGGAGGACACGCGCCGCCGTGAGAACGGGTTCCTGGAACGGCGGGATCCGCGCGGCATCGTGGTGGGACGAACCCCGGCGCCGCGCTATTTCAAGCTCTCCTACCTCGTGACCGCATGGACGCAGCGGCCCGATGACGAGCACCGGCTGCTGGACCAGCTCCTGCAATGCTTCCTGCGATTCGACGCGCTGCCGGACGAATTCCGCGTGGGTGGTATCGCCGACACCGGCCAACCCGTGCAGATCACGGTGGGGCTGCCACCCCCGGAGGACCGTGCGTTCGCCGATGTGTGGTCCTCCCTCGGTGGGGAGCTGAAGCCGTCACTGGACCTTGTGGTCCTCGCACCGGTGCTCCCGGGTGTGTCCCGGACCGCGGGCGCGCCGGTGACCGAGGGTGTGGGAGCGACGTTCCAGAACATGCCGGACGCGGTTGAGGAACGGCTGTTCCGAGCGGCGGCTCCGGACCCAGCGCGGTCTGCCGACATCCCGCGGACGCCCCGGGCCGCGCGTCCTCGAGACGGGCGACGCTGACATGCGCCGCGACCCCAGCGCCGCGCATCTCCTGGGCCGCGTCGCGGCGGTGGAGGAGCGCATCCGAAGGCTCGTGGCGGCGCGGCGCGCGGACGATCCGCAGCCGGACGACCCCTTCCGGGGGTTGTACCTGAGCGACGAGATGGTGGATCGCCTGCTGGACACCGAGCGCCGACCGCCGCTGCGGCCCGATGCGTCGACGGCATTCCTCGCGAGCGAGCGGGAGGCGGATCTGGCCGAAGCGGCCGGTCACCCGTCCCGGCTGCGCGAGCTGGCACGGGAGTTCGCACTCTCGCCGCTCGACGTGGAACTCCTTCTGGTGGCGCTCGCCGCCGACGTGGACCCGCGTTTCGAGCGCTTCTTCGGGTACCTCAACGACGACGTCACACAGCGCCGCCCGACGGTCGGGCTGGCATTGGAGCTGTGCGGCGCGTCCCTGATCCTGGTCGCCGATCGGGGACGACTGCTGCACGGCCCGCTCCTCACCGGGGGCCTTCTCACGCTCGACGAGCCGGATCGAGCCCTGCCGGCGCGCATGCTCCGCGTCCCCGATCGTGTCGTCGGACACCTGCTCGGCGACGACACGACCGACCTGCCGCTGGCGGGCGTGCTGGCTGAGCCGCTGGCGGCCGAGTGGGGTGATCCCGCGCAGATCGTGCGGGCGCTGCGTGCTGGCATCCGCTCCGTGTATCTGCGGGACTCCAGCACCGGATCCGGCACGTCCGTGGCGGTGCGCGCGCTGTCGACGGTGGGCAGCGACAGTCTCGTCCTGGACCTCGAGAAGCTCCGAAGCGCCCCGGACTCCGTGCAGCTCGCGCGTGCGGCGGTGCGCGAAGTCCGGCTGCGCGGATGCGGTCTCGTGGCCGGGCCGGTCGTCGGTGGCATCGAGCCGGCTCTCGTCGCGGCGGTGGACGCCGTGTCCCGGCCGACCATCCTGATCGGCGAGGGCGCGTGGGACGCGTCGTGGACGCAGCAGCTGCCGGCACTCGTGCAGGTGCCTCCCAGCACGATCGACGAACGGGTCGCGCTGTGGCAGGGGGCGCTGGGGCCCGCCGCGTTCGGTGTGGATGTGGCGGGAGCCACAGAGCAGTTCCGGCTCAAGCCGGAGCAGGTGGCCCGCGCCGCCGCCGCAGCACGCACGCAGGCGGCGCTGACGCCGACGGGCACGGTCACCGCGGATCACCTGGGTGCCGGAGCCCGCGCCGGAAACGGATCCGCTCTGGACCGCCTCGCCCGTCGCGTTGAGCCGGCGGTGCGCTGGACCGATCTCGTCCTGCCCCCCGCGGTGCTCAACGCGCTGCACGAGATCGAACTGCGCGCCCGCTTCCGCGAGCGCGTCCTCGGCGAATGGACCATGCGCCCCGGCGGCGGCCGCGGGCATGGCGTGGTCGCTCTCCTGGCGGGAGATTCCGGAACGGGCAAGACCATGTCGGCCGAGGTCGTCGCGGGAGAGCTCGGACTCGACCTGTTCGTCGTCGATCTGGCGACGGTGGTGGACAAGTACATCGGCGAGACCGAGAAGAACCTCGACAAGATCTTCGCCGCGGCCGCGGACGTGAACGCGGTGCTCCTGTTCGACGAGGCGGACGCCATCTTCGGCAAGCGATCCGAGGTGAAAGATGCGCACGACCGGTATGCGAACGTCGAGAGCGCGTTCCTGCTGCAGCGGATGGAGAGCTTCAACGGCCTGGCGCTGCTCGCGACCAACCTCCGCGCGAACATCGATGAGGCCTTCACGCGCAGACTCGACGTCGTCGTGGACTTCCCGCTTCCGGATGCCGCGCACCGCGCCGTGCTGTGGGACCGGTGCCTAGGGGTGCGGATACCGCGGGACGACGACCTGGACCTGCAGTTCCTCGGGAGCGCGTTCGAACTGGCTGGCGGCGCGATCCGGGCAGCCGCCGTGACGGCGGCGTATTTCGCGGCCGGCGCGAGGGGCGTCCTGACGATGGAGCACGTCATCACGGCGGTGCAGCGCGAATACCGCAAGCTCGGTCGTCTCACCGCCGAACGCGAGTTCGGCAAGTACTGGACCCTCATCGCGCGGTGAGTCATGCACGAGGAGCGACAGCACAGCCCATCGCACGCAGATCACCGACGATCGCCGCAGCCCTCGGGCCGTGCGCATCGTCAGTCCGAGGGCCGGCTGCTTCCGTCGCCCTCGCCGGCCGCCCTGAGCCTGCAGCGCGCGGCAGGCAACGCGGCCACCGTTCAACTGTTGCGAGCCGGAGAAATGCCCACGGTGCAGCGCGGGGACCCGGCGGGCCCGCCGACCGCCGCCGACGGGCGCGACGATCGGCTGAGTCGCGCGCGCGGCGAACTCCGATGGGCCGATGCCGCACGGGTGCTCGACGAATTCCCTGACGTCGACCTGCGGGCCCGCGCACAATCACTCACGGTCACCGACCGAGGAGCGATCCGCTCCTCGTGCCCGCCCGAATTGCACCGGGTCCGTGGCGCGCTGCTCGCAGAGGAATGGAACCTCGCTGTCGCCGCGAAGGACTGGATGACCGCAGCGGTGACGGTGAACGGATTCGACGACCGCGGGATCCGGGAACGCGTGGCGGCGCTGGACTCAACGGTTCTGACGGACTTCGCCGACGCGGCCGTTCGAGCGATGTCCGGAGTCAGCCGGAGTCGCGTGCTCGACGGGATCCGGGCGCGCTACGAGACCGTCTCCACCGACCCGTTGGGAACCCGCACGCTCACCGTGGTGGGGCTCATGCGCGAAGCGGGGATGCCGGATGCGGCAGCCCTCGCCTACACGCGCCTGTGCTTGAACGTGCGGACGGTGGAGGGCGCCGGTACCGAGGCGGGCTCGGAACAACTGGACCGCACGCTCGCCACGGCCATGGGTGCGGCCTTCGTCCCGAAGGGGCCGCAGCCCCCGGCCCTGGCTGCCGGGAATCTCGCGCACCAGATGATCGGCGGCATCTATGAATCACTGAACCCCCTTTCCTTCTACGACTTGCCCGCGGCGGCCTACATCGCTCGGGTGGCCACCAAGTTCCGGGTGCGCGGCGGGGCGGCGGACCTGTTCACCAATGTGGACATGCGACCGGACATCGTCGACCTGCCGCGGCTCGAGGTGTTCGAGATCAAGCCCCTAGGCTCCCAAGGTCTGGCGGTGGGGGAAGCGCTCGATTACGTGAGCCTGCTCAACGGCCTCCTCGTGGATGCGGCCGCAGGTTTCCGCCCCGGAAGTCCGGGCAACCCAGGGACCACGGGGGTGCTTCCGTTCGCGGATCAAGGCAGACCGGGTGTCCTCGTCTGGGGATGCCCGGTACCCGGCGCGATTTTGTACGCCTTCGTTAATCAGATGATCGAGAGCCCGGAGCATGTGCGCGAGCAGATCAATCAGCCGGCGGGTGCGGGCGCGGGAGTGGAGTCGATGGTGGCGCTGGGAATGGCCGGTGTCGCCGCTCTCGCCGTGGCGCCCCAGGCCCTGGGCGCGGCTGCGGTTGGGTACGAAGGGCTCATCGCTGCGCTTGCGCGGGCCGCACAGGTCGCCGGTCAGCCCATTCCGCGTCTTGTGGGCGCGGCTGCGGCGGCGACCGCGGGTGGTGGGGCGGCGGGGAAGTGACTATGCCTGCCGCCCCGGCATCCGGAAGTGTGCCCGAAGGGGTGCCTGAAAAGGCGATTCCCCGCTCCCGACCGACGGTAGGCAAGCAGGAGATCAGAAGGGGTGATGGTGATGCCGGGATGGGAGTACGGGGAGCGGCCGGCGACGGCGCGTCCTTCGATGAGTGGGCGGCAGGAGCTCCGCCGAACGGTGCCGCAGTCGCGTCTCGACGTCCTGAGCGCGGACCGCGTCCTTCAGCTGCAGCGGGAAGCCGGAAACGCTGCCACCTCCGACCTGGTCGAGGAGGAACGCTCGCCGGTGCTCGACACGATCGCGTCGGGCGGAGATGCGCTGCACGACGACGTCCGCGCCGACATGGAGTCCCGTCTCGGAGCGAGCTTCGGTGACGTGCGCGTGCACACGGATGCCGCGGCGGCGCAGTCCGCTCAGTCCGTCGGCGCCCGGGCGTACACAGTGGGGCCGGATGTGGTGTTCCAGCGCGACGCCTACGACCCCCATTCGGAGGAGGGCAGGACCACCCTCGCGCACGAGCTCACGCACGTCATGCAGCAGCGCGAGGGTCCGGTGGCGGGGACGCCGACCGCCGGGGGGATCAGCGTCAGCGACCCCGGTGACCGCTTCGAGCGCGCGGCTTCGGAGAACGCCAGCCGCGTGCTCAGCGCTCCGGCTCCCGTCGCGTCGGCGGTGCAGCGCGACATCGGCGAGGAGGGGGCGGATATCGCCGGAGCCGTGGCACAACGCGAGGATGCGGCCGGGGAGCCGGAGGAGGAGATTTCGGAGGAGGCCGGCTGACCAGGGCGCCCTGTCCGCGGCGTGCTTGAGCAGGTGAGGGGACGAAGACCGTGGTCCGCGAGCAATCGCCTTCACCCCGCGCGCGCGTGCCGGAGGCGGCGAAGAGGAGCGCCACGGAAGGCGGAGGTGCAGCGGCGTCTCGCCTTCCTGTTCCTTCGGTGAGCCGGTGGTCGACTGCAGACGTCGTCACGTGGCAGCGGATCGCGGGGAACGAAGCGATCGCGAGGAACCTGCAGCGGGGTGGTCCGGTTCCCGACGCCACGCCAGGGGCCCCGGCTCCGGTGCTGGACGCGAAAGAGAAGGACGAGCTCGTCCGTCATGACGTCGTGCTGGAGGGAGACGACGAGGCGCGCCTGGCCGCGGTGTTCCCCCACGGGTTCTCGATCGCCCCGCGTCCGGATCTGCTGCTGTCCCTCTCGACGCCGACCCGGCTCGACCTGGTGCGCGTCGCGGCTCTGCAGGTCGTCGCTCCTGCGCCGTTGGCGGCCGGTGCGGAGGCCTACCTGTTCAAGGTCGCCAAGGGACGTTGCGTGCTGCTGTCATCGATCGGCGGCCGCAGCATCATGCTCGATGCCGGCAGCGGAACGTCGTTCTCGCCGACGGCGCCCGGCGTCACGCGGCTTCTCGCCGCCGTGGGGTATGTCACGGGTCCGGGCGGTGTCGCAAGCGCGCCCAGCGAGATCCGCGTCTCCCATCCCGATGCCGACCACATCAATGCCGTGCGGCCGCTGCTGGCGACGGCGGGGTTCTCAGACACCGCCGTCCGCGTCGCCGCCGAGCAGCTCCAAGCCGGCGGCCGTTTCAGCCGCGCGAACCTCACTGTGCAGACGACGCAGCGCCTCATCACCGTCGACGTCACCGGCGGTGGAACTCAGACCGGTGGCGTCCACGTCAGCCGGACGATTCTGGACAACCTCGAAATCACCGAGTTCCGGTCGGTGGCCCCGCACACGGCTGCGCGATCCTCCGTCGGCCAGACGTTCAACCGCAACCGCACGAGCCCCGTCACCGTGGTCACCGACCTGGTGACCGGCGAACGATCGGTGTATACGGCGGACGCGGCGGGACGGCAATTCACCGAGATCGTCAACGCGGTGGGGGAGGTCGCCTTCCGGCGACTGCTGGGCGCCGATGCCCGCAACCTCCGTCTCATGGAGCTGCCGCACCACGGCGGCAAACAGACCGGCCCCGACGCCGCCGGCATCCTCCGGATGCTGCAACTCGCCTTCGAGTCCGGCAACGGCAGCACGCGCCTCATCACTCAAACGAGCGCCTCCTTCGCTGCCGCCCCAGCGTCGTCGATCGGCTTCCTGGATGTCGCGGGCGTCCCCACCGAGCGGGTGACGACCGGCCCGAGCGCGCAAGGTTCCGCAGAGGTCGTGCGCGCCCGCGGTGCTCAGTTGCATACGGTGACTATGGACACGTCCGGCGTCCGGCAGGTCCTGGAGATCGCCGGAACGCACGGCAACGTCCTCAGCCAGGCCTACGCCAAACTGGCGGAGATCGCGCAGCTACGGGCCGACGCCGGGTCCATCGCCCAGACCCTTGCGGCCACCGCCGCGCCCGGCGCCCTCGTCGCCTCGACGAATCGCACCCACAAAGACCTGATGGATCAGGAGACGCGACTGCGCGCCGTCGCCGACACGGTGTGGGACAGCATGCGCGCCGGCGCCTCGGGCAAAGCCGGGATGCGGGGCAGCCGTGACGTGAGCGGCGTGAACCGCGACATGGGCAACTTGGCATCGGCCACCGCGACGACGATCCTCTCCACGGCCCGCGGCGATCTCGAGACGCATGTCCGCAGCATGTCGGCGTACTCCCGTGTCTTCCTGAACGTCGTGAAGATGGCGATGGCTCTGGATGCCGGACGGTTCCAGGACGTCCACGCCATCCGGGCTGAGCAGCTGCAGCTCCTGCGGGCGGCTCGGGCCGTCCTCGGCAACCGGGTCTTCGCCGAGCACGTGCGTGCCGCATGGGACGTGACTCGGCAGAGTTGGACGACCGATCGTATCCAGAATCTGTCCGAGCAGCTGTCTCGTCGTGTGGTTTCTCGGCGGATGAGCACCGAGTTCCGCATGACGCTCGGCATTACCGCCGCCCGGCAGTTGCGCCTCAACGAGATCGCGGAATCCTCCCTCGGGGGACGGCAGGTCTACGGGCCGGGTGGTCGCATCACGACGCCGGCCTTCACGCGCGTCGGCGCGGGCATCCTCGCGGCGATCGAGGTCGTTCGCCTCGGGCTCGACATCGCCGAGCAGGCGCAAGCCGCGGCAGAAGCGAAGGAATTCGAGCAGATCCGGCAGAGCCACGAGGGCATCGCGATGGTCAACTGGTGGATGCGCCACGGCGTCATGCCCGACCTCGCTCTCGTCGACCGCGGCAGCTGGAGCGGAGAATTCTCCATCGTCTCCGGCTCGCTGTCGCAGGAGACGATCCGGGCGGTGGTGCGCAGCGACACACCACCGGCGGGGACGCCATCGTTCGACAAGATCGTCGTGCACAGGATCGACCCCGGCGAGCTCACCCGGATGGTCGCATCCCTGGCTATCACGGTGCGGGACCTTCAGGCGTGGAACGAACTGAACGCCGCCATGCCCCACGGTCCTGCCTTCAAACGATTCGACGAAGGATGGGCCGTCAAGGTATGGAGCGATGCGGACAAGGACTACCGGTACCACCTCAGCCCGATCCTGACGCCCCAGCTGGACAGCCTGATGAGTCATCTTGAAGCGGCGCAGGACGACCGCCTGCAGGTTGAGATCGCCGCTGGTCAGCCGGGGTCGGTCCGGACAGTGAAGGACTCCGCGATCTTCGGGACCGACCGCGACATGTATGTCTACGGCCGGGGCGGGGCCTTCACGCAGCTCGACTCCGAGGATTTTCCCCCGGTCGTCACGGTCCTGTCGCACCACAGCTTCGCTCCGAGATCCGGCGGCGGGAAGTGGGCGCTGGTGAAGGCAGCCGATCTGCGGACGTATCGATTCCTGAGCTCGTGGTGGTGGGTGAAGGACACCGGGCGTGAGTACATGGACCGCCACGGCACCCATCGGGAGCTGTCCATCAGCGCCAACGCGGAGGGGTACGCCTACGTCGATCCGGATGACCTGATCACGTCCGAGACCGCGAGCGGCGTCGAGCGCGCTGCCCGCGGCGCGAACCCGGGGATCTCACCCGCGCTGTAGCGTCATGCCGACCAGCGGCACCGAACGATCCGGCGACGTTACGGCCGCGTCGCCACCCTGCCCTTTCGCGCACGGGCCGGTACCCGCACGCCCGGCCCGACGGACTCTCATCCTGGGCACCTGCCGTCGAACACTGAGGGCACGGATGTGTCTGAGTGAAGGAGTCGGAGATGCCCACCTATTTATCTCCCGGTGTCTACGTGCACGAGGTCGATGCGGCGACGCGGCCGATCGAGGGTGTCGGCACCGCCGTCGCCGCCTTCGTGGGTGTGGCGCCGGACGGCCCACAGAACCAGCCGACACTCGTGTCGAACTGGACGCAGTACGTGGACACGTTCGGCGGGCTGTACGCGGGCGCCTACCTCGCATACGCGGTGTACGGCTATTTCCTGAACGGGGGCGGAAACTGCTACATCGTCCGGATCGGAACGTCGGAGCAGGGCCCCGGGCGGGAGAGCAAGAAGGAGAAGGACGCGAAGTCCGTGAATGCCGCACCGACGGTGACCATCGGCGGCTATGCGATCACGGCCAAGAGCGCCGCCGCCAACGCCAAGCCGGTCAAGGTGGAGGTGGGCCCAGCCGGCGGCGAGGCTCCCGCCGAAGACGAATTCAAGGTGTCGGTCATTCTCGAGGGGCGTGCGCCGGAGGTCTGGGAGAACGTCTCCACGAAGCCGGGAACCGAGAACTACATCGTCACGAAGGTGTCGAGCGAGTCCAAGCTCGTCACGGTGACCGAAGTCGCCCAGGGCGCGGCACTGAAGCCTGCGACCGGGACGTTCGATCTGGCGGTGCCCGAGCCCGCGCCGCAGCCGCTCGCCGTGGACCGCCTGCGCGCTGCCGACTACATCGGCGATCCTGCCGACCGCACCGGATTCGGTGGCCTCCAGGAGATCGAGGAGGTGACGATGGTCGCCGTACCCGACCTGATGGCGGCGTATCAGCAGGGCGCGATCGACCTCGAGACGGTGCAGGCCGTGCAATCGGCGATGGTCGCACACTGCGAGCTCATGGGCGACCGCCTCGCCATCCTCGACCCGCCACCGGGGTTGAGTGCGCAGGGGATCACGACGTGGCGGGCGGACGCGGCCCACGACTCGAAGTACGCCACGCTCTACTACCCCTGGATCAAGGTGCTGGACCCGATGTCGGGGACGAATCAGTTCGTCCCGCCCTCCGGCCACATCGCCGGGGTGTGGGCGCGCAACGACAACGACCGGGGCGTGCACAAGGCGCCTGCCAACGAGATCATCCGCGGCGTCGTCGCCGTGGAGACGCAGCTCACACGCATTGAGCAGGAACTGCTGAACCCCGTGGGGATCAACGCGATCCGGAAGTTCCCGGGCCAGGGGATCCGCGTCTGGGGAGCGCGCACCCTCTCGAGCGACGCCGCTTGGCGGTACGTGAACGTCCGGCGCCTGTTCAACTACCTGGAGAAGTCGATCCTCGGCGCCACGCAATTCGCCGTCTTCGAGCCGAACGACGCCGCGCTGTGGGGCAAGCTGCGCCGGTCGATCTCCAGCTTCCTGCTGAACGAGTGGCGCAAGGGCGCGCTCTTCGGCCGGACGCCGGAGGAGGCCTTCTTCGTCAAGTGCGACGAAGAGACCAACCCGCCCGAAATCGTCGACGCCGGACAGGTCATCTGCCAGATCGGCGTCGCGCCGGTCAAACCGGCGGAGTTCGTCGTATTCGAGCTGTCGCAATTCTCCGGTGGCACCAGCATCGTCACCGAGTGATCGAACCCGCATCGAGGAGGAATCATGGCAATGGATCCGTTCGACTCATCGCCCGCCAATGCGTTCACCGTGACCATCGACGGCATCGAGATCCCCAAGGTCGTCGAGGTCTCTGGTCTGAAGACCGAGGTCGACAAGATCGAGCTGAAGCAGCAGACCAAGGACGGCAAGTACATCGTCCGCCAGCTCATCGGGCGTCCCAAGGCCGGGCAGTTCACCGTCACGCGGGGCCTCACCGACTCCAAGACAGTGACCGACTGGCTGAAGGTCGTGATGGAGGGGGATGTCGCCGGCGCCCGCAAGACCGCATCGGTGGCGTTGCTGGACTACAAGGGCGAGACCATCAAGACCTACAACTTCGTCAACTGCTGGGTGCAGAGCGTCGAGCTGAACAGCCTCAAGGCCGGCGCGACCGAGCAGGCGACGGAGAAGTTCACCGTCTGCTACGACGAATCGAGCGTGGCGTGATGCAGCGCGTCCTCGCCACGGCACCCTCGACAGCTCCGGCGGCCCCGGATGACACGGCCATGCGCACCGAGTTCCCGTTCGAGCTGCCCCGCGGGTACCTCGACTCGGCGGGCCGGGTGCATCGCTCCGGCGTCATGCGGCTCGCGACCGCACGTGACGAGCTGCTTCCGCTCTACGACGCCCGCGTGCAGGAGAATCCTGCGTACACGACGGTCGTGCTGCTGGGCCGCGTCATCACCTCCCTCGGCGCCCTCGCCACCATCGACGGCACGGTCGTGGAGAACATGTTCGCGTCGGATGTCGCGTTCCTGCAGGCCTTCTACCGGCAGATCAACGCGGAAGGCACGACGCGCATCGCCATCACCTGCCCGGAGTGCGATCACCGGTTCACCGCCGACCTCGCGGGTGGGCGCCTGGGGGAATCATGACGTACGCGGCCGGCCGTATCCACGAGGAGGTCGCGTACGTCGCCTACCACTTCCACTGGTCCTTGAACGACATCCTCGACCTCGAGCACCCCCAGCGGCAGCGTTACGTCGCCGAGATCGCGAAGATCAACCGGCATATGAGCGAGGGGGACTGAGCCGTGCGCTGGCCGTGGCAGCGCACGGCGCGCACGGCCGCGCCTGCCGTTCCCGCCGGAGCCCCGCCGGAGCCGGCCGGATGGGCGTTCTTCCCGCCGGTGCAGACCACGATCGCGGATGGCTCGCCCGGCGTGCTCGCCGCCGACTTCCTGCCGTCGCTGCCGCTCAGGACCGATCCGTCCTTTCTGGGCGGCACGGCGGTGCACGGCACCGGCGATGCGCCGGGGGGCACCATCGACCTGGACCCTGTCGCCGGGAGCCCAGCCGCTTCCTCCGGTTTCTCGGATCTCGCTCTCCGCCGCACCGCGGGGGACACGAGCGGGCCCGCTCGGAAACCGGTGCCTGCCCTCGCCCAGCGCGAGGCCGCGTCCTCCGAGCCCGGTCTCGACGCCGTCTCCGACGCCGGGGAGGGCAGCGCGGAGCCGTCCTCCCCTCCGCAAGAGACGACGGTGACGCAGGTGCCCGCCACCGATTCCTCCCCGGGGCAGCAGCCTCGCGCGTCGGCGGGGAGGGCTGGGCGCGTCGCCCCTGTCGTGTCCCGCCGGCTCGCGGTCGATGCCGATGGCGACGCGGGCGTCGAGGTCGATGCTGAGGACGATGCCGCAGCTGATGGCCGTGCCGCAGCCGATGGCGGTACCGCGTCACGCCCGTCGCCGACGACCCGCGATGCAGAGCTGCTCCCGCCTGCGGGGTCCATCCCGCCGAGGGCCGTCTCCCGCCACGATCTTCCCGCCGTATCCCGCTCGGGTGCGTCCCGCGGACCCGAGCCGCGTGTGGTGGCCAGGATCCCGCCCACCGCAGACGCCCTGGAGCCTCTGCTCATCCAGCGGCGCACTGTCGTCGGCCGCTCCGCGGACGTGCCGGTAACACGGGATCCGCGCGCGTCCACCGCCGATTCCGTCGGCCTCCCCGCCGAACCCCTTCCGGCCGCGCCGGTCGCAAGCCGGCACGCGGACGGCGACGCATCGCGATCGGGTTCCCCTGCCGTGGCGGAGGCGACGCCCGCGAGTCGGTGGGAGGGGGCGGCGGAGGTCTCCGCCGCGGGCAGCGCGGCACCGGCCGAAGCGATCGAGGTCGATGTCACGCCGGTGACGAGCCAGGCGGACGTGCAGCCTTTGCTGCAGGCGTCGCCGACCCCTTCGGTCCTGCAGCGCACCGTCCGGACCGAATCGCTGCCCCGGTCGGGCGCGCCGGCGGTGGGGCCAGCGCCCCGGGTTCGGGCACCGGCAGTCGTTCGACCAGCGGTGCAGCTCTCGACGCGCGGGCCCGAGAGCACTGCGCCGGGGTCCGCCGCTGTGGGATTCCGCCCCCCGGTTCTCGTCGCGCCCCTCCCTCCGGAGCAGCCGCCCGAAGCCCCGGGGGCCGCCGCGCTCCACATTCAGCGCGCCGCCCTGGTGCCCGCGCGCCCCGCCACCGCGCCGCAGCCGCCGGACCCGATCCCCGTGGACGCTCCGACCCACGCGACGGCGCTCGTGCAGCGGCTCGCGACCCGCTCCGCTCGCGTCGGCGATCCCCGGGTCCCGTCCACCAGCGAGGCGTTCTCGGGAGCCGGGTGGCACCCGAGCGTGCAGCAACTTCGCGAGGGTGAGGCCGATGCCGCGTCGGCGCCCACCCCGGAGGCCGCCCCGGCTCCGAACCCCGGACCCGCAGCGTCCGTCATGGCGGGCGCGGTGCCCGCACCGGCCGCGCCGGCGGCCGTGCCGACGCGTCCGGAGGAGGTCGACGCGCTCGCCGCTGCGCTGTACCCCGCGATGGTGCGTCGGTTGCGGGCTGAACTGCTGACCGACCGCGAGCGCCGCGGCGTCCGAATCGACGGAGTGTGACGAGATGGCCCTCGATGTGGAGACGGCGGTCAGCGTCCGCTACGTCGTGGAACTGGACGACACCGAGCTCGGCGCCTTCACCGGGTGCGAGGGCCTGGGCGTCGAGGTGGTGCTGGAGTCGCGGGAAGAGGGCGGCAACAACAGCTTCGTCTGGCAGTTCCCGACCCGCCTGAAGTACCCCAACGTCAAGCTGAGCCGGCCGCTCGGACCCGAGTCCGAGAAGGTACTGCAGTGGCTGCTGAGCGTCACGACCGGCTTCACGCGCAGCGCCGGCACCATCCGCGCGATGACGGCGTCCGGCGACGCCATCGCCGCCTGGTCCCTCGTTGACGTCGTGCCCGTCCGGTGGACGGGACCCTCGTTCGCCCCCGATCAGCCCAAGGTCGTCACCGAGACGCTGGAGATCGCGCATCACGGCTTCACCGACACGAATTCGAAGTACTAGGAGCAGGCCATGCCGCTGACTTCGACGTCCTCCGACACCTCCAAGCTCGAGCACGCGCGGATCGACGTGCACGAACCGGGCCCCGAGCCGGGCAAGCTCGGGCCGTTCAAGTTCGCCATCGACTTCCAGTTCAACCCCCGCGAGCTCACGATGGCCAAGACGGCGAAGTGGGAGAAGAAGAATCAGAACAACTCGGGCTCAGCCGGCCCGGTGACGTACCTGGGGCCGGATGCGCAGAAGCTGACGGTCGAGATGTACCTGGACGCCAGCAAAGCGCAGGACGAGTTCGTGGTGAAGAGCGTGGAGCGTCTGTTCGAGACGTGCCTGCCCACGGCGCGATCCAAGACCGGTGGCAAGCCCTCCGCCCCGTGGGTGCGCTTCATGTGGGGGACGCTCAGCGGCTTCGTCGGCTACGTGACGTCGGTCTCGGCCCGGTACACGCTGTTCTCCCCGGACGGTCGGCCCCTCCGCGCTGTCTGCACGGTCGCGCTCGAGGAGTTCGCCAACCCCAAGCGCAAGCAGAACCCGACGTCCGGCGGGATCGCCCCCCGCCGCTCACATGTCGTGCGCGAGGGTGATTCGCTGCCGCTCCTGGCCTACCGTGAGTACGGCAACGCCGAGCTGTGGCGAGAGGTCGCCGAGGCCAACGGCATCGACGATCCGCTTCGGCTGCGCCCCGGCACCGTCCTGCTCCTGCCGTCGGCGACCGAGATGGCCCGCGCGGCGACGCGCGGCAGAACCCTGCGCGAGGTGCTCCGTGCACACTGAGGCCTACACGAGCCTGCTGACCGTCGAGGTCGACGGAACGCCGCTCCCTGCCGAGCTCGCGGGGCTCCTGGAGCGGGGGCGCATCACCGACGCCTCGGGTCTCCCGGACGCATTCGAGCTCGACTTCGTCGACAGCGACGGCACCCTGCTGCAGAAGGCGTCGCTGCGCATCGGTTCGGTCGTGCGGCTGATCGCCTCGGCGAACGGTCCTCAACCGCCGGAGCCGCTGCTGACCGCCGAGGTCACGGCCCTCGAACGCGAGGACATCGGCGGATCCCTGCGCACCCGCGTCCGCGGTGCGGATCGGTCGCACCGGTTGCTGCGCAACCGCCACGTCGCCGCCTATCTCGACACCACCGTGGCCGACATCGTTGCGATCGTCGTCCGCCGCGCGGGCCTGTCGCCCGGGACGATCTCGGCGCCGACCGCCGTGCTGGAACATGTCGCGCAGGACGGCGTGAGCGACTGGGTCTTCCTGCGGCGGCTGGCGGATGCAGCAGGCTGCGTGTTCGACGTCAGGGAGGGGAAGCTCGACTTCGGTCCACCCCCGGACGCGGGCGACGCCCCCGACGGCGCCGAGGGCGCCCGCGACGACCCGGTCGTGCTGCAGTACGGCGTCAACACCCTCTACCTGCGCGCCACGGTGACCAGCGCGGAGCAGGTGCCCGAAGTGCACGTCCGCGGGTGGGATGCCGAGTCCAAGGCAGCCGTCGTGTCCACCGCGGCAGCCCGCACGCGGAGCGCGGAACTGCCCGACGCCGACCCGGCGCGGCTTGCCGACGGCTTCGGCGGCTCGCCGTACCTCAGCGGAAACGGAAGCGGCACCCCCGCAGACCAGGACCTGCTGGCGGCTGCCCTCGCCGACCGCATCGCGGGCGGGTTCGCCGAGGTCGAGGCGCACATCCTCGGGAACCCGGTCATCCGATGCGGCACCGCGATCGCGCTGACCGGGTTCGGCGCGCCGTTCGACGGGCGCTACACGGCGACCGAGTCTGTGCACGACTTCGATTCCCGGCTCGGCTACACCACCACGGTCGTCGTCAGCAACGCCTCCGACCGCTCGCTGTTCGGATTGGTGTCCGCATCGCCCGCGCCCGCCGATGCGCCCCTGCCCGGAGTGCTGCAGGCCGTGGTGACCGACACCGCCGACCCGGAGCAGCGCGGGCGGGTCCGGCTCTCGTTCCCCACCCGATCCGACGACTACGTGAGCGGATGGGCCCGGACGGTGCAGCCGGGCGCCGGTGACGGAAGAGGATGGGCGCTGCTGCCGGAGGTGGGGGACGAGGTGCTCGTCGCCTTCGACTCGGGTCGCTTCGACCGTCCGATGGTGCTCGGCAACCTGTACAACGGCCACGACCTGCCCCACGGCGGGTGGAACACGCACGTGGCGTCGGGCGGCCGCATCGAGCGGCGGTCGTTCACCTCGCGGACGGGCATGCGCCTGGAGTTCGTGGAAGCGCCCGGCGACGAGCGCGTCGAGCTGTCCACATCCGACGGCACGCAGAAGCTGACGCTGACCCAGACCGCCGAGCGGGGCATCGCGCTGCTCGCGGAAGGCCCCATCACCATCACCGCGAAACAGGATGTCGCGGTCTCGACCTCGTCCGGCGCCGTGTCCATCCGTGGGGCGTCGGTGGCGATCGAGGCCACCGGTGCGCTGTCTGTGAAGGGTGCCACCCTGGAGGTTGCGGCGACGGCGTCCGCCGACATCACCGGCGCGCAGCTGACGCTCGCCGGCTCCGGTGCCACCACGGTGACCTCCGACGGCGTGACCACCGTGCGCGGCGCGACCGTCCTGATCAATTGATGGCGGGAGCGGTCATGGCGCAGGAGTTCGTCGGGCGGGGCTGGTCGTTCCCCGTACGCACCGACCCGACCGGGCGCATCGCCCTGTCAGAGGGCGATCGGAAGATCGAGGAGAGCATCCGTCTGATCCTGGCGACCGCCCCCGGGGAGCGGCCCATGCGACCCGAGTTCGGCTGCGCTGTGCACGAGTATGTGTTCGCCCCCGCGGATGCGACGACGGCCGGCGCCATCGGCAACGCCGTCCGCGACGCGCTGGGGTTCTGGGAGCCGCGCATCGACGTCGTCGGCGTGGCGGTCTCGCTTGAGCGCAGCACCGAGGGGGTACTGCTCATCGACGTCCGTTATGAGATCCGCGGTACGAACGACCCACGCAACCTCGTGTTCCCGTTCTATGTCATCCCCCAGCATGAAAGGACGGCGTCATGACCCTTCCCGCACCGCGTCTGGATGATCGCCGCTTCCAGGACCTCGTGGACGATGCCAAGCGCTTCATCGCCGTCTCCTGCCCGGAGTGGACCGACCACAACGTGTCCGATCCCGGAGTGACGCTGCTCGAGGCCTTCGCACAGATGGTCGATGAGCTCCTCTACCGCCTCAACCGGGTGCCGGACCGCCTGTACGTCGAGTTCCTGAACCTGCTGGGAGTGTCGCCGCATCCTCCCGCCGCGGCCACGACCGACATCGTCTTCTGGCTCACCGCGCCGCGACCGCACGACGTCACGATCCCCGGTGGTACCGGGGCGGCCACGCGACGGACGCAGGACCGGCCGGCAGTCGTGTTCACGACGACCGACGCGACCAGCGTCCGGCCCCGCCGCCTCACCCATATCGGCTCGCAGCCGGCTGACGCGGAGCCCGCGGTGCGGTCGGCGTCGCGGTTGGGCGACGGCCGGCTGGACGCATTCTCTCCGAATCCCGCCGTCGGCGACGGGCTGCTGTTCGGGCTGAACGACGCGGCCGGGGCGATGGCGGTGCGGCTGACCCTCGACTGCGCCGTGCGCGGCGTCGGCGTCGACCCGCTCGCGCCCCCGCTGCGCTGGGAGGCATACACGGGCTCGGACTGGACAGCGTGCGACGTGGTCTCGGACGGCACCGGTGGCTTGAACCAGGCCGGCGAGGTGCTCCTCGTGGTGCCGCGCAGCCATGCGGCGGCGACGCTGGGCGGAGTGCGGGCCGGATGGCTGCGGTGCCGCCTGATCGAGGCCGATTCGGGAGCGCCGACGTACAGCGCATCACCCGTGGTGCGGTCTGCGTCGGCAGACGCGGTGGGCGCGGTCGCCCCCGCCGTGCACGCCACCACCGTGGCCGACGAGGTCCTCGGACTGTCCGAGGGGGTGCCCGGTCAGCAGTTCCCGCTGGCGGCTCACCCGGTCGTCGCGGACGGCACGGAGTTCATCGTCGAGGTGGGCGTCGGCGCGGGGTGGGAGTCCTGGCGTGAGACCGACACATTCGCCGGGCTCGATGCCGGCGAGCGGCGCATCACCGTCGATCGCAGCAGCGGAACCGTGCGCTTCCCGCCCGCCGTCCGCGAGCCCGACGGCAGCCTGCGGGCCTTCGGGGCCGTCCCGCCCAAGGGCGCGCCGCTGGTGGTGCGGCGCTATCGCATCGGCGGCGGCCTCGTCGGGAACCTCTCGGCCGGATCCCTCGTGGTCGTCCGCAGCGGCATCCCGTTCGTGGGCCGCTGCGAGAACCGCGCTGCTGCGACGGGGGGAGCCGACGGCGAGACCGTCGAGGAGGCGAAGGTCCGCGGGCCGTTGATCCTGCGCACCCGCGACCGCGCCGTGACTCCGGAGGACTACGAGCAGCTCGTGCGACGGTCGACGCCGGGCGTCGCGCGGGTGCACTGCATCCCCGCGTCCGAGAGCGGCGCCTCCGGCGAGGTGCGCGTGCTCGTGGTCCCTCGGGTGGCCATCGGCGAGGACGGCCGGCGGGAGCTGGCCGATCTGCAGCCGTCGGCCGAGCTGCTGACCCAGATCCGCGACGAGCTGGAGCCACGCCGCTCCGCCGGTGCCCGAGTCCTGCTCCGCACACCGGACTACCGCGGAGTGACGGTCGTGGCGAGTCTCGCCGCCCGTCCTCGGGTGGCCGTCGCGAGCCTGCGGACGGCAGCGCTGCAGGCGCTGTACCGCTATCTCGATCCGCTCACCGGCGGCGCCGACGGCACGGGCTGGCCCTTCGGTCGGCCGCTGTCGGCCGGCGAACTCCACGCGGTGCTGCACAACCTGACCGGAACCGAACTCGTCGACGAGGTGCTGCTGTTCCCCGCTGATGCGGACAAGGGGACCCGTGGCGAGCCGACGCAGCGGCTGGAATGGGGCGCCGAGTCGGTCCCGTTCTCGTATGAACACCGGGTCCGCGTGACCGCCGGGGTGTGACATGCGCGGTGTCATCCCCGGCCTCGGCACACCGGCGCCCCTTCTCGACCGGCTGCCCGGGATCCTGCAGGACGACGACTTCCTGCAGCGCTTCCTGCCGGCCTTCGACGCGACGGTGGCGCCGGTGTACGCGGTGCTGGACAGCCTGCCGGCGTATATCGACCCCTTCTCCGCCCCGGCGGACTTCCTGGAATGGCTGGCGGGATGGGTCGACGTCGAGCTCGACCAGAACTGGCCGCTGGAGCAGCGGCGGCGCTTCATCGCCGAGGCTGCGACGCTGCACCGGCTTCGGGGCACCGCCACCGGTATCCGGCATGCCGTGTCCCTCGCGGCCGGACCGGCCGCCGAGGTGACCGTCACCGACGGGGGCGGGGTGTGGATAGGAACGGTGCCGGATCCTGCCGCGCCAGAGCAGCGGGTGCGGATCGTGGTGGCCAGCACGGTGCCGCTCGAGGAAGCGGACCGCGCCCGCCTGGCCCGTGCGGCTGCCGCGTCGGTGCCGGCCCACCTGCTCTTCGATCTCGAGGTCGAGCTGGTGCCCGTCTCCGGCTGACGACAGGGCGCTCAGCGCACGCCGAGCGAGTGGAGCATGCGGCGGTACCGCTCCTCGGTGCGCGCGAGGGCGATGAGGTCGTCGGCGGATCGGTGCACGGTCGTGAGCGCGCGCCACGCGGCGTCCGTCCACGGGTCGATCTCCACCGCACGCTCCGCCGCGTGCAGCGCCGCGGAGGTGTCGGCACGGCGCAGCTCCAGCAGCGCGAGGGCCGCGGCCGCCTCGGCGGCGCGGGCGCGATACCGCTCCCGCGTGCCGACGACCCAGTCCGCCGGGCCGTCCTCGGGCAGCACGTCGCCGAGGTACAGTTCCACCGCACCATCCAGCTGCCGCACCGCCGTGTCGATGTCCCCGCGGGCGCGGGCGTCGGTGGCGGCGGTCAGACGGGAATCGAAGGACACAAGATCGCAGTGGTCGAAGCGGTCCAGTCGCAGCGCGTACGCATTGCCGCGCCGCTCGACGAGCCTTCCGCCCGTCCCATGCCCGTAGGCGTTCAACGCGCGTCGCAGGCTCGACACGCTCACGTGCAGGGCGTGCACCGCCGAGTCCAACGGCAGGTCGGGCCAGATGATCTCGGCGATCCACTCGCGGTGCACCGGCCCGCCGGCGCTCAGGGCGAGCAGTCGCAGCAAAGTGCGCGCCTGCGGGCGGACGCTGGAGACATCGACATCCCTTCCCCCGATGCGCAGGCGGAACGAGCCGAAGCACGTCAGCACGACCGGCGCGTCGGCCGAATGGAGCACGGACTCGGCGCCGCGCGGTCGTGGTGCGCGCTCGATAGGGCGCAGGGCGGCGGGGAGGCGAGGGACGCCGATGCGCAGCGCGGACGCGCGCAGCCGGCCGGAGCGATCGCCGTCCTCGCTCTCGGCCACGGCGAGGAGATCTCGTGCGCCGCGGCTCATCTGATCCTGGAACGCCGCGATCCGCCTCCCATCGAGCTCGGGCGGCGCGAGGTGGGCGCCCTCGATCCCCGCCAGGACGAGCGCGGCGGTGATCCATCCCGCGACGTCCGGGCAGCCGAGCGCGTCGAACCGCGTCGCGAGATCGAGCACCGCGTCCCGTTCGCGCGGCACCACGCCGGACCGCAGCTGCCACAGCAGGGCCAGAGCCTCCAGGATCGCCTCTCCGACGGCGTCGCCGTCCGCCGCGCAGGCGGCGATGGTGTCCCGGAGGGCGGCGTCGGCGGAGGGCAGCGCGGCGGCTGCGCCGAGGGTTCCGCGCACCAGCCGCGCCAACCGTGTCAGGCCCCGCGCTGCGGCGTCGCGCTCGAGCCGGAACAGCGCGTCGGCGGTGGCAGTGGTCCCGAGCAGGGGAGCGCGGATGATGAGCAGCGCGAGCCGCGCCGCCCACGCGTCCCATGAATCGGCGGGGCATCGGACGAGGGCATCGAGCAGGCGGGTGGCGCCGACGACGTCGCCGCCCGCGAGTGGCTGGACCGCGCGGAACACCCGCGGCGGGAGCAGCGCCGGGGCGGCGCCGGGGTCCGCTCGAGGCGGGGGATTCGGCAGCCGCCACGCCTGGCCGGCACCCCCGGCTCCGGAGGACAGCGGTTCGCGCCAGCCGGGATCGGCGAGTGCGTCCAGGAGGTCGCCGTCGGTGCGCGCCGGACCCTGGCACTGAACGTGCAGCAGGAGCCGCCGCACGGTTGCCGGCCATCCACCGGTCGCATCAAGGATCCCCGCGGCTGTGTCGGGTGCGACGCGCACACCGAGCTGGTGCCGGATGAGCGCCATGAGTTCGTCCAGGCGCAGCACGAGCTCGCACTCCTCCACGAGGGAGACCGCGGTGAACTCGGCGCGCGCGAGCGCGAAGTCCGGTGCGATGCCGCTCGCCACCACGATCCGGGGGAACCCTTCGGGCGCGGCGAGCAGCCGCGTGAGGACGGCGGCGGCCGGTCCCGCGACGACGTGCTCGGCGTTGTCCAGCGCGATGGTGTCCGGTCGTCCGGCCAGGACGGCCCCGAGCGCGTCCTCGAGGACGGCCGGACGGCGGTGCGCGGGACCGAGAGCCAGGACGGTGATGCGGTCGTGGTCGGCGTGCGTCTCGGTGAGCTGACGCAGCAGCGTGGTCTTCCCCGCACCGCGGCCGGCGATCAACAGAACCCGCGGGGCCTCCAGGCGGCGCAGCAGTCGGGGCCGGATCACATCGACCTTGCCGCCGGGTGGAGTGCGCACCGGTCCGGGCGGCGACGCGGACCCAGCCCGCGCTGCCTCGAACCCCTCGTGAAGCCTGGCCTCCACAACCCCCATTGTGTCCTCGTCGTCACCCGCGCGACAGCGTCCCTCCCGTCAGCGGAGTCAGCGGCGCGGGCGGGCGAAGATCCCGCCGATGTACACCAGCACGGCGCCCACCCACACGACGAAAAGCCCGACCAGGAGCACCACGAAGTCATCCACCACGAACGCGTACACGGCGAAGCCAGCGGAGGTCAGGAAGGCGACCACCGCGGAGCGGCGCATGAGGCTGCCTGACTTGCCGGACAAGCCGAAGAGGATCGCGACGACCAGCAGCACGATCGCGAGGTGGGCGGCCACCGCGACCGCGGTCTCGACCTCGGACACGTTGCGGTTCACGATGATGTCAGCGAGCTGGGCGTAGTCGTCGCCATCCACCCAGGGCATGAACGCGCCGATCACCATGAGCAGCGCGCCGATGATGACGAAGAGGAGCTTGGCGAGCGGTCGCCGGTCGTTGGCGGACTGCACGAGGGTCGCCGACGTCTCGATCATCCCCTGCCCGTCGGCGGCGGTGATCCGCAATTGGGAGACCTTCGACTGCGACGGCGGGGGACCGGGGCTTTCCACCTCGACGCGGACCGTTCCGGTCGATTGCGGCATGACGGTCGTGCTCGGCGGGAGGAACCGGAAGTTCACCGTACCGTCGGAGGACTGCCCCGACCAGGCGACGGCGAGCGGGCGGACGCCACGTCGGTTGTCGACGAGCAGCCGGAAGACGCCGTGCTGGGAGCCGCCGACATTGAGGACGGCCGGCTCCATGCGCAGCTCGGCGGTCCGAAGCGGAGAGGGCGTCGATGTCAGCTCCAGCGTGCCGGTGGCTTCGACGTCGTGCGGGCCGTGCGATGCGATCACCGAGAAGGGTCGGTCAACGGTCTCGCCCTCCTCCGGCAGAGAGGAGCGGATCCTCGCCCTCACGACGGTCTCCGTGCCTTCGGGCACGGTGACACGCGCCGGGGTGAACGCGAACCGCGCACGGTCCTCCGGGTCCTGGCCGTGCAGCTCGAGGGACGCGGGCGCCTTGCCGTTGCGGTTGTCGATGCGGACGTCGAAGTCCACCGTGTCGGTGTCGACCGCCGTGAGATGGCTCGGCGCGAGCTCGACCTCCACCGGGACGAATTCCGGCGCGGGAGAGGTCCGCTGCAGGAGCGTCACGAGCGCGGTGAGTTCGGCGGCGTCGTTGGCGGCGCTGATGGTGAGCTGCCGGCTGATTTCCGTGCCCGCGTCGATGGCCGGGACAGTGAACATGCCCTCCGCCTCCACAAGCTGGCCGGGTCCTACCTCGACCACCGCGGGCGAGAAGGAGAACTGCACCACCTTCTCGGGGTCGCGGCCATGCAGGGCGAAGCGCTGCGGGTAGTTCGCGAGGCGGTTGTCGAGGCGGATCTGGAACGATCCCAGGGCGATGTCGACGAGCCGCAGCAGCGTCGGGGTCACCTCCATCGAGGCAGGGGGCCCTTGCGGAGGGACGGTGATCGCTACCTCGACCTCGGTGCGGGCCTCGGGACTCGCCTCCGAGCGGAGGACCAGCGTCACCTGCAGTCGCTGCGCGATGATCATCCCGCCCGGTCTCGTGCCGAACGTCACGGTGATGATGCGGCCTTCCCCCGGCATGAGATGGGCGTCCTCCTGGGTGACCAGCAGCCACGGCGGCGCGTTCAGCGGGGTGAGGACGTAGCCGTCGACGATCGGTGAAGGATTCCGTATCTCGAGGGCCGCGGTCGTCGTCGATCCCGGCGTGATCTCGATCGCGATCGTCGGTGTCGCGATTTCGGGTGGGAGCGCCTTCGGGGGCGCCGGCGGGTCGGGTACCCGTTGCGTGGGGGCCGTCGGTGCCGCCTCCTCGGTCGGGGCGCGCGCATCGCCGGTGCCGGCGGTGGGGGGCGGCACGGTCGGCGGGGCTGGTCCGGGCGGCGGCGGGGGAGGAGCCGGAGAGGGCGCGGCCGCGTCCTGCGGAGCAGTGATCGCGCTGTCGGCGTCGGCGGGCGCGTCCACGCGGGCCCCGGCCATCGGCGCTTCCTCCACCACCAGCGGAGCGGCCCCGGCGAGGGGTGCGCCGTCGAGGGTCGCCTGGCCCCGATCCCATCCGAGGTACGAGTCGCAGTGGGAGCAGAACTGTGCGGTCAGCGGGTTCTTGGTGCCGCAGTTGCCGCAGATCAGCACGCCGTTCGGCTCCTCGACCGCCTCCATAGCCGAATGCTAGAACGTGCGCTCCGCAACAATCCCGAGTCGTGCCCCAATGGGCATCAGGGACTGCCTCCGGCCGAGCGTGCGGGCGGCGCTCACTTCCCGACGTAACGCTCGAAATCGACGGTGGGCCCTGACCACTCCGCGCCCTGCCACAGTGTCACGTGCACGTGCGGCCCGTAGTGCCAGTCACGCCCACCGCCGCTGGCACCGGACACCGCGATGATCTGCCCGCGCGTCACCCGCTGCCCCGGGTCCACCAGGGATTCGGAGAGGTGCAGGTATCGGACGGTGTATCCGTCGTCGAGTCGGATGGCGATGAGCCGGCCGGTGGCAGTGGAGGGGTCGGACTTCACGCTGATCACCGTCCCCGCGTCCGCTGATGCCACCGGCGTGCCGTATGGAGCGGCGAAGTCGGTGCCGGGCTCGGGCGAGGAGGGCTTCCTCTCGCGGTGGCATGTCCAGTCGCACGACACCCCAGCCGCCGCGGGCACCACGTACCCCGTCCCGGGCAGGCCGGCGGAGGCCTGCAGCCCCGGCGCGTCGACGAGGGGCTGGAATGCGATGGCGCCGAGCGTCACGGCGAGGAGGAAGATGACCGCCCGGATCGCGTCCGCCACGACCACGCGGCGAACCGGCGGTTCCGCCGCGCCGAGGGACGGACCGCGAGAGGTGCCGACCGGTGCGGCGGCCGAGTGCAACGGATCCATGACGTCATCGCCTTCGCGCGGCCAATCTATCGCTGCATGGAGTCGCGATCCCTGCCCGAAAGGGCACAGTGCGTACCGGCGAAAACGGCGCGCGATACGATCCGGTCTCGAGTGTGGTGTCGAGTGTGAGGACACGGCGATGGCGGCGCAGGAATGCGAGTTCTGCCACGCGGAGCTGGACTCTTCGGACCGCTTCTGCGCGGCATGTCTCCTGCCGGTCGCGCCGTCGCACCCTGCCTCGGTCGCTCTCCGGGTCGATCCGGCAGAGATCAGGCTCGATGCCGGCGAACAGCGCTGCAGCCTCCAGCTCTTCGTCGACAACAACGATGCGGTAGAACCGCTGCACATCTGGTTGGCCGGCGAGTCGGATGACCGGGCCGTGCTGCTCCGGTTCGATCCGGACGAAGTCGTCGTCCCGGCACAGGCGACGGCGACCGTGGGCGTCGCGGTGCGCGCTCCACGCCCTCGGGCGGCCGGATCGCTGACTCGCCAGCTGCTCTTCACGGCTCGTGATGGGTGGCGGGAGATCACCGTGAGCGCCACCCTCGTGCAGAGCACTCCGGACTGGCGGCCGGCGGTGCGCATCGTCCTCGTTCTCTTCGGCTTCCTGTTCGTCGTCCTGGGATCGTTCATGCCGTGGATCCAGGGGAGCGCGACCGCCCTCCTGACGACGCAGGCCATCCGAGATGTGTTCAGCGACCCCGACGGCGTCCTTCAATGGCAGCGCCTCATCGAGCCGCTCGCGCGGATCGTCGTGCTGATCCTCGCCGTTCTGATGGTGGTCGGTCTCCGCAGGCGCGCACGCACTCTGATGCGGGAGTCGGCGGTCCTGATCGCTCTGCTCACGGCGGGACTGGTGATCTCGGCCGCCATCGCGGGCGGATACCCCGGGCCCAGCTACGGCGCTCTCTTCGTATGGTTCGGCGCCCTGCTCGGCTACATCGGCGCCGCACTGGCCGTATCCCCTCGGCGGCCACGCGACGGCGGCCGTTTCGAGGCGGATCGCGATCAGTAGGCGAGCGCCTCACATTCGGCGAGCAGGTTCTCGAGAGCAGCTCGGACCACGACCGCGCCGTCCGTCAGCTCGGGGGTGTCGCGGAGCGCCGCATACCCGTCCCAGGCATCGGCGAGCTGCCAGACCTGCCAGAACAGCGCATCGGACTCCGCCCTCTCGAGGTTCCGCTGCCTGATCGTGAAGATCTCATCCTCCGCGTCATCGACGGTGGGACTGGCGAACGCGAGCCGCGCAGTGGCGCAGATCTCCGCGGCCGCATCCGGGGGCGCAGTGACGGGGGGAACGGCGGGTGCCGCCGGCGCGGGCGGTTCCACCGGCGCCGGCTCGGGCTCGAGCGGGGGCGGGGCACTCGCTGAGCTGGGGGAACTCGTCGCTCCCGGGGGCAGCCCGCCGCCGAGGGGGATGCCCAGGCCGCAACCGGCGAGGAGGGGAGCTGCCACCGCGCAGGAGAGCAGCATCGCGACGGCCGACGAGTTCGCACGCAGCGGACTCGCGGATCCATTCCGCTGCCTCACGCGTCCGGCCATCGCTCACACTCCGTCCACAGCCTCTCAGGGCGGCAGCTGCCGCGCGGGGAGTATCGGACACCCGGAGGGGTGATCTCGCTGCCCGATCGGGCATCCAGCCCTCGCCCTCCGTCCTGCGGCGGGTGCGTCCGCGCGGGAGAAGGAGTGTCATCGGGGCTTCCCGCGCGGGTCCGCCGGTTCTACGCTCGGGCCGTGCGACTCCTCCGGCGCCCTGCGAACCGCCTCACCCGGCCGGCACGGCGCGAGATCGTCGACATCGCCTGGTTCCTGACGATCCTCTTGGCCGCCAGTGCGGTGTTCTACGTGGTGGGCCCGCTGATCGGCAGTCTGTCGTCCGTGACGCGGGCGAATGTGCCGGCGGCGGCGCTGATGTTCGTCTGCCCGGCGATCGCCGCGGTGGTCGTGGCGGCGCGGACGAGGTCTCTGCGGCAGCTGGGCGCTCAGCTGGCCGCCCGGCCGCGCGGTGTGTTCACGGGCGCGATCTCGATCGTGGCGATGCCGGTCGTGCTGATCGTCTCCGCCGTCGTCACAGGACGCGGGGCCGGGTTCGAGGCGCCGGGAACGGCGGCGCTCGGGCTCGCCGTGGTGTTCCTGGTCAGCGCGTTCGCTGAGCAGGTCGGCTGGACCGCTTTCCTGTTGCCTCGGCTGCGTGCGATCACCGGAGAGTTGCGCAGCGGCCTGTTCCTGGGGGTGGTGTGGGCGGTGTGGCATGTCATCCCCTTGGTGCAGGCCGGGCACGCAGCATCCTGGATCGTCGGTCAGTGCGTGTTCACGGTCGTGCTGATGCTCCTCCTGGTGCGGCTGACCGTGGCCGGGGGATCGGTGTGGTGGGCGGTCATCTGCCAGGCCTCATCCAATCTCGCGTGGGCGCTGTCGCCGGCCGCCGGCGAGGGGTATGACCCGTGGGTCACCGCGGCGCTCACCGCGGCGGTGGTGGCACTCCTTCACCTTCACCAGTTGTCGTCGGCGCGCGCCCGGCAACGCAGCGTTGATGGCGTTCGATAGGGGAAAGATGAGCAAGGTCGTTCTGTACATGTCGATGTCGCTCGACGGGTTCATCGCGGCGCCGGGCGATGAAGCGGGACGCGGACTCGGAATCGGTGGCGAGCAGTTGCACCAGTGGCTTGCCGATGGCGGACTCAGCCCCGGTTCATACCGACCCTCCTCGCGGGTGAATGCGGAGATATTCGACGAGATGATGGAGACCGGCGCCGTGCTCACGGGGCGTCGAACGTTCGACCTCGCCGGTCAGTGGGGCGGAGACCACCACAACGGGGTGCCGATCTTCGTCATCACCCGGACACCGCCCGCCGAACCGGCACCCGGACACGCCCGCTATGTGACGGACCTCGACACCGCTGTCAGGGAAGCGCGGGCCGCCGCCGACGGTCGGGACGTGATGCTGCACGGCGCCTCGGCGGCACAGGCGCTCCTTCGCGCGGGGCTCATTGACGAACTCGTGATCCACCTCGTTCCCGTTCTCCTCGGACACGGCAGACGACTCTTCGACGACTCGGACGCGGGAACACAGGAGCTGCGCTTGGTCGCGACCCAGGAGGGGGAAGGAGTGGTGCACCTGCGCTACCGCGTCGGAACGCCGGAATAGAGCGGCTTCTCACGTCCGCCTCTGCGGCGCGGGTTGGCGTCCTCACGCTGCGCTCGCCGCGAGGCGGTCGCCGCGGAGAGGCCGCAGCGCCCTCGCCCACGACAGGAGCTCGTCGAGCATGACGTCGAGCTCCGCCTCATAGCCGCCCGCCGGGTCAACTCCCTCACGCGTGATGTCGGCGAGGTCGATGGCGACGCTCGTGCTGACGTCGGCGAGGTGGAGCTCCCCGCAGATGAGGCGGAGGTGCTCGACCGCGCGAACGCCGCCCACGACCCCGTACCCGATGAACCCCGCCGCCTTGTCCCGCCACTCGGCGTAGAGGTGGTCGATGGCGTCCTTGAGCGCAGCGGGGATGGAGCGGTTGTACTCCGGGGTGACGAACACGAATGCGTCGAAGCCGGCGATCAGGTGCGACCAGCGCTGCGTCTGCTCATCGCGGTATCCGCCGAAGCTGGGCGGGGTCTCCGCATCGAAGCGCGGCAGATCGATCGCGGCCAGATCGACGAGGACGTAGTCGGCGTCCTGTCGGTTGCGGGCATGATCCTGGGCCCAGCGGGCGACCGAACAGCCCTTGCGTCCACGGCGGATGCTGCCGACCAGCAGAGCGATGCGCGGCCGCACAGCCGTGTCATCCGCGCTGGTCTGCGCGATGCCGGCGGCGCTCACCGCTCTGCTCCCACGGCGCCGATGAACGCGTAGCGGCGGCCGGTGGGCGGGTCCAGGGGATCGGATCCGCCCTCCCGCGGTTCGGTGACGTCCGACGGAGCGATCGCCCGGGCGCTCGCCGCGGTCCGGTGGGCCTCCTCGCTGGTCCACTCTGCGAGGGCGAGTGCGGGTGAACCGTCGTCGGTGGCATAGAAGGTCGTTGCGATCACTCCTTGAGAGGCGGTTGCGGTGACGGCGGCGATCTCGGCGTCGATCCAGGTTCTCTGTTCCTCCGGCTCCGCGGCGGTGAGCGGTTGCCGGATGAGGACGAAGCAGCCGGGCTCCTGAGCGATGGCGGGGCCGGATACGACGCGATGCGGTGTCGCGGTCACGCGCCAGAGCCGTTCGATGCCGGGGACGCGCGCGTCGACGGTGTCGCGGGGGATGTGGGTGTCGGCGAGGTAGCCGTCGCGCGCGTCGGCATCGGTCCACTGCGCGAGGACCAGGAGGGTGTCGTCCTCCAGTCCGCGGAGAATGGAGAATCGCACCAGGCCGGGCGCCGCCGGCATGGTCGCGAGTGCCGCTTCGGCGGCGTCGAGCTGATGCTGTCGGTCTCGGAGGTTCCAGCAACTGATGAATGCTGAAGTGGCGCGGGAATCCCGCATGGTCGGGGCGAATCTGTTCATGCCTCGGTACGCTAAGACCTCAACATTGGTTGAGGTCAAGGCGGTGACCGACGTGACGAGCATCCAGGCTGTGCAAGACGGCATGACGGTGGGGCAGGTCGCGGCCGCGGCCGGTGTGGCGGCGTCCGCGGTGCGGTTCTATGAGACGCACGGCTTGATCTCGGGCCACCGGACGCACGGTAACCAGCGCCGCTTCGATGAAGACGCGCCGTGCCGCGTGCGCATGATCCGGGTGTGTCAGCGTGTCGGGCTGTCGGTCGCCGAAATCCGCGATCTGCTCGCCACGCTTCCGGCCTCGGGCCGGGCAGAGGTGTCCGATTGGGTGGAGCTCGGCGAGCGGATCGAGCGCGAGGTGCACGAACGGATCCGCAACCTCCGGGACGCCCTGGCCGATCTCACCTCGGACGCCAAGTTGTGCGAACTCCCTGGCATCACCGATCCACGAACGGCCGCCATCGCCTGACGCGCCGGGTGTGGAGAACTTCCGCGGGTCGACGGGGGTTTTGCGAGGATGCCCGCGTGAGCCTCGCTTACGCGTCCCCCGGTTCGGCCACTGCGGTGGTCGCCGAGCGGGTGCGCGAGCGGCTCCGTGCAGAACAGGCCGATCCCACGCGGGAGCCGGAGCTTGCCGCCCGCATCACCGCGAGCGAAGTGCGCCGTCACAACGACTATGCCTTGGCCCGCGGTCTGGAGCCGGTGGACGACGAAGCCGGGTGCGTGCGTGACGTCCTCGCGCAGTTGTCGGGATTCGGACCGTTGCAGCCGTATCTGGACGATCCCACGATCGAAGAGGTGTGGCTGAACGCCCCCGATCGCGTGTTCGTCGCGCGCGGCGGACGGGCCGAGCGGGTCCCGCTGAGTCTCACCGATGCGATCGTGCACGACCTGGTGGAACGGATGCTGCACACCACGGGGCGCCGGGTCGACCTCAGTCAGCCGTTCGTCGACGCCTCACTCCCGGACGGATCGCGGCTGCACGTGGCGATCCCCGACATCACGCGCCGGCACTGGGCGGTGAACATCCGGAAGTTCTCGCCGGCGTACCGCGACCTCGCGCACCTGGTCACCGCCGGATCGCTCAGCCGGGAGACGGCCGAGCTGCTGGCCGACGCGATGCGCGCGGGCCGCAGCATCCTCGTCTCCGGTGCCACCCACGCGGGCAAGACCACGCTGCTCGGGGCGCTCATCGCCGCAGCCGCGCCCACCCAGCGCATCGTCACCGTCGAGGAGACGTTCGAGCTCGGCGTCGAGGCCCCCGATCTCGTGGCGATGCAGGGGCGGCAGCCGAGTCTGGAAGGCACGGGCGAGGTGACGCTCCGCCGCCTCGTGAAGGAGGCGCTGCGAATGCGCCCCGACCGGCTGGTGGTGGGGGAGGTGCGCGACGCCGAGGCGCTCGACCTCGTGCTCGCGTTGAACACCGGAGTGCCGTGCGCGGCGACGATCCACGCGAACTCCGCTCCGGAGGCGCTCGTGAAGCTCGCCGCCCTGCCGCTGCTGGCAGGACGCAACATCGATGCGACGTTCGTGACGGCAGCCGTCGCGCGCTCGGTCGACCTCGTCGTGCACTGCGAGCGCGATGCAGCCGGCGCGCGGAGGGTCGCGGAGATCGTGGAGCCGACCGGACGGATCCTCGGCGATGCGCCGGAGGTGCGTCGCGTCGTTCCCGGGAGCAGGCGGTGACCCTCCTGCTGGGCGCCCTGCTCGCCGGCGGAGTGCTGCTGACGGCCTCTCCGTGGCTGTGGCCGCCCACGTCGAGCCGCGCGGAGAAGCCCGTCTCGGCGGGAGTGGTGTCGCGACTCCTCGAATCCGCCGGCTTCGCCGGGGTACGGCCGCGAGTCGTGCTCATCCTCGCGGCGGCGGGCGCGCTGGTCGCCGCGGCGGTGGCGTGGCTGGTCACCTCGGTGCCCGCTTTCGCCGTCGTGGTGGCCGCTGCCGGGGCCGCGGCGCCGTTCGTGTGGCTGCGGGCGCGCCGGGTGCGTCTGCTCCGCTCGCGCCGCACGCTGTGGCCCGACGTGTGCGATCTGCTCATCGCCTCGGTGCGGGCGGGGATGTCGCTGCCCGACGCGGTCTCCAGCCTCGCCACGGCCGGTCCGCCGCCGCTGCGCTCCGCTTTCGCGGCGTTCGCCGTGGACGTGCACGCCTCGGGGCACTTCGATTCCAGCATCCGGCGCCTGAAGACGGCGCTGGCCGACCCCGTCGCCGACCGCATCATCGAGACGCTGCGGATGGCACGGCAGGTCGGCGGCACCGAACTGCCCACGGTGCTGCGGGCGCTGGCGACCTCCGTGCGCGCCGACGCCCTCCTGCGCGGAGAGGTCGAGGCGCGCCAGTCGTGGATCCGCGGCGCGGCGGTGCTCGGGGTCGTCGCGCCGTGGGTGATCCTCGTCCTCCTGGCGCTGCGGCCCGAGGGGGCCTCGGCGTATGCGAGCCCGGAGGGCGTGGGCCTCATCCTCGCGGGCGGCCTCGTCTCGGTGATCGCGTTTCGGCTGATGGTGCGGATCGGGCGCCTCCCCGAGCCCCGGAGGTGGTTCGGATGAGCTCGGGCTTCCTCACCGAATCGGCGATCGCGATCATCCTGGGCACGACGCTCGGCATCGGCGTCTGCCTCCTCGTCTCGCTCGCCCCGCGGGTCAGCGCACCGAGTCTGGCCCGGCGCGTTGCCCCGTACATCCGGGACGTGACCGACCCGCTCGGACTCGGCCCGGCGCTCTCACCTGTGCCGACGCTCCGCGAGGCCACCCGTGGGGCCGTGGCGCGGGCGACAGGAGCCGTCGGCGGGTCGGACTCCCTGGACCGGCGACTGAGCCAGTCCGGATGGCGAATGGATGCTGGCGCTTTCCGTGCGCGTCAGCTCGCGTGGGCGCTCGCCGGACTCGCGTCGGGAGGGCTGCTCGCCCTCGCCCTCGCCCTCGCCGGACGCCTCGCGCCGCCCGCCGTCATCGTGGCGCCGGTCCTCGCCGCCGCCGCGGTCGTGCTGTACGACGCGCGCTTGACGTGGGCCGCCCGCGGCCGGACGCAGCGGATCGAGGAGGAGCTCCCCACCGTGCTGGACTTCCTCGCGCTGTGCCTGTCGGCGGGGGAGGGGATCCTCGACTCGCTGCGGCGTGTGGGCGAGATCGGGTCGGGCGAGCTCACCGGAGAGATCCGCCGCGCCCTCCTGGCCGTCGGCACCGGGGAGCCCCTTCCCGACGCGCTCACCGCGCTGGGCCGGCGGCTGGAGGTTCCCGCGCTCTCCCGTGCGCTCGACCAGGTGGTGGCTGCGCTGGAGCGCGGCGCGCCGCTTGCACACGTGCTGCAGGCTCAGGCCACCGATGCGCGGGAAGGCGCCAAGCGCGCGCTGATCGAGCAGGCGGGCCGCAAGGAGATCCTGATGCTCATCCCGCTGGTGTTTTTGATTCTGCCCCTGAGCGTTCTCTACGCCGTCTTTCCGGGGATCTTTCTGCTTCGACTGGGAATCGGCTGACGCCGGGAAGGAGGGTTCGCATGCAACGGATCCATCGCGGGATGCAGCGTCTGCGCACGGCGTGGGGCGATGCCGTAGCGGACGAGCGCGGCGACGTACCCGGCTGGGTGCTGATCACGCTCATGACCGCCGGGCTGGTCGTGGTGATCTGGGCGCTGGCCGGCCCGGCGCTCGCGCAGCTGTTCGAGCAGGCCATCGCGCGCGTATCGGGCCTGTAGGGCACGTCCATGCACGGGGAGTCGCTCGGGCACCGGGTTCGGCGAGCCCTGGCCGACGACGCCGGCTCCTCTCCGGTCGAGTTCGTCCTGGTCGGCGCGCTCCTGACCCTCCTGACGCTCGCGGTGATCCAGCTCGCGCTGGGGGTGTACGTGCGCAATGTGGCCCACGACGCGGCCGTCGAAGGAGCGTTCCACGCCGCCCTCGCCGACACGACCCTGGCCCAGGGCGCCGAGCGCACGCGCGAGTTGGTGGCGCGTGCCGTCGGTGAGGCCTACGCCGGCGACATCACGGTGGCGGAGTCGGCGGATGCGGGTGCCCCGGCGGTACGGGTGACCGTGCGCACCACGCTGCCGCTGCTCGGACTGCTGGGAGTGGAGCGGGCGCTGGAGGTGACCGCTCATGCGCCGCTGGAATCCCTGGACTGAGCTCAGGGCACGCGCCGCCGACGACACCGGATCGGCGGCCGTGGAGTTCATCTTCGTCGGACTCCTGCTGCTCGTGCCGGTGGTCTACCTCGTGATCGCGCTGGGGATGATCCAGAGTCAGAGCCTCGGCGCCGAATCCGGCGCACGTCACATCGCGCGGGCGGTGGCCACGGCCAAGGGCGCGGATGCCGCCGACGCCCGGGCATCCGGCATCCTGGCGACGATCGTGTCGGAGTACGGCCTGGACGCCGAGAGGGTGGAGATCGACGTGTCTTGCCGCGACGCGGGCTCGGCATGCCCCGAGGCCGGCGCGACGGTCGTCGTCACGGTGCGCACCGAGGTGCAGCTGCCGTTCGTGCCGCCGGTGCTGGGCCTCGACCGGCTGGCGAGTATCCCGCTCGAGGCCTCGTCGGCGCAGAAGGTCTCCCGGTTCTGGAGAGACGGATGAGGCCGGCCCGACCGCTCGCCGACGACCGGGGGAGCGTCCTCCTGCTCACGATCGGCTACGCCGTCTTCGCCCTCGTGCTGGTGCTTGTGTGCGTGAACGCGACGTCGCTCTACCTCGCGCAGAAGCGACTGGACGCGCTCGCCGATGCCTCCGCGCTCGCCGCCGCGGACGGTTTCACCCTCGTCGTGGAGTCGGGCCAGCCGCGCACCGCTCTGACGGATGGCCTCGTCCGCACGGCGGCGCAGGAGATGGTCGATGCGGTGGGGGAGGGTGCGGCGCTCGTGTCGGCGACGGCGGCGGACGGGCTCTCGGCGCGCGTGACGGTGACCGGGACGTGGCATCCGCCGGTCATCACGATCTTCGTGCCCGACGGGGTCGCCCTGTCGGCGACGGCGACGAGCCGCAACGCGCTGCGGTGACCGTGGTCAGGGGTGCGCGGTCAGGGGATGCGCGGGACGTAGCGGGGCACCCACCGCACGAACCCGGCCGCGCCCAGCAACCCGATCGCGCCGACCAGGGCGATCGCGACCGGCAGTGACAGTACGGCGGTCACGGCCGAGACCAGCAGCGGAGCCGCCGCGCCGCCCGCGTCGGTGAGCGTGCGCCACGAACCGAGGAACGGTGCCGGGTCGTCCTGTGGGGCGGAGTCGGCGCCGAGGGTGAGCAGCAGTCCGCTAGAGAGGCCGTTGCCCACGCCCAGCACGGCGGCGAACATCCCGAACCACAGGCCCGGGTCCGCGGTGTCGTGAGTGAGCGAGAGGGCGAGGAACCCGGCGCCCATGAGCAGCATCGCCGGCAGGGCTGCCCACAACCGGCCGAAGCGGTCCATCACCTGACCGCTGGCGTAGAAGAGCGCGAAGTCGATGGCGCCGGAGACTCCGACCACGAGCGCGATGGTCTGCGCGTCCAGGCCGATGGAGACGCCCCACAGCGGCAGCACCACCTGACGAGCGGAACGGACGGCGGACAGGGATGCGGCGGCCAGGCCCAGTCGCCCGAGGACCCCGCGGAACCGCCACATCGTGCGGAAGACGCCCGCGCGTTCGAGAGTGGGGATCGAACCGGTGACCGCCTCGCCGCTGTCTTCGGCCGCGGCGTCCCGGGCACTGGCCCGCGCCGCGCGCTCTTCGGCGACGAGAGCCTCCTCGGGGTCGCGTCCGAACAGGACGAGCAGGACAGCGCCGAGGAGCGTGACTCCGAAGAACCAGATGGCCACGTGCTCGTCGGCGAAGATCGCCAGCAGCGCCGCCGAGACGAACGGGCCGAGGAACATCCCCAGCCGGAACGTGCCGCCCAGGAGCGACAGGGCCCGGGCGCGGAAGACCAGCGGCACGCGGGTGGTCATGAACGAGTGGCGGGCGAGGCCGAACGCGGCCGCGCAGAATCCGATGAGGAACACCGAGGCGGCGAACAGCGCCAGGTTGGGGGCGAGGGCCAGGGCCACGATCGCGCCCAGGGCGAGGAGACCGGCCCCCACCATCGCCGGACGCTCGCCGTACCGGGCGACGACCCATCCGGCGGGGATGTTGCCGCACAACTGCCCCACGACCAGGGCGGAGGCCACCAGAGCAGCCACGGCCACGTCGGCACCCAGGTTGTTCGCGATCACGGGGATGAGGGGCAGCACCGCGCCCTCGCCGAGCGCGAAGAGGAGCGTCGGCCCGTAGATCATCGGGGCGAAGCGCCCGAGCACGTGCCGCGGCGAATCCGTCATCGATTCCACCCTAGCCAGGCCCCGGCGCGGCACCGCCCGTCGGCTCGCTGCGCTTGCCGCAGGCGGGGCGCCGAGAGGTACCGCGTCAGGCTGTCAGACCCCATGCGAGGGGATCGAACCGACGTCGACCGCCGAGTCGGGGCGTCCGGGTCGGGTCGACGTGCGGGGGAGGAATGAACCAGACCGTGCCTGCGCTGGGTGGCGCCCCCGGCGGGGTGTCGATGCGGATCTCCCACCCGTCGGCGTGCACGCGATGGTGGCAGGACGTGCACAGCAGGATCGCGTTATCGAGGTCGGTGGGCCCGGAATCCCGCTCCCACCACTGGATGTGGTGCGCCTCGGTGAAGGCAGGGGGCAGATGGCACGACGAGCACCCGCCATCGCGCTCGACGAGGATGAGCCGCTGCGCGGACGTGAAATGGCGCTTGGCCCGACCCCAGTCCAAGACTTCGCTGTCGGTGCCGAGCACGCAGGGGATGATGTCGGCAGCAGCGGACATCCGCCGTGCGCTTCCGGCGTCGATGGGCGCCTCCATCCCGTCGATGGTGGCGACACCTGCGCCGCCTCGCACATCGTCGAGCGTCATCCGCACCACCACGGTCACGGCCGAGGACGGGAGTGCGTCACGATCACAGCCGATGGCATGACGGCAGATCGCCGCCAGCGCATCGGCACGCATCTGTGTGAGCGAGCGCGATTCTTCGACGGCTGCGCCCGTGCGACGCCAGGACCGGCCGGCGTCCGCGTCGTCCGCTCCGTCGGAAGGGTCCGTCACGTCATCGCCGCCGTTCCCGGTCGTCGGTGGCACCGCGTTGTGACCGCGCGACGTCCGAAGCTGGTGGGTGACGATGGCCTCGATCGCGGCCACGACGGGTGCGGCCGACTCCGGATCGAGCCGCGCCGTGAGAACCGTCATTCCGGCGGCGTCTTGCGCGATCTTCAGGGACCGCTCGCCGTGCTGCTCGGTGACCCGCGGCTCGAGTCCGTCGGGATCGAGATGCGCCTCCGCGCGGCGCAGCACCGCAAGGAGTTCGTCGTAGGTGAGGAGTGGAGCCCTTCGCGCGAGGGTCTTCTCGGCATGGTCGCGGGTTGCGTCGTCGAGACGCAGCGACACCCGATCCAGCATGGTCGTGATCGCGCCGGCCGCGGTCACGCTGATGCTGCCGGCCTCGAGTGCAGCGGCGATGTGCGGATGCTTCGCCGGGAGGATCTCGCCCGACAGCGACATGCGCGGAGCGGTCGCCTGACCCACCTGGATCAGCCGCACCGCGTCCGCGGTGTGGCCGCCGGTCGCCTCCGCGATCAGCTTCGCAGGCGTCCGGAATCCGTTCTTCCGTGCCAATCCTTCGGTGCCCAGCTCCGGACGCGACCGCGCAGCCACCTCCGCCGCCACGCGTGCGTGCAGCCCGTCGACGCGGCGGCGGAGGTCGGCGACACGCTCGTTGATGAGCTTGACGGTCGCATCCGGGAGTGCGCTGGTGTCGGGTGCGTCTCCCCACGCGGCATCCAGTGCCGAGAGGGCCTCGGCGATGGCGGCGGTGGGGCTGGACATGCCTCGATTCTCGCAGGACCCTCGGACATTTGTTCGAATGATCTCGGATCTGTGGATAACCGCGGCCACTGCCGCCCGTGCGACGCAGGACCGTCCGCGGCGGGGCGGAGCCCCGGCGGCGGTAGGCTGAACTGCCATGCTCGAATTCGATCTCTCCGCCGACATCCAGGCCCTGCGCTCCACGTTCGGCGACATCAAGGCCGTTGTGGACGTCGAGGCGCTCACCGCCGAGATCGCCCGCCTGAGCGAGGAGGCCGGCGCTCCTGATCTGTGGGACGACGTCGACAAGGCGCAGAAAGTCACCAGCGCCCTCAGCCACCGTCAGACCGAGCTGCGTCGCATCACCGAGATCGAGCAGCGCCTCGACGACCTCGACGTGCTCGTGGAGCTCGCCAACGAGATGGACGACGAAGACACCGCCGAGGAGGCGCGTCGCGAGCTCGCCGAGCTCGAGGACGTCATCGGCCAGCTGGAAGTGCAGACGCTTCTGGACGGCGAGTACGACGACCGCTCGGCCGTCGTCACGATCCGCTCGGGCGCCGGCGGCGACGACGCCACTGACTTCGCCGAGATGCTCATGCGCATGTATCTGCGCTGGGCCGAGCGCCACAAGTACCCCGTGAAGGTCATGGACACCTCCTACGCCGAGGGCGCGGGAATCAAGTCCGCCACGTTCGAGATCGACGCGCCGTACGCGTACGGCACGCTGTCGGTCGAGGCCGGCACGCACCGCCTCGCCCGCATCAGCCCGTTCGGCTCTGCCGACAAGCGCCAGACGAGCTTCGCCGCCGTCGAGGTCATCCCCGTCATGGAGGAGGCCGTCGAGGTGGAGATCCCCGAGGGCGACCTGCGCGTGGACGTGTTCCGCTCGTCCGGCCCCGGCGGCCAGTCGGTCAACACCACCGACTCCGCCGTGCGCCTCACGCACCTTCCGACCGGCATCGTCGTGTCGATGCAGAACGAGAAGTCGCAGATCCAGAACCGCGCGGCCGCCATGCGCGTGCTGCAGACCCGCCTGCTCCTGCTCAAGCGCGAGGAGGAGGCGGCGAAGAAGAAGGAACTCGCCGGCACCATCACGGCGAGCTGGGGCGACCAGATGCGCTCCTACTTCCTGTACGGCCAGCAGCTCGTGAAAGACCTCCGCACCGGCTACGAGGTGGGCAACCCCGCCTCCGTCTTCGACGGCGACCTCGACGGTCTCATCGCCGCCGGCATCCGCTGGCGCAAGCGCAAAGACGACGACTGAGCCCGCGGCATCGGTGCGGGCGGCGCGTCACTGCAGGGTGTCGCGCGACCGGAGCTTAGGCTCGATGCGCCATGATCCGGTTCGAAAACGTCAGCAAGAAGTATCGCGGCACCTCCAAACCCGCCCTTGATTCGGTGGACTTCGAGGTGCAGCGCGGGGAGTTCGTTTTCCTCGTCGGCGCCTCCGGTTCCGGCAAGTCGTCGTGCCTGCGCCTGATCCTGCGCGAAGAGACTCCCAGCAGCGGCCGCGTCGTCGTGCTGGGCCGCGACCTGCGGACCCTGTCCAACCGCAAGGTGCCCTACTTCCGCCGTCACGTCGGTGCGGTGTTCCAGGACTTCCGCCTGCTGCCCACCAAGACGGTGTTCCAGAACGTCGCCTTCACTCTCCAGGTGACGGGCGCCTCCCGCGGCTTCATCCAGCAGGCCGTGCCCGAGGTGCTCAACCTCGTGGGCCTCAGCGGCAAGGAGAAGCGCCTGCCGCACGAGCTCTCCGGCGGGGAGCAGCAGCGCGTCGCGATCGCGCGCGCCCTCGTGAACCGCCCCCAGGTGCTCCTGGCCGACGAGCCGACCGGAAACCTCGACCCTGGTACCTCCATCGACATCATGCAGCTGCTGGCCCGCATCAACGCCGGCGGCACGACCGTCGTGATGGCCACGCACGAGGCCGCCTTCGTCGACCAGATGCAGCGCCGTGTCATCGAACTGCAGAACGGGCAGATGATGCGCGACGAACGTCACGGCGGATACGGCGACACCTCCGGGCTGCCGCGCCTGACCCCCGAGGTTGAGAAGGGAGCCGCCGCGGTGGCCGCCCTCACCGCAGTGCTCGAGGTGCAGCGCGAGGTCGCCCAGGTCGCCCCCGCCGCCGGCGCCGCCCTGGATGCTGCCGCCGACGAACTGGCCCCCGCCGTCGCCGACGCCCTGGGCCCCGTCGCCGCGCCAGAGGGCGCCGTCACGCACGAGACGTCGTACGAGTTCGGGCGCACCGAAGAGCTGGCCTCCGTGTGGCCGCCGGCACCCGAGGCGCCCCGCGCCAGCGCCGCCCCGCAGGTCCGTCCCGCGGAGAGCGCCCCCGAGACACCGCGAGAGGCCGCACCCGTGTCCGCCGCATCCGCCCCCGTGATGACGGAGCAGCCGCCCGCCCCCGCAGGGGAAGCAACCTCCACCCACACGCGCCCCGTCGCGGTCGACCTGCCGCAGGTCGACATCGACGAATTGGGCCTGGCCGACCGGCTGGGCCTGGACGACCGCAAGGATGAAGTGGGGCCCACCTCGTGAGATTCGGCCTCATCCTGTCGGAGGCCTTCTCGGGCCTGCGCCGCAACGCCTCCATGGTGATCTCGGTCGTCTTGGTCACCTTCGTTTCGCTGACCTTCGTCGGCGCCGCGATCCTCATGCAGATGCAGATCGCCCAGATGCGCGACTTCTGGGTCGACCGCGCCCAGGTCGCCGTCCACATGTGCACGAGCGTGTCCGACTCCGACACGTGCGTGAACGGGCTGGCCACCGAGGAGCAGGTCGAGCAGGTGCGCGCCGGGCTCGACGGCGACGCCCTGGCGCCGCTGATCCGCGACTATCGCTTCGTCACCAGCGACGAGGCGTACGAAGACGCGCTCGAGCAGCTCGGCGAGGATTACGCCGACATCCTCACTCCCGACCAGATCAACGCCAGCTTCTTCATCAACCTCAAGGACCAGGGCCAGTCGGAGGTGATCGCCGAGGCCTTCGGCGGGATGGAAGGCGTCGAAGAGGTGCAGGACCAGATGCAGTACCTCGAACCGCTCTTCGACGCCCTCACGATCGCGACCTATATCGCGGTCGGCATCGCGGCGCTCATGCTCATCGCGGCCGTGCTGCTGATCGGCACCACCATCCGGCTGTCGGCCTTCGCCCGGCGACGGGAGATCGGCATCATGCGGCTGGTCGGAGCATCCAATAGGTTCATCCAAACACCGTTCATCCTCGAGGGAGTCCTGGCGGCTCTCATCGGATCGGCGCTGGCGAGCACGGCGGTGTGGGCGATCGTCACCTTCGGCGTCGGCGACTACCTGCGCAACCGGATCACGTTCGTCACGACGTGGGTCGGTCCGCAGGATGTCGCCCTCGTGGTGCCCGTGATCGTGCTGATCGGCGTCGTGCTGGCTGCGCTGTCGGCGGGCTTCGCCATCCGCCGCTGGCTGCGCACGTAGCTTCGAGCGACCCGTGCGCAGCGCAGTCGGCCGCGCGCCTTGTAGACTGAACGGCTGCGTGTGCCCGGATGCTGAGGGAGGTGGGACATGCCCCGCGAAAAAGGCGAGAAGGTGATCGCGACGAATCGTCGCGCCCGCCACGACTATGCCATCGAAAAGACCTACGAGGCCGGCCTCGTCCTCACCGGCACCGAGGTGAAGTCGCTGCGGCAGGGTCGCGCGAACCTCACCGACGGCTACGCGTACATCGACGGCGGTCAGGCGTTCCTCGACGCCGTTCACATCCCGGAGTACTCGCAGGGCCACTGGACCAACCACGCCACGAAGCGCACCCGCAAGCTGCTGCTGCACAAGGACGAGATCATCAAGATCTCGCACGCGGTGTCGGCGGGCGGCTACACCCTCGTCCCGCTGCGGCTGTACTTCTCCGACGGTCGCGCGAAGGTCGAGATCGCCGTGGCCAAGGGTAAGCGCGAGTTCGAGAAGCGTCAGACGATCCGCGAGCGCGAGGACAAGCGCGAGGCCGAACGTGCCATGCGCTCCCGCAACCGCCTCGGCGACTGATCCTCAGCGGGCGAGGAAACGCGCCTCGACGGCGGCGCTGACCACGATGTCGGCCGGCTGGAGCGCGACGCCGGGGCCCGAGGACTCCGCCGCCATCGCGCGCATCATCTGCGGCCCGCCGCGGTCGGGATGCGGCAGCAAGAGTCCCGCGTCGGCCATCTCCAGCGGCGAAACCGACTCCAGACCCAGCGCACCGGCATAGGCGCGGGCGCGCTCCACCGCGACCTGCACGGCCTCGGCGGCGACCGCACGCTCGACCTCGGCGCGGGTGGCGGGGGAGAGCTCCCAGCGGACATCGGTCACCTGCACCGCATCCGTTTCGGCCACTTCGCCGATCCACCACGACAGGGCAACGAAGTCGCGGAACGTCGCGGTGACGTCGATCGACGCGTGATGGACGGGAGGCAGCTGCCGCCCCTCGGTGTTCCACGGCCGCTCCGACCATACCGACACGCGTCCGCTCGACCACTCCACGACCTCGCCGGAGCGCTGGTGGGCGACCAGGTCGTCCCGCAGCGGTTCGGCGAGGGCCGTGACCCGCTCGATCACCGGGCCCCGTTCGGGTCCGTCTGCCCGCACCGCCAGCTGCACCACGGCGTGCTCCGGCGTGACGCGTCGCTCCTGCTCTCCCCGGACGGTGACGATGACCTCGCTCATGCCGCGAGCATACGGGTACTCCGGGAATGGCATGGCCCCCGCATCCGTTGTAGTCTGTGAGGCCGGATGCTTCGGCCTCCGGAAGATACAACTCCACAGCGTGACAGTGGCCCCTCCACACGGAGGATCACGGGGATGATCGGTTTCGACATCGCCTGTGAATTCGCGAGAAGCGGGCCGAGGATACAGGGTTATCTCGTAAACGCTCCCTGTAAACCAATAAGTGCCGAAACCAAGCGCACTGAGTTCGCCCTCGCTGCCTAAGCGAGCCTGAACTCCGTCAGACCGTAGGTGTTCCCGCTACGGATCCTGGCGTCATCTAGGGGACTTGCTGAGCGGTGGCGTCTGGACGCCGCTCGGGACTCTTCCCAGGCTGGGCTCGTCGACCTAGGTGTCTGTGACAAAGGTCGGAGCCGAGTAGAACGTCTGCACAGACTGCGCCCGGAGAAGACGCGATATCTCAGCGATGGACGGGGGTTCGATTCCCCCCATCTCCACAAGTCGCTGTCACCGAACAGGGCCCCGAAAGCCGCGTAATCATGCGGCTTTCGAGGCCTTTGTTCGTGGTCGGACAGGTGACCGCTCAGGCCGCCCTGAATCGCAAGCCATCCTGCGCCCGACGGTGCGAGAGGCTATGGCGCGCTCGCTCTTCGCGTGGCGGCGGCGGCGACTTCTTGTAGTGCCGCGAGGACCCTGCGGACGGGGGCGTGCGCTATGGCGTCTGGGCGGGCGAGTACGTCGACGTGGCGGACGAGTGAGACGCCGGTGACCGGGCGTAGGACCATGCCGTTGATCGCCAGTGGGGCGGCAGTCGTCCGTGGCATCACGGCGATCGCTGCACCGGTGCGGACGACTTCGGCGGCGACGGAGAACTCGTTGATGCGGTGATCGACCTGGGGGGCTTGACCGATCACGGCTCCTAGGTGGGCGAGCACGCCGGTGAGGGGGAACCCCTCGTGGGTGGAGATCCAACGCTGATCCCGCAACTGCTCAGGCCTGATGCTCGGATGCGCAGCCAGGGGGTGGGCGGCGTGCAGGGCGATCTCGAGTGGTTCGACGAGAAGCGGTGTCACGACGAGACGTCCGGTCGGCCACGTGGGGTCGTGCGCGAGGCGGTGTGCGATGACGAGGTCGTAGTCCGCGGTGAGGCCGGTGAACTTGTCTTGCGCGACGTCGGCGTCAGCGAGAGAGACACGCGAACCGGTGCCCAGCTCGTCGAGAAGCGGACCGAACAGGGCGAGACCGGCACTGTGGAATGCGGAGACCGTAACGGGTCGCTCCTCGTGTTCGAGGAATGACCCGACGGCGTCTCGGGCTTGGGCGAGGGCCTCGTCGACGCGTGCTGAGGCGACCGCCAACGCTTCACCGGCTTCCGTGAGTACGAGTCGGCGCCCCTGCTTCATCGTCAGCGGGACCGGTATGCCGGCCTGCAACGCAGTGAGCTGCTGAGACACGGCAGATGCGCTGACGTGCAGCGCAGTCGCAACGGCCGCGACGCTGCCCCGGTCACCCAGCTCACGGAGAAGACGTAGGCGAGCAGGATCCATAAGCGTTCCTAAATCGTCGATCAAGACATTGGCCGTTGTTCTTCCGCATCGGCTCTCTCGAGAGTAGTGGCATGGCACCTCGCATGCGCTCCGAACCCGTCGTCGATCTGCTCCTGCTCGGCGTCGCCGCGGCCTGGGGCGCGAGCTTCCTCGCTGCGAAGGATCTCGCCGCTGAGACGGGCGTACCCGCGGCCGTCGCCCTCCGCTTCCTCGTCGCCGCAGGCGCGACGTGGCTCGTGTGTCTCGTGCGAAAGGAACGACTCCCCAGAGGACGAGGCCTTGTGATCGCGGCCTGCCTGGGCTGCTCGCAAGCGGCCGTCATCGGGCTCGAGACCTGGGGCGTGCACCTGACCTCCGCGACCAATGCGGGGTTGCTGATCAGTCTGGCGCTCGTGATGACGCCCGTCCTCGATGGCATCGCGTCCCGATCGTGGCTACCCCGCTCGTACTTCATCGCCGCCGTAGCTGCCGTAGTCGGCGTCGCGCTCCTCGTCTCCGAGGGCGGTCTCCGCACACCGACGGTCGGTGACGGCCTCGTGATCGCCGCCGCGATCGTCCGGGCCTTCCACGTGACGGCGAGCGCGCATCTGACTCGCGGCCGCCCAGAGGGAACCTGGGGTGTGGTGCTTGTCCAGATGGCCGTGTGCGCGGCCACATTCACCGCCATGGCCGGACCCGACCTTCCGGCCGCCGCCGCGCAGCTCGATGCGCACCAGTGGGCGAACGTGCTCTTCCTTGGGCTGCTGTGTTCGGTGTTCGCGTTCATCGTGCAGCTCTGGGCGGTGAGGCGAACCTCGGCTTCCCGCGCCAGCATCCTGATGGGGACCGAACCGGTGTGGGCCCTGCTTGTCGGAGTCCTCATCGCCGGCGAAGCGATCGGACCGCTCGGACTCGGCGGCGCTGTCTTGATCGTCAGCGCGACCTACGCCGGGCAAACCATCGAGCGTCGGCATCGACAGCAGGTTGCCGACACGGCCCCCGGCCGAATTCGAGAAGAGCCTCCGTCTGATCGGCCGCGCCGACCTGAGGAGGCGACAACTCCTCGAGGAGAACCGTCCCGATAGCCGATCTGCCCGCGGGCCGCTACCCTCTCGTTCACGGAGGAGGCATCATGCACGCTGTCGTGGTCTTCGAGTCGCTCTGGGGAAACACCGAGCAGCTGGCGCGCGAGATCGCGGCCGGAATCGGCGGCGAGCAAGCCGAGGTGGTAGACGCGGCGTCGGCGCCGAGCGCGCTGGACTCCGATGTCGACCTGCTCGTGGTCGGCGGACCGACCCACGTGTTCTCAATGTCGACTGGTTCGACACGCGAGTCGGCGAAGCAACAGGGCGCCGAGCACCTCCCGGCACGTGGCATCCGCGAGTGGATCGAAACGCTGACCTCACCCGGTCGCGCAGTGCCCGTCGCGACCTTCGACACGAGGGTGGTCAGCCCTCGGCTCCCCGGGTCGGCGGCGAAGAAGGCGATGAAGCGACTCGTCGCGCTCGGTTTCCGTCCGATTGCCAAGCCCGAGACGTTCGGCGTGCACGGTTATACCGGCCCGGTCGCGGAGGGCGAGTTGGAGCGCGCGCGCCACTGGGGAGCGGAGCTCGCGGGCCTCATGTCTCACCGCTGAGCTCACTCGCCCAGACGCGCCATCTCCTCAGCCATGGCGTGCGCGAACGCGGCGCCAGGCACATTCGCGGCGTCGAAATGGATGCCGCAGCACAGCCTGCCGTCGTAGGAGACCGCCGCGACTCCGAGCCGAACGTTGCCGGCGAGTACCGCAACCGGCCAGAGCGCGGCGACCGGGGCGCCCGCAAGACACAGGGCGCCTTCGGGGCCGGACACGTTGGTGATGAACCCGGCGACGAGGTGCTGCCGCCGAGCGACGCGATCCATGATGCGCGCGCCGACCGGGCCGCGCATGAACTCCAGCGTGCCCTGCTCTCTTGCCCGAACCTTCTCCCCGCGGGTCTGCGCCGCGATGATCCGCAGGCGCTCGTCGGGGTCGGATTCGCCGAGCGGCAGCCGCACCAGCATGACCCCCACTTTGTTGCCCGCGGTTCCGCGTCGCCGCAGTGCCACCGGCACCGACACCGGCAGCTCGACGGGAATCGGCTCGCCGGCAGCCGTCAAAGCCGCCTGGAACCCCGACGCTACTGCAGCGAGTAAGGCATCGTTCACCGTCGCACCCCGCGGGCGCACGCGCGTCTCGAGCGCCTCCATGTCGGTACGCAGAAACGCGACCCCGCGGTGCGGGCTGCGCTCGCCGAGCAGCACGGTTGGCCCGACGTCACCGCCCCGCAGTGTCTTGCGGATGCGACGCAGACCGACACGCAGCCGACGCAGGGTATGGCGCAGGCCGCGACGCGGAGCCACCGTGGACACGTGGAAACCTGATGCGTTCGCCGGCATCTGCCGCGGCTCCCGGAGGTCGAAGAGCTGCTGCACGATCGCGACCGCCGCCATCCCATCGGCGACCGCGTGATGGATGCGCAACACGACGCCGGCCGCTGCCGTTGCCGCGCCTGGCACTACGAGGATCTCCCAGAGCGGACGATCCAAAAGGAGCGGCCGGGTCATAAGCTCAGCGCACATCTGCTCGAGACCTGCGCGACCGTCGACGGGCTCTACGAGGCGGATGTGATGCTCGAGGTCAGGTTCCGTTTCCACCCAGCGGTGCCACCGGCCCGACGCGACAGCGCTCTTGCACAGCGCGGGCAGTGCCGCGACCCGACCGCGGAGGGCGTCGCGCAGTTCCGCCATGCTCGGGGTTCCATCCGCAGCGAGGAAGCCGCCTGGCGCGAGCAGCCCGGCGACGAGGAACACGTTGACCTGGCCGACGTGGTCGAGTACGAGGTTCGCCTCATCGACCGCCGCAAGCCGCTGCGTCACCGGGCGCATGGTCACGACGGTAGCCTCGCGGTCCCCAGGCTCAAGACGGAAAGAACGCTGCTAGCGGCGAGCACCACCCATGCCAGGTAGGCGAGAAGGCAGAACCTGTCCGGCCATCCGATTCGAATCTCTGGCGAGCCGCCCTGCCCGTGGGCGGGGGCGGAAGCGATGAGGAACCACACCAGTCCGGCAAATGGAACAACGGATGCGATGGCCAGCGTCGAGCCGAGCGCGGGCGCCACCCCGACCCCCGCTACCAGCGCGGCAGGAGGAAAGCCGGCCAGCAAGGCCGCGCCCAGCACCGTGTGTGCCCTGCCCACTGGCGTGGCATCAGCGCGCGGAGTCGTGATCGGATCGGCATCGATGAACGCGGCACCGAGCGCGCCGAGGGCGACGGCTGCCAGGCCGATCGTCCACGCGCCGCCGAACGGCCATAAGGCGACGCACGTCGCATAAAGGCCTATGGCCATCGTGACGAAGGCGAGGCGCATGACCCACCCGTGGCGCCCCAGGGAGTACTCACTGATCATCCGCCAGGACGCGTCATACTCGGGCTTGAGTACGTGGAGGATCGCGATCAGCGCCACCGTGAACCCGCCGGCCATGAGCGCCGTAGTGGCCGCGATCGCAGCGACGCTCGAGTGTGCAGCCATACTTCCCGCAAGCATGGGCCCTCCTCCGCGGCACTCTATCCCGTTGGTCGGTCGCGGGACGGGCCGAGCCACGTGGGCCCCGGGCTCGACGCGCGCTAAAGACAGGACGCTCGACCGGGCGATGCGCGAGGGTGCGCGGCGGGATCTCCCAGCGGCCCGTGGCCGTGTCGAGTCGGACGCCCGAGTCGGGCGGCCGGGGCTCCGGGGGTGCTTAAAAGATGTGCGCTTCGCAGGATGCGAGGAACTTCTCACGGCGATGCTGAAGCTCGCGGTAAACCGTGGCGCGCGACACGCTGAACAGTTCCGCGATCTCGGTCTGGGTGTACTCGCCTCGATCGTGCACCTCGAACAGCTCGGCCCGCTGCGTCTTCGACAGCTTCGGCTGCTTTCCCTTCAGCCTTCCTTTGGCGCGGGCGACCGCCATCCCTTCTCGTGTGCGCATGCTGATCAGGTCCCGCTCGAACTCCGCCACCATGGCGAGCACGTTGAACAGCAGTCGACCGACGGGATCGGTGGGATCGTAGCGGTTCCCGCCGAGGCTGAGTGCGACGCCTTTTGACGTCAGCTCGTCCGCGATCTCGCGCGCGTTTCTCAGCGACCGGGCGAGCCGGTCGAGTTTCGTCACGACGAGGGTGTCTCCGCTTCGCACCGCGGCAAGCGCCTCCCGCAATCCCGGTCGGGCGCGATTCGCGCCGGTCATGCCGTGGTCGACGTAGATGTGCGCGTCCTGAACGCCCAAACGCAGCAGTGCGTTGCGTTGAGCAGTGAGGTCCTGATCCGTGGTCGAGACCCTGGCGTATCCAATCTGTATTCCATCCATACGCCCAGCGTCGTGGGGCGCTGCTGACGCCACACGATGAGGATCCTGCTACGGACGAGCACAGCGGACCGGTCCTAGAGTTGTGAGTCCTCATGGGTGGGTGAACAGACAACAGGTGGCGGACGTTAGGCTCGCGCTCATGACCGAGCAAGGCGAGGTAGGCGCGAGCCGAGACAGCAGCCAGCGAACGCCGCAGCCGTCGCTTATCCAGCAGCGCATGCAGCTGGACCGGCAGCGCCTTTGGGGCCTCTGGGCGCTGTGCTCGAGCGCATTCCTTGTCACCACGCAGGTCATCAACCTCGTAAACGACGCAAGCAAGATCTGGGCGTGGCTGGGGCTGGGACTGTGGCTGGGGGGAGCCGCGATTGGGCTGATAATCCTCCTGAGAAGTCGGCGGGCTCGCAAGAAGTTTGAGGCCCTGCACGGAGCCGGTGCTGGCCGTCAGGATCACGTGCGCTGACGCGCACGTCGTCAAATGTCGGCGAGCGTAATCCCTTCGTATCGCTTGGGGATCCCCCATCGAACACTCGAAACGGTTCTATTCAGGGACCGTCGGTGGGACGTTTTCGGGTCCTAGGGAGCGCCGACCGAGACCCCGTATTGTTCAGCAACCTCCGCAAACGACACTTCTCTTGAATCGTCTCCGGCCACCCCGGCGACGGCGGCCGGGCAGGATTCGTCATGCAGCGCCAAATCCTCGGACCCGAATCGGCCACTGAGGGTCGCAAAGCCTCATACGTCCGGCGAGTCCTCAGGCTTACTGTTGCGTCCCGTCTCCTTCGCCAATTCAGAGTCCTCGTTCATCGCGAGATGCCGTACGAGTTCGGGACTGACCTGGATTGGCACCTGCTGGTCGACGACGCCGTCGTGTCCCAGATGCAGGGTGAGAACCGGCTGCGCGAGACCGGTCTCTGTGATCTCGTAAGCGAGCAGACGCGGCGGCGCGTTCGTGCCAATGTTGAGCACCCCGTCCGCGCGCATGTCGTAATGCTCCCCGGCGTACAGAGCCTGCTCATGAAACTTGCACACGGTCACGGACCACGGGCCCAGATCCTCAGGATTGGGATCGGTGACGATCGGAAGAATGATGGCCGCCTGAGCGGTCGCGGTGCATCCGGCAACAGCGCATGACATGGGGCTGAGACTATTGCAGTTCCTGCTAATCCGCGACGTTTGAGGTGCTTCGCGAGTCCCCTATCCGCCTCGGCGTGCGTGGCGAGATTGACCATGCCTGCGGCGTGTATTTCGCGTCGGCGGCTGGGGCACGTCGACGAACTCGAAGGGGACGGGCGCCTGGATGCTCGCGTAGTACTGGGCAGACTGCTCCTGCAGTTTGCGAAGGGCGATGGCTTCGCGTCGGGCGGCTCTCGCGGCTTCGCGCTCCTCGCGGACGCATGCCCTCCCCTCCGCATCCGCCATCCGGGCCCGGCGCCAGTCGCGCACGCGCCGACCTGACCGCCCGAATCGAATCGTCTCGCGCCACTCACGCACCCAGAGGACGAATCGGCGAAGCATCTGCGTCGGCCAAGAAGGACTCGGCAGCGGTCAAGCCCCGGGTAGTGGTGTAGCGGCGTCCTTCGTGGGGGTGGTGCTGAGTTCGAGGGTTGGACGGTCGGTCGAGTCAGCCTCGGAGCTTCTCGAGCTTTTCGGCGATCTTGTTCCGTTCTCGGTGGAGCTTCCACCAGCTGAGCGAATGTCGCACCGTGATCTTCCCGAGCTCGGCGAGACCGGGAAGACCCGCATCCTCCAGCTTCTTGTTCACCAACTCCTTGTCGTCGCTGTTGGTCGACTCGATGATGGCGTGAGCTCGCGTGACTCGCTCAGATGCGAGCGGATGCCTGGCGATGGCAGCGTTCGCCGAGTCGAGCTTGGTTTGGAGGTCTTCCTGGGATTCGCGATTGAACATAGGTCAGTCCTACTACCTTCCTGGATGGAGGGATCAGGGCCCCGGTTAGCGGTGTCCTGCGGGTGGGGGTTCAGGCGCTGAGTTCGAGGACGGTGTCGGTGTTCACCTCGCTTCCGGTGTCTGGGACGAGGGTGAGGCGGCTTTTGGTGAGGATGTCGAGGCCGAGGTAGCGGCGTCCTTCGGCCCATTCGTCGGTTTGCTCGGCCAGGACGGCTCCGACGAGGCGGATGATCGCATCGCGGTTGGGGAAGATGCCGACGGAGTCGGTGCGGCGGTGGATCTCGCGGTTGAGGCGTTCGTTGGGGTTGTTGGACCAGATCTGCTGCCAGAGGCCGTCGGGGAACTGCGTGAACGCGAGGATGTCTGCTCTCGCGTTGTCGAGGTGGTCGAACGCGTCGGGGAGCTTCCCGTCGACGTAGTCCAGCAGCCGGTCGAACTGGGCGTGAACACTGTCGGCGTCGGGCTGGTCGTAAACGGAGTGGAGCATCGCTTTCACCGCCGGCCACATGCTCTTCGGGCAGACGCTCATCAGGTTCGCGGCGTAGTGGGTGCGGCATCGTTGCCAAGCAGCGCCGGGCAGGTTCGCGGCGATCGCCTCGACTAGGCCTTGGTGCGCGTCGGAGGTGACCAGGCGCACACCACCGAGGCCGCGGGCGACGAGGTCAGCGAAGAACGAGTTCCAGGCGGCGCCGGTCTCGGCCGTAGCGACCCGCAGGCCAAGGACCTCCCGGCGGCCGTCGGCGTTGACGCCGGTCGCGATGAGCACGACAGTGTTGATCACACGGCCGCCTTCACGCACTTTCATGGTGAGAGCGTCGGCAGCGACGAACGTGAACGGGCCCGCGTCGCCCAGGGGCCGGTGCCGGAACTGGTCGACGTGTTCGTCGAGCTCCGCGGCCATCCGGGACACCTGCGACTTCGACAACGAGTGAATCCCCAGGGTCTTCACCAGCTTGTCCATCCGCCGAGTTGAGACGCCGGCGAGGTAGCAGTCCGCGACGACGGTGATCAGCGCGGCCTCTGCCCGCTTGCGTCGCTCGAGCAACCACTCCGGGAAGTAGGTCCCTTGGCGCAGTTTCGGGATGGCGACGTCGATTGTCCCGACCCGGGTGTCGAGGTCGCGGTGCCGGTAACCGTTGCGTTGTGCGGTCCGGTCGGGATGGGGCTTTCCCCATTCCGCGCCGACCACGGCATCCGCGTCCGCGGACAGCAACGCGTTGATCATGGTCTGCAGCAAGCTGCGCATCAGATCCGGCGACGCATCGGTCAGCGCTTCGGAAAGCAGGCCAGCAGGGTCGACAATATGAGGTGCGGTCATCGTGTTGATTCCGTTCGAGTGGGTTGTAGGAGATTCCTCGAAGGATCACACGGTGACCGCGTCTACGTCATGAGCGACGAGCCGGACCACCGTGCACTACACCACTATGCGGGACTCAACTGCCCCAACCCGAGGGCGCCGAGCGCATCCAGCTGACGAAAGTAGTTGCGCTGCGCAGCCGAGATGATCTGCTCCCGCTGGCTCAGGTATCCGGCAAGATGCGTATCCGCGCCGCCCGAGGCCCGCGAGGTGAATCGCACCCGGGCCTGGTTGATCCGCGCGCTCAGAGCGTATGCCTCCTGTGTGGTTGGCCGGATGAAATCACTCCAGTGCTTCATCTCCAGGGTTCCGAGGAACTCGTCCGCATATCGAACGTCGTGCTGAAAGACGACGGCTCTCCGAGCGGCTGATCCGCTCGCCACGGCAATGCCGATGGAGACGATCAGCGATATCGCCAACACCCCAAGCGGCATGACGACGTCACCAAGCCAGTTGATCGTCACTGATTCCCCCATCTCCCCAACCGGTGCATGCTACGGCACGAACCGAACAGCCCGCGCGCGATCGTGACAAGCGCGCAGGGGATGATCTCACTCGCTCTCTCCCATCCCGAGGAAGCCGTCGAGGTCTTCCCATCCTTCGAGCGCTGGCGTCGGTTCCCCGGCGGCCTGCGGGCTTTCGTTGCCCCGTAGGGATCCCCTACGGGCATTGCCCGAAACAGGAACGAAAGCGTGCGAGATGAAGCTTCCGCCTGAAGGATTGGCGATCCGGTTCACTCTTCGCGGTCGCGCAGCGCTATCAGGTTGTCAACCAGCATCCGGATGTAGAACTCTTCAGCGCGCTGGTCGGGCGGGGTACCGAAGAGTCGATGAGTTTCGAGCACACGCGCACAAACCTCATCGCGACTCAATCCTGCATCGACTTCATCCGCTGCCTGGTCAGCGATCTGACGCACCCATATTTCACGGGCTCCATCGAAGTCACGCAACAACTCGACCCACAGGCGGGCTTGTTCCCGGCTCGTCAGCGGCTTGCCAATTATCGATCGATCCTGATCGCCCTGAACTACCCATACATTCCAACGGCCACGACGCCATCTTCGCGAGAGCCGCCACTTTCCGACGCCGGTGTTGACAGCAGCCCGGACAGCCAGATCTCCCTCACCAAACTGGATACGAGCTCCACGCAGTATCGGAATTATGTGGAAGTAGAAGACCCGCACGTCGTGCGCTTCAAGACGCACGCGATCTTCCGTTTCTCCGGCGTCCGTGAAGAACTGTGGCTGAGCTGTCCAAGATCCACGCGCCGAAGGTGGACGCCCGATCCGCAGACCAACGTCGTACACCGTGGCGGAGGTTCGCCCCAAGTTGCGAACGGTGACCTTCGCCAAGTCCACCTGGGTGCCCGGCAGGGTCTTGCTCGGTTGCAGTTCCTCCCCCGTACTGCTCTTCCACGCCGCAATCGGACGAGTGATGATCGCACCCCAGGAGCTTGTGCGCGCAAGCTCGAACTCGACGCGGACCACACTGCCGCCGTACACCCAGTTTCGAATCCCGAGCAAAATCCCGACCACAGCCAACACCGCACTCAGAACCGCAAACAACACAGCCAACTGTGGATCCAAGCCGTGATCACCCCCCCGGCTGTGACTCTAGAGGAACTCGGCCCCTCCGTTCGGCGCTCAGACGCACTGGCCCCGCCCGCGCATCCGGGCTGAGAGTGTCCCATCAGCAGCGTCTTCTGCGCATTCGCGTCGCGTCGCAACAAGCCAACCTTTGTGGTCGCTGGCACTGTAGGTGCAAGAGCAGGAAGAACGGCTACCGGTTCCGCCGTGGCCAACACGCCGAGGTGGGAAACAATGCGCTTAAAGGCGCTCCAGATCAAGAACTACTGTCGATTCCCCGACGTCGAGATTGAGGTACGCGAGCACCTTGTGTTAGTCGGACCCAACGATGTTGGGAAGACCTCAATCCTGGGGTGCATCAACTTGTTGCTCGGCGCCTCGATCCAGCAGATCTACACATCCCTCGGCGTCGCCGACATCGCCGACCAAGCCATGCCTCTGACAGTCAAGGCTGTGCTGGTGGACTTCACTGATGACGAGCGAGCCAACTTTCCGGACGACATTCACGTGATCGGCGACGCCGACGAAACCCTCACAATCGAACTCGAGGTGCGCGTGAGCGAGGATGACGACCAATCGGTTGTCGTTCGACGATACTTCCCCGAGACAAGTGGTCGGTCAGTCAGCCGAGAGCAGCTCGCCGTCATCGGATGGCACTACCTTGCGGCAGCGCGTTCGACCACTTTGGAATACATGAGCGGCCGCCGCAGCCCCCTTCGCACGCTCCTCGCCGCGACTGAGCTCGGTGACGAAGAGGAAGGCCTACAGGCGTCTCTCGAGGACTTCAACAACGGACTTGACGCCAGCCAGGTTCTCCGTGACCTACGTTCCACAATCGCTGGCCACCTCTCCCAGTCGATGCCCAAGAGTGTCACCGTCGACGATCTTGCGTTGCGAACGGCGGCCGACCCAGGAAAGGACATGCTCGAGGCCGTCAACCTCTTTCTTAAGAAGAGTGACGGTTCGCACGCTGCACTTGACGAGCAGTCCGACGGCGTGCGGCAGCTCATGACGATGAGCTTCTTCGACTTGGCTCGCGAAGCCGCGAACATCGTTGCAGTGGACGAGCCCGAACTACATCTCCACGCGTCGAGTCAGCGAACTGTCGCTGAGCTCTTTGCTCGTAGCCCGACTCAGCGTCTGCTTGTCACCCACTCGCCCTACGTGATGCAACGGTTCGAGCCGCGGCATGTTGCCGTCGTCAGAGCGGATCGATCGGTTCGTCAGATTCCCGGGAAGAGGTTCAACACAGTCCAGAAGGAGAAGGCCAACTGGTGGTCGCCGCACCTCCTTGAATCATTGACCGCACCGCACACCCTCATCGTGGAAGGTGCGGCTGATCGAGCGATCGTTGAAGCGGCGGCGCGCGCACGCGGAATTAGCCTGGACCGCCTCGGAGTCGCAGTTCTTGACATCGGCGGGGCCGAAAAGTTCCGCCATGTCAATCGGCTCCTCGGACCCGACGGGTTCGCGCTTGACCTGATGGGCTTAGTTGACGCGGCGGAGAGCGGCAGCTGGATCAACGGACTCGGAGCGAAACCGAAGGACGTCAATGTTCGCAGAGTGTTCGTCTGCGCGACGGATCTTGAGGGCGAGTACGTGCTCGGAATGGGCGCACCCGCGGTCGCTGCCGCACTCATCGCGGAGGGCGTCAAAGAACAGTCAATTCTGCAGTCAACCGGCGCCTCGAATGTGGCAAGTGTTCAGCCCACGGAACTAGAAGCGTTCGTCAAGAAGGACAAGGTAACGAACGCGGTCGCGGTCGGCCTTCATCTAACGGATCAGCAGATTTCGGCGATGCCCGCTATCAATGGCCTCCTCAATTACGTGGAGCAACTGTGACCGAATTGGTCGCCGACGAGCGCCAAATGGAGGCCGTCGAGAGCCTCGACGATCAAGTGCTGGTGATTGCGCCACCTGGCTGTGGCAAGACGGAGCTGCTCGCGATGCGCGCCGAGTTTCTCGTGCGCGAAGGGCGCATCCTCCCTGGGCGTCGCCTACTTGCTATCACATACTCCAAGCGGGCTCGCGACAACATGCGCCAACGCATCCAGGAGCGACTTGGCCCCGAACTCACCAGTCGATTCGTTACCGTGCTGAACTTCCACGGACTCGCCGGAAGGATCGTCAGGGCCCACGCGACAACGTTGGACATCCCGAAGGACTTCGTCATGCCCACGAAGCGATGGTTCGGGGACGCGGTGTCCCAGATAGGTGCTGGATGGGAATCTCGAAAGGCCGCGGAGTCTCGGCTGCTCGAGGTCAAGTCAAGTCCCATTAGCGACGTAGAGATCGACGCGCAGCTCCGAAGCAGTGGGGACGAACTCGCCTTAGCGGTCGAGCAAGTGCGTAGAAGCGCCAACCGGCTCGACTACCAGGATCTCATTCGACATGCGCAGCGGCTTCTCCATGTCCCAGGTGTGGCACGGCTCTACCAGTCACATTTCGATGCCGTCCTCGTGGACGAGTTTCAGGACCTGTCGCTACAGCAGTTCGACATCGTCACGCGAGCTTGCACCCGTCGCGGAACATACGTGGGCGATCCGCTCCAAGGCATCTATTCGTGGGCCGGAGCGCAGCCCGATGCTGTGATCGCGGCCCTCCGAGATCGCTGCACAACACGCGTCGATCTGAACGTCTCGTATCGATCTTCCCCCGAAGTTCTCGCGATAGTGAACGCAGTCGGGGTGCCCATCGGCGCAACTGAACTACACGCAGCGGACCCCTCCGCCTGGGGATCCGGCCAACGAACTCGCGCTTACGTCTTCGATAGCGAAGAGGACGAAGCCTCGAAGATCGCCGAGCTAGCAGTGGGGATAGCTCGTAAGCGTCCTCAGGCTGCTGTGGCGGTGATCGCACGATCTGGCTGGCGACGCGGACCGCTCGACCGGGAGCTGTCAGCCGTCGACGACGTACCGCTGCAATTCTGGGACATGGCGCTCGATCACCCCGGCCTGCTGACCGCACTACGCACCGCGGCAACGGGCATCGCGGCCACCCTTCCGCTCGAGGATCAGCTCCGCATGCTCAACGAGCGCTGCCTACATGGCCTCGCCGGCGACGACGACGTCGATACGGCAAACATTCTCGGTGATGCAATCGACCTGCTCAGGCAACGTGCCTCGGAAGGCGAGGGCGTGCGTGCGGTCCTGGCTCGGACGAAAGCAGTGGATGTCACCGATGTTGCCCCGCCAGGAGTTCACGTTCTGAATGCTCATCTCGGCAAGGGACAGCAGTTCGATTGGGTCTTTGTAATCGGGCTCGAAGAAGGCCACGTGCCGGACTACCGATCGCTAGAAGACCCCGAAGAAGCACGGGCCCTGATGGTGATGCTCTCCAGGGCAAAGCGAGGCCTCGTTGTCTCGCGATCGAGAACGGTGAAAACGAAGTATGGCACGACCAAGTCCGCGCCGCGCAGTAGATGGTGGGATCAGCTCGCGGCAGCAGCCTAGAGCACCAAGTGATCGCGCCGTCTGCGGTGGGAACGTGCTGTGCAGAATATTCAGATGAACGATCTCTCGAGAGGTGAGGATCGACGGCACAAACTGCCGGCGGCTACTTCGCGAGTTGCTTCTCCGCCCGGAGGAACCCTGAAACCGAGAGGCAGGCGATGCCGAAGTCGGCGCAGACATTCGGGATCTTGGGCCGACGCTGTCCTGCCTGCTGGAGTCCAACCTCCATCGACACAACGGTGAGCCCGCGCGCCCCGGCGAGCACCATCACTTCAAGGTCGCCGAGGTAATTCGTGTTCCGCCCGTATGCGTCGTACTTGTTGACAATGGCCTTCGCGAGCCGCAACTCGTCGGACCCTCCGAGGTCACGGAACATGTGGTCGTTTCGTCGCAGCCATAGGCCGATCTTGGCGTGCTTCTTCGCATGACCAGTCAGTTCGTACTCGATCTGCCTTGGCGCGACCATCTCGCCGCTCGTGACCAGACGCTCAATGAGCGCCCAGTGTTCGGGGAAGATGTCGGCGCCGTAATACTCGGCGTCGGACTCGCTCAGGAAGCTGACCAGCACGTTCGTATCGATGCAGTACCTTGCCTCGATCTCGAACAGTCCTGGTCCGCCGTTCATGACCGGGACTCGCCTTTTCGGAGTTCGACACGATACGTCGCGAGGAGGTGCTCACCAATCTCGAGCGCGGCGCTCGCATCTTGACGATCGATCTCGCCACCATCGAGCGCGCCAAAGACTTCTCGTGCGAAGCGCCGCCCCACCCTGTTGATGCGCGGCGGGTAGTACGTGCCGCCCGGTGTGCGTTCCTCATCCGATCGGCGATCCGAGCGACGACGCTCCATCTCGTCAAAGTGGGATGTGGAGATCGTTCCGAGTTCGCGCAGGCGGATGAGCAACGCCGCCTGGCTCACGTGCAGCTCGCGGCTAAGAAGCCGCAGCAACTCATCGTCGGTTTCGGTGACGCCAGAGAAGCTGCGGTCCCGGAGCGCCTTCCTCACGAGCCGGGCGGGCATGAGCGCGGCAGCCGCCACCGCGTTGCAGAAGCGCTCGACACGCGAATGGTCGTCGAGGTCGCAGATACCAGCGGTCCGAAGCACGATGTGGGTGTACTCGTGGATCAGCGAGAAGATCCGCGCATACGCACTGTCGCGGGTGTCGACGACAACGACAGCATGCGCACCGTCAACCTGGCTGAAGGCTCGCACCGTGTCGTCGTCGAGGCGACGCTGCGAAACGTAGACGCCCCGTCGTTGGAGCGCATCGCTCCAGAGGCGAAGTGCTGCGAACTCGTCCTTCGTTGCGAGCTGCTCATGCTCGCTAACGTCGAGGAAGCCACGGAGAGCACGCCCCGCCGTTTTCGGCGGCGTCTGCGTGGAAATACCGTCCGGCACTTCGTATCGAGTCTCAGGGAAGAGGTCTGCAGCGGTCGCAAGCATCTCGGCGACCTTGTCGATCTGATCGAGGAGTGCCGCCGACGGCGCCGCGCGTTGGTTGCGAAGCGACCGGTTGTCGAGCCCAGCCGAGCTGATCACCTCAGGAGCATCGATCAGCAGATACGACCAGGGGCGCTTGAAGAACTTCCCAAGGTGGACGAGGTCATCGAGGGTGAGTTCCGAGTCCTCAGCAACGCAAGCATCCGGCTCGACGGACAGCGTCATCGTGGCGGCGAGATCTGCTGGCGTCTGATGCCGGTTGGAAAGCATGCTGGACAGCCGCACAGCGCTGACTGTCACCGTCCCCATGGGGAGAGCGTAAGCCGTGAACCCGACACCGCCGAGGATCCGCGGCGACAACGTCGCTTCCAAATGGCTACGAACCTGCGGGAGGACACTCGACCATGACGGTTCGTCCCGGCCATGATGATGAGGTCGTTGGTTCAAGGTGCCAGCGAGTCCACCCGCAACCTCGGGCTCGGCGCAGTGTGGCTGGCGGTCGCCCTGATCCTTGCTCTCGTGCGCCTTCTTGGCGAACGTCGCATCTGCAAGCGAAAGGAGAAGCCTATGGACGCAGTTCAGAAGCCGAACACCAACAGCACGACCAACACCCCACGAAAGTTCTGGCAGTACCTGCTCGAAACGATCTGGGCGACGGGAGCTGGGGTCCTTGCGGCGCCGCTGGCCACCTTGAGCTAACGAATGACAGGACGGCTCTCCGATGCTGCTGGCCTTCCTTGGTTTCACGAAAGCATCTACCGAACCCGTCGAACCGGGTGGACCAAGTCAAACCTGTGACTGATGACACGACTGGCGCGAAAGACGGTCCTCCAACGGTCGCAGGTTTCCGGCATGAGCGGTGTTCGCGCGTAGGTGCTCTCGTGATGGACGATGGCGCCAAGGCCGGGGCGGGGCATTCCGTCGCGTCGTCAGGCGATTCGGATAAACCGGGGGCCTTCGTAACCGTCGCGGCTGACGGACTCGAGGAACATATCGAGCGGGCGCACCCAGAAGCTGTAATCGTCGTAGAGCTTGCGGTAGAACACGAGGTGCTCGCCGGTCTCGCTGTGTCGTCCTGCGCCGATCACCTCGTAGCGGGAACCCTTGAAGTGCTGGTAGATGCCGGGCTCAACGGCGGTGGGTGTCGGTGACGGCATTCCGCGATCGTACGGGGCTCGGGGTCGCGATGTGTGACGGGGTGCCATCCGCAGGGCGAACAAACATGGGTCATCGCGCGCAGCTTGGGGTCAGAATCCCGACAACGGAAACCCGGGAAGAAAGCCGGTGACCGGCAAGGCCGCCAGAAGCAGGAGCCCGAGCATCACGATGCCTGTCGTCGTCAGGCAAGCGCGTTGTCGACCGATCGTGAGGGCGATGATGACGGTCGCCATGTAGACCGCAACGCTGACGACAGTGAGGACGACCGCTGTGCCCGCACGGTAGGAGGGCATGCAGTTCGTTGCGGGTGGCATGATCGCTGGGCACACGACGGCCCTACTGGCACGGCGACAAACCATGCCAGGCCGAGTGCGGCGATCACGATCAGCGTGGCGATCAAGATCTGCCCGCCTCGCAGCCGCGACCGCTGACGAGGCGCGGCACCAATCCTCGTTGCTCCCGACATCGCCTCAGCATAGGAACGTCCCGCTGATCCGAGAAACTCGTGTTCCCGATCGTTATGCGAAGCGCGCCGGGGTCGGCAGGACGACGAGCTCGCCGACACGGAATGGGGTACGGGACTTGAACCCGTTACTCCCTCGACCGCTTGCCGGCCCGCGAGCGCGCACGTCTGCCAAGCACGTCCTGAGTAGGCTGACCGCGTGAGCGCCGCCGCAGAGGTGAAAACTGATCACGGCTCGCGTGGCACGCGGATAGCCTTCTGGATCGTGGCGTCGCTTGGCGTCATCGCGTCGGCCGTCGCGTGGGTCTGGTACGGACTCGCACAGTTCGAAGCGCAGACGGAACAGCCCAAGGCTTTATCTGCTGGCACGACGATGGCAGGTTTTGCGGAGGTCATCGGCGGCGTTCCGCTCGTCCTTGCCCACCTGATCGGGCTCATCCTCCTGTTGCTCCTGGGATGGTGGAGTTACGGGAAGCGCGGCATTCCCGCTGCGATCCTCGCGGTGATTGTTGCTTCCGGGGCAGGGATCATCGCCGCCCAGATTCTCTGGGGTGGGGAGCTGTTCCAACTCGGGATCAATAACAACACCTACATCCCCTAACAGGGGATCGCGGCAGGCCCCTCCCCGGATTTCGCGTCGCTTGTCTCAGCGCTCGAATCGCGGTGGCTTAGCGTACGCGTTCCCGCCCGATCTCAGCCGCTGCCAGCATCCCGGCCGAGACGAGCGTCGCGATGCCGATGCCTGGCTGGAGCGCCGTCCCGACGATCGTCAGGCCGATCCCGCACCACAGTGCGACCGATGACCATCGGTGCAACGTCAGGGCGCCGACGGCTCCGACAACCAAGCCGATCGCGCACAGGATAATGCCGGGCATCACGGCCGTAACCCACAGACCCCATCCCGTTTCGCCGGCTGGCCGGGACCCGGAGTATGCGGTCGCGGCATAGTACGTCCACCATCCGATCCACCCAATCGAGATCGCGGCCAACACCAGAAACACACGACCGCGCGAGGGCCTCGCCACCGCGACCAGCAGCCCGGCCACCACCAGCAGAGCCGACATGCCGCCGAGCCCCACAGCCGCCCCGAGGTAGCCGATGCCGTCGGCGCACACCCACGTGCCCTCCGGCCCCCACTCCCCGCCGATACCCCACGAACAGTTGAAGCGCAGCGTCTCTCGAACGAGGCCAAGTGTCCGCGACCCGAGAAGGAGAGCCAGGATGCCGCCGAGCAAGACCGCCACCGCGGCTCCCGGGTCGCGCACACTCCGGGCTTCCGTCGGGTTCGAGCGGGCATCATCCATCGAATGGGCCGTCACCTTCCCGACGCTATCCTCCGCACCGCGCCCATGTCGCGCAGATCGCAAAGGGTCCCCTCGCGGGCTCATCCGTCCTCGTGTGTTTGGTTGGAGTCACGCCCTCAGCTTCTGGCACATTGAGCATATGAACGCGTACCGGCAACCGCTCCCAGCTCGCAGCGGCACGCGGCCCACCGGCCCCTGGCATGGACGCGATCAGCGATGAACATGAGAACTCCGGTGGTGGCTGTCAGTGCAGCTACGTCCACAGCGCATCAGTTTGACCGTTGGGTGGGCCACTTCGCCAGCAACCGTGCCCGGCACGAGGCGATCGAGGCCAGCGTGGACTGGGACTCGGCTGCAGATCTCGCCGATGATGTCCGGACTGCGATCGTTCACTCGTTCCAGAGGTTCGAGCTGGGCGAGGGTGGCGACGGACAGCACCTGTTGCGCAAGGCCTCGGGATGCAGCGCGGCGCAACAGGAAGCGCTCCGCATGCTCGTCGTGGAGGAGCAACTGCACTCTGAGCTGTTCGAACGTGGTCTGCGGCACCTGGGCGCGGCCCCGCTGCCGGCTCACTGGTCGGACCGAACGTTCACGCATTTGCGGCGGCTGCTCGGTCTGCGAACCGAGCTGGCCCTGTTCTTGGCAGCGGAGGCCGTTGCCATGCCGTATTTCGTCATGCTCGCGCGTTCCGGCCCGGACGAGGTCGTCCGGGCGATTGGGAGGAGGATTGCACTCGACGAGGAGCACCACCTGGCATTCCAGATCGATCAACTCAGGGTCGGATTCGCCTCAACGCCCACCGCGGCACGCGGGTTGGTCTTCGTGGCGTGGTGGAGCGTCGCGGTAGGAGCCGCGACGGTGGTGGCAATCGACCATCGGGCGGCGCTGCGCGCCTGCGGCCTCAGCCCTGGCTCGTACTGGGGCTTTGCGTTGCGATCATTCCGACGCGCCGCAGCAGCCGCGCTCACATCGCGAAGGCCCTGATCGTTTGCCATTCGGGCACTCGCAAGCCGGTCGTCAAACGGGCGCTCCCTGCGCGCTGTGAAGCCGCGTGGCGTGGTTCCTCGATGGGGAGCGGGGCGATTCAACGGCCGGGGAGCCGAAGCCTCACTCTGCGGGATGGGCCCCGGCTTGTTCGTGCGCGAGGCGGCGATGCCGCTCTCGAGCGAAATCCTGTGCGCGAGGGCCCGCGCCGAGCGCGCGCTGCGATACCGCGAGCACGATGCGAGTCGCCGTCACGACGGGCAGGACGGTGCGACGCACCCCGAGCAATTTGCGGTACGGCCGCGGCAGGCTCGCGACAGCGGCGGCGAACAGCACGCGATAGGCAAGTCGCATCGAGCCGGTGAAGGGCACGTCACGCAAGAACCGCACGACCTCGTCGACGCGCTCGTCGCGGCGGAGCTCTGCACGGTCGAGGAACCCCTGCAGCCTCTCCCTCAGGTCGGCCTCGGTCTCGGGCGGATTCTCCACATGCATGAGACGCCCAGCGGTCGCCCACTCGCGCACGTATCCGTCGGCACCTCCAGGGATCGGACCGCCCCACCGCTCGTGCGCGCCCAGAAACGCGTCTGCGAAGGCGAGGTGCACCCATTCCACGAGACGGGCGTCCGACGCCGAGTAGGCATGAGCCCCGGCATCCGTCGCGTAGGTTCCCGCTACGCGCTCGTGCAGCCGGCCCACGCGCGCCGTCTCCTGCTTCGCCTGCGTCGTCGAGCCGTACGTGACGCAGATGATCCACCGCACGGTGCCCGTCAGTCGGCCTAGTGGATCCTCTCGGTAGCGCGAGAAGTCGTGAACGCCGGCCATCGCGCCGGGGTGGAGGGCTTGGATGAGCAGCGCCCGGATGCCGGCGACGAAGGTCGCGGTGCCGGCGTGGACCGTCCAGACCGCGCCCCCGTCGGGAAAGTACCCGTCGTCGTCGCCCTCGGCGAGCTCACGCACCCACCGGGGCGTGCCGTCCGGATCGCCCGAAAGCGCCGTGAGCAGCCGCGCGCGGAGAGAGGGACCCTTCATGGCTCCAGCGTGCCACGCCCGCTGGAAGACCGGCGCAGGGAGGGCCCATCTCGAGCCCACGAGGGGTTCTGGCGCGCGCCGTGCCTCTGGCGAGCAAGGCGATTTCAACGCCCCACGACGAGCGCACGTATGACCCGCGCGAGCGAATGCTCAATGAACGAGCGGCAACTGCAACCCTCGACGTCGACCTACCTCGCGTGGCGGGCCCGCGGCAAGCGATCGGCCCGTCGCCCGGAACAGATCAAGAGCATGAGGCCGAGCGAGGCCATGCAGCCCACCCGCCGGGGGCGTTGCGGAGTATCGGCCGAGCCGCCTTGACGCGTGCCGCGGGAAGGTCCTGCGCGCGGGACTCCCCACTCCGCCCGCTCCCGTCGGGGTAGGTGAAGCTGTGCGCCACCAAGGGACGGATGCCGCCCTTGATGCTCTCGCGATAGTGCCCGGTGACGACGGCGAGCACTTGTCGTTCGAGGTCGTCGGCTTCCCCCTCCCAAGTCGAGTCACAGGCGTCGCAGCCGCAGACCGGGTAATGGAAGTCGTTGAGCAGCCCGGCGTGCATGTAGATCCCCGGGTACGCGGTGAAGACCAACGTCAGGGATGCGGCCGCCGGATCATTCGGTCGGATCCGCACTGCGCGCACCACGTCGTGGTACGCGGGGTGAAGCAGATCCGCCGCCGTCTCCACGCCTTCATCGACTTCGACGTCGTAGGTTTCACGGAGGTGCGCGATGAGGGCGTCCGCGACGGCGTGCAGCGGCGCGAACCTCTCCGGGTGCGTGTCCACCGAGTAGGTGTCCTCGGGAGGTGACCCGCCCCACCGGTTCCCGTACTCGATGACCTCACCGTCGGCGTCGCGGAACACCGGCCCATCGATCGAGGGACGCACGTAGGAACTCACCCCGTCATCCTGCCGCACCGCGTCCGCCGGGGGCGACGTCGGCGAGAGCCGTGACGCCACCGGTCGCGCCGAGTGCGAAGGGGAGATTCTCTAGGACGTGTGCTGCGGGGGCCAGACCACCTGGAAGCGCTCGAAGACGATCTCTTCGTCCTCCGACCACTCGCGCCCTTGTGCCTGTGCAACGCGCGTCCAATATCGACGGTGCTCACGCTGCCAGTTCGCCAGGCTCAGGTCATCCTCGCCCTCATCCGCAGCGAACGCGGCGTCCGCGCTTGCGAACGGACCGAGGCGCAGCTCCACAGTCCGAATGATGATCCTGGGCACACCACGCCCGTCGCAGGCGATCCAGTGCGACCCGACGCGGGGAATGTCATCGCCACGGGCGATGTAGTCTGCGACGAGTTCTGAGGTCGCCCTCTTGCGTCCGCTGAGCACATGCGTCAAGAGTTCGTCGGCCAGTCTCTCCGAGTCGCCGAAGTGCTCGATCGTGTATTCGGAGCACACCGAAACCGCCTCGGGGTGCGCCGCGGCATACTCCTGCCACATTCGTCGTCCGGCGTGAATGTCAACCGGGGCGGCAGGTGATGAGGTCACAGTCCATTGTGCCAAGTGCGGAGGCTTGCGCCCCATACGACGGGAACGCCCCCATCGTCCGTGCCGCAGTCGCGGAGCTACTCGCCGAGAGCTGCGAGCAGGAGCCGCACCGCTTTCGGTCCGACGCCGTGCAGCGTCGCAAGGTAGTCGATCCCGGCTTTCTCGACGTCATCCAGGTCCTCCACCCGCGCCTCCGCTAGCGCTCTCGCGGCTGGTGCGCCGATGTTCGGCAGGGGGCGGGGAGCGTTCATGCCTCGCAGAATACGTCGTGCACCCTGCGCAGCGGTCACTCGAGTCGGGTCCGCCTGGCCATACATCGTCTCGCGCTGCCTGGGCGGCGGCTCCGCCACGGCGATCACAGCTCCGCGGGCAGGGGGCTGATGGCCGTCACCGCACTGCTGCGGAGCTGGGTGAGCAGCGTGTCGAAGCGCGTGGTGCCGATGGCGGCGTGCGCGCCGGGCAGGAGCGTGCGCGTCCCGATGCGTCCCCCGAAGTAGCGCGCACGGTGATCCGCCAGGACGAGGCGGGAGTCGTTGCGTGCCACGAGCGCTCGCCGCACGAAGTCATCGAGAGGGAAGCGCTCGGGCCCTGCGATCTCGACGTCGTCGTTCATGGGCGGGGCGAGGATGGTGCGCACGAGTGCGTCCGCGACGTCGTCCGCGGCGATCGGCTGGACCAGTGAGCGCGGAAGTCGCACGGAGCCGCCGGCCGTGGCTGCGTCGGCGATCCCGCCCACGAACTCGAAGAACTGCGTGGCGTGCACGAGCGTGTAAGGCATGCCGGATCCGCGGATCAGGCGTTCTTGCATCGCCTTCGCCGCGTAGTAGGGGATGTCGGGGTGACGGCGGGTCCCGACGATCGTGAGCGCGACATGATGACCAACGCCCGCGCTCCGACCCTCACGGAGGAGGTTGGTCGTGGATCGCCGGAAGAAGGCGTCGGCCGCAGCCGGCTCGGAAGCGGGCGGGCGGGTCACGTCCACGACGACATCCGCGCCGCTCAGCGCTTCCCCCATCCCGGCCCCCGATGCCGAGTCCACGCCCGTCGATCGTGCGGCGACGACGACGTCGTGCCCGAGGAGCTTCGCGGCGACACGGGAGCCGATCCGGCCCGTTCCGCCCACGAGGACGATTCTCATCATTCTGCTCCTTCTGCTGAGTGGGCGGCGCCGGCGGAAGAGCCGGCGCCGCCCACGGGTTCAGACGGTCGCGGCTGCCACGCGAGCGGTGAGGGAGGCCCTGCTCGCGGCGGCGATCGTGTCGGCAACGGCCGCGGGCTGAGACACCGAGACGGCATGCGACGCGCCGGCGATCTTGCGTGTCTCCCGGGCACCAGCGCGTGCTGCTCCCGCGCGATGCACGGCGGCGGGGATGTTCCGGTCCAGCTCGCCGAAGACGTGCCAGGACGGGATGTCCCGCCACGCGGGCCGATCGGTCGGGAGGCCCTCGGTGAGGGCGGCCTGCGTCACCGGCCGCTGCGTCGCCGCCATCAGCGTCGCCTGCGCCGGCGGCACATCGGCGGCGAACTGCTGGGCGAAGATATCCTGCCGGATGACGAACTCGTCGCCGCCGCTGCGGACGGGATACGCGTCCAGCGCGTCGCCGAGGGTGCTTCCCGGTTCGCTCGCCGACAGTTCGAAGGCGCTCTGCCCGGTGTCGGGCACGAAGGCGGCGACGTACACCAGCGCCACGACGGCGTCGTTGCGCGAGGCCGCCTCGGTGATCACCATCCCGGCGTAGGAGTGGCCCACGAGGATGACGGGTCCGCCGATCGAGGCGATGACGTCGCGGACGTAGGCGGCGTCGCCGGCGAGGCTCCGCAGCGGATTGGCCACGGCGACGACGGCGAGGCCGTGACCCTGCAGTTGTGCGATGACGTCGTTCCACGAGGCCGACTCGGCGAAGGCGCCGTGGACGAGGACGATCGTGGGCTGGGGCTCGGTCATTGTTCTGTTCCTTTTCGTGGGAGAGGGATGCGGATGATCAGCGCGAGGCGAATGCCGTGCGCAGGGCGGAGACGGCCTGATCGATCGCGGCCGTGCTCGCGGCGGTGCGGCGCACCGGGTTGAGCATCATGAAGTCGTGCAGGGTCGCGTCGTAGCGGACGAGGGTGGTGCGGACGCCGGCCTGGATGAGCTTCCGCCCGTAGGCTTCGCCCTCATCGCGCAGGACATCGTTCTCGTCGACGATGAGCAGCGTCTCCGGGAGCCCGGTGAGTTCCTCGGGGTCGGCTCGCAGCGGGGAGGCCGTGGACTCTGCACGGCGCGAAGTGTCGGGCAGGTAGCAGTCCCAGAACCACGCCATGGCCTTCGCCGTGAGGTGCGGGCCGTCGGCGAATTCGCGGTAGCTCTCGGTGTTCTGCGCCGCATCCGTGACCGGGTAGTAGAGCGACTGATGGATGAACGACACGTCGCCGCGCTTGCGGGCGAGGATCGCGAGCGCGGCAGCCATGTTGCCCCCGACCGAATCGCCGGCGACGGCGACGCGCCGCGTATCCAGGCCCTTCTCGACCCCATGGCGGACGATCCAGCGGGCGGTGGCGTAGGCCTGCTCGATGGCGACGGGGTAGCGCGCCTCGGGGGAGCGGTCGTACTCGACGAAGACGATGGCCGCGTCGGCTCCGACCGCGAGCTCGCGCACGAGGCGGTCGTGCGTGCCGGCGTTGCCGAGCACCCACCCGCCCCCGTGCACGTACAGCAGGACGGGGAGGGGCTCGTGCGCTCCGGGAGGCGTGACGACGCGTACGCGCACGTCCCCGACGTCGGCGGGCACGGTGATCCATTCCTCGTCGACGTCGGGCTTGTCGACGGGTTCGGCCTGCACGCTGTCGAGCAGGGCGCGCGCGCCGTCGACGCCGAGGTCGGCGAGGCGGGGAGGCGTGGCGGCGGCGTCCGCGAACGCCTGGGCGTCGGGTTCCAGGACGGGTTCGGGCATGGTGTTCCTCTCATGTCGATCGGCCGAAGCCGGGGCGGGCTGTTGAGAGTTATGACCGGCCGCAGCGGCCACGTGTGACCGACGCCGCGGATTCCGCCCCATCCGGCGCCGGTCGGGGGTAGCCCCGGCGTGTCGTGTCACAACGTGACGTGCTGTCCGGTCAACCGGTCCAGGGGCGCCGATGGTGCGTGCCGGGAACGCAGTGAGGAGCGGAGTGCGAATGGACGCCATGGGAGGAAGAGAGGTGCAGGCGATGACCGACCCGCGCACGCCGACAGAGGTCTTCGGCGCCGAGCGACGACGGCTCTTCGGTATCGCCTATCGGATGCTGGGGACCGTCGCGGATGCGGAGGACATCCTGCAGGAGGTGTGGATCCGGTGGGAGCACAGCGACCATGCCGTCGTGCGGGAACCTGCCGCCTTTCTCACGACGGTGACCACGCGGCTCTGCATCAACGAGATGCAGTCCGCGCGCGCTCGCCGGGAGATCTACATCGGCCCGTGGCTTCCCGAGCCGGTCAACACCGAAGACGACCCCGCGCTCGGCGCCGAGCGTGGGGAGGCCCTGCAGTTCGCTGTGCTTCTGCTGCTCGAGAATCTGACCCCGACCGAGCGGGCGGCGTACGTGCTGCGGGAAGCCCTGGACTACCCGTACGACAAGATCGCGGAGATCGTCCGATCGAGCGTCACGAGCGCGCGTCAGCTCGTCAGCCGCGCTCGCCGCCACCTGGCCGAGGGTCGGCGCATCCCTGCACCCGCTCCGGATCAGCGACGACTCCTCGAAGCGTTCCTCACGGCCGCGCGAGGGGGCGACGTCGCGGCCCTGGAGGAGCTGTTCATCGAGGACGTCGTCAGCTACACCGACGGCAATGGCGTCAAGCTCGCCGCGCGCATTCCCGTGCACGGCCGCGGACGCGTGGCGAAATTCGTCGCGGCGTTCTCGAGTCATTTCTGGACGGGCAAGACGATCGGCTGGGTGCAGGTCAACGGCCAGCCCGCCGCGACGCTTTCCGAGGGGGGAGAGGTCACCACGATCGTCACGATCACGTCGGCCGCCGACGGCATCGCGCAGCTTCTCTGGGTGATGAGCCCTGACAAGCTGCGACACGTCGTTCCGGCGGGGGGATGACGACCCCGCTGGGGTCGGCGTGGGCACGGAGCGTGTGGGGGAGGTCCGCGCGCCGCCGCTCTGCACTCGACGCTCTCCGTGATGCCGTCGCCGACGGCCGTGCGGAGGTCGTGGCGGAGACGCTGCACAGGGCGGTGACCCTCGTCGTGGACGGGGGTGGACGCGTGTCAGCACCCTTGGCACCGGTGCGCGGCCGCCATGCCGCCGCGGCCGCTCTCGTGGATGTGCTGCCGCGCGACGCGGGCACCGCGGCGACGGTGGCCTCCGTCAACGGCGCTCCGGCGCTCGTCGTCCGGCGCGGCGCGGAGGTGGTCGCCGTGGTCGTGACGGCGCTTCGGGGGCGTCGGATCGCCATGATGTGGGTGGTCGTGAACCCCGACAAGCTCGTGCACTGGAACAGATCCTCGTGACGTCACACATCGGCCACTCCCGCGGTCATGACTTGCGAGGCGCCGCTGGGGCGCCACGGAACGGAGAGGCAAGGACATGGCAAAGATCGTGGTCATCGGCGGCACGGGTCTGATCGGCTCGAAGGTCGTCGCGAAGCTCAGGGAGCACGGGCACGAGGCCGTGGCTGCGGCGCCCAGCACCGGCGTGGACAGTCTGACCGGAGAGGGATTGTCCGAGGCCATGGCCGGCTCCCAGGTCGTCGTGGACGTCTCCAACTCGCCCTCCTTCGAGGAGAACGCCGTGATGGAGTTCTTCACCACGTCGACCACCAACCTCCTCGCAGCCGAAGCGGCGGCGGGCGTCGGTCACCACGTCGCTCTCACGATCGTCGGCACCGACCGGCCGCAGAACATTCCCTACTTCCGCGCGAAGAGCGCGCAGGAGAAGCTCATCCGAGACTCAGGGATCCCGTACTCCCTCGTGCACGCCACCCAGTTCTTCGAGTTCCTGGGAGCCATCGCCGACATCTCGATGGACGGCGACCAGACCGTGCACCTGCCCGGCGCACTCATGCAGCCGATCGCTGCGGAGGATGTCGCGACGGCGGTCGCGCGCACTGCGGCGGGCGCACCGGTCAACGGCGACATCGAGATCGCCGGCCCCGAGCAGTTCACGATGGACGAGTTCGTGCGCCGGGGCCTCGCCTTCCGGAACGACCCGCGGCAGGTGGTGCAGGATCCTGATGCGACGTACTACGGGGCGCACATCGAGGAGCGGACCCTCGTACCCGTGGACGGAGCGCAGATCTTCGCCACGCGCCTGGACGAGTGGCTGCCCGCAAACCCGCCCCGTCGGTAGCCTCACTGCGGGGCGCCCGCACAGGCGCCCCGCAGCATCCGGAGCGAGCATGCCGGGGCCTCACGCGGCCGCGCGGCGCAGCGGCTCCAGCTTGTCCGGCGCCATCACCCACAGGACATGCGACACATGCTCCTCCCGCGCCGCGATCGTGAGGAGCGCGAACACCGACCCCTCGCGACGGAGAAGGGCCGATTCCCGTCCGTTGGCCTCGACGAGTTCCACCTCCACGTCGCCCCAGAACCACGTGGACACCCCGTGGAGGAACCGCACCAGCGTGTCCCGGCCGACGATCGGCCGGCGGGCCGTGCGGTGCACTGCGCCCCCGCCGTCGGTGTAGCTCACCGCATCCTCGGCCAGCAGGCTCTCCAGACGTGCACGATCGCCGCCGCGGGCGGCGGCGAGGAACACCCGGAACAGGCGGCGGTGTCTCTCGCCGTCGACGCTGTGCGTGCGGGCGGCCTCGAGGTGTGTGCGCGCGCGGCTCACCAACTGGCGGGCGTGGACGTCGGTGACGCCGAGGATCTCCGCGATCTGCCCATAGGGGTAGTCGAAGGCCTGGCGCAGGGTGAACGCCGCGCGTTCGGGCGGCGTCAGCCGCTCCATGAGGAGCAGGACGGCCAGACTCAGCGCCTCGTCGCGCTCAGCCCCGAGGGTCGGATCGCTCGAGGTGTCGACGGGAGTCGGGAGCCAGGGGCCGATGTAGGTCTCCCGTTGCGCGTGCGCGCTGCGCAGTTCGTTGATCGCCAGGCGCGTGGTCACCGTGGTCAGGAACGCTGCGGTGTTCCTGACCACGCCACGGTCGCAGCCCTGCCAGCGGATCCAGGTCTCCTGGACGACGTCCTCCGCGTCGGGCGCGGACCCGAGGATCCGGTAGGCGATTCCGAACAGCCGTCGTCGTTCGGCGTCGAAGACCGTCACAGCGTCGTCGCCGGCGATGTGGGTGCTCATGTCACCTCCGCTGCCTGAACCGGCCGACACGCTACTCCGCCCTGTCTCCGCGCGGAAGCCGCCGTCGCGCCCGGCCCCCGTCAGCGCGAACCGACGAGGCGCCCCTGCTGCTGCCAGTCCTCGAACCGCGTCGCGGCGAGATGCGCGCCCGGGCCGGGGAGGAGATCGCGACGGGACAGCTGGGCACCGAAGTACGTGCCCAGCGGATCGGCGACCACCTCGCGGTCGTCCCGCCGCCACCTCATTTCACGCACGGCGAGATCGCGCAGCTCGAAGACCTCGGGCCCGGCGTGCTCGACGATGCCGCGGCGCGGCTCGGCCTCCGCGGCGGCCGCCACCGCCGCCGCGACGTCATCCGCGGCCATCGGCCGGATGAGCGCGTCGGCCACCCGCGCGACTCCACCGTGCATGGCGGAGTCGGTGATGCTGCGGACGAACTCGAAGAACTGCGTCGCGTGGACGAGCGTGTACGGCCGCGCCGATGTCGTCACGAGCTTCTCCTGATCTGCTTTCGCCTGGAAGTACCCGCCCTGAGCACGCGCGAGCCTGTCGGTGTTCACGACCGACAGGGTGACGTTGTGACGGACTCCGTGCGCAGCACCGAAGGTGAGCAGGTTCAAGGTCGAGGCGTAGAAGAACTCGCGGGCGGCGGCCTCGTCGGTGTACGACGAGTTGGATACATCGACGATCACCTCTGCGCCCTCCAGCGCGTCGTCGAGTCCTTCGCCGGTGTACGAGTCCACCCCGGTCGACCGCGCTGCCGCGATCACGTCATGGCCTCGCGATCTGAGCAGTGCCGTTGTGCGGGCGCCGATCAACCCCGTGCCTCCGACGACGACGATCTTCATGTCACGGTCTCCGATCCGGCCCACAGCGGGGCCTCTGCCAGGAATGACCGCCGAGAGAGCCGATCTGTGACACCGTCGCGAATCGGTGGACGCTGTCGGTCTCGCCTGAGCGCGCGCGTCGTGACCACCGTCACCGCAACCCCGGGGCTCGCCTCGGTTGGCTGACGCAGCGTCCGCGCGTAGCGGCCGGGACGCGGGATAATCGATGCATGTCCTCCTACGTGGAACGCCGCACCAACCCGGCGGCCTGGGCCGCGTTCTGGTTCGCTCTGGCCGGCCTCGTCCTCATGCCGATCCCGCTGTTCATCGGGCTGATCCTCGGTGGCGGCCTCTCGATCGTCGCCGCGATCCTTGCCGTGATCGCGCTTCTCAAGGGGCTCGCGCGCAGCGGGACGGGCATCGCGCCGGTCGTGTTCGCGGCGATCTTCGTGGCGCTCACGTGGGGTGGCATCTCGATGGGCGGCGGCATCGTCTGGTAGGTCGTCCGACGGGGTGCTCTCCGCCCCCTCGTGATGGCGGGAGTCCGGTCAGGAAAGCGCCGCGTAGTAGTCCTTCATCGCGGGGAAGTAGTCCGCGAAGTCGACCGCATCGACGTCGCTCCGGTCCATCACGGCCGTGAGGCGGTCGAGGTAGTACTCCCATCCCGGGCCGACGCTCGAGACGTCGTCATCGGACAGCATCTGGGCGAAGGTGAGCACCGTCACGCCACCCGCCTCCTGCTCCAGCTCGAAGCGGAGGTGCCACTGCTGGTCGCCGACGCGGGTGTCGGCGGCGAAACGGGTGGGCCGGTCGCATTCCACGATCGACACCTCCTCGCCTTCGACCTCATCGCCCTCGGCCGTCATGAAGAAGGTGACCCTGCCCGTGGCGGAGTCACCCTCCCACCGGCCGATCCAGCGCTCCAGCCGATCGGACTCGGTGAGGGCGGCCCACACCGCATCCGGCGTAGCGCGGTATCGACGGACGAACTGCACCTCCCGTCCCCGCGGACCTTCGCCGACCGTCCCGGTCGGAGTGGGAATGCTCATGCGATCTCCTCGGTGTCGATGGATGGTGCGCCCGCGGCTTGATTCGGCGGACCGTCGGACCGGCGTTGGTCGCGCGAAGCCCGGCGCACCTCGAGGTCGAGGGCGTCGAACGCCGACTCGGGCACGGGCGGATGCATCAGCGCCGCGAGATACGTCTGCACCGGTTCGAGCGTCCCCGCCCGCAGGCGGTACCGCCGCTCACGGCCGTGGGCGGCGACGCCGATGAGGCCTGCTTCCCGCATCACGCGGAGATGGCGGCTGACGGCGGGGCGGCTGATCGGCTCCCGCCCGGCGAGCTCGCCGGCGGTGTGCTCGCCGTGTGCCAGCGCAGCCAGCAGCCGGCGACGCGTCGCGTCGGCGAGACACTCGAAGACGTCCACCCGGGAAGCGTAACCGCCAGGTTACGCATTGTCGAGAGGGCCGGAGCCGAGAGGGGAGGGGATAAGCAGCTGGTCGCCGTGGCCTCGCCTTGCGCGACCGGCTCTTGACGACCCACTTGTATTTTGCAAGTGTTACCGCATGAGCCTCTTCATCACCTGCCCGGTCGAGAGCGTCGAGCGCGCGACCGCCTTCTACACCGCCCTCGGCTGGACCCTCAACACCGAGATGTCCGACCACAATGTGTCGTGCTTCGCGATCGCGCCGGAGCAGTACGTCATGCTCGGCAGCCGCGAGATGTACGCGAGCATCGGCGCTTCCGAGGAACTGGTCGGCGGACCCGACACGCCCTCCAAGGTCACGGTCTCCTTCGACCTCGACAGCCGTGAGGCGGTCGACGCGCTCGTCGAGCACGCCGGCACCGCCGGCGGGCGGATCGGCGACACCGACGACTACCCGTTCATGTACCAGCGCCAGTTCGACGACCCCGACGGCTACCACTACTCGCCGTTCTGGATGAAGCCGAACGCCGACGCCACAGCGTGAGCGACCTCGCCGCGGCCCTCGACGTCGTCGGACCGCGGTGGGCCCTGCTCATCGTGGCGCGCCTGCTCGACGGGCCCCGGCGCTACGGCGACCTGCAGCGCGACCTCGGAGTGCCGACGAACATCCTCGCGACGCGCCTACGCGAGCTCGAAGCGGCCGGCGTGCTGTCCCGCCTGCCGCTCCGGCACAACACGCGGGCCTATGCGCTGACCGAGCGTGGGCTTGCCCTCCGCGAGGCGATCGTCGCGCTGGAGCGCTGGGGCGGCGGCCAGGTGGACGAATAGCCGGCCTCAGCGGGGGAGGAAGTGCTCGCGGGCCAGCGGGGCGATGTCGATGCCGTCCGCGTCATCGGCACCCACCCAGCGCAGTTCGGCGATCTCGGCGCCCACGGCCGGATGCTGCGAGCCGATGTCGGCGGCGAACACTTCGGCCACCACGACGAAACCCGGTTCGTTCGCCGCTGCCGCGGTGAAGGTGCCGAGGGAGGAGAGGTCGGCCGGCGCCACGGAGACGCCGACTTCCTCGGCGAGCTCGCGGCTCAGGGTCTCACTCGGCGACTCACCCGGCTCGGGCTTGCCGCCGGGCTGCATGAACGCCGTCGTCCCGGCCTTGCGCACGAGCAGCAGTCGCCCTTCCGCGTCGACGATGACCGCCGCGGAGACGTGGATGCGGCGAGCAGGGGCGGGGTGGAGAACGGAGGTCACGGTGGCACGGTACAGGATCCGCCCATCGGCCCCGTCGTAAGATCGTGTGTGCTTCCCGAGACCCCTGCCGCTGCCCTGTCCCCGAGCGGAATCGATCCGGTGGATCTTGAGGTCACGCTCCGCGTCCTGGATGGGATGGCCGGGCTCGATGAGACCCACCCCGACTTCGTCGCCGTCCGGCGCGCGACGGCGCGGATGTTCAAGGCCGTCAAGAAGGTCCGCCGCCGGGAGATCCGGGAGGCGATCGCCACCGCCGACCGCGAGGTCGTCGCCGCCACCGCCACGGGCGCCCCCGACCGCATCGACGACGAGACGCGAGGCATCCCGATCAGCACCGCCACCACCGCGCCCACCGCGGGCACCCTGAAGAAGGCGCGCGGCTGCTACATCTGCAAACAGCCCTACACCGTGGTCGACGCGTTCTATCACCAGCTGTGCCCCTCGTGCGCGGCGCTGAGCCACGCCAAGCGCGACGCGCGTACCGACCTCACCGGCAAACGGGCTCTGCTGACCGGCGGCCGGGCGAAGATCGGCATGTACATCGCGCTGCGCCTGCTGCGCGACGGCGCGCACACCACCATCACGACCCGGTTCCCGCGCGACGCGGTGCGCCGCTTCAGCAGCCTTCCGGATGCGCCGGAGTGGATCGATCGGCTCAAGATCGTGGGAATCGATCTGCGCGATCCGGCTCAGGTCATCGGACTCGCCGATGACGTGGCATCCGCCGGCAGTCTCGACATCCTGATCAACAACGCGACCCAGACGGTGCGGCGCTCGCCCGGCGCGTACCAGCCGCTGGTCGACGCGGAGCTCGCGCCGCTGCCGGACGGGCCGCTCCCGGAGCTGCTGACCTTCGGTCACACCAACGACCGGCACCCGCAGGCGCTCGAGCGCTCCGTCGCCGGGCATCCGATTCTCGCCGCCGCGGCCGCTCGTGCGGACGAACTGACCGAGCAGGCGATGGCGGCGGGCTCGAGCTCGCTCGAGCGGCTCGCCGCGGGAACTGCGATCGATGCCGGCGGGCTCGTCCCCGACCTCGACGACGTGAACTCCTGGACGCAGCGCGTGGGCCAGGTCGACCCCCTCGAGATGCTCGAGGTTCAGCTGGCGAACACCACCGCACCGTTCCTGCTGGTGTCCAAGCTCCGGCCCTCGCTCGCAGCCAGCAGCGCGCGACGCACCTACGTCGTGAACGTCAGCGCGATGGAAGGCGTGTTCGGCCGCGGCTACAAGGGTCCGGGGCATCCGCACACCAACATGGCCAAGGCGGCGGTGAACATGCTCACGCGAACGAGTGCCCGGGAGATGTTCGAGACCGACGGCATCCTCATGACCAGCGTCGACACCGGGTGGATCACCGACGAGCGCCCCCACCCCACGAAGGTGCGTCTCGCGGAGGAGGGGTTCCATGCGCCCCTGGACCTCGTCGACGGCGCGGCGCGCGTGTACGACCCCATCGTGCGGGGCGAGGCGGGTGAAGACCTCTTCGGCGTCTTCCTCAAGGACTACGCCCCCGGCGCATGGTGAACCCGCCCGCCGTCGGTGCCCGCGTGGTCGTGCGGTACCTCCTGCCCTCGGGGCAGGCGACGGATGCGCTCGGCGAACTCCTCAGCGCGGATGCGGAGACGGTCGTCGTCGACGGCAAAAGAGGGGTCGAGCGCATCGCCGTGCGTGACATCGTCGCCGCCAAGCCCGTGCCTCCCGCGCCGGAGCCCCGCACACGCCGGAACCCGCGGTAGTCCGCTTCTTGCTGCCGCCGGGGGAGACGCCGGCGGCGTCACTAGGGTGAGAGGATGTCCGATCCGCGCAGGCGCCCGATCAACGCGGGCACCCTCTCGATGAGCCCCTCCGAGGCACCGGAGCGATGGAACGTGCACGCCGGCGGGGAGGGTGAACCCACGGTCGCGGCATCCTGGGGCGACTGGGTGCGACTGGCGCGGCGCATCCTCGACGCGGATGCGCTCTCGCGCGACCTCGAGGCGCGCGGCGACGCGTGGGACCGCGGACACGCGGCATCCGGAGAGGATGCCGTCAACCCGTACCGGTGACTCAGCGGCGCTTGGCCGGCTTGTCCTCCGCGGATCTGGGCGGCAGCGCCGCGACGTCGATGCGCTCCTGACCGGTGCGCGTCGACCACTCTCGCGTGAGGCCGGATGCGGCATGGTGCGAGGCGCGGACGGCGCGGTTGTCGGCCCACGAGTTCAGCACGTGGCCGGCGTGGCCGCGCACGTGCTCGAGCGTCACCGGCGGGAGCCCGGCGGCCTTGCGCGCATCGCGGGCAACGATCAGCAGTTCGAGGATGTCGCGGTTCTTCGTCGGCGCGCCGGTCGACGTCTTCCACCCGCGGCGGCGGTGGCCGTCCATCCACGACGAGTACGTGTCAATCGCGTACTTGGAGTCGGCCTGCACCCGCAGGTGCGGCACATCCGCATGGTGCTGCAGCGCGCGGAGGAGAGCCAGCAGCTCACCGATGTTGTTCGTGCCCTCCGGCACCGATCCGGCCGCCCATTCGCCGTCCATCCCGACCCACGCCCACCCCGCAGGTCCGGGGTTTCCTTTGCAGGCGCCGTCGGTTGCGACGATGTATTCGGATGAGGCGGGGGAGGAGCTGTCGACCACCCACCGATCCTTTCACGCCGGCTCAGTCGCTCCTCCCGCCGACGCGGCGTGAGCGCTCGCCCCGGCGTGCGCGGCCGGATCTGACCGGACTCCGGACGGTGGCTCGGCCGCGTCGGCGGCAAGTGGCGGCGGAGCCGCCTCGTACGCCGCGGACAGCCGGCGGTAGGGAGGCGAGACGAACGCGAGGAGCACGACCACCAGGAGGACCAGGCTCGCCCCGACGAAGGCGAGCGCGATGCCGCGCGCTTCGCCCGGACCCAGGAGCCACCCGAACGAGTCACGCCCCGGCTGGGAGTTCATGAACGGGATGAGCCAGAACTGCGCGAGGGGTCCGACGAGGAACGACGACACCGGCGCCGCGGCCGATTCCATGCTGGCGGCGAATCCGAACACCCGTCCCTGCTTCTCGAAGGGCACCACGCGCTGCACGATGGTCTGCTCCGCCGCCTCGGCGATCGGCATGAGGCACATGAACACGAGCACGCCGAGTGCGTAGAGCCACCACCACTCGCGGATCGCGAAGGTCATCCCCAGCAGCGCGATTCCCACGTTCACGAGCAGCAGGGTGCGCACGGGGTTCTTCCCGAGGCCGAACTTCGCCACCAGGCCGCCCCCGAGGATGAACCCGATGCTCGTGACGCCCAGCACGATGCCCCACATCTCGACGGAGAACAGCGTGAGTCCGTACGGGTCCATGAGGGCCATGAACACCCCGCCGACGAGGTTGTTGAACGTCGAGAACAGGATGAGGGCGAGGAGGCCGGGGACGGCCACGACGGCAGGGATGACCCCGCGGAAGCCGATGCTCTTCGCCGCTTCGCCCTCGACGTGTGCCACGCCGCGCTCGGGGATCGGGACGAACAGCAGATGGATGAGAGCAGCACCGGTGGCCACGATCGCGATGACGACGGTCCACCCCATTCCGAGGAGGCCGATGGACAGGCCGGAGAAGACGCTCGTCACCATGAACGCGATGCCCTGCACCGCGCCCACCAGGCCGTTGGCCCGATCGCGGCGATCGGCGGGCACGAGCAGTGTCACGGTCGTGGACAGAGCGATGTTGCGCATGTTCTCCACGACGCCACCCACCAGGATCACGCCCGCGAACACCCAGAACCACGGCCCGCCCCAATTCACCAGCACGCTCTCGGGGAACGACAGATACAGCGCGCCGGCGAGGAGGTAGGTCGTGAGCGTCACGAGGCTGGAGAGGACCATGACGGCCTTCTTCTTCAGCCGGTCGACGATCACCCCGAACACGACGCCGAGGGCGGCGACCAGGAGCATGTAGGAGCCGCCGATGATCGCGGTCGCCAGCACTGAGCGGGTCTCCAAGTACGCCCAGAAGGTCAGCGCCCACCACAGATAGCTGGAGGTGACGTTGGCCACCGCGGTGTTGGCGAGCACGTGCCCGAACGCGCGCACCGTCCGCGGCCCGGGGGTGAACTGCGCTTCGTCGGGTCGTCTCGTCGTGGCGACGGGTTCGGTCATGTGCGGGGATCCTTCCGCGCGGGGTGTGCTGAAAAGGAGGAGGGGGAGTAGGCTCAATGTGGACGCCGTACACATTCGGTGGTCATACGGTACACACCGGGGTGGGGCTATGCAATGACCAGTGGCAAGACGCGGGCCTATCATCACGGTGACCTCCGACGCGCGCTGATCGAGGAGGGATTCCGCGCGGCACGGACGGGAGGCCCCGACGCGGTCACGCTGCGTGAGGTGACGCGCGCGGTCGGCGTCTCACCCAACGCCGCCTATCGGCACTTCGCCGATCGGGGTGAGCTCGTGCGTGCTGCCGCAGCGCAGGCGCAGCTCGCGCTCGCGCAGGCGATCTCGGATCGCCTGGAGACGGCGTCGGCCGGACTGTCCGCGCACGACGCCTCCGTGGAACGGCTGCGCCTCCTCGGCCTCGGCTACATCGACTTCGCACGACGGGAACGCGGATGGTTCGAGCTCGCGTTCACCGTGCACGATCAGACGCCCAGCGACGCCATCGTCACCCTCGACGATGAGGTCGTCGAGCCGTTCCGGCTCCTGCTGGACGCGCTGGATGCGATGGTCGCCGCCGGCGCCCTCGCCCCCGAGCGCCGCCCGCATGCGGAGTGGGCGTGCTGGTCGGCGGTGCACGGCTTCGCCGACATCGCCGTGCACGGACCCCTGCAGTGGCAGCCGCCGGCCGTCGTGGACGCGCTCGCCGGCGCCGTTGTCGACGCGGCGATCGAGGGCGTGCGCGGCGCGCCCTCACCGGCGACGCCGCCGGAGTCCCGTCCCACCGGAGCGGGCGAGGTGAAATCAATCGGAAGGATATGACCATGTCGGATGTCATCACCGGGCTCGCGGAGACCGTCGAGGGCGACCACGTCGTGTACGACCGGATCGGGCAGGGCCCGTCGGTGCTGTTCGTGCAGCCCGCGGGGCAGACCCGCGCGACCGATCCGATCACGCCCGCCACCCTCCGCGTCCTGGCCGACGCCGGCCGCACCGCCGTCGTGCACGACCGGGTCGGCCGCGGCGACAGTCCCGCGGCGCCTCCCATCACGCTGGCACGGGAGCTGGCGGCGATCGACGCGCTCCTGCGCGAGAGCGGACCGGCCATCGTCGTGGGATGGTCCTCCGGCGGCGCGATCGCACTGGCCGCCGCGGCCCGGAACGAGGCCGTGCGCGGAGTGGTGCTGTTCGAACTGCCCTTCGACGGGACCGGGGAAGCGGCGGGCTTCCTCGACGGCATCCGGCAGCGCGTCCGCGCGGGGGATGCGGCGGCCATCGTGGAGTACTACATGAAGGACATGCCGCCGCAGTGGCTGGAGCAGGCGAAGGCCGGCCCCGGCTGGGCGTCGCTCCTGGACATGGCCCCGTCGTTCGAGGCGGACGCCGAGGCACTGGCATGGCTGGAGTCGGCACCGCTGACGCAGCTGCTCGCCCCGATCCGCGTCCCGGTGCTGGCCCTGACCGCCGACGACGCCCAGCCCTTCATGCACGACGCCGCGCACGCCATCGCCTCGGCGACCGGGGGCGCGGCCGAACGCATCGCGGGCCGCCATCACGGGTGGGATCCCGATGCGATGGCGGCCCGCATCCTGCGCCTGACGGAGTGAGTCCGCTCAGTCGCGGTCGGTGGTGACGACGATCATCTCGGCGTCCAGCGCGATGTCGACCGCGCGGCCGTCCTGCGCCACGACGGTGACACTGTAGGGCGAGGTGGTGTCGTCGTCGATCTCGAGGTCGATGACGCGGCCGTCGACCTCGGCGAGAGCGGCCGAGACCAGGGCCTCGACCGTGTCGGCGTCCAGGGACCCTGTCGGCGCGGCGTCGTCGGCGTCGGCGGCCTCGGTCGAGATGACCGTCGCCGTGCCGTCGGCGGCCACGCGCACCTCCGTCTCTTCGCCGGCCTCGGTGCGGAACTGGACGTCCCACGCGCCGTCACGCTCGGCGTCGATGGCGACGGGCTCGCCCTCGGCCTCCGCGGCCGCCGCGTCGATGATCTCCATCAGTTCGTCGGCGGACGAGGTGCCGGCGTCGCCGAGGTCGGCGGCCGCATCCTCATCGTCCTCGTTCGGTGCGTCCGTGGTCATGCTCGTCTGACGGTCGTCGTCGTCGTCCTCGTCGGCGATCGCCGCACCGATGGCGATGCCACCCCCGGCCAGGACGGCGGCAGCCAGAACGGCGGCTCCCGCGACGAGGAACCGCCGTGTGCGGGAGCGCTTCGCCGGTGCCGATGCCGATGCCGGCGCGGGCTCGGCCGCGACTGCGGGGGAGTCGGTCGGGGCTGCGGGGGAGTCGGGCGTGTCGGGCGTGGAATTGTCTGGGGCGGTGGGATCGGTCATGATCCGATGGTGCCGGGAAGCCGCTGAAGCGCTCCTGAAGCTTCCTGAAGGGGCTTTCAGGGCGCGGCGGGGAGGCGCACCACGAATCGCGCGCCGCCCCATCGCGACTCCGCCACGGTCACGCTGCCTCCGGACGCGGCGGCGATCGCGCGCACGATCGCCAGGCCCAGGCCACTGCCGCCGGCGTCGCGTGCCCGGGCCTCGTCGAGCCGCACGAACCGCTCGAAGACGCGGTCGCGTTCGGCTTCGGGGATGCCCGAGCCGTCGTCCTCGACCTCGAGCACGACCGTGCCCGCGTGCTCGCCCACGGTGAACGCGGTCCGGTTGCGGGCATGGCGGGCGGCGTTGTCGGCGAGGTTGCGCACGAGCTGGCCGAGAAGCCTCGGATCTCCCGCGACGCGGGCCGCGCCGATACCCGACCCGTCGACCGTTCGTCCGGACTGCCGCAGCCGACGCACCTCGGTGAGCACGAGGTCGTCCAGGTCGACGGTCTCGTGCGGCGGCGCCGCTCCCTCGTCGAGCCGGGTGAGGAGGAGGAGGGCGTCGACCAGCCCCTGCATCCGGAGCCCCTCCTCGTGCACGAGTTCGGCGAGCTCGCCCACCGACGTGGTGTCCGGGTGGGTCTGCGCGATCTCTGCGTGCTGGCGGATGGTGGCCAGGGGCGAGCGGAGTTCGTGCGAGGCATCCGAGACGAACCGGCGCTGGGCCTGCGCGCTCGCGTCCAGGCGGTCCAGCATCCCGTTCATCGTCATCGCGAGATGGGCGATCTCATCCTGGGAGTCGGGAACGGGCACACGGCGCTCGAGGTGCTCCGCGGTGATCCCGTCGACATCCGCGCGGATGCGTTCCACCGGCCGGAGCGCGCGACCCACGACGATCCACGTCGTGGCAGCCACCAGGGCGACGAGTACCGGCACGGCCGCGGTCAGGAGCAGTGCGACGGTGCCCAGGGTCTCGGTCTCGTCCTCCACGGAGACGCCGAGGGCCAGGACGCGTCCGCCGGGGAGGTCCTCGGTGACCAGGAACACCGGCTCCCCGTCGACGCGCACGACACCGGGGGCTTTGCCCGTGGGCAGGGGCTCGGAGCCGGCGTCGCCGCCGGACGCGATGACATCGCCGTTCGCGTCGAGGACCTGGACGACCTCCTCGTCGAGGGTGGAGATGAACCGGGGGGAGTCGTCATCGATCCGCGCGGCCAGTTCCTCCGCCCGGTTCTCGGCGGCGCGCTCGGCGGATTCGAACACGATCGCCGTCAGCACGCCGAAGAAGGCGAATGCGCCGATGACCAGTGCCGCCGCCACGACGGCGGTCGCGCCGGCGGTCGTGCGGGCGCGTACCGACCGCAGCATCCGCCTAGCCACCGTCGGCCGCCAGCCGGTAACCGGCGCCGCGCACCGTCTCGATGGCCTCCCGACCGAAGGGCCGGTCGAGCTTTCGTCGCAGGTGACCGACGTACACCTCGACGATGTTCGGGTCGCCGTCGAAGTCGTCGTCCCACACGCCGGCGATGAGGTCGCGTTTGGAGACGACCTGACCTCGGCGGCGGAGCAGGTACTCCAGCACCGCGAACTCCCGGGCGGTGAGCGACACCGCCGTCTCGCCCCGCCACACCCGTCGCGCTCCCGGGTCCGCACGGAGGTCACCGGCTTCGAGGACCACGGGCCGTTCCACGCCACCGCGGCGGATGAGCGCGCGAAGTCGGGCCACGAGCACCGCGAACGAGAACGGCTTGGTGACGTAGTCATCCGCCCCTGTCTCCAGCGCTTCTACCTGATCCCACTCGCCGTCCTTGGCCGTGAGCATGAGCACGGGCGTCCAGTTCTCCTCGGCGCGCAGCGCTTCGCAGACCTTCCATCCGCTCATGCCGGGCATCATGAGGTCCAGGACAATGGCGTCGTACGGGGTCTCGCGCGCCCGCCACAGTCCGTCGACGCCGTTGTGCGCCACATCCACGGCGAAGCCTTCGGCTTCCAGGCCCCGCCTGACGCCGTCGGCGAGGCGCACCTCGTCGTCCACCACCAGAATCCGCATCGCTCCCCAGTCTGGCCGTCCGAAGCTGAAGCGCGCCTGAAGCGGCCCGACGCGTGTCGCTCTCCGGGGTGTCGATCCCGAACTCCTCAAATCCGGGCGCCGATGCGACGAAACCGGGCGGATTGGGCGGTGGATGCTCCGGTTTTGCGGAGTTCGGGTGGGGTGGCGGTGGAACGGAAGGCGGTGGGATGGCCATTCCGGGCAGCCGACGACGAACCGCCCGCCTACTTGCACGGGCCCTCCCGCTTGCCGATGGCTCAAGCGGCCTGTTCCGAACTCCTCAAATCCGGGCGCAGATGCGCCGAAATCGGGTGGATGCGGCCGCGCGAGGCCCGGTCTTGAGGAGTTCGGGCCGACGAGGACGAACCGGCCGGTCTTGAGGAGTTCGGGCCGACGAGGCCGGACGGGCAGACGAGGCCGCCGCGTCGGCGCGCCTCGGCGGGCCCGACCGCCTGCAGCGTCAGCGCGGGGGCCACTCCACGAGCACGAGGCCCTGCTTGGTGTCGGCCATCGTCACCCAGGTGTCGCTGAAGAAGTAGGTGAAGCCGTACCCGTTCTCGTCGGGGGCGATGACGGTGTCGGCGCTCTCGGTGACGTAGAACCCGTCCTCGCCCTCCTCGCGCCGCCAACCCGACCCGATGAGCTCGGACTGGGCGCGCTCGATCTGCGCGTCCTCGATGGGAGCCCAGCCGAAGATCTGCACGTGGTCGGTGGCGACGGAATAGTCGCCCCACGTGCACTGGATCCCGCCGGGGATCTCGATGCCGCCGATGCGGAAGGGCTGCGGCTGCGCGCTCCATCCGACCTTCTGGAACTCGTCGACGACACCCGCGGGCACGATCGTCTCGCACGTCGGCTCGGAGGGATCGGTTCCGGACCCGTCGCCCGAAGGCGTGGGTGCGGGGGAGGTGGGCACGGCGGTCGGGGGAGCCGGCGTCGTCGGGGTCGTCTCCGGCGTGGTCTCGTTCGCGCAGCCCGCGAGCAGGACGAGAGGGACGGCGATCGCGAGCGAGGTCACGAGGCGGGGGATTCTCATGCGAGCTCTTTCACGTCGCGGGCATCGGTGGCGTGGAGCAGGTCGAGGAAGGCGGAGTGCAGGACGCCGTTCGTGGCGAGTGACGAGCCGGCGGTGAGCGAATCGGAGCCGTCGTAGGCGGTGAACCGGCCGCCGGCCTCCGTCACGATGGGCGCGAGCGCGGCGATGTCGTATTCCTTCACGTCGAACTCGGCGACCATCTCCAGCCGGCCTTCGGCGAGCCACATGTAGGGGAGGGCGTCGCCGTAGCCGCGGTCGCGCCACACGTTGCGCGAGAGTTCCAGCAGCGCCGACCGGTGCCCCGCGTCGGTCCATTGCGCGATGCTCTGGAAGCTGACGCTGGCCTGCTCGAGCGACGACACGTCCGAGACGTGGATGCGACGCACGCCGCCATCGGATGCGGTGGTCCACGCGCCGGCGGATGCCGCGGCCCACCACCGGCGCCCGATGGCCGGCTGGCTCACGACCCCGACCACCGGAGCTCCGTCGACAGTGAGCGCGATGAGCGTCGCCCACACCGGGATGCCGCGCAGATAGTTGTGCGTACCGTCGATGGGGTCGATGATCCAGCGCCGCGCAGCGGATCCGCGGGATCCGTACTCTTCCCCCAGGACACCGTCGTCAGGACGCTCGGCGTCGAGGATCGCGCGGATCTCCCGCTCGGCGGCCAGATCCGCCTCCGTGACATAGGACGCGTCCGCCTTCGCGGTCACGTCCAGATCGCCGGCATCGAAGCGTGCCATCGTGACGGCGTCCGCCGCATCGGCCAGTCGCAGCGCGAGAACGAGATCGTCGGCATACGGACCGGTCGGGGAAGGCAGCGCGTCGGCGGCAGGGCACACGCGTCCAGGCTACAGGCGCCGGGCCTGCTCGATTCGCGGCGGGGCGGATCAGGATGGTAATGTGATCCCTCGGTTCGCCCCGCCGGAAACGGCACCGGCGACCTGCACCTCTAGCTCAATCGGCAGAGCAACTGACTCTTAATCAGTGGGTTCAGGGTTCAAGTCCCTGGGGGTGCACGAAGCCCCGGAAACTCTCGCCAGTTTCCGGGGCTTTTTCGTTTCCGGGTTCTCGCCGGAGGCCGCGGATGCGCGCACTCAACGCCCAGGTGAGGCCTCGATCGCGGCGAGCCAGGCCATCATCACGGCCTTGGAGTTTCCGTCGTCCAGGCCGTCGGCGGGCAGCGCCGCCAGGGCCTCCGTCGCGGCGGCATGCGGGGCGGCGCCGCCCAGCGCCGAATACATCAGGACGTACTCGCCCAGCGGTCCGCTGAACGCCTGCGGGCCGGCGTCGGCGACGTTGCGGGCGACGCGGCCCGGGTCCTGCGCCAGGTAGTCGAGGGCCACGGGGGTCAGCGGAAGCACCTGGATGCCGAGGATCGCCGACGGCTCGGGACTGAACCACGTGGCGTAGTCGCGCTTGCCGCCCCACGTCAGCGAAACGACGGGATGATCGAACCCCTCGGCCAGGGTGTCGGAGTCGGGCTCGAGCCAGAGGGCGCGGGCTGCGGCCACTTCCGCCGACAGCAGCCATCGGGCGGTGTGGGCCAGTCCGTCGTCGCCGCGGATCTCGGCCCACAGTGCCAGGCCGTTCCACGCCGCGACGGCTTCCGAGCTGGATTCCTGGTTGTTGCCGTCCGCGAAGGGGGAAAGTCCAGACGCCCACGAGTGGCCGCGGTACGGATCGAACACGCGCAGGCGCGGCAGCGCCTCCTCGGCGGCGCCGGCGGCGATGTCGGCGGCGAGGATGTCCATCACGGTGGCCAGCGCGTCGGCCTTCTCGGGCTGCGCGGCGACCAGGGCGGCGGCGGCGGTCAGGAAGTAGCCGTAGTGGAAGTGGTGGTCGTTGCCCTCCTCCGACCCGAAGGTCGGCGTCTTGCCGACGACGGTCCGCAGGGCGTCGTCGTACACGAAGCAGCGGCTGTCCCGCTCGCGGCATCCGTCCGCCTCGGCCCACGGTGCCAGCTCCGTCCACAACCTCACGGCGGCGCGATCGGCCAGCGCCGTGTCGCCCAGGTCACGGGCCAGGGTGAGGAGTGCGGCGAGCCGGGCGAGAGCCTTCCCCCCGTAGTAGGTGTCGGCGGGGAGGGGAGGCGTGGCATCCAGATCCGCGGCGGCCTGAGCCGCGATGGCGGCGCGGGTCTCATCGTCGATCGCGCCGAGGTCGAACGCCGCGCGGGGCGAGGTCTCGGGCACGGTCCACGCGAGCTCCGTGCCGCGACACGCGTCGGCCTCGCCGTAGGCGGTGGCGAAGGTGCCCAGATCGCAGTCCGAGCCCGCGCCGGCCTGAGTGGGGAACGGCACGAGCACGGTGCTGTCCGTCCCGGTGTAGGTCAGGCGCGTGGACGCACTCGCGGCGCCGGTTTCGACGTGCACCCCGTCGACGGGCGCATCCAGAGCCTCGGCCCACGCGCTCACGTCGGAGTCCTCCGGAATCGCGAACCATTGGGCGTGACCGCCCTCCGGCACGGTCAGGGCCTTCCCGTCCCAGCGAGCACCCCGCGCGACGACGCCGAAGGCGGTGTCGTCCGCCGTCGCCGTCCACACGTCATCTCCCGCGGAGCGCAGCGGCGCGGCGGGGACCAGCGTGCTCTCGCGCGCAGCGGTGAAGCCCACGACGGGGGATCCCTCGGCGATGGTGACGTCGCCGATCGGGTCGTCGCCGCTCCACCAGCGCAGGGTGACCGACACCGGATCGGCCCGCACCGCCGCGAAACGGTCGGCGTCCAGCCCGATGCGCAGTCCTGCGCCGAAGGAGGCGGCGATGGTCTTCTCCGTCGCGGTCACGGCCGGCAGGTCGACGGTGAACGCGTCGTCATCGGCGGCGAAGGCGAGGGGGAAGGGATAGACCGGCTGCGGTTGTGCGCCGAAGACCAGTCCGGAGTACCAGCGGTTGGTCGGGGGGATGAGATCTTCCGCGAGGCGGGCCTCGCCGATGTCGGCCACGCTCTCCACCGGCAGGGCGGCGATGGACGTCGACGGCTCGGCCGTGCCGGTGGGCGCCGCCTGGTCCGCGGGCGTCGTGGCGGTGCATCCGCTGAAGACGAGAACCGCGGCGATCGCCAGCGCCGCCGGGAGGCGGCGGGCGGTCACAGGCCGACCTTCCGCAGGAGGTCGCGCACGGCGTCGCCCACCCCGGCCAGAGGCCCGTCCTGGCGCAGCTGCAGGGTCGCCTGCACGGGAGTCCCGGCCTGGAACATCCCTGTGGCGCTCTTGTCCGACAGGTCTCGGCTCTCGATCCGCACGGTGGACAGCGCCTGCCCCTCGACGGTGGTCACGTCGATGCCGACGACCGCACCCTCCAGCAGCGCCTGATTGGGCAGCAGCAGCTCGACGTCGTTCCCCTCGGCGATGCGCGCATAGTCGCGTGCGGAGAGCTGGAACTCCGCCTCCACGAACAGCGAGGAATTCTCATCGACGGTCGCGAGCATGCCCCCTGCCTGAGCGAAGCCTCCCTGCGGCACGGCGATCTCCCGCACCGTGCCGTCCACCGTCGCGGCGATGGTGGACGTGCCGTCCGCCGAGACGCCCGCGGCGAGGGCCGGATCCGCGACCTGGCCCGTGGCGATGTCGCGCTGCAGGTGCAGGCTCCGTACGTCGAAGAGCGGATCGCCCACGGCCACCTCATCACCGACCTCGACGTACTGCCGGGTGACGATGCCGCCGTAATCGGTGCCGACCGGGTAGCTCTCCGCGACGATCGCGGCGCTCGTGGAGAGGACCCGCTGCTGCCGTTGGTTGAACACGACCGTGAAGGCGGCCACGAGGACGAGGACGATGAGGAGGCCGGCGGTCATCTTCAGCCGGTTCGCCCACGTCATCGGGCACCTCCCGCCGGGACGAGGGCCGGTTCGTCGGCGGCGGGCTCCGCCGGGCGGGCGGCGAGGGGGAGCGGCCGTGCGACCACCGTCAGCGGGGCGGTCACGACCGGCGCTGCGGAGGGTGCGGGGCGTTCCTGCGGTCGTGCCATGGCGCGCGCTTCGCGAAGCGCCGTCACCAGGAACGCGCCGAGGATCACGGTGTTGGTGGCGTTCCAGGCGGTCGCGAGGGTGAGCGCGCCGTTGTCGACGTCACGCCAGCCGGCCACGAGGGTCGTCAGCGCGAGGAAGACGAAGAACAGGGTCTGCGGGATGACGAAGTTGAAGGGTGAGCGGCGCGACGCGGAACCGGTGACGTGCCATCCGATGTCACGCCCCAGCAGCACGTTCCACAGGGCTTTGGCGTAGATCGGGAACGAGACCGTCGCCAGGGTCAGCGTCTCCCACCGGAACGATCCGACCGCGAACCAGGCGAGCAGGATCTGCATGGCGTAGAAGCCGCCGTAGTACAGCGCCCACGTGAGGACGGTGGTCTCCAGCGTCATCGGACGCAGGTCGAAGTAGATCTCCAGCGGCGGCACGAGCAGGAGCAGGAGCGGACAGATGCCGGTGAGGTAGAAGGTGGCTGTCACCAGGTACTGGATGCGCTGATCCATCGTCAGGCGGCGTCGCAGGCTCAGTGGATTGTGGCGCAGGAGGATCTCGAAGCCCCCGGTCGCCCAGCGCAGCTGCTGCTTGCTGTACGCCTCGATGGTCTCGGGTGCCTCCCCGACCGCGAGCGCGTCGGGGAGGAACACCGAACGCCAGCCCCGCTCATGCAGGAGGAGCGAGGTCCACACATCTTCGGATTTCGAGTCGGTGTACATCCCCCCGACCTCGTCGATCGCCGTCCGGCGGAAGACCACGTTCGTCCCCACGCAGATCGCCGCGTTGAAGCGGTTGCGACCGGGCTGGACGAACCGGTAGAAGACCGTCTGCATGTACGCGGCTCCGCGCGCGACGACCGTGTGCAGGTTGCCGTACACCTGCGGGGTCTGGACGAACGCGACGTCGTCGTGCACGAACAGCGGCATCGTCTGCAGCAGGAACGTCGGCACCGGCACGAAATCGGCGTCGAAGATGGCGAAGAAGTCGCCTTTGGCCAGCGTCAGGGCGTGGTTGATGTTCCCGGCCTTGGCGCCGTGGGAGCTGAGCCGGCGCACGTAACGCGCGCCGGCGGTCTCGGCCAGGGTCCGCACGTCGTCGGATCGGCCGTCGTCGAGGACCCACGTGCGGTGCGCCCCCCGCATCCCCACGGCGGCCGTGACCGTGCGGCGGACCGTGTCGAGCTCTTCGCCGTACACCGTCACGAGCACATCGATCACGATCGGGCGGCCACGCAGGTGGATGCGGTCGTCGCCGCGGGCCAGGCGCGGCAGGAGGCGCGCGGCGGCGTCGTGCGCGGCATAGTCGCGCGGGTTGCGGCCGCTGGAGAGGATCGTCCACATCGACAGCAGCGCCTGGACGACCAGGACGGACTCCGCGGCGATGATCATGACGTACGGAAGCAGATCGCCGCGGCTGCCCGGGGCGAGCAGGAACCCCGTGTACGCCAGGACCCCGATGGTCGCCACCACGACCAGCAGGATCATGACGGGCGTCGGCTCCCCGCCCTTCTCCGGCTGCTCGCGCTGGGCATGGCCGTGGCGGCGGTGATGGTGTGCGGATGGAATGCGTGCCATGGGGTTCCCCTCCCGATGGACGGCGGTGCTCCCATCCGCAGCGCCGTCGGCACGCAGAGAGCCCTACCCGGATACCGAGCCCCCAGAGCCCGGAACGGTGACTCCATGCTGCGCCCCAACCCGCGACGATCGTGTTCCCCGCGTGTGAACGCTGGATGACGATCGCCTGAGCGGTTGGCGGCGCGGATGCGTTCCGCTCTCGGCAGCGCGAAGGAATCGTCCTCCCCGGCGAGGCGTTGGTGAATCCATCCGTTCAAGGGAGGTCGACATGAGCTTTCACCAGTGGGGATTCATCTACCTGGGGGTGGGTGAGGAGGATCCTGCGCAGGACCGCGCGGTGATCGATCGGGGTGGACTGAAGACGACGATCGTCGCCGTCCCGGATCCCGCTGCCGCCGTGGCCGTCGCGGTCGAGCTCGTCGATGACGGAGCGCAGTCGATCGAGCTCTGCGGTGGCTTCGGAACGGAGGTGGTGGCCGAGGTCGCGGCCGCCGTGGATGGCCGCGTCCCCGTCGGCGGAGTCACCTACGGCATGGAATCGGTACCGCTCCTGGCGAAGCTGTTCGGCGAAGAGCGCTAGGCCCCGGGACCGTCTTCCGGTCCCGGGGCATCGCACCACTACGCGGAGGTGCTCCGAAGGGCGCTCACGCCGCCGCGGGGCCGCCCCGCTCGACCACGACGCGCTCGTTCGGCACGACGTGCGTCATCTTCAGGCCCGCGACATCGCGTGGGCCGTTCTTCCCCAGGTTCGCCAGGCGCTGCAGTTCGTCGTCGCTGAGCGTCTGGGACTGCAGGGGCGGCAGGTCCTTCACCTCGTCGACGGTGATGCCCAGTCCTTCGCCCACGCGCAGGCCGAGTTCGTCGTCGGCCATGAGTAAGTGCCACACCATCCGCTGCTGGACCTGCTCGGTGGCCTCCCCGATCAGCGTGACGAAGTTCCGCACCAGGTCGTCCTTCTCCCACTGCTCCATCAGCTGATAGCGCTGGCCTGCCTGCGTGTAGTCGTTGGTCCGTGGGATGCGCGCCCGCGTGAGGCGGCCGCTGATGACCGGTCCCTGCTCGTCCTTCGTGGGATACTCGGCTTCCCGGAGCCCGCCCATGGTCGACGGCTCATAGTTGACGTGGGGGTTCTGACCTTCGCCGAGGTCTACGCCGTACGACATCTGCCCGCCACGCTGGTTGGTGGACACGCGGGCGTTCTTGGGGCTGTTCACCGGCAGCTGCAGGTAGTTCGGGCCCACGCGGTACCGCTGCGTGTCCGAGTACGAGAACGTGCGGCCGACCAGCATCTTGTCGTCGGAGAAGTCCAGGCCGTCCACGAGCACCCCGGTGCCGAACGCGATCTGCTCGTTCTGGTTGTGATGGTCGGTGACGTTGGCGGTGAGCGTCATGGTGCCCACCAGCTTGGGTTCGAACTCGTTCTCCGGCCACACCTTGGTGTCATCGAGCGGGTCGAAGTCCAGTTCGGGGTGGTCGTCGTCGCTCATCATCTGCACGTAGAGGTCCCACTGCGGGTAGTCGCCGGACTCGATGGCCTCGTACAGATCCTTCGAGGCGTGCCCGAGGTCGGTGGCCTGGATGTTGGCGGCGTCCTCCTCCGTGAGGCTCTTCACCCCCGCGCGCGGCAGCCAGTGGTACTTCACCAGCACCGTCTCGCCGTCGGCGTTCACCCACTTGTAGGTGTTCACGCCGAACCCCTGCATCGTGCGGTAGTTGGCCGGGATGCCGCGCGGGCTGAAGAGGTTCACCAGCATGTGCATCGACTCGGGGGTCTGCGACATGAAGTCGAAGATGCGCGCCGGTTCCTGGCGGAAGGTCACGGGATCCGGCTTCAGGGAGTGGATCACGTCGGGGAACTTGATGGCGTCCCGGATGAAGAACACCGCCAGGTTGTTGCCGACGAGGTCCCAGTTGCCGTCCTCGGTGTAGAACTTCACGGCGAAGCCGCGCGGATCGCGGGCCGCCTCGGACGAGTCCCGGCCGCCGATCACGCTGGACAGGCGGATCGCCAGGTCGGTCTTCTTGCCGGGGGTGTTGAAGAGCTTCGCGCGCGTGTACTTCTCGATCGGCTCATCGCCCCACTTGCCGGTCGCCTCGAAGTGACCGAACGCGACGGCGCCGCGCGCGTGCACGACCCGCTCGGGGATGCGCTCGCGGTCGAAGTGGCTGATCTTCTCCAGGAACTGGTAGTTCTCGAGGGTGGCGGGGCCACGGTCGCCGACCGTACGGGAGTTCTGGTTGTCGTAGACCGGGTGCCCCTGACGGTTGGTCAGGACGGGGCGGTCCTCCTCGCTGGGGGCGGGGGGTTCGTTCGCGACATCGCTCATGGCTGTCCTCTCGTTGATTCCCTTCCAGCCTGCGTCGTCGCTCTGGCGCTCCTCACCCCCTCGCGGGCCGGGGAATCGCGAGCTATAGTCGCGGCCCTCCGCTTCGACCGGTGAAGTGGTCCATGGAGGAGTAGACGCGGAACACCTTGTCGGCCACGAGGTCCCACGCCCGCGTGGGGAGCACGCCGCGCAGGGCCGTCGCGAGCTTCACCGTCCATGGCCGCATGACGATCGGCGTGCCCCGCAGCATCCCGTTCCACGCGGCTCGGGTGGCCTGCTGCGGCGTCATGATCGGGGTGAGCAGCGGTCCGCGCGCGCCCTCGAACATCCCCGTGGAGACGTAGCTGGGGCAGTAGGTCGTCACGGCGATGTGCCGGTGCCCGCCTTTCGCCAGCTCCAGCCGCAGGGAATCGCTCCAGCCGATCATCGCCCACTTCGACGCGGCGTACACGCTCATGTTGGGGTTGGCGAGCGTTCCGGCCGCGGAGGCGATGTTGAGGATGCGCTTGGGCCGGGATGCGTCGGCCATCATGTCGGGGAGGAGCTCCCGGGTCAGCCACATCGCCGCGAGGGTGTTGATCCGCAGAGTCGCCTCGATGTCGCGCACCGGGTCGTGCTCCCAGAACGGTGCGCCGCGGACGATCCCGGCGTTGTTGATGAGGATGTCGGGTGACCCGAGGTCGGCCCGTACCGCAGCCGCCGCCGTCTGGATGTCCGCCAGCTGCGACACGTCCACGCGGTAGGGGCGGACGTCCGTGCCCGAGCGGGAGAGATCGTGCGCCAGGGCGGTCGCCGCGTCGGCGTCGATGTCCCACAGGGCGACGGCGCGGGCACCGGCGGCGACGGCCCGCCGGGCGTAGAGCTCGCCCATGCCGCGCGCTCCGCCGGTGATGAGCACGACGGAGCCGCGGACGGGGGAGGAGGCGGCCACGGGAGGCGGGGTCAGGCGCGCAGGCGCTTGCGGAGCAGCTTCTGCTCCTTGCCCGAGACGGGGGAGTCCGACGGCACCATGCCGCCCCGCGTGGCCCGGCGCGTGTCGACGACGCTGCCGATGGCCAGTGCGAGCGAGATGCCCCAGCTCAGGAACGCCAGCGCGGTGCGCCAGGTGAACGGGTCGTTGCTGCGAAGGCTCCGCAGGAGCGTCAGACCGCCGGTGATGGCGCTGACAAGACCGGTGCCGAAGAGGTACTTGCGCATGCGCCCACGCTATCGGTGCCGACGATAGGGGATGCGCGGGCTTGACATGCAAGGGCCCGGGAGCGCCGGAGGCTGCGGGGTAGCCTGGGGGGAACACCGCATGGAGGAGCCCGCGTGACCCAGGCAGAGTTCGTCGTCGTCGCCAACCGTCTCCCGGTCGACCGCATCGCTGACGCCGACCCCGACGACGAGGGAGGCTGGCGCCGCTCGCCCGGCGGTCTCGTGACCGCGCTGGAGCCGGTGATGCGCAAGGCCGAGGGTGCCTGGGTGGGCTGGGCCGGTCAAGCCGACCTCGACCTGGAACCGTTCGACTTCGAGGGGACGCACCTCGTCCCGGTGAACCTCTCCGCCGACGACGTCGAGAACTACTACGAAGGGTTCTCCAACGACACGATCTGGCCCCTGTACCACGACGTCATCGCGGCTCCCCGGTTCAAGCGGCAGTGGTGGGAGGCCTACGTCAAGGTCAACCAGCGCTTCGCCGACGCGGCCGCGGATGTCGCGGCGGAGAACGCCATCGTGTGGGTGCAGGACTATCAGCTCCAGCTCGTTCCGAAGATGCTGCGCGAGGCGCGGCCGGACCTGACGATCGGCTACTTCCACCACATCCCCTTCCCGGCATACGGGCTGTACTCCCAGCTGCCGTGGCGTCGGCAGGTGCTCGAGGGGCTTCTGGGTGCGGATGTCATCGGCTTCCAGCGCGTCGCCGATGCGGGCAACTTCGCCCGCGCGGTGCGGCGCCAGCTGCGCTACGAGACGAAGGCGTCCGGGATCTCCGTGCCCGACGGCGCGGGCGGCACGCGGACGGCCCTGGCGAAGGCGTTCCCGATCTCCATCGACGCCGATTCGTACATCGAGCTCGCCCAGCGTCCGGACATCCAGGCGCGCGCGCTGGAGATCCGGGAGAGCCTGGGCAACCCGAAGAAGATCCTGCTCGGGGTGGACCGCCTGGACTACACCAAGGGCATCCGCCATCGTCTCAAGGCGTTCGGGGAGCTGCTCGAAGACGGCCGCGTGAGCGTCGACGACGTCACCCTCGTCCAGGTGGCCAGTCCCAGCCGGGAGCGGGTGGAGGCCTACATCCAGCTCCGCGATGAGATCGAGCTGACCGTCGGGCGCATCAACGGCGACTACGACACCATGGGGCACACGGCCATCCGCTACCTCCACCAGGCGTATCCGCGCGAAGAGATGGTGGCCCTGTACCTCGCCGCCGACGTCATGCTCGTCACCGCGCTGCGCGATGGCATGAACCTCGTGGCCAAGGAGTACGTCGCCAGTCGCGTGGACAATCGCGGCGTTCTGGTGCTCAGCGAGTTCGCCGGCGCCGCCGACGAGCTGGGCAGCGCGATCCTCGTCAACCCGCACGACATCGACGGGCTCAAGGACGCGGTGATGCGGGCGATCGACATGCCCGCCGGTGAACAGGGCCGGCGGATGCGGGCCCTGCGACGGCGCGTGCGCGAACATGATGTCGAAGACTGGTCGCGTGACTTCCTCGACGCGCTCGCCGTCTTCCACGACCGCGCCAAGGCGGTGACGGCATGACCACGACCGTCGCAGAGGACCTCCTCGAGCCCCTCGCCCGCACCCCGCGCCTGCTGGTCGCGCTCGATTTCGACGGCACGCTCTCGCCGCTGCAGAACGAGCCCATGGACGCGCGGATGCTGCCGGCCGCACGCCGCTCCGTCGAGGCGCTCGCCGCCCTGCCCGACACCGTGGTGGCCCTCGTCTCGGGGCGGAGCCTGCGTGATCTCCGCATCATCGCCGAACATGACGACGCCTCGCCGCTGTGGCTGGCGGGGTCGCACGGCGCCGAGTACTGGCAGCCCGGCATCGGCGCCATCGAGCCCCAGGAGGATGCCGAGGAGGTCGCCCTCCGTGACCGCCTGCGCGGCCTCGCCGAAGAGGCCACGCGCGGGATGGCAGGAGTGTGGATCGAGCCGAAGACCTTCGGGCTCGGCGTGCACACCCGCCGGGCCGATGCGGTGACGGCCGAGCACGCCAACCGGGTCGTCGACGACCTCGTGCGCGCGAACGCGCCGGCGTGGCGGCGACGCACCGGCCACAACATCCTCGAGTACGCGTTCCGGCACGAGGGCAAGGACACCGCCGTGCGGACACTGCGCGAACGCACGGGCGCCACGGCGGTGCTCTTCGCCGGTGACGACGTCACCGACGAGGACGCCATCCGTTCGCTCGGTCGCGATGACCTGGGCGTGCGGGTGGGGCCGGGGGAGACCGCGGCCACCGTCACCGTCGCCGACATCGCGGCGTTCGCCGACCTCCTGGACGTGCTCGCGCGGATGCGGGGAGCGCGTCGGGAATAGACTGCGAGAATGCCCGACAGCACCATCGACATCAAGCCGCGCAGCCGCGTGGTCACCCACGGAATCGAAGCCACCACGTCCCGCGGCATGCTCCGCGGCGTCGGCATGGGCGACGAGGACTGGGACAAGCCCCAGATCGGCATCGCCTCGAGCTGGAACGAGATCACTCCCTGCAACCTGAGCCTCGACCGCCTCGCCCAGGGAGCGAAGGAGGGCGTGCACTCCGGCGGCGGCTACCCGCTGCAGTTCGGCACGATCTCGGTCTCCGACGGCATCTCGATGGGCCACGAGGGCATGCACTTCTCCCTCGTCTCGCGCGAGGTCATCGCCGACTCCGTCGAGACCGTCGTCATGGCCGAGCGCCTCGACGGCACGGTGCTGCTGGCGGGTTGCGACAAGTCCATCCCCGGGATGCTGATGGCCAGCGCGCGCCTGGACCTGTCGAGCGTCTTCCTCTACGCCGGGTCGATCGCACCCGGCTGGGTCAAGCTGTCGGACGGCACCGAGAAGGAGATCACGATCATCGACTCCTTCGAGGGAGTCGGGGCGTGCCTGGCCGGGCGTATGAGCGAGGCCGACCTCAAGCGCATCGAATGCTCGTTCGCCCCGGGGGAGGGCGCCTGCGGTGGCATGTACACCGCCAACACGATGGCCTCCGTCGCCGAAGCACTGGGGCTGAGCCTCCCCGGCTCGGCCGCCCCGCCGTCGGCCGACCGCCGCCGTGACTACTTCGCGCACCGCTCCGGCGAAGCCGTCGTGAACCTCCTCCGCCTGGGCATCACGACGCGCGACATCCTCACGAAGGAGGCGTTCGAGAACGCCATCGCCCTCGCGATGGCCCTCGGCGGCTCCACCAACGTCGTGCTGCACCTGCTGGCGATCGCGCGCGAGGCCGAGGTCGAGCTGGACCTGCACGACTTCAACCGCATCGGCGACAAGGTCCCGCACATCGCGGACATGAAGCCGTTCGGCAACTACGTCATGAACGACGTCGACCGCCAGGGCGGCATCCCCGTCATCATGAAGGCGATGCTCGACGAGGGACTGCTGCACGGCGACGCCCTGACGGTGACGGGTAAGACGCTCGCCGAGAACCTCCGCGACCTCGACCCCGACCCCGTCGACGGCACCGTCATCCACAGCTTCGACAACCCCATCCACGCCACCGGCGGCATCACGATCCTGCACGGCTCGATGGCACCGGAGGGGGCGGTCGTGAAGACCGCCGGATTCGACGCCGCCGTCTTCGAAGGTCCCGCGCGCGTGTTCGAGCGCGAGCGCGCCGCGATGGACGCGCTGGAGGCCGGGGAGATCACCGCCGGTGACGTCGTCGTCATCCGCTACGAGGGCCCCAAGGGCGGCCCCGGCATGCGCGAGATGCTCGCCATCACCGCCGCCATCAAGGGCGCAGGCCTCGGAAAAGATGTACTACTCTTGACGGACGGACGATTCTCAGGCGGCACAACCGGCCTGTGCATCGGCCACATAGCACCCGAAGCGGTGGACGCAGGTCCCATCGCCTTCGTGCGCGATGGTGATCTGATACGGGTCGATATCGCGGCTCGCACTCTCGACCTACTCGTCGACGAGACCGAGCTGAACTCCCGCCGCTCTGGCTGGGAGCCCCTCCCCCCGCGCTATACCCGTGGCGTCCTGGCCAAGTACTCCAAGCTCGTGCACTCCGCTGCGGAGGGCGCGGTCACGGGGTAATCGCCGTCCCTTCAACCATCTGCATGCGAGGAATCACCATGCCCGCCGAATCCGCCACGGCCGTTCCCCGGCCACCCGCTCGCACCGCGCCCGCGCCCGTGCTCACGGGCGCGCAGGCGGTCGTCCGCTCCCTCGAGCTGCTCGGTGTCACCGACGTGTTCGGTCTGCCCGGCGGCGCGATCCTGCCGGTCTACGACCCGCTCATGGACACGTCCGAGATCCGCCACATCCTCGTGCGGCACGAGCAGGGCGCCGGCCACGCCGCCGAGGGCTACGCCGCCGCATCCGGACGCACCGGCGTCGCCATCGCCACGTCGGGACCGGGCGCGACCAACCTCGTCACGGCCATCGCCGATGCGTACATGGACTCGGTGCCGATCGTCTGCATCACGGGGCAGGTCTTCTCCACCCTCATGGGGACCGACGCGTTCCAGGAGGCGGACATCGTGGGAATCACGATGCCCATCACCAAGCACTCGATCCTCGTCAAGCGCGCCGAGGAGATCCCCGGAGCCATCGCGGCGGCGTTCGAGATCGCCGGGACCGGCCGCCCCGGCCCCGTGCTCGTGGACATCACGAAGGACGCGCAGCAGGCCGAGGCGCCGTTCGTGTGGCCACCGAAGATCGACCTTCCCGGCTACCGTCCGGTGACCAAGGCGCACGGCAAGCAGATCCAGTCCGCCGCGCAGCTGCTGGCCGCCGCGAAGAAGCCCGTGCTGTACGTCGGCGGCGGCGTGATCCGCTCCCGCGCGTCCAAGGAGCTGCTCGCCTTCGCCGAGACGACCGGCGTGCCCGTGGTGACCACGCTCATGGCCCGCGGCGCGTTCCCCGACTCGCACCCGCAGCACCTCGGGATGCCCGGCATGCACGGCACGGTCCCCGCCGTGCTCGCGCTGCAGGAATCCGACCTGCTGATCTCCCTCGGCGCGCGCTTCGATGACCGCGTGACCGGCAAGGCGGCGCTGTTCGCCCCCGACGCGAAGGTCGTGCACGTCGACATCGACCCCGCCGAGATCTCCAAGATCCGCGTCGCCGACGTGCCGATCGTGGGCGATCTGCGTGACGTGCTCGTGGACCTGGATGCCGCGTACCGCGACGTCGTCGGCACGAGTACGCCCGACATCTCCGAGTGGTGGTCGTTCCTGGACGGGCTGCGGGCGGAGTTCCCCCTCGGCTACGCCCCGACCACAGACGGCCTGCTCTCCCCGCAGCACGTGATCCAGCGGATCGGGGAGCTCACCGGGCCCGAGGGCGTGTACGCCGCCGGCGTCGGCCAGCACCAGATGTGGGCCGCGCAGTTCATCAAGTACGAGCGCCCCAACTCCTGGCTCAACTCCGGCGGTGCCGGCACGATGGGCTACTCGGTGCCGGCAGCCATGGGCGCCAAGGTCGCCGAGCCCGACCGCGTGGTGTGGGCGATCGACGGCGACGGCTGCTTCCAGATGACCAATCAGGAGCTCGCCACCTGCGTCATCAACAAGATCCCGATCAAGGTCGCGATCATCAACAACTCCTCGCTGGGCATGGTGCGCCAGTGGCAGACGCTGTTCTACGACGGCCGGTATTCGCACACCGACCTGAACACCGGCCACGACAGCATCCGCATCCCCGACTTCGTCAAGCTCGCCGAGGCCTACGGATGCCTCGCCCTGCGGGTGGAGAAGGAGGAGGACGTGGATGCGGCCATCCGCACGGCCCTGGAGACCAACGACCGGCCCGTCGTGATCGACTTCGTCGTGAGCGCCGACGCCATGGTGTGGCCGATGGTGCCGCAGGGCGTCAGCAACAGCTACGTGCAGTACGCCCGCGACCACTCGCCCGCCTTCGAGCAGGAGGACTGAGACGATGCCCAGTCATGTGCTGAGCCTCCTCGTGGAGGACAAGCCCGGTCTGCTCACGCGTGTGGCAGGCCTGTTCGCCCGCCGCGGCTTCAACATCTCCTCGCTCGCGGTGGGGGTCACCGAGATCCCGGGCCTGTCGCGGATCACCGTGGCCGTGGATGTCGAAGACCTCCCGCTCGAGCAGGTGACCAAGCAGCTGAACAAGCTCATCAACGTCATCAAGATCGTCGAACTCGACCCCGCCAGCTCCGTGCAGCGCGAGCACATGCTCGTGAAGGTGCGCGCCGACAACGCGTCGCGCTCGCACGTGCTGGAGGTCGTCAACCTCTTCCGCGCATCGGTGGTCGACTACGCCCCCGACGCGCTCGTCATCGAGATCACCGGCGACCACGGCAAGGTCGACGCGTTCCTGCGCGCCGTCGAGCCCTTCGGCGTCAAGGAACTCGCGCAGTCCGGCCTCGTCGCCATCGGCCGAGGCGGCAAGAGCATCACCGAACGCGTCCTGCGCGGCTGACAGCATCCCACCCACCAAAGAGAAAGAACCCCATGGCAGAGATCTTCTACGACGACAACGCCGACCTCTCGATCATCCAGGGCAAGAAGGTCGCGATCGTCGGATACGGCTCCCAGGGCCACGCGCACGCGCTGAACCTGCGTGACTCCGGCGTCGAGGTCGCCATCGCGCTCAAGGACGGCTCCAAGTCGGCCGCGAAGGCGCAGGAGGACGGATTCCAGGTCCTCTCCGTCGCCGACGCGACGAAGTGGGCCGACCTCATCATGATCCTCGCGCCCGACCAGCACCAGCGCGGCATCTACAGCGACAGCATCCGCGACAACCTGACCCCGGGCAAGACCCTCGCCTTCGCGCACGGGTTCAACATCCGCTTCGGGTACATCGACGCACCCGAGGGCGTCGACGTGATCCTCGTCGCGCCGAAGGCCCCCGGTCACACCGTGCGCCGCGAGTTCGTCGCCGGCCGCGGCATCCCCGACATCATCGCCGTCGAGCGCGACGCGTCGGGCACCGCGTGGGACACCGCCCTGTCGTACGCCAAGGCCATCGGCGGCACGCGCGCCGGCGTCATCAAGACCACCTTCACCGAAGAGACCGAGACCGACCTCTTCGGCGAGCAGGCGGTCCTGTGCGGCGGCATGAGCCACCTCGTCCAGTACGGGTTCGAGACCCTCACCGAGGCCGGCTACCAGCCCGAGATCGCGTACTTCGAGGTGCTGCACGAGCTCAAGCTCATCGTCGACCTCATGTGGGAGGGCGGCATCGCCAAGCAGCGCTGGTCGATCTCCGACACCGCGGAGTACGGCGACTACGTCTCGGGCCCGCGCGTCATCGACGAGCGCGTGAAGGAGAACATGCAGGCCGTGCTCGCCGACATCCAGTCCGGCGCGTTCGCCAAGCGCTTCATCGCCGACCAGGATGCCGGTGCCCCCGAGTTCCTCGCGCTGCGCGAGAAGGAGCAGGGTCACCCCATCGAGGCCACCGGCCGGGAGCTGCGCTCGCTGTTCGCGTGGAAGCAGACCGACAGCGACTACACGGAGGGCTCGGCTGCGCGCTGACCTTCCTCGACGGATGCCCCGGGCCACTGCGGTCCGGGGCATCCGTGCGTTCCGGGGCTATCGTGAACGGATGCAGAGCGATCCGGATGTTCCCACCTCCCTGGCCATGGACGAGTGGCTCGCGCGCCTGGCCGAGCCCACCGGAGCGCCCGGCGGAGGATCGGCCGCCGGCGTCATGATGGCCCTCGCCGCGGCCCTCCTGCACATGGTGTGCGGGTACACGCCCGACGAGCCCGTCGCCGCCGAGGCGGGCGAGCGGGTCCGGGAGCTGCGCGCGGCGTCCCTGCGGGCATCCGAGGAGGACGGCGTGCGGTCGGTCGCCCTCGGCGCCGCCCTGCGCGAGGACGGCCCCGACCGCAGCGCCCGCCTGTACGACGCGGCCGTGGCGGCCGCAGCATCCTCCGCCGATCTGGCCGAGGTCGGCATCGCCCTCGTCGCGCAGCTGCGCCTGGTCGCGGAGGTGGGCAATCCGCACCTCGTCGCCGACACCGGCGTGGCTTCGGAATCGCTCCGGGCGGGTCTGGGCGCCGCCCTCATCAACCTGCGCGCCAACATCGCCCTGGCCCGCTCGCACGCCGGCGACAGGTCCGACACCGCGGAATTGGGCCGCCTGTCCGATATCGGCGACCGCAGCGAGCGCGCTCGCTCCGAGATCGACGCGATCCTCGCCGCACTGCCGCTCGACTGAGCCGGCCCGCCGCCCCGCCGCCCCGCAATCCCACGATCGCGCCTGTTCGGTGCATCCGCCACGCTTCTAAGCGGCGCGGACGCACCGAACAGGCGCGGATGTGGGGCGCGGAGGGCTGGGGGCGCGGAGGGGTGGGGGCGCACGCGGGGCGCGCACGCGCGGAAAGGGCGTGGACTGGGGGCGCGGATGCGACGGGGATTACGCTGGGGGAGTGAGCACCGGACGCGACGACGACGCCCTCAGCTGGGGCGGCGACGACGACCCCACGCTCGACCCCGGCACCGAGGCGGCGCCCGCCCCACCGCGCCCATCCGGCCGGCCGCCGCGCGCGTCGAGCAGACCATCGGATGCGCCGGAGTCGCGCAAGCTCCCGCGCGGCTTCACCGCGGTGGGCCGGGGGAGTGGCGCGGTCGAAACCGCCGCCGACGCAGAGCCCACACCCCTGGGGAACGCGGGGCTCGTCGGGGTCGGGATGATCGCCGCCGCGTTCATCCTCTACTCCGTGGGGTGGCTCATCGTGAGCGTGCGGCTGCAGTCCGTCGGCGCCATCCCGGTGCCCTCGGTGGCGCTCATCACGATCACGATCGCCGCCGCCGCCGCGCCATTGATCTGGTTCGCCGCCGCGTACTCCCTCACGCGCCGTTCGCGCACATGGGTGCGCTTCACGTGGCTTATCGCGGGCGTCGTGCTGCTGGTGCCGTGGCCGTTCCTCCTGACGGGAGCATTCGGATGACCGCGGACACCGCACGCGCACGGGCCACCACGCCTCCGTGGCGCGCCCTCGCCGTCGCCGGCCTCATCGGGCTGTTCTACGCGTACCTCGTGTGGAGCGCCGTGGACCTCCTCATCCGCCAGGCGTCCGGGCCACTCGGGCTGAACGGGTGGGGCTGGTTCGTGCACATCCTGCCCATCGTCTTCCCGATGATCGCCTTCGCCGTCGCATTCGTCATCGGATGGCGCCGCCGGACGTGGGAGTTCGCCCTCGTCCTGGTCGCCGGCCTCGCCGTGGCTGCGGCGTTCTGGACGAACATCCTCGCCTACGCCGTGACGTCGTTCTCGCTGTACGGCGGCTGAGGGCGGCCGTCATACGGTCGGGGAGACGGGCGAGCCCGCGCTAGGCTGGCGGAGGCCTCGCCGCCCCTCCGTGGCCGGAGGTGGGCGGCGCCGTAACCCGCCTCACCCGTGCGCCAGAAGGATCCCTCTGTGACGAACCCCGTCGTCCTCATCGCCGAAGAACTCTCTCCCGCAACGATCGACGCGCTCGGTCCCGACTTCGACGTGCGACACGTCGACGGCACCGATCGCCCGGCCCTCCTGGCCGCACTGGCCGACGCGAACGCGATCCTCGTGCGCTCCGCGACGAAGATCGACGCCGAGGCGCTGGCCGCGGCGCCGAAGCTCAAGGTCGTCGCCCGTGCGGGCGTGGGACTGGACAACGTCGACATCAAGGCCGCCACGACGGCGGGTGTCATGGTCGTCAACGCGCCCACGTCCAACATCGTCTCGGCGGCGGAGCTGACCGTCGGCCACATCCTGAGCCTCGCCCGGCACATCCCGGCCGCGCACGCGTCGCTGGCGCAGGGGCAGTGGAAGCGCAGCGCCTTCACCGGCACCGAGCTGTTCGAGAAGACCGTCGGCATCGTCGGGCTCGGCCGCATCGGTGCACTCATCGCGGCGCGCCTGCAGGCCTTCGACATGCGCGTCATCGCGTACGACCCCTACGTCACCAGTACCCGCGCGCAGCAGCTGGGCGTGCAGCTGGTCACCCTCGACGAGCTCCTCGAGCAGGTGGACTTCCTCACGATCCACATGCCGAAGACGCCCGAGACCACCGGGATGATCGGACTCGAGCAGCTCCAGCGGATGAAGCGGACCGCCTACGTCGTCAACGTCGCGCGCGGCGGGCTGATCGACGAGGACGCGCTGTACACGGCACTCACGACGGGTGAGATCGCGGGCGCGGGTCTGGACGTGTTCAGCACCGAGCCGCCCGCCGCCGACGGCCCCGCGCACCGGCTGCTGGACCTCCCCAACGTCGTCGTGACGCCGCACCTGGGCGCGAGCACCCACGAGGCGCAGGAGAAGGCCGGCGTCTCCGTGGCCCGCTCGGTCAAGCTCGCGCTCGAGGGCGACCTGGTCCCCGACGCCGTCAACGTCGCCGGCGGCGTCATCGACCCGTTCGTGCGCCCCGGCATCGCCCTCGCGGAGATGCTCGGGCAGTTCTTCAGCGGCCTCGCGGACGGCGCGGTCACGAGCCTGGACATCGAGGTGCGCGGCGAACTGGCCGCCTACGACGTGAGCGTCTACCGCCTCGCCGCGCTCAAGGGCATCTTCAGCCGCATCGTCAGCGAGAGCGTCTCCTACGTCAACGCGCCGCTGTTCGCTGAGCAGCGCGGCCTCGAGGTGCGTCTCATCGTCGAGCCGGAGAGCCCGCTGTACCGCAACATCACGATCCTGCGCGGCACGCTCGCCGACGGGTCTGTGCTGACCGTCGCCGGCACGCTCGCGGGAACCCGCATGGTGCCCAAGGTCGTCGAGATCAACGGGTACGACATCGAGGTGCCGCTGGAGCGCTACCACGTCGTGATGCGGTACAAGGACCGCCCCGGCATCGTGGCGATCTACGGCAAGGAGCTGGGGGACGCGAACATCAACATCGCGGGCCTGCAGGTCGCGCCGGATGACGGTGGCCGTGCGCTCTCGGTGCTCACGGTGGATTCGCCGGTGCCCGACGCCATCCTGACCAAGATGCGCGAAGCGGTGGGCGCCGACATGTTCCGCCAGATCGAGATCACCGAGTCCTGATCCGCGCGCCCCGCCGGGTCAGTCGGCGGATGCGGCGGACTGCACGAGCGCGATGAGCGCGTCCAGCTCGGCGCCGGTGGGGACGGGGCCGGGGACGGAGCCGACCGTCAGGGCGTTGTTGAAGTAGAGACCGTCGCTGACGAGCATGATCAGCTGCAGAGCGGTCTCGTCGCGCGCGTGCGGGCGGATGGCCTCCTCCCACGACTCCCGGATGCGGCGCAGGGCGGCCACGGCGGGCGCGCAGCCGTTCTGCGCCAGGCGCGACACGGCCACGATGGAGTTGTCCAAGGGCGTACCGCTGTGCAGCGACGTGCGCATGAAGGCGGCCACGGCACCCTCGGGCGACTGCTTGATCTGCGCGATGTCCTCGGCGGCGAGGGCCTCCATGCGGCTGATGAGGCCGGCTTCGAGCGCGTCCTTCGAGGCGAAGTGATACAGGAGCCCGCCCTTGGACACCCCCGCGGCGCGGGCCGTGGCATCCATCGTGGCGGCCCGGTCGCCCTCGGCGGCGAGGATGGCGGCGAAGGCGTCCAGGACGCTCTCGCGGGCGCGGGGTGGTCTGCTCATGGCGTGCTCGGGTCCAGGGGTGGGGAAAGGGTCTCGTGTTACTATACCGGCTGGACGGTTCAGTTAGGCTTTCGCGCGCACATGCTTCAGATGTCACAACCCACCTCGACCCTGCCCACCCTCCGAGCCGATTGGCGCGGCTGGGTGGCGCTCGTCGTGCTCATGCTGCCGGTGCTCCTGGTCTCGGTCGACAACACCGTGCTCAGCTTCGCGCTGCCGGCGATCGCCCTGGACCTCGAACCCACGAGTATCGAGCAGCTGTGGATCATCGACGCCTACCCGCTGGTGCTGGCCGGACTGCTCGTGACCATGGGCACCCTCGGCGACCGGTTCGGGCGCCGCAAGATGCTCCTGCTGGGCGCCACCGGCTTCGGGGTCGTCTCCGCCCTGGCCGCGTTCGCACCGACGGCGTCGCTGCTGATCCTCGCGCGGGCGCTCCTGGGCGTGTTCGGGGCGATGCTCATGCCCTCGACGCTCTCGCTCCTGCGCACGATCTTCCGTGACCGTGACCAGCGCCGCATCGCCATCGCCATCTGGGCGTCCGGGTTCTCGGCCGGCTCGGCCCTCGGCCCCATCGTGGGCGGGCTCCTCCTGGAGCACTTCGCGTGGGGCTCGGTCTTCCTCCTGGCCGTGCCGGTCCTCATCCCGCTGCTGATCCTCGGACCCCTCCTGGTCCCGGAGAGCCGCGACCCCAGCCCGGGGCGCGCCGATCCGCTCAGCATCCTGTTGTCGCTCGGGACGATGATCCCGATCGTCTACGGCATCAAGGAGCTCGCGGTGCACGGCGTGGTCAGCATCGCGCCCGTCATGTTCGTGCTCGGGGTCGCCGTGGGCGTGCTCTTCGTCCGGCGGCAGCTGCGCCTGGAGACCCCCATGCTCGACATGAGCCTGTTCCGGCAGGGCACGTTCTCGGGGGCGATCGTGGTCAATCTCCTGAGTGTCGTGGGACTCGTGGGCTTCCTGTACTTCGCCGCGCAGCATCTGCAGCTGGTCGTAGGGCTCCCGCCCATGCAGGCCGGGCTCGCGCTCGTGCCAGGGCTCGTGGCGATGATCGCCTCCGGCCTCCTCGTCGTTCCGATCGCCAAGCGCTTCCCCGCCCGCATCGTGGTGCCTGCCGCGCTGCTGTTCTCCGTCGTCGCGTACGCCGTGGTGGCCTTCGCCGCCGGCAACCTGCCCGTGCTCATCGCGGCCTTCGCGGCCCTGGGCATCGGCATCGGCGCGGCCGAGACGGTCTCCAACGAGCTGATCCTCTCCAGCGCCCCCTCGGCGAAGTCGGGCGCTGCCAGCGCCGTGTCCGAGACGGCCTACGAGCTGGGTGCGGTGCTGGGCACCGCGATCCTCGGTGGCATCCTCACCGCCCTGTATCGCGCCGGCCTGGTCATCCCGCCGGGAGTTCCGGATGCCGCGGCGGATGCTGCGCGCGAGACCCTCGCGGGAGCGGTGGCCGCCGCATCCGCCCTGCCGCCCGATGTGGGGGCTGCCCTGCATGAGGCCGCCGCGCATGCGTTCGACTCGGGCGTGGTCGTGACCGCACTCATCGGCGCGGGGCTGATCGTCGTGGCCGGGGTCGTCGCGGCCGCTAGCCTGGGAGGATCCCGCGGCGCGAAGTCCTGACGCGCCGGTTCCTGCAAGGAGTGCCATGTCGCGTGTCGTCAAGCTCGCCGTCGTCCCCGGCGACGGCATCGGTCCTGAAGTCATCGCCGAAGCGGTCAAGGTGCTCGACGCCGTCACGGCCGGCAGCGACGTCACGTTCGAGCGCACGCACTTCTCCCTCGGCGCCGGGCGCTACCTCGAGACCGGCGACACGCTCACCGACGACGACCTGGAGGCCCTCCGCGCGCACGACGCGATCCTGCTCGGCGCGGTCGGGGGAGTGCCCGGCGATCCGCGGCTGAAGGACGCCAACATCGAGCGCGGTCTGCTGCTGCGGCTGCGCTTCGAGTTCGACCAGTACGTCAACCTCCGCCCCTCCAAGCTGTACCCCGGTTCCACGGGTCCGCTCGCCGACCCCGGCGAGATCGACTTCGTCGTGGTGCGGGAGGGGACCGAAGGCGCCTACGTCGGCAACGGCGGCTCGATCCGCCGCGGCACACCGCACGAGATCGCCAACGAGACCTCCGTCAACACCGCCTTCGGCGTCGAGCGGGTCGTCCGCTACGCGTTCGAACTGGCCCAGCGGCGGCGCCGCGCGCTCACACTCGTGCACAAGACCAACGTGCTCGTGCACGCCGGCGGCATCTGGAAGCGCGTCGTCGACGCCGTCTCGGCCGAATACCCCGAGGTGGCCGTAGACTACCTGCACGTCGACGCGGCCACGATCTTCCTGGTCACGAACCCGGGCCGCTTCGACGTGATCGTCACCGACAACCTCTTCGGCGACATCCTCACGGACCTGGCCGGCGCCGTCACCGGTGGCATCGGCCTCGCCGCCTCGGGCAGCATCAATCCCGACGGCGTCCTCCCCTCGACGTTCGAGCCCGTGCACGGATCGGCGCCCGACATCGCGGGACAGCACAAGGCCGACCCCACCGCGGCCATCCTCTCCGTCTCCCTCCTGCTCGATCACCTCGGGCTGCGGGAGGCGGCCGAGCGCATCACCCACGCGGTCGAAGAGGACATCGCAGCCCGGGGCGCCACCGCCCGCACCACGACGCAGATCGGCGACGCGATCGTCGCTCGGCTCCAGGCGTAGTCTGAGACCGAGCTCGCGCCGCCGTACTGCTCCCCGACCCGCCAGGACGAACATGACTCTCATCGACACCGATCCCGACACCGGACTCGACCCGCTCGAGTTCGCCGTCACCCGCAACCTCGCCGCGAAGTCGCCGGCACAGCGCGCGGAGATCCTCGCCAACCCCGGATTCGGCATGAGCTTCACCGACCACATGGTCGACATCTGCTGGTCGGTGCGCGGCGGATGGCATCGCCCGCGCGTGTCGCCGTACGGTCCGATCTCCCTCGACCCCGCCGCCGCGGTGCTGCACTACGGGCAGGAGGTCTTCGAGGGCATCAAGGCCTATCGTCATGCCGACGGCTCGATCCACACCTTCCGCCCCGATCAGAACGCACGGCGGATGCAGCGCAGCGCACGGCGCCTTGCCCTGCCCGAGCTGCCCGTACCGTACTTCGTGCAGTCGCTGCGGGAGCTGATCGCCCTCGACGGCGACTGGGTGCCCTCCGGCGAGGACCAGAGCCTGTACCTGCGGCCCTTCATGTTCGCCAAGGAGGCGTTCCTGGGCGTCCGCCCCGCGCACAAGGTGGCGTACTACCTCATCGCCAGCCCCGCGGGCGCGTACTTCAAGGGCGGCGTGCAGCCGGTGTCGATCTGGCTCAGCGAGGACTACGCGCGCGCCGGCCGCGGCGGCACGGGAGCGGCCAAGACCGGCGGCAACTACGCCGCGAGCCTCCTGCCGCAGTCCGAGGCGTACGAGCACGAGTGCGATCAGGTCGTGTTCCTGGACGAGAAGCGCAACGTCGAGGAGCTCGGCGGCATGAACATCGTGTTCGTCTACAAGGACGGCACGCTCGTGACCCCCGAGTCCCCGAGCATCCTCGAGGGGATCACGCGCGACTCGATCCTGCAGCTCGCCCGCGACCGCGGGCACACGGTGCAGGGACGCGCGATCTCGCTCGACGAGTGGCGCGAGGGCGTCGCATCCGGCGACATCACCGAGGTCTTCGCGTGCGGCACCGCCGCTGTCGTGACCCCCATCGGCACGCTCAAGGGCAGCGACTTCATCGACCAGCAGCCCACCGGCTCCCTCGCCCTGGAGCTGCGCCAGGAGCTGACCGACATCCAGTACGGCCGCGCCGAAGACCGCCACAACTGGCTCGTCCGCCTCGACGCCTGACCGTTCCGGATCCGCCCCGCCCGCCGGCCCCCGCCGGCCCGCCCCGCGGACCCACCCCGGACCGCGAGACTGCACCGCACCGGCGAGACCGCGACATGATGTCGCGGTCTCGCCGGGTGCGTGCAGTCTCGCGGGTTCGAGCGGGGCGGGGGGAGGGGGACGCGGTGCGGTGGGGGTGGCGGTCGGTAGGCTGAGCGGGTGAAGATCGCGCGCTTCAGCCACCAGGACGCCATCCGCTACGGCATCGTCGACGAGGGCGAACTCGTCGTCCTCGCCGGAGACCCCATGTTCGCCGGATTCGACACGACGGGCGAGCGCGTGCCGCTCGGCGACGTCGCGCTCCTGGCGCCGGTCATCCCGCGCTCCAAGGTCGTGTGCGTCGGCAAGAACTACGCCGATCACGCCGCCGAGATGGGCGGAGAGGCCCCGGCCGAACCGCTGCTGTTCCTCAAACCCAACACCGCCGTCATCGGCCCCGGAGACGTCATCGTCCGCCCGCCGCAGTCGCACAACACCCACTTCGAGGGTGAACTGGCGGCGGTCATCGGGCGGATCGCGAAGAACGTCCCCGCCGAGCGCGCGCTCGAGTACGTCTTCGGCTATACCGTCGCCGACGACGTGACGGCCCGCGACCTGCAGCGCAGCGACGGGCAGTGGTCCCGCGCCAAGGGATTCGACACCTTCTGCCCCCTCGGGCCGGTGATCGAGACCGAGTTCGACGCCACCGCCGCCGTGCTGACGACGCGCCTGAACGGCGAGGTGAAGCAGCAGGCACCCCTGACGGACATGATCCACTCCGTCGCCGACATCATCGCGTACGCCTCCGCCGCGTTCACGCTGCTTCCCGGCGACGTCATCCTCACCGGCACGCCCGCCGGTGTCGGACCCTTCGAGGCAGGCGACGCCGTCGAGGTCGAGATCTCAGGCATCGGCGTGCTCCGCAACACGGCGCGGGATGCCTGACACCGACCTTCCCGTCGCTTCCCGGCTCGCCGGCATCCAGCGTCGCACGGTCGCCGTCCTCGCCGCCGCCCAGGTGCTCGGCGGTGTGGCCTTCGGGGCGAGCCTGTCGCTCGGCGTCCTGCTGGCGGCCGACGTGGCCGGCGATGAGTCCGTCGCCGGGCTCGCCACCGCCTCCCTCACCTTCGGCACGGCGCTGGCCGCGATCCCGCTCGCCCAACTGGCACGGCGCCGCGGACGGAGGCTGAGCCTGACGACCGGCATGCTCGTCGCCCTGGCCGGGGTGCTCCTCGTCCTCGTCGCCACCACGGTGGGTTCCTTCCCGCTGCTGCTGATCGCGTTCGCGCTCGTGGGTGCGGGGCAGGCCGTGAATCTGCAGTCGCGCTTCGCCGCCACCGACCTCGCCACCGACGCCACGCGCGGCAGGTCGCTGTCGCTGGTGGTGTGGGCGACCACCATCGGTGTCGTGCTGGGGCCGAACCTGGTGGGGCCGGGAGAGGCGATCGGCGCCGTGTTCGCCATGCCCGCCCTCACCGGCCCGTACCTGTTCACGATCGTCGGCCAGGTGCTGGCGGTCGTCGTGTACCTGGTGTGGCTCCGCCCGGATCCACTGCTGCTGGCCGCCCGGGTGGCGGTGCGCGACGCCGCCTCGGGAGGGGCGATGACGCATCCCGATCGCCCCGCGGTGGCCCGGTACGCCATCTTCGCGGTGGCCGGCGCCCACGCCGTCATGGTCTCGGTGATGGCGATGACCCCCGTGCACCTCGTGCATCACGGCGCCAGCCTGTCGGTGGTGGGCCTGACCATCAGCCTCCATGTCGCCGGGATGTTCGCGCTGTCACCGGTGTTCGGAATCCTCTCCGACCGGATCGGGCGGGGCTGGACGATCCTCGTGGGTCAGGTGCTCCTGGCGGCCGCACTGATCCTCGCGGCAGTGGGAGCCGACAGCATGCCTGCCGTCACCACGGCGCTCGTCCTGCTCGGACTCGGATGGAGCGCCACGACCGTGTCCGGGTCGGCGCTGCTGACGGAGGTCTCCGCGGAGGAGATCCGCACGCGCCGCCAGGGGCTGAGCGACTTCACGATGAGCCTCGTCGGCGCCGCCGGCGCCGTCGTGGCCGGATTCGTGCTGGCCGGCATCGGCTACGGCGGGCTCGCCCTCGTGGCTCTCGTTCTCGTGGTCGCCGTGTCCATCGGCGCCCCCGTCGCCGTCAACGCCCGAGCGCGGTGAGAGCCCGCGCGACGTCCTCGGCGTCGTTGAACAGGTGGAACCCGACCCGCGCGCGTCCGGCGCGTCCGGACGCCGTGATCCCCGCCGCCCGCAGGCGCCCCAGTGCGGCCCCATCGGCGTCGGGCCACGTCACGATCGCCGACTGCCGCGCGGGCGAGGGGAGGCCCATCCCCTCGCGGAATGCGGCGGCGAGCCCCGTGGCGTGATCGTGCAGCGCGTCGGCGTCCACGTCGGCGAACAGCTCCAGCGCCGGGGCGGCGCCTACGAACGCCTGCCACGCCGGCGACACGTCGAACCGGCGGGCGGATGCGGCGAATTCGATGTCGACGCCGTAGCACGACGCCCACGGATCCTCACCGGCATACCAGCCGCCCTGCACCGGCCGCAGGTGCTCGCCGAACTCCTTGGTCACGGTGACGAAGGCCACCCCGCGTGGCGCGCAGAGCCACTTGTAGGCGTGGCACACGCTCGCGTCGAACCAGGAGGCGGTGACCGGCAGCCAGCCCACCGCTTGGGAGAGGTCGCACAGCGTCCATGCGCCGACCGCACGCGCTGCGCGGCTGATCGCGTCGGCATCCGCGATCTCGCCGGTGGCCGACTGCACGAGCGAGTACGCGACCAGCCACGTGTCCGGACCGACCGCGGCGGCCAGATCGGCCAGGGGCGCCGTGCGCACGCGCACGCCGCGGCCGGTCTGCGCGAACGGCAGCATGACGGAGGAGAAGTCGCCGTCGGCGCACAGGATCTCGGCACCGTCGGGGGCGGACGCGGCGACCATCGATACCGCGACCGAGACCTGAGCGGCGATCGCCACGTCGTCCACCTCCGCGTGCACCAGTCGCGCGTACGCGGCACGCGACCGCTCGGTGTCGTGCACGGCCGCCGCCACGTCGGGGCGGCCGGCGGCGGCTGCGGCCAGGTCGGCGGTCACGGCGTCGACCGTGGCGCGCGGGGGGAGGCCCATCGTGCAGGCGGACAGGTAGTCGCGGCCACTGGTGAAGGCGCTCCGGGCATCGGCGAGGGGGAGGGGCGATGGTGAGGTCACGCTTCGAGGTTCCTCCCTCGCGAGGCATCGCACCACGACAGGGTCTGGATGCCATCCATGCCCCGCGCTTATGATCCGGGGATGACCGATCACCCTCTGGTCGATGACGGCGTCGACGCGCACGCCCTGCGCGTCGTGAAGGCGGTGGCCGATCATGGCTCGGTGACGGCCGCCGCGCGGCACCTGGGCTACAGCCAGCCCGCCGTCAGCCAGCAGCTGCGCCGCCTCGAGCGGAAGGCGGGAATGCCGCTGATCGAGAGGGTCGGCCGCGGCGTGCGCCTGACGGAGGCCGGACGGGTGCTCGCGCGCCACGCCGCTGTGGTGACGACCGCACTGGAGGCGGCCACTGGAGACCTTGCCGAGCTCCGCGGGCTGCGGGCGGGGCGCGTGCGCATCGCTGCCTTCCCGTCCGCGTCCGCCACGCTCGTGCCTCGCGTCATCGCCGCGATCTCGATGAGGCGGCCGGGCGTCGAACTCCGTTTCGTGGAGTTCGAGCCGGCCGAGGCGATCGCCGCGGTGCGCGAGGACCGCGCCGACATCGCCCTCACCTTCAGCTATGCCGGCGATCGCGGCGATCCGCACGGGGAGAGCGCGACGGGGCTCTCCGTGCGCACAGTGGGTCACGACGATCTGTACGTCGTCATGCCGGAGGGCCACCCGGCCGCGGCTCCCGCCGACGCGGAGCTCGCGCTGCTGGCGGGGGAGCGCTGGATCGCGGGATGCCCGCAGTGCCGAGGGCACCTGCTCGAAGCGTGCGCCCGTGCCGGGTTCACGCCCGACATCGGCTACGAGACCGACAACTACGTCGCCGTGGAGAGCCTCGTCGCGCAGGGGCTCGGGGTCGCGCTGCTGCCGGCGATGGCGCTGGCGTCCTTCCCGCTGCTGGCCGGCATCACCGCGCGGCGGCTGCCGCGCAGCGAGGCGCGGGCACTGCACGTCGTCACCGCCGGCGGGGCGGACCGCGTCCCCCTCATCCGCGCGACGCTGGAGACGGTGGCCGACGTGCTCGAGGGTCCGTGGGCCCGGGAAGCGCTCGGCTCCGGCGACTAGGATCGGACGGATGCCTTCCTCGCCCGATCCCCGTACCACCACCGCCTCCGGCGCCGACGTCCGCGTCCGCTTCTGCCCTTCGCCGACGGGGCTTCCGCACGTCGGACTGATCCGCACGGCGCTGTTCAACTGGGCGTACGCGCGCCACAACGGCGGCAAGCTGGTCTTCCGTATCGAAGACACCGACGCCGCCCGTGACAGCGAGGAGAGCTACCAGCAGCTCCTCGACGCGCTGCGGTGGCTGCGCATCGACTGGGACGAGGGCGTCGAGGTGGGCGGGCCCCACGCGCCGTACCGGCAGTCGCAGCGTCACGACGTGTACCGCGACGTGCTGGCGAAGCTCGTGGCATCCGGGGCGGTGTACGAGAGCTACTCCACCGCCGCCGAGATCGACGCACGCAACGAGGCCAACGGCCGAGCCAAGCAGCTGGGCTACGACAACTTCGACCGCCACCTCACCGACGAGCAGAAGGCCGCCTTCCGCGCCGAGGGGCGCGAGCCGGCGTGGCGCCTGCGGGTGCCCGACGAAGACCTCACCTACGTCGACCTCATCCGCGGCGAAGTCACCTTCCCCGCCGGCACCTTCCCCGACTTCGTTCTCGTGCGGGCAGGCGGAGTGCCGCTCTACACGTTCGTGAACCCGGTGGACGACGCGCTGATGGGCATCACGCACGTCATCCGCGGCGAAGACCTCATGCCGTCCACGGCGCGTCAGCTGGCCTTGTACGGCGCGCTCATCGACGCCGGTGTCACCGACTTCGTCCCCCGGTTCGGGCACATGCCGCTCGTGCTGGGGGAGACGGGCAACAAGAAGCTCTCCAAGCGCGATCCGCAGGCCGACCTCTTCCTCCAGCGCGAGAAGGGCTTCATCCACGAGGGCCTGCTCAACTACCTCGCGCTGCTCGGATGGTCGATCGCTCCCGACCGCGACGTGTTCTCCCTCGACGAGCTGGTGGCCGCCTTCGACATCGCCGACGTCAATCCGAATCCCGCGCGGTTCGACCAGACCAAGGCCGAGTCGATCAACGGCGACCACATCCGGATGCTGCAGCCTGCCGACTTCGCGGAGCGCATCGTGCCCTACCTCGCGCACGCCGGGCTCGTGCAGGAGCCACCCACGCCCGCGCAGCAGGTGCTCATCGACGCTGCCGCCCCGCTCGTCCAGGAGCGGGTGCAGCTGCTGGGACAGGTGCCGGGCATGCTGGGCTTCCTCTTCGTCGACGACGTGACGTACGAGGCGGATGCGCTCAAGGGGCTCCCGGCCAACGCCGCGGAGGTGCTGGTGGCGTGCGTGGGTGCGCTGGAACTGGTCCCGGAGGCCGAGTTCACCGCCGCCGGCGTGCAGGAAGCGCTCTCCCGCGCGCTCGTGGAGGAGCTCGGGCTCAAGCCCCGCGTGGCCTACGGGCCGCCGCGCGTCGCCCTCACCGGGCGCCGTGTGTCGCCGCCGCTGTTCGAATCGATGGAGCTGCTGGGCAAGCCGGAGAGCATCCGGCGCCTGGGCGCGCTGGTCGAACACCTGGCGCGATGACACGCCGGTTTGGAGCCGCCGTCGCCGTCGCGTAGACTCGATCCTCGGCAGGACTTCGGTTCTGACCCGGTGGGGTATGGTGTAATTGGCAACACGGCGGTTTCTGGTACCGTTGTTCTTGGTTCGAGTCCAGGTACCCCAGCAAGACGCAGAAAGCCCGGTCCGCATCACGCGGAGCCGGGCTTCTTGCTTTCCCGCCGTCGTTCGGGCCGGCCCGTCTTCGCGGTGACGTGGGTGCACACTGGGCGCATGGCGTCGCTGGAGCGGGATCATCACGGCGAGAGAGCCGGGATAGACCTCGCGTATCCGTTCCGAGGGCGCTGCCTCGTGCAGAACAGCCCCGCCGATCGCGTACCCAGTCACGGCACGCAGCGGTTCGCCACCGCCTTCGCGATCGACTTCGTCCCCGTCGACGGCGCCGGCCGGTCGGGGGCGATCACGGGCCGCACGCTCGTGCGCCCCGAGCCGGCGGACGTATTCGTCGGATTCGGGCGGCCGGTTCTGGCGCCTGTGACCGGCACGGTCGTCGCCGTGCACGACGGGGAGGACGACCACGCGGCCTTCCGGGGCCTTCCCTCGCTCTGGTACGCGCTCACGCAGGCCGGGCGCGTGGCGGCGGGTTGGCAGGCGCTGGCGGGCAATCACGTTCTGATCGCTCCGCGTTCCGGCGTCGTCGTCGCGGTGTGCCACCTCCGCCGGGGGAGCATCCGGGTCGCGCCCGGCGAGCGCGTCGCCGTCGGGGACGGGGTGGGGGAGTGCGGCAACTCCGGCAACAGCACGGAGCCCCATGTGCACGTGCAGGCGATGGACGGCACCGATCCGTCGTCGGCGGCTGCGATTCCGGTCACCTTCGGCGGCCGTCTTCCCGCCGGCGGGACCATCGTCACGGGAGCCCCCGGATGAGCGCGTCGCGTGCATCGGCGGGCCGGGACCGGTAGCCCCCGGGGCTGCGGTGGCGATAATGAATCATGGACGCGACGGCGCTGAGTCCTGAGGAAGCTCAGGAGCTCGCCGCCCTGCGTCAGCGGGCCTACGGGCCCCACCCCGACATCGCCGCCGATACGGCGGCGCTGGCACGTCTGGCAGCGCTCGAGTCGGCGTCGCACCCGGCCTCCGTCCCCGCGCCGTCCCCACGAGCAGAACGCCCCGCGCCGGCGACGGATGCCGCGCCACCGGTCGCGCGCGACGCGTGGGCACCCCAGGAGCCCGCGGCGCCTGCCCCGCAGCCCGTGACCCGCACCCCGCTGCGGCGACGCCTCCGCGATGCCGCAGCGTCGGCGAAGGGATGGATCGCCCGCCGGCGCATGGTCGCGATCGCGATCGCATTCGTGCTCGTCGTGGCGATCGCGTGGGGCGGGGCGCAGCTGGCGGCGCCGCAGTCCGACCGGAGTCTGGGACGCATCCCCGCCGGCGTCGACGGCGAACGCCTGGCGCGACAGGGGTTCCTGGACGCCGCCGGGGTCACCGTCGCCGAGGTGCAGCGCTTCGAAGCGTACGAGTCGCTTCAGGTGTGGGTCGTCCTGGCCGACACGGGCGACCGGTGCCTCGTGATCGACGCCGACCGCTACGGCGTGCTGGGCTTCAACTGCACTCCGGCGGGCCTGGATCCCGTCATCGACCTGCGGGTGTGGCGGGGGATGCGGGAACAGGTGTTCGGCGACCTGCCGCCCGACAGCTTCCTGCGCTTCGAGCACGTCGGATCGCGCGTGCACGTGTGGGTCCGCGCTCCACTGGACGCACCCTGACGCGCGAGGACCGGGCGCCGTCAGATGTCGGCGCTGTCCCCGGGCTCCAGTTCGAGGAACTCCCCGCCGCCCTGCTCCGTGGCCCATGTCAGCCGCGCGCGTCCCATTCCACGTCCCGCCACCGACAGCGTCATATCGTGCGTGCCGAAGGCACGGCGCGGCGCCACGGCGAGGACGAAGTCCATCGCCTCGCCGATCTTCAGCCACGGCGCGCCGATCGGCGCCGCCAGCAGCTGCACGTCGGCGCCTCTGGGGACCGCGTAGGAGTCGCCGGGGTAATAGAAGACCCCGTTCACCAGCACGCCCACGTTGTCGATCACGGGGATGGACTCGTGGATCACGGCGTGCCGCCCGCCGAAGAACTCCAGGTGGAAGGGCCCCAGTTCCACGCGGTCGCCAGGGGCCACCACCGTGATGTCGTAACCGGCGGCGGCTGCCGCCACGCCGGCCGGCGCGAAGATCGGCACGCCGCCGGTGGCCTTGAGGATGCGGTCGAGGTGGTCGGGCGTCCAGTGATCGGGATGCTCGTGCGTGAGCACGATGCCGATCACGTTCCCGAGGTCGGTGAGGGGCGTGGTGTACACACCGGGGTCGATGATCAGCTGCTTGCCCGACACCTCGAGGCGCAGCGCCGCGTGCTCGTACTTGGTCACTCGCATACCGGCGAGTCAACCGCCCCGGCCCGGCGACGGCAACCGACGCGCCGCCGGGGCGCGCCGATTTGGTCGGGCCGTTCGGGGCGTGGCATAATCGAACGGTTGCCTGACGGCCCCATCGTATAGCGGCCTAGTACGCCGCCCTCTCACGGCGGTAACGCGGGTTCGAATCCCGCTGGGGTCACCAACACCGAGAAGCGCTCGTCCGAACGGACGGGCGCTTCTCGGTTTCCGGGCGATCGCGGTCACTGGTGCCCGATGGCGCCCTGACCTATCGTGTCGTCACGGCCCGGATGGCGAGAAGGCGGTGCGACATGTGCCGATGGCTGGCCTACTCGGGTGAAGCGCTCCGGCCCTCCACGGTCGTCCTCGATTCGCAGCACTCGCTGGTCGCGCAGTCCCTCCGCTCCGCCCTCGGTGCCGAGACGGTCAACGGCGACGGGTTCGGGTTCGGCTGGTACCCCGACGACGGCAGCGAGCCGGCGCTGTTCCACAGCACGGAGCCGGCCTGGAACGACCGGAATCTCCGCGAACTCACCCGCAGCATCCGCAGTTCGCTGTTCTTCAGCCACGTTCGGGCGGCCACGTGGGCACCCGTGCAGCAGACGAACTGCCATCCGTTCCGCTACGAGAACTGGATGTTCATGCACAATGGGTCGATCGCGCAGTTCCCCACGCTCAAGCGCGCTCTGACCTTCGCGGTGGACCCGTCGTTGTACCCGCACATCCTCGGCAGCACCGATTCGGAGGTGCTCTTCCACCTCGCCCTCACGCTCGGTCTGCAGGACGACCCGATCGCCGGTCTGGGCGCGGCGATCCGCCACGTGGAGGACGTCGGGCGCGATCACGGCGTGCCGTTCCCGCTGCAGGGGACCGTCGCCGTCTCCGACGGCGCCACGGTGTGGGCGTTCCGGTATTCGTCCGAGCGGCGGACGCGGACCCTGTTCCACTCCGCCGACGTCGAAACGCTGCAGGCGATGTACCCCGACGCCGAACGGCTGAAGCTCTTCGGCCCGCGAGCCCGGCTGATCGTGTCCGAGCCGCTCAACGACCTGCCCGGAGCCTTCATCGAGGTGCCGGAGTCGACCGTGCTCACGGTCGACTCGTCGGGCTATCACCAGCGCCCCTTCCTCGCCGCAGCCTAGTTTCGCCGAGGCCTTACCACATCTCTTGGTGGCGAGCTTCCTCGTCGGTGCGCCGGCAGCGGCGAGGGAAAATGGACACATGCCCTCCCACCCCTACGCCTCCCGTCCGTGGCTCGACGCGTATGCCGAAGGTGTGCCCGCCGACATCGCGGAGCCCTCGCAGACCCTGACCGACATGATCGACGCGAGCGTGGCGCGGTTCGGACGCCGGCCCGCGCTGGAGTTCTTCGGCGCGGTCACGACCTACCGGAGCCTGGGCGAGCAGATCGCGCGGGCCGCCGAGGGGATGCGGCGCCTCGGCGTCCGCAAGGGCGACCGGGTCGCCCTCGTCCTGCCGAACTGCCCTCAGCACGTCGTGGCCTTCTTCGCCGCGCTGCGCCTGGGCGCCATCGTGGTGGAGCACAACCCGCTCTACACCGCCCGTGAACTCCGCCACCAGTTCGAAGACCACGGGGCGCGATTCGCGATCGTGTGGGACAAGTGCGTCGACACCGTCGCGGGCTTCCCGTCCGACCTCGCCGTCGAGCACATCGTCAGCGTCGACATGACCGAGGCCCTGCCGCTCGGCAAACGCGCCGCGCTGCGCCTGCCGATCCCCAAGGCCCGGGAGTCGCGGGAGCGCCTGAGTACGACCCCCGGGACCAAGCGCCGGATCGCGTGGAAGAAGCTCCTCGACCACCGCCCGCTGCCGCGCCGGACGCCCCGCCCCGCCCTGGAGGACATCGCCCTCCTGCAGTACACCAGCGGCACGACCGGCTCGCCGAAGGGGGCCATGCTCTCGCACGCGAACCTCCGTGCCAACGCGATGCAGGGGCGCGCATGGGTGCCGGGGCTCGTGGACGGCGAGGAGACCTTCTATGCGGTGCTGCCGCTCTTCCACGCCTATGGCATGACCCTGTGCCTGAGTTTCGCGATGAGCATGGGCGCCAGGCTCGTGCTGTTCCCCACCTTCGACCTGGACCTGGTCACGGAGGCGTCCCGCAAGAGCCCGCCGACCTTCCTGCCCGCCGTACCGCCGATCTACGACCGGCTCGCCCGGGCCGCATCCCGCGGCACGATCGACCTCTCCACGGTGCGGTTCGCGATCTCCGGCGCGATGAGCCTGCCGGTCGCGACCGTGGAGCGGTGGGAGGAGGCGACGGGAGGCATCCTCGTCGAGGGGTACGGGATGACGGAGAGCTCGCCGGTGGCCGTGGGCAACCCGATGGGCCGCACGCGCCGCCCCGGGACGGTGGGTGTGCCGTTCCCCAGCACCGAGATCCGCGTCGTCGATCCGGACGATCCGAGCGTCGACCGTCCGCTCGGCGAGACCGGGGAGCTGCTCCTGCGCGGCCCCCAGGTCTTCCAGGGGTACTGGCAGCGACCCGAAGAGACCGCCACCACGCTTCTGGCCGACGGCTGGCTGCGCACGGGAGACATCGCATCCGTTTCGCCCGACGGCTTCGTCACGATCGTCGACCGGATCAAGGAGCTCATCATCACCGGCGGCTTCAACGTCTCGCCCACGGAGGTCGAGGACGCGCTGCAGACGCACCCGGATGTGGCCGAGGCCGCCGTGGTGGCGCTGCCGCGCCGCGACGGCGGCGAAGACGTCGCCGCGGCAGTGGTCCTGCGCCCCGGCGCCGAGTTCGACGTGGAGGGCCTGCGGGACTACTGCCGCACGCACCTGGCCACGTACAAGGTGCCGCGCCGGTTCGTGGTCGTCGATGAGCTGCCCCGCTCGCTCATCGGCAAGGTGCTGCGCCGGGAGGTGCGCGAGAAGCTCCTGGCCGAACGCTGACGGGTCACACGTAGTCGTTGGCTGCGACTCTCCCGATCGGCGTGCGGGCGATCTCGCGCCACAGGAGTGCGACGCCCGCGTCGAGCGACTCGGCCTGACGCGAGCGGGCCAGCACCCGGTCGGCGAGCCGGGCGTAGTCGTCGCATCCGTCGGTGAGCAGGGCGGTCACGATGACCGAGCGCCCGCCCGCCTGCTCCAGGCGGGTGTGGATGCGGCGGGCTGCCGTGTCGCACTCGCGCCGCACGTCCTCCGCAGGCAGCGCGACGCGGTCGATCAGGAGGATGAGGTGCTCCAGGGCGGGCAGGCGCCGGCACAGTTCCTCGCCGAGGTCGCCGATGCAGCGGAGGTGCCCGCGCAACTCCGCCCGGCTGCCCGCCGCCGTCGCATCCACTCCCACCACCGCCCCGGAGTGGCCTCCCTGCACGTCCGCCACGTCGGTGAAGCTCTCCGCCTCGGGGCGTGCCCGCAGGTCGCGCAGGCATGGCAGCGGGTCCCCGAGGATCGCCACGCGCGCGGGCGGTCTCGGATCGCTATGCGTTTTCGACACGGTTCTGGCAATCGATGCACGTGGGGGCCGATGGCAGCACTTCCAGGCGGGCGGGCAGGATCGCGCCGTCGCAGCGGGTGCAGCGTCCGTAGGTCCCGGCGGACAGCCTGTCCAGGGCTGCGGTGATCTGCTCGACGGCGCGGCGGGCCGCCGCCAGCGCAGACCACGCGACGGGGTCGAGGTGAGGGGCGGCGTGGGGGGAGAGTTGGCGGATCCTCTCCTCCCGCTCGGTCAGCTCGCTCTGAAGAGTGCGGCGGATGGCCGTCAGGTCGAGGCCCGCGGCGGGCAGGGTCGAGGTGGCGTCTTCGGTGCGCATGGTTCTCTTCTCTTTCGGTCGGCGGGTGCGCCGGAGGGCGCGGTGACGGATCGCTCCGCACCGCATAAACGAAAAGCGCGCCGCAGATGCGACGCGCCGGATGAGCCGGGAGAGGCTCAGGGCGGCGGGGCGCGGTGCGAGGTGCGGAAGAGCAGAACGCCTCCCGTGGCGCTCATCCGCGGCGGCAGGATCCCCGCTCGGCCGCTCGACAGTCGCGTCCCGGGCGCCGAGAAGCCGCCGCGCGAGGCGGGGGTCGTGGCGCTGATACGGGGGGAACGGGACATGGCCCTCACCATAGCCCGGAACCAGGAAAAGGCAAGTCGTGGGGTGTTTTCCCGCCGGCACCCGTTCGTGGCGTCCGAGGATGGCGTCGAGGGATGCGGAGGATCGGGGCGTGCGGGGACAATGGCCTCGTGAGCTTCGAGCGCCGCGACGACGCGCCGGCGGGCGGCGATCCCGCGTGCTGGCTGGCAGCCACGTGCCCCGACTGCGGCGCCATCGTGGAGCGGGCGGTGTGCTGGCGATGCGGAGCACCACGCGAGGAAGAGGAGTGACGTGGCGGAATCGTTGACCGGGATGCTCGGGACGAAGCACCCGATCGTGCTGGGACCGTTCGGCGGGCTGTCGTCGGTGGAGCTCGTCGCCGTCGTGAGCGAGGCGGGCGGCCTGGGTTCCTACGGTCTGTACGGGTATGCGCCCGACCGCATCGCGGAGACCGTCCGCGCTCTCCGCGCGGCCACCGACCGTCCGTTCGCCCTCAACGTGTGGTTGCCGCTGGAATCGGACCCGGGCGCTCCGACGGCGGAGTTCACCCGCGCTGCACGCGCCGTCGCGCCGCTGTACGCCGCCGTCGGGGCGACCGTGCCCACGGCGGTGCCCGACGCGGTGGTGCCGGCGGTGCAGGAGCAGTGGGACGCCGTGCTGGAGGCCGCGCCTGCCGCCGTCAGCTGCGTCTACGGCGTGCCGACACCTGACATGGTGTCCCGCGCGCATGCCCGCGGCATCGCGGTGGTGGGAACGGCGACCACCGTCGCCGAGGCCCTCGCGCTGGAAGAGGGGGGAGTGGACGCGGTGGTGGCGACCGGGTTCGAGGCCGCCGGGCACCGCGTGTCGTTCCTGCGCGGCCCCGAGCAGTCCCTCGTGGGGACGATGGCGCTGGTGCCGCAGGTGGCGGATGCGGTCGCGGTGCCGGTGATCGCCGCGGGCGGCATCGCGGATCGTCGCGGTGTGGCCGCCGCCTTCGCCCTCGGTGCCGCCGGGGTGCAGGTCGGCACGGCGTTCCTGCGCACGCGTCAGTCCGCCGCGCCCGAGTCGCATCGCGCCGGCATCCCGGCCGCCTCCGCCGAGGAGACGGTGCTCACGCGGGCGATGAGCGGACGGTTGGCGCGCGGCATCCCCAATCGCGCCGTCCAGGAGATCGAGGCGGCGGGGGCGATCGCCCCCTTTCCGGTGCAGAACTGGCTCACCGGCGGCTTCCGCGCCGCCGCGGCGCAGCAGGATCGCGGCGAGCTGCTGTCGCTGTGGGCGGGGCAGGCCGCACCTCTCGCCCGGGAGGAGGACGCCCGTCGGGTGTTCGAGGAGTTGCTGGCCGGAGTGCCGCCGCGCCGCTGACGAGGTCACCGCGAGGTGGCCGCCGGAGCGCGTGGAGTCGCGTACCGTGGAAGGTGGAGTGGGAGGAGACGCCATGCGGGTTGTGCAGTCATCCGATTGGCGGGACGCGATCCCCTTCGACGTCCCGACTCCGGCGGCGGAGGCCGCCCCCGGGGAGCCGACACGGTGCTTCGCGTGTGGGGCGAGCGGCGAGCCGCTGCCACGTACCGAGCTGTGGGCCGTCAAGCACCGTCACCCCAACCACCACGCCGGTTTCGTGCGGTTCTACTGCGCCGCGCACACGCCCGCAGCCCCCGCCCCCGCGGCGGCGGCCGCACCGGCCGGGCGTGCTCCTCGTGCCGCCCGCCCTGCGGCGGCCAAGGCCCCGCGCCGTGAGGCGCCCGTGCGCCGCACCGTCGACACCGACACCGTCCGCGCGATGTGCCCGGACTGCTTCGTCGAGGTCTCCGCCACCGGCGAGTGCGGCATGTGCGGCCGCCAGGTCGTCTGACTCGTCGGTTCAGAATTCAGGAGAATCGGGCCCGGGAGCGGCCGATCCGAGGTTCGGCTCGGCGTGTCTCCTGAGTTTTGAACGGCGCGGCGGCGGCTCAGGGAGCCGGGGGAGCGTCGCCGGGGGAGCGCCGTCCGCCCCGCACCCGGCGCGAACGGCGGATGAGGCGGACGATGCCCCACACGACCGCCCCGGCTCCCGCGGCCACGGCGAGCCAGGGGAGCAGGAAGCCGACGGCGATCACGACGCCGTTGGCGGCGGCGACCAGCCCGTTCCATCCCGCCATGACGCCGTCGGTGAATCCGGCCGGGTCGGCCTCGACCGGCGTCGAACGCGGCACGAGCTGCACCGTGAGGGTCGAGAGGTCCACCTGCCCCTCGAGCCACGCGAGCTGCTGGCGGTCCGACTCCAGCGCCGCCTGCCGCTCGGCGAGGGCGGTCTCGGCGGCGATCAGGTCCGCGACGTCGGCGGCCTGAGCAAGCAGCTCAGTGAGCCGGGCGACGGATGCTTCGCCCGCCGCCACGCGTGCACGCAGATCGATCGCCTGATCCGTGACGTCCTGCCGTGACACCGTCGAGGAGGTGACCTCGCCCACCTCCGCGAGGGCGGCGATGGCGGCGTCCAGATCCTCGTCCGGGATGCGCACCGTGACCCGACCGGCACCGGAGCCCGGCCCGGGGGCGGGCTCGATGAGCACCTGGTCGGTGTCGAAGCGCAGGCCGTCGACCGGCGCGCCCCCCGTGATCCCCTCGGCGGCGGCGTCGACGCTGAGCGACTCCACATACCCGCCGCGTGCCTCCGCGTCGTCGGCGATCCGCTGCGCCGCGGTGGCGACGTCCTCCACGACGACCGTCGCGGATGCCGTGGAGATCACCGCGCGTACGCTCTCGCCGACGGCCGCTTCGCCCACCGTCGCGCGGTCGGCCGCCGCCGACTCCGAGCCGCCCGAGTCGGTTGCCGGCGCCACCGAGTAGCTGTCCGCCCCGCCCGACAGCGACGCCATGAGACCGGGGGCGATGACCGCGGCGACGACGAGGACCGCGGCCGCGGCGCCCCCGACGGACCACGCGAGTGTGCGGCGCCGCCGCTGCCGCCGGCGGTCGTCCGCGATGCGCGCGAACACGTCACGCTCGATCGCGGCGACGCGCTCGTCGGTGAATTCGGGAAGTACCGGCGCATCCAGGTCGTGCGTGTTCATGCGTTCTCCGTCTCGGTCACGGCACCGCGCACACGTGTGCGGATGCGGGAGAGACGGTTGCGCACGACCCCGTGGGCGACGCCGAGCTCTTCGGCGGCTGCCTGGTAGGCATACCCCTCGGCGGCGCAGAGGCGGAAGATCTCGCGGTCCAGGTCGCTGAGGCCGTCCACTTCGCGCAGGATCGCGGCCACCGTCACCGAGTCGATCACCTGCTTCTCGACGTCGATGGTGTCGGGGATGCGGTCATCCAGCTCCGCCGAGCGGTTGCGGTCGCGGCGCCGGGCGCGCAGGCGGTTGGCCGCCTGCAGCCGGCAGATCGTCGCCAGCCACGGCAGGAGCGAGGCGCCCTGCAGCTGCAGCCGGGGGATCTTCTGCCACGCCAGGACGAACGTCTCCTGCGTCACGTCCTCGGCGTCGGAGGCGTTCTCGAGCAGGCGGTGCGCGATCCAGTACACCGGTCGCGCATACGCGCGGTACAGCGCACGGAAGGCGGACTCCGATCCGCCCGCGGCGCGTGCCACCAGCGTCGCGTCGTCGACCTGCTCCTGCGTCATGTCGTCCCGTCCCCGGCTGCGCCCCCGCGCCGCCGGCCCATTGTCTCTCACTGAGGAGGTGTCCGCCGGGCAGGGATCGTCTCGCATCCGATCGGTGTGCGGTCATGACGGTAGACTCGACGCCGCGAGAGGGAGTATCCCGACAGCGCGCATCCGTCATCACGGGCCCCTCGGCGGACCCCGGGTACGCGCCGCGACACGCGTCGCGGGGAGAGACTTTCGGCGTCTACCGACCCCTCACCCTTTTGAAAGGCCCCGATGGACCTGGAACTGCCGCTTTGGTTCGAGATCGGCTCGCTGGTCGTGCTCACCCTCATCCTGCTGGCCGACCTGCTGCTGATCCTCAAGCGGCCGCACATCCCCTCGACACGCGAGTCGACGCTGTGGGTGGTGTTCTACGTGACGCTTGCCCTCATCTTCGCCGGCCTCATGTGGGTCTTCGCCGGCGGCGAGTACGCGGGCCAGTTCATCGCCGGATGGCTGACCGAGTACAGCCTCTCGATCGACAACCTCTTCGTCTTCGTGCTGATCATGTCGCAGTTCTCGGTGCCGCGCCGATACCAGCAGGAAGTGCTGATGGTCGGCATCATCATCGCCCTCGTGCTGCGCGGGGCGTTCATCCTCGTCGGCGCCACCATCATCGAGAACTTCAGCCCGATCTTCTACCTCTTCGGTGCATTCCTCGTCTACACCGCGATCCGCCAGGCCTTCCCCGGCGGAGACCACGACGACGACGCCAAACGCGAGGGCTTCGTCGTCCGCCAGCTGCGCCGCATGATCGACATCAGCGACGAGTACGACGGATCCAAGATCCGCACGGTCGTGGGCGGCAAGAAGATGTGGACGCCGATGATCATCGTCTTCGTCGCGATCGGCGTCACCGACCTGCTCTTCGCGATCGACTCCATCCCCGCCATCTTCGGCATCACCCAGAGCGCCTTCATCGTCTTCACCGCGAACATCTTCGCGCTGATGGGGCTGCGCCAGCTCTACTTCCTCCTCGGCGATCTCCTCGACCGCCTGCGCTACCTGCATTACGGGATCGCGTTCATCCTCGCGTTCATCGGCGTCAAGCTCGTCTTCCACGCCATGCACGTGAACGAGCTGCCGTTCATCAACGGCGGCGAGCACATCGAATGGGCGCCGGAGATCTCCACCATGGCCTCCCTCGTCGTGATCGTCGTGGCCATGGCCGTTGCCACGATCGCGAGCCTCCTCGCCTCGGCGCGCGACCGCCGGACGGCCGCGACCGCGACGGCCGCCGCATCCCGCGTGGCGGACGAGAAGGGCACGCCGCCCACCGTCGAGCGCTCGGCGACCGAGCGCGGCGAGGGCTGAGCCGGGCACGACGACACGGGGGCGGGGCCGGATCGGGGCTCCGACGCGCCGTGATCGGTGCCGTCGGACCCGGTGGTATCGTGGGCGCGTGCGGATCGCTCGCCTTCTCCTTAGCGGCCGCGGCGAGACCTCGTAACAGGCCTCTCTCGTCGCGGAGTTCGTCGCGGGCTTGATCCCCATCCGAGGAGAACGGCAGAACACATGAGCACCGCCCACCCCGAAATCCCGTCGATCCCCGACCGCCCCCGCACGCTGGCGGAGAAGGTCTGGGACGACCACCTCGTCGTCAAGGGCGAGAACGGCGAGCCCGACCTGATCTACATCGACCTGCACCTGGTCCATGAGGTCACGAGCCCGCAGGCCTTCGACGGACTGCGCGCCGAGGGGCGTCCCGTGCGGCGCCTGGACCTCACCATCGCCACGGAGGACCACAACACCCCCACCCTCGACATCGACAAGCCGATCGCGGATCTGACCAGCCGCACCCAGATCGAGACGCTGCGCCGCAACGCCGCCGAATTCGGGGTGCGCCTGCACTCCCTCGGCGACGCCGAGCAGGGGATCGTCCACGTCGTCGGGCCGCAGCTGGGGCTCACGATGCCCGGCGTGACCGTCGTGTGCGGCGACTCGCACACCTCCACGCACGGCGCCTTCGGGGCCATGGCCTTCGGCATCGGCACGAGCGAGGTGGAGCACGTCCTGGCGACGCAGACCCTGCCGCTCAAGCCCTTCAAGACGATGGCCATCACCGTCGAGGGCGACCTCAAGCCCGGCGTGACGGCGAAGGACATCATCCTCGCCGTGATCGCCAAGATCGGCACCAACGGTGGGCAGGGGTACGTGCTGGAGTACCGCGGCAGCGCCATCCGCGCCCTCTCGATGGAGGGCCGCATGACGATCTGCAACATGTCGATCGAAGCCGGCGCGCGCGCCGGAATGGTCGCCCCGGACGAGACGACCTTCGCCTACCTGCAGGGGCGCCCGCACGCGCCGACGGGCCAGGATTGGGAGGAGGCCGTCACCTACTGGCGCACCCTCCCCAGCGACGAGGGCGCCGTCTACGACGCCGAGGTGTTCCTGGATGCCGCGGAGCTGGAGCCGTTCGTGACGTGGGGCACCAACCCCGGTCAGGGCGTCTCGCTGAGCGACGTCGTCCCCGACCCCGCCGCGATGACGGACCCCGCCGAGCAGGTCGCCGCCGAGCGGGCGCTGCAGTACATGGATCTGACCCCCGGGACTCCCTTGAAGGACGTGCGGGTGGATGCGGTGTTCATGGGTTCGTGCACGAACAGCCGCATCGAAGACCTCCGTGCCTTCGCCTCGATCGTCCGCGGTCGCACCAAGGCCGACGGCGTGCGCGTCATGGTCGTCCCGGGCTCGGCGCGCGTACGCCTGGAAGCCGAGGCCGAGGGCCTGGACAAGGTGTTCGAGGAGTTCGGGGCGGAATGGCGTTTCGCCGGCTGCTCCATGTGCCTGGGGATGAACCCCGACCAGCTCGCCCCCGGCGAGCGGTGCGCGTCGACGTCGAACCGCAACTTCGAGGGCCGTCAGGGCAAGGGCGGCCGCACGCATCTGGTCTCGCCGCTGGTGGCTGCGGCCACGGCGGTGCGCGGGACGCTGTCCAGTCCCAGCGACCTGGCGCCGTTGCACGAGACCGCGACGATCGGGGCGGAGGCCTGACATGGAGAAGTTCGTCACCCACACCGGTGTCGTCGCGCCGCTGAAGCGATCCGCGGTCGACACCGACCAGATCATCCCCGCGGTCTACCTCAAGCGGGTCACCAAGACCGGCTTCGAGGACGCGCTGTTCGCCAACTGGCGGCAGGACCCCGATTTCATCCTGAACCAGCCGGCGTTCTCGGCCGCGTCGATCCTCGTCGCCGGTGCGGACTTCGGTACCGGATCCAGCCGCGAGCACGCCGTGTGGGCGCTGCGGGACTACGGCTTCCGCGTCGTGCTGAGCCCCAAGTTCGCCGACATCTTCCGTGGCAACGCGGGCAAGCAGGGCCTGGTCACGGGCGTCATCACCGAGGGCGACCTGGAGCGGATCTGGGCGGCCGTCGACGCCGAACCGGGGGTGCGGATGACGGTGGATCTCGACAAGCGGGAAGCGGAGATCGGCGATCTCCGGGTCGCGTTCGACATCGACGATTACACTAGGTGGCGGCTTCTCGAGGGGCTCGATGACATCGGGCTCACGCTGCGGAACGAAGACAAGATCGCGCAGTTCGAGGCGCGCCGCGAGGGATGGCGGCCGCGGACGCTCCCTGTCCGGTAAGCCACGTCAGGCCTCACCCGGGCCGGCGCCATCCCCTCGTCAACACCAAGTGAGGTCCCCTGCATGAGAGCACTCGTCCCCGACGCCGGTCCCGCCTACTCCGGGCCCGCCGGCGAATCCGGTGAGGTCCTCTCCATCCGCGGGGGCCGCCCGCTGCGTGGAGACGTCGAGGTCAAGGGAGCGAAGAACCTCGTCACCAAGGCGATGGTGGCAGCGCTCCTCGGCGAGACCCCCAGCGTCCTGCGCGACGTGCCCGACATCAGCGACGTGCAGATCGTGCGCTCCCTGCTGGAGGTGCACGGCGTGCGCGTCCAGGACGGTGAGAACGGAGAGATCCACCTCGACCCCAGCGGCGCCGCCACGGCCCACTTCGAGGAGATCGACGCGTACGCGGGAGCCTCCCGCATCCCGATCCTCTTCTGCGGACCGCTGTTGCACCTCCTCGGCGAGGCGCTGATCCCCGACCTCGGCGGCTGCCGGATCGGCGACCGGCCGATCAACTTCCACATGGATGCGCTGCGCGCGTTCGGCGCGGTGGTGGACAAGAGCTACGAGGGCATCCGGATCACCGCCCCCGACGGCCTGCACGGCGCCGAGATCGAGCTGCCCTACCCGAGCGTGGGCGCGACCGAGCAGGTGCTGCTGACGGCGGTCAAGGCCAAGGGCGTCACCGAGCTGCGCAACGCCGCCATCGAGCCGGAGATCATGGATCTGATCGCCGTGCTGCAGAAGATGGGCGCGATCATCTCCTACGAGCCGAACCGCGTGATCCTCATCGAGGGCGTCGACTCGCTCCGCGGCTACGACCACCGGGCGATCTTCGACCGCAACGAGGCCGCGTCGTGGGCGTGCGCCGCCCTGGCCACCGACGGTGAGATCTTCGTCCGCGGGGCCAAGCAGCAGGAGATGCTGACGTTCCTGAACGTGTTCCGCAAGGCCGGCGGATGGTTCGACGTGCAGGAGGACGGCATCCGGTTCCGCCGCGACGGCGCCCTCAAGCCCGTCATGGTGGAGACCGACGTGCACCCGGGCTTCATGACCGACTGGCAGCAGCCCCTCATCGTCGCCCTCACACAGGCGGAGGGCACCTCCGTCGTGCACGAGACGGTGTACGAGAACCGCCTCGGGTTCACCGCCGCCCTCGTGCAGATGGGCGCCGACATCGTGGTGCACCCGCAGGGGATCGACAGCCCCGACCGCCGCGTGCCCCGCCGCTCGCTCGAGCAGGCCGCCGTCATCAAGGGCCCGACGCCTCTGCACGGCGCGGATGTCGTGGTGCCCGACCTGCGCGGCGGGTACAGCTACGTGATCGCCGCACTCGCGGCCGAGGGGGAGTCGGTGGTCCGCAACATCGGCATCATCCGCCGCGGGTACGAGAAGTTCCTCGCCAAGCTCGACGCGGTCGGCGCCGACTTCGACGTCATCGGATAGCCGTGGCATCCCGTCGTCGCGCGTCGCGCGAGAAGTCACGACCGAGCGTCTTCTGGCTCCTGGGGGCCGTGGTGGAGCCTGCCGTCAGCCTGCTCGCCAAGATCGAGATATCCGGCCAGGAGCACCTCCCTGAGGAGGGGCCGTACATCCTGGCGCCCAACCACCTCTCCGAGTTCGACCCGTGCGTCGTGGCGGTCGCCGTGTGGCGGCTGGGCCGGGCGCCGCGGTTCCTCACGAAGGAGAGCCTGTTCCGCATCCCGGTGCTGGGCGCAGCACTGCGGGCCACGGGGATGGTGCCGGTGGCACGGACGGCGTCGGGGGCCTCGGCCCGCGAGACCATCCGCAGCGCCGAGGAGCTCGTCGCGCACGGCCGCGGCGTCGTCGTGTACCCCGAGGGCTCGCTCACCCGCGACCCCGACCTGTGGCCCATGCGGGGCAAGACCGGAGCGGTGCGCCTGGCGCTCGCGGGTGATCTGCCCATCATCCCGGTCGCCCACTGGGGCGTGCAGGAGATCATGCCCCGGTACGGCAAGCCCCGGCTGTGGCCCCTGCGCCGTCCCGTGCGTATCGTGTTCGGGCCCCCCGTGGATCTGTCCGCCTACCGGGAGGGCAGCACGCAACCGGCTGTCCTCATGCAGGCGACGTCGGTGGTGATGGATCGGATCACGGATCTGCTCTCGCAGCTGCGCGGCATCCCCGCTCCCGCCGAGCGGTGGGACCCCGCAGTGCACGGGCAGAAGGAGACGGGTCGCCTTGAGCCGTAGGCAGGACGCCCCGCTGCCGCGCGTGGCGGTGCTCGGTGCGGGCAGCTGGGGGACGACGTTCGGCAAGGTGCTCGCCGACGGCGGCGCGCACGTGACCATGTGGTCGCGCCGGCCCGAGCAGGCGGAGGAGATCCGCCAGGCCCACCGCAACACGCAGTATCTGCCGGGCATCAACCTGCCGCACCAGATGACGGCGACATCCCACCTCGCCGAGGCGCTCGAGGGCGCAGATCAGGTCTACCTCTCCGTGCCCAGTCAGGCGCTGCGGGAGAACCTCGCCGCCGTGCGCCCGCTCGTCGCGGCCTCGGATGCTCCGATCGTCTCGCTCATGAAGGGCGTGGAGAAGGCCACCGGGATGCGGATGAGCCAGGTGATCGAGGAGGGGCTGGAGTGCGACCCGGCCCGGATCGCCGTCGCGTCCGGGCCGAACCTCGCCCTCGAGATCGCGCGCGAGCAGCCCACGGCGGCGGTGATCTCCTCGACGAGTCAGGCCACGGCCGAGGCCGTGGCGCTGCGAGCCCGTAACCGGTACTTCCGCACCTTCGTCAACACGGATGTCATCGGCACCGAATTCGGCGGCGTGCTGAAGAACCTCATCGCCGTGGCGATCGGCATCGTCGACGGCGTCGGTTACGGCGAGAACACCAAGGCGTCGATCATCACGCGCGGCCTGGTCGAGATGACCGACTTCGCCGTCGCACAGGGCGCGCATCCTGAGACGCTGCAGGGGCTCGCGGGTCTGGGCGACCTCATCGCGACCTGCCAGTCGCCACTGAGCCGCAACAACACCGCCGGAAGGCTGCTGGGGCAGGGAGTGACGCTGCCCGATGTCATCAAGCAGATGCAGCAGACCGCCGAAGGGCTCGCCTCCGTCGCCCCCGTGCTCCAGCTGGCCCGCGAAGTGGGGGTGGAGATGCCCATCGTCGAGCAGGTGAAGATGGTGCTGGACGGCACGATGGATCCCCGCGACATCGCCCCGCACCTCACCACCGATGATGACAAGCCCACGGGCGAAAGGACGCAGAATGGACAAGCCGGTGGTCGTGGTGCTCTTTGGCGGTCGATCCAGCGAGCACTCGATCAGTTCCGCGACGGCGGGCGGCGTCCTTCGGGCGATTGACCGTGAGCGTTACCGCGTGATCCCGGTCGGGATCACGCGCGAAGGCGCGTTCGTCCTGGAAGAAGACGATCCCGACAAGTTCGCGCTGGATGGTGCGACGCTCCCCGAAGTCGCCGACAACGGCACCCGCATCCGCTGGCCCGAATCCACGGCGACGCGAGAGCTGACGGTGCTGGACGAGTCTGGTGAGCGCTCCCTGGGCGACATCGACGTGGTGCTGCCGATCCTCCACGGCCGCTTCGGCGAGGACGGCACCGTGCAGGGCATGCTCGAGGTGGTCGGCCTGCCCTACGCCGGGGCCGGGGTGCTGATGTCGGCGCTGGGCATGGACAAGCACGTGACCAAGAGCGTGCTGCGGTCCGCGGGCGTCCCCGTGGTCCCGTGGGTGTCGCTGACCCGGGCCGACCTCGCCCGCGACCGCGAGGAGACCGAGCGCCGGATCGCGGCCCTGGGCCTGCCCGTGTTCGTCAAGCCGAACCGCTCGGGGTCCTCCGTCGGGGTGACCAAGGTCTCCGCGTGGGAGGAGCTGGAGCCGGCGCTGGACGTGGCGTTCGCGGAGGACTCCGTCGTCCTGGTCGAGCAGGCGGTCATCGGGCGGGAGCTGGAGTGCGGCGTGCTCCCCGGACGCGAGGGTGCCCCGACCCGCGTGAGCGTCGCGGGGGAGATCGTCGTCAGCGGCCGCGACTTCTACGATTTCGAGGCCAAGTACCTCGGCGCTCCCGGCATCGACCTGGTCTGCCCGGCCGACCTGCGCGACGGCGAACTGGCCGAGATGCAGCGGATCGCCGCGCGCGCCTTCGAGGCGCTGGGTGGGGAAGGCCTGGCCCGCGTGGACTTCTTCTTCACCGGCACGGAGTTCTTCGTCAACGAAGTGAACACCATGCCCGGATTCACGCCCATCTCGATGTTCCCGCGCTGCTGGATCGCGTCGGGGATGAGCTACCCGGAGCTGGTGAGCGAGCTCATCGAGGACGGGCTGTCGCGCGCCTGATCGAACGGCCCCGCGCCGGCTCAGACGCGCGGCGTGCAGACCGAGCCGGTCTTCTCCAGGATCGGGTTGAGGATCGGCGAGAGCGCGCGGAGGGTGTCGCCGCTGCGCACGACGTCGTAGTCGAGGTAGACCTCCACCGCGGGGGTGCGCCCGAAGGTCGTGAACCGGTAATGATCGTCGGCCGCCTCGGATTCGTCGATGAGCCAGTCCACGCCCTCGACCGTCTCGCAGCGCAGGGGGGAGGGGCCGGGTTCTTCCACACCGCACGTGAGGATGATCGCGGTCGGGCTGCCCCACGCGGCGGTGGCCTGGGCGTCCGTCCAGCGGCGCTCCTGCCCCGACACCCGGTCGGGGAGGCGCACCGACACCGCCGCGCACGCGGGGTCGCCGGCGTTGGCGGCGGGCTGGAGCGACACCGTCCCCGCGCAGCCGGACAGGGTCGCGGCGGCGAGCAGGGAGAGCGCCGCCGCGGCGAGGAGACGGCGCGGGCGGATCACTCCTCCAGGCTAACCCGCCCGGTAGCGTGGGTCGTGTGGGTGCAACAGTAGGCGCGACCGGCGAGGCGGAGATCCTCCGCCGCATCCTGAGCCGCCTGCCGGCCTCGGCGGCCCTGGTCGGTCCCGGTGATGACGCTGCCGTGATCGCGGCGCCGGATGGGCGCGTGGTGGCCACCACCGACACGCTCGTCCACGGTCCGGACTTCCGCCTCGCGTGGTCGACCCCGTTCCAGCTGGGCTGGAAGGCGGCAGCGGTCAATCTCGCCGATGTGGCGGCCATGGGGGCGCGCCCTACGGCTCTCCTGGTCGCTCTCGCGCTTCCGGATGAGACGCCGGCGGCCTTCGTCGAAGGACTCGCCGACGGCCTGGCCGCCGCGTGCGCCGAGCTGGCGCCCGGCTGCGCTGTGGAGGGGGGCGATCTGACGGTGTCGGACACCCTGACGATCGCCGTCACCGCACTGGGCTCCCTCGACGGACGCGATCCGGTGCGCCGCAGCGGTGCGCGGCCGGGCGACGAGGTGCGTGTGATCGGCGATCTCGGCATCGCGGCCCGCGGCCTCGCGGTGCTCTTCGACCGCTTCAGCGGGCCCGGGGGAGAACCGCTGCCGGTCACGGCGGCGGCCCTGGGGGCGCTCGCGCCGGACGCGGCGCACGCCGTCTCCCGCCAGCTCGCACCCCGTCCGCCCGTCGCGGCCGGAGCGGATGCCGCCGCGGCGGGAGCGACGGCGATGATGGACGTCTCAGACGGGCTCGCACTGGATGCCACCCGCATGGCGCAGGCTTCAGGTGTCACGCTCGACCTCGAGCGCTCCACCCTGGGAGAGGATGCGGCGGCGGCCCTCACCGGTGGCGAGGACCACGCGCTGCTGCTGACCGTGCCGCCGGGGACGACCTCGGCCGGGCGGCGCATCGGCGTGGTCCGGGAGCGCGGTGCGGCTGCCCTGACCGTGGACGGCGTCGCGTACGAGCGCCGGGGCGGCTGGGACCCCTACCGCGACTGGGACGCCGGGCGCGGCTGACCCCACCACATAACGGTGTCGCCGTAGGCCCGCGTGCGGAGGGCCTCCAGTCCGGCATCCGCCCATGGCGGCTCGGGGGAGCGGCGCGCGCGTTCGACGATCACCACGGCGTCCTCGCTCAGGTGGCCGGCCAGCGCAGTGAGGGCGGCGGCCAGGTCGGCATCGGGAAGGTCGTAGGGCGGGTCGAGGAACACCAGGTCGTACGGGCCGCGAGCGGCGGCGGTGAGGAACGTCGTCACCGCGGCGCGGTGCACCCGGAGGGGCGCGGACAGCCGCCCGGACTGCGCGACGCGCGCGGCGTTGCGGCGCAGGACGGATGCGGCCTCGGGAGCCTTCTCCACGAAGTCCACGGCCGCCGCGCCGCGGCTGGCCGCCTCGAGTCCCAGCGCGCCGGAGCCGGCGTACAGGTCGGCCACCCGTGCGCCGTGGAGGAGGTCGGCCGCATCCAGCGCACCGAACAGCGACTCGCGCACACGGTCGCTCGTGGGCCGGGTACCGGCGGAGGGGACGGCGATCACCGTGCCGCCCGCGGCTCCGGCGATGATGCGTGTCACCGTCTCAGCCTACAAAGGCATGAGCGGAGAATCGGTGTCGTCGCGCATGCCTAGACTCGGATCATGCCCGGCCTCTCCCTCGCCTCGCGCCTGGACGGTGCCGTCGGCGGCAAGACCGCGGGGGCCTTCGAGCGCGCCTTCGGCATGACGACGGTCGGCGATCTGCTCATGCACTACCCCCGCCGGTACGCCAAGCGCGGGGAGCTGACCCCCATCGCCTCCCTCCCGCTCGGGGAGCCGGTCACCATCGTCGCGGAAGTCGTCAGCGCGGGCGAGCGCCGCATGCAGAACCGCAAGGGGTCGATCCTCGAGGTCGTCATCAGCGACGGCGACGGGCGCATGACGCTGACGTTCTTCAATCAGACGTGGCGCCTGAAAGACCTGCAGCCGGGGCGACGCGGCATGTTCTCGGGGAAGGTGGGCGAGTACCGCGGGGCGACGCAGCTGACGCATCCCGACTACGAGCTCTTCGAAGACGTCGAGAGCGCCCGCATGACGGCGGAGAGCTATGCGCAGCTGCCCATCCCGATCTACCCGGCGACCGCTTCGCTGCCCAGCCCCCTGATCCACAAGACCATCTCGCTCGTTCTGGACGGGCTCGGCGACGTCGAGGATCCGCTGCCGGACGACCTGCGACGCCGCCACGGACTCCTGGATGCGCGGACGGCGCTCGAGCGCATCCACCGCCCTGAGGTGGAGGAGCAGGTGGGACCCGCCGTGGCGACGCTGCGCATGCACGAGGCCTTCGTGCTCCAGGCCGCCCTCCTGCAGCAGCGGCAGGCCGTGCGTGCGCTGTCGGCGCGGCAGCGCTCCGCGGCCCCGGGCGGGCTGCTCGAGCGCTTCGACGCCGCGCTGCCGTTCGAGCGCACGCCTGACCAGGTCGTCGTCGGCGACCGGATCGCCGCCGACCTGGCCGGCGAGTGGCCGATGAACCGGCTCGTGCAGGGCGAGGTCGGTTCGGGCAAGACGCTCGTGGCACTGCGCGCGATGCTGCAGGTGGCCGAATCCGGCGGCCAGTCGGCGCTCATCGCCCCCACCGAGGTGCTCGCCGCCCAGCACGTGCGGTCGATCGCACGGATGCTGGGACCGACGCTCGCACCGGAGCTCATGCCCACGTTGCTGACCGGTCAGCTCCCCGCGGCCGAGCGACGCCGGGCGGCCCTGCGCGTGGCGTCGGGTCAGGCACTCATCGTCGTCGGCACGCACGCGCTGCTGAGCTCTTCGACGACGTTCGCCGACCTGGGGCTGGTCGTCGTGGACGAGCAGCACCGGTTCGGCGTGGACCAGCGCGAGGCCCTGCGCGCCAAGGGCACGGCACCCCACACCCTCGTCCTCACCGCCACCCCGATCCCGCGCACCGTCGCGATGACCGTCTTCGGCGACCTCGACGTCTCCACCATCCGCACCATGCCGGCCGGGCGCGCCGGCATCCAGACGTTCGTGGCGCCGGTGGCCGAGAAGCCCGCGTGGTTCGCGCGGGTGTGGGACCGCGTGGCCGAGGAGGTCGCGCAGGGCCGCCAGGCATTCGTGGTGTGCGCGGCCATCGACGCCGAGACCGGCGCGGAGGACGACACCGGCGAGGAGGTGCTCGACGACGCGGGTGAGTCCTCGCGCACGCGCTGGGGCGTCGTGCAGGTGGCCGACGTGCTGTCGCGGCATCCGGCGTTCGCAGACATCCGCGTGCAGATCCTGCACGGGAAGATGCCCGCCGAGGAGAAGGACGCGGTGATGCAGGCCTTCGCCCGCGGAGACATCGACGTGCTCGTCGCGACGACCGTGGTCGAGGTGGGCGTCGACGTGCCCAACGCCTCGACGATGGTCATCCTCGAAGCGGACCGGTTCGGCGTGTCGCAGCTGCATCAGCTGCGCGGTCGCGTCGGCCGCGGGGGAGTGCCGGGGCTGTGCCTGCTGGTCACCGAGGCGCGGCCGGGGAGCCCCGCCCGTGCCCGCGTGCAAGCCGTCGCCGCCACCCTCGACGGGTTCGAGCTCGCCGAGGTCGACCTGGAGCTGCGCGGCGAGGGAGACGTGCTGGGAGCGGCGCAGTCCGGCGCCCGCTCCTCGCTGCGGCTGCTGCGCGTCGTCGCCGACGCCGACCTCATTACGCAGGCGCGCGCCGCCGCCGAGGTGGTCCTCGCCGAGGATCCGGCCCTGGCTGCCCACCGGGGACTCGCCGCCGCGATCGAGCGCCGCGTGAGCGCGGAGGAGCGCGCCGCGCTGGCGAAGGGGTGAGGGCCGTCCCGATAGGGTGAGGGTCATGAACAGTCGGATCGCCGTGGTGCCCGGATCGTTCGATCCGCCCACCCTGGGACATCTCGACGTGATCCGCCGGGCCGCCGGGCTGTACGACGAGCTGCACGTCCTCGTGGTGCACAACCCCGGCAAGGAGGCCATGCTTCCCATCGCCCAGCGGCTCACCCTGCTGGAGCAGTCCGTGGCCGAGAGCGGCATCGACGGCGCAGAGATCGTCGTGGCGTCGTGGACGATGGGGCTGCTCGTGGACTACGCGACCGATGTCGGAGCGGGCGTGCTGGTCAAGGGCATCCGCTCGCAGGTCGACGTCGCCTACGAGACCCCCATGGCGATCGTCAACCGGCACCTCGCCCACGTCGAGACGGTGTTCCTGCTGCCCGACCCCGCCCACGCGCTCGTGTCCAGTTCGCTCGTGCGCCAGGTGGCGGCGCTGGGCGGCGACGTGTCGCCGTTCGTTCCGCCCGCCGTCGCGCGGTTCCTGGACACCGGCGCGCGCGACTGAGGGATCCCGCCCGCTCGGACGCGGGTAGCATTGACGACCGTGAGAAACCGACCTGGACCCTTCTCCGTGGCCGTGCGCGACATCATGCGCCGCCCCGGCGAGATGCGCGAGTTCGAGCTGGAGGTCCCCGCACCCGACAAATGGGGCGAGGGCCTCGTATCGGTGCCCGAGGGGGAGCCGATCGACATCGACCTCCGCGTGGAATCCGTCCATGAGGGCATGCTGGTCTCCGGTACGGCCGGAGCGACCTACTCCGGTGTGTGCGGGCGATGCCTGACCGACATCGCTCAGCCGGTCGAAGTCGAGTTTCAGGAGCTTTTCGCGTATCCTGGGGAAGAAGCGGAGGACTTCGAGGTTCGCGACGACCGTGTGGATCTGGAGATCCTCGTTCGGGACGCGATCGTCCTGTCGCTTCCGTTCCAGCCGGTGTGTCAGCCGGATTGCCCCGGCCTTGACCCGGCTACGGGCGAGCGACTGACCGAGAACACCACGGAGCGGCCGCAGGAATCCGTCGATCCCCGATGGGCCGCCCTGCAGAATTTCACCCCAGAGCCCGACGCCGACGCACCGCGCCGCGACGTAGAGAACACAGGAAAGAGCTAGACATGGCAGGTAACCCCCCGAAGCGGAAGGTCTCCCGCTCGAACACCCGTTCGCGCCGTGCGCAGTGGAAGGCCGAAGCGCCCACGCTGGTCAAGACGATCGAGAACGGCAAGGTCGTGTACAGCCGTCCTCACCAGGCCAAGGTGGTCACCGACTCGCAGGGCACCGAGCTGTTCCTGGAGTACAAGGGCCGCAAGGTCGCCGACGTCTGACGTGCCTGAGCGCGAGGCGCTCACCGACGAGCTCGGGGTCGACATCGACCCCGAGCTTCTGTCGCTTGCGCTGACGCACCGTTCCTTCGCGTATGAGAACGGCGGCATCGCGCACAACGAGCGCCTCGAGTTCCTCGGGGACTCGGTGCTCGGCCAAGCCGTGACCGTGCGACTGTTCACGCAGCATCCGGATCTCGACGAAGGCGAGCTCGCCAAGCGCCGGGCGAGCGTGGTGTCCACCGTCGCCCTCGCCGAGGTCGCACGGACGATCGGCCTCGGCGCGCACCTGCGTCTCGGACGCGGGGAAGACCTCACCGGGGGGCGCGACAAGGATTCGATCCTCGCCGACACGATGGAGGCCGTCATCGGCGCCACGTACCTCTCGGCCGGTCCGGATGCCGCGACGGCACTGGTGCTGCGCCTCGTCGAGCCTCTTCTGGCCGATCCCGACCGCTACGGTGCGGCGATGGACCCCAAGACGAGCCTGCAGGAACTCGCGGCGCGCCGAGGCATGCCCGCACCGGCGTACGAAGTCGACGCGCGCGGCCCCGACCACGATCGCCGGTTCACGGCCACCGTGCGGGTGGGGGAGCTGGCCGGTACCGGCGAGGGCTCCAGCAAGAAGCAGGCGGAGATGGCCGCGGCTCTCACCGCGTGGCGCCGCCTCAGCGCGCATGCCTGAGCTCCCCGAGGTCGAAGTCGTCCGCGCGGGGCTGGAACCCGCCGTCACCGACGCCCGCATCAGCGGCGTGACGGTGCTGGACCAGCGGGCGCTCACCCGTCACTCCGGCACCCCATCCGAGTTCGAGGCGGCGCTGATCGGCCGGACCATCGAAGGCGCGGCGCGCCGCGGCAAGTTCCTGTGGCTGCCGCTGGCCGGCCCGGCGCCGGAGCGGCCCGAGGCCCTCATGGCGCATCTGGGGATGAGTGGACAGCTGCTGCTGCGCGCCGCGGGCGCGCCGGCGGAGCGTCACGAACGCGTGCGCATCGACGTGGATTCGCCCCGTCATGGCGAGCTGGCCGTCGTGTTCGCCGACCAGCGCACGTTCGGCTCCCTCGCGGTCGACGCCCTCGTCCCCACGCCGGACGGTGCGCCCGGCGGCTGGGGAAGCACGCGGGCGGAGGTCCCGTCGCAGGCCGCGCACATCGCGCGCGACCCGCTGGACCCCGCGTTCGACGCTGCCGGCTTCCGCGCCGCGCTGGCAGGCAAGAAGTCCGGCATCAAGCGGGTGCTGCTGGATCAGACCACCGTCAGCGGCATCGGGAACATCTACGCCGACGAGGCACTGTGGGCGGCGCGTCTGCATCCGGAGACGCCCGCTCAGGTCCTGTCCACGCGCTCCGCCCGGCGGCTCCTCGCGGAAGTGCGGGCGGTGCTGGAGAAGGCACTGGCCGAGGGCGGCACGAGCTTCGATGCGCAGTACGTCAACGTCAACGGTGAAGCCGGCTACTTCGCCCACTCGCTGAACGCCTACGGGCGGACGGGACAGCCGTGCCCGCGGTGCGGCCGGCCGATCGTCCGGGTGTCGTTCATGAACCGCTCGAGCCACTACTGCCCGCACTGCCAGCGCCTTCCCCGGCCGGCTCACTCGCCGGGGGAGAGCACCTTCTTCCAGCCGCCCTCGTAGGCGATGGGTACGAATCCGATCGCCTCGTTGATGTCGAGCATGGGTCGGTTCTCCTCGGCATTGGTGGTCAGCACGCGCGGGGAGCCGGGCGCGACGCTCCGCCACGCGATGAGGGCTGCGCACTTGACGAGCATGCCCAGCCGGTGGCCGCGGTGCTCGGAGAGCACGAGCGTGTCCTCCTGCTGCGTGGCCTGCGTGCCGTCGCCTCCCACGACGAGCTCGTTGAAGGCGACGATGTCGCCGGAGTCGACGTGCTGGGCCGCGGTCACCAGCATCCGGCGACGCGCGTCGAGGTAGAACCGCTCGTGGCGGCGCAGCCGGTCGGCGTCCCACACCTCCTCGTCGAACTCCAGGCCGGCCGCCGGTGCGTCGGTGATCATGCGCGACTTCATCCACGCGTACCCCTCGACGAACTCCGGCGGCGTCGGCAGCTCCCACTGCACGACGCGGTAGCCTTCGGCGGCCACCGTCGCCTGCTCCAGCAGCCCCTGGAGGTGGGCGTTCAGGCGAGGATCGGTCAGATCGAGGGCGCTGATGCGCTCGACCTGCTCGAGGGTATGACCGTGCCGCAGGTAGAAGCGCGCCGAGTGATCGCGGGGGACGCTGCCGAATCCGGTCGGCGACGGAAGACGGGGGTCGGCGGAGGCCGGATGCTGCGCCCACGACTGCAGCACTGTGCGCCGGTGGGCGCGGGCGGTGCGTTCGACGAGCTCAGAGGCGGCGGTGCCGATGCCGCGGCCCCACACCGAGCGGCGCAGCTCCACGAGCCAGTACGCGACGCGCGAGCCCTCCTCCAGCGGGATGTCCACGCCGACCCGCCCGACCATCTCGCCGTCGAGGACGACGACCCACAGCATCCGTCGCTCGTTCGGATCCGGCGCGTACGCCGGCAGCAGCTCGTGCGGAGCGAGATGGAAGTCGTCATGGCCGGAGATCTCGGTGGAGATGAGGTTGCGCACCCGCACCATCTCCACGAAGTCGCCCGCATCGTCGGCGTCCACGGAGGCAGGGAGGGGGAGGGGGCGCAGTTCCAGGCCGGCAGGGGAGGTGCTCATCGGGTTTCCTTCACACGGATGGGGGTGGGGGTGCCGGGTCGGGGCCGCCGTGCGACGGCCCCGACCCTTGTCGTCACGGGCGGGTGGGCAGGAGCGCGGCCATTCGCTGGGCGGCCAGTTCGCGCGCCTCGCGGGCGCGCAGGGCCGACCGCCGCCGCGTGTGGGCGTCACGATCCGGGATGGGCTGGATGCTGCGGGTGCCGCGCAGCAGCAGCCACAGTCCCAGACGCAGCGACATGCGGTCGATGAGGCGCACGTCGTGCGCGAGGGAGCGCAGTTCGTGCAACACATCGTGCTCGGCGAGGTCGCGAGAGCGGGCGAGGTCGAGAGGGGTGTTCATGAGGAGGCTTTCGTGAGTCGTGGAGGTCATCGCGCGATGAGGGCGCAGGGGCGCGCGGCGAGAAGCGCGCGGAGGCGGGGCGGCGCCGGGCGGGCCGCAGCCGCAAGGGCGGACACAGGCCGTTCCGCCCGGAAGAGGGCGGAGTTCTCCTGGAGCCCTCTCAGCAGGCTGTGGGAGTGGCGCAGAAGGAGACGGTCACAGCGAAGACCCCGGACGGGTTCCCCATCGGAGCGATGCGATACGCAGTGGGCTGAATCATGCTGGACCTCCTCTCGACTTCAGACGCGACCTGTGACGCTAGCGCGGGGAACCCGATGCCGTCAAGGGTTTTCTCAGGAACTGCCCTCTCCCGGGCGTGTCGGGGTGGGTGCAGGGGCGGTGGTACGGCATGCCGCGCAAGGTTCCCAGACGCGTTCGGGTACCGTGAGCCGGTGAGGAACCCGGCCGGGAAGGCGCATCCATGCACCTGAAGAGCGTCACGCTCAAGGGCTTCAAGTCGTTCGCGCAGCCGACGACCTTCGCACTGGAGCCGGGTGTGACGTGCATCGTCGGCCCCAACGGCTCGGGAAAGTCCAACGTCGTCGACGCGCTGGCCTGGGTCATGGGGGAGCAGGGCGCCAAGACCCTGCGCGGCGGCAAGATGGAGGACGTCATCTTCGCCGGCACCTCCACGCGAGGACCCCTCGGCCGTGCCGAGGTGCAGCTGACCATCGACAACAGCGACGGCGCGCTGCCCATCGAGTACGCCGAGGTCACGATCAGCCGCACGTTGTTCCGCAACGGCGCGAGCGAGTACGCGATCAACGGCGAGACCTGTCGCCTGCTGGACGTGCAAGAGCTGCTGAGCGACTCCGGACTCGGCCGCGAGATGCACGTCATCATCGGCCAGGGCCGCCTCGACAGCGTGCTGCAGGCCACGCCGGAGGACCGGCGCGGATTCATCGAAGAGGCCGCCGGCATCCTCAAGCACCGGCGGCGCAAGGAGAAGACCCTTCGCAAGCTCGAGGCGATGGAGACCAACCTCACCCGCCTGAGCGATCTCGCCGGCGAGCTGCGCCGCCAGCTGAAGCCCCTCGGTCGCCAGGCCGAGATCGCGCGGGAAGCGGCGACGATCGCCGCCGTCGTCCGTGATGCCAAGGCCCGCCTCTTCGCCGACGAACTCGTGGCGCTGCGCACCCAACTGGCCGACCACGCCCGCGCGGAGAACGAACGGCACACCGAACGGGTCGTCCTGCAGGACCAGGCCGAGAACCTGCGGGTGCGCATCGAGCGGCTGGAGAACGACCAGCGCTCGGAAGCGGTCGATCGGGCGCGTCGGGTGGCCTTCTCCCTTCAGCAGGTGCAGGAGCGGCTGCGCGGGCTCTATTCGCTCGCGGGGCAGCGCCTCACCCTTCTCTCGGCCGACGACGACGACCCCGCCGGGTTCTCCGCCACCGTCTCGCGCGGCATGATCGATGACGCCCGCGCCGAGATCGACGAGATCTCCGCCGGACTGGGCGATGCGCAGGATGCTGCCGCCGAAGCCGCCCGCGGCGTCACCCGCGCCCGCGCCGAACTCGATGCCCTCGACGTGGACATCGCCGCACAGAGCGCCCTGGTGTCCGAGCACGACATGCGCATCACCGCCCTGCGCGGCACGGCCGAGGCCGCCGCATCCGCCCTGGCAGCGGTGCGATCGGCCGTCGAGCGTCAGCAGCGGGCGCTGGATGCCGCGCTCGTCCGTCGCGCGGAAGCCGAAGCCGAGCGGGAGGGGCTCGAGCCCGAGTTCGCCCCGGAGGAGTCGGCCGCCGAGCACTCCGCCGCGTACGAACGCGCGCAGCGCGAGGCCAACGAGGCGGAGACGACCGTGGCGGAGCTGCGTGAACGGCTCCACGCCGCCGAACGCGAGCGGGAGGCGCTCACCGCGCAGACGACGGCCCTCGGCCGCGCCCTGGATGTGCGGAACGCCGCCGCAGAACTCGTGGCGGGAGGAGGCGCCGGCATCCGCGGGCTCGTCAGCGACGCGGTCAAGGTCCGCTCCGGCTATGAGGCCGCCATCGCGGCGGCCCTCGGGCCGCTGGCCGAAGGCCTCCTCGTCGACACGCGGGACAACGCCTTCGCCACGGCGCTGCTCGCGCGCGACGGCGACCTGGGGGTTGTGGACATCCTCACCGCACAGGCCACGCCCGGCCGGTCGCAACCGCCCGCGATCTCCGGCGTCGTCCCGGCCGCCGACGTCGTGACGGCCCCGGAGGGAGTCCGCGCGCTGCTGTCATGGGTGCTCGTCGCCGACGACCTCCCCGCCGCACGCGCGGCGCTGACCGAGCTCGAGGACGCCCCCGGTCCGTTCACGATCGTCACGCGGGCCGGCGAGGTCGTCACGGCCGTCACCGTGCGCGCCGGCTCCGGCGCCGGCCGTTCCCGCCTCGAACTGGCCGCCGAGCGCGACGCCGCCGCCGAGCGGCTCGCCGAGATCACGGTCATCGCCGACTCCTTGCGCGAGGCGCTGTCGGACGCGGTGGCCGCCCAGGGCGCGGCGCGTCAGCGCGCCCGTGAGACGCTGAACGCCCTGCGCGCGCAGGACGCCGCGCTGGCCGCGCACGCGGAGAAGGTCAACCGGGCCACGGTCCGCCACGAGGCCGCGGTCGCTGAATGCGACCGGCTCCAGGCCGGACTCGCCCAGGCCCAGGCCGCCGTGGCCGACGCGGAGGCCGCGGAGCGGACAGCGCGGAGCGCCCTGGAGCGGGCGCTGGAGGCGCCCCGCCCGATCCTCGACGCGTCCGCCCGCGACGGCCTGCTGGCAGCTCTGGAAGAGGCGCGCGACACCGAGATGCGCGCGCGGTTGGAGGTCGAGACGCTCCGAGAGCGCGTGCGCGCCGGCGAGGCCCGCGTCATCCAGCTCGAACGCCAGCGGGAGCGCGAACGCGCGGCCGCCGAGGAAGCCGCCCGGCGCGCCGTCGTGCGGCGGGCGCAACGGGAGATCGCCGCCGATGTGGCGGCCCAGCTCCCCGCGCTGCTGGACTCCGTCGACCGCTCGGTCAGCCAGGCGCGCGTGGACCTGGCCGCGGCCGAGTCGGCACGCACGGCCGTGACGGCCGAACTGGCGCAGGCCCGCAGCCAGGAGGCCGCCCTGCGAGACCGCCTCGGCGCGCTCACCGAGAACGTGCACGGCCTGGAGCTGCAGATCCACGAGAAGCGCCTGCACGTGACGAGCCTCCTCGAGCGCGTGCACTCGGAGTTGGGGCTGGAGGAGGATATTCTCGTTCGGGAATACGGTCCCGATCAGCCGATCCCCTCGGATACGCCGGTCCCGGAGGGTGAGGAGCCGCCGCTGGTCGCCTTCGACCGCGCCGCCCAGAAACGTCGCCGCGCCGACGCGGAGCGCAAGCTCTCCCAGCTCGGGCGGGTGAACCCCCTCGCTCTGGAGGAGTTCGCCGCCCTCGAGCAGCGTCACGCCTTCCTCACGGAGCAGCTGGCCGACCTGACGCAGACGCGCAAAGACCTGATGACCATCATCGAGGAGCTCGACGAGCGGATGCAGACCATCTTCGTCGCCGCCTTCGAAGACACCAAGGCCGCGTTCGCGGAGGTCTTCCCCATCCTGTTCCCCGGTGGCACCGGCAGCATCACCCTCACAGACCCGGACTCTCCGCTGACGACGGGGATCGAGGTGTCGGTGCGCCCGGTCGGAAAGAAGATCGAGCGGCTGTCGCTCCTCTCCGGCGGGGAGCGGTCACTGGCTGCGGTGGCGTTCCTGGTGTCGATCTTCCAGGCCCGGCCGAGCCCGTTCTACATCCTCGACGAGGTCGAAGCCGCACTCGACGACGCCAACCTGGGCCGGCTCCTGGGCGTCTTCGAACGCCTGCGCGAGAGCAGCCAGCTCATCGTCATCACGCACCAGAAGCGCACGATGGAGATCGCCGACGCCCTCTACGGCGTCTCGATGCGCCAGGACGGCGTCTCGGCGGTCGTGGGCCAGCGCGTGGGCGATCGCGCGTCGGCCTGACCGCGGCCCGTAGGCTGGAGGCATGGCGGAGAACTCCTGGTCGCTCGGTCGCGCGCTGCGCGGACTGTTCGTCAAGCCCACGATCGACGAGACGACGTGGGAAGACCTCGAGACGGCGCTGCTGACCGCCGACTTCGGCCCCGACATCACCGAACGCATCGTCGATGAGCTGCGGGAGAAGGTCGAGCGATTCCGCACGACCGATCCGCGCGACCTCCAGCGGATGCTGCGGGAGACCCTCGAAGAGCACTTCGCGAAGTTCGACACGACGCTGCGCCTCACCGAGCGCCCTGCCGTCGTGCTCGTGGTGGGGGTCAACGGCGTGGGCAAGACCACGACGATCGGCAAGTTCGCGAAGTTCCTCCAGCGCTACGGCAGGTCGGTCGTGGTGGGGGCCGCCGACACCTTCCGCGCCGCCGCCGTCGATCAACTGGCGACGTGGGCCGAACGCGGGGGAGCGGCGATCGTCCGGCCCCAGCACGAGGGCCAGGACCCGGCATCCGTCGCCTTCCAGACGATCACGTACGCGAAGGAGACCGGCACCGAGATCGTCCTGGTCGACACCGCAGGGCGCCTGCACACCAAGGGCGGGCTCATGGACGAGCTCGGCAAGATCCGCCGCGTGATCGAGAAGCAGGCCCCCATCAGCGAGGTGCTGCTCGTGCTGGATGCCACCACCGGGCAGAACGGTGTGATGCAGGCACAGGCCTTCCTCGAGCACGCCGGCGTCACCGGCCTCGTCATCACCAAGCTCGACGGGTCGGCCAAGGGCGGGTTCATCCTGGCCGTTCAGGAGCGCACCGGCATCCCGGTCAAACTCCTCGGCCAGGGCGAGGGCGTCGGCGACCTGACCGGTTTCACGCCGCACGTCTTCGCCGCGTCGCTCGTGGACTGACCACGGCGACTACCGCACTACCGAAGGGACTGGTTTCATAGGGCCATGGCGATCGAGCACGACTTCTTCGGACTCTTAGAGTCGGGCCCGGACGGATCCATCTTCTGGTCCGAGAACGTCGAACTGGGCGACCAGACGGTGACGGTCGACCTGACCGCTCCCGACCAGGACGATGTGTCGCAGGGGGCGTTGGATGTCGCCGCGGCGATGGTGTCGTCTCTGGAGGCGATCGACCGCACGGCCCGCAACGCCATGGTGTCCGAGCTCGATGACCGCACGAGCGAGGTGATCGAGTACATCCTCCAGCAGCAGCAGGTGCTGGGCGAGGAGCTGGAAGACCTCATGGTCGACGTCTCCGGCGACGTGCAGGTCGACGTCATCCGCTCCCTGCAGCTGATGAGCATGACGATCCTCGCCGACGAGCACGGCGGCAGCGAGCCCTTCGCGGTGCTGGAGTACGCGCTGGACCCCGACGCCACCGACGACGTGCTGCTGGTGAACCTCGCCTCCGACGGGCACGTGCAGTCGGTCACGAGCGCGGACTGACCGCCCCGGCGTGCAGACCTTCCTGCCCTACCCGTCGTTCCGCGAGTCCGCGCGCGTGCTGGACCGCCCACGACTGGGTAAGCAGAGGGTCGAGGCGTTCCAGCTGCTCCGCGCTCAGACGGTTCCGGGCTACGGGTGGCGCCACCATCCGGCGGCGAAGATGTGGACCGGGTACGTGCCCGCGCTCGTGGCCTACGGATTGGCGATGACCGACGAGTGGATCGCATCCGGTCGCGCCGACACCGTGCGCGACAAGCTGCTCGCGTTCGCGCCGGAGATCGACGGCGTCCCGCAGGAAGAGCTCGACGTGCCGCCGTGGCTCGGCGACGAGGCCTTCCACCTCTCGCATCGGTCGAACCTCATCCGGAAGGACCCGGAGCACTACCGGCCGATCTTCGGCGACATCCCCGACGATCTGCCCTACATCTGGCCGACCGTCTGAGTCGGACCGCCTGCGCGAAGCCGGACCCCACGCCGCGATCGGCGGCGAATCCGCGCCGACTAGCCTGGAGGAATGTCGAGTGAGAGCCGTACCGGGCGCCCGAAGGCGTCGTCGCGCGAGACTCTCGCCGAAGCGGCGTGCGAGCTGTTCCTCGAGCAGGGATATCACGCCACCTCCGTCTCCGACATCACCACGCGGGCCGGGGTGAGCCGCTCCAGCTTCTTCAACTACTTCGCCTCGAAGGGTGACGTGCTGTGGGCGGCTCTGGATGAACGCATCCTCGCGCTGACGCGGCGACTGCGCGACGAGCCGGCCGGCGACGCCGACGCGCGCGTGCGCAGCGCCGTGACCGCCCTCGCCGACGGCTTCCGGCCCGACAGTCTCGCGCTGGCTGCCGCGCAGGCCGAGGCGATGGGGATCCGCGACGAACTCCAGCGCGAGGCGGGGGTGCGCAGGGCGCGGATCGCCGAGGCGGTCGCCGAGCGCCTGCGGCGGGAGGGCGTCGATCCGCTTCAGGCCGAGGTGCTCGGCGCGGCCTACGGGGGAGCCGTGCTCGCGGCCATCTGGCGATGGGCCGCGCGGGGTCCGGGCCGCAGCGAGCTGGTCGATGTGCTGACGGCCGCACTGGCGGTCGTGCCGCGCGCTGACAGCCTCGACCAGGCGGACGGCGCGCTCGCGTAAACTTGCCGCATCATGGCTACCTTCGGCACGCTCTCCGATCGGCTCACCGAGACCTTCCGCAACCTCCGGACCAAGGGCAAGCTCACGCCCGCGGACGTGGACGGAACGGTCCGCGAGATCCGTCGCGCCCTCCTCGAGGCCGACGTGGCGCTGCCGGTGGTGAAGGACTTCACCGCGGCGGTGCGCGAGCGCGCCCTCGGCGACGAGGTCAATCGTGCGCTGAACCCGGCCCAGCAGGTCGTGCAGATCGTCAACGAGGAGCTCGTCGGGATCCTCGGCGGCCAGCAGCGTCGCCTGCAGTTCGCCAAGAACCCGCCGACCATCATCATGCTCGCCGGCCTCCAGGGTTCGGGGAAGACGACCTTCGCCGGCAAGCTCGCCCGCTCGCTGGAGAAGGACGGACACACGCCGCTGCTCATCGCAGCCGACCTCCAGCGGCCCAACGCCGTCAACCAGCTGCAGGTGGTGGCTGAGCGCGCCGGAGCTGCGATCTACGCCCCCGAGCCGGGCAACGGCGTCGGCGACCCGGTGAAGGTCGCGCGTGACGGGGTCGAGTACGCGCGTCGTCAGCAGCACGACACCGTCATCATCGACACCGCCGGACGCCTCGGCGTGGATGCCGAGCTCATGAAGCAGGCCGCCGACATCCGCCGCGCGACCGACCCCGACGAGGTCCTGTTCGTCATCGACGCGATGATCGGTCAGGACGCCGTCAACACCGCCAAGGCGTTCCAGGAGGGCGTCGACTTCACCGGCGTCGTGCTGTCCAAGCTCGACGGCGACGCCCGTGGCGGTGCCGCCCTGTCCGTCGCATCCGTCACGGGGCGACCCATCATCTACGCCTCCACGGGTGAGGGTCTCGACGACATCGAGCCGTTCCACCCCGACCGTATGGCGTCGCGCATCCTCGACCTCGGCGACATCCTGACCCTCATCGAGCAGGCGCAGCAGGCCTTCGACGAGGAAGAGGCGATGAAGGTCGCCGAGAAGCTCGCGACGGAGACCTTCACGCTCGAGGACTTCCTCGAGCAGATGCAGCAGATGAAGAAGATGGGCTCCATGAAGAAGATGCTCGGGATGCTCCCGGGTGTCGGCTCCATGAAGCAGCAGCTGGAGAACTTCGACGAACGCGAGATCGACCGCACCGAAGCCATCATCCGCTCCATGACGCCCGCCGAGCGGCGCAACCCGAAGCTGCTCAACGGCTCGCGGCGCCTGCGGATCGCGCGCGGTTCGGGCATGACCGTGACCGACGTGAACTCCCTCGTGCAGCGCTTCGAGCAGGCCGCGAAGATGATGAAGACCATGGCCCGCGGCGGTGTGCCGAACATCCCGGGGATGGGTCCCGTCCCCGGCGCCGGTCGCCCCGGAGCCTCGTCCAAGCGCGGCAAGCAGCAGAAGTCGAAGGGCTCGCGCTCGGGCAACCCGGCCAAGCGGGCCGCGGAGAACGCCGGTCTGGCCGCATCCGCCCCCGCCGCACCGACGGGCTCGGGCTTCGGCCTGGGTGGCGGTGCCGGCGCGGCTGCGCCGAGCGAGTCCGACCTCGCCGAACTGCAGAAGCTCCTCGGCCGCGGCTGACCCGCCGCCGTCCCGGTGCGGCCGCGCCCACATTCAGGAGATCAGCTGAATTCAGGCCGAAGTAGGCCCCAGGCGTCCTGATCCGGGCATATCTCCTGAATTCGGATGCGGCGGGGTCTCCTCCCCACGCGGCGATCGGCGCGTCCTCTCCACGGATCGCGTGCGACGGCGCCGACCGTCGCGGTCGGGCGGCACGCTCAGGACATGTCTCGACACGTCGCCCTCCTGCGCTGGGTCCGCGAGGGCAAGGGTGTGGCCCATACGTCGGCCGCACGCGCCGCGGGATTCAGCAAGACCGATGTCGCCCGCGCGGTGGAACTCGGGTTGCTCCGCCGCGTTCGCCGCTCCTGGCTCGTCGCACCTGACGCCGATCCCCGCCGCGTCGCGGCAGCAGCGGTCAGCGGCCGAACGACGTGCGTCACGCAGGCCGTCCTCGTCGGGCTGTGGGTCCCGAACCACGACGGGGTGCACGTCGCCGTCGCCGCGAACGCCGCTCGTTTCGACGCCGCCGGCCTCGTGGTGCACTGGGCGGCGGGGCCCGCGCCGGTCGCCCCGACGTCGAACGAAGACCCGCTCGTCAACGTGCTGTTCCACGCCGCGCGGTGTCTGCCACGCACGGAGGCGATGGCCGTGTGGGAGTCCGCGTTACGGCTGCGGCTCGCCGAGGCGCCCATCCTGCAGGCCGTCCAGTGGGGGAGCCCCGCGGCGCGGGAGCTGGCCGACGCGGCATCCCTCCTCTCGGACTCCGGACTCGAAACCCGTTTTCTCGCGGGCATGCGCGCCCTCGGGATCGCCCTGCGCCAGCAGGTCTGGCTCGATGGCCACCCCGTGGACGTGCTCATCGGGCAGCGGCTCGTGGTGCAGCTGGACGGCTTCGCCCATCACCGGGCCGCGGACCGCCGCCGCGATATCGCCCACGACGCTCGCCTCCGCCTCCGCGGCTATACGGTGCTCCGGTTCGACTTCCACCAGGTGCTGTTCGACTGGGCGTACGTCGAGGAGACCGTGGTGCTCGCCATCGCGCAGGGTCTCCACCTCGCCAGCCGCTCATCATGATCAACCGGATTCAGGAGATCGACCGGAATCAGGAGGGATGCAGCGGATTCGGTCCTGACTCCGGCGATTCTCCTGAATTCGGGCTGGCGGCGGCCGGTCAGGAGGCGAAGGAGCGCAAGTGCTCGCGCAGCGTGGGCCCGCTGCGGAACTCCCGGATGAGGTGCTGCGCGACCTCGCGCAGGTCGCCGTCGGCGGCCTCGGCCACCGCGAGCTGACGGGCGGAGCTGCCGCCGGTCGTGAGGATCGTCTCGAGCGCGGCGAGCTCGCGCGCGCACTTCAGCTCCACGGCGATGTCGGCGACCTCATCGACCGTCTCTCGGAGGTGGTCCACGACGGGCGCTTGCGTCCCCTCGGCGTCGACGATGATGCGCGCGCCCAGGCCGTACCGGGCGGCGCGCCACTTGTTCTCCCGGATGTACCACGGCGGGATGCGGGGGATCGGCCGCCCCTCGTCGAGGTCGCGCGAGAAGCGTTCCACGAGCGTCTGGGCGAGCGCGGCGACGGCGGCGAGTTCGGGGAGGGTCGACATCCCGTCGCACGCGCGGATCTCGATCGTGCCCCAGCGCGGTGCGGGGCGGATGTCCCACCGCACCTCGGTGGCGTCGGCCATGACGCCGGTGCGCATCATGTCATCCAGGTACGCCTCGTACTGGGCCCAGTTCTCCAGCTGCCACGGCAGCCCGGCGGTGGGCAGCTGCTGGAACACCAGCGCGCGGTTGGAGGCGTAGCCGGTGCGCTCTCCCGCCCAGAACGGGCTCGACGCCGACAGCGCCTGCAGGTGCGGCAGGTACACCGACAGCGCGTCGATGAGGGGGAACACCTTGTTGACGTCTTCCACTCCCACGTGCACGTGGATGCCCCAGATGAGCATGTTCCTTCCCCACCACTGGGTGCGCTCGATGAGCTTGTGGTAGCGGGTCTTGTCGGTCACCTGCTGGTCGTACCACTGCGCGAAGGGGTGGCTGCCGGCGCACAGCAGCTCGACGCCGAACGGCTCGGTCTGCGTGCGGACGGCGGCGATCGCGTCGGCGATGTCATCCACGGCGGCCGCGACGGTGTCGCCGACGCCGCTGGTCAGCTCGATGGTGTTGGTGAGCAGTTCCTGCGTGATGGTGAAGCGCTCGAGCTTCGTGCTCTCCTCCAGCGGCTCGACGATGTCGGGCGCGCGGGGGACGAGATCGCCGGTTTCGCGGTCGGCGAGCATCAATTCCCACTCGATCCCGACCGACGAACGTGCGGAGGGCGCGAACGGGACCGTCATGGCGACAGTCTGACACGGGGACGCACCGCGACCGCTCGTTTCGCAGCATCCCCCGATGTCTGGCAGAATAGAGGGCTGGACCGTGTGCTCGACCCTCTATCCAGCCCCGGTCCGACCATTTGAGCTTCCGTCGGATGCGTACCCCACTCCGGCGACCGGTTCGTCACCTTCCACACCACCAGGAGAATCGTGGCTGTCAAGATCCGTCTCAAGCGTCTCGGAAAGATCCGCGCGCCCTACTACCGCATCGTCGTCGCCGACTCGCGCACCAAGCGCGATGGTCGTGTCATCGAGGAGATCGGCAAGTACCACCCCACCGAGGAGCCCTCGTTCATCGAGGTCGACTCCGACCGCGCGCAGTACTGGCTCGGCGTCGGCGCACAGCCGACCGAGCAGGTCGCCGCGCTGCTGAAGCTCACCGGTGACTGGGCCAAGTTCAAGGGCGAGAAGGACACCTCCTCGAAGGTGCGCGTCGCCGAGCCGAAGGCTCCGTTCGAGGTCGACTCGTCCAAGAAGTCCGTCGTCAAGCCCAAGGCCGAGAAGAAGGCCCCCGCGGCCGACGCCTCCGCCGACGACGCCCCCGCGGCGTCCGACTCCGAGTAATCCGTTGCTGGCCGCCGCGCTCGAGCACGTCGTCAAGGGGATCGTGGATCACCCCGACGACGTGACCATCCGCTCCAGCACGTCCCCGCGAGGCGACGTGCTGGAGGTGCGCGTGCACCCGGACGACCGGGGGCGCGTGATCGGGCGCGGCGGACGCACGGCCAAAGCGCTGCGTACTCTCATCTCGGCGCTCGCGGACGGTCGTCGCGTTCGCGTCGACGTCGCCGACGACTGATGTCGGACGCAGCACAGCCCCGACCCGCCAAGCCCCCGCGCACGCAACTGCGCGTGGGCCGGCTGGTCAAGGCGCACGGGCTCAAGGGCGCCCTCAAGCTCGAGCTGTACACCGATGACCCCGAGGGCCGGTTCGTCCCTGGCGCGACGTTCACACTGCAGGTGCCGACGTCCTCGCCGTGGCACGGCAAGACGCTCACCGTGCGGGAGTTCCGCTGGATGAACAGTCACGCCGTCGCCTTCTTCGAGGGCGTGGACGACCGTTCCGCCGCCGAGGAGCTCGTCCGCGCCATCCTCTGGATCGATGAGGATGCCGCGGCCTCTCCCGCCGAGGACGACGCGTGGTACGACCACCAGCTGGTGGGCCTGGACGTCGTGCGCGACGGCGAGGTGGTCGGACGCGTGGCGCGCGTGGACCACATGCCCGCGCAGGACCTGCTGATCGTGACGGCGGGCGAGCGCGAGGTCCTCGTGCCGTTCGTGAAGGCGATCGTCCCGGAGGTCGATGTCTCCGCCGGGCGCGTGGTGGTCACCCCGCCGCCCGGGCTGTTCGAGGAGCTGCCCCCGGCGGCCGACGACGAGCCGGAGCCGGCCGAAGCCGTTCCCGCATCCGACGAGGACGAGCCCCGGGAGGACTGACGTGCGCATCGACGTCGTCTCGATCTTCCCGTCCTTCTTCGACGCGCTCGAGGTGTCGCTCCTGGGCAAGGCCCGCGCGGCCGGCGTGCTCGACATCCGCGTCCACGACCTGCGGGACTGGACGCACGACCGTCACCGCACCGTCGATGACACCCCCTACGGCGGCGGAGCCGGCATGGTCATGAAGCCCGAGCCGTGGGGCGAGGCGCTGGATGACATCGTGCGCGACACGCGCGAGCGCCCCGTCTTCGTCTTCCCGTCCCCGGCCGGCGAGGTGTTCCGCCAGTCCACCGCGCGCGAACTCGCGCATGCGCCGCACCTGGTCTTCGGATGCGGTCGCTACGAGGGGATCGACGAGCGGGTCTTCGCCGAGGCCGCCACCCTGGGCGAGGTGCGGCTGATCAGCCTGGGCGACTACGTCCTCAACGGCGGCGAGGTCGCGGCGATGGCGATGATCGAAGCCATCGGCCGGCTCATCCCCGGCGTCGTCGGCAATCCGCAGAGCCTCGTGGAGGAGTCCCACGAAGACGGCCTGCTGGAGTACCCGTCGTACACGAAGCCGGCCGTGTGGCGCGGCCGGGAGGTGCCGCCGATCCTGCTCAGCGGCAATCACGGCGCGATCGCCGCGTGGCGCCGCGAACAGCAGATGGAGCGTACGCGCCTGCGCCGCCCCGACCTCCTGGCCGAGTGAGTACTCCGCTGCCCTGATCCGGCCGGATCAGTCCACGCCGAGGAAGGACCGATCCGTCAGGATGACGGGCCCCTCCTCGGTGATGGCCACGGTGTGCTCGGAGTGCGCGCCGCGCGACCCGTCGGCGCTGCGCAGCGTCCAGCCGTCGGGGTCGGTGATGAGCTTGTCGGTGGTGGCGAGGAACCACGGCTCCAGGGCCAGAACGAGGCCTGCGCGCAGCGGATAGCCGCGTCCGGGCTTGCCGTCGTTGGCCACGTGGGGGTCGCCGTGCATTTCGCGCCCCACGCCGTGCCCGCCGAAGTCGTTGTTGATGGAGTACCCGTCGGCGCGGGCGACGGCGGCGATCGCGGCGGAGATGTCGCCGATGCGGTTTCCGACGGTCGCGGCGTGGATCGCCGCATCCAGGGCACGCTCGGTGGTGTCGATGAGTGCGAGGTCTTCGTCGCGCGGTGTGCCCACGACGAAGGAGACCGCCGAATCGGCGACCCAGCCGTCCACGGACACGGCGAAATCCAGCGTCACCAGGTCGCCGTCGCGCAGCGCGTAGTCGTGCGGCAGCCCGTGCAGCACGGCGTCGTTGATCGACGTGCAGATGACCTTGCCGAAGGGGCTCGCCCCGAACGAGGGGTGATAGTCGATGTAGCACGACTCGGCTCCGGCACGACGGATCATGTCGTGGGCGCGACGGTCGATCGCCAGCAGGTTGGTGCCCACCTTGGTCTCATCGCGCAGGGTCGCCAGCGCCTCCGCCACGAAGCGGCCGGCCGGCCGCATCGCCTCGATCTCCGCCGGGGTGCGCAACTCGATCATGGATGTCCTTCCGTCCCCTCCATTCTCCGTCATGCGCCAGCCGAGAGGATGCCGAGGGAAATCCGGGGCCCGGGACGGGTGCGCGGCCCCCGCGTTAGCATCGGAGCATGTGGCTTCGTCGCGCGTTTTTCTGGTGGTTGTTCCCTGCCGCCGTCGTGCTCCCGGCGTGGCTGCTGGCCGGCTGGATCGCGTTCGACGCCGGCGGGTGGGCGCTGCTGTGGGTGCTGTTCCTCGCGATGCCCTCGGTGTTCGTCTCCCAGCTGATCCTCGCGTTCCTCGTGCGGGCGCGCTCGAGCGTGCGCCTGACGCGAGCCGTGTCGTGGTGGGACGTGCTGGGGTTCGGGGTCTGGCATGCCCTCATCATCGCGACGGGACTGTTCAACGCCACGTGGTTCGCGCCCGTCCTCGTGCTGACCCTGTTCGTCGCCGTCGCGCTGTTCTGGCTGACGCTGTGGCAGCTGTGGCGCGAGGCGCGGGACGGCACCCGGGCCTACCTGCGCGCCGCCGACGGCACGGCCTACCTTCCGCCGCAGCCTCAGCCGCAGGCGCAGCCCAAGGCCGCTGAGACGCCCGTGATCGTCGTCGTGGAGCGCCCGCCGGACGCCTGATGGTTTGGGGGCGCTCCGCATCCATGGCAGAATGGATCATTGTGCCCTGACCGGCTCTGCCACAGGGGAGACCGCCGCGTTCCGCGGCCTCGGGCACACTCCGAACCTCACCAACCATCGTGCGATCGACCTGTGGCGGTCGCAGGAAGAGAAGATCATGCAGATCCTCGATGCCGTCGACGCGGCCTCGCTCCGTTCCGACATCCCCGACTTCGGTCCCGGTGACACCGTCAAGGTGCACGTGAACATCACCGAGGGCACGCGCTCTCGTATCCAGATCTTCCAGGGCATCGTGCTCGGTCGCTCCGGTGACGGCGTGCGCGAGACCTTCACCGTCCGCAAGATCAGCTTCCAGGTGGGCGTCGAGCGCACCTTCCCGGTGCACAGCCCGGTCATCGACCACATCGAGGTCGTGACCCGCGGCGACGTCCGCCGCGCCAAGCTCTACTACCTCCGCGCCCTGCGCGGCAAGAAGGCCAAGATCAAGGAGAAGCGCGACCGCTGAGCGCCTCCGTACCGAAACGCCCCGGCTCCGGCCGGGGCGTTTCTGGTTTCCCGCAGAACCGCTGGGTGGATTCCCGCTGCGCGCGCCAGGTGTGCGACGCTTGACGGGCGGTCCGCGTCGTCCTCGGCGGGCCCGGTGTGAAGGATCCCCATGAGCAGCGACCAGACCGCATCCGTCCCGGCGGCCGCCGCCGGTCCCGCGGGCGGGGAGCACGATCGCCGGCGTGGCTGGCTGATCTTCCTGCGCGACGTCGTGGTCATCGTCGTGGTGGCGCTCCTGGTGTCGTTCCTGGTGAAGACCTTCGTCGTGCGTTCGTTCTACATCCCATCCGCGTCGATGGCGCAGACCCTGCTCGTGGATGATCGCATCCTCGTCGACGAGGTGACGCCCCGGTTCGGCGGCTACGAGCGCGGCGACGTGGTGGTCTTCCGCGATCCGGGCGGGTGGCTCCCGCCCACCGTCCGAGCCCCGCGCCCCCCGATCGTGGAGGCCGGGGAGTGGCTGCTGTCGCTGGTGGGTCTCTCCGCGCCGGACAGCGACGATCACCTCATCAAACGGGTGATCGGCGTCGCCGGCGACCACGTGATCTGCTGCAACGCGCTCGGGCAGGTGAGTGTCAACGGCGTCCCCATCGACGAGACCGACTACCTCAACCTTCCGCCCGGCCGCGACGCCGCCGAGCCGGTGCCGTACGAGATCGACGTGCCGGAGGGGTCGCTGTGGGTCCTGGGCGACAACCGTGACAGCTCGCGTGACTCCCGGTACAACCAGGACCAACCGGGGGAGGGCTTCGTCCCGCTGGAGAACGTCGTGGGCCGGGCGTTCCTCAAGACGTGGCCGGTGAGCCGCTTCGGTCCGATCGACTTCCACCATGACGTCTTCGCCGGCGTCCCCTCGTCCGAGGATCCGCCGTGACGGTCGTGGAGCCGCGTCTGACGCTCGAGCGGCGCCTGCTGAAGGAGCACGCGCTGGTCATCGCGTGCGACGAGGTGGGCCGCGGTGCCCTGGCAGGTCCGGTGGCCGTCGGTGCGGCCGTGATCGACCCGGAGCGCTCACGTAAACGGATCCCCGCCGGACTGCGCGATTCCAAGCTCGTGCCCGAGCTCAAGCGTGCCGACGTGGCAGCGCGGGCGTCGTCGTGGGTCGCGGCCAGCGCCGTCGGGTGGGCGAGCTCGGCGGAGATCGACCAGGTCGGGATCATGCGGGCGCTCGGGCTGGCGGCGATCCGCGCCATCGCCGACCTGCGGACCTACGGTGTGGTCCCCGAAGAGGCGATCGTCATCCTCGACGGCAACTACGACTACATCACCGCCGCCGGTGCGTCCGGGCTCCGCGTCACGCCCGTGATCAAAGCAGACCGCGATTGCGCGAGCGCCGCCGCGGCATCCGTCATCGCCAAGGTCGCCCGTGACGCGGTCATGACCGGCCTGCACGACGAGACCCCGGCCTACCAGTGGGTGCGCAACAAGGGCTACGCCAGCCCCGAGCACCGCGACGCGATCCGGGCGCACGGGATGAGCCCGCATCACCGACAGTCGTGGGCGATCGCCGACGCCCCCACGCTGTTCTGACCGACCACGCGGCGGGGCTCCGCCCACCGCACCCGCATGCCGCGCCCTAGGATGGAGACACCATGGATGACGATGTCTTCGAGGACTACGACCGCGAACTCGAACTCGCGCTGTACCGCGAGTATCGCGACGTCGTCTCGCAGTTCCAGTACGTGATCGAGACCGAGCGCCGCTTCTACCTCGCCAACGAGGTGAACGTCGTGCGTCGTGACACCGAGCACGACTTCTACTTCGAGATCTCGATGAACGACGTGTGGGTGTGGGACATCTACCGGGCCGACCGCTTCGTGAAGTCCGTGCGCGTGCTCACCTTCAAGGACGTCAACGTCGAGGAGCTGTCGCGCCGCGACTTCCAGCTTCCCGAAGAGCTCTCCCTCGACGGCTGAGCCCACCTCTCCTCCCCAACCGCCGGCTTTCACGCGCCGTCCCCGGATGACGCGGCCACCCGCGTCCGGGGGTTCGCGCGCCGTCAGGCTGAGCGCATGGCAGCCAAGGACGACTTCGGCAGGGCGGGCGAGGATCGTGCGGCCGCGCACCTGCGGGCGCACGGGTACACCCTCCTCGACCGCAACTGGCGGTGCCCTCAGGGGGAGATTGACCTCGTCGCCGTGCGCGGCCGCGACCTCGTCGTCGTGGAGGTCAAGTCCCGCCGCTCGGACGCATTCGGCCATCCCCTCGAGGCCATCGACGAGCGCAAGGGAGCGCGACTGTGGCGCCTGGCGCTGGCGTGGATCGCGGCCCACCCCGCCGACGCGCGCGGCCGGCGGCTGCGCGTGGACGCGATCGCGCTGACCGGCGTCGATCCGGCCACCGCGATGCTGGAGCACCTCGAGGATGCGCTGTGACGACCGCGCGCACGCTGTCCATCGCGCTGTCAGGGCTGGACGGCGCCGTCGTCGAGGTGGAGGCCGACCTCACGCCGCAGACACCGGGGTTCCGGGTCATCGGCCTCCCCGACAAGGCCATCGGCGAGGCCGTGCAGCGGGTGACGAATGCGTGCGCCAATCGAAACCTGCCCCTTCCGCGGCGTCGCCTGACGGTGAACCTCTCCCCGGCGAGCGTGCCCAAGCACGGGTCCGGCTTCGACGTGGCGATCGCCGTCGCGGCCTTGGCCACGGAGCATCCGCTGGATGCGGCGCGTGTGGCCTCGACCGTGCACATCGGCGAGCTCGGGCTGGACGGCCGACTGCGCCCCCTGCCGGGGGTGCTGCCCGCCGTGCTCGCGGCGGCACGCGGCGGCGTCGCCCGCGCGGTCGTCCCGTGGGCCAACCTGGCGGAGGCGGAGCTGGTGGAGGGCATCGAGGTCTTCGGCGCCGTGTGCCTGGCCGACGTGCTGCGCTGGCACGGAGCGGCCACCGATGCTCCCGAACTCGACGCCGTGAGCGTACAGGGCGGGGTCGAGCCGGTGGCGTCCGACGAGGTGCCCGACCTCTCGGACGTCATCGGGCAGCCCGAGGCGGTCGAGGCGATGGTCGTCGCCGCCGCCGGTGGGCATCACGTTCTGCTGAGCGGACCGCCGGGTGCGGGCAAGACGATGCTCGCGCGGCGGCTGCCGGGCATCCTGCCGCCCCTGGACGACGATGCGGCGCTCACGGCGGCGTGTGTGCGCTCGCTCGCGGGTGCCCAGGTGACCCGCCTCTCGCGCACGCCTCCGTGGGAGGCGCCCCACCACAGCGCGAGCGTGGGCGCTCTGGTGGGCGGCGGGTCGCGCGTCGTGCGCCCGGGTGCGATCGCGCGTGCGAGCGGCGGAGTCCTGTTCCTCGACGAGGCGGGCGAGTTCGCGGCATCGGCGCTGGATGCCCTGCGGCAGCCGCTGGAGTCCGGCACGATCGCCATCCACCGCGCCGGGGCGTACGCGTCCTATCCGGCCCGGTTCCAGTTGGTGCTCGCGACCAATCCATGCCCGTGCGGTCAGTACGGGGTTCCCGGCGGCACGTGCGTGTGCCCGCCGCACGCGATCCGCCGCTACCTCGGGCGCCTGTCCGGCCCGCTGCTGGACCGCATCGACATCGAGCTGTCGCTGCGGCGGGTCTCCGTCGCCCACCGCGACGCGGCACCACACGTGACGACCAGCGCCGCCGCGCGCGGACGGGTGCTCGCCGCACGGGAGCGCACCCTGGCGCGGCTCAAGGAGACACCGTGGCGCCGCAACGCCGACGTGCCGGGGACATGGCTTCGCCAGGGCCCGCTCGCCCTGGCGCCCATCGTGCGTCGGCCGCTCGATGCCGCCCTGCATCGCGGCGCGCTCACGCTGCGCGGTTATGACCGCGTCCTGCGGGTCGCCTGGACCCTCGCCGACCTCGCCGGGCGCGCCACCGTGGACGTCGGCGACATCGGACGCGCCCTCTTCCTCAAGAGAGGGGTCATGGCATGAGTGGATTCGATCTGTCGGCCGACGCGTCCACCGCGGCATTGCGCGGCGTGCGCGCCGCATCCGCTGCATCCGCCGACGTGTACGCCCGTGCCGTGTGGAGCGTGCTCACCGAACCGGGCGACCGCGTCGCCGGAGCGCTGATCGCGCACCTGGGCGCGGCGCCCGCATTGCGGCACGCCCTCTCCGGCGCCGCAGCGGAGTCGCCCGTGTCGCCGCGGGACATGGCGACCGCGCGGGAGCGGTGGATGCCGCGGGCCGACCCCGCACTCGTCGCCACGGCGCTGGAGCGCGCCCGGCGTTCGGGAACCCGGCTCGTCGTACCCGGGGACGCGGAATGGCCGACCCGCCTGGGTGACCTGGGCGAGCACGCGCCGCATGCGCTGTGGATGCAGGGGACGCCCGGCGACTGGAACGTCACGCCCGCGGTCGCTCTCGTGGGCGCCCGCGCGGCGACCGGCTACGGGGAGCATGTGGCCGCGGAGCTGTCGGCCGAGCTGGCCGGCGAGGGGGTGACGGTCGTCTCCGGCGCCGCCTACGGGATCGACGGCGCCGCGCACAGGGCCGCGCTGTCCGCCGGCGGCCGCACCGTCGCCCTCCTGGCCGGTGGGGTCGACCGCCCGTATCCGACCGGTCACACCGACCTTCTCCGCCGCATCGCGAGCCACGGCGTGGTGGCGGGGGAGACGCCGTGCGGCACGGCACCCAGCAAGTGGCGGTTCCTCGCGCGCAACCGGCTCATCGCGGCGCTGTCCGACGCCACGATCATCGTGGAGGCCGGCGTGCGCAGCGGGTCGCTCAACACCGCCGCGCACGCGGCCTCCCTCGGCCGGGCGCTCGGTGCTGTTCCCGGGCCGGTCACCAGCGCCGCATCCGCGGGGGCGCACCGCATCCTGCGGGAGTTCGACGGGGTGTGCATCACCGGCGCCGACGACGTGCGAGAGCTTCTCGGGTTCACCGTGGCGGCGCCAGTGGCGACCGGAAGCCGCACCTCCGAGCTCACGCGCCTGCTCGATGCCGCGAGCACGCGTGTCGCGACGCCGGCCCTCGAGCTGGCGCGGCGCAGTGGCCTGGCGCCGGCGGAGGTGGAGGCGCTGCTCGGCCTGGCCGCCCTGTCCGGCGACCTCCTGGCCGACGGGGACGGCTGGCGACGCGCGCCGACCCGGTGACCCGCCGCGCGCCCGCCCCCCACGGGCGGCGCGGCGGGGCATCCTGGGAGAGTGCTGCTGAGTGCCGCGACCGACGCCTACCTCGCCGACCTGGAGTCGGTGCGGCGGCTTGCGCCGGCGACGGTGCGCGCCTACCGGTCCGACCTCGACGATCTGATCGCCACCGTCGGCGACGCGCCGCTGGCGGAGGTGGACGTCGAGCACCTGCGGGAGTGGTCATGGGGCGCGGCGCAGCACGGGCTGGCGCGCAGCACGCTGGCGCGGCGCACCGCCGCCGTGCGCGGACTGTTCCGCTGGGCGCGGGAGGAGCACCTCATCGAGTCCGACCCGACGCTCCGGCTGACCAATCCCAAACGCGGACGCACGCTGCCGCAGGTCGCCTCGGCCGACTCGCTGCGCGAGGTGCTCGAAGAGCTCGCGGTCCGCGCCGCAGAGGGCGACCCGGTGACGCTGCGCGACTCCGCCGTGCTCGAGCTCCTGTACGGCGCGGGCGTGCGCGTGTCGGAGCTGTGCGGACTCGACGTGGATGACCTGGACCCGCAGCGGCGGACCGTGCGGGTGCTGGGCAAGGGATCGAAGGAGCGGGTCGTGCCGTACGGCGGCGCCGCCGCCCGGGCCCTCGACGGGTACCTCGTGCGTGCCCGGCCCGCGCTCGCCGCGCGCGCGGACGATGCCGGGGCCGCACTCTTCCTCGGCGTCCGCGGACGGCGCCTGGGGGTGCGCACGGTGTACGACCTGGTCACCCGCACGGTCGGGCCGGCCGTGGGATCGGCGGCGGTGGGGCCCCACGCGCTGCGCCATTCCGCCGCAACCCACCTCCTGGACGGCGGCGCCGACCTCCGCGCCGTGCAGGAGATCCTCGGACACGCGAGCCTGGGCACGACGCAGATCTACACGCATGTCTCCAGCGAGCGCCTGAAGGAGTCGTACCGGCTCGCGCACCCGCGCGCGTAGCTGCGCGGGAATCGAGGACTCTCGCGGATCGAGAGCACCCGGGTCTTTCGGACCTTCGATCGGCCGGATCTCCTCGTTCGCCGGGCGAGGGACCTACCGTGGAAACATGACTCGACGCGCACACCTGGCCGTTCTGGTGGCATCGGCGGCGATCCTGTCCGGATGCGCCGCGCCCGACCCCGTCGTGACGCGCCTGCCCTCCGACGAGGCCCGGCCCGTGCCGTCGGCCACGTCCTCGCCTCCGGCGACGCCGACAGCAGCCCCGGCCGACCCCGGCACCGCGCAGGACTGCGCCGGCGCACCGCTCACGCTCACGGCGGGCTCGCCCTCCCTGGCCGTGCGCGGCGACTGCCCCTCGGTGCAGGTGCAGGGCAACGACCTCGCCGTGGACCTCTCGGCCGCCGACATCGACGTGCTGGGCATCGAAGGCGACCGTGTCACGGTCACGGTGGGGGAGACGGATTCGCTCACGCTGGTGGGGAACGACTCCACGGTCACCGCGCGCGATCTCGACGACCTCATCATGACCGGAGACCGCAACACCGTCACCGCGACGGACTCCATCGACGCCGTCACGGTGGACGGGAACGACAACGTCGTCCGCGGCATCGACGACGATGCGGTCATCTCCGACGGCGGGGCCCGCAACTCCATCCAGTGATCCGCGCCTTCAGCAGCACGGCAGGAGGACGGCGCGCGGCACGCCGCCCAGGAGCAGCAGCGGGTTGATGTAGTCGCCGTCCAGCCGCACTCCGAAATGCACGGCTCCCTCGGCGGTATGGCCTCCGGAGGCGACCTCGGCGACCTCCTGCCCGCGAGTCACGGCGTCGCCGGGACGCAGCGCCGACTCCACCGGCTCGAAGGTCGTCACGAGCCCGTCACCGTGATCGATCGTGAGGACGCCCCGGTCCACCACGGTGCCGGAGTAGGCGATGACCCCGTCGGCGGGGGCGCGCACCGCGCCGTCGGCGGCCAGGTCGATGCCGCGGTGCCCCGCACCGGACGCGTGCGCGGGCGCGGCGAAGGGGCGGACGATCTGCACCGGCGCCGTCGGCCACGTCCATCCGCGCTCCATCAGGGGCGCTGAGGCAGGAGTGGTCACCGCCCACACTGCGGCGACGGCCACGGTCACGGCGCTGCGGAACGGATGCGGCATCGCCCCAGGATCGCGCGCGACCACTGCCCACCGGCGGGCGGAAACGGCTCCGGTGGACGGTGCCGGCGATGCGGGGTGCTGGGGAGGCGCGGCTGGTACAGTAGAAGGGCACCCCGTCCGTCGGGGTGACTCCGCGTGTCCACAGCGCACCGCGGTTCCCTGCGAACTGCACCGCGCGGCATCCCGCATCCACCGGTCTCCCGAGCTTTCGCCCGGGAGCGGATGCGTGCCGGACACCAGGCTCGCCGCCCATCCGGGCCGGCGCGAAACCAACCGCAACCCAGGCGCATCCGCGCCCAGAGAAGGAGAACGGCCATGGCCGTCGTCACCATTCGCCAGCTGCTCGACAGCGGCGTCCACTTCGGACACCAGACCCGCCGGTGGAACCCGAAAGTCAAGCGCTTCATCCTCACCGAGCGCAGCGGCATCCACATCATCGACCTGCAGCAGTCGCTGTCCTACATCGACAAGGCGTACGAGTTCGTCAAGGAGACCGTCGCCCACGGCGGCACCATCCTCTTCGTCGGCACCAAGAAGCAGGCGCAGGAAGTCCTCGCCGAGCAGGCGACCCGCGTCGGCCAGCCGTACGTGAACCAGCGCTGGCTCGGTGGCCTCCTCACCAACTTCCAGACCGTCTCCAAGCGTCTCGCGCGCATGAAGGAGCTCGAGGAGCTGGACTACGACAACCCCGCCGAGAGCGGCTTCACCAAGAAGGAGCTGCTGCTGAAGAAGCGGGAGCTCGACAAGCTGCACAAGTCGCTGGGCGGTATCCGCAACCTGCAGAAGACCCCGTCCGCCATCTGGGTCGTCGACGCCAAGCGCGAGCACCTGGCCGTGGATGAGGCCAAGAAGCTCGGCATCCCCGTCATCGGCATCCTCGACACCAACGCCGACCCCGACGAGTTCCAGTACCCGATCCCCGGCAACGACGACGCGATCCGCTCGGTGAGCCTGCTCACCCGCATCATCGCCGACGCCGCGGCCGAGGGCCTCATCCAGCGTCACCAGCCCGCCGGGGAGGCGACCGAGGTCGCCGAGCCGCTGGCGGAGTGGGAGCGCGAGCTGCTCGAGCAGGGTGCCCCGTCGCAGTCCTCCGCCGAGACCGAGAAGGTCGCGGATGTCGCCGAGGCCACCGCCGAGGCGAACGAGCTCATCGCCGACGAGCAGGCCATCGAGGGCGAAGCGGCGACCGAGTCCGCCGCCGACGCCGAGGCAGCCGCCGCCGCGGAGCAGACCACCGACGAGGCCGCTCAGGCCGAGTCCGCCGAGAAGTAATCGGCGCCCACACCACACTCCCGTCGGCGAGGTCGTGACCAGCGACCTCGCCGACGTCTCCCTCAGAACTCACCAGAACTAGGAGCCACCACACATGGCAAACTTCACGATCGCCGACATCAAGGCGCTGCGTGAGCAGCTCGGCACGGGCATGGTCGACACCAAGAAGGCGCTCGAGGAGGCCGACGGCGACGTCGACAAGGCCGTCGAGATCCTGCGTCTGAAGGGCGCGAAGGGCAACGCCAAGCGCGCCGACCGCTCCACGAGCGAGGGCCTGGTCACCGCGCGTGAGCAGGACGGCAAGGTCACCCTGCTCGAGCTCGCGTGCGAGACCGACTTCGTCGCCAAGAACGAGCGGTTCATCGCGCTGGCCGACAAGGTCGTGGAAGCGGCTGCCGCCGCCTCCGCCGACTCCGCCGAGGCGGCCCTGGCCGCCCCCGCCGGTGAGCAGACCGTCGCCGAGCTGATCTCGGACGAGGCCGCCATCATCGGCGAGAAGGTCGAGCTGCGTCGCGTGCGCACGCTGACCGGCGAGCACTTCTCGGTGTACCTGCACAAGACCAGCAAGGACCTCCCGCCGCAGATCGGTGTCGTCGTCGCCTACAGCGGCGAGAACGCAGAGGCCGCTCGCAGCATCGCGCAGCACGTCTCGTTCGCCAACCCGACCTACCTCGCCCGCGAGGACGTGCCCGAGGCCGACGTCGAGAAGGAGCGCGAGATCGTCACCGAGATCTCCCGCAACGAGGGCAAGCCGGAGGCGGCGCTGCCGAAGATCGTCGAGGGTCGCGTGAACGCGTTCTTCAAGCAGGTCGTGCTCCTGGACCAGGACTACGCCAAGGACAACAAGGTGTCGGTGGCTCAGGTCGCCAAGGACGCCGGGATCACGATCACCGACTTCGCTCGCTTCAAGGTCGGCGCGTAACACGTGTGGAAGGCCCGCATCGCTGACCGGTGCGGGCCTTTCCCATGCCCGACGATAAGTTGTACCCGACGAGAGGATGACACGTGATCGATGAGGCCACCGGACGCCGCCGCGTCCTGCTGAAGCTGTCGGGTGAGGCTTTCGGCGGAGGGCAGCTGGGTGTCAATCCCGACGTCGTCAGCCAGATGGCCCGTGAGATCGCCGCGGCGGTGGATCGTGTCGAGGTCGCCGTCGTCGTGGGCGGGGGGAACTTCTTCCGCGGCGCCGAGCTCAGCCAGCGGGGAATGGACCGCGGCCGGGCCGATTACATGGGCATGCTGGGAACGGTCATGAACGCCCTCGCGCTGCAGGACTTCCTCGAGCAGGCCGGCGCGGCCACGCGCGTGCAGTCGGCCATCTCCATGACCCAGGTCGCCGAGCCGTACATCCCGCGCCGCGCCGAGCGCCACCTCGAGAAGGGGCGCGTGGTCATCTTCGGAGCCGGCGCCGGCCTGCCGTACTTCTCCACCGACACCGTCGCCGCGCAGCGGGCGCTGGAGATCGGCGCGACGGAGGTCCTCGTCGCCAAGAACGGCGTGGACGGCGTCTACACCGCCGATCCGCGGCACGACGCCACGGCGACGCGCATCGACACCATCACCTACCGCGACGCCCTCCAGCGCGGGCTCAAAGTCGTCGACTCCACGGCATTCAGCCTGTGCATGGACAACGGCATGGACATGCGCGTGTTCGGCATGGTGCCGGCCGGCAGCGTCACGCGCGCCCTGCTGGGCGAGCCGATCGGAACCCGCGTCACCGCGTGAGCGGAGCGTGCGCCCGCCGGATGGCGCGCGCTTGTCTAGACTGAGACGTCGAGCCCAACGAATGGAGTCCCCGTGATCGCCGATGTTCTGGCCGACGCCGAAACGCGCATGGACCGCGCCGTCGAAGCTGCGAAAGAAGACTTCGCCACTGTTCGCACCGGGCGCGCGAACCCGCAGATGTTCCAGAAGGTGATGGTGGACTATTACGGTTCCCCCACCCCGCTGGCCCAGCTGGCTTCGCTGAACAACCCCGAAGCCCGCACCCTCGTGGTCACCCCCTACGACAAGTCGGCCCTGAAGGCGATCGAGACCGCCATCCGCGACATGCCGAACCTCAGCGCGAACCCCACCAACGACGGCAACATCGTGCGCGTCACGCTGCCCGAGCTCACCGCCGAGCGCCGCAAGGAGTTCGTCAAGATCGTCCGGGGCAAGGGCGAGGACGCGAAGGTGCACGTCCGCGGCATCCGCCGCAAGTCCAAGGACGAGCTGGATGCGCTCAAGAGCGAGGTCGGCGAGGATGAACTCGTCCGCGCTGAGAAGGAGCTGGATGCGTTGACCAAGGCGCACGTCGACGCGATCGACGAGGCGCTCAAGCGCAAAGAGGCAGAGCTCCTCGAGGTCTAGACCCCATGACCGACCCCTCCGGCCCGGAAAGCGCGTCACCCCCGGACGCGCCGCTCTCCCGACGCGACGCGGCTCGTGCGCGCCGTGCGCAGAGCGCCGCCGACGCCGGGGCGGGCTTCCAGACGCACATCCGCGCCGCACGCACGGAGTTCGAGAGCCAGGTCGCGCACGCGCGCGCCGAGTTCGAAGAGGCCAACGCACGCATCGCACAGCGCACGGGGCGCAACCTGCTGCTGGCGACCCTCATCGGCCTGGCCGCCGGCGCAGCGGTGCTCGGATCCCTCCTGTTCGTCAAGTGGATCTTCCTGGTCTTCGCGATCGCCGCGGTCTCACTGGCGGTCTTCGAGTTCGCGCGCGCCCTGCAGGCCTCCGGACGTCGCGTCGATCTCGTCCCGCAGCTGCTGGCGAGTACGCTCCTGCTGCTCTCGGGTGCATTCACGAGCCTGTGGCTGCACTGGGTCGCCGTGATCGCGGCGGTCGTGCTCGTGGTGGTGTGGCGCCTGCTCGGCCAGATGTTCGCGCGCGACGGCCGCTCGTACGGCGCGGTGCTCTCCGACGTCCTGGTCGCGGGGTTCATCCAGCTGTACGTGCCGTTCATGGGCAGCCTCGCGATGGTGCTGCTCGCTCAACCCGAAGGGGAGTGGTGGGTTCTCGCCTTCCTCATCGTGACGGTCGCCGCCGACACGGGGGCCTATGTGTCCGGTCTGACCTTCGGACGCGGCGGGCGTCATCTGATGGCCCCGCGGATCAGCCCCAAGAAGACGTGGGAGGGCTTCGCCGGCGCCGCCGTCGCCGCGCTTGCGGCCGGAGTCCTGCTGGCGCTGTACATGCTGCACCTCCCGTGGTGGGCGGGGCTGATCTTCGGCGCGGTGATCCTCGGCACCGCCACGGCGGGCGATCTCGGTGAGTCCATGATCAAGCGCGATCTCGGCATCAAGGACATGAGCTCGTGGCTGCCCGGCCACGGCGGCGTGCTCGACCGACTCGATTCCATCCTCCCCTCGGCCACGGGAGCCCTGGCGCTGTTCTATCTCCTGAGCCCTCTGGTGGTGACATGACCCTCGAGACGGAGCGCCCGGCCGAGGAGGCCGCGACCGAGACCCGCCCGCCGTTCCCCGACGCGACCGGTCGGCAGAAGGGCTACGAGAAGCGCGCGGTGGACGCGTTCCTCGAGCGGGCCCGTGCCGCCTTCGAATCCGACGAGCCCGATGCGCTGCGCTCGACGGAGGTGCGCGCCACGGCGTTCCCGCTCGTCCGTCACGGGTACGCCATCGCCCCCGTCGATGCCGCGCTCGGGCGCATCGAGGACGCCTTCGCCGCTCGCGAGCGCGAGTGGGCGATGAACCGGCGCGGCGCGCGGGCCTGGGTCGCGGAGTCGCGCGAGACCGCGCAGGTGGTCCTGGACCGGCTGCTGCGCCCGCGTGGACAGCGCTTCGACCGCGTCGGCGTGCTGCGGTACGGCTATCGCGTGGACGAAGTCGACCTGGTCGCCGACAAGATCGCGCGCTACCTCGCGGCGGGGGAGCCGGTGACGGCCGACCAGGTCAGAGCCGTGGCGTTCCGGATGCAGCGGGGCGGCTATCGCGAGGACCAGGTCGACGCGGTGCTCGATGCCGTGGTCGAGGTCATGCTCGCCGTCGGCTGACGTCGTCCTGCACCCCCGGCTCGGCGGATGGCGGGCGATGGGGCAGGCGGCTAGAATCGAGCGCATTGTGACCTCCGGCACCGAGATGACGCGCGCCACCTCCGGACCGATCGTCCGCAGGCCGGCCAACGGTCTCGATGTGGTGCCCCCGCCTACGCCGCCGCGCCGGACGCCCCGCTGGTCGCGTCGGCGCGGGGTGCTCGCCGTCTTCGCCGCGCTGTCCGCGCTGGGGTTCGTGGCGGCGTACGTCGGACCCACGGGGGCGGCGCTGGCGGAGGTCGACCCGGATCGGGTCTCGCTGTTCGAGAACGCCCTCGCCGACACGCAGAGCTACTCGCCGGCCCCGGGTGCCATCACCCCGGCCGCGCTCGAGCGCGGCACCTACTCCGTGTACGTCACCCCCAAGCCCACGCCCACCCCCACTGCCACCGCGCGCAGCGTGGCGGCGCCGGCCGGGGCTTCGTCATCGTCGGGATGGCAGCCCCCCTTCGTGGCGCCGGACCCCGGCACCGCGCAGGCGATCGCCTACGAGGCTGTTCTCGCCCGCGGCTGGGGCGACGACCAGTTCGCGTGCCTGCGGGCGCTGTGGCAGAAGGAATCCGGCTGGCGCGTGAACGCGTACAACTCCTCCAGCGGCGCGTACGGCATCCCGCAGGCGCTGCCGGGGAGCAAGATGGCCAGCGCGGGCGCCGACTGGGAGTCCAACCCGGCGACGCAGATCGCGTGGGGGCTGGGGTACATCGGCAGTCGCTACGGCGACCCGTGCGGGGCCTGGGGCAGCTCGCAGAGCCGCGGCTGGTATTGACCGGTGGCCCGCGGGAAGCGGCGCCGGCCGCAGTCATCCGGCGATGATTCCTTGGCGCGCCTGATCGCAGGATGGAAGCGCACCGAGAGCCGGCGTGGCGTCGAATGGACCGTGCAACCGGTCGCCGCCCACGCCGCACAGAAGCCCTACACGTGTCCCGGATGTGGCGGCACGGTCGAACCCGGTGTCGCCCACGTGGTGGTGTGGCGGGCGGACGGCGTCCTCGGTGACGCCGCCGACCTCGCCGCCCGCCGCCACTGGCACACCCACTGCTGGAGGATCGGCTGACATGGAAATCCGAGGACCGCTCGCCCTGCCCGCGCGCCGCGAGGAGATCGAGCTGCACACCGACGACGGCCTGACCCTCGTCGGCGAGCTCGCGCTCCCCGAGAGCCGCGATCCGGTCGCGACGCTCGTGACGCTGCATCCGCTGCCCACCGCGGGTGGATTCATGGACTCGCACATCCTGCGCAAGGCCGCCGCGCGCCTGCCCGCGCTGGCCGACCTCGCCGTGCTGCGCTTCAACACCCGCGGCACGAGCTCGCCGCGGGGAACGAGCGAGGGAGCCTTCGACGGCGGCGCCGGCGAGCGCCATGACGTCGCGGCGGCGGTGCGGTTCGCCGCCGAGCGCGGACTGCCGCATCCGTGGCTCCTGGGCTGGTCGTTCGGCACCGAGCTGGCACTGAAGTACGGCCGCGAGCACGACGTCGAGGGTGCCATCCTGCTGTCGCCGCCGCTGCACCGCACGAGCGCCGACGAGCTCGCGGGGTGGGCGGGAGATCCTCGTCGCCTGGTGGTGGTCGTCCCCGAGTTCGACGACTACCTCCGCCCCGCCGAGGCCGCCGAACGCTTCGCGGCCGTACCGGAGGCCACGCTCGTCCCGGTGGAGGGCGGCAAGCACCTGTGGGTGGGGGAGAGTCAGACCCGCCGAGTGCTGTCGGAGATCGTGGGCGTGGTCAATCCCGCGGCACTGCCCCTGCCCACCACGTGGGACGGTCCGGTGCCGCAGGACTGAGCGTCACCGCTCGTTCTGCCGTGGGATGAGCACCTGCCGGTAGATGATCAGGATGCTGGCGGCCACCGGGATCGCCACGAGGGCGCCGAGCAGTCCGAGGAGCGATCCGCCGGCCAGGGCCGCGATGACCACGACGGAGCCGGGGATCGCGACCGCGCGGTTCATGATGCGCGGAGAGACGACGTAGGCCTCGACCTGCATGTAGATCAGGTAGTAGATCGCCGCGATGAGCGCCGTCGTGGGGGAGCCGAGACCGGGGATCAGGCACGTGAGCACGATGATGGTCGAGCCCGTCAGGGTCCCCACGAGCGGGATGAGCGAGAAGAAGAAGGCGACCACGGCGAGCACGGCGGGGAAGGGCGCGCCGATGATCGAGAGGAAGATCGCGCTGAGCACGCCGTTGATGACGCCCAGGCTCGCCTGCCCGATGACGTAATAGCCCACCGAGCGGGTGATCTGCTCGGCCAGGTCGATGAAGCGCGCGCGCTTGGAAGCGGGCACGAGCTGGTACACGGCGGCCTTCAGCGCCGGCGTGGACGCGGTGAAGTAGATCGTGAGGATCAGGACGATGAACGCCCCGCCCAGGCCCACCACGACCGCGCCGACGAACCCGAGGATCCCCTCACCCACGTCGCTGGAGATCGTCCCGAGGTCGAGAGAGGTCCACCAGTCCTCGATGTACCCCCACGCGGTGTCGACATTGAGCGCGGGGAAGGTGTCCTCCATCCACGCGCGTGCGTCCCGGACGACGTCATCCCACTCCAGGTCGGTGGCGATCTCCTCGATCTGGCCGACCAGCTGAGCCACCTGGCTCACGATCACCGGGACGATCGTCAGGATGATGCCGGCGAAGATGCCCAGCACCCCCAGGATCGTGATCAGCACGGCGGCCCAGCGGCGGAGCTTGCGCCGCTCGAGCCACGAGATCACCGGGTCCAGGCCCAGCGAGAGGAACAGCGCCGTGCCGACGTACAGGAGGATCGTGGACAGGGTCTGCACGCTGTTGATCAGCAGCAGGCCGACGCCGACCCCGAGCGTCGCCACGAGGGCGACACGGAATGGATTGTGGATCTTCACGCGGGCTCCTGTCCGGCTGCGGCCGAAGCCGCCATCTCGTTCCGTCAGGATACGCACCGGCGGCCCGCAAACCCGGCAGGCACCCCCTCCCGGTCGACTTTCAGGTCGTTCCCGCTACGCTGGAATGTCGTGTGTGCGTGGCCCGACCCGACGGGCCGGCATCGGGAAGGTATGGTTCGTGCGTTTCGTGTGGGCGGTCGCGGCGTTCGTCATCGCTGCGCTGATGATCGGTGCGGGCATCGCGCAGCGCACGATCTTCGAACCGCCCCCCGCCGAAGCCACCGCTCTGCCCGCCGGCGAGGAGGAGGCCTACACCGTCATCGACGGCGAGGTCCTGAACCTGTTCCCCGGCGCGCAGACGCTCACGGTCGAGGGTGAGGGCACGATCTTCGCCGCGTACGGGCGCACCGCCGATGTGCAGGCCTGGCTGGCCGACGTTCCCTACAACCGGATCACCGTGGACGGGGAGGAGTTCCGCACGCGCGTGGTGGAGCCCGAGGCCGCCCCCGCGGGAGACGAGGCCGCGGCCGAACCCGCCGACGATTCGGAGGAGACGGAGTCCGCCGGGCGCACCCCGGTGGGATCGGACCTGTGGCTGGACGAGTTCCAGCAGGAGCGGCGGCTGTCCACGCCCCTGCAGCTGCCCGAGGACATGAGTGTCCTGGTGGCATCCGACGGCACCGCCCCGGCCCCCGCCGACATCTCGGTCACCTGGCCGGTCGACCGCAGCACCCCGTGGGCCGGCCCGCTCATCGTCGGCGGCGGAATCGTGCTGGTGGCCGGCGTGATCCTCTATCTGCTGGGCATCCGCCATGTTCGGCGCTCGCGCGGCCCGCGGCGCAAGGGGCTGCCCCTGCCGCCCACCGAACCCATCGACCTGGCCGTCGAAGGCGGCAAGAAGGGCGTCATCAGCTCGGGGCGGCGCCGGGCGATCAAGGCACGGCGGTCGTTCGTCGTGGTCCCCGCCATCGCGATGTCGAGCCTGCTGTTCGCCGGCTGCTCCTCCGATGCGTGGCCCGACCTCGCCGTCTCGCCCACCCCGTCGCCGACGTCGTCGGTCATCGTCCCGGAGGGACAGCAGTCGCCGGCGGTGACCGAGACTCAGGCCGAACGCATCCTCGCGCGCATCGCCTCGACGGTGGCGGAGGCGGACGCCGCGGCCGACGCCGACCTGGCCGCGTCGCGTCTGGCCGGCCCCGCGCTGGCCGAACGGCAGACCAACTACGGCCTGCGGGCGCAGCTTCCCGAGCAGACCCCGCTCGCACCGATCCCCGACCGCCCGGTCGAGATCGTGCTGCCGCAGGCCTTCGATGAATGGCCGCGCTCGTTCATGACGGTCGTGGAAGCCTCCGATGACACCACCGTGGCGCCCACGATCATGGTGATGACCCAGGCCGACCCGTGGTCGGAGTACAAGGCCACCTACATCGCAGGCCTGGAGGCGGCGACGCTGCTGCCCGACCTGCCGGCCACCTACGTCGGCGCCGCGCTGGCACCGCCGGATTCCCCGTTCCTGCGCCTGCGCCCGGATGAGGTCGCCGCGGCGTACGCCGACCTCATCAACAACGGCGAGAAGAGCGCGTACTGGAACGACTTCGACACCGCGGGCGACCTGCTCCTGCCCAGCATCCGCGAGAACCAGCAGCAGCGCCTGGATCAGCTCAACCAGACCGGGTCGGGCACCTCGAGCCTGGAGTTCAAGGCCACGGCGGGAGCGGGCGCGCCCATGGCGTTGACGACGCTGGACGGCGGGGCCATCGTGGCCGTGGAGGTCCGCGAGAGCGACATCGTCCGTCCGACGAACGCCGACGCGGTGATCCGGCTGCCCGAGAACCCGGCTGTGCGCGCGCTGACGGGCGTGGAGCAGTCGGCGACCGGCTTCCAGACGACCTACGCCGATCAGCTCTTCTTCTACGTCCCCCTCGAAGGCGAGAACGAACCGATTCGCCTCCTGGGTTACCGGTCCAACATCCTGGAAGCGAAGGTCCTCGAGTGAGCACTCCCCAGCCTGGTTCCGTCCTGCGCGGCGCTGTCGATCTGTCCGCTCTGCGCAACCGTCCGCAGACGCCTGCCGCGCCCACGGGCGATCAGGCGGAAGCACCCGCCGGCGCCGTGCCCTCGCTGGTGATGGATGTCACCGACGCGACGTTCGGCCAGGTGCTCGAACTCTCCCGCACGGTGCCCGTCGTGGTGGATCTGTGGGCCGAGTGGTGCGGACCGTGCAAGCAGCTCTCGCCCATCCTGGAGAAGGTCGTCACCGAGCTCGGGGGACGGCTGGTCCTGGCCAAGGTCGACGTCGACGCGAACCCGCAGCTCGCGCAGGGTTTCCGCGCGCAGTCCATCCCGATGGTCGTCGCGCTCGTGGGCGGGCAGCCTGTTCCGCTGTTCACCGGGGCCGTGCCCGAACAGCAGGTGCGGGAGGTCTTCGCTCAGCTGCTGCAGCTGGCGGCGCAGAACGGCGTGACGGGGACCGTCGCGGTGTCCGGCGCGCCGGAGGCCGACAGCGACGAGGCCCCCGCCGACCCGCCGCTGCCGCCACTGCACGCGGAGGCGTTCGAGGCGATCGAGAGCGGCGACTACGACCGTGCCGTCCGTGCCTACGAGCAGGCGCTGGCCGAGGATCCGCACGATGCGGATGCGCGCGCAGGCCTCGGTCAGGTGCGCCTGCTCGCTCGCGTGCAGGGCGCCGACCTGCAGTCCGCCCGTGCCGCCGCCGCAGCCGACCCCGCGGACCTGGAGGCCCAGTTCCTCGTCGCCGACCTCGACGTCGCCGGCGGTCACGTCGAAGACGCCTTCGATCGGCTGCTGGACGTGTTCTCCGTTCTGCCCGAGGATCGGCGCGCGCCCGTCCGCGAGCGGCTGCTGGAGCTGTTCGGGCTCGTCGGCGACGCCGACCCGCGTGTCACGCGGGCTCGCGGACGTCTGTCCTCGCTTCTGTTCTGAAGCTTCGCTCCCATTCCGCCCGGCCTCCCGCGGGCGGGGATTCTGCGTGCCCGGAAACGCCTGCGTCCTGTCCCTGAGAGCCGTCCCAGTTATACCCCAGGGGGTATAACTTACGATGGGTGCAGGATCAGAAGGAGTCACGCGTGGGCGAAGTCACGGCAGCAGAGAAGATGAGGATCGTCATCGTCGGCGGGGTGGCCGGGGGGATGAGCTGCGCCGCTCGCGCGCGACGGTTGGACGAGGACGCCGAGATCATCGTCCTCGAGCGAGGTGCCCACGTGTCCTTCGCCAACTGCGGCCTGCCGTACTTCGTCGGCGGGGAGATCGAGGATCCCGATGCCCTGCTCGTGCAGACGCCCGTGTCACTCCGGGCATCCCTGGCCCTGGACGTCCGTCCCGGGCATGAGGTGGTGGGAGTGGATCCTGACGGGAAGATGGTGACCGTCCGCTCCGACGGGGGTGTGGAGCAGCTGTCCTACGACGCGCTCGTGCTCTCGCCCGGCGCGGTGGCGTCCCTGCCGCCCATCCCCGGGATCCGGTCGCCGCGCGTGCGGACGCTGCGCACCGTGGAGGATGCGGTCGCCCTGCGTCGTCAGGTGGGCGCGGGCGCGCGGCGGGCGGTGATCCTCGGGGCGGGCTTCATCGGAGTCGAGGCTGCCGAGGCGCTGGCCGCGCAGGGGCTCGAGGTCTCCCTCGTGGAGCTGGCCGCGCACCCGCTGCCGCCGCTCGAGCGGGAGCTGGCGTGGGAGGTGTCCCAGGAGCTGCGCCGCCTCGGTGTGGACGTGCACGCCGGAGTCGCGGCGACCGCCGTCGAGCCCGGCTCAGCCGCCGACACCGTGGTCCTCGCCGACGGCACCCGCCTGTCCGCGGATCTCGTCGTCGTGTCGGTGGGCGTGCGTCCGGACACGGCCGTCTTCGAGCACGCGGGCATCCCCTGTGACGGCGGCGCGCTGATCGTCGATGAGCATGGCCGGACCGGCGTCGCTGGTATCTGGGCGGTGGGGGATGCCACCGCGAGCATCGATCCGATCACCGGGTCCCGACGTCCCGTCGCGCTGGCCGGGCCGGCCAACCGTGCCGGACGGCTCGTCGCCGACGACATCCTGAGGCCGGGGCTCGCTCGCCCGATTCCCCGGCCCGCCGGCACGGCGATCGTCCGGGTGGGTGCACTGACAGCGGCGCTCACCGGTGCCAATCGTGCGACGCTCGCGGCAGCGGGTGTGGCACATCGCACTCTGCACCTGCATGGCAACCAGCATGCAGGCTATTTCCCCGGCGCCAGCCCGGTCCACCTGGTCGTGCACTTCGATCCGGGCAGCGGCCGTCTGCTCGGCGCTCAGGCGGTCGGTCGTGACGGTGTCGACAAGCGCATCGATGTCCTGGCGACCGCGATTGCCGCCGGTTTCTCGGTGGAGGACCTCATCGATCTCGACCTGGCGTACTCCCCGCCGTATGGGCAGGCCAAGGATGTCGTCAATCTCGCCGGCATGGTGGGGGAGAACGTGCGCAACGGGACGCTGTCGCTGTGGTACGCGGACGATGTCGACGAGGTGCGAGCGTCGGCGCTCGTACTGGACGTACGGCGCGCAGAGGAGTGGCGGTCCGGTCACCTGCCCGGCGCTCTCCACATCCCGCACACCGAACTGCGCGGCCGGTTGAACGAGGTCCGCGAGCACGCAGGCGGACGGCCGGTGCGCGTCCTGTGCGCCTCCGGCGTGCGTTCCGCCATCGCCCATCGTGTCCTGGCGCACGCGGGCATCGACTCGGCATCGCTGTCGGGCGGCATGCAGACCCTCCGCGCCGTCCTCGGTGACGACACCGACCGCATCCTCGAGAAGGAACCCGCCCTCGTCGGCGGATGAAGGAGATCGATCATGTGCCGAGCAGCGACATGCGCGACGTGCGGGAAGACCACGTGGGCGGGATGCGGCCAGCACGTGGACCAGGTCATGGCGGGGGTGTCGCGCGCCCAGCGGTGCCCGGGGCATGACCGCGCGCCCTCGACCGGCTTCCTCGCGCGGCTGTTCGGACGCTGAGTCGCGGCGGCGCGCCGTCGCTCAGGCGAGCGTCAGGAAGAGCTTCTCCAGCTCGTCGAGAGTGACGGAATCGTCGGTGGGATCGGCGAGGCACGTCCGCATCGCCGACGCGATGATGGCGTAGCCCGCGCGGTCGAGCGCCTTCGAGACGGCGGACAGCTGAATGACGACGTCGCGGCAATCGGCTCCCGCATCCACGGCAGTGATGACCGCAGCCAGTTGCCCCTGAGCGCGGCGCAGCCGGTTCACGATCTTGCGCTGCTGAGCCTGTGCTTCGGCGTCGTCACGACGCTGCCGATCCATGTTCGCCGTCGCGCCCATGTCCGCCTCCCTCCTGCGCGGTCCGCCCGCGCAGACGGCTATTCTGCCACGGAACCCGATACCCCGGAGGGTATTCCCGCGGCCGGGCGTCCCGCTGCCGAGCCGCGCGTGCGCACGGCCAGCAGCGCGCACGCGACGACGACCGCGCCCCCCACGATCGTCGTCCAGGTGATCGGCTCGTGCAGGATCAGGCCGGCCCACACGATGCTCAGCACCGGCTGCGCCAACTGCACCTGACCGACGCGCGCGATCGGGCCGATGGCGAGACCTCGGTACCACGCGACGAAGCCCAGGAACATGCTGATGACCCCGAGGTAGGCCAGCGCCGCCCACTCGCGTGCCGTGCCCTCCGGCGGCGTGTCGACGACGGCCATGCCCGTCAGCACCAGCATGAGGGGGGCGGCGAGGACGAGTGCCCACGAGATCGTCTGCCACGACCCGAGTTCGCGGGAGAGCAGCCCGCCTTCGGCGTACGCGATCGCGCAGACGATCACGGCGGCGAACAGGAGGAGGTCGGGCGCTCCCGCCGCGCCCAGGCCGCCGTGCTGGAGCGCGGCGAAGGAAACCGCCGCGAGGGCCCCGAGGCCTGCGGCGACCCAGAACCACGGCCGGGGCCGCTCGCCGGCGCGCACCACGGCCATGACGGCGGTCATCGCGGGAAGGAGGGCGACGACGACCGCCCCGTGACTGGCCGCGACCCCCGTCAGGGCGTAGGAGGTCAGCAGCGGGAAGCCCACCACGGCGCCGGCTGCCACGATCCCCACGCGCACCCACTGGGTGCCGCGCGGCACGCGCTGGCGGGTGACGGCGAGGGCAGCGCCGGCGAGGACAGCCGCGAGCACGGCCCGGGCAGAGCCGACGAACAGCGGGGACATCGCCCCGTCTTCCACGGCCACGCGTGTGAACGGCATCGTGAAGGAGAACGCGATGACGCCGAGGGCACCCCACCAGAGCCCCGCCCCGCGGCCGTGTAGCGGTGGACGGATCCGCGCGATAGCGCTATCTTTTGGTCTCATGGGAGAGAGTAGCAGTGCGCGGATCGCGGCGGAACTGCGCTCGTGGGTCGCGGCCGCCCCGCCCGGCGCCCGGCTGCCCTCGACGCGTTCGCTGACGCGCACCCATGGTGCGAGCCCCGTGACCGTGCAGAAGGCGCTGCACGCCTTGACCCTGCAGGGCCTCATCGAGACGCGTCCGGGCGCCGGCACCTTCGTGAGCAGGCCGCGGGCGACCCGGCCGCACGACTATGCATGGCAGACGGCGGCCCTCGGAGCACCCGCCGCTCGTGTGGCGCAGTCCTCATCCCTGCGTCCGACCTCGCCGGAGGCCGTCGCGCTGCACGAAGGCTATCCCGAGCGAGATCTCCTTCCGCATCGGCTGGTGCGTGCGGCCCTCGCCCGGGCGGCCCGAGGCGACGTCGCGGTCACCCGACCGCCGTCGGCCGGAATCCCCGAGCTGCAGGCCTGGTTCGCAGCGGAACTGGCTGCCGTCACGCCGGCCGGCCTGGCCGCCCCGACGGCGAAGGACGTCATGGTCCTCCCGGGGAGCCAGAGCGGTCTCAGCACACTGTTCCGCAGCCTCGTGGGGGCCCGCATGCCGCTCCTGATCGAGTCGCCCACCTATTGGGGTGCGATCGGGGCGGCGGCACAGGCCGGAGTGCAGGTCGTCCCTCTCGCCTCAGGGGTTCACGGCCCCGACCCTGAAGAACTGGACCGAGCGCTGACCGAGACGGGGGCCCGCGCGTTCTACGCGCAGCCGACCTACGCCAATCCCACCGGAGCGCAGTGGTCGCCGGCCCGGTCGGAGGAGGTGCTCCGCGTCATCCGCGCACACGGCGCGTTCCTCATCGAGGACGACTGGGCCCATGACTTCGGGATCTCCACCGCACCGTCGCCCCTGGCCGCGCGAGACGACGCCGGGCACGTGGTGTACGTGCGGTCGCTCACCAAGAGCGTGTCCCCAGCTCTCCGCGTGGCCGGCCTGATCGCCCGCGGTCCTGCGCGCGAGCGGATCCTCGCCGACCTTCAGGCCCACTCCCTCTACGTCAGCGGCGTACTTCAGGCCGCGGCGCTGGATGTCGTCACCCAACCCGGGTGGCGCACGCACCTGCGCGGCGTGCGCGAGCAGCTGGCCGCCCGCCGGGACCTCCTCGTCGACGCGGTCTGCACCCACCTTCCGACGGCCCACCTGGAGGCCGTCCCCGCCGGCGGTCTGAACCTCTGGGTGCAGCTGCCCGACGAGACCGACCTGGCGCGCCTGGCCCGCGAGTGCGAGACGCGCGGGGTCGCGATCGCGACGGGCGACGACTGGTTCCCCGCCGAGTCGACGGGGCGTTTCATGCGCCTGAACTACTCCGGGCCCAATCCCGGGGCCTTCCCCGACGCCGTCCGCGTCATCGGGGAGTGCCTCGCGGGGTGACGTTCACCGGCGACGGCCGTGCCGCCCCTCAGCCCTTGCCGGGCGCGGGGAGGCGCGCATTGTCGCGACGGTGGTGCAGCCACAGCACCCCCAGCGGGGGCAGGCTGAGGACCGCGCGCCCGGTGTCGTCGGCGTGCACGACCCCGAGGTTGCCGACGCCCGAACCGCCGTACTCGGCGGCATCGGTGTTGAGGATCTCCTCCCACACACCGTGTTCGGGCAGAGTCAGCTCATAGCCGTGCAGGGGGGCGCCGGAGAAGTTGCACACGACCGCGACGGTGTTGCCGTGCCAATCGCGTCGCGCGAACGCGAGCACGTTGGAGTTCCAGGACGGCGCGCCCAGGCGCGTGAACGCCGCGCCGTCGGAGTCCCGCGACCACAGCGCCGCCTGCTCGCGATAGGTCCGGTTCAACGTCGCCACGAAGTCGTGCAACTGCGCGTGCGAGGGCTGTTCCAGCATCCACCAGTCCAGGCTCCGCCCCTCGGCCCATTCGGACATCTGCCCGAACTCCTGCCCCATGAACAGCAGCTGCTTGCCGGGGTGGCCCCACATGTACGCGAGGAAGGCACGCATGTTGGCGAGCTTCTGCCAGTGGTCGCCGGGCATGCGGCCGAAGAGGCTCCCCTTGCCGTGCACGACCTCGTCGTGGCTCACGGGGAGGATGAAGTTCTCGCTGAACGCGTAGACGAACGAGAACGACAGCTCGCCCTCGTGGTGGCCGCGGTACAGCGGGTCGCGCGCCATGTACTGCAGCGAGTCGTTCATCCAGCCCATGTTCCACTTGAACCCGAAGCCGAGCCCGGCATGATCGGTGGGGGCGGTGACGCCGGGGAAGCTGGTGGATTCCTCGGCGATGATCGCGATGCCCGGGTAGCGCTTGTACGCGGTGCCGTTGACTTCCTTGAGGAAGCGGATCGCCTCGAGATTCTCGCGGCCGCCGTACTGGTTCGGCGCCCACTCGCCCTCGTTGCGGGAGTAGTCCAGGTACAGCATGGAGGCCACCGCATCCACGCGCAGCCCGTCGACGTGGAACTCCTCGAGCCAGTACAGGGCGTTGGCGACGAGGAAGTTGCGGACCTCGTTGCGCCCGTAGTCGAAGATCAGCGTGCCCCAGTCCTTGTGCTCGCCGCGGCGCGGGTCGGGGTGCTCGTAGAGGGGTTCGCCGTCGAAGCGGGCGAGCGCGAAGGCATCCTTGGGGAAGTGCCCGGGCACCCAGTCCATGATCACGCCGATCCCGGCCTGGTGGAGGCGATCGATGAGGTAGCGCAGGTCGTCGGGCTGTCCGAAGCGGCTGGTGGGGGCGTAGTACCCCGTGACCTGGTATCCCCACGACCCGCCGAACGGATGCTCGGCCAGCGGGAGGAACTCCACGTGCGTGAAACCCTGCGCGGTGACGTATTCGACGAGCGGATCGGCCGCGTCGCGGTACGTCAGGCCCGGGCGCCACGAGCCCAGATGGATCTCGTAGATCGACATCGGAGCCGACACCGGCGCGGTGCGCGCGCGCCGCGCCATCCACGCGTCATCACCCCACGCGTATGACGATTCGGTGACCACGGATGCGGTGGCCGGGGGCTTCTCGGCGAACCGCGCCATCGGGTCGGCCTTGAGGATCCACTCGCCCCGACGGGTCAGGATCTCGAACTTGTAGGTGTCGCCGGCGGCCATCCCCGGCACGAACAGCTCCCACACTCCGCTGCCGCCCATCGACCGCATCGCGTGCGCGGTGCCGTCCCAGCCGTTGACGTCGCCGGCCACGCGCACGGCGCGGGCGTCGGGCGCCCACACCGCGAAGGCGACGCCGGGGGACCCGTCGAGCGTGCGCACGTGCGCGCCCAGGACCCGCCACAGCTCTTCGTGCCGCCCTTCGCCGATGAGGTGGAGGTCCATCTCGCCGAGGGTGGGCAGGTGCCGGTACGGGTCGTCGGCGGTGTAATCGGTGCCGCCTTCGTAGGTGGACGTGATCGTGTACGGCCCGGGCTGGCGGGGCACGCGCGCTTCCCAGATGCCTGCCCGCACGTGCTCGAGGCGAGCCGACGAGCCGTCGGCGAGGTTCGCCGTGACCGTGGCCGCGAGCGGCCGCCGGGTGCGGATCACCCATGCGCCGTCGCCGGCGGGATGCACGCCCAGCACCGAGTGCGGATCGTGATGCGTGCCGGCGGCGACCGCGTCGAGCAGGGCGTCGTCGGGGAGGGTGGACGGTGTCATCGTGACTCCTTCACATGCAGGAGGTGCACCGGCTCGGTGAACGCATCCAGACGCACGAAATTGTGATCGGTCCAGGTCCACACCGCGCCGGTGACGAGATCCTCCACCTGGTACGGCTCGCCCGGGGCGATGCCCCACAGCGTCGTGTCCAGGTGCACCATCGTCTCGCGGACGGAGTGCGGGTCGACGTTGGCCACCACCAGGACGGTGTCCGATGCGCCGGTGGGCGAGAGCGCGGCATCCAGGTGCTTGGAGTACACCAGGATCGAATCGTCGTCGCTCCAGTGGACCGAGAGGTTGCGCAGCTGCCCGAGCGCGGGATGCGCGCGGCGCGCCGCGTTCAGCATCCGCAGGTACGGCGCGAGCGATTCGCCGCGCTCCTCGGCGCCCTCCCAGTCGCGGAACTTGTACTCGTACTTCTCGTTGTCGATGTTCTCCTCGGAGCCGGGCCTGGCCACGTTCTCGAACAGCTCGTACCCGGCGTACACGCCGTAGCTGGGGGCGGCGGTGGCCGCGATGGCCGCGCGCACCTTGTAGGCGGCGCGCCCGCCGAACTGGAGGTACTCGGTGAGGATGTCGGGGGTGTTGACGAAGAGGTTCGGCCGGAGGAAATCGTCGGTCTCCGTGGCGAGGGAGGTGAGGAACTCCGCGAGCTCCTCCTTGGTGTTGCGCCACGTGAAGTAGGTGTAGCTCTGCTGGAAGCCGGCCATCGCCAGTCCCTGCAGGGGAGCGGGGCGCGTGAACGCCTCGGCGAGGAACACGACGTCGGGGGACTCGGCGCTCACCGTCGCGATGAGCCACTCCCAGAACTGCAGCGGCTTGGTGTGCGGGTTGTCCACGCGGAAGATCTGCACGCCCTGCGCGATCCAATGACGCACGATCCGCAGCACCTCCGCGCGGATCCCTTCCGGATCGTTGTCGAAGTTGACCGGATAGATGTCCTGGTACTTCTTCGGCGGGTTCTCGGCGTAGGCGATCGAGCCGTCGGGAAGTGTCGTGAACCACTCCGGGTGCTCTCTCACCCACGGGTGGTCGGGGGAAGCCTGCAGGGCCAGGTCGAGGGCCACCTCGATTCCGGCACTGCGCGCAGCCCGCACGAACGCCCGGAAATCGGCGAGGGTGCCCAGGTCGGGGTGGACGGCGTCGTGGCCGCCCGCGGAAGATCCGATCGCCCACGGCGATCCGGGGTCGCCCGGGGCGGGGTGGAGGGTGTTGTTGGGGCCTTTGCGGTTGCTCTGTCCGATGGGATGGATCGGGGGCAGGTACAGCACGTCGAAGCCCATCGCCGCCACGGCCGGAAGCCGCTTGGCCGCGGTGCGGAAGGTGCCGCTCTTGACGGTGCCGTCCTTGAGGCGCCGCGCGCCCTCGGAGCGGGGGAAGAACTCGTACCACGCGCCCACACCGGCACGCTGCCGTTCGACGAGCAGCTCCAGCTCGTCACCGACGGAGCCGAGCATCGCCAGCGGGCGTTCGGCGAAGTACGCAGCCAGTTCCGGGTCGGTCACGATCCCCAGCGCCACCTCGTCGGTGATGGCGGTATCCCGCAGCGCCCGCGCCGCCCCCTGCAGCGCGGTGCGCTCGGCGCGGGGGCGCGACTTGTCGGCGACGGCCCGATCGAACAGCAGCGCTCCGGAGGTGCGCATGAGCGCCGTGTCCACGCCGGCGGCGATCTTCACCTCTGCCGCGTGCTGCCACGTAGCGAAATCATCTGCGAACGCCTCGAAGCGGAACCGCCACACGCCCTGCTCCAGCGGGGCGACCAGGGTCGACCACCGGTCGAGGCCGTCGTTGAGGGGCGATAGACGATGCAGCGACTCGTCGCCGGCGGGGGAGAACAGGCGCACGTGCACGCCGATGAGGTCGTGCCCCTCGCGGAAAGCGGTGACCGTGAACGGCACGGCCTCCTCGACGTAGGCGGACGGGCGGAAACGTCCGCCGGGCACCGAGGGGCGAGGGGCGGCCATCGGGATGCGCGGGGTCACCGTCGCGACGACGGAATCCGTCGCCGGGCGGACCGGGATTGCGCTGCCGCTGCGCCACGGACGGGGGGTCGAAGATCGTGTCGGAGCTGCCACCATCCGAACCTACCCCGGCCGCCGAAAGCGGCACAGGTGAGAGCCGGCGGTTGACAAGCGGCCCCGTTTTGGGTCAGACGACCCGGAACAGGTGAATCGAGGTGTCGGGCATGGTGACCACGTCGCCGGCGGCGAACTCCGGCCTGTCCTCGGCCGGGCGGTCGGTGAGGCTGGTCCACAGCGACACGAATCGCTCGGCTCCCTCCAGCTCGGGCAGGGTCACCTCGATGGGTGCCTCGTTGCCGTGCACGATCAGCAGGATGCGGTTGTGCGGTTCGTGCTCGGGGGTGGACGCGGCGACGTACTGCAGCGTGCGGTGGGTCGCGCTGGTCCACCGCTCGATCGACATCGTCTCGCCGTGCTCGTCGTACCACTGCATGACCGAGGCCGAGGGGATGTGCTCGCCCAGACGCGCGAACCGGCTGGGGCGGAGGGCGGGATTCTCCCGTCGCAGCTGCAGGAGGCGCCGCACGTGCGCGGCGAGATCGTCCTGCCACGGCGCGTGGTCCCATGACAGCCATGTCAGCGCGGAGTCGTGGCAGTACGCATTGTTGTTGCCGCGCTGCGTGCGGCCGAACTCGTCGCCGGCGGTGAGCATCGGGATGCCGGCGGACAGCAGCAGCGTTCCCAGGAGGTTGCGCATCGCCTTCCGGCGCACCGAGAGGATGCCCTCATCGTCGGTGGGACCCTCGGTGCCGTGGTTGAACGAACGGTTCGTGTCGGCGCCGTCGCGGCCGTGCTCCCCGTTGGCGAGGTTGTGCTTGACGTCGTAGGAGACCAGGTCGTGCAGCGTGAACCCGTCGTGGGCGGTGACGAAGTTGACGCTGGCGAGGGGACCGCGCTCGGCGCTGAACGTGTTCGACGATCCCGCCAGGCGCGTCGCGAAACCGCCCACTCCGGTCGGGGACGTGTCGGCGCGTCGCGCATAGTCCACGTCGCTCAACCAGAAATTGCGCACACGGTCGCGGTAGCGGTCGTTCCACTCGTGCCAACCGGTGCCGAAGTTGCCGGTCTGCCATCCGCCCAGGCCGACATCCCACGGCTCCGCGATCGTCTTGACCCCCGCCAGGAGGGGGTCGTCCACGATGGCGCGCAGCAGCGGATGATCCGGCGTGAACGTGTGCGCGCCGTCCCGGCCGAGGGTCACGGCGAGGTCCAGACGGAAGCCGTCCACCTGCACGTCGTTGGCCCAGTACCGCAGCGAATCCAGCACGAGCCGCGCGGCGGCGTCGGTGGCGGTGTCGACCGAGTTGCCGCATCCGGTCACATCGATATAGGTCCCGTCGTCGTGCTGACGGTAGTAGGAGCGGTTGTCCAGCCCCCGCAGGCTGGAGCGGGGGCCGCCCACGCCCTCCTCCGAGGTGTGGTTGTAGACGACGTCCAGGATGACCTCGAGCCCGGCTTCGTGCAGCAGCCGGACCATGCCCTTGAACTCCCGCAGCACCGCCTCGGGCCCGCTGCGACGACTCTCTGCGGTGGCGTAGCGGGCGTGCGGCGTGAAGAAGTTGACGGTGTTGTAGCCCCAGTAGTTCGTCAACCCGAGATGCAGCAGGCGCGGTTCGGTCGCGAACGCGTGGACGGGGAGCAGTTCGACGCTCGTGATGCCCAGATCGAGGAGGTGCTGGATCATCGCGGGATGGGCGAGCCCCGCGTAGGTGCCGTGCAGGGCGGGCGGGACGCCGGGGTGGCGTTTGGTGAGCCCCTTCACGTGCGCCTCGTAGATGACCGTGCGATCCATCGGCACGGCGGGTTTGGTCACCCCGCCCCAGTCGAACCCGCCGTCCACGACGACGGCGCGGTGATCGCCGAACCCGCCGGCCACGATGCCGCGCGCATAGGGATCGAGCAGGAGGGTCTCGCGGTTGAAGGTGTTCCCCGGGGCGGGGGGACCGTCGGCGCGCACGGCGTACCGCGCCCTGGGCCGCAGCAGCTCCGTCGTGACGGCCCACACCCCACCGCCGACGGGGACGAGGGGAAGGGTCGCGACCGCCCAGTCGAGGTCGACGTCGTCGAAGACGACGAGCTCGACGCTGTCGGCATGCCCCGACCACACCCGCAGCGTGCCGCCCTCGGGCCCCTGGCGCACCCCGAGGTCGTCGTAGACGGCGTCCAGCAGGCCCGCGCGGGCAGGAGGCACGAGAGCAGGTTCGGGTCGCGCCATGCGATCTACAGTAGTTACGTCGTGCGTCGGGCGCGTGACGACGGGAGGTGGCGCATGCCGGTCTACCTGGACCACGCCGCGACGACCCCGCTGAGGCAGGAAGCCGCCGAGGCGTGGCTGGCCGCCGCATCCGTCGGAGCCAACCCCTCCTCGATCCACGGCGGCGGTCAGGCCGCGCGCCGCGTGCTGGAGGAATCCCGCGAGCGTCTCGCCGCCGTCCTGGGATGCGACCCCGTCGAGGTGGTCTTCACCTCCGGCGGCACGGAGTCGATCAACACGGCGGTGAAGGGCCTGTGGTGGGCGCGCGGCGACCGCCCCGGTGTCATCGCGCTGCCCGACGGGGAGCATCACGCCACGACGGACACCGTCGCGTGGCTCGTCGAGCGTGAGGGAGCCGGCGTCCTCCGTGTGCCGCTCGACGGCGTGGCACGCATCGATCCGGGCCTTTTCGGGGAGGCCGCGGCCGGATCCGCGTTCGCGACGGCGCTCGTGGCCAACAACGAGGTGGGCACGGTGCAGGATGCCGCGGCCCTGGCCGCCGCATCCGCCCGCGCCGGCGCGCCGCTGCACCTGGACGCCGTGTCGGCGCTGGGACACGTGCCGGTGCACTTCGCGCGATGGCGAGGCGACGCTCCGGGCGGGGCCGGGCTGGTCGGGATGAGCCTGTCGGCGCACAAGGTGGGCGGCCCGGTCGGGGTCGGCGCGCTCGTGGTGGCCCGCTCGGCGCGCCTGGGCGCGCTCGTGCACGGCGGGGGGCAGCAGCGGGGGCTCCGGGCCGGGACGCAGGACGTCGCCGGGGCCGCCGCGTTCGCCGTGGCCGCGGAGCTGGCCGAGGCCGAGCGCGACGCGGAGGACGCGCGGCTGTCGGAGCTGCGCGATGCGCTGGTGCGCGGCATCCGCGCCCTGGTCCCGGGGGTGGAGCTGCTCGGCGACCCGCAGGAGCGCCTCCCCGGCAACGTGCACGTGCTCTTCCCCGACGCCGCGGGGGAGACGCTGCTGTTCCTGCTGGATCAGGCCGGGATCGCCGTCTCGACAGGCTCGGCCTGTCAGGCCGGCGTGGCCGAGCCGTCGCACGTCGTGCTCGCCCTGGGTCGTACCGAGCGCGAGGCGCGCTCGGTGCTGCGCCTGACCCTCGGGCGCACCTCGACCGCGGCCGACGTCGCCGCCTTCCTCGAGGCGCTCCCCGACGCGTACGCGCGGGCCGCTTCCGCCGCCGCCCGCGCTCGCCGCTGACGCCGCTACTCCGGCGCTCCGCCCGGCCGTCCGGCCGCCACCCGGCGCTGTGCAGAATTCAGGAGACACGCCGATGGGAGTGGGCTCCGGGGCGGTGAAAGGCCCGGATCTCCTGAGTTCTGCGCGGTGACGGCGGAGCACCCGCCGTCCGTCCAGCCCACGCCCGGGCTCCGCTCGTAGACTGGCAGGATGCGGATTCTGGCGGCGATGAGCGGTGGAGTGGACTCCGCGGTCGCGGCTGCCCGCGCCGTGGACGCGGGGCACGACGTCGTCGGCGTGCACCTGGCCCTCTCCCGGGCCGGCGGAACCCTGCGCGCCGGCAGCCGCGGATGCTGCACCATCGAGGACGCGATGGACGCCCGCCGGGCCGCCGATCGCCTCGGCATCCCCTTCTACGTGTGGGATTTCTCCGAGCGCTTCCGCGACGACGTCATCGACGACTTCATCTCCGAGTACCGCGCCGGCCGCACGCCCAACCCGTGCATGCGGTGCAACGAGAAGATCAAGTTCGCCGCGCTGCTCGAGCGCGCCCTCGAACTGGGTTTCGACGCCGTGTGCACGGGGCACTACGCCGCGCTGGTGGACGGGCCCCACGGGCGGGAGCTGCACCGCGCGTCGGATGCGGCGAAGGACCAGTCGTACGTCCTGGGCGTCCTGACCGCCGAGCAGCTCGCGCACACGTACTTCCCGCTCGGTGACACCCCGTCCAAGGCACTCGTGCGTGCCGAGGCGGAGGCTCGCGGCCTCACCGTCGCGCACAAGCCCGACAGCCATGACATCTGCTTCATCCCCGACGGTGACACACGCGGATGGCTCGCCGAGAAGGTCGGGGCCGAGCAGGGCCCCATCGTCGATCGGGCCGGTGCGGTCGTCGGCTCCCACGAGGGCGCCCACGCGTACACCGTGGGACAGCGCCGCGGGCTGCAGTTGGGCACACCGGCACCCGACGGCAAGCCGCGATTCGTCCTCGAGGTGCGTCCGGTGAGCAACACCGTCGTGGTCGGGCCGAAGGAGGCCCTCGCGACCGCCGAGATCTCCGGCTCGCGATACACGTGGGCCGGTCGCGCGCCCGAGCCCGGGGAGTTCGCGTGCCACGTGCAGATTCGTGCGCACGCCGACCCCGTCCCCGCCCGCGCGAGCTGGGTGGACGGCACACTCTCCGTCGTCCCCGACGTCCCCTTCGACGGCGTGGCCCCCGGCCAGACGGCGGTCCTCTACGACGGCACCCGGGTGATCGGCCAGTTCACGATCGATCGCACGGTGTCGGCGGTTCCCGTCCCCGCCTGACCTGCGCAAGGGGCCGGGCGGCGTCGGTGGTGCTCCCTAGACTGGCCGGGTGGCGAACGGTGATCAACTCCCCGACCTGACCCTCGACGAGGCGCGCGCGGAGGCGGCCGACCTCACCACGCGCATCGTCGACGCGCGCGATGCCTACTACGGGCGTGACGCCGAGATCGTCGACGACGCCACCTACGACGAGTGGATGCGCCGCCTCGAGCAGATCGAGCGGCTCTACCCCGAGCTGCAGGGACAGGACAGCCCCACGCAGTCGGTGGGCGCCGCCGAGAGCACGATGTTCGCGCCGATTGAGCATGCCGAGCGGATGCTGAGCCTGGACAACGTGTTCAGCTCCGACGAATTGCGGGACTGGTGCGTCAAGACCTCCGCCTCCGCCGGGCGGTCGGTCCGCTGGCTCACCGAGTTGAAGATCGACGGGCTCGCGATCAGCCTGCGCTATGAGAACGGCGTGCTCACCTCGGCCGCCACCCGGGGCGACGGGCGCGTGGGGGAGGACGTGACCGGGAACGCGCTGCAGGTGACGGGGATCCCGCAGCGTCTGTCCGGGACGGGCCATCCGCCGCTGGTGGAGGTGCGCGGCGAGGTGTTCATCCCCGTTGCCGCGTTCGACGAGCTCAACGCCCTCCAGGCGCGCCTGCGCGAACGGGTCGTCGCGGAATCCCTCGCGCGGGGCGGAGACGAGGAGAAGGCGACCCGCAGCGCCGCCCGACGCTTCCCCGCCTTCGCCAACCCCCGCAACGCCGCCAGTGGCGGACTGCGGCAGCAGTTGGAGAAGAAGAGCGGACTCGAGCTGGAGGCCGGGCGCGCCCGGCTGCAGTCGCTGCGGCTGTTCGTGCACGGGATCGGCGCCTGGCCGGCGCCGCCGGTGTCGTCGCAGAGCGAGGTGTACGGGCTGCTGGCCGAGTGGGGTCTGCCGACGAGCCCGTATTTCCGCATGTCCGACGACATCGACGGCGTGCTCGCGTTCGTCGCCGAGTACGGCGAGCACCGCCACGCCGTGGAGCACGAGATCGACGGCGTCGTGGTGAAGGTCGACGAGCTGGCACTGCACGACGAGCTCGGCGCCACCAGTCGCGCGCCGCGGTGGGCGATCGCGTACAAGTACCCACCCGAGCAGGTCAACACGAAGCTCCTGGACATCGTCGTGTCGGTCGGCCGCACCGGACGGGCGACGCCGTTCGCGGTGATGGCTCCCGCCCGCGTGGCCGGCAGCGTCGTGCGGCAGGCGACGCTGCACAACCAGGAGGTCGTCAAGGCCAAGGGCGTGCTCATCGGCGACACGGTGGTGCTGCGCAAGGCCGGCGACGTCATCCCGGAGGTGCTCGGCCCGGTCGTGGAGCTGCGGGACGGCAGCGAACGCGCGTTCGTGATGCCCACCGAGTGCCCGGAGTGCGGGTTCCCGCTGAGCCCGGCGAAGGCGGGCGACATCGACCTGCGCTGCCCCAACACGCGGGCGTGCCCCGCTCAGGTGCGCGGACGCGTGGAGCACATCGGCTCGCGCGGCGCGCTGGACATCGAGGCGCTCGGCGAGGTCACGGCGGCCGCCCTCACCCAGCCGAGCGTGCCGGAGCAGCCTCCGCTGGAGACCGAGGCGGGCCTGTTCGACCTCACTCTGGAGCAGCTCGTGCCGATCGAGGTGATCGTCCGAGACACCGAGACCGGCGAGCCCCGCGTCGACGAGAAGACCGGCGACCCGGTGCGGCGCGCGCCGTTCCGGCGCAACCCCAGTCCCGCGGAGAGGAAGGCCGGCGCCACCGGACCCCAGCCGTCGGCGCAGGCGGTGACGCTGCTGGAGGAGCTGGAGAAGGCCAAGACGAAGGAGCTGTGGCGCTTCCTCGTGGCGCTGAACATCCGCCACGTCGGCCCGGTGGCCGCGCGCGCCCTCGCGCAGTGGTTCGGCTCGGTCGATGCCATCCGCGCGGCCTCGCGGGACGAACTCGCCGCGGTCGAGGGTGTCGGGGGCATCATCGCGGATGCGGTGACCGACTGGTTCGCGGTGGACTGGCACCGCGAGATCGTCGAGCGCTGGGCCGCGGCGGGCGCGCAGCTCGCCACCCCCGGCCACCCCGGCCCCGGCGCCGCGGCCGAAGGCGGCGGGGTGCTGGACGGGGTCACGGTCGTGGCCACCGGGTCGCTGGAGGGTTACACGCGCGAAGGCGCGCAGGAGGCGATCCTGCGCGCCGGCGGCAAGGCGGCATCGAGCGTGTCCAAGAAGACCGACTTCGTCGCCGCCGGGCCCGGCGCCGGATCGAAGCTCGGCAAGGCCGAAGAACTGGGCGTGCGCATCATCGACGCGGCGCAGTTCCACGTGCTCGTGACGGAGGGTCCCGCCGCGCTCGACGCGATCGCACCCGACGCGGGATGACCCGCGCCGTCGTCGTGACCGGTGCCGCAGGCGGCATCGGCTCGGCGCTGGTCTCCGCGCTGCGACAGGACGGCACACCGGTGGTCGCCGTCGACGTCGCGCCCGTCGCATCCGCCGATGGGATCGCCGTCGTGCGCGGCGACGGGGGAGACCCCGAGGTCGCCGGCGCCGCGGTACGGGCGGCGGAAGGACTCGGCGGACTGGGCGGCTGGGTCAACGTGTCGGCGCTGTTCTTTGACGTCTGGCTGGACGAGGCGGGCGGCGACGCGGCGATGGCCGCGATCGACGCGAACCTGCGCCCCGCCGTGGTCGGATGCGCCGCCGCCGTGCGGGAGTTCCGCCGCAGCGGAAGAGGCGGCGCGATCGTCAACGTCAGCTCGCATCAGGCGGCGCGTCCCGTGCGCGGAAGCCTCGCCTACGCCACGGCCAAGGCCGCCGTGGAAGGACTCACGCGCGCCCTGGCCGTGGACGGCGGCCCCGACGGCATCCGCGTGAACGCGGTGGCGCTCGGATCCATCCGCACCGCCCGCTCCGATCGGCACCTCCAGGAGCTGCCCGAGCCCGATCGCGTCGCCTTCGGCGCAGCGATCGCCCGCCTGCAGCCGCTCGGCCGCATGGGGGAGGCGGACGACGTGGCCGCCGTCATCCGGTTCCTGCTGTCGGATGCGGCGTCCTTCCTCACCGGTGCGGTGATCCCGGTCGACGGCGGGCGCGCAGCCCACGGGCTCGACCCCGAGGAGCGCGAGCGCTGACAGCGGCCCCGGCGGCCCGCGGCGAGGCAGGGGTCGTTGCTAACCGGCGACGTGCGCGCTCGTGCCATCCTCCGACGCCGACATCCGGCTGAAGTACGAGATCTTGTCGTCGAGGACATCGATCGCCCGCGCGAGAAGGTCGGCGCGCGCAGCGAGCGCGGCCCGCCGACCCCGGAGGAAGGTGACGGGGTCCTCCGACGTGTCGCCGCCGCGCAGCAGTGCGGCGAACACCCGCAGCTCGGAGATCCCCAGACCAGCCTCCCTCATGCACGTCACGACACCGATCCACGCGATGTCGCTCTCGCTGAACCTCCGACGGTTCGAGGCGTCCCGGCCGAGCGGCCCGATGATCCCCTCCTCCTCGTAGTAGCGGAGCGCGTCCGGTGAGACTCCACTCGACGCGCTCGCCTCGCCGATCGTGAGTGTCGCGCTCACCGGCCCGCCGCCTCGTCGAGGAGGGTGCGCGCGTCGGCATCCAGGTGGAGGTCGCGCGCGTCCATCGTCTCGTCGAGCTGGCTGATGCCGGACACGCCCACGATGGGGGTGATCCGTGGGGTGGACCCCAGAAGCCACGCCAGCACGACCTGGTTCCTCGTGGCGCCGAGCTGTTCGGCGACGCGATCCAGCGCCTCCAGCCGACGCCGCGTGTCCAGGTGGCGGTACGGCTCCTGCAGGCGTTCCTCCCGCGTGTACGCGCCGGTGAGCAGGGTGCTGTAGGCCCACACGGCCAGTCCCTCCGACTCCGCGTAGTCCAGCGCTTCGGGGGTCGCCACAACGTGCCCCTGGTCGGGAAGCGGAGCGAAGGGGATCGGCTGGAGGTACGTGTGCCGCAGCTGCACGGCGGTGAAGGGCTCCACTCCGCGCTGCCGGGCGAGGCTGCGGGCGCGCTCGACCCGCCAGGTCGCGTGATTGGATGCTCCGATCCGGCGCGCCCGGCCGTCTGCGATCACCGAGCCGAAGGCCTCCACCTGGGCGTCGAGGTCGACCGAGCGGTCTTCCACATGCGCCCAGTACAGGTCGACGTGATCGGTGCCCAGCCGGGCGAGGGAGCGGTCGAGGGCGTCATGGATCGTCTGCGGCCGCAGCCCCTCCATCGACTCGGGCCAAGCTCCTGCCACGGTCGGATCCGCGCCGACCTTGGTCGAGAGGAGAACCTCGTCGCGCGCTCCCGGGTTCGCCTGCAGCCACGCTCCGATCACGGTCTCGCTGGCGCCGCCCAGGCCGGACTCGTCCACCCAGAACGCATAGTTGTCGGCGGTGTCCAGCCAGCGTCCGCCCCGTTCCACGAAACGATCGAGGATCGCGAAGGACGCGGCCCGATCCAGCCGCGTTCCGAAATACATCGTGCCCAAGGCGATGCCGGCGGTGTCTGTCGTCATGGGGGCATGAAACCACCTGGAGCGCACACCATGTCAAGACGCGGTCCGACGCTTCGAGCGGCGCAAGGACCGGCCGGCCTCTCGATGGAGGAGAGGCCGGCCGGCGCGGATGAGGGGTCAGTCGGCGGCGTCGGCGCGGGCGAAGCGGTCGCCGTGGTCGGCCATGTCGATGTGCGCGGGGGCGGCGTCCGCCGTGCCGTTGTACACGTCGCGGTCGATCTCATCCGTCGACTGCGCCACGAGCATCGCGACCATCGTGTCGCCGTTGACGTTGAGGAACGTGCGGAAGATGCCGGTGAACCAGTCGACGGCGATGAGGAGTCCGACCGCCTCGATGGGCAAGCCGATGGAGGTCGCCAGGAACATCGCGACGACGGGGAAGCCGCCCGGGACGGTGATCGTGCCCATGTTGAGCAGGATCGCCAGCGCCATGCCCAGCACGACCTGGCCGGCCGTCAACTCCACGCGTCCCGCCTGGGCGAGGAACATCACCACGATCATGTAGTTCAGGACTGCGCCGTACGAGCCCATCGTGAGTCCGACCGAGAGCGTGAAGTTCGCCACCCGCTGGCTGATGCCGACCTTTTCGACCGCGTTGCGCAGGACGGTGGGGAAGGTCACCGCCGAGCTCGTCGTGGTGATGGCCACCACCGTCTGCTCGGCGAGCTTGGCCGGCAGGCGCCACGGGCTGAGGCGCGTGCGGACGGTGACGACCACGACGAACAGCACCGTGATGATGACGACACCGAGGAGCGTCGTGCCGAGATACGCCACGGCCGAGGTGATGACGGCGAAACCCACGTCGCCCGCCAGCGCCGCGAGCAGGCAGAAGACGCCGATCGGGGCGATGTACATCACGAAGCGGATCATCGTCAGGACGATCTGCTGCACCTGATCGAGGAAATCCAGGACGAGGCGGCTGCCGGTCTTGGCGATGTAGCTGTTCAGGGCGAGACCGAACAGCAGCGAGAACAGGATGATCGGCACCATCGTGGCCGTCGACATCGCCGAGAAGATGTTCGTCGAGACGAATCCGAGGATCGTCTCCTGCCACCCCGTCGCCTGCGAGGCCGACTCCTGCAGGGCGGGATCCAGCTCGCCGTCGAAGACCATCCCGGCGCCCGGCCGGATGAGGGTGCTGAGTCCCCATGCCACGAGGGCGGCGACGGCGGAGAACCCGATCATCCACGAGAACGTGCGGCCGGCCAGCTTTCCCATTCCGGTGCCCGTGAGCGAGCCGGTCGCGACGATGACGGAGGCCATCACCAGCGGCACGATCGACATCTGGATGAGGCGGATGAACAGGTCGCCGATGAATCTGAGGTTGGCCGCCCAGTCGCCCACCAGCAGTCCGAAGGCGATCCCTGCGATCGCGGCGATGCCGATGAGGGCGGCCGGGTGGCGGAGCGCCCGCCCGTAGCGTCGGCTCCGGCTCGGGGCCGGGGGTTCGCTGATGAGGGCCGGGGGAACGGTCGTCGCCATGGGGTCCGTCGCTTTCTGTCGAGGACCCCAGTGTTGCGAGGGCGGATTTCGGCGCCGGTTCCTCCGCGTTACCGTGCTGTTTCCACGGGGAACGGGCCCCGCGGACCCCGACGGACAGCCGCCGTCAGGCCCCCGATGTCAGCGCGAGCAGACGATCGCGCACCTGACGGCGCTGCACCTTCCCGATGAGCGAGCGCGGCAGCTCATCGACGACGAAGATGCGCCGCGGCACCTTGTAGGGGGTGAGGATGCTGCGCGCGAACGCGCGGATCGCCTCCACGTCGACGTCGTCGTCGGTGTCGTCCAAGACGACAGCGGCTACGACCTCTTCGCCCGAGCGGTCGCTGGGAAGACCCACGACGGCGACATCGGCGACGTGCGGATGCTGGCGGATGACGTTCTCCACCTCGGTGGGGGCGACGTTGAAGCCGCCGGTGATGATGAGCTCCTTGATGCGGTCGACGATGCGCACGAAGCCGGCCTCGTCGATCGTGACGATGTCGCCGGTGCGGAACCAGCCGTCCACGAAGGCGGCTTCGGTGTCTTCCGGCTTGCCGTAGTAGCCGCCGAAGACCTGCGGTCCGCGCACGACGAGCTCACCGCGTTCGCCCGCGGGCACGTCCGTGCGGGGATCGTCGGGATCCACGACGCGGCACTCGGTGCCCGGCAGCGGCAGGCCGACGGTACCGGGTACGCGGTTGTCGGCGACGGGGTTGGCCATCAGCACGGGGGCGCATTCGCTGAGCCCGTAGCCCTCGACGAGATACCCGCCGGTGGCCTCCTCGAAGGGCACCACGAGGTCGTGCGGCAGGGCCATCGCGCCCGAGATCGCGATTCCCGTGCCGGCCAGGGAGATGCCCTTCTCCCGCGACGCCGTCAGCAGCCGCTCCGCGATCGGCGGCACGAGCGGCAGGAACGTCGCCGGCCGCTTCTTGGTCACGGCGAGGACCAGGTCGGGGTCGAACTTGGGGAAGAGCACCAGCCGGGCGCCCATCGACATCGCGAAGGTGAGGCACAGAGTGAGGCCGTACGCGTGGAACATCGGCAGCACCGCGTACACGACGCATCCGTCGCCGCGGTGGATGGAGGGCACCCACGCGCGCGCCTGTGCGGCGTTGGCCAGCAGGTTCCGGTGCGTGAGCGCGGCCCCCTTGGGGGTCCCGGTGGTGCCGGAGGTGTACTGGATGATCGCGAGGTCGTCGGTGGCCGGCCGGGGGTAGGTGGCGGGGAGCGGCTCGGCGCGCAGCAGCTCTTCCCACGTCACCGTTCCGGAGACCTTCTCATGCAGGGCGGCCCGGGATTCCCGCGCCCGTGCGATGGGGAGCCGCAGCGCGGTGCGCGTGGCCAGCGGCATCGCACGGGTGAGGTCGACCGACACGAGCGTGTCGACGCGGAGGTCGTCGGGGAAGGCCTGCACCGCGCCGACGACCTTGCTCCACACGATCGCGTGCGCGGCGCCGTGGTCCTCGAACTGCTTGCGCAGTTCGCGAGGCGTGTACAGCGGATTGTGCTCGACCACCACGGCGCCCAGGCGAAGCACCGCGTAGAACGCCACGATGTGCTGCGGGCAGTTCGGCAGGACGATGGCGACGGGGTCTCCCGCCCGCACGCCCCGGGCCCGCAGCCCTTCGGCTGCCCGGGAGATCTGCTGCTCGAGCTCGCGGTACGACGTCGTGCGACCGAAGAACTCCAGGGCCGGAGCATCCGGATAATCGCGCGCCGATGCCGCGACGATGTCGACGAGCGACCCGCTCACGGGATCGAGGTCGGCGGGCACGCCGTCGGCGTAGCTGTTCACCCAGGGCCGCGGCGGGTCGTACGTGGTCATCCCGCCACCCTATTTCGTCCGTCACGACCCCTCCCGCCTCCGCGCCGGGTGCATCGGAGGGTCGTGCGGCAGAACCTAGACTGAAGGGGTGTCTGAAATCACCCCCGATCTCGTGCGCCATCTCGGTGTGCTCGCCCGGATCCAGCTCAGCGACGAGGAGGTCGAGCGCCTCACCGGCCAGCTCGACGTGATCGTCGACAACATCGCGAAGGTCTCGGAGGTCGCCACGCCCGAGGTCGTCGCGACGAGTCATCCGATCCCGCTGCAGAACGTGTTCCGCACCGACGTGCCCAGCGACGTGCTGAGCCTGGAGCAGGTGCTGCAGAACGCCCCGGATGCGGCGGACAACCGCTTCCGCGTGACCGCGATCCTGGGGGAGGAGCAGTGACCGACGACCTCACGCGCCTGAGCGCGTCCGATCTCGCCGCGCGCCTGTCCGCCGGTGAGGTGTCCAGCGTGGAGGCCACGCAGGCCCACCTCGACCGGATCGCCGCCGTCGACGGCGACCTGCACGCCTTCCTGCACGTCAACGCCCATGCCCTCGACGTCGCCGCCGACATCGACCGCCGTCGCGCGGCCGGCGAGGAGCTCGGCCCGATCGCGGGCGTGCCGCTGGCGATCAAGGACGTGCTCGTCACGACCGACATGCCCTCCACGAGCGGCTCGAAGATCCTCGAGGGCTACCTGTCGCCGTACGACGCGACGGTCGTCGCACGCTCCCGCGCGGCCGGTCTCGTGCCGCTGGGCAAGACCAACATGGACGAGTTCGCCATGGGGTCCTCCACCGAGCACTCCGCGTACGGCCCGACGCGCAACCCGTGGGACCGTGAGCGGATCCCCGGCGGCTCGGGCGGCGGATCGGCGGCGGCGGTGGCCGCCTTCGAGGCGCCGCTGGCCCTGGGCTCGGACACCGGCGGCTCCATCCGCCAGCCGGCGCACGTCACCGGCACGGTCGGGATGAAGCCCACCTACGGCGGCGTCAGCCGCTACGGCGCGATCGCGCTGGCTTCGAGCCTGGACCAGGTCGGGCCGGTCACGCGCACGGTGCTGGACGCCGGGCTCCTGCACGACGTCATCGCCGGACACGATCCGCACGATGCGACTTCGCTCACCGACGCGTGGCCGTCCTTCGCCGATGCCGCCCGCGAGGGCGCGACCGGACAGGTCCTGAAGGCACTGAAGGTCGGTGTCATCCGCGAGCTCGCCGACAGCGGCTTCCAGGCCGGGGTGGCGTCGTCGTTCCGCGACGCCCTCTCGGCGATGGCGGCGCAGGGCGCCGAGATCGTCGAGGTCAGCGCGCCGCACTTCGAGTACGGCGTGGCCGCGTACTACCTGATCCTCCCGGCGGAGGCCTCCAGCAACCTTGCGAAGTTCGACTCGGTGCGGTTCGGGATGCGGGTCACCCCGCACGCCGCGGCCACCGTGGAGGAGGTCATGGCCGCCACCCGCGACGCCGGTTTCGGCGACGAGGTCAAGCGCCGCATCATCCTGGGCACCTACGCGCTGTCGGCGGGGTACTACGACGCGTACTACGGCAGCGCCCAGAAGGTGCGGACGCTCATCCAGGGCGACTTCGACGCCGCCTTCGCGCAGGTCGACGTCATCGCGACGCCCTCGGCTCCCACGACGGCCTTCCGCTTCGGCGAGAAGATCGACGACCCGCTGCAGATGTACCTCAACGACGTCACGACCATCCCGGCGAACCTCGCCGGCGTGCCGGGGATCTCCATCCCCTCCGGTCTCGCCGCCGAGGACGGGCTGCCCGTGGGCATCCAGTTCCTCGCGCCCGCGCGGGAGGATGCCCGCCTGTACCGCGTGGGCGCCGCCGTGGAGGCACTGCTGGTGGACGAGTGGGGCGGCCCGCTGCTGGACCGCGCACCCGCCCTGGACGGAGGGAGCCGCTGATGGCGAAGGACACGCTGATGGACTTCGACGAGGCCCTCGAACGTTTCGAGCCGGTCCTCGGATTCGAGGTGCACGTCGAACTGAACACGCGCACGAAGATGTTCTCCGGAGCGCCCAACCCCGCCCACTCCGACAACCACGGCGCCGCGCCGAACACGCTCGTGGCGCCCGTGGACATGGGGCTCCCGGGAGCCCTGCCGGTCGTCAACGAGCAGGCCGTGCGGTTCTCCATCTCGCTCGGGCTCGCCCTCGGCTGCTCGATCGCGCCCTCGAGCCGGTTCGCACGGAAGAACTACTTCTACCCCGACCTGGGCAAGAACTACCAGATCTCCCAATACGACGAGCCCATCGCCTTCGAAGGCTCGGTCGAGGTGGAACTGCCCGACGGCACGGTCGTGACCGTGCCGATCGAGCGGGCGCACATGGAGGAGGACGCCGGCAAGCTGACCCACGTGGGCGGTTCGACCGGCCGCATCCAGGGGGCGGAATACTCCCTGGTCGACTACAACCGCGCCGGCGTGCCGCTCGTGGAGATCGTCACCAAGCCGATCTTCGGAGCGGAACGGTCCGCTCCCGAGCTCGCGAAGGCGTACGTCCAGACGATCCGCGACATCGTGCTGTCCCTCGGCATCTCGGAGGCGCGTCTGGAGCGGGGCAACCTGCGCTGCGACGCCAACGTCTCCCTGCGCCCGCGGGGGCAGGAGAAGCTCGGCACGCGCACCGAGACGAAGAACGTCAACTCGATGCGCTCGGTGGAGCGTGCCGTGCGCTACGAGATCCAGCGCCAGGCCGCGATCCTCGCCGCCGGCGGCACGATCATCCAGGAGACCCGGCACTGGCACGAGGACACCGGCACCACCTCGCCCGGCCGCCCGAAGTCGGACGCCGACGACTACCGCTACTTCCCCGAGCCCGACCTGCTCCCCGTCGCTCCCTCCGAGGAGCTCATCGAGGAGCTGCGGGCAGCTCTGCCCGAGCCGCCGGCCGCGCGCCGGCGCCGGCTGCAGGGCGAGTGGGGCTTCGCCGACATCGACTTCCAGGGCGTCGTCAACGCCGGCCTGCTGGCCGAGGTCGAGGCGACGGTCGCCGCCGGTGCCTCGCCCGCCGCGGCCCGCAAGTGGTGGATGAGCGAGATCAGCCGCATCGCGAACGCGCAGAACCGTGAGGCTCCCGACCTCGTGTCGCCGGAGAACGTCGCCGCGCTGCAGCGCCTCATCGACGCCGGCACGCTCACCGACAAGCTCGCCCGCCAGGTGCTGGAGGGTGTCATCGCCGGCGAGGGCACGCCGCAGGAGGTCGTGGATGCACGCGGCCTGGCCGTGGTCTCCGACGACGGCGCGCTCCTGGCCGCGATCGACGAGGCTCTCGCCTCCCAGCCCGACGTCCTCGCGAAGATCCGCGACGGCAAGGTGCAGGCCGCCGGAGCGGTGATCGGCGCGGTCATGAAGGCCATGAAGGGCCAGGCCGACGCCGCGCGCGTGCGCGAGCTCGTGCTGGAGCGCGCCGCGCAGTAGCCCACATCAGGAGAGTCGCCCGAATCAGGAGCATCCGGAGCAATCCGGTCCTGACTCGGGCGATTCTCCTGATTCGGGGCGGTGCGGGGATGTCGGCGGCGACGGGGAGAATGGACGTATGGGACGCGGCGACGGATCGGGACGTATCGTCTCCGCCGACGGCGCCGACGACACCGGCGCGGGCATCCTGCACGTCGACATGGACGCGTTCTACGCCTCGGTGGAGGTTCTGGACGACCCGTCGCTGACGGGCAAGCCGATCATCGTCGGCTCGCCCGAAGGTCGCGGGGTCGTCTCCAGCGCCTCGTACGAGGCGCGACGGTTCGGCGTGCGCTCGGCGATGCCGGTGTGGCAGGCGCTGCGCCTGTGCCCCACGGCGGTGGTCGTGATGCCGCACTTCGACCGCTACACCGAGCTCTCCCGCCAGGTCATGGAGATCTTCCGCGACTTCACCCCGCTCGTGGAGCCGCTCTCCATCGACGAGGCGTTCCTGGATGTCCGCGGCGCCCGCCGGCTGTGGGGGAGCCCGACCGAGATCGCGCGCATGCTGCGGGCCCGGGTGCTCGAGGAGACCGGCCTCACGTGCAGTGTCGGTGCGGCGGCGACCAAGCACGTGGCGAAGATGGCCTCCACGATCAGCAAACCGGACGGCCTGCTGGTCGTGCCCGAGGCTGAGACGCTGGCGTTCCTGGCCGCCCGGCCGGTGCGGGCGCTGTGGGGCGTGGGCCCGAAGGCCGCCGAGGCGCTGGAATCCCGCGGCATCCGCACCGTCGCCGATGTGCTCGCCTCGCCGCGGCACATCCTCGATCGCGCCCTCGGGCCGGCGATGGGGGAGCGGGTGTGGCAGCTGTCCCACGGCCTGGACGCGCGCGAGGTGCAGACCGAGCACGTCGAGAAGAGCATCGGCCACGAGGAGACGTTCTCGGTCGACATCGCCGACACCCGCGTGCTGCACGTCGAGCTGCGCCGCCTCGCCGACCGGGTGGGCGTGCGCCTGCGCCGGCACGGCGTGGAGTCGGCGACCGTCGCGATCAAGGTGCGGTTCTCGGATTTCACGACGCTCAGCCGTTCGCGCACCCTCGCCGAGCCCACCGCCGTCGGGCAGCGCATCGGGGAGGCGGCGATCGAGCTGTTCGACGGCATCCCCCGGCCCCTCCCGGTGCGGCTGATCGGCGTGCGCGCGGAGAAGCTGCGGGCCGCCGCCGGGCCGCTGGGGCTGTGGGACGACGATGAGGAGTGGCGCGCCGTGGAGGATGCGCTCGACGGGGCCGCCGAGCGCTTCGGGCGGGGCGCCGTCACGCGCGCAGCCCTGCTCGGCCCGCGGCGCGACGGCGGGTCGCTGCCGTCGCATCCGCTGCCGTCCGGGGAGTGACGCTGGGAACTGTCGCTGCCGGGCGCTACGGTGGAGCCATGCCCAACATCGCACTCGAACTCGGTGAACAAGCCGCGCAGTTCGGCGTCACCGCCGCATACGGAGAGCAGCTCGACGTCGACGGCGTCCGTCTCGTGCCGGTCGCCCTCACCTGGACGGGCTTCGGCGGCGGGGCCGACGAGTCCGGCAACGGCGGCGGTGGTGGCGGCGGCTACACTGTGCCCCTCGGCGCCTACATCCGTCGTGGGGACGACCTGCGGTTCGAGCCGAACATCGTCTCGTTCCTCGCGGTGGCGATCCCGTTCGTGTGGGTGGCCGGTCGCGCCCTCAGCCGTGTCGTCCGGGCACTCAAGAAGTAGTCCCGACCCGTTCGCCCGCGCGCTGGAGTCGGCGGCGGATGCGGTCGCACATGCCGTCCGCGGGGTCGCCGCCGCCAACCCGGTCGTCCTGATCGACGGCCGGAGCGGCGCGGGGAAGACGTCGCTCGCGCGGCTTCTCGTGGCGCGCTGGCCGCAGCGCGGTCGCGTGCAGCTGGTCGCCCTGGATTCCCTCTACCCCGGCTGGGACGGCCTGACCGAGGGCGTGGAGTACGCGCGCACCGCGATCCTCGTGCCTCATGCGCGCGGCGCGGTCGGCGTCTGGCAGCGCTGGGACTGGGAGGGCGGCCGACGCGCCGAGGCGCATGCCGTGGATCCGTCGCTGCCGCTCATCGTCGAAGGCTCCGGCCTCCTGACGCCCCGCACGGCCCTGCTCGGTGACGTGCGGGTGTGGCTGGACGCTCCCGAGCCGGCCCGGCGGACGCGGGCACTGGCGCGCGACGGCGAGGGCTATCGACCGCACTGGCAGCGCTGGGCCGCGCAGGAGGACGCGCATCTCCGTTCGGACGACCCCCAGCGCCACGCCACGGCGAGCTTCACTCTGCCGTGATCAGGCGGCGTCCAAGGCGAGGTCGTGCACGGCGGAGTCCAGGGTCGCGCCGTTGAGTTCGAGGTAGAGACGGCGTTCGGTGATCGACAGGGTCATCGTGCTGCGCCGTTCGAGGCGGGATGCGGCGGCGTCGATGAATCCCGCGTCGAAGCTGTGCACCACGATCGCGTCCGCCTGGTGGATGCGCTTGCCCGCCCACGACGCGACGAGTTTCGCGGGATCGCGGTGGGTGTACACGCGGGTCCGGTCGGCGAGCCGGCTGCCGTAGTGCAGGCGCTCGGCATCCGGTGCCCCCACCTCGATCCACGCCGTGACGCGACCGGTGCGATCGCGCACGAGCACGGCCGGCTCATCCGTGGCGGAGATGCCCTCGCTGAAGGCGATCCCCTCCTCGTACTCGATGCAGTACGCGAGGACGCGCGTCATCATGAACGCGTCGGTCTCGGACGGGTGGCGCGCCACGCGCAGCGATAGTTCCTCATACACGCCGCGGTCGACATCGGCCAGATTCACGCTGAACGTGTGGACTGTTGCGCCGGCGGCCATAACTCCCGAGCCTACGCGTCACCGGCACTCTCGCCCGACAGCGGTCAGGCCGGGCCCACCGCGGCCACGAGCGCGTCCAGGCGCTGGCCCAGCCAGTCGTACAGGACGGCGCGCGGATCGTCGATCGGATCGTCGTCCTCGTCCACGATGCCCATGCGCGACGCCAGGACCAGCCGCAGCGCGGCCAGTGTGCGCAGCCATGCGGCCGACTCCTCCGCGTCGAGGGTCACCGTCAGCGGACGCATCGCGGAGTGCTCGTCCAGCTCCGAGACGGGCGGGACCGGGCCGTGCTGGGCGAGCGTGCCCAGCAGCGTGCGCGCGTCGTTCGCGCGGCGATCCAGGAGATCGCCGGAGGTGAGCCGGCGGAAATCGCCGGACGCGTCCGGATCGCCGGGGTAGGCGTCGGGCACGAGGCGCGCGACCGCTGGATCGCGCGATGAACCGGTATCGCCGACCAGTTCGAGGAACTGCTCGGTGATGGCGATCAGATGAGCCACCTCGATGGTGGTGAGCTCGAGCACCAGCAGGCGGCCGCTCATTCGGGGGCCTTCCGCACGGTGGCCCACAATCCGTAGTCGTGCATCGCCGCGGTGTGCAGTTCCATCTGCTCGCGCGGGCCTTCGGCCACGATGGCATGACCGTCGTGGTGCACGGCGAGCATGAGGCGGGTGGCTTCGGCCGGCGGGTAGCCGAAGTACGTCCGGAAGACGTGGACGACGTAGCTCATCAGATTCACCGGATCGTTCCAGACCACCGTTTGCCAGGGGCGGTCGGCGACGGCGGCGGTGTCGCGCCGGACGTCCTCTTCGGTCAGGGTGCCGGTCATGCCCACCCCAGCTCGTGCAGGCGTGTGTCGTCGATGCCGTAGAAGTGGGCGATCTCGTGGACGAGCGTGGTGTGCACCTCGTCGCGCAGTTCCTCCAGGCTCTCGCACGCGGCCAGGTGCGGCTCGCGGTACAGGATGATGCGGTCGGGCAGTTCGCCGGAGCTGCCGTACCGGTCGCGTTCGGTCAGCGACCACCCGTCGTAGAGTCCGAGGAGGTCGAGCGAGCCGTCCTCCGGGCGGTCTTCCACCACGAAGACGACGTTGTCGAGTCCATCGACCATGTCGTCGGGGAGGCGGTCCAGTTCATCGATCACGAGCTGCTCGAAGGTCGCGGCATCCATGCTGCCCAACCCCGAGGCGTCGTCGTCCAGATCGATCATGACGGCGACGGGGCTGGGCGGGGGCAGGGGGCGTGGTGTGGGGGCATGATCACGGGTCCGGCGCGGACTGTTCCAACTTAGCCGACCCGCCGGGTAGGTGCCTCCGGAAGACCACAGTGGCAGAAAGCCGGTACACCCGGCGTACACAGCGTGATCCTTGTGCAAGGAGAAGCTTGTGTATACCGTGGTCGCCATGATCACGAGTGAGTCCGACCTCGCGCTGGATGCAGCCTTCGATGCCCTGGCGGATCCGACTCGCCGGGCGATCATCCGCCGACTCACGCGGGGCGAGGCAACCGTCGGCGAACTCGCCGAACCATTCGACCTGACGCCTCAGGCCGTGTCCCGTCACGTCGGCATCCTCCGGAGCCGTGGTCTGATCCACCAGCGGGTCGATGGCCAGCGGCGCCCGTGTCGGCTGAACATCGAACGGCTGCAGGAGGTCAGCGACTGGATAGCCGATCAACGGCGAGAGTGGGAGTCCCGCCTCGACCTGCTCGAGCAGCACCTTGCGGCGGTCAAGGGGGAGTCATGAGAGCGAGAGCGACCCTGGATAGCGACGAGCTGATCGCTGTCCGGCATCTCGATGCCGATCCCGAGATGGTGTGGCGAATGTTCACGACTCCCGAGCACCTGGCGGCGTTCTGGGGCGGCGATCACGCAACGATCCGCACCGGCTCGGTGTCCGCCGACCTTCGCATCGGGGGCGCTTTCACGCTCGCCACGGTCGGGGTCGATGGTTGCAGTCATCCGCTCCGCTTCCGGTACGAGGTCATCGACCCGCCGTCGTTGCTGTCCTTCAGCTCGCCCCACTCGGGCCTGGTGACGGAGATCAGCCTGGAACCCGCCGGTGTCGGCACGATGGTCCGAATCCGCCAGCGTGCCCTGCCCGCCGATCTGCGGACGGAGCAGGCACGCACCGGACTGACCGGGGTCCTCGAGCGACTCGCGCTCGTCCTCACCGATCTGACCCGCACAGAAGGGATGAACCTATGAGCAACCGGCAGCAGACCGTGCAGCGCTACCTGGATGGTTTCCGCAGCAGCGATCATGAGGCGATCCTGGACTGCCTGACGGAGGACGTGGTCTGGAAGCTTCACGGCATGCGGACGACCCGTGGGAAGGCCGAATTCGACACCGAGATCGAGAACCCTGCTTTCGAGGGCAGTCCGTTGCTCGAGGTGGAACGCGTCCTGGAAGCCGATGATGCCGTCGTCGTCACCGGGATCGGCCGCGGGCACCACCGCGAGACCGGCAGCTTTCGGTTCGCATACAGCGACCTGTTCACGTTCCAGCGGGACTTGATCGCACAGGTCGATTCCTACATCGTCCCTCTAGGGTGACGTTGCACGCCTTCTGAGGTGCCCCGGTTCTCGCAGAGAACATTGGGGTGAGTAACGGGACTTGAACCCGCGACCCCCTGGACCACAACCAGGTGCTCTACCGACTGAGCTATACCCACCATGCGCCCCGCTCACGCGGGGCAACCCAACGATTCTCTCACATCGCGAAGGGATACGCGGACACCGTCGCCGCCGCCACGGCGCGCGCGTCGTCGCTGGAGGGCCCGGGCTCGGGAACGAAGACGGCGCCGCGGTAGTACGCCAGCTCGCGGATCGACTCGTGGATGTCGGCGAGGGCGCGGTGGCCGCCGCTCTTGGCCGGAGCATGGATGTAGGCCCGGGGATACCAACGACGCGACAGCTCCTTGATGCTGGACACGTCGACGTTGCGGTAGTGCAGCCAGCGATCCACGCGCGGCATGTACTTCGCCAGGAACATGCGGTCGGTGCCGATCGTGTTGCCGGCCAGCGGGGCCTTGCCCTCGAGCGGCACGAACCGCTGGATGTACTCCAGCGCCTGGAACTCGGCGTCCGCCAGGGAGACGCCCGCGGGGATCTCCTCCAGCAGCCCGGAGGTGCGATGCATCTCCGTGACGAATTCGCTCATGTTCGCCAGGGCCGACTCGTCTGGCTTGATGACGATCTGGAACCCCGGGTCGATCACGGTCAGTTCGAAATCGGTCACCACGACCGCGATCTCGACGAGTTCGTCGACGGTGAGGTCGAGTCCCGTCATCTCGCAGTCGATCCACACGAGGCGGTCGTTCTCGGAAGCTCCCACCATGTCCCCCATCCTAATGAGGACGAGGAACCCCCCGGTGCCGCACGTCCCCCAGACACGATTCGAACGTGTGACCGGCGGATTAGAAGGCCGCTGCTCTATCCACTGAGCTACTGGGGGTCGATCTCCCAGGGTACCGATGCGCGAGCCCGCGTGCACTGGTGCCCCTCCGTCGCGCGGCGTAGCGTCGGAGGCGCACGAGTGAAGGGACGGATCGACGATGACCGAAACCAGCACACGCCGCCTCTGGGTGGCATACGGACCGGCCGGCGTGGTGGGCACCATCCAGAAGGACGGCGAGGGCTACACGGTCCACATGGCCGGTGCGGATGCCGCTCTGGGAACGTATCCGTCGATGGACATCGCCAAGCGCGCGCTGCAGTCCCACCTCAAGCCAGGGGCCGAGCCCGCGCAGTACCGCGAGCACTGACGACGCCCACAGGCGCGCCGGGACCCTCCGGTGGGATGTCGAACAACGGCAGCGCGATGTGCACCAGCGGGCCGATGCACACCGCGAAGACCACGGTCCCGATCCCCACGGTGCCGCCGAGCCACCATCCCAGGACGAGCACCGACCCCTCCACGCCGAGGCGGCACAGCCAGATGGGCGTGCCGAAGCGCGCATTCAGGCCTGTCATGAGCCCGTCGCGGGGCCCGGGACCGAATCGCGCGCCGATGTACAGGCCCGACGCCACGGCCACCGACACGACTCCGGCCGCGAGCATGGCGATGCGGGGGAGCGGGGCCGACGGTGTGGACACGACGGCGAGCGTGGCCTGCATCGCCGTCCCCACCAGGGCGATGTTGGCCAGCGTGCCGATGCCCGGATGCTGATGCAGCGGGATCCACGCCAGCAGCACCACCGCCCCCAGCAGATTCGTCATCCATCCCACACCGATGCCGGTGCGCAACGACAGCCCCTCGGCGAGCACCGTCCAGGGGTCGACCCCCAGACCGGCCGAGATCGTCAAGGCGCAGCCGAACCCGTACAGCGCGAGACCGATGAGCAACTGAAGGATCCGGCGAGGCACGGAACCATCACATCACCGGATTGGCCCTCGACGTACGGTCCAATAGGGCTACGGTGGCATGCATGGATTCGCGGATCTCCGCCCGGGCGCTGGCCACCGGTCTCGGCGGGTGGCGCAGCAGTGAGCCGGCCTACGAGGCGCTGGCCGATGCCGTGCGCCTGCTGTGCCTGGACAACCGCCTCGCGGCGCACACGGCGCTGCCCGCCGAGCGGGAGCTCGCGTCGGCACTCGGTGTGAGCCGGACCACGGTGGCCGCCGCATACCGCAGCCTCCGTGACTCCGGCCACATCCGGAGCCTCCGCGGATCGGGGAGCGTGACCCTCCCGCTTGTCCGCACCGACCCCGGCGTCCGCCCGGGCGTGTCCGACGCGCTCGATCTGCAGCAGGCCTCGCCTTCGGCGTGGCCCGGACTCGCGGGCGTGATCGCCGAGGTCGCCACGGGGGCGACGACGCTCGTGGCGCGCTCGGGGTACGACGTCGTGGGGCACCCGGTCCTGCGGGAGCAGATCGCCCGGCGCTACCGCGACCGGGGCATTCCCACGGGGGCGGACGAGGTGCTGGTCACCTCCGGTGCGCAGAGCGCCATCCATCTCATCGCCGCCGTACTGCTCGGCCGTGCCGACCGGGTCCTCATCGAGACGCCGACCTACCCGCATGCCGCCGATGCCTTCCGACGGGCGGGGGCGCGGATGGTCGCGGTGCCGGTGACCACGGGGGAGGGATGGGATCTGGACCGCGCCGAGCAGGCCTTCGCGCGCACCCTGCCGGTGCTGGCCTACCTGATGCCCTCCTTCCAGAACCCGACGGGCCGCACGATGACGCCCGGCGAGGTCGGCTCGCTGTCTGCGGCGGCCGACAGGGTCGGGACCCTCCTCGTCGTCGACGAGACGATCGCCGACCTCGCCATCGACGACGACGGCGGACCCGAGCCGTTCGCCGGCGACACCCGCGTGGTCCGGATCGGCTCGCTCGGCAAGACGGTGTGGGGCGGTCTGCGGGTCGGGTGGGTGCGGGCATCGGCCGACATCATCCGTCGTCTCGCAGCGGCGCGGCCGGTGCACGACCTCGGCACCCCCGAGTTCGAGCAGGCCGTCGCCGCCGCGCTGCTGCCCCGAATGGCCGAGATCATCACCCAGCGCTCCGCGGGTCTGCGCGCAGGTCGTGACGCGCTGAGCGCGGCGCTGGCCGCACTGCTGCCGGAATGGGAGGTGCCGCAGGTGCGGGGCGGGGTGTCGCTGTGGGTCGAGCTGGATGCCCCGCTGAGCTCGCCCCTCGTGATCGCGGCACGGTCGCGCGGGCTGTACCTGTCCGCCGGCGCGCGGTTCGCCGTCGAGGGCGGTCACGACCGGCACCTGCGCGTTCCGTTCACCTCACCGCCGGACGAGCTCGTGCGGGCGGCCGGGATCCTCGCCGAGACGTGGCCCGGGGTGATCGCGGGTGCGCCGCTGGGCCGCGCCGAGCGCTTCGACGCCGTGGTGTGAGTCAGCGCTGATACCTGAGGCACTCGAGTGCCTCATCCGGCGTCCAGAATTCGCCCAGCCGGCGGAACGACCGCGACGCGAGGTGGAACCGCTCGGCGGCGTACCGCCAGCCCCGATCGGTGGCGACGCGGTGCACGTGCCCGAGAACGCGTCCGGAGCGGTCGGTCACCCGCCACCGGCCCCGGCCGACGACCTGCACGCGCGCCCAGGCCAGTGCCGGCAGCTCGGGCGTGTCCATCGTGATCATGCCGTCCACGGTAGGCACCCCCTCCGACATCGCTGCGCCGCCGGGCGGGCAGGGGAAGCGCGTAGCGTGGAGGCGAGGGCCGGACCAGAGGAGGAGTCATGACCACGTTCGTGCTGGCAGGCGGCTGCTTCTGGTGCCTGGATGCGGCCTACCGCGCGCTGCGCGGTGTCACCTCTGTGGTCTCCGGCTATACCGGGGGCGAGACGCCTGCCCCGACCTACGAGCAGGTGTGCATGGGGCGCACCGGGCACGCCGAAGCGGTCGCGGTCTCCTTCGACTCCGACGTCATCCCGCCCGAGGTGATCCTCGACGCGTACTTCACGATGCACGACCCTCGGCAGCTGAACCGACAGGGCAACGACATCGGGACGCAGTACCGCAGCGCGATGTTCTTCGCCGACGACGGGCAGCGCCGGCTGTTCGAGGCAGCACGCGACCGCGCATCGCAGTGGTGGGACGGCGGGGTCGTCACCACCATCGAACCGCTCGGGGAGTTCTTCCCGGCCGAGGACGAGCACCAGGACTTCTTCGCGAAGAATCCCACGCAGGGGTACTGCCTGGCCGTGGCCGTCCCGAAGGTGAGCAAGGTGCGCGCCCGCTTCGCTGATTACATCCTGGCCGGCTGAGTCTCCTCCCCAGGCCGCGTGCAGCGCAGCCTGTCCCCAGCCCAGGTGCGCGGCCGTCCAGGGACCGCATCCGCTCGCGACGATGGTGACAGCTCCGGTGCCCGACGGGCACGCGGGCACCGGAGCATCCGACCGAGAGGATGCGACATGACCGAGATCATCACCGTCACCGGCAATATCGCCACCGAGCCCGAGCAGCGCACGATCGCCGAAGGCGTGCGGGTCACCTCGTTCCGCGTGGCATCCCCGCACCGCCGGTTCGACCGCGGGAGCGGGAAGTGGGTCGAGCAGTACACGAACTGGTTCACGGTGTCCGCCTTCCGCGGGCTGGGTGAGCACGCCTACGCGTCGCTGCATCAGGGCGACCGGGTGGTCGTCACCGGACGACTGCGGCTGCGCGACTGGGACACCGGGAGCAAACGCGGCACGACGGCCGAGATCGACGCCGACTCCGTCGGCCACGACCTGCTGTGGGGCACCACGTCCTACCAGCGCGCAGACGGCGGGGACGCCGACCGGGGAGCGGGGGAGCAGGCCCGTACGGGCGAGCAGGCCGCCGCCGGCGCCACCGATGCGAGCGGCTGGACCATCCCGGCCGGGGATCTGGTGGGTGCCGGGGCGGACAGGGTCTCCGCGGCCTCGGGAGGCCCGGACGAGACGCCGTTCTGAGGCGGCATAGACTGCCCTCGTGGCCCGAACGCTCCTGACCCGGCGTCTTGCCGCCCTCCTGCTCGCCGGAGCGCTGACCGCAACGGCCACGGCGTGCACCCCAGCATCCGAGCCTGCTCCCACGCAGACGGCCGCGTCACCGGCGCCCACGCCGTCCGACGCTCCGCCGACGCCGGCCGCGCCGGCGCTGGTGCCCGACGGCACCGCCGAGGACAACCTGCCCTTCTTCACCGGCATCGTCCAGGCGGTGTGGGCCGGACCTGACCCGGACCGAGTGGCGGGGCGTGCCTATATCGACGCTCTCACCGCGGCCGGATTCGATCGGACGGCGATGCAGGTCACCGCCGACGAGTCGACGGTGGGCAACCCCGCCGAAAGCATCCAGTTCTCCGTGCGGTGGGGCGAGGAGTGCCTCATCGGGCAGGTGGGACCCGCCACCGGCGACCCGGTGACCGCCGTGATGCCCGGGCTCGAGTCCGGCGGTTGCCTCGTCGGCAACACCCGTCCGATCGACTGGTGACGGCGGCGTCCAGGCGGCGGACCGTAGACTGGACAGGTTATGGCGGAATATATCTACTCGATGGTGCGCGCCCGTAAGGCCGTGGGCGACAAGCTGATCCTCGACGACGTCACGATGGCGTTCCTTCCCGGTGCCAAGATCGGCATGGTCGGTCCGAACGGTGCGGGTAAGTCGACGATCCTGAAGATCATGGCAGGGATGGACACTCCCTCCAACGGTGAGGCCAAGCTCAGCCCGGGCTTCACCGTGGGCATCCTCATGCAGGAGCCGGAGTTGGACGAATCCAAGACCGTGCTGGAGAACATCCAGGACGGCATCGCGATCAAGGCGAAGGTCGACCGCTTCAACGAGATCTCCGGTCTCATGGCCGACCCCGACGCCGATTTCGATGCGCTGCTGGCGGAGATGGGCACGCTGCAGGAGGAGATCGACGCCGCGGACGCGTGGGACCTCGACTCGCAGCTCGAGCAGGCGATGGACGCGCTGCGCACGCCTCCCGGCGACGCAGAGATCGCGCCGCTGTCCGGTGGTGAGAAGCGCCGCGTCGCGCTGACCAAGCTGCTGCTGCAGAAGCCCGACCTCCTCCTGCTGGACGAGCCGACCAACCACTTGGACGCCGAGAGCGTGCTGTGGCTGGAGCAGCACCTGCAGAAATACCCCGGCGCCGTCATCGCCGTCACGCACGACCGGTACTTCCTCGACAACGTCGCCGAATGGATCGCCGAGGTCGACCGCGGCCGCCTCATCGGCTACGAGGGCAACTACTCCACGTACCTGGAGAAGAAGCGCGAGCGCCTGGAGGTGCAGGGCAAGAAGGACGCCAAGCTGGCCAAGCGGCTCGCCGACGAACTGGACTGGGTCCGCTCGAACACCAAGGGACGCCAGGCCAAGTCCAAGGCGCGCCTGGCGCGCTACGAGGAGATGGCCGCCGAAGCCGACCGCACGCGCAAGCTCGACTTCGAGGAGATCCAGATCCCGCCGGGGCCGCGTCTGGGCAGTGTCGTGATCGAGGCGAAGAATCTGCAGAAGCGCTTCGGCGACCGCTCGCTCATCGACGGACTGAGCTTCAGCCTGCCGCCGAACGGCATCGTCGGCGTCATCGGCCCCAACGGCGTGGGCAAGACGACGCTGTTCAAGACGATCGTGGGCCTGGAGCCGCTGGACGGCGGCCAGCTCAAGATCGGCGAGACGGTCAAGATCAGCTACGTCGACCAGTCGCGCGCCAACATCGACCCGAACAAGTCGCTGTGGGAGGTCGTCTCCGACGGGCTGGACATCATCACCGTCGGCAAGGTGGAGATCCCTTCGCGCGCCTACGTGTCGAAGTTCGGCTTCAAGGGACCCGACCAGCAGAAGAAGGCCGGCGTGCTCTCCGGTGGTGAGCGCAACCGCCTGAACCTCGCGCTCACGCTCAAGGAGGGGGGCAATCTGCTGCTGCTGGACGAGCCGACCAACGACCTCGACGTCGAGACCCTGGGGTCGCTGGAGAACGCCCTCCTGGAATTCCCCGGTTGCGCGGTGGTCATCACGCACGACCGGTGGTTCCTGGACCGCATCGCCACGCACATCCTGGCGTACGAAGGCACCGAGGAGCAGCCCGACAAGTGGTACTGGTTCGAGGGCAACTTCGAAGCCTACGAGCAGAACAAGATCGAGCGCCTCGGCCCGGATGCCGCCAACCCGCACCGCTCCACCTACCGCAAGCTCACGCGTGACTGACCGGCCGCGGCTGCACATCCCCATCCACCTGCGCTGGGGCGATCTGGACGCGCTCGGTCACGTCAACAACACCTCGATGCTGAAGCTGCTCGAAGAGGCCCGGCTGCGGGCTTTCTGGCGCGGCGACGGCACCGCGGAGCCGCTTCCCACGGCCGTGTTCGACATGGACGTGCTGGAGAACGGCGGCGCCCGTGCGACCCTCATCGCCCGCCAGGAGATCGAGTACTACCGGCCGGTGCCGTACGGGCAGCGGCCGCTGGACGTGCAGCTGTGGATCGGGCGCATCGGCGGTTCCAGCGCGGACGTGTGCTTCGAGGTGTACAGCCCGCTCGGCGACGAGGAGCAGGTGCTGTACGCGCGGGCCACGGCCGTGGTCGTGATCGTCGACACCGCCACCGGCCGCCCCCAGCGCTGGAGCGCCGAGGAGCGCGCCGCGTGGACGCCGTTCCTCGACGAGCCGATCGACTACCGGCGGCGCCGTCAGTCCTGAGGGATGCGCACCATGATCTCCTGCGCCACGCTGGCGGCCAGGACGCCCTCGCGGGTGTAGATCCGCCCGGTGGCAAGCCCCCGTCCGCCGAGGGCGCTGGGGGACTCCTGCACGTAGAGCAGCCAGTCGTCCACCCGCGCGTCCCGGTGCCACCACATGGCGTGATCCAGGCTCGCCACGCGCAGTCCCGGATACGACCACGGGATGCCGTGGGCGCGCAGGATCGGTTCCTGGATCGTCAGGTCGCTCAGATAGCCGAGAGCGGCGCGGTGCAGCAGACGGTCGTCGGGGAGACGCCGCCGCGCGCGCATCCACACCGCCTGGCGCGGCGCGGGGTCGCCGGTGACCTCGAAGTAGATCGAAGAGGGCACGTGGCGCAGGTCGACGGGCCGCGCATTGAAGAGCCGCCGCGTCATGGGATGCTGCGCCTCGGGGCCGAGCGCCGGATCGGCCAGGTCGTCGGGGTCGGGGACGTCGGGCATCGGCTCCTGGTGGTCCACGCCGGGGTCCTCGTCCTGGAACGAGGCGATCATCGAGAAGATCGGCACGCCCGCCTGGTACGCCTGGGTTCGCCGGGTGGAGAACGAACGGCCGTCGTGGATGCGATCGACGGAGAAGGTGATGCCGTCCTCGACATCGCCGGGGCGCAGGAAGTACCCGTGCATGGAGTGGATCATGCGATCGGACGGCAGCGTGCGCGCGGCGGCGACCACCGATTGCGACAGGACCTGCCCCCCGTACACGCGCCCCGTGGGCATCGGCTGGGACGTGCCGGTGAAGATGTCCTCGGTGGTGCGTGCGCCGGCATCCTTCAGATCGAGGACATCCAGCAGTGCCTGCACCGAATCGACCGCGTCCGACACTCGTCCTCCTACCGGCGGGCGTCCACCACCCCTTGATAGTTTAGGCCGGGTGTCCCCGCGCCTGATCTTCCCCGACGCCCTGGCCGCGGCCGATCTGCTCACCTTCGCCTCCCGCGCCTCGCGGCTCGGGGACGGCGCGGTGCGGCTGCGCGCGGCGGCGGGGACGCTCGTGGTGACGTGCGCGCCGCTGGCCCCGCGCGGCCTGGGCGACAGCACGCCCACGATCCTGGGGATGCGCGTGATGGGCGTGGATCCCGAGCTCGAATGCGACCTCGTCGTCGCCGCCGACGCGCTCACGACGGCGCTGGATGACCGGGCGGCCGTGGCGCTGCCGGCCACGGCGCTCTCGGCGAGCTGGGCCGGTGTGTCGCCGCCGCGCGGCGGATGGGCCGCGGCGGGCGAGCTGACCGCATCCGTCCTGGCCGCGCGCGCGCAGTGGGGGATCGCCGCCGTCGCCGACCGGGTGCCCGTCGACGCCGGCGAGGACGCCGTCCGTGCCGTCCGCGCCCAGGTGTGGGGGCCGCCCGACGACGCCCTGGGCGGCCTGCCGCTGGGGGTGGCGTTCGCGGCCTTCGCCCTCGGCTTCATCGCCGGTGAGGAGACGGCGAGCATGCGCTCCGCCGGCCCGTGGACGCGGATCTCGCTCCGGCGCGGACACGTGCTGGTGCGCGGGCCTGTGCGCGCCGGGCTGACGCCCGTGCGCCGCACCGGCCCGGAGTGAGGGCCGACCGGGGCTACAGGGCCGCGGCCGCGGCGCGTCCGGCCGCGCGGCCGGAGAACAGGCAGCCGCCCAGGAACGTCCCCTCCAGTGCCCGGTAGCCGTGCATCCCGCCGCCGCCGAACCCGCTGCTCTCACCGGCGGCGTACAGGCCCGGTACCGGTGCGCCGGCGTCGCCGAGGACCTGGCCGCCCAGGTCGGTCTCCAGGCCGCCCAGCGACTTTCGCGTGAGGACGTGCAGCTTCACCGCGATCAGCGGGCCGGCGGCGGGGTCGAGGATGCGGTGGGGTGCGGCCGTGCGGATGATGCGGTCGCCGCGGAAGGCGCGCGCGGAGCGGAGCATCGCGATCTGCGCGTCCTTGGTGAAGTCGTTCGCCATCTCGCGGTCGCGGGCCTCCACCTCCGCGCGCACACAGGCGGCGTCCAGCGCGTCCCCGCCGGGCAGGGCCCGCATCCCGGCGATGAGGGCGTCGAGGTCCTCGCGCACGACGAAATCCTCCCCGTGGTCCAGGAAGGCCTGCACCGGACCTGCCGCGCCCTTGCCCAGGCGGGAACGGACGAGCAGGCCCAGGTCCTTGCCGGTCAGGTCGGGGTTCTGCTCGCTGCCGGAGAGGGTGAACTCCTTCTCCACGATGCGCGAGGACAGGACGAACCACGAGTGGTCGTAGCCGGTGGCGCGCAGGTGGGCGAGGGTCCCCAGCGTGTCGAACCCGGGGAACAGGGGAGCGGGCAGGCGCCGGCCCGTGGCATCCAGCCACAGCGAGGAGGGCCCGGGCAGGATGCGGACGCCGTGCGAGGGCCATACCGGGTCCCAATTGCGGATGCCCTCGACGTAATGCCACATGCGGTCGCCGTTGATGAGCCTGCCCCCCGCCTCGCCGGCGATGCCCAGCATCGACCCGTCCACGTAGGCCGGCACGCCGGTGACCATGGACCGCGGCGGCTCTCCCAGGCGGGCGGGCCACTGCGCGCGGACGAGGTCCTGGTTTCCGCCGATGCCGCCGGCCGAGACCACGGTGGCCGCCGCGTTCACCTCGAAGCCGCTGATGCTCTCGCGCGAGGATGCCGCGCCCCGGGGCGCGCCCGTGGGTGCCAGTACGTCGCCGGCCGCGCCGACGACGACGCCTCCGGCGGTGCGCAGCTGCGTCACCCGATGGCGCGGCAGGACGACGGCGCGCCCGTCGCGTTCTGCCTCTTCGAGTGCGGCTTGGAACGGCGCCACGATGCCGGGGCCCGTGCCCCACGCGATGTGGAAGCGGGGCACCGAGTTGCCAGGGCCCAGGGCCGTGTACCCGCCGCGTTCGGCCCACCCGACGATGGGGAAGAACCCGATGCCGAGTTCTTTCAGCCACGCGCGCTTCTCGCCGGCGGCGAAGGCGAGGTAGGCCTCGGCCCACTCCCGCGGCCGCGCGTCCTCCGGCCGATCGAAACCGGCCGTGCCGAACCAGTCCTGACGGGCCAGGTCGAGCGAGTCGGTGATCCCGAGTCTCCGCTGCTCGGGGGAGTCGATGAAGAACAGGCCGCCGAAGGACCACCACGCCTGACCCCCGAGGTTCGTGCGCGATTCCTGATCGACCACGACGATCCGCTTCCCCGCGCGCAGGGCCTCGCGTGAGGCGACCAGGCCCGCCAGGCCCCACCCGATGATGAGCACGTCGGTGTCGTGCGTCCGGACGGTCATGGCGACTCCTTCGTCGTCCCGGCGGTCAGCGGCGGTCGTCTCCCGCCAGTGGCAGCGATGACCGGGCTCCCCGGTCGCCCGTCGCGTCCATCGTGTTCACCATGGCATAGGCCGCGCGGGAGAGGTAGTCCCACAGGGTGGCCTCGTGCAGGGGAGGCAGTTCGAGCTCGTCGACGGCGGTGCGCATGCAGCGCAGCCACCGGTCGCGCGCATCCGCGTCCACGACGTACGGCATGTGCCGCATCCGCAGGCGCGGGTGACCGCGGCCCTGGCTGTAGGTGGTGGGTCCGCCCCAGTACTGCATGAGGAAGAGGGTCAGGCGCTCCTGCGCCGGCCCCAGGTCCTCTTCCGGATACATCGGCTTGAGCACGTCGTCCAGGGCCACCTCGCGGTAGAAGACCTCGACCAGGCGGCGGAACACCGCCTCGCCGCCGACCTCGTCGAAGAAGCTCAACGGTTCGCTCATGCGCCCGGCTCCTCGGGGCTGCCCGGCGCGGGCTTCCCGGTGGCGCGCTCGGCCGGCGGCGTCGGGGGTGCCGGGGGTGTCTTCGGGGCCTTCGATGAAGCGCCGGTGTCCTTCGCGCCGGTGTCCTTGCCGCCGGCGTCCTCCGCGGCCGCGCGCTTGCGGCGCGGCTTCCACACGGGGCGCTCCGGTGTCACCGGGTTCGGACGCGTCCTGGGCGGGTTGGCCCCCCGCACGCGCTGCGCCCCCTCGGGGCCGGAGAGGACGATGGAGTTCAGCTGGGGGATCTTCAGCCCCAGCTCTTCGATCGCGCGCTTGAGCCGCATCCGCAGCTCCCGGGCGACATCATCCTTGGCATTCGCGCGGGTCTTCAAGACGATGCGGATGACGAGGGCGTCGCCGCTGACGGACTCCAGGCCCCAGATCTCGGGCTGCTCGATGATGCGGGTACGCCACTTCGGGTCTTTCGTGAGTGTCTGGGCGGCCCCGAGCATCGCAGACTCGACCTCGCCGACGTCGGCGTCCGCCGGCACGGCCAGGTCGACGATGACGCGCGACCACCCCTGCGACATGTTGCCGATGCGCGTGATCTCGCCGTTGCGGACGTACCAGAGCGTGCCGTTGACGTCGCGGACGTGCGTGATCCGCACGCTGACGTACTCCACCACGCCGGTGGCGAGGCCGACATCGACGACGTCGCCGATGCCGATCTGATCCTCGGCGACGATGAAGATGCCGTTGAGGACGTCCTTGACGATGTTCTGCGCGCCGAAACCCAGGCCGGCGCCGATCGCGGCGGTCAGCAGGGTCAGCGAGGCGAGGATGTCGGGGGCCACGATGCCGGCGATGAGCACGAGGGCGATCACCACGACGGCCACGTTGACGATGTTCTGCAGGATGGAGCCGAGCGTGCGCGTGCGCTGCACGAGTCGCACCGCGCTCAGGGGCGAGCGCTCCAGCGCCTGCGTGTCGTCGACGTTCGCCTTGCTCTTGGCACCGTTGACGATGCGCCCCACGACGCGGCGGATCACGAACCGGAGGAGCCACGCGAGCAGCACGCTCACCGCGATCACGACGACGACGTTGAGGGCCTTGAGGCCGACATCGAGGGCGACCTCCCCGACACGCACCCAGAAATCCGGGTTCGTCACGTCGGTCTCGGGCGGGGGAGTGGGAGCGGACATCCCTCCCATGCTAGCGACGGATGCCTCGGCGCCGGCTGGGCGTCGAGGCATCCGTGCGGCGTGCCGCGCTACTCCGCGTCGCGCTCCTGCACCGCGAGGGCGCGCTCGACGCCCGCGAGGTTCTCGTGAACGAGGCGGCGGAGGGCCGGCGGGGCGTCGGGGTGCTCCGCCAGCCACGCGCGCGTGGCATCGCGCAGTGCGACGTCGGCGAGGGGCGCGGGGTACAGGCCCACGATCAGGTACTGCGCGATCTGGTAGGTCCGCGACTCCCAGATGGGCAGCAGCATGTCGAAGTAGGGCGCCACGAACTGCCGGAGTGCGTCGACCGTCGCGGGGTGGACGAAGCCCGCGGCCGCCGCCCGCACGATCGTGTTGGGCGCCTCGTCGTTGGCGACGAGCGCGTCCCAGGCCGCGGCTTTCGCCGCCGCATCCGGCAGGGCAGCCTTCGCCTGCGCGGCGAACTCCCCGCCCTTCGCGGTGTTGTCTGCCTCGAGGGCGGCGTCGATCTCGGCGACCCCGACACGTCCGCCGGCGGCGAGGGAGACCAGCAGCTGCCACGACAGGTCGGTGTCGATCTCGAGGCCTTCCAGCCGCGTCTGCCCGTCGCGGAGCGCGCGCACCTGGTCCCACTGGTCGGCGGTCGCCGCGGCCGAGGCGAACGCGGTGACGAACTGCAGCTGGCTGTCGCTGCCGGGCTCGGCGGCCTGCGCCAGCTCCCAGAGGCCTGCCGCGACCCGCTCGCGCGTGGCGTCGCGGGTCTCCGGGGCGACGTAGGAATTGGCCGCGAGCTGCAGCTGCGCAAGGGTCGTGCGGACGGTGGTGGACTCGGTCTCGGCGCCGATGTTGCGCAGCACGAGGTCGACGTAGTCGCTCGCGGAGGCCTCGGCATCCCGCGTCTGGTCCCACGCCGCGCCCCACACCAGCGAGCGGGCGAGGGGGTCGCTGATGTCCTTCAGGTGCGCGATGGCGGTGCGCAGCGACCGCTCGTCCAGCCGGATCTTGGCGTAGGCGAGATCGCCGTCGTTCAGCAGCACGAGGTCGGGGCGGCGGTGGCCGGTCAGCTCGGGCACGTCGGTGCGGTCGCCGTCCACGTCCAGCTCCAGGTAGTGCGTGCGCTCGAGGGCGCCGTCGGTGAGGTCGTAGAACCCCACGCCCAGCCGATGCGGACGGATCGTCGGGTAGTCCGCGGGCGCGGTCTGCACGATCCCGAAGCGGGAGATCGTGCCGTCGGAGGATTCATCGATGAGCGGCGAGAGCGTGTTCACGCCCGCCGTCTCCAGCCACTTCTTCGACCAGCCGGCGAGGTCGCGGCCGCTCGTGGCCTCGAGCTCGGACAGCAGGTCGGGCAGCTCGGTGTTGGACCACTCGTGCTTGGCGAAGTACGCCGCCACGCCGGCGAAGAACTGCTCGATGCCGACCCAGGCGGCCAGCTGCTTGAGCACCGAACCGCCCTTGGCGTAGGTGATGCCGTCGAAGTTGACCTGCACGTCTTCGAGGTCGTTGATCTCGGCGACCACAGGGTGCGTGGAGGGGAGCTGGTCCTGCCGGTAGGCCCAGGTCTTCTCCATGGCGTTGAACGTCGTCCACGCGTGCGTCCACTCGGTGGCCTCGGCGGTGGCGATCGTGGACGCCCACTCGGCGAACGACTCGTTCAGCCACAGGTCGTTCCACCACTTCATGGTCACGAGGTCGCCGAACCACATGTGCGCGAGCTCATGCAGGATCGTGACGACGCGACGCTCCTTGATGGCGTCGGTGACCTTGCTGCGGAACACGTACGACTCGGTGAAGGTGACCGCTCCGGCGTTCTCCATCGCACCGGCGTTGAACTCCGGCACGAACAGCTGGTCGTACTTGGCGAACGGATACGGGTACGCGAACTTCTCCTCGTAGTAGGCGAAGCCCTCGCGCGTCTTGTCGAAGACGTAGTCGGCGTCCAGGTACTGCCACAGGCTCTTGCGCGCGTAGACGCCCAGCGGGATGACACGGCCGGAGGAACTGGTCAGCTCCGAGAACGTCGACTCGTAGGGGCCGGCGATGAGCGCGGTGATGTAGGACGAGATCCGCGGCGTGGGCTCGAACGTCCACGTGGCCGTCCCGTCGCCGTGGCGCTGCGGCTCGGGCGTGGGGGAGTTGGAGACCACCGCCCACTGCTCGGGGGCGGTGACGGTGAACTGGAAGGCGGCCTTCAGATCCGGCTGCTCGAAGACGGCGTACATCCGCCGCGAGTCGGGAACCTCGAACTGCGAGTACAGGTAGACCTCATCGTCGACCGGGTCGACGAAGCGGTGCAGCCCCTCGCCGGTGTTGGTGTAGAGGCAGTCCGCGTCCACGACGAGTTCGTTCTCGGCGGCCAGGCCGCTCAGCGCGATGCGCGAGTCGGAGAAGGCGCCCAGGTCGACCGGGCGGCCGTTGAGGGTGATCTCGCGCACTTCGCGCGCGATCAGGTCGACGAAGGTGTCTGCGCCCTCGGCGGCGGCGAAGCGGATGACCGTCCGCGACCCGAACACCTCCGCGCCCCGCGTGAGGTCGAGGGCGACCTCGTACGAGTGGGTGTCGACGACGGCGCGGCGCTCCTGCGCCTCGATGCGGGTGAGGTTCTCTCCAGGCACGTGCATGCTCCCAGGGGTAAGAGGCGGGATGTCGCGAGGCGCTGCTGGCGCCGGCGGCAACCGTAACAGCCTAGCGCCGGGCTCCCCGGGAACGGAGAGCGGGCGCGGGGACGGTGAGAAGATGGAGAGGTGCCGCCACAAGCTCCCCAGCCCCCCGCCACCGAGCCCGTTCCCTACGCCAGCCCCGCCGCGCGTTCGGGTCTGCCGTGGATCGAAGAGCCCGTCGCCTACGACGCCATCCTCCTGGCCGGCTTCGGCGGGCCCGAGGGGCAGGAGGACGTCATCCCCTTCCTGCGCAACGTCACCCGCGGACGCGGCATCCCCGACGAGCGCCTGGAGGAGGTCGCGCACCACTACCGCCACTTCGACGGCGTCAGCCCGATCAACGCGCAGAACCGTGCGCTGAAGGCCGCGCTGGAAGCCGAGATCGAGCGCCGGGGCCTCGGGCTGCCGGTGTACTGGGGAAACCGCAACTGGGCCCCCTACCTGGAAGAGGCGGTGCAGGATGCCGCGGCCGCGGGCGATACGACGCTGCTGGCCATCGCCACCAGCGCCTACAGCTCCTTCTCCAGCTGCCGCCAGTATCGGGAGGATTTCGCCCGGGTGCTGGAGTCCACCGGGCTGGGTGAGACGGTCACGATCGACAAGGTGCGCCAGTTCTTCGACCACCCCGGCTTCGTCGCGACGTTCGTCGAGGGCGTGCGCACGGCTGTGCGGAACTTCCTCGCCGACGGCATCGCGCCCGAGGCGATCCGCGTGCTGTTCTCCACCCACTCGATCCCGATCGCCGATGCCGAGCGCTCCGGACCGCGCGACCTGGACCTGGGGGAGGGTGGCGCCTACGCGGCCCAGCACCGCGCCGTCGCCGAACTGGTGATGGCCGAACTGGCCGAATCCGTCGCCGAGGTCGCGTGGGATCTGGTCTACCAGTCGAGGTCGGGACCGCCGCAGCAGCCGTGGCTGGAACCCGACGTCAACGACGTGATCGCGGGGCTTCCCGCCGAGGGCGTCGAAGCGGTCGCGATCGTGCCACTGGGGTTCGTCAGCGACCACATGGAGGTTCTGTGGGACCTCGACACCGAGGCCATGGAGGCTGCCGCCGAGGCGGGCCTGCGGGCCGTCCGCACGCCGACGCCCGGTGTGGACCCGGCGTACGTGTCGGGCCTGGTCGACCTCATCGAGGAGCGGCTGCGGGGGACCCTCGCCGCCGAACGTCCGCACGCGACCGCGCTGGGCCCGTGGTTCGATGTGTGCCGACCCGGCTGCTGCGAGAACGTGCGGGCGGGGTTCAAGCCGGCCGCCGCCGGCGTGGCTCCTTAGGATGACAGTCATGCGCATCCACATCGCCACCGACCACGCGGGAATGGACTTCTCCACGCAGTTGCAGCACCACCTCGCCGCGCAGGGACACGACGTCATCGACCACGGCCCGCTCGAGTACGACGCGCTGGATGACTACCCGGCCTTCTGCATTCGCGCCGCGCAGGCGGTCGTCCGCGATCAGGAGGACGGCATCGAGGCGCTCGGCGTCGTGTTCGGCGGCTCCGGCAACGGCGAGCAGATCGCGGCGAACAAGGTGCGCGGCGTGCGGGCAGCCCTGGTGTGGAGCATCGCCACCGCGGAACTGGCCCGTGAGCACAACGACGCCAACGTGATCGCGATCGGCGCCCGTCAGCACACCTTCGACGAAGCATCCGCCTTCATCGACCGGTTCGTCGCGACGCCGTTCTCCGGAGACGAGCGGCACTCCCGCCGCATCGCCCAGATCGCGGCGTTCGAACTCGACGGCGCGCTGCAGCCCGACCCGAGGGCCGCCGTCACGCAGCCGGACGTGCTCGCCGACGGCGACGGGTTCGACCCCGAGGCAGGCTGATGCCCGAGGGGCATTCCGTCCACCGCATCGCCCGCCAGTTCGACCGCAACTTCGTAGGACGCGTGGTCGCCGCATCCAGCCCGCAGGGGCGGTTCGCCGAGGGCGCCGAGGTCATCTCCGGGCGCGCGGCGACGTCCGTGCGCGCGGTGGGCAAGCAGATGTTCCTCGAGTTCGAGGACGACCTGTGGTTGCGGGTGCATCTGGGGCTGTACGGCGCGTGGGACTTCGCCGGGGAGATCCTCGTGGACCCCACCATCGCCTCGGCCAACGGCCGCATGGGGCAGACCAACCAGCGCGGCACCGACGTCGGCGACGACCCGATCCTGGATGCCGCGGGTGAGAACTCGCTGTCCTCGATCGGTGCCCCGCGCAAGGCGCGCGGGCGTGTGCGCATGTCTGAGCAGACCACGGGGCTCCAGGAGGAGCTCGAATGGCCGCCGCCGGTGGTGGGACAGGTGCGGCTGCGCCTGCTCACCGACGTCACGTGCGCCGACCTGCGCGGTCCGACTGCGTGCGTGCTGCAGACTCCGGACGAGGTCGCCGCGACGATCGCCAAGCTCGGCCCCGACCCGCTCGTGGACGGCGCGGAGGCCGGCGAGGAGCGCTTCGTGGCGGCGGTGCGGCGACGGGCCACGGCGATCGGTCTGCTCCTGATGGATCAGTCCGTCGTCAGCGGCATCGGCAACGTCTACCGGGCCGAACTGCTGTTCCGCGCGCGCCTGAACCCGCACACCCCGGGGCGGGACGTTCCCGAAGAGCTCGTCCGCGGACTGTGGCGGGACTGGGCGCGGCTCCTGACGATCGGCGTCGACACGGGCCAGATGATGACGATGGACGACCTCGATCCCGACGCGTACCGGCGTGCGATGGCGAGCCGGGACGACCGCCACTGGGTGTACCACCGTGCGGGCCTGCCCTGCCGCGTGTGCGGGACGGAGATCGTCGTCGAGGAGGCGGCGGGCCGGAACCTATACTGGTGCCCTTCCTGCCAGCGGTGACCACGGTCGTCGTGCCGGTGTCATCTGGGTGACGGACGCTGTGGACGCGAAATAGGCTGGCAGCCATGCGACAGAACCCGAGCTTCGCGGTCACCGACGTGGGCGAACTGCGGCGATTGGTGGAGGAGAACCCGTGGGTCACGCTCGTCAGTGCGACGGCGGACGGCATGGTCGCCTCCCACTACGCCGTGATGCTGGATGAGGACCGCGACGACCTCACCATCGTCGGCCACGTCGGCAAGCCCGACGACCTCATCCACGGGCTCGGCGACCGCGAGCTGCTCGTCGTCGTCCAAGGTCCGCACGGGTACATCTCACCGGGCTGGTACGGCGACGTGGCATCCGTGCCGACCTGGAACTTCGTCTCCGCCCACCTGACGGGGATCCCGGAGCTGCTCACGCCGGAGGAGAACCTGCAGGTGCTCGATCGCCTCGTCGCGCGCTTCGAGAGCGCACTGCCCCAGCCTCGCCGGATGTGGGAGCGGCCGAACGACGCCGCGTTCGTGGAGCGGCTGGAGAAGGGCACCGTCGGCTTCCGCCTGACGCCCTCGCGTGTGGTGGCCAAGCGCAAGCTGAGTCAGAACAAGGAGCCCGGCGTCGTGGAGACCATCATCGCCGAGCTCTCCGGCGACGGCCCGTACGCGCAGCCGCGGCTGGCCGCCGAGATGCAGCGGGCAGCCGACGCGCGGACGCGCGCGTGATCGGCGCGCACGTCGGCACCATCCGCGCGGCGCGCATCGCCGGCCCGGGTGGCGAGCTGCTTCCCGACGACGATCCCGTCGACATCGTCCTGGCGGGCGGTCGCATCGCCGACATCGCTCCGACGGGTGTGCTGCGCGCCGTCGGAGAGGTGCTCGACGTCGACGGCGCCTGGATCGTGCCGGGGCTGTGGGACCATCACGTCCACGTGCTGCAGGCGGCCCTCGCCGGGGAGCGGGCGCCCCTCGGACACGCCGCCTCCGCGGCTGAAGCGGCGGCGGTGATGGGCTCGGTGACACCCGAGGACGGCCGGCGCGTGGGCACCGGCTTCCGCGACGCGTTCTGGCCGGACGCGCCGAGCCTGGACGTGCTGGACCGGGCCACGGGTGAGGTGCCGACGTACCTCATCAACGCCGACGTGCACAGCGTGTGGCTGAACTCCGCGGCGCTGCGCCGCGAGCGGTTCCCCGCCCCCGCCGACGGCGTGCTGCGGGAGGCGGATGCGTTCGAGATCTCCCGCCGGCTCAACGCCGTGGACGCACCCGCCGGCGACCGGCGGGTGAGCGCCTTCGCCCGCGCAGCGGCCGCGCGCGGGGTGGTCGGCATCGTCGACCTGGACATGGCATGGAACCACGACGTGTGGCAGCGCCGCGCCGCCGACGGCTTCGACGGGCTGCGCATCCGGTACGGGATCTACCCCGAGCACCTCGACCTCGCGATCTCCGCCGGCCTGCGCACGGACGACCCCGTCGACGGCGACCCCGAAGGCCTCGTCCGCGTCCGCGGGCTCAAGGTCATCACCGACGGATCGCTGGGCACCCGCACGGCGGCGTGCTCGCATGCCTACGCGGAGGGCGGCCACGGTGTGCTGACCGTCGACCGCGAGACGCTGCTCGAGCTCATGACCCGCGCGACGGCGGCGGGCCTGGGGTGCGCCGTGCATGCGATCGGCGACGTCGCGAACACCGCGGCCCTCGACGCGTTCGCCGCGACGGGGGCGAGCGGATCCATCGAGCACGCCCAGCTCGTGCGACACACCGACATCCCGCGCTTCGCGCGTCTGGGGGTCTCGGCGAGCGTGCAACCCGAGCACGCCCTGGACGACCGCGATCTCGTCGACACCGTGTGGGCCGCGCAGACGGCCCAGCCGTACCCGCTCAGGTCGCTGGCCGATGCGGGGGCGAACCTCCTCCTGGGCTCGGATGCTCCGGTCACGCCGCTGGACCCGTGGGCGGCGATGGCCGGCGCGGTGTTCCGCACCCGGGACGGGCGAGACCCGTGGCTGCCGCACGAGCGGCTTCCGTTCGCCACCGCGCTGGCAGCATCCACTGCCGGCGGCTCACGCGCGCCTTCGAGGATCGAACCGGGTGCGGTCGCCGACCTCGCCGTATGCGCAACCGATCCGAGCGTCGCCGGCGAGGCCGGACTGCGGAGCATGGAGGTGCGGACCACGCTCGTGGCCGGGCGGGTCACCCACGCCCGATGACACGACGAAGCCCCCGGCAGCGCCGGGGGCTTGATCGAAGCGTGCTTACTCCGCGAGGTGCGCGAAGAGGAACCAGCGGTCCTTCTCCAGCCCCTCCTTGATCGCGATCGCGACGTCCTGACTGGTCAGGTCGATCTCATCGAGCCCCTCGATCGCGGCCTGCAGGTCGGTGAGGACGCCGTCGATGTCGGAGATGACGGTGCGGACCATGTCCTCCCACGGCGTGAAGCCCGCCGGAACGGCCGACGTCGTCTTCTCAGCGGTCGTGGACAGGCGTCCGTCCACCGGCAGGCCGAGGGCGACGATCCGCTCGGCGGCGTCGTCGGCCCACTCGCGGGCGTGGTCCACGACGGTGTCGAGGAGCTCATGGATCGCGATGAAGTTGGATCCGCGCACGTTCCAGTGCGCCTGCTTGCCGTTGACCGACAGGGCGGTCAGACCAGCCACGACCGGGCTGAGGAACTGGGCAGCGGCTGCGGCGACGGTGGGGTCGGCCGCGGTGGCCGGGGTGGTGTGCGTGTCAGTCATGTCTTCTCGCCTCCGTACTGGGCACGGGATGCCCGAGGAAGACAACGCTACTCAGCGCGAGGCATTCCGCAAGGAAGCGAAGGCTGGGCTTACACCGCGTCGAGGGGCGAAATCCCAGGCCGCCGGCTCTGCGTCGACTACCGTCGAGTGGTGCCTTCCGCCGACCCGCTCCCCGCTCCGCAGAACCTCGGCGATCCGGCGCAGCTGCGTCGCCGGATCCCTGCCGACCGCTCTCCCGAGCACGCGGAGCCGGCGCGCTTCCTGCCGCACGTGCAGGGCCTGCGCGCGATCGCCGTGCTTCTGGTCGTGCTCTACCACTTCTGGCCCGGCCGGCTGCCCGGCGGGTACGTCGGCGTCGACGTCTTCTTCGTGATCTCCGGCTTCCTCATCACCGGGCACCTCATGCGCGAACTGACCGCGACCGGCACCGTGCGCCTCGCGCAGTTCTGGGCACGTCGGGCGCGTCGGCTGCTGCCCGCGTCGCTGCTGGTGCTGCTGTTCTGCGCGCTCGTGGCGATGTCCCCGTACCTCACCCCGACCTCGGCTCTGCCGAACGAGGTGCAGGAGATCGTCGCATCCACCTTCTACGTGGAGAACTGGTTCCTCGCCCTCACCTCGGCCGACTACCTCGGCCACGGCGGGGAGCCCACGACGGTGCAGCACTACTGGTCGCTGTCGCTGGAGGAGCAGTTCTACGTCATGTGGCCGCTGCTCATGCTGCTGGCGGCATGGATCGGCGTGAAGTGGTTCCGCGGGTCCACGCGCCGCGCGGTCCTCGTCGTGCTCGGGCTCGTGTCGGCGGCGTCGTTCGTCTTCTGCGTCGTGTTCACCCTCACCGACCCCGCCCCCGCCTACTTCGTCACCTTCGGGCGCATGTGGCAGTTCGGAGTGGGGGCGATGATCGCTCTCGTGCCGTTGCTGCGGGTGCAGCATCCGGTGGTCAGCTTCGTGCTCGGATGGGGCGGCATCCTCACACTCGTCTTCGTCGCGTTCCGCTTCGACGGGCAGACGCCCTTCCCCGGCTACGCCGCAGCCCTGCCGACCCTCGGTGCGGCAGCGGTCATCGCGGCGTCGAACACCGCGCGGTGGTGGTATCCCACGCGCATCCTGTCGCTGCGGCCGGCGCAGTTCGTCGGCGACATCTCATATTCGCTGTACCTGTGGCACTGGCCGCTCATCGTGATCGCGCCGTCGGTGCCCTTCTGGGGCCTGACGATCTACCACCGCGTCGCGCTGTTGGCGCTGTGCTTCGTCCTGGCGTGGCTGACCAAGCGCTTCGTGGAGGATCCCACCCGCTCCTGGCGGGCGCTGACCTCCCGCCGGGCGCGCGTGACGCTGTGGTCGTCGCTCGCGGCGATGCTGCTGGTGGGCGGCACGGCGGGCGCGGCATGGGCCGTGAACGCCCCCGCCTACCGCGACGGGGTGCAGGCCCTCGAGCAGCTGCGCGAGGATCCGCCCGACTGCTTCGGCGCGGCCGCGGTCCTGTCGGAGGAGTGCGCCGGGACGGAATGGGACGACACCGTGCTGCCCGCTCCCGGCTTCGCGGGCGTGGACCGTCCGGCAGACGAGCAGTGCTTCGTGCAGCTGAACAACGCGGAGGTCGTCTCGTGCGAGTTCGGCTCCGAGGCGGCCGACGCCCCCACGGTCGCGCTGGTGGGGGACAGCCACGCCTACCAGCTGCTGCCCACCTTCCAACGGATCGCCGACGAGGAGGGGTGGCGTCTGGTCACGTTCTTCAAGGGTGCGTGCCCGTGGAACGCCACACCGCTGTCCACGCCCGGAGCGTTCGGAGAGGCGTGCACCCAGTGGCGCGCGGGGGTGGCCGAGGAGCTGGCCGCCTCCGACGTGGATGCCGTCTTCACGGCGGCCATCGCCACCACCCCGTACTCCGCGGACGGGTTCGACTCGTCCTTCGATGCCGCGGTGGCCGGCTACCGGGAAGCGTGGGCCACGATGACCGACCGCGGCGTTCCGGTGATCACGGTGGTGGACAACCCGGTGTGGGAGACCGATCCCAACAAGTGCCTCCGCATCCGCGACGCCGCCGAGTGCGACGCGCCGCGGTCGGAGGTGCTCGTGGGGGAGGATCCCGTCCGGGCGGCGGCCGAGGGCCCCGACGGCGTCACGCTCCTGGACTTCACCGACGTGTACTGCGCGGGGGACATCTGCTCACCGGTGGTCGGCGGGGCCAACGTGTACCGCGACCAGGACCACCTCACCGTCACCTTCGCCGACACCCTCGCGCCGTGGCTGGCGACCGCCGTCGGCGAGGCGATGGCGCGGCCTGAGTAGGCTCGCGGCATGACGATCGCCGCCGACGCCACAGTTCTCGCCCTTCCCGACGCCACCCCGTCGATCGATCCGTCGGCGTTCGTCGCCCCCGGAGCCCGGGTCGTGGGTGCAGTGAGCCTCGCTCCGGAGGCGAGCGTCTGGTACAACGCCGTGCTGCGCGCCGACAGCGCTCCCATCACGGTGGGGGCAGGCAGCAACCTCCAGGACAACGTCTCGGTGCACGTGGATGCGGACTCGCCCGTGCAGATCGGCGAGAACGTCTCGGTCGGACACAACGCCGTCGTCCACGGCTGCACGATCGGCGACGGGTCTCTCATCGGCATGGGCAGCGTCATCCTCTCCGGCGCCGTCATCGGCGCGGGGTGCCTGATCGCCGGGGGAGCGGTCGTGCTGGAGGGCACCGTCATCCCGGACGGCTCCCTCGTCGCCGGTGTGCCCGCCAAGGTACGCCGCGAGCTCACCGACGACGAGCGCGCGCGCCTCCGCCGCAACGCCGACGTCTACCGCGACCACCTCCGCACCCACGCCGCCGCCCTCTGACGCGCCCGGCCTCGGCGTCCCCCCACGCAGGCACGTCGGAGGATCGCACTGAGGTCGGAGGATCGCACTGAGGTCGGAGGATACGCGCGGGATGCTCCGACGTGGATGCGATTCTCCGTCGCGGGTGGCCGGCGTCCAGCCGGCGTGTCCAGCGCGGAGCAGAGCGCCGCGCCCACCACAGCACCCTGGCGCGCCGGCCGCAGTCCCGCCGTTCGGTGCGACCGGTCCCGAACTCCTCACATCCGCGCGCGCATGCGGTGGAAATGGGCCCAGCCGCAGTCTGGGGCGGTGTTCTTGAGGAGTTCGGGCGCGGCGTGGTCGGAGGCGGAACGGGAGTGGAGGGCCGGGAGTGGAGGGCCGGGAGTGGAGGGCCGGGAGTGGAGGCACGGCAGGATCGAGCCCGCTCCGTCGCTCCGGCACAGCGCGTCCCCGCGGCGCGACCGGTTCCTGCGCGCCCGGTCAGCGCGGGTGGAGCCGAACTCCTCAAATCTCCGCGCAGGAGGCGGTGAAAATCCGTCTGGCCGCTCACGAACGCGCGGATTTGAGGAGTTCGGGCACGGCCGCAGCGGGCCCGAGGCAAGGAAGTGGAGGGGATGACGGGAATCGAACCCGCACCATCAGTTTGGAAGACTGAGGCTCTACCATTGAGCTACATCCCCGCAGCGGCTCACGCCGCAGCATCCCGAGTCTAACCGAACGTCGGCGCCTCTCCCGACGAGCGCCACGCGGGGCCTCGGGTCCGCGCCACTTCGGTGCATCCGCCACGTAAAGAAATGGCGCGGATGCGCCGAACTGGCGCGGTCGTGGGGCCGGGCCGCGGGCCCCGGCGTGGGCGGCACAGGTCGAGCGTGGACGGATCGACTAGACTTTGCGGGGCCGTTCGTCGTGCGCGCACGAGCGCATCGCCCGGGGCGTAGCTCAGCTTGGTAGAGCGCCCGCTTTGGGAGCGGGAGGCCGCAGGTTCAAATCCTGTCGCCCCGACGTACGAAACCCCACGAACCGGACCTACGACCGCCCGCGTATGCGCGCGGAACACACGAGGAGAACGAACAGGCATGGTCAACAGCACCGTCGAGAAGCTCAACCCCACGCGGGTCAAGCTGCACATCACGGTCTCGCCCGACGAGCTCAAGCCGAGCATCGCTCACGCATACGAGCACATCGCGCAGGACGTGCAGATCCCCGGGTTCCGGAAGGGCAAGGTGCCGGCTCCGATCATCGACCAGCGCATCGGCCGCGGCGCGGTCCTCGAGCACGCCGTCAACGAAGGCCTGGACAGCTTCTACCGCCAGGCCGTCGAAGCCCAGGGCGTGCGCGTCATCGGCCGCCCCAGCGCCGAGGTCGTGTCGCTGCCCGAGCTGAAGGACTTCTCCGGCGACCTCGTCGTCGAGGTCGAGGTGGACGTGCGTCCGGAGTTCGACCTGCCCGCCTACGAGGGCATCACCATCACGGTGGATGCTGCGGAGGTCGACGACGCCGCGATCGATGAGGAGCTCGACCGCCTGCGCGGCCGCTTCGGCACGCTCGTCACCGTCGACCGCCCCGCCACCACGGGCGACTTCGTCGAGCTCAACCTGGTCGCCACGATCGACGGCGCCGAGATCGACCGCGCCGAGGGCGTGTCGTACGAGGTCGGCTCCGGCGAGCTGCTCGAGGGCATCGACGAGGCGATCGAGTCGCTCACCGCGGGCGAGGAGACGACCTTCCGCTCCAAGCTCGTCGGCGGCGACCACGCCGGCGAAGAGGCCGAGGTGGCCGTCACGATCGTCGCCGTCAAGGAGCGCGAGCTCCCCGAGGCCGATGACGACTTCGCCCAGATCGCGAGCGAGTTCGACACGATCGGCGAGCTGCGCGACAGCCTCAAGGAGCGCGTCGCTCAGCAGTCCACGTTCGCCCAGGGCTCGGCCGCGCGGGACAAGCTCGTCGAAGAGCTGCTCGCGCAGGTGGAGATCCCCGTGCCGCCGCAGCTCATCGAGGACGAGGTGCACACCCACCTCGAGAACGAGAACCGTCTCGAGGACGACGCGCACCGCGCCGAGGTCACCGAGGCCAGCGAGAAGCAGTTCCGCACGCAGATGCTGCTGGACAAGGTCGCCGAGCAGGCCAACGTCCAGGTCTCGCAGGACGAGCTGACCCAGTACCTCATCCAGTCCGCCGCCCAGTACGGGATGGCGCCGCAGGAGTTCGTCGACGCGCTGCAGCAGGGCAACCAGCTGCCGGCCCTCGTCGGTGAGGTCGCGCGCAACAAGGCCCTCGCCGTGGCGCTGAGCAAGGTCACCGTCGTCGACACCGACGGCAAGCCGGTCGACCTGACCGGTTTCGTCGCCGTCGAGGACGAGGCCGCCGCCGAGGAAGAGGTCGTGGAGGAGGCGCAGGAGATCGCCGACGCCGCTGCGGACGCCGACGAGATCATCGAGGCCGAGGAGGCCCCGAAGAAGGCCGCCAAGAAGGCGCCCGCGAAGAAGGCCGCCAAGAAGGCTGACGACGAGGCACCGGCCGCCGACAAGGCTCCCGCCAAGAAGGCCCCCGCCAAGAAGGCCGCCGCGAAGGATGCTGCGGCCGACGAGGCGCCGGCCGAGAAGGCTCCCGCCAAGAAGGCAGCGGCGAAGAAGGCCCCGGCCAAGAAGAAGACCGACGCCGCGGAGTGACCGACGGTTCGTGAGAAGGGGGTGGGAGCCACGGCGCCCACCCCCTTCTTCGCGGGAGGATGAGCATGACCGACGAATGGGCCACGCGCGTCGAGGCGGTGTGGGCGGACGCCGCCCTCAGCGACCTGGAGCGGATCGCCGCGATCGACGCACTGGCCGCGCAGCGGGATGCCGACGATCCCCGCGCCCTGTACGAGCGCGCCGGTGCGCGGGACTCCGCGGGCATGGAGGAGGACGCCGAGCCGCTGTATCGGGCGGCCCTGCGCGGCCCGCTCGCCCCGGACGTGCGTACGCAGGCCGTGATCCAGCTGGCCAGCACCCTGCGCAATCTCGGTCGCGTGGACGAGGCGCTCGGACTGCTGGAGGCGGAGTACGCCCACACCGAGGGCACGGCGTTGCACGACGCGGTCGCGGCGTTCCTCGCCCTCGCGCTCGTCTCCGCCGGTGAGCCCGAGCGCGCGGCGGCCGTGGCGCTGCAGGCGCTCGCTCCCCACCTGCCCCGGTACACGCGATCGGTGACCGGGTACGCGCGGGAGATCGCGGACCGACGCGCCTGATCTGCCGACGGCGAACACGCGTACCCCACCCGGGGAGCGCCGGTAGATTCAATGCCAGATCGAACGGAAATTGGAGCACACATGCCCGAACCCCTGGTCGCAACAAGCGTCTTCGACCGGCTGCTGAAGGACCGCATCATCTGGCTCGGCTCGGAGGTGCGCGACGACAACGCGAACGAGATCTGCGCCAAGATCCTGCTGCTGGCGGCGGAAGACTCCGAGAAGGACATCTACCTCTACATCAACTCGCCCGGCGGCTCCATCACGGCCGGCATGGCGATCTACGACACCATGCAGTTCGTGCCCAACGACATCGTCACCGTCGGCATCGGCATGGCCGCATCCATGGGTCAGCTGCTGCTGACCAGCGGCACGAAGGGCAAGCGCTACATCACGCCCAACGCGCGCGTGCTCCTGCACCAGCCGCACGGCGGCTTCGGCGGCACGGCCAGCGACATCCAGACCCAGGCGCAGCTGATCCTGGACATGAAGAAGCGCCTCGCCGAGATCACCGCAGCCCAGACCGGAAAGCCCGTCGAGCAGATCAACGCCGACGGCGACCGCGACCGCTGGTTCAGTGCCCAGGAGGCACTGGAGTACGGCTTCGTCGACCACATCCGCGAATCCGCCACCGACGTCATCGGCGGCGGCGGCACCGCCGACAACGGCGCGGACGCCTGAGACCCGCGTCGAAAGAGAAGGACATTCCCGATATGCAGACACCCACTTTCGGTGGCGCGGCGCCCCAGGCGCTGCAGATGCCCGGCAGCCGCTACGTCCTCCCGCAGTTCGAGGAGCGCACGGCCTACGGATACAAGCGCCAGGACCCCTACAACAAGCTGTTCGAAGACCGCGTGATCTTCCTCGGCGTTCAGGTCGACGACGCATCCGCCGACGACGTGATGGCGCAGCTGCTGGTCCTGGAGAGCCAGGATCCCGACCGCGACATCATCATGTACATCAATTCGCCCGGCGGATCCTTCACCGCCATGACGGCGATCTACGACACGATGCAGTACGTGTCGCCGCAGATCCAGACCGTCGTGCTCGGCCAGGCCGCGTCGGCGGCGGCCGTGCTGCTGGCAGCGGGAGCGCCGGGCAAGCGCCTGGCGCTGCCGAACGCGCGCATCCTGATCCACCAGCCTGCGATGGGCGAGGCCGGCCACGGCCAGGCGTCGGACATCGAGATCCAGGCGCAGGAGATCATGCGGATGCGCACGTGGCTGGAGGCGACCCTCGCCAAGCACTCGAACAAGACGGCCGAAGAGGTCAACAAGGACATCGATCGCGACAAGATCCTCTCCGCGGAGGAGGCCGTCGTGTACGGCCTCGTCGACCAGGTGCTCACGACCCGCAAGCGCACGCCCACGGCGGCGCTCACGCGCTGACGCCTATGCCGAAGCCCCCGTCGCATCGCGGCGGGGGCTTCGGCGTTGCCCACACGTTGCCGGAACGGCGTCGCAATACGCTCCGATGTCGGTTGCAGAGGTTAGGCTCGATACACCCTGGACCAAGGTCCTGCACGCGACGAGGAGGAGCGCATGGCACGCATCGGTGAGAGCGCCGACCTGTTCAAGTGCTCCTTCTGCGGGAAGAGCCAGAAGCAGGTCCAGCAGCTGATCGCCGGTCCCGGCGTCTACATCTGCGACGAGTGCGTCGAGCTGTGCAACGAGATCATCGAGGAGCGGATGGCGGAGTCGTCCTCCGGCGTGGTCTCCGACTTCGATCTGCCCAAGCCGCGCGAGATCTTCTCGTTCCTCGAGGAGTACGTCGTCGGCCAGGATCCCGCCAAGCGGGCGCTGTCGGTGGCGGTGTACAACCACTACAAGCGCATCCGCGCGCACGGCACGCTTCAGCCCGCCGAACAGCGTGCCGAAGACGTCGACATCGCCAAGAGCAACATCCTCCTCCTCGGTCCCACCGGCTGCGGCAAGACCTACCTGGCCCAGACGCTCGCCAAGCGCCTGAACGTGCCGTTCGCCGTCGCCGACGCCACCGCGCTCACCGAGGCCGGCTACGTGGGTGAAGACGTCGAGAACATCCTCCTCAAGCTCCTGCAGGCAGCCGACTTCGACACCAAGCGCGCCGAGACCGGCATCATCTACATCGACGAGGTCGACAAGATCGCCCGCAAGGCCGAGAACCCCTCCATCACGCGCGACGTGTCGGGTGAGGGCGTGCAGCAGGCGCTGCTGAAGATCCTGGAGGGGACCGTCGCGTCGGTGCCGCCCCAGGGTGGGCGCAAGCACCCGCACCAGGAGTTCATCCAGATCGACACGACGAACGTCCTGTTCATCGTCGCCGGTGCCTTCGCCGGCTTGGAGGACATCATCTCCTCGCGCGTGGGCAAGCACGGCGTCGGCTTCGGCGCCCCGCTGCACGACAAGGGCGGCGACCTCAACCTCTTCAGCGAAGTGCTGCCCGAAGACCTGCACAAGTTCGGTCTGATCCCCGAGTTCATCGGCCGGCTTCCCGTCGTCGCCTCGGTGTCGCCGCTGGATCAGGACGCCCTCATGGAGATCCTCACCGGCCCCAAGAACGCGCTGGTGAAGCAGTACCAGCGCATGTTCGAGCTCGACGGCGTGCAGCTGGAGTTCGAGGAGGAGGCCCTGCGCGCGATCGCGGATCTCGCGGTGGGGCGCAAGACCGGTGCACGCGGACTGCGCGCGATCCTTGAGGACGTGCTCGGCCCGATCATGTTCGACATCCCTTCGGCCGATGACGTCGCCAAGGTGATCATCACGCGTGCCGCCGTCGAAGAGCGCGCCGCTCCCACCCTCGTGCTGCACCAGAAGCGCAAGAGCGCCTGACCGCTGCGGTGTCGGCGACCACCTCTAGCGTGGACGCATGATCCTGGTCGCACCGTTCCGCATCGCCGTCCCCGACGAGGTCCTCGCCGACCTCCGCGAACGGCTGGGGCGCACCCGGTTCCTCGACGACTCGCCCCGTCGGATGCCTTCGGGCATGACGGCGGCCTACCTGCGGGACCTCGTGGCGGCGTGGATCGACTTCGACTGGCGTGCGCGGGAGGCCCAGCTCAACGCGTATCCGCAGTTCACCGCGGAGATCGACGGTGCCCGCATCCATTTCGTCCACCTGCGTGCCGCCGACCCCGATGCGCCCGCCCTCCTGGTGATGCACGGGTGGCCGCACACCTTCGCGCTGCAGCTGGAGTTCGCCGAGCGGTTGCGCGACTTCCACGTCGTCGTGCCCAGCTTCCCCGGGTTCGCCTTCTCCTCGCCGTATCCCGACGCGCCGATGACCGAGGAGCGTCTGGCGCACACGATGCACACGCTCATGACCGACGCGCTCGGGTACGCCCGGTACGTCACGTACGGGGAGGACGTATCGGCGAACGTCAACGACCTGCTCGCCTCCACCCATCCCGACGCGGTACGCGGGATCGTCGCGACGCACGCGCACTTCGGCACGCAGTCCGAGCGCGACGCGGCCACCGAACCGGAGGTGCGGGCGTTCTTCGCGCGCCTGGCCGCCGACCACGGCCTCCACGGTGCATACGGGCACGTCCAGGCGACCCGTCCGGATACCCTGGCGACCGCCCTCAACGACTCGCCGGCGGGGCTACTGGCGTGGATCGTGGAGAAGATCGTCGAGTGGGCCGACGTTCCCGCAGACGACCCACGGGCCATCGAGACCCGCATCGGGCGTGACCGGCTCCTGACCGAGGCGATGATCTACTGGGTGACGCAGTCCGTCGGCACCTCATTCCGCCCGTACTACGAGGGCGCCGACCAGCCGGCGGCGATGTCGCCGACGGATGTGCCCGCGGCCGTCTTCATCCAGCGGCACGAGCACGACTACCCCGAAGTGCTCGCGCGCCGGTTCTACCGCGACCTGCGGGTGTTCGAGCGGCTCTCCGCCGGAGGCCACTTCACCGCGGCGGAGATCCCCGACGAACTGGCCGCACGTGTGCGATCGTTCGTCGGAGACCTCGCACGGTAGCGCGCCGTCAGTCGGCCAGGCCGCGGCGCTTCAGCAGGGGCCCGATCTCGGCATCCCGGCCGCGGAAGTCGCGGTAGGCCTCGAGCGGATCCTTCGCGCCTCCGACACCGAGCAGACGGCGGCGGAACCGGTCGCCGTTCTCGCGGCGCAGCCCCCCGTTCTCGCGGAACCACTCCACCGTGTCGGCGTCGAGCACCTCGCTCCAGATGTAGGAGTAGTACCCGGCGCTGTAGTCGCCGGAGAAGATGTGGGCGAAGTACGTCGAGGCGTACCGCGGCAAGACGGCCGGGTTGTCCAGCCCGATGTCGGCGAGAGCCGCGGCTTCGAACGCGGCGACGTCGATGCTCTCCGCGGCAGCGGTGGCCGACAGGGAGTGCCACGCCTGGTCGAGCCAGGATGCGGCGAGGTACTCGCTCGTCGCGAAGCCCTGGTTGAACGCCTCCGACGCATGCAGCCGGTCCACGACGTCCTGCGCCAGCGGCTCGTCGGTGTCGATGTGACGCGCGTAGTTCGCCAGCACCTCCGGCCACAGCATCCACATCTCATTGACCTGGCTCGGGAACTCCACGAAGTCACGGAAGACGGCAGTGCCGGCGAAGTGGGGGTACGCCACGCGCGCGAACAGCCCGTGCAGGGCGTGACCGAACTCGTGGAAGAGCGTCGTGACCTCGTCGAGGGTCAGGAGCGTGGGAGTACCCGGCGCGGGCTTGGCGACGTTGAGGTTGTTGACGACCACGGGTGTCGTGCCGAAGAGCTCCGACTGCGCGACGATCGAGTTCATCCACGCGCCGCCGCGCTTGGTGTCGCGCGTGTAGAGGTCCAGGACGAACAGGCCGAGGGAAGAACCGTCCGGCTCGAACACCTCGAACACGCGCGCGTCCGGATGGTAGGCGTGCAGGTCGTCGCGCTCGCGGAACGTGACGCCGTACAGCTTCTCGGCGGCGAAGAACACGCCGTCGTGCAGCACTCGCTCGGCCTCGAACCACGGCCGCAGCGCCGCGGTGTCGAGGTCGTACTCTGCGGCGCGCACCTTCTCGGTGTAGTACGCCCAGTCGTGCGCCTCGAGCGCGAACGGCTCGGCCTCGCCGTCGACGATCGCCTGGAGCTTCTCCTGCTCGCGAGCGGCATTGCGGGCCGCCGGAGCGGCCAGTCGGCGGAGCATCGCATGCACGGCCTCCGGCGAGCCGGCGGTCTCGTCGGCGGTGACGTACGCGGCGTGGTCGGGGTAGCCGAGCAGCTGTGCCCGCTCGGCACGCAGGAGCACGATCTCGCGCAGCACATCGCGGTTGTCGTGTGCGTTCCCCCGAGCCCCCCGCATGCGGGAGGCGGCGAGGATGCGCCGGCGGCTCTCGCGCACCGTCAGAGAGGACAGATAAGGGTGAACGGTGGAGAGCGTCAGCGACACGACGTGCGCGCCGGGGAGCCCACGATCAGCGGCGGCCTGAGCGGTCGCCGACATCTCACCGTCCGTCAGTCCGTCGAGCTCGGCCGTATCCTCGAAGACGACGGCCAGCTCGTTCGTGTCGCCGAGGAGGTTCTTCTCGAAGGTCGTGGTGAGCACCGACAGTCGCTGGTTCAGGGCGATCAAGCGCTCCTTCGCGGCATCGTCCAGCCCCGCCCCCGCCCGAGACATCTCCCGGAACCAGCGCTGCACGAGATAGCGCTCTTCCTCCGTCCCCGCACTGTCGTCGAGTGCCTCGTGCAGCGTGCTGATCCGGGCGTACAGACCCGCGTCCAGGACGATGGCGTCCTGGTGCGCCGACAGAAGGGGCGCGAGCGCCTCCTCGATCCCCTGGATCTCCGCCGTGGCGTCGGCCGAGGCCACGGTGTAGAAGGTGTGGGCGGCGCGCTCGAGCAGCTCCCCGCTGAGCTCGAGTGCGCGCACGGTGTTCTCGAACGTGGGGGAGTCGTCCTGAGAGGTGATGCGGCTCACGGCAGCCCGTTGTGCGGCGAACGCCTCCTGGAAGGCGGGAAGGTAGTCCTCCGGCCGGATCGCGGAGTAATCGGGCAGGCCGTGGGGGAGTGGGCTTTCGGCGAGGACGGGGTTGGTGCGCTCCATTCCGCCAGCGTAGCGACGACGGCCCGGACACGAAGCGTCTATGCAAAGAAGCCCTTGCAAAAGCAAGCTTGCAAAGATAGCTTTGTAAGTATGGACGACGGGACGAGTGGCCGGGCATCACGGGAGCCCGCCACGCGGGTGCTGGATGCGGGAGCCCTGCGTGCGCTGGCTCATCCGCTGCGCGTTCAGATCTACGACATCCTCAGCCAGTACGGTCCGCAGACCTCCAGTTCGCTCGCGGCGCTGACGGGGGAGTCCTCCGGCGCGACGAGCTACCACCTGCGCGCGCTGGCGCGCCAGGACCTGATCCGGGAGGTGCCCGGACGCGGCACCGCGCGGGAGCGGTGGTGGGAGCGCCCCATCGGCGGCGTGGAGCTCTCCGCCCCAGAAGCCGCACGCACGCCGGCGGGTCGCGCAGCCATGCAGGTGGTCATGACGGAGACCCTCAACCGGCGCCATCAGCAGCTCATGGCATGGGTCGCCACCGCGATGGACACCGAGCCGGAGGAGTGGCGCGAGGGTTCGATCATCTCCTCGGGCACGGCGCGGCTGACCGCGGCACAGCTGGCAGGCCTCACCCGCCGCATCCAGACCATCATCGACGAGACCGTCGACACCTATCGCGATCAGCAGGGCGAAGACGTGCGGCCCGTGACCATTCGATCCGACGTCTTCCCGCTGCCCCCGGAAGGAGCCTGAGATGACCTCCCTCGCATCGACCACCCCTCGCTCGCTCGCGCCGTCGTCCGCCGATCGGCTGCTCCTGTGGCTCGCCCGCGAACTGGAGCGCGTCGCTCAGGCCCGCATCCACGCTGGAGCCGAGCGCTCCGCCGCGACTGCCCACCCGGGTGCGGGCCGGATGCCGCGCATGCACGAGCACGCCGCCGCGGTGCACATGGGCCTTCTTCCGAGGTGACCGTGTGACCGTGTCGGCCGGTGCCGGGCGCCGAAAGCCGCTGGGACGCGACTTCGGAAAGCTGTGGACGGCTGCCGCCTTCAGCAACCTCGCGGACGGCATCGGCCGCATCGCCGTCCCACTGGTGGCCACGACGCTCACCGGCGACCCGCTGCTGATCGCGCTGCTGTCGGCGGTGTCCTTCCTCCCGTGGCTGGTGTTCGGACTTCCCGCCGGCATGGTCGTCGACCGATTCGATCGACGCGTCGTGATGGCCGTCGCCAACGGGCTGCGCGCGGCCGTGGCGCTGTGGCTCTCGCTGTGCGCGGTGTGGGGCACCCTCGACATCACTGCCCTGCTGATCGGCACGCTGCTGTTCGGCGTGGGGGAGACGCTGTTCGACAACGCCACCAACGCCGTGGTGCCCGGCGTGGTGCGCCGGGATCAGCTCGACCGCGCGAACGGACGCATCCAGACCGCTCAGGTGACGATCGACAGCTTCGTGGCCGCACCGGTGGGCGGCGTGCTGTTCGGCGTGGCCATCGCTGTGCCGCTGTGGGCCGGCGCCGTGGGGTTCGTCGTGCCGGTGCTGCTCGCGCTGCTGCTGCCGGCCACCGCTGCCCGGCCGCTGCGTGGACCCGACCCGGGCGAGGCCGTCCCTGCCGCGGTGCCCGCGCGCGAGGCGCTCCGCTACCTGTGGCGGCACCGTTATCTGCGCGCCATGGTGGTGTTCACCTCGGTCATCGGCTCCGCGCTGACGTTCGCGCAGGCCACCATGGTGCTGTACTTCCTCGACGAGCAGCACGTGCCCCCGGCGGCGATCGGCTTCGTCACGGCGGGGATCGGCGTGGGAGCCCTGCTCGGCGCCCTCGTCGCATCGCGACTGGTCGAGCGATTCGGACGAGGAGCGGTGATGTTCAGTGCGAACCTCGTGTGCGCCGTGGGCCTGGCGTGCACGTGGCTGGCGCCGGGTCCCCTGCCGGCGGCGGCGTCGTACGCGGTGTTCGCCTTCGCCGTCTCGATCTGGAACGTGCCGTGGGGCGCGCTTCGCCAGCAGATCGTGCCGGGACACCTGTTCGGACGCGTGCTGGGAGTGAATCGCATGCTGACGTGGGGACTGTTCCCCATCGCGACGGTGATCGGCGGATGGGTGGCGCGGTTCGATCTGCGCCTGCCGTTCGCCATCGCCGCCGGCGTCGTCCTGGTCGCCGCGCTCGTGAGCGCGCGCCTGCTCATCCGCGGCACCCGGGAAGCCGGCGCCGAGGCCGACGCCGCATCCGTGGGTGAGGGCTAAGAGATCCCGGTGTCGTCGTCCTTGCGGACGACGACCTCCCCGTCAGGGCTCAGCGTGACGATCACGCCGGTGTCCAACTCCGCGACGGGCCGGTGCTCGAGCCACGTCAGCGTCCATCGCGGCGTGGGCTGGTGGGCCAGCTGGTCGGCCGGGATCAGGCGCTCCACGGCAGCGATCTGAGCGTGCAACGCCTCCGGCACCGCTGCCGGGGGGCGTTCACCCATGCTCCAACGTGTTCCCAGCTGCATCAGTCCTCCTGCGGGCTCAGCGTGATGGCGACGACGGCCGTCGTCTCCCCGTCGATGATCTCGAGCTGCTCGATGCGACCGACCGCCCGCAGATCGCCCTCCGCCAGTCGCAGGGCGTCGGCGCGCGGCGAGGCGATCGTGATCGAGGCGACCGTGGTCTTCTGCGACACCTTGGCCTCGGTCTTGGCGCGGCGGATGCCGATGAGGGCCTCGCCGACGGCGGACAGGACAGCAGGGTCGCCGTCGATGCCGAGCTGCTCAGGCCAGGTCGCGGTGTGCACCGATCCTTCGTTGAACCACGACCACGTCTCCTCCGCGGCGAAGGCGAGCACCGGGGCGAACAGGCGGACGAGAGTGGACAGCGCCGTGCGCAGCGCGAGGGCTGCGGACGCCTGACCGGCATCCGTGCGGTCGTACGCGCGCTCCTTCACCAGTTCGAGATAGTCGTCGCAGAACGTCCAGAAGAACGCCTCGGTCACTTCCAGAGCGCGCGCGTGGTCGTACGCGTCGAACGCCTTGGTCGCATCCCGGACGACCCGGTCGAGCGCGGCGAGCATCGACGCATCCAGTGCGTGCGTGACCTCCGCCCCTTCGGGCACGGGGAAGGACAGGACGAACTTGGCGGCGTTGAGCAGCTTGATCGCGAGCCGACGCCCGATCTTGACCTGCGTCGGGTTCTGCGGGTCGAACGCCGCGTCGGCGCCGAGGCGGCTGGATGCGGCCCAGTAGCGCACCGCGTCGGTTCCGTGCGCGTCGAGGATGTCCGCGGGCGTCACCACGTTGCCCTTGGACTTGGACATCTTCTTGCGGTCGGGGTCGACGATGAAGCCGGAGATGGCCGCATCCGTCCACGGTGCGCGGTGGTCCTCCAGGACGCTGCGCACCATCGTGGAGAACAGCCACGTGCGGATGATGTCCTGCCCCTGCGGGCGCAGGTCGAACGGGGCGACGAGGTTCCACAGCTCCTCGTCGCGCTGCCATCCGCCGGCCAGCTGCGGCGTGAGGGAGGACGTCGCCCACGTGTCGAAGATGTCCTTCTCGCCCTCGAACCCTCCGGGCACGCCGCGCTGATCCTCGGTGTAGCCGTCGGGTGCGTCCGTGGTCGGGTCGACCGGGAGACGCGCGGGGTCGGGCGTCAGGACGCGGTCGTAGTCGCGCTCACCGTTCTCGTCGAGGGCGTACCAGACCGGGATAGGCACGCCGAAGAAGCGCTGGCGCGAGACGAGCCAGTCGCCGGTGAGGCCGTTCGTCCAGTTCTCGTAGCGGACGCGCATGAAGTCGGGATGCCAGCCCATGCCGCGGCCCATCTCGATGAGGGTCTCGCGCAGCTGGGGGTCACGGGCGCCGTTGCGCAGGTACCACTGCCGGGTGGAGACGATCTCCAGCGGACGGTCGCCCTTCTCGTAGAACTTCACCGGGTGGGTGAAGGGCTTGGAGACCTCGAGCAGCTCACCGGATTCCTGCAGGAGTTCCACGACGCGCTTCTTGGCGCTGAAGACGGTCTTGCCCGCGAGTTCCGCGTACGCCGCCTTCGCCGCATCCGTGACGATCACGTCGGGAGCCTCGGGGAGTACGCGGCCGTCCTTGCCCAGCATCGTGCGGTTGGGCAGATCCAGTTCGCGCCACCAGATGATGTCGGTGACGTCGCCGAAGGTGCAGATCATGGCGATGCCGGTGCCCTTGTCCTTCTGCGCGAGCGGGTGCGCGAGCACGGGGACCTCGACGTCGAACAGGGGCGTGCGCACGGTCTGGCCGAAGTAGGGCTGGTAGCGCTCGTCGTCCGGGTTGGCCACGAGGGCCACGCATGCGGGGAGGAGTTCGGGACGCGTCGTCTCGATGAGGATGTCGCCGGATCCGTCGGTCTTGTGGAATGCGACGCGGTGGTAGGACGCCTGCTGGTCGCGGTCTTCCAGTTCGGCCTGGGCGATGGCGGAGCGGAAGTCGATGTCCCACAGCGTCGGGGCCATCGACTGATACGCCTCGCCGCGCTCCAGATTGCGCAGGAAGGCGAGCTGGCTGGTCCGGATGGTGTCGTCGGAGATCGTCCGGTAGGTCTGCGTCCAGTCCACCGAGAGCCCCAGCTGGCGGAAGAGATCCTCGAACTGCTTCTCGTCTTCGAGGGTCAGCTCCTCGCACAGTGCGATGAAGTTGCGACGGCTGATCGGGACCTGATCGGCCGGCTTGAGGCTCTTGGCGTCGCCGCGGAACGGAGGAGTGAAGTCGGGGTCGAACGGCAGCGAGGTGTCGCACCGCACGCCGTAGTAGTTCTGCACGCGCCGCTCGGTGGGCAGGCCGTTGTCGTCCCAGCCCATCGGGTAGAACACGGTCTTGCCGCGCATGCGCTCGAAGCGCACCTTCACGTCGGTGTGGGTGTAGCTGAAGACGTGGCCGATGTGCAGGCTCCCGGAAGCCGTGGGCGGCGGGGTGTCGACGGAGAACACGCCCGGACGGCCGGTTGCGAGTGCGCGGGCGCGGTCGAACAGGTACGTGCCCTGCGCGGACCACGCTGCATCCCACTTCTGCTCGAGACCCTCCAGGGCGGGCTTGTCGGGAATGTGCGCGTCGGCCATCGGATCTCCTCGATATGTGCGGCACTGTGTGAGCGTGCCTGAGTGTGGGATCCCGTCGATTCTATCGTTCGGCTACGGCCGCGTTCGGCCCGAGCGGGAATGCGGGGGAGCGCGACCGCGTTGATCGACTGCGTCCAGAAACCCGCTACCGTGAACTCCATCCGATCCTGACTCGAGGTCTGTCATGCCCTTCCCCCGCTCACGCCGGCTCCTGCCCGCCGCGCTCGCCGCGATCGCGGCACTGACTCTCAGCTCGTGCGCCGGCTCCGGTGGCGACGCCGACGGCGGCGGTGAGGTGGTCTGGGCGATCGAAGGGGCGAACCTGTCCGCCGGGCACATGGACCCGCAGACCAGCCAGCTGGATGTCTCGGCCATGATCCAGCGCGTGGTCCTGGACTCGCTCGTGCACCAGGAGCCGGACGGCTCGTTCTCGCCGTGGCTCGCGGAGGAGTGGGAGATCGAGGACGACGGCGCCGCCTACGTGTTCACGCTGCGGGAGGGCGTCACCTTCCACGACGGCGAGGCCTTCGACGCGGCCGCGGTGAAGGCCAACTTCGATCGCATCGCCGATCCCGAGACGGCGTCGGCCCAGGCCGCGAGCATGCTCGGCGGCGAGTTCTACGCCGGAACCGAGGTCGTGGACGACAGCACCGTCCGCGTGAGCTTCACCCAGCCGTACGCGCCGTTCCTGCAGGCGGCGAGCACGGCGCTGCTGGGGTTCTATTCCCCGGCCGTGCTCGAAGAGTCCGCCGACCAGCTGAAGGCCGGCGGCCCCGGGATCACGGTGGGCACCGGCCCGTTCGAGCTGACGGAGTACACCCCCGACCAGGAGATCGTGTACACCCGCAACGACGACTACGCGTGGGGCCCGTCGGGCGGGGATGCGGCGCAGTTCGAGACCCTGCGCGTGGAGATCCTGCCGGAGGCATCCGTGCGCGCCGGTGTCGTGGAGAGCGGCGAAGCCGACCTGGCCAGCAACATCCCGCCGAACCTGGCCGCGGAGCTGCCGGGCTCCCTCTCCGTGGACTCCGTGGAGTACCCCGGGCTGCCGTACTCGCTCTATCTCAACGAGGCGTACGGCGTGTTCGCCGATGAGCGCGTGCGCCAGGCGTTCGCACGCGCCATCGACATCGACACCGCGGTGACGGAGATCTTCCATGGGCAGTTCCCGCGCGCATGGAGCATCCTCGGGTCCACGACGCCCGCGTACGACCCCTCGCTGGAGGGGACGTGGGAGTTCGACCCCGAGCGGGCAGGGCAGCTGCTGGATGAGGCCGGGTGGACCGAGCGCGACAGCGAGGGCTACCGAACGAAGGCTGGAGCGCGCCTGTCGGCTCGGTGGATCGCGTGGACCCCGGTGCCGGATGACCGCGTGGCCCTGGCCAACGCCATCCAGTCAGACCTCAAAGCGGTCGGATTCGAGATCGTGCGCGAAGTGCTGGAACCCGGCGCCTACAACGAGCAGTACGAGCCGAAGACCTTCGACCTGACCGACTGGGGCTTCTCCGGCGTCGATCCGGATCTGCTGCGCAGCCACCTGCACACCGACGGATTCCAGAACGCCTCGCAGGTCAGCGACCCCGCGGTGGACGGCCTGCTCGCGCAGGGCATCGCGACCACCGATCAGGACGCCCGCACCGACATCTACGCGCAGGTGCAGCAGTGGAACGCCCAGCACGTCGCGATCGTGCCGCTGTACAGCCCGTCGCTCATCACAGCCGTCGGTGAGACCGTCTCCGGGCTCGCCTACGATCTGTACGGGCGCCCGCTGTTCTACGACGTCACGCTGGACTGACGCCGGCGCGCACGGCGTCGGGCACCCGGTCCGGAGGAGACGATGACCCGCGACAGTGCTGTGCGCGTGCTGGCGCGCCTGGGGCGCATGGCCGTCTCCGTCGTCGTGGTGCTGTGGGGGGCTGCGACGCTCGCGTTCATCGCGTTCCGGCTGATCCCCGGAGATCCGGTCGACGTCATGCTCGGGCCGCAGGCGCAGGTGAGCGACGCCGTCAAGGACGGCATCCGCGCCGAGCTGGGCCTGGATCGACCGCCGTGGGAGCAGTACATCGCGTACCTCGGCGGTCTGCTGCGCGGAGACCTGGGGGAGTCGTATCAGCTGCGGATGGCGGTGGCCGAGGTGATCGGCCGGCAACTGGCGCCCACGCTGCAGCTGACGGCGACGGCGCTCGTCCTGGCCGTGGTGCTGGCGCTCGCCGTCGCGCTCCTGGCGCGGGGGCGCGTCGCGCGCGGCACGGTCGCGGCCGTGGAGCTGATCATCCTGTCGTCCCCGGTCTTCTGGATCGGACTCGTGCTGCTGAGCGTCTTCGCGTTCGGGCTCGGATGGTTCCCGGTGTCCGGCACCCGCAACCCGGCGACTCTCGTGCTCCCCGCCGTGACCCTCGCCCTGCCGGTGGCCGCCCTCCTCGGGCAGGTGCTGCGGGACGGGATCGAAGCGGCCGAACGCCAGCCCTTCGCGACCACGGTGCGCGCACGGGGTGCTGGTATCGCGTGGCTCACGCTGCACCACACCCTGCGCCACGGTGCGACGGGGGCTGTCACCCTCGCGGCGTACTTCGTGGGATCGCTCCTGGGCGGGGCAGTGCTGGTGGAGACGGTCTTCGCGCGGCCGGGCCTGGGCAGGGTCACCCTGTCGGCCATCACCGATCGCGACCTGCCGGTGGTCACGGGGATCATCCTGCTCAGCGCGCTGGTCTTCGTTGTGGTCACGCTGGTCATCGAGCTGCTGTACCCGATCCTCGATCCGCGCTTGCGCGATGCCGGCGCCACGGCCGCGCGGGTGCGGAGCGTGTCATGAGCGTCGGGGGGCGCGTGCGGCTCAGCGCCGCGGTGGCGGTGCTGGTCGTGGTCGCGCTGATGGCCGTCGCACCGCAGGTGTTCGCGACGGCCGACCCACTGCAGACCGACGTCACGCAGGCGCTTCTTCCTCCCAGCGCCGAGCACTTCTTCGGCACCGACCAGAGCGGGCGCGACGTGTACTCCCGCGTCGTGTACGGCGCGTCGCGGTCCCTCGGGATCGGGCTGCTGGCGACGAGCCTCGCGCTGGCGATCGGCCTCGTGATCGGGGCGCTGTCGGGCGTCGCGCCTCGGCTGGTGGATGCGGTGGCCATGCGTGCCACCGACGTGCTGCTGGCCTTCCCGGAGTTCCTCATCGCGCTCGTGGTCGTGGCCGTCCTCGGCCCCGGCAGCGCCAACGTCGCCATCGCCGTGACGATCGCCGCGATCCCCGTGTATGTGCGTCTGGCTCGTGCGCAGACCCGGACGCTGCGCACCGCAGAGCACGTCGAGGCCGCTCGGATCCTGGGTGTGCCGGCGCCGGCGGCATTCGCGCGGCACGTGCTTCCGGCCGTGCTCGGCGCCCTCAGCGTGCTCGCGACGATCGGCATCGGCTCCAGCATCCTGGCCGCGGCCGGCTTGAGCTTCCTGGGCCTGGGCCCGACCGAGCCCACCCCCGAGTGGGGGCTGATGCTCTCGGGCGGGCGGAACGTGCTGGGGCAGGCGTGGTGGGTCGCCGTCTTCCCCGGCGTCGCGATCACGCTCACGGTGGTGGCGGCGACGGTTGCGGGCCGCACCCTCCGAGCCCGCGCGGACGGGCGGACGCCATGACCGGGCTGCGGGTGCGGGGCCTGCGCGTCGCGTTCGGAGCATCCGCCGTCGTGGACGGGGTGGACCTCGACGTCGCGCCGGGTGAGTGCCTCGCGATCGTCGGGGAGTCCGGCGCCGGCAAGACGCTCGCGGCCCGCGCCCTGCTGGGGCTGACCCCCGCCGACGCCGTCGTCACCGCCGACGAGCTCGAGGTCGACGGCGTCGACGCCCGGGCGCTGGGGGAGCTGGGCTGGCGCCGGCTGCGAGGAGCGCGCGTCGCTCTGGTGTCGCAGGACGCCCTGGTGTCGCTGGATCCGCTGCGGCGCATCGGCGCGGAGGTGGCCGAGCCGCTGCGGCTGCACGAGCCGCGGGTGCGGCGCGCCGCGCGCCGCGCGCGTGTGCACGATCTCCTCGCCGACGTGGCTCTCCCGGATCCGCCGCGCCGTGCCCGCCAGTACCCGCACGAGCTGTCGGGCGGTCAGCGTCAACGCGCGCTGATCGCCTCCGCGCTGGCCGCCCGTCCGGCCATCCTCATCGCCGACGAGCCGACGACGGCACTGGATGCCACCGTCCAGGCGCGCGTGCTCGATCTCCTCCGGAGCATCGCCGACGGCGGCGTCGCGGTCGTCCTCATCAGTCACGACCTCGCCGCGGTGCGGCGCATCGCCGACCGCATCGCCGTCATGCGCGACGGCCGGTTCGTGGAGACCGGGACCGCGGCCGAGGTCCTGGGTGCGCCACGCCATGCGTACACGCGGGCGCTCGTGGATGCGGCGCGCCACGAGCCGCGTGCCGTGTCGGCCCCGGAGGGTCCGGCGGTGCTCACCGTCCGGCGCGTGACGAAGTCGTTCGACCGGCCCGCCGTGCGCGACGTCTCCCTGGACGTGGCGGCCGGGCGCACCCTGGCGGTGGTCGGCGAGTCGGGGTCGGGCAAGACGACGCTGGCCCGCATGATCGTCGGCGCCACGCGGCCGGACGCCGGCGAGGTGCGCATCGACGGCATGACGTGGGGCAGCGGACATGACGCGGCCCTGCGGCGCCGCGTGCAGTTCGTGCACCAGAACCCGCTGGGCGCCTTCGATCCGCGCTGGAGCGTCGGCCGGTCGCTGCGGGAGGCCCTGGCAGCGGGCGGCATGCCGCGCGCGGAACGTGACGCCGCGGTGGCGGCCTTGCTCGCGGAGGTCGACCTGGACCCCGCCCTCGCCCGCCGTCGCCCCGCGCAGCTGTCCGGCGGACAGCGCCAGCGCGCCGCCATCGCCCGGGCACTCGCGCCGGCCCCGGGCATCCTGGTGCTGGACGAGCCGGTGTCGGCTCTGGACCCCACCGTGCGCGAACGCGTGCTGGCCCTCCTGCACCGGCTCCAGCGGGAGCGGGGGCTGACCATGCTGTTCGTCTCGCACGACCTCGGCGTCGTGGCCTCCGTCGCCGACGAGGTCGTCGTCATGCAGGAGGGCGCCGTGGTGGAAGCGGGGCCGACGGCGGCGGTGTTCGCCGCGCCGCAGCATCCGTTCACCCAGGAGCTGCTCGCCGCGCGGTAGCCCGCGGGCGGGTACAATCGTGCACACGAGCATCGATCCGGCCATCACCGGGGAGCTCTCGGAAGAACAGGGCGATCGGCCCCCAGTAGAACCGAGCGGGTCAGGCCCGTCACAGCCGCAGTGAGAGAGGGCTCCTCTCGGCGCGAACCGCCGGGGAGTCACGCGGGGTGGTACCGCGGTCCGCAAGGGTCGTCCTCGCAGGTGAACACCGACCTGCTGGAGAGAGATGACCTACCCGAAGTCCGCGTTCGGACCCGCTGCCGATGCATCCACGAGCCCGGCGGCCGTCGTGCCCAGCCCACGGTTCCCGGCCATCGAGGCCGACACGCTCGCGTTCTGGCGCGACGACGACACCTTCCGCGCGTCGATCGCGCAGCGCGACGGCGCGGAGGAGTGGGTGTTCTACGACGGCCCGCCCTTCGCCAACGGGCTGCCGCACTACGGCCACCTGCTCACCGGCTACGCCAAGGACGTCTTCCCGCGGTTCCAAACCATGCGCGGCCGCAAGGTCGACCGCGTGTTCGGCTGGGACACGCATGGCCTGCCCGCCGAGCTGGAGGCGATGAAGCAGCTCGGGATCACCGAGAAGGACGAGATCGAGCGGATGGGCGTGGCGACCTTCAACGCCAAGGCGCGCTCGTCGGTGCTGGAGTACACGCACGAGTGGCAGGAGTACGTGACCCGCCAGGCGCGCTGGGTCGACTTCGACCGCGGCTACAAGACGCTGGACACGACGTACATGGAGTCGGTCCTGTGGGCCTTCCAGACCCTGTACGACAAGGGTCTCGCGTACGAGGGGTACCGCGTGCTGCCGTACTGCTGGCGCGACGAGACCCCCCTCTCCAGCCACGAACTGCGCATGGACGACGACGTCTACAAGACCCGGCAGGACCCGTCGGTCACCGTCACCTTCCCGCTCGTGGGGGCCAAGGCGGAAGTCCTCAGGCTCACGGGCGTCCGCGCACTGGCGTGGACCACGACGCCGTGGACGCTCCCGACCAACCTCGCCCTCGCGGTGGGCCCCGGCATCCGCTACGTCGTGGTCCCCGGGGGTCCGGCCGGCGCCGCCGACGTGCACCGCACCCCCGGCGGAGAGGCCGACGACGCCATCGAGACCTCCGCGCACCGCTATCTGCTGGCCGAGGACCTCCTTCCCGGCTACGCGAAAGACCTCGGCTACGCCTCGGCGGAGGATGCTGCGGCAGCGGTGGAGCAGACGGTACTGGGTGCAGAGCTCGCCGGCGTGGCCTACGACCGGCTCTTCGACTACTACGCCGACGCCGAACAGTGGGGCACCCAGGACGCGTGGCACATCCTCGCCGACGACTACGTCACCACCACTGACGGAACCGGCATCGTCCACCAGGCGCCCGCCTACGGTGAGGACGACAAGCGGCTCGCCGATGCCGCCGGGCTGCCGACGATCCTCTCCCTCGATGACGGAGGCCGGTTCCTGCCGGAGGTCGCGGACGTCGCCGGGATGCTGTGGATGGACGCCAACACGCCGCTCATCCGGCTGCTGCGCCAGAGCGGACGGCTCGTGCGCGAGGCGAGCTACGAGCACGCCTACCCGCACTGCTGGCGGTGCCGGAACCCCCTCATCTACAAGGCGGTGTCGAGCTGGTTCGTCCGGGTCACCGACATCAAGGACCGCCTGATCGAGAACAACGCGCAGATCACGTGGGTTCCCGAGAACGTCAAGGAGGGGCAGTTCGGGAAGTGGCTCGAAGGCGCCCGCGACTGGTCGATCAGCCGAAACCGGTACTGGGGCTCGCCGATCCCGGTGTGGAAGAGCGATGACCCGGCCTACCCCCGCGTCGACGTGTACGGCTCGCTGGAGCAGATGGAAGCCGACTTCGGCCGCCTGCCCCGCAACCAGCAGGGCGAGGTCGACCTGCACCGCCCGTTCATCGACGAGCTGACGCGGCCGAACCCGGACGACCCCACCGGGCAGAGCACCATGCGGCGCATCGAGGACGTGCTCGATGTCTGGTTCGACTCCGGCTCGATGCCGTTCGCCCAGGTGCACTACCCGTTCGAGAACGCGCAGTGGTTCGACGAGCACGCACCGGCGGACTTCATCGTCGAGTACATCGGCCAGACGCGCGGCTGGTTCTACGTGATGCACGTGCTGTCCACCGCCCTGTTCGACCGGCCGGCGTTTCAGGCCGTCTCGGCGCACGGGATCGTGCTCGGAAGCGACGGGCAGAAGATGTCGAAGTCGCTGCGCAACTACCCCGACGTGCGGGAGGTGTTCGACCGCGACGGATCCGACGCGATGCGCTGGTTCCTGATGGGCAGCTCCGTGCTGCGCGGGGGCAACCTCGTCGTGACCGAGGAGGGCATCCGCGCCGGCGTGCGGGAGTTCCTCCTTCCGCTGTGGAACGCGTGGTACTTCTTCGCCACCTACGCCAACGTGGCCGGCCCTTCGACGGGCTCAGGGACCGGGGGGTACGAGGCGGTGTGGCGCACCGACTCCACCGACGTGCTCGACCGCTACATCCTCGCCCTCACCGGCGAGCTCGTCCGCGACGTCGCCGCCGACCTCGACGCACTGGACTCGACGACCGCGTGCGAGCGGCTGCGCGACTTCGGCGAGGTGCTGACCAACTGGTACATCCGGCGCTCGCGCGACCGGTTCTGGCTCGGAGTCAGCGAGGACGACCCGTCCTCGACCGAGGCGTTCGACACGCTCTACACGGTGCTCGAGACCCTCACGCGCGTCGCCGCGCCGCTGCTTCCCCTCGTGACCGAGCGGGTGTGGCAGGGCCTCACCGGCGGCCGCAGCGTCCACCTGGCGGACTGGCCGGATGCGGCCGCCTTCGCCGGCGCGGAAGACATCCGCGCGGCGATGGACGCGGTGCGCGAGGTCTCGCGGGTCGCCAACGCGCTGCGCAAGAAGGAGGGCAAGCGGGTGCGTCTGCCGCTGCCGCGCCTGACGGTGGTGATGGACAACGCCCACGCCCTGCGGCAGTTCGAAGGCATCCTCAGCGACGAGCTCAACGTCAAGCGCGTGGATCTGGTGGAGCTGGAGCCGGAGACGGCCGCGGAATACGGCATCTCGCACCGCTTGACGGTGAACGCGCGTGCCGCAGGTCCGCGTCTGGGCAAGCTCGTGCAGCAGGCGATCAAGGCCGCGCGCTCGGGCGACTGGCACGAGGTCGACGGTGTCGTGACGGCCGGAGGGATCGCGCTGGAGCCCGGCGAGTACGAACTCCTCGTCGAGACGGCGGGACGCCCGGAGGGCGAGGCACTGGCCGTGCTGCCCACCGGCGGCTTCGTGGTCCTGGACACCACCACCAACGAGGCGCTGGAGGCCGAGGGCCTGGCCCGGGACGTCGTCCGCGCGGTGCAGGACACGCGGAAGGCCGCGGGCTTCGACGTGAGCGACCGCATCCGTCTCGTGCTCGCCTTCGACGACGACGCCGACGCGGCCGCGGTGACGACGGCCTTCGACGTCGCCGACATCGCGGGGGAGACCCTCGCCCGCGAAGCCTGCGTCGTCACCGGCGGTGCCACGGTGCTCGCCCGCGGAACGCTGCGCTCGACGCCGGACGCCGACGCCGAGCACACCGGCGAGTTCCCCGCGGGTGCCTTCGCCAACGCCGGCGCGTTCCGCGTCGGGGTGACCCGCCTGGGAACGGAGGAGGACGCATGAACGACCGCGCGCGAGCCGACGCGGTGTACACCGCGCTGTTGCAGCGACAGGGCGAGCAGTGGGTGCAGCCGCGCGTGGAGCGCACGCGGCGGGTGCTCGAGCTGCTCGACGATCCGCAGCGCACCTACCGCGTGATCCACATCACCGGCACCAACGGAAAGACGTCCACGAGCCGCATCATCGAAAGCCTCGTGCGCGCGCTGGGCCTTCGCACCGGCATGTTCACGAGCCCGCACCTGGAGCGCTTCACCGAGCGGATCCTGATCGACGGCGAGCCGGTCTCCGACGCCGCCGTGGCCGACGCGTGGGACGAGATCGCCCCCTTCGTCGACCTCGTCGACGCGGAGCTGGCCGGCGCCGGCGACGCTCCGCTGACGTTCTTCGAGCTGCTCACGGTGCTCGCCTTCGTCGTGGCCGCCGACGCCCCCGTCGATGTCCTCGTGCTGGAGGTGGGGATGGGCGGGGCGTGGGACTCCACGAATACCGCCGACGGCGACGTCGCCGTGATCACCCCCGTCGATCTGGACCACACCGATCGGCTGGGCTCCACGCTCGCCGAGATCGCGCGCGTGAAGTCCGGCATCATCAAGGACGGCGCGGCCGTGGTCTCGGCCCGTCAGGATGCGGCCGTCGCCCGCGTGCTGCGCGAGGCCGCAGCCGCCCGTGGGGCGACGATCGCCTTCGAGGGGGAGGACTTCGCCCTCGCCGAGCAGCGTCTGGCCGTGGGGGGACAGCAGATCTCGGTGCGCGGCCTCGCCGGCACCTACGCGGAGGAGTATCTGCCGCTGTACGGGGCGCACCAGGGCGCGAACGCTGCGCTGGCGATCGCCGCCGTGGAATCGCTCATCGGCGGCGCATCCCAGCCGCTGACGGCCGAGGTCGTCGGCGACGGTCTGGGTCAGGTGACCTCGCCCGGGCGTCTGCAGCTGGTCGGTGCCCATCCCACGGTGCTCGTGGACGCGGCCCACAACCCCCACGGTGCCCGGGCTCTCGTCACCGCCCTGCGCGAGTCGTTCGACGTGGACGAGTGGGGCGTCGTGCTCGGCGTGCTGGGCGACAAGGACGCCGCGGGGATCGTCGAGACCCTGGCTCCCGTCACCGCGCACCTGTTCGCCACCGCCCCCGACTCCGAGCGGTCGAGCGACCCGGACGCGCTGGCCGACCTGGCCGAGGCGGCCGGTCTGGCGGTGACCGTGCATCACGGCGTGGAGGACGCCGCGGATGCGGCGCGCGAGTGGGCCGCGGCATCCGATCGGCGAGCGGTCGTGATCGCCGGCTCGGTCGTGCTGGCCGGCGAGGCCCTGCGCGTCGCCGAGGTCGAAGGCTGGAAGGACGGGTGGCAGCGATGAGCCCGCGCGTCCGACGGCGACGGGGTGCGGCGGAGTCGCTGGGTGCGGTCGTCCTCGGATTCGAGTCGATCGTCGTCTTCCTCGGTGGCCTCGTCGTGTTCGGCCTGAAGGAGGTGCCGCCGGGGATCGAGCCGTGGTGGGCGGTCGTGGCCGGCAGCGTCCTGGCCGTCCTCATGATCGTCACCGCGGGGCTCCTGCGGCACCGCTGGGCCATCGTCGTGGGGTGGGTGCTGCAGATCATCCTGGCCCTCGGCGGCCTGCTGCTGCCGGCCCTGGTCGTCGTGGCGCTCATTTTCGGCGGCATGTGGGCGTATGCGACGATCAAGGGGGCGGCCCTGGATCGACGCAACGCCGCCGTGCACGGACCCTCGAACGGAGAATGAACATGGCAACCGAAGAGACCCTCGTCCTGGTGAAGCCGGACGGCGTGGCCCGCGGGCTGACCGGGGCGATCCTCGCCCGCATCGAGGCCAAGGGCTACGCGCTCGTGGACATCCGGCTCGTCGAGCCCGACCGTGCGCGCCTGGAGCGCCATTACGCCGAGCACGAGGGAAAGCCGTTCTACGAGCCGCTCCTGGAGTTCATGATGTCGGGCCCGGCCGTGGCGATCCGCCTCGCCGGCAACCGGGTCATCGAGGGATTCCGGTCGCTGGCCGGCACCACCGATCCCACCACCGCGGCACCCGGCACGATCCGCGGCGATTTCGGGCGCGACTGGGGCGTGGCCGTGCAGCAGAACCTCGTCCATGGCAGCGACAGCCCCGAGTCCGCGGCCCGCGAGCTCGAGATCTGGTTCGGCTGAGTGATCGGCTCGGCTATTCGCGCACGTCGAACGTGACGGATGCGGCGGCGCAGCTCGCGCCGTCGGGGCACGTCGCCGACTCCCAGTAGTTCGCGATGTGCGCGATCGCCGGCCCCGGTCCGATCGTGGGCGGGACGGTGATGCGCACCGCGAACGATCCGTCCGCCTCGGGCTCCACGAACGCACGCGCCAGCGGAATGGTGGCGTCCTCGGGCTGGATGCGTATCTCCCAGCGCACCCCCTCGTCGGCTGCGACGGGGCATGCGCGCACGGTCTGGACCGTCACGATGCGTCCGGGGCGCGGGTCCTCGGGGGTGACGGCGAGTTCGGGAACGCACACCTGCTCGGGAGACGACGGCGCGCACGCGGCCATCGTCGCGCCGAGCAGAACGCTCAGTGTCACGGCGACCGCACTGCGTCGCACGTTCATAGCGAGGCGATCACATCCAGGCGCAGCTGCGCGATCACCGCGATGACGGCGAACGACAGCACGACCAGCAGCGGCAGCCAGCTCAGAAGGGTGCCGGCGGCGCGTCGCACCGCGGGGGAGGCGGGGATGATCCCCTCCCGCAGCACATGCAGCAGCACGGCGTAGAACGTGGGGATCGTCACGGCCCACGTCACCATGCACCAGGGGCACAGGGTCGACAGCGAGAAGATGCTCTGCGCGATGAGCCACACCACGAACGCGAAGGCGCCCGCCGTTCCCAGGGTGAACAGCCACCAGAACCAGCGTGCGAATCGCGCGCCGGCCAGGAGCGCCATGCCCACGACGACGGGGGCCATCCACCCGGTGAGCCCGAGGATCGGATTGGGGAAGCCGAAGACGCTGCCCTGCCACGAGTCGAGGTTCTTGCCGCATTGGATCAGGACGCTGAAGTCGCACGAGGCCGTGGATCCGGGGTCGGCGAGGAGCTGAAGACGCTCCATGGTGAGCGAGTACGCCGCCCACCATCCGATGACCCCGGCGATCACCAGCCATACCGCCAGAGCCTTCGGTCGAGCAGGTGAGGGCGCGGTGGTCATGGCGGGATTATGGCACCACGGCCTGGATGCGCAGGCCCGCGCGCGCCGGAGATAAGCCCGGGTTCGGTGAGTTGCCTGCGCGCAGCCCCCGGAAGTGCGATAATGGACGACGATGCACCGCGGCCGCGCCGCAACCGCATCACGACAGACTTCGGGCGATGGACGCCTTTCGCAGTACGAGCTTCGGGCCGGCTGCAGACCGAGAGAGTTCGTGGCACCGCCGGGTGCGGCGCCGCATGAGTTTCCGGGTGACGCGCGGTGTCGCCCTCGAGGAGTACGCCAGAGATGGCCGATGCAACAGAAAACCAGCCGGAACACACCGACGAGACCCTGAGCGCGCCGGATTCCTCCGTCGCCTCGCCCGCCACGACCGAGGCGGAAGCCGTGCTCGACGCGGTCGAGGCCGTGGAGGGCGACGAGGGCGCCCCCGCCGCGCTCACGCTGCCCGAGCCGGACAGCTCGGCGCCGGACGTGGCAGAGGTCCCCGCGCCGGAGGCCGCCACCGCGCCGGATGCGGTTGACGCCACGGCCCCGGATGCCGGGGACGCGGCTGCGGCGGACGCGGGGGAGACCACGGACCCGGAGGCCGCCGACGCCGCCGCTCCGGACACCGCGGCGCAGCCCGACGCAGCCGACGCTGCCGCCCCGGACACCGAAGCGCAGGCCGACGCGGCTGCGCTGGAGGCGCAGCCGGACCAGCCCGCCGCATCCGAGCCGCAGACGGCCGAGCCGGAGCAGCCCTCCGGACCGCCGACGGCGGTGTCGCTGGGCCTGCTGCCGGAGACGTTCGTATCGTCGGTGAGCACCGCGCTGCACTTCTACGCCCCCGAGATCCCCGTCCTGCCGGCGCGCCCGGTCGAGGAGGAGCCGGCCGGCCCGGCCGGGGCGCGCCGCCGCAACCGCCGGCGCGGTTCCAACGGCGCCGACGACGCGGGCGAGGCGGAACTGCCGCCGGCTCCCCGTCAGCGCGCCGTGGAGTACGTCACGGAGCCGCAGCGGATCAAGGGATCCACGCGTCTGGAGGCCAAGAAGCAGCGCCGTCGCGACGGCCGCGAGGCGGGGCGGCGTCGCCCCGTGGTGACCGAGGCGGAGTTCCTCGCCCGTCGTGAGGCGGTGGACCGCGTCATGGTCGTCCGCTCCAAGTACGGGCGCGTCCAGATCGCCGTGCTCGAGGACAACGTGCTCGTGGAGCACTATGTCGCCCGCAACCAGGACGCGTCCCTCATCGGCAACGTGTACGTCGGGCGCGTGCAGAACGTGCTGCCCAGCATGGAGGCGGCGTTCGTCGACATCGGGCGGGGCCGCAACGCGGTGCTGTACTCGGGCGAGGTCGACTGGGATGCCGTCGAGACCGGCAACCAGCCGCGCCGCATCGAACTCGCACTCAAGTCTGGTGACCGGGTGCTCGTGCAGGTCACCAAGGATCCCGTGGGCCACAAGGGCGCCCGCCTCACCAGCCAGATCTCCCTCCCCGGTCGCTACCTCGTGTACGTTCCCGGCGGCGCGATGAACGGCATCTCCCGCAAGCTCCCCGACACCGAGCGGGCACGGCTGAAGAAGATCCTCAAGGAGGTGCTCCCGGAATCCTCCGGCGTCATCGTGCGCACCGCGGCCGAAGGGGCCACCGAAGACCAGCTCACGCGCGACGTGCAGCGGCTCACCGCGCAGTGGGAGCACATCTCCAAGCAGGTCGAGTCGATTCAGGCGCCGGCGCTGCTGCACTCCGAGCCCGACCTCCTGGTGAAGATCGTGCGCGATGTCTTCAACGAGGACTTCACGAAGATGCTCATCCAGGGTGAGGACGCGCAGCAGACCATCTCGTCGTACCTCGCCGGCGTGGCCCCCGACCTGCTCGAGCGCGTCGAGACCTACGAGGGCGACGGCGACCCCTTCGACGACCTGCGGATCACCGAGCAGATCGAGAAGGCGCTGGACCGCAAGGTCTGGCTGCCCTCGGGTGGCTCGCTCGTGATCGACCGCACCGAGGCCATGACGGTCGTCGACGTCAACACCGGCAAGTTCGTCGGCTCAGGCGGCAACCTCGAGGAGACCGTCACCAAGAACAACCTCGAAGCGGCCGAGGAGATCGTCCGCCAGCTGCGCCTGCGCGACATCGGCGGCATCATCGTGGTCGACTTCATCGACATGGTGCTCGAATCCAACCGCGACCTCGTGCTCCGCCGTCTCGTGGAGTGCCTCAGCCGTGACCGCACCAAGCACCAGGTCGCCGAGGTCACCTCCCTCGGCCTCGTGCAGATGACGCGCAAGAAGCTGGGTCTGGGGCTGCTGGAGACCTTCAGCGAGCCGTGCGAGGTGTGCGCCGGTCGCGGCGTCATCGTGCATCACGACCCCGTCGTCAAGCATCGCTCGGGAAGCGCCGCGCCCTCCTCGGGGCGTAGGGGACGCGGCAACGGCAACGGCAACGCCGGCGGAAACGGCGGCTCCGGCGGGACGCACGTGATCACCGAGGGCGTGAAGTCGGCGCTCGCGCAGATCGCCGCCTCCACCATCGCGACCCCGGCGGCCGATGAAGACGGCCCGCAGGGCGCGCCTGATCCGGTCGAGCAGGTCGTCGAGGCGCCGGCTCCGGCGCGGAAGACCCGCAAGAAGCGTTCGGATGCGTCGAAGTCCGAGCGCACCGAGAAGGACCTGCTGCTGGATTCGGTGCTCAACGCCCTTCCCGAGCCCAAGGCGCCCGGCCAGGGGCGGTCGCGGCGGCGCGTGACCACGGCTGCCCTCAGCGGGACACCCGTGCAGGCCTCGCCCTCCGACCAGGACTGAGCCGTCAGCGGTTCCGGCGCCGATCGCGCGCCGGGACCCGCAGCCCCGAGGCGATGAGGCGGCGCGTCAGCTCCCGGCCGTCCACGTGCTCGGCGCCGCCGGCGACGAGGCGTGCGTGCGCCTCTTCGGGCACGTCGTAGTGGTCCAGATCGAAGCTGCGGCGGGGGATGCCGTGGGCCTGCGCGAAGGCGTGGAGCTCCCCGAGATCGGAGTCGCTGACCAGGTGCGCCCACAGGCGCCCGTGTGCCGGCCACATCGGCTGGTCGATCAGGATCGCCACGCAGAAGATCCTATGCGGGGCGCCCCGACACGCGGCTGGCGGTCGCCACTTTGCCAGGCGTTCGGCCATCGGGTAAACTCGACCCTTGGTGCGTTGCGTTCGCCCCTCCTATGACCGCGATGAGACGATTCGTCAGCGAATCGCGGGTGGTGAGACGGGGAACCGCACCAAGACTTTCCGTCATCAGACAAACCGGAGCCGTGCGCTCCCGAACGAAACAGGTGTGAAGTGGTTTACGCAGTTGTGCGCGCCGGCGGCCGGCAGGAGAAGGTCGAGGTCGGCTCGGTGGTCGTGCTCGACCGCCTCGCCGCATCGGTGGGCGACAAGGTGCAGCTTCCCGCGGTTCTCCTCGTCGACGGTGACGCTGTCACGACCGATGCCGAGAAGCTCGCGAAGGTGAGCGTCACCGCCGAGGTCCTCGGCGAGGAGCGCGGCCCGAAGATCGTGATCCAGAAGTTCAAGAACAAGACCGGTTACAAGAAGCGCCAGGGGCACCGCCAGGACCTCACGCGCGTCAAGATCACCGGCATCAAGTAAGCCAGGGAGACGTAGACATGGCACATAAGAAGGGCGCAAGCTCCACCCGTAACGGTCGCGACTCCAACGCCCAGCGACTGGGCGTGAAGCGCTTCGGCGGCCAGGTCGTCGGCGCCGGCGAGATCATCGTCCGCCAGCGCGGCACCCACTTCCACCCCGGCGCCAACGTCGGCCGTGGCGGAGACGACACGCTCTTCGCGCTGTCGGCCGGGGCTGTGGAGTTCGGCAGCAAGGGCGGCCGCAAGGTCGTCAACATCGTCGCCGCGGAGTGATCCGCAGCACCGACACTGTTTACCGAGGGGGTGGGCGTACGCCCACCCCCTCGTTTCATCCCGCGGCGCGCCTGACGGCGCCGGCCGCATCCGTCCCCCAAGCACGAAGGGAACCCACATGGTCACGTTCGTAGACCAGGTGACGCTGCACCTGCGTGCCGGCAAGGGCGGCAACGGCTGCGTGTCGGTGCGTCGCGAGAAGTTCAAGCCGCTGGCCGGCCCCGACGGCGGCAACGGCGGGCACGGCGGCGACGTCGTGCTCATCGCCGACCCGCAGGTGACGACGCTGCTGTCCTACCACCACTCGCCGCACCGCTCTGCCGGCAACGGCGGCTTCGGCATGGGCGATCACCGTTCGGGCGCCGCCGGTGAGTCCCTCGAGCTTCCGGTGCCGGTCGGCACCGTCGTGAAATCGCCCGACGGCGAGACCCTCGTCGACATGATCACCCCGGGCATGCGCTTCGTCGCCGCTCCGGGCGGACAGGGCGGCCTCGGCAACGCCGCCCTCGCCTCACCCAAGCGCAAGGCGCCCGGCTTCGCCCTGCTGGGCACCCCCGGGTGGGAGGGCGACCTGGTCCTGGAGCTGAAGACCGTCGCCGACGTGGCGCTGGTGGGCTTCCCCTCGGCGGGCAAGTCGAGCCTGGTCGCGGCGGTCTCGGCCGCGCGCCCCAAGATCGCGGACTATCCGTTCACGACCCTGCACCCCAACCTCGGCGTCGTGCAGGCCGGCGATGTGCGTTACACCATCGCCGATGTCCCCGGCCTCATCGAAGGCGCGAGCGAGGGCCGCGGACTGGGCCTCGAGTTCCTCCGCCACGTCGAGCGGTGCACCGTCCTGGTGCACGTCCTGGACTGTGCGACGCTCGAGCCGGGCCGTGACCCGTTGAGCGACCTCGACGTCATCCTCGCGGAACTGGCCGCCTACCCCGTCCCTGAGGGGCAGGTGCCGCTGCTCGATCGGCCTCAGCTGATCGCCTTGAACAAGATCGACGTGCCGGAGGCGAAGGACCTCGCCGACCTCGTCCGCCCCGAGCTCGAAGCACGCGGCCTCCGCGTGTTCGAGATCTCCACGGTGAGCCGAACGGGGCTGCGGGAGCTGACGTTCGCGCTCGGCGACCTGATCGCCCAGCACCGCACGGAGCAGGCCGCCGCACAGCCGGAGGAGCGCATCGTCATCCGGCCGAAGGGATCCGAGCGCGAGTTCAGCGTCCGCGTGGAGGGCGGGTCGTACGGGCCCCTCTACCGCATCATCGGCGACAAGCCGGTGCGCTGGGTGCAGCAGACCGACTTCCAGAACGACGAAGCGGTGGGTTACCTCGCCGACCGCCTGGAGCGTCTGGGCGTGGAGAACGAGCTTTTCCGCGTGGGCGCGACCCCCGGTGCGACCGTCGTCATCGGCGAGGGGGACGGAGTCGTCTTCGACTGGCAGCCCGCCCTGGCCTCGGCCGCCGAGCTCATGGTGGCCCCCCGAGGCAGCGACCCGCGCCTGGACGACAGCACCCGTCGTACGACGGCCCAGCGACGCGAGCGCTACCACGAGCGCATGGACGCCAAGGCCGACGCGCGCGCCGAGCTCGAAGCGGAAAGGCGCGCGGGCCGAGACGGAGCGCAGGGATGACGGCACTCACGCGGGGAGCGATCCCTGCGGCCGACCGTGTCGTGGTGAAGGTGGGATCCTCCTCCATCAGCGGCGACAACGCCCATCGCATCGACACGATCGTCGAGGCTCTCGCCGCCGCCCACGACCGCGGCACGGAGATCGTTCTGGTCTCCTCCGGAGCGATCGCGACCGCGCTGCCCTTCCTCCAGCTGGAGGGGCGTCCCAACGATCTCGCCACGCAGCAGGCCGCCGCCGCGGTGGGGCAGAACGTCCTGATGTGGCGCTACCAGACCTCCCTCGACCGGTTCGGTCTCCTCGCCGGCCAGGTGCTGCTCACCGCCGGCGACCTCGAGCACCCCACCCCCCGTTCCAACGCCCGTCGGGCCATGGAACGGCTGCTGGGCCTGCGGATCCTCCCGATCGTCAACGAGAACGACACGGTCGCCACGCAGGAGATCCGCTTCGGCGACAACGACCGTCTCGCGGCACTCGTGGCCCAACTGATCGGGGCCGACGCGCTCATCCTCCTCAGCGACATCGAGTGCCTCTACACCCGGCCTCCCGGGGAGCCGGGAGCGCGTCCCATCGACACGGTCGAAGCCGACGACGACATGCAGGGCTACGAGTTCGGAACCGTCGTGGTCAACAGCGTCGGCACCGGGGGAGCGGCCACCAAGGTGTCCGCGGCTCGTCTGGCCGCGGCATCCGGGGTCGGCGTGCTCGTGACCAGTGCCGACCTCGTCGGCGACGCTCTGGGCGGACGGGAGGTCGGCACGTGGTTCGTTCCGGCCGACGTCGCCCGCCCGCTGCCCACCGGTCCCGTCGGAACCGTACCCGGGCCCCGTCGATAGACTGACGGGATGACCACCGTCGCCACGTCCGCCCGTGAGCGGATGCTGCTCGCCCGCGAGGCGTCGCGCTCGATCGGGCTGCTGGACGGCGCGACGAAGGAACAGCTGCTGCACGCGATCGCGGACCGGCTCGAGGCCGACACCGACGACATCGTCGCAGCCAACGCCGAGGACCTGCAGCGGGGGCGCGAGCACGCCATCGGCGACGCGCTGCTGGACCGGCTGCGCCTGGACCGGCCGCGCGTTGCCGCGCTGGCCGACGCGGTGCGCGCCGTGGCAGAGCTGCCCGACCCCGTCGGCAGAGTGCTCGACGAGCGAGTGCTGCCCAACGGCCTGCGCCTGCAGAAGGTGGCCGTGCCGTTCGGAGTGGTCGGCACGATCTACGAGGCACGCCCGAACGTCACCGTCGACATCGCCGCGCTCGCGCTGCGATCGGGCAACGCCGTGGTGCTGCGCGGCGGCACGGCGGCGGAGCGGACGAACGCTGCGCTCGTGCGCAGCATGCGCGATGCCCTCAGCGCACAGGGCTGCGACCCCGAGGCCGTCCAGACCGTGGACGAGTTCGGCCGCGACGGGGCGCGCGAACTCATGCAGGCGCGGGGGATCATCGACGTGCTCGTGCCGCGTGGCAGCGCGCAGCTCATCGAGACCGTCGTCACCGAATCGCTCGTCCCCGTCATCGAGACCGGCGCCGGGGTCGTGCACATCGTCGTGGATGCCACCGCACGGGCCGACTGGGCCCGGGACATCATCGTCAACGCCAAGGCGCAGCGTCCGAGCGTGTGCAACGCGGTGGAGACCGTGCTCGTGCACCGTGACGCCGCCGACCGCGTGCTCCCCGGCGTCCTGGCGGGGCTCACCGAAGCCGGTGTGACGGTGCACGGTGACGAGGCCGTGGTGCGGCTGCACCCCGACGCCGTCGCCGCCACCGAGGAGGACTGGGCCGCGGAGTACCTCAGCCTCGACATCGCCGTACGCGTCGTCGACGATCTCGACGACGCCCTTGAGCACATCCGCCGGTATTCCACCCACCACACCGAGTCGATCATCACGGAAGACCCCGGCCACGCCGAGCGGTTCCTCGCTGAGGTGGACTCCGCGGTGGTGATGGTGAACGCCTCGACGCGTTTCACCGACGGCGGCGAGTTCGGCTTCGGCGCCGAGGTCGGGATATCGACCCAGAAACTACACGCCCGCGGACCCATGGGTCTGGCCGAGCTGACCAGTTCCAAGTGGCTGGCGCGCGGTGACGGGCAGATCCGCGCATGAGCGCACTAAAATGGCAGGGCGCGCCGCGCTCGACCCGAACGGAGACCGGATGACCACCGCCACGATGATCGCCTTCGCTGCCGCGGAAGCGGAGCACCACGGGAACGTCGCTCTCGAGACGTTCTGGTACGGAGCGGTGGCGCTGGTCGTGTTCGCCTTCCTCGGGATCGTCACGCTGTCCTACCGCAATGTCGCCAACCGCCACGCCCCGAAGGCGGAGGCGTACGCGCGCACTCATCCCGCGCCCACGCGCGAGGGACACGGCCACTAGGCCCACTGGATGTCGGGGGAGCGCGCGCCGCGGATCGGGGTCATGGGTGGGACGTTCGATCCCATCCACCATGGCCACCTGGTCGCTGCCAGCGAGGTCGCGCAGAGCTTCGACCTCGACGAGGTCGTGTTCGTCCCGACCGGGTTGCCGTGGCACAAGGAGGACGTCACCTCCAGCGAGCACCGCTACCTCATGACGGTCGTCGCGACGGCGTCGAACCCGCAGTTCACGGTCAGCCGCGTCGACATCGACCGCGGGGGAGTGACCTACACGATCGACACCCTCCGCGACTTGAAGGCCCAGCGTCCCGACGCCGAGCTGTTCTTCATCTCCGGTGCCGACGCGGTGGCGCAGATTCTCAGTTGGAGGGACCATGATGAGTTGTGGGACCTCGCGCACTTCGTCGCAGTCTCACGACCCGGCCACGTACTGAGCACGGAAGGCTTGCCCACCGAAGACGTCAGCCAACTCGAGATCCCCGCGCTCTCCATCTCGTCGACCGACTGTCGTGATCGGGTGCGTCAAGGACATCCCGTGTGGTACCTCGTCCCCGACGGGGTCGTTCAGTACATCGCAAAGCACCACCTCTATCGGAGCAAGGCATGAGCACACCAGATCAGCCCGAATCCACCCCACTGACCCGTCGCCGTCTGCGCGAGATCCGCGCCACGGGGGCGACCCCGATCATCACGCCGGCCGACGCAGAGGTCGACGCCGACGCCCGCGAGAGCTCCGCCCCGGAGCCCGTGGCGCCCGCCGCCCCGACTCCGCTTCCTCGCGCTGCCGCCCCCGCTCCCGTCCCTCCGGCGCCGCTGCCCGATGCCGCCGTTGATCTGGGTGTATCTCCCCTGACGCGGCGCCAGGCCCGCACGCAGGAGCGCATCCGCACCGCATCCGTTCCCGTCATCCAGGTCGACGCCATCCCCCTGCAGGCGGCGACGGTCGTCCCGCCGGCCACCCAGCCGGCGACGGCTCCGGATCCGGCCGACGAGGACGACCGGCCCGAAGAGGCCGAGGCCGCAGCTGCGCCCGTGTCGGCGGTGGCGACCGCCGCTGTCACCGACGACGAACCCGCGCAGGAGCTCGCCAAGCCCGAGCCTGCGGCAGCGTCCGAGGTTCAGACCGCCGTCGAGAGTGATGATGCCGTCGAGAGCGATGAAGAGGACGCACCCGTCTCCTCTGTGGTCAATCCGGCGCTCGGATCGGGGCTCCTCGCGGGCGACCAGCCGGCGGTCTCCATCCCGCCGTCCTTCGATCAGCTGATCGCCCGCAGTGGCTCGGGATCGGGTTCGACGTCCACGCCCAACGCCCTGATCCTCTCGCAGACCCCCACCGCCACGCCGCTGGCTCCCATCTCGTCCACCGGCGAAGTGCTCATCACCGGTTCGTTCGACCTGCCCGCCGGGCTCGGATCCAACGGCCACGCGCATGGCACCACCGACGGCAAGGATGTCGATGCGACCCTCATCGACGGAGAACTGCCGGCCTCGTCGTCCCCGACGCCCATCGCCGCGAGCGCCGCGATCAGCACAGCCCGCCACTCCGGAGAAGAGATCATCCGGCCGCCGGCGCCGGAGAAGGGCAACAAGCTCATGCTGGCGCTGGTCGTGACCGCCGGCGTGCTCGCCCTCGCCCTCGTGGGCGTGCTCATCCTCGCCGTGACGACCGGAGTATTCTGATGGCCGCCACCGACTCCTCTCGCACCATGCTCGACATCGCCGCGCATGCCGCCGACTCCAAGGGAGCCGAAGACCTCATCGCGCTGGATGTGTCACAGCCGCTCCCGCTCGTCGACATCTTCCTGCTGGCCACGGGGCGCAACGAGCGCAACGTCGCCGCCATCGCGGACGAGGTCGAGGCCAAGCTGCTCGAAGCCGGTCACAAGCGGCTGCGCCGCGAGGGCCGCGCCGAGTCCCGGTGGATCCTCTTGGACTTCGGCGACCTGGTGGTGCACGTGTTCCACGAACAGGAGCGCGTGTACTACGGGCTCGAGCGGCTCTGGAAGGACTGCCCGCTCGTCCCGATCGACCTGCCGACGCCGGCGGAATAGCCCCGGCTCGCATTCACTGCAGGCAGAACTCGTTCCCCTCCGGGTCGCGCATCTGCCAGTAGCGTTCGGGCCACGGACCCCAGTTCTGCTCCACGAGGCGCACGACCTGCGCGCCGAGTCCCACGAGCCGGTCCTTCTCCGCATCCAGCAGCTCCGGCGAGATCTGCAACTGTCCGTCGGGCCGGTCGGCGGTGACGTCGATGTGGATGCGGTTGCGTTCGGTCTTCGGCCCGTCGGCGTGATGGAAGAACAGGCGCGGTCCGCGGCCGGTGGGATCCTCGGCCAGCCCCCGATGGGCGAGGTCGTCTTCGGTCAGACCGCTGGCCAGCAGTGTCTCCCGAAGCTCGCCCTCGAACGTCGAATGCGGATACCCGAAGACGTCGGACCAGAACCGCGCGAGCGCGGGCGGGTCGTCGGCGTAGAAGACGATGTTGCCGAGAGAGGGCATGGGCGTTCCCTTCGTTGAAAGCACGATATCGGGCCGCGCAGACACCCGCCTTGGTTCGAGCGGGGGTCAGGAATGTAGTAACCTTGGGGGGTTGCCACGTGAGGCAACATCCGGGCCTGTGGCGCAGCTGGTAGCGCACCTGCATGGCATGCAGGGGGTCAGGGGTTCGAGTCCCCTCAGGTCCACCAAAAACACCCGGTCACGGGTAATTTCGGGGAAGAGTTTAGACCTCTCCGTGGCATCCGAGCGGCACTCACGGGCACTCCGTGAGTCCGCCCGGAGATTCCGAGAGGGATACCCGAAATGGCTCAATCGCAGCCCCGTTCCGCGCACCCGAAACGCAAGCGCCCCGCCGCATGGGGAACGATCCGCCGGCGCGAGTCGGGCAAGTTCGAAGCGTTCTACCGGATGGAAGGGCGCACGATCCGCGCCCCTCGCCGGTTCGACAGCGACGCCGAGGCGCAGGCATGGCTCGCCACCGAACGCGCGGCGCACGTGACCGGCACATGGATCGACCCTGAGCGTGTGTCTGTGGCCCCTGCTAGCGCCCCCGGCGTGCTGACGCTCGCGAGCACGTTCGAGGCGCTGTGCGAAGCGCTGATCGCGGAAGAAGCGGCGTTCGCTGAGGCGCGGCCGGCGTACCTGCACGAACAGGCGCGCCTGATCCGTCGCGTCATCGTGCCCACGCTCGGAGCGGTGCCGCTCGGCGCGGTGAAGCCGAGCCTGCTCGACGCCGCGTATCAGCAGTGGCACGCGCACCGCCCCGCGCAGGCGCGAAACGCCCTGGTAGCGCTGCGCAAGGTCGTGAAGCTCGGCAAGCGTCGGGATCTGTTCACGTTCGACATGTCCGACAGCATTCGCGTGCACCCGCGCCCGGAAAAAGAGATCATCACGTTAGAGCCGATGCAGCTCGGGCAGTTCCGCCGCACGATCGAGGAATGGCGCGACCGGCCCGAACGCTACGGCCCACAGCCCTCGGCGCTGCTGCTCGACGTGACAGACGTGATGCTGGCCACGTCGGCGCGGATCGGGGAAGCGCTCGGGCTGCGCGTGCGAGATGTCGAGTTCGGAGCTTCCCGCACGATCGTCACGATCGCCGGGACGCTCATTGAGGGGCACGGCCAGCGCAAGCACTGGCAGCCGGCGACAAAGACGGAAGCGGGCATGCGGTCGATCATCGTCCCGGAATGGGCGGTGCCGACGCTGGAACGGCTGACGCTGGCTGCGAATCTGCACGGCACTGATTTTCTGTTCCACACCAGCAGCGGACTCCCGACCGGCTCGCACTCGGTGCACCGCCAGCTGCGCGCCGTGCGCGCGTGGGCGGGGCTATCCTCTGGGCTGGTGCCGCACGTGTTCCGCAAAACCGTGGCGACGACGATCGCGGACCATGAGAGCGGCGGGCTGGATGCCGCCGCGCTCACCCTCGGGCACTCCCGCTCGCGGGTCACTGAGCAGCACTACGCGAAGCGGCGCACCCTCGCGCCAGACATGCGCGAAGCGCTCGCCTCACTCGGAGAGGGCACGCGTTGAGCGACAGCACGAGAGCCGATGAGCTGACCGAGCAGTTCGACTGCCCGGTGCACTGGTGTGAGGGTCGCACCTGGACGCACGGCGGCGACGGCTCGATGCCTGACGAATGGCTGCACGAAAGCGCGGGCATCCCTCTGCCTGCCGGCATGACGGCGCACCGCTGGGAGGTGGCGGGAGATCCCGAGCGCTGGACGCTGCGCACGTCGGCACACGTCGAGATCACCGAAGCGGCATCCCTCGCTGAACTCATGGCGCAGCTTGACGCCGTGAGCGTCGAGCTGCGGCGGATAGCCGGCGGCACGACTTCCTGAGCTGTCCCGTGAAATGCCCCCTGCGCTACTCAGCGCAGGGGGCTTTCTTGCGTTGTATGCCGGCCGCAGCTCGACGCTGGCCAGCTCGGTGCCGCCGCGCGGGATCTCTCGCGTGGGGATGCTCACCCCGAGCGCTGCGCAGCTGGACGCCGGCGCAGCTCGGTGCCGGCCCGCAGCTCGACGCCGGCCGCAGCTCGATGCCGGCCGGCTCGGTGCCCGCCCTGTGCGGGATCTCTCGCGCGGGATGCTCGCTCCGAGCGCTGCGCAGCTGGACGCCGGCGCAGCTCGCAGCTCGATGCCGGCCGGCAGCTGGACGCCGGCGCAGCTCGCAGCTCGACGCCGGCCCGCAGCTCGCAGCTCGACGCCGGCGCAGCTCGCAGCTCGGTGCCGGCCCGCAGCTCGATGCTGGCCAGCTCGGTGCCGTCGCGCGGGATCTCTCAGCGGGGATGCTCGCTCCGAGCGCTGCGCAGCTGGACGCAGCTCGCAGCTCGCAGCTCGCAGCTCGATGCCGGCCGGCAGCTGGACGCTGGCGCAGCTCGCAGCTCGCAGCTCGCAGCTCGATGCTCGATGCGTCCCGCCACCGGCCCGGATCGCAGCCGGCGAGCAACTTTTTTCGGGCAATTTACCTAGCGATACGTCCCCAAATTCGGCGTGTACGGATTCGCGGCGGGTCTATCGCCCGCCGCAACATTGAGCCACAGCGGCCCGCCACGTACCGGAGAGGGCCAGCTGCGACACCCGATGAAAGGACACACCATGAACACCAGCCCGACGCCCGCCCCCGCTCCGCCCGGTGCACCGGCCCCTGAGCAGTGTCCCGATCTGCTCACCGTGGCGGAAGCCGCCGCGTACACCAACACGTCCGAGCGATTCGCTCGGCGGCTGGTCTCCGATCGGCGTGTGCCGGTGGTGAAGCTCGGCAAGCACGTTCGTATCCCGCGTACCGCGCTTGACGCATTCATTGCTGCCAACACGCGAAATGTCGTGAGCCGGTAACCCCGGCAGCCAAGTAGCCGAGTTCCATGCGGAAACGCTGGAACAGCGGTGAGCCAATAGCCGCGACGAGAGTACCCCGCATTACCCAGACCGCACGAAATCCCGAACAAAGGAATCAAACAGAATGTCACTTTTCACCCGCAAGAAGAACACCCCCAACGTGCCGGCCCACCTGGCCGACGCATACGCCGCCGCTACGCCCGACGCCACCGCGTTCTTGGAGCGTGCAGCAGCGGAACTCGCACTGGAGCACTACTACCCCGACGCTGACAAGCCCTCAGAGCGGCGGGGTAGTACCGAGCACACGGGTCGGACATATGGCACCGACCCCGAGCAGCGACAGCGCATGTACGTCGATCACTTTCCCGAGTTGCTCGCACGCGCCGAGCACCTGTCACGGCTGCAGGCTGCCCGCTGGGCAGTGGAGATGCCTAAGCGTTTCGCAGCGGCCGCGCAGGAAACCGCGGCCCGGCACACCTGCCCCGTCTGCAAGACGATCAGCCCGGACGAGCACGCGCGCTACAACAACCCCGCGCTCGGCCGGACGGGCTACGCCGCCCCGCTGATGTGTGCCGCGTGCCGGTCCACCGCCGATCTGCTGTTCTCGCAGGCAAGCGCGACACCCGAGCGCCGCGCCGCTGTGCTCGCTGCGCTCGAGATCCCCGCGCCCCTCTACTGACAGCTACGGGGGCACCCGGCGTCACGACGCCGGCGTGCCCCCAGCTACCCGACGAGATCCCGCGAACCCGATGAGAGAGGCCGGCGCGACAATGAATCGCAACCTGCGCGGCGCACAGCGCGCCCTCGCGCCGGCTGATGCCGCAACCAGAGCCGAGCTGCACGCGGCCGACTTCCTCGCGTGGGCGCTGGCCGAAGATGCTCACCTAGAAAGCAACGGCGAGCTGCACCGCCGCGCGCTACGCGACCGCGCAGCTCGTGCGCTCGACCGCGACGCGGCTGCGATCGCGCGCGGCATCCCTGCCCGCCGCAGCGATCTGGAATGGCTCGCACAGCAGCTCCCCGAGGATCACCCGCACCGCGCAGCCGTGCGCGCCCTCGCGCAGCGTTCCGGCGTTCCCGCTAGCTCCGCGCCTGCGCAGGAGCGAATCGCTGCGCTCAGGGCCGCGTGCGAGCATGCAGCGGCCGAGCTGCGCGCACTCATGGCCGCAGCCGTGCCCCTCGCTCTGCGCGCGGCGCACGCCGGCGCAGCCCGCGCCGCCCTCCGCGCTGTCGCAGCCTGGCGCCGCCCGTGCGCCCCTCGCGCCCCAGCGCCAGCCGGCCTGGTGTAAGCGCGAACCGAGACCCGCCGCCCTTGCGGCACAGGCTGGCCGACCATATCGGCACTAGACCGACGCTCTCGCGCCGGTTCGCGCCTCAGAGCGCTCTGCTCACACCTACAGGCATCCCCGTACCCTGCGCCGTGCGCCGGTCAATGTGACCCGAAACGGAACCTCCAACCATGTCTAGCTACACCCCCCGCACTGCCCCCGCTCGGAATGACCCGGCAGCCCCCAGCCGCTGGTACGTGCTGCGCCAAGCCGCTTGCGAGACCCCGCCGGATCTCCCCGAATCCGCGCCGCTCGCCGCCAAGCTGGTGCACGGCGTCTACTACGCCGTGTTGCCCGAGATCCGCGCGGACATTCGCGCCGGCCGCAATTCGCGGCGCGTGGGGATCGCGTTCGATCAAATCGATGCGCGCGCGCTGGTGCCGCTGCGCCTGTCGCGTCGTGAGCGCGGCCGGGGCATCGACTACCTCGTGAAGCTCGAAGCGACGCGCGGGGGAGTCCTCGCGTGAGCGTGCTCCCCACGCGCGAGGATGCGCTGCGCCTCGCAGCTGCCGGCTGGGCAGTGATCCCGCTACGGGGCAAGATCCCGATGACGGCGCACGGCGTGAAGGATGCCACCACCGACCCCGAGCAGATCGCACGATGGTGGCCCGGACGCGCGCAGCGCAACATCGGCGCACGCGTGCCTCGCTCGCTGTTGGTGCTCGATATCGACCCTCAGAACGGCGGAACCCTCGCAGCGCTCACCGAGGCCGCAGGCGGGCAGCTGCCGCGTACCCTGACCGTGCATTCAGGCCGAGGAACCGGCGGCCGGCACCTGTACTTCCTGAACCCCGGTGGCGAGCTGTCATCGACGCGCCTGCCGGCCGGCATCGACGTGAAGACGGATACCGGCTATCTCGTCATGCCGCCGAGCCTGCACCCCGCGACGGGGCTGCCGTACCGATGGGAGGATGCACCCCCCGCGCAGCTCCCCGGACCCCTGCGCGAGCTGCTGCGCCCGGCCCCGGCGCGCCGAGCGTCCCCCGCCGCCCGGCCCGCCAGCCGCGACGGCGACGGCAAGCTGAGCGCGAGAGCTGCCCACCTGGCCAGCTTCGTTCAGGACGCCCCCGAGGGCACCCGCAACGGCCGGCTGTTCTGGGCGGTGTGTCAGGCGCTGCGCGACGGGCACGACGCGCTGACGTTCGATCTCCTAGAGGGTGCAGCGGTAGTCGCGGGCCTAACCGAGACCGAGGCGCGCCGCACGATCGCAAGCGCGCGCAGGACGATGGGCGCGGCATCGTGAGCGTGCCCGTAGTCCCGCCGAGCGTCGAGCCGCTGCCCGATCCCTCGGTTGTGTGGTCGAGCGATCGCCCTGAGCTGGCAGCGCTGCTGTATGAGGCGCGCAGGCGCATCGCGTCACCGTGGGCGCTACTCGCGGCGGGTATCTGCCGGTCTCTGCTTACGATCCCGCACACCGTCCGATATCGCTCGGCGCTGCACCCCGAGGGCACCCCGCTGAATCTTGCCGTGGCACTCGTGGGCCGGTCGGGGGCGGGTAAATCCACCGCCATTCGGGGCGCAGCTGGTGCGGTGGTTTTCGCCGGGGAGGACGTGCCTGACACCGCGCATGCGCGCAGCGGTGAGGCTATCGCCACGATGCTGGGCAGGGTCCAAACGGCGAAGGGCGAAGATCCGGTGCTGGTGTTCGCGCGGCTAGATCATGCCGTGTGGCTGCACTGGGATGAGGTCGGCCAGCTCGCGCAGCAGGGAGATCGCACCGGCTCGACCATGCTCGAAACGGTCAAGTCCGTTACCTCGGGGGAGACCCTTGGGGGGCAGAACGCGAAGGGTGACGGCGTGACGATCCCTGCCGGGTCCTACCGCGCAGTGCTCACCATCGGAGTGCAGCCGCGTCGGGCGGGGCCGCTGCTCAGTGAGGGTGCGGTAGCTGGCGGGCTGGCAGCGCGTTTCGTGTGGCTGGTGGCTGAGGACGCCGAAGCCGCCGGCGCGCCGCGTCCGAGCACCGAGCACCCGCCCGTGCAGGTTCCCCTCTCGCAGTGGGATGGGGTGCGCTTCGTGGACGCGCTGCCCGAGATGGACACCGCACATGAAGCGGATACGCGCGCAGCTCACCGAGGGGAGCGAGACCCGATCAATAGCCGTGTGCTGCTGAACCGCGCGATCATCGGCATAGCCCTAGCGAACATGGCAGGCAGATCGCACCTGACGCCCGAAGATTGGCACCTGGCGGGCGGAGTGCTCGCGCATTCGCTAGACACGCTCGACGCGGTAGCGGAGGCGCTGGCCGAGCCGGATGAGGCCGAGCGCGCACGCGGGCCGCAGATCGAGCAGCGGCTGCGCGAGCGCATGGCAGAGATGCAGGCGCAGGGTGTGCCGTTCTATGAAGCGCGTCGCAAGTTGTCGAGAGCACAGGGCGATCGGCTTACCGAGCTGCTGCACGCCGAGCAGTTTGCGCCCTGGTGATTCAGCGTGCTAGGGTCGGTGGCACCGTGGGGACCTTATAGGGGGGTCAGGGGGGAGGTATATCTACTAGCGGTAGATCATTCCGCAAGTGGGTGAGCAAGAGTCCTCCGCCCTCTACACGTGTCTGCCTCGCGACCCGAGACCAGACGATGCGCCTCGCAGCGCCGGCAGAACCGCCGAGCTGCGAGGCGCATCGTCGTGTGGCGGCAGTGTGGCGGTCGCACCCGAGAATAAAAGCCCTGGTCAGCAGCTAATAATTAGCGGACTGTGGCGGTGTGGCGGTGTGGCGGCGCGGTCCCACTCTTAGGCACCCCCTTTTTTCTGGGAGAGACCCCCCACACCCCGCCCCAGTCTCCATTCTTACGGGAGGGTCTCGAAATATTCGGGTGGTGGACCCGCCTGCCCGCCGGTGACGCGCCGTCGCCGCAGGATGCGTAGGGTGCGCCTCGGCAAGTGGTTCAATTCGGGACATGTCTTGGATCGCAGATGCTCTCGCCACAGGTCTCGCGGCCACTACTTTCTTGGTCGCGTTTAGTTCCGTTCGATTGCGGGCGGAGCGAGACCGCGCCGTAGCTCGGTCTGACAATCTGACGGCGGAGCTAAGCCGTGCCACAGTAGCGGGCCGAGCTGTCACCGACGAGGAAGTGGTCGCTTCCGCTGAGGCGCTTCACGAAGCGGACCGAACTGATTCCATAGGCTCGGCTACCGTCATCATCACCTACGGGGTCGCGGGATTTATGGTCCTACTTGCGCTCGTAGCGGGCCTCAGATCAGGCCTAGAGTTCAGCACCAACCCATTCGCCTGGACCGAGAACACTTGGGCAGTCTTTTTCTTCCTGGCGGTTCAAGTGGCGGTAGTGGTTCTGGGGCATCGGGATTATTTGTGGGTGGGGGAAGATCTCACCCGCCGAATCGGGGCGAGCGCGCTGAGCAAGGCTTCAGCCGCCATCGGGTTGAGTCGTGCAGACGAGTATGACGAGGCCCTCACTCTCACTGATCAGGTAGTCGCGCGACTACCTTCCTGGCCCTGGGCGCACGCGTTTCGAGCCCACAACCTGTTGCAGCTCGGCCGTGACGAAGAGGCTCGGTCTGCAATCGACCAGGCGATCGCGCTCGACCCTAAGAACAGCTGGTGGCATATCGCCCGAGCAGAGGTCCTCGTGCGGATGTCACTGTTCACCGAGGCGTTGGACGACCTTGACAGCCTGGACCAGGGCCTGCGACGAAACGTGGAGGTTCTCACGCTGCGTGGCGGAGCGTTGTACGGCCTCGGCCGCCGGGAGGAGGCATTGGCCGCCTTTGATCAAGCGATCAAGATCGACCCGGACAATCCCGAGCGCCGCATGCGCCGAGGGCGTGCGCTTCTTGGCGACGAAGCGTCGCACTTGCAATCAGGCTCGCCCTCAGACGCTCTGATTGAAATCCTTCTAGATGACGGCGAAAGGATAGCCCTTGATGTAGTGTCGCGCATCGGCCGGTCTCGACTGCGCGCGCGAGATGCTGCGAGCGCTATCGAGGACTTCGACGTGGTGCTGCGCCAGCGCCCGGACGACGCGCAGGCGCTGGTTTGGCGTGGTGCCGCCAAACTGGAAGCCGGCGACGCGGCTGGCGCGGACGACGACTTCGATTCCGCGCGCCGGCTGGGCGCTTCCCCGCGGAGTATCCACTCGCTTCGGGCGTCCGCCTTCCGTAGAAGGGGACAGCTAGCGGGGGCAGTCGATGAGTACTCGAAGTGGATTGCTGTCGATCCCTCTGCCTCTGCTCATTTCGGTCGCGCGATGACCTACATGCAGCTGTCGAAGTATCAACTGGCGCTCAACGACTTTGATGTGGTGGTGTCCGAAGAACCCAAGCACACGGATGCGCTTGCTCACCGCGCCGAGGCCCTGGCCTTCCTAGGCGAGACTGCGACATCGGATGCAGCTTTTGAACGTGCCCTATCAGTCGGCACTGGCATGGCTCACACCTTTCATGTCTGGATCAAGACACTTCTCGGCCGCAACCGTCCGGACATAGCTCAACTCGTCTTGGAGCGCGCGCTTGGCCTCGATCAGGAGGCTGTCGAACGGAGCAGGTTACTTTCGTTGGCGGGTTCCGTGTACGCGGCCAACAAGCTATACAGACGCGCTCTGGCTGCGTTCGATGAGGCGGCGACGCTACTCCCCGACGATCCGGATGTGGCTTACCGGCGGGGCATTTGCCTGGCCGATATGGGGGACAAGGGCGCTGCGATTGAATCACTACAGATTGCGGCCTCGAAGCCAAGTCTGCTGCAGTACGCAGCACTGGGAACGCGAGCGTCGCTTCACCGCTCGAAGGGTGCGCTCGATCTCGCGCTCGCTGACCTGAACGCAGCTATCGGACTGGCACCCGAGGCACCGCGTCTGCTTGTGAGCCGGGGTTGCCTGTACATGGAGATCGGGGATTTCGACGCTGCCCTCGCTGACTTGAACTCCGCTCTCATCCTGCAGCCACAGGGCCGCACAGCTCTAGCTCACCGCATGCAGGTGCGTGCCCGGCTCGGGGACTTGGACGGCGCTGGCGATGACCTCGCACAACTTGAGTCTCTGATTGGCCCTGAGGATGAGGTCGCCCGCATTCGTGCTCGTGCTGTCCTCGCCGAGAGCGCGCGTGACTGGGAGCAGGTCGCTAAGCAATATCGGCTCTTGATAGCAAAAGTCGGGAATGATCCCGGGCACCTCTGGCACCTCGCGGCCGCTTACGTCAACGCTTCGAACTTCGCTGAAGCGGAGGAAATATTCAAGCTGCTATTGCGCGAGCATGGGCCTTCGCTGGGCAACGAAGCCAGCCTTGCAGTGGTGTTGAGTCAACAGGGCAAGTCCGAGGAAGCCATAGAACGGTTCGCCAACCTCCGAGATGCTCACGGCGAGGAAGCCAGCAACTGGGTTAAGCGCACGCTCCACGCCGAAGTACTGCCTCACTATGACGTGGTGATGTCTGATTGGGAGGCGTCGGCCGCGACTGGCCAATAGCTCCGGGATCCGGCTATCAGCGGAGGTGACACTTCACCCGCTATGGACGCGAGCGGCCGCTGATATGTGGAATCCCAGCGCCGGGATGCAATGGGCACCGCGCAGCCACTGGCGGGGCACTCACGCCTGCCGAACGGGCACTCACGGGCACTCCGGAGCGGTAAATGGTGGTCTGATACGGTCAAACATCCGTTAGTCTTATCCCAGGTCAAAGGGCGGTTTGCCCCGAGATTTCAAGCAACCAGCCACGGGCACACAACGTGCAGGGGGTCAGGGGTTCGAGTCCCCTCAGGTCCACAACAAGAGCCCCCGCGATCGCGGGGGCTCTTCTCGTCGGGGTGCCGGCGTCACGCCTCAGGGCGCGTGGAGAGGCAGCCATCCGGTCTCAGCGGAGCAGTTCGGCGACCACGAGATCGACGGACTCCTCGTCCGGAAGGAAATGCGTCGACAGGCGCACCGACATCGCCACCACTGTGCGGTAGCGTGCCTCGCGCTCGGTGCAGTACTGGCGGAAGAGTGCGTGCAGGAACGCCGCCTGCGCAACCTGGACCCGTTGGACGGCGGCCTGGACGCCCGGATCCCGCCGTGCCCAGTCCCGGATCGCCACCTCGGTCTGCACGCTCAGGATGGAGGGCTCCTCAGACCGCAGCGCCCGGGCCAGCTCCCGTACGCGCTCGCGAGGGTCGCCGTCGACGCCGACGCGGGTCACGATCCCGTCGGTGGCGGCGTGCTCCCACGTCGAGAGCAGCTCGGCGAGGAATCGCGCCCGATCGCCGAAGTAGCCGTAGAAGCCGCCCTTGCTCACCCCCAGGCGACGCGCGAGCGCTTCGGCCCCGACGGCCTCGACGCCCTCGTCGGTGAGGAGGGCGACGGCGGCGTCGATCCATGCGGACCTCGTCGTCTTCAGGTTCACCATGCCGACTCCCGCCCCTTGTCGCCCCCGCCCGTGGCGGATACAGTCTCAACTGTACGCCCGCGAATAGTTGGAGGTGCGATGACCCGCACGACCCCCGCCGCTTCGGGAGTGCACGTCCACGGCGGGATCCTGCGGGTCGCGGACACACCCGATCTCCTGGACATCACCCCGACGTATGCGGATCGATTCACCCTCGTCACCGACGTTCGCGCCGATGCCCGAAGGTGGGCGGAGGCGACGTTCGAAAAGGGCATCGACCGGGCCAGCCGCATGCTGATCTTCCACACGGTGCTCGGACTGGAGGTGGGACCCGACGACCGCCCGGATGCGGTGGCCGGATGGCGGATCCACGCGTCACACGCGACGCACGTCCTCCTCGGTGCCGTCGGCCCCGGTTCGGTCGGTCGACTCCTGATCGAAACATCCGCCGGGTCGGTGAGTCTGACGACCGCCTTCGCGTTCCACTCCCGTCGCCGCCGGTTCGTGTGGGCGCAGGTATCCCGCATCCACCGGCGCCTGGCCGCGCCCACGCTGCGCGCCGGCGCGAGGCTCCTGCAGGCCTCCGGTGCAGGCGGGGCGCGGGAAGCCGCCTGACGCAGGCCCAGAAGGAGCGGGATGTGGTTCTGTCGGCCGTTCTCGAGAACCCATGACGAAGTCGCCTCTCGCTATGCGGCAGTGATGCGGTCATCCTGGACGTGAGCGGCGCACCGTGCCGCGAGAGAGGGACGGATGCCCATGCCCAGCACCGAGAACGCGTGGCCCGCACTGCCGGTGCAGGAGTGGGATGGCACCCGGGACACGCTGCATCTGTGGACGCAGATGGCGGGCAAGGTGCGCCTCGCTCTCACACCCCTGGTCAACCACTGGTGGAACGTGCCGCTGTACGTCGACAGCCGCGGGCTGACCACGTCGCTCATGCCGCTGGAAGCCGGAGGGCTGGAGATCCGGTTCGACTTCGTGGACCACCGGCTGCGGATGCTGCACACCGATGGGGGCGAGGGTGACATCGCGCTGCGCCCGGGAACGATCGCGGAGTTCTACGCCGAGTTCACCGGCCTCCTCGCCGAGCTCGGGGCCGACGTCGAGCTGCACTCCGTGCCCGTCGAGCTGCCCGACGTGGTGCCGTTCGATCAGGACACCCGGCCGGCCCCGTACGACCCGGAGGCAGCGCGCCGGTTCTGGGTGTCGCTGGTCTCCGCGTCGCGCGTGCTGAACGGGTTCCGCGCGGCCTACCGCGGAAAGGCGAGCCCCGTGCACTTCTTCTGGGGCGCCTTCGACCTCGCCACCTCCCGGTTCTCCGGGCGACCGGCTCCCCAGCATCCGGGCGGCGCGCCCAACTGTCCCGATCGTGTCATGCACGAGGCCTACGACTCCGAGGTCTCCAGCGCCGGATACTGGCCCGGCGGGGCGGCCGAGGGGGCCTTCTACTCGTACGCCTACCCCGAACCGCCCGGATACCGGGACCGGGCCCTGGACGTCGACGGTGCGTACTTCGACGGCGACCTGGGGGAGTTCGTGCTGCCGTACGAGCGGGTGCGCGCGGCCGACGATCCGGACGCCGCGCTGCGCGGATTCCTCGACGCCACCTATCGGCGCGCGTCCGCCTCCGGCACGTGGCCCCGCGAGACCGGTCGCGCATGACCGCCGCAGAGGACCGGCGGCCGGCGGGTGCCCGGAGCGACGCCGAGCCGGGCGGCGCGGAGGAGATCGCGGTCGCCCGCGACGCGCTGCGCACCGGCGCGTGGATGCCGGTCTCGCACTCCGAGCGTGAGGACGGCGGCCCCGCGGACTGAGGAGACCGCCAGGCACGCCGCGTAGGCTCGCGCGTATGATCCGGCTCCCGCGCGCACTGCTCGGGACCGCCGCGGTCCTCCTCTTAGCCGTGGCCGTCCCGCCGTTGCCCGTGCACGCTGACAGCGAGGAAACCACCCCCGAGGTGCGTGTCGTGGCGGCGCCGGAGGGTGCGCAGGAGCGGCTCGAGCGCGCCGCCGAGCTCACCGCGGAGATGGCGCTGGGGGAGAAGGCGGCGAGCGTCGTGATGGGGCACATCCCGACGGTCGACCCAGGCACAGCGTCCGCGTACGTGTCCGGCAACGGGCTGGGAGGGTTCATCCTGATGGGGTCGAACGTCCCCGGCGATGAGGAGTCTCTGCGCGCCTTCACCGATGCCCTCACCGCGAACCCCTCGTTCCCGCCGCTCATCGCGATCGATCAGGAGGGCGGCGATGTCTCCCGCCTCCCGTGGGACGGCTTCCCCGGCGCACGTACTCTGCGCGATGCCGGCGCCGATGCCGCGCGGGACGCGTTCGCCGCTCGCGCGGCGCTGGTGGATCGTGCCGGCCTGAACGTGAACTTCGGCGTCGTGGCCGACGTCACCGGCGACCGGTCGATGTTCATCTTCGGCCGGAGTCTCGGGGCCGACCCCGCAGCAACCGCGGAGCGTGTCACGGCCGCCGTGGCGGGGGAGGGCGTGCAGGCAGCATCCACCCTCAAGCACTTCCCCGGGCATGGTGCGGCGCCCGGCGACTCTCACGCGGGCATCCCGGAGAGCGGGATGACACTCGCGCAGTGGCGATCGACCGATGCGGTGCCCTTCGCCGCGGGCATCGAGGCCGGTGCTCCGTTGCTGATGTTCGGACACCTCCGGTACCCCGCCGTGGACGAGCTGCCGGCGTCCCTGTCGCCGGAGTGGCATCGCATCGCGCGCGAGGAGCTGGGTTTCACGGGGGTCGCAGTGACCGACGATCTCGGGATGCTGCAGGCCTCCGGTGATCCGGCCTACGCCGATCCCGTCGCCAACGCCGTCGCCGCCCTGGCCGCGGGGAGCGACCTCGTGCTCTCGGTCATGTTCAGCACGGCCGACTCCGCTCCCCGCATGGTGGGCGGCATCGTCGCTGCCGTCGAGTCGGGTGCGCTGCCCGCCGCCCGGCTCGAGGAGGCCGCCACCCGTGTGGCGGCGCTGCGGCTCGCCCGCGCCGACGCCGGTGCGGGCTTCGTCCCGTGCCCGGAGTGCACCCCCGCGGGCTGAGACACCCCGCCCCGCAAGACGGCGACCGACCCGGGGCGCGGCCGGTGCCCGAGTGGCGCCCGTCCTGCCCCAACTCCGCGCCGGTGCCCGAACTCCTCAAATCCGCCCGCCACAGTGGCGGAGGTCCGCGGGATTCCGGGGTTCGGCTGTGCCGCGTACCGAGAATTTGCGGAGTTCGGGCAGAGCAGGTGGCGGGTAGGTCGGGGCGTCCCCCCCCCCCCCGACACGGTCGACGCCGCGACGCCGTCGACGCCGCGACGACGCCGCGGGCTCGACGGGCCGCGTGCCCGAACTCCTCAAATCCGGCCGCCGGACGGGCGCGGGGTCGCGGGATTCCGAGGGTGGGCTGCGCTTGGAGCTGGGTTTTTGAGGAGTTGAGGCGGTGCGGGTGGCGGGTAGGTCGGGGCCCCCCGCGCCGACACCGACGCCGACGCCGACGCCGACGACGGGGCGGACGACGCCGACGCGGGCTTCGCGCGGTGCCCGGGGAGCGGTGCGCCATCGTGCCCGAACTCCTCAAATCCGGCCGCCGGACGGGCGCGGGGCCGCCGGATTCCGGGGTGCGGCTGAGCCTCGCCCAGCGCTTTTGCGGAGTTCGGGTACGGGCCGGGTCGGGCGGGGCGCGGCGGGCCTGCGCGGGCCGGTCAGGCCACGAGAGCCAGGAGCCGAGCGCGGAGGACACCCGCACGCTCGGCGAAGCCGCGCTGCTGTCGTACGTACTCGGCCTTGCCGTCGGGGATCTCGATGGCGACGGGGGCGTAGCCCCACTCGCTGAGGTCGTACGGGGAGGCGCGCATGTCGAGTTCGCGGATGTCGCGGGCCAGCGTGAAGCAGTCCAGCAGCAGCTCGCCGGGCACCAGCGGACCGAGCTTCATGGCCCACCGATACACGTCCATCCCCGCGTGCAGGCACCCGGGCTGCTCGAAGGCGATCTGCCGTTCGCGGGAGAGGGCGTCGCGGTTGCGCGGGACGGCGTCCGGGGTGAAGAAACGGAACGCATCGAAGTGCGTGCACTTCAGGTCGTGCGCCTCCACGACGGCGTCGGTGCCCGCTTGCCCCAGGCGCAGCGGAGCACTGTGACGGGTATCCGGGCTTCGGTACAGCATCGCCCACTCGTGCAGTCCGAAGCATCCGAACACCGCGGTGCGTCCTGCGGTCGCCGACAGCACCCCGCGGATGCTGCGGACCAGGTCGCCGCGTTCGGCACCGTGGCGTTCGACGTCGACCCGGGCGCTGCCGGGCGCGGCGCCCGGACGGTACCACCGCCACGCGATGCGCTCGCCGGCGTCGGCCAGCTCGACCCCGGCCCCGGGGTGCCACCGGCGCAACAGTGCGGGGCGGTAGGAGTAGTACGTGAAGAGGAAGTCCTCGACGGGATGCGTCTGCCCCCGCGCGGCGCGAGCCCGGCGGCCAGCGGTCAGCGCGTCGGCCCGTTCGGCATGGGCCTCGGCCCGTGCGCGCCAGTCCGCGGCATCCAGCACCACGGGCTCCACCACCTCGGCGTCCACCACCGCAGCATCGAGCACCGCGGCGTCCAGCACTACGGGGTCGGAAGCGTCGGCGGGCATCCTTCGAGGATAGGCGCCGCCCAGGTCCGCCGACCCGGCCCGGAACGCGAAAGGCAGGGGATCACCCTGCCAGGTCCAGGATATCGCCCGGACGGGGGCTTGCGGCAAGACCCCGGTGCGGGAGCAGGATGGGCGGTCGCGCCCACGATCGGGCGGGGGAGAGGACACGGGATGACTGATGTGATCATCGTCGGCGGGGGGCCGACGGGGATGATGCTGGCCGCCGAGCTGCGGCTGCACGGCGTGGAGGTGCTCGTCCTGGAGCGGGACCTGGAACCGACGCGGCAGGTGCGGGCGCTGGGATTGCACGTGCGGAGCATCGAGCTGTTGGATCAGCGCGGACTCTTGGAGGAGTTCCTGGCGCACGGCACCCAGAACCGGATGGCGGGGTTCATCGCGGGCATCGACGCGCCGTGGCCCGATGACCTGGACACGGCGCACGGCTACGTGCTGGGCATTCCGCAGCCCGTGACCGACCGGCTGCTGACGGAGCACGCGCTGAGGCTCGGCGCCCGGGTGCAGCGGGGCGCAGAGGTGACGGCTCTCGCAGCGCATGCGACGGGGGTGGACGTGACGCTCGGGGACGGGTCGGTGCTGCGCGCCCGCTTCGCGGTCGGATGCGACGGCGGACGGAGCACCGTGCGCCGGCTGCTCGGGATCGCCTTCGACGGTGAGGCGGCCAGCGCGGAGTGGCTGCTGGGCGAGATGCGGGTGACCGCCTCGGGGGAGGACATCGCCGCGACCATGGCGGAGGTGCGCCGCGTCCACCACGACTTCGGGCTGGGGCCGTCGGGTGACGGGTTCTACCGGGTGCTCGTCCGCGCCGGCGCCGTCGCCGAGGACCGCGCCACGCCGCCCACCCTGGCGGAGGTGAGGGGGCAGCTGCAGGCCTACGCCGGCACCGATTTCGGGGTGCACGACCCGCGCTCGCTGTCGCGCTTCAGCAATGCCACCCGGCTGGCCGACCGGTACCGCGTGGGGCGCGTGCTGCTGGCCGGCGATGCCGCGCACGTGCATCCGCCGCAGGGCGGGCAGGGACTGAACCTCGGCATCCAGGATGCCGTCAACCTGGGCTGGAAGCTCGCCGCCGAGGTGACCGGCCGCGCGCCCGCGGGGCTGCTGGACAGCTACGAGAGCGAACGCCGTCCGGTCGCCGCCGACGTGCTGGCCACCACCCGCGCACTGGGGGTGCTGCAGTCCGCCGACCCCGGTCCCCGGGCCGTGCGAGGGCTGCTCACCGAACTCATGAGCGTCGACGGGGTCAACCGTCATCTCGTGGAGAAGATCACCGGGATCGGCATCCGGTACGACCTCGGGCCCGGACCCGACCTCGTCGGTCGCCGCATGCGCGACGTACCGCTGGGGCGGGGACGCCTGTACGAGCACATGCGCCGCGGGCGCGGCCTGCTGCTGGATCGCACCGGCAGGCTCACCGCCGTCGCGGGGTGGGCCGACCGCGTCGATCACGTGCGGCAGCACAGCGACGGGGTGGATGCGGCCGCCGTGCTGCTGCGGCCGGACGGCTACATCGCGTGGGCCGGCGAGGACGAAGCCGGTCTCACGTCTGCGCTCGAACGGTGGTTCGGCGCTCCGCTCTCCTGATGCTCACGGGCCGTCGAGGAACTCCCGGACGTCCCGGTAGTACCGCCGCCGCAGCGTCGTGCCCAGGTGGCCCGTGCGCGGATACAGCACCAGTTGCGCGTCCGGGATGCCTTCGGCCGTGCGGCGGAACAGCTCCGCGGAGTAGTACCGATCGCGTTCGGCTCCCACGATCAGCGTGCGGGCGGTGATCTCGCCCAACCGGTCGGTGACGTCGAACGTGTCCTCGGCGTCGACGACGGCGAGGAGGTCGGGACCGGAGCGGCCGAAGACGGTGTGCCCCATGAGCCAGCCCACCGCGCCGAACACGGCGGCACCCCACGACCCGGCGGCCATTGCGCCGATGCCGGCGGCGCCCGCCTGCCGCGGCCTGCCGGCGCGCACGGCGGCGCCGAGGCGGCGTTGCACACGGCGCCCCTCATCGCTCAGCCGGCACGCCGAGGCGGCCACGACGAGACGCCGGACCAGCTCGGGATGGTCCACGGCGAGCTGCAGCGCGACGCTGCCGCCGGTGGACAGCCCGATGACGTCCACCGGAGGCGACAGCTGGGCGCGGATCACGTCGGCGCCGTCCTGCGCGATGCGGGCGATCGTGGTGGGAGGGGTGAGGTCCCTGCGCCGGTTCATCCAGATCAGCTCGCGGCCCCGGGTCAGTGGCGCCAGCAGCTGCCGCTGCATCCACATGTCCGCACCTGAGGGGAGGTCAGGCGTTCCGGAGAGCCCGGGGAAGAACACCGTCTGCGCGCCGGCGCCGAGGCGGAAGTACGCCAGTCCCGGCGGCCATTCGCCCCGCGCGGTGAGGGCGGGTCTCGTCACGGGTGCGGGTCACTCCTCGACAGGCTCGATCAGCTCAGGGCCGTTGTTGCGGACGTTTCCCACGGCTTTGGACACGACGTGGTCCTCGAGGGTCTCGGCGATCGCCGGGGCGGCGTCGATGGCGGCGTCCAGCACGTCACGCACGTTCTCGGTGGAGGGGTCGAGCCACGCGTCGGCATGGTCGGGGTCCATGAACAGCGGCATCCGGTCGTGGATCGAACCCAGGCGCCCGATGGAGTCGCGGGTGAGGATCGTGAAGCTCAGCAGCCAGCGGTCCGGGTCGTCGTCCGGGACGGCGGGGTTCTTCCACCACTCGTACAGCCCGGCGAAGAACATGGGGCTGCCCGCGGCGGGGTGGATGAAGTGCGGGACCTTCCCTGAATCGGTCGCCTTCCATTCGTAATAGCCGGTCGCAGGGATCACGGCCCGGCGCTTGTGCAGCGCGCGGCGGAACATCGACTTGTCTTCGAGCTCTTCGCTGCGCGCGTTGAACGCCCGCGCGCCGATCTTGGGATCTTTCGCCCAGCTCGGCACGAGCCCCCACCGTGCCGGCTCCAGGCGACGAGTGGGCGGGTCGGTCTTGGCCGAGTCGAGGACGATCGCCACGGAAGCGGTGGGGGCGATGTTGTACGAGGGCTCGGGCAGATCCTCCGCCGCCGCATCCACGCGCAGCACGCCCACGAGCTCGGAACCGACGTTGGCAACGACGAATCGACCGCACATGCGTCAACGGTACGCGAGACCGCCGACCTCAGGCGTGCGGGTCGGTGGAGACGATCCCCACGGCCTCCAGCCGCTCCAGCAGACCTGCCCCGTCGGACTCGGTGACCCACGGAACGTTGGCGGCGGAGTGGTCGTCGACCACCGTGCGGCCACCGGCGAGCACCGCCTCCGTCGGCGAGAGCCGGCGGATCGCCACCGCGGCGACGTGGCCGGGATGCTCGATGGCGAACTTCGTGTAGATCTGATCGTCGTGCTGGCCGTCGTCGCCGACCAGGAGCCAGCGGATGCGGGGGAATTCTGCCGCCAGGCGCTGGAGGTTGCTCGCCTTGTGGTCCTGTCCGCTGCGGAACCAGCGGTCGTGCGTGGGCCCCCAGTCGGTGAGCAGGATGGACCCGGGCGGGAAGAGGTGTCGGCGGAGGAAGCGGATGAGGGTGGGCGCGACGTTCCATGCCCCCGTCGAGAGGTACAGGACGGGTGTGCCGGGGTTCTCGCGCGTGAGCCGCTCCAGCAGGACCGCCATTCCCGGCACCGGCTGGCGGGCGTGCTCGTCGACGACGAAGGAGTTCCACGCCGCCAGCAGCGGCCGGGGCAGAGCGGTGACCATGACGGTGTCGTCGACGTCGGAGACGACACCGAAACGCACGTCGGAGGCGACGATGAACACGCGCGTCTCGACGGGCTCGCTGCCCTCCACCGACATGGTCACGGTCTGCCAGCCGGGATCGAGGCGCGCAGGGATCACCGTGTCGATGACGCCGCCGCGATCGGCGACCACGTCGTGAACGGCGCCCTCCACAGCGATCCGCACCTGCGCATACCCGACCGGGACGGCGACGAAGCTGCGCCATCCGCGCACGCTGGCGTACTCCCCGGAGGCGTCCTTGCGCATCGGCGGGGCGATGAGGACCCGCCCGACCACGCGCACCCAGTCCTCCCCGCCGTAGCCCGGGAAGCCGGTCACCTGGGGTCGGAGGCCCCTCGCGCGCGCTCGGCGTTCGCGCCAGGAGTGCACGCGCCGTTCGAGACGGGCGAGCCAGAGGACCTTGGTGCGTTCGGGCGGGGAGGAGGACATCCCCCCTAGCTTTCCACGTCCTCGGACTCCGACGCGTCCAGGTGTCGTCGCTCGAGGCGTTCGATGACCTTCTTCCCGACGTAGACGAGCACGAGGAAGGCCACGAGCACGCCGACGAAGATGTAGCCCGCGGAGTGCAGCGTGTCGGCGAGCTCGCGGTACGTTCCGGCAGCCAGAGCGGCGACGGAGATGTACAGCGACGACCAGATCAGGCATGCCGGGGCGGTCCACGCGAGGAATCGCCGGTAGCTGTAGCCGCTCATCCCCACCGTGAGCGGCACGAGGGAATGCAGCACCGGCAGGAACCGCGACAGGAAGATCGCGGGGCCGCCGCGGCGCCGCAGATAGCGCTCCGACCGCTCCCAATTGCGTTCCCCGATGCGCCTGCCCAGCCGGGAGCTCCGAATGCGGGGACCGAGGAACCGGCCGAGGGCGAAGCCGATGCTCTCGCCGATGAGCGCTCCCACGAGGACGGCCACACCCAGCGCGACGGCCTCGACGACCGACGACACCGCCGTCGCGGCGACGATGACGATCGTGTCGCCGGGGACGACCAGGCCCACCAGGACGCTGGTCTCCAGCAGGATCGCCAGGCCGGCGACGAGCGTGCGCAGGACGGGGTCCACCGATTGCACCACGTCGAGCACGCCGGTGAGGATCTCGTTCACGGGAGAGAGCCTAGAGCTGCTCACCCCCTCTAGCCTGAGAGCGTGCTTCCGCCGACTTCCGCCGCGCCCCTCCCACGGTGGGTCGACCCCGCGGCCGCGTTCGCCGCTCTCGCCGCCGGCCGCTCCCACGTGTTCTGGCTCGATGCCGGTCCGGACGCGCAAGCGGGGTGGAGCTGGGTGGGTGCCGGTGAGCCCGAAGACGATCCGGCCAGGGTGCGAGCGGTGGACGCGACGCAGCATCCGGAGCAGTCGCCGGCCGGCCCGTTCCTCGGCGGCTGGGTCGGCTGGGTGGGATATGAGGCCGGAGCAGGGGCGGCCGGCGCCCCCGTCCGCGGCCGCGGTGACGGGATCCCCGACGAGATGTGGGTTCGGACGGACGAGCTGATCGCGTTCGACCACGCTGCCCGGCAGGTGTGGGTCGTGTCGGAATCGGGCCGCGGGCACGAGGTGGCAGAGCGGCTGCTGGCGGCGCCGCCGGTCGCGGCGCCCGGGGCGGCGGATGAGGCGCGCGCCACCGCGCGGCATGCCCCGGCGGAGTACGCCGCGCTGATCGAGCGCTGCCGCGACGCCATCCGCGAAGGCGACGCCTACCAGCTGTGCCTGACGACGCGTTTCGAGATCGCGGGGGAGTTCGACCCGCTCACCGTCTACGACCGCCTGCGCCGGGCGGCGCCCTCCCACCACGGCGGCCTCCTCCGGTTCGGGGACGTCGCGCTGGTCAGCGCGACCCCGGAGCGGTTCCTGGAACTGGCGGAGGGGACACTGCGCACGCATCCGATCAAGGGGACACGGCGGCGGGGCGCGGATGCATCGGCGGATGCGGCGCTCGTGGACGATCTGCGGAGCGATCCGAAGGAGCGCGCCGAGAACGTCATGATCGTGGACCTGATGCGCAACGACCTCTCGCGCGTGTGCGATGCGGCCAGCGTCACGGTCGAACGGCTGCTGGAGGTGGAGACGTATCCGACGGTGCACCAGCTGGTCAGCACGATCGCCGGAACGCTGGATCCGGGAACGACCGTCGGTGACGTCCTGGCGGCGACGTTCCCGGCCGGCAGCATGACGGGGGCGCCGAAGCTGTCGGCCATGTCGATCCTCCACGAGCTGGAGGGCGGGCCGCGCGGCGTCTTCGCCGGATGCTTCGGGTGGATCGGGAGCGACGGGTCGGGGGACCTCGCGATGGTGATCCGCAGCATCCTCACCCGCCCCGGCGGAGCGTACGTCGGCGCCGGCGGCGGCATCACGTGGCGCTCCCAGGCCGAGGCCGAGGTCGCGGAGGTGGCGCTGAAGGCGCGGGCCCCCCTGGCCGCGCTGGGCGCGGGGCTGCCTCCCGGCTGGTGAGGACGGCGGTCCGGTAACGTTGACAGAGCGCCTTCGGCGTGAAACCCGACGTTCCAGATTGGCTTCTCCGTGTCCCGAACCACGACCCCCCCGACCGCTGCCGAGAGCGGCGGATTCGACCCGCACGCGATCCAGCGGAAGTGGCAGGACCTCTGGGCCGAGCACGACCCGTTCCGTGCCGGCGGCGAGGAGGATTCCCGTCCGCGCAAGTACGTCCTGGCGATGTTCCCCTACCCCTCGGGCGACCTGCACATGGGCCACGCCGAGAACTACCTCTACTCCGACATCGTCGCGCGGTTCTGGCGTCACCGCGGCTACAACGTCCTGAATCCCATCGGGTGGGACTCCTTCGGGCTGCCGGCCGAGAACGCCGCCATCCAGCGCGGCGCCGACCCGGTGAAGTGGACGTACGCGAACATCGCCCAGCAGAAGGCGAGCCTGCACGACTACGGCGTCTCCTTCGACTGGAGCCGCGTGCTGCACACCAGCGACCCCGAGTACTACCGCTGGAACCAGTGGCTGTTCCTGAAGCTGTACGAGCGGAGGCTGGCGTACCGCAAGGAGAGCCCGGTCAACTGGTGCCCGTTCGATCAGACCGTGCTCGCCAACGAGCAGGTCGTCGACGGTCGCTGCGAGCGCTGCGGCAACGAGGTCGTGAAGAAGAAGCTCACACAGTGGTACCTCAAGATCACCGACTACGCCGACCGCCTGCTGGACGACCTGAACCAGCTGGAGGGCTTCTGGCCGCAGAAGGTCATCCAGATGCAGCGCAACTGGATCGGCCGCTCGGTCGGCGCCGACATCGACTTCGAGATCGAAGGCCGCCCGGGCTGCGTGACGGTGTTCTCCACGCGCCCCGACACGCTGTACGGCGCAACGTTCTTCGTCGTCGCCCCCGACTCCGACCTGGCCGCCGAGCTGGTGGCGGACGCCTCGCCGGAGGCCCGCATGCGCTTCCAGGGCTATCTGGACGGCGTGCGCAAGACCACCGACATCGACCGCCAGTCCAGCGACCGGCCCAAGACCGGTGTCTTCCTCGAGCGCTACGCGATCAACCCGGTCAACGGCGCGCGGCTGCCGATCTGGGCGGCGGACTACGTGCTGGCCGACTACGGGCACGGAGCGGTCATGGCCGTTCCGGCGCACGACCAGCGCGACCTGGACTTCGCCCGCGCGTTCGATCTGCCCGTGACCGTCGTGGTCGACACGACGGCGCCGGTGACGGGTGCGATCCCGGTCATCGAGGTGGACGAGGACGGTGTGCCCATCGATCCGCTCGGAGGGCAGCTGGATGAGGTCCACCCCGCCCGCACGGGCGTCGCTCTCACCGGCGAGGGCCGGATGATCAACTCCGGGCCGCTGGACGGGCTCTCCAAGCGCACGGCGATCGCGCGGGTCATCGACATCCTCCAGTCGACGGGCCGCGGCCGCGCCGCCAAGACGTATCGGCTCCGCGACTGGCTGATCTCGCGCCAGCGGTTCTGGGGCACGCCGATCCCGATGATCCACACCGACGACGGCCGCATCATGCCCGTCCCCGAGGACCAGCTTCCCGTGCGCCTGCCCGACGTCGAAGGGCTCGACCTGACGCCCAAGGGCACCTCGCCGCTGGGCGCGGCGACAGGATGGGTCGAAACCGTCGACCCGGAGACCGGCGCACCCGCCCGGCGCGACCCCGACACGATGGACACGTTCGTGGACTCCTCGTGGTACTACATGCGCTTCCTCTCTCCGGGCGATGAGACCCAGCCCTTCTCCAGCCGCGAGGCGGACAAGTGGGGGCCGGTCGACTTCTACATCGGCGGCGTCGAGCACGCGATCCTGCACCTGCTGTACGCGCGGTTCGTGACCAAGGCGATGTTCGACATGGGCATGGTGGAGTTCACCGAGCCGTTCTCGAACCTCATCAACCAGGGCATGGTCATCCTGGGCGGCACGAAGATGTCCAAGAGCAAGGGCAATCTGGTGCTGTTCCAGGAGGAGCTGGACACCCACGGCGCCGACGCGCTGCGCGTCGCGCTGGCCTTCGCGGGGCCGGTGGAGGACGACAAGGACTGGGACGACGTCTCCACGACCGGAGCGGCGAAGTTCCTCGCCCGGGCGATGCGCGTCGCGCACGACGTCGACAGCAGCCCCGACGTGGTGTGGGCGGAGGGCGATGCGGCGCTGCGCCGCGTGACCCACCGTCTGCTCGCCGACGCGCCGGGACTGGTCGAGCAGACCAAGTTCAACGTCGTCGTCGCGCGACTGATGGAGCTGGTCAACGCCACGCGCAAGGCCATCGACTCCGGACCGGGCGCGAGCGATCCGGCCGTGCGGGAGGCGGCGGAGGTGACGGCCATGGTGCTGGATCTGTTCGCACCGCACACCGCAGAGGAGATGTGGGCCGTGCTCGGCTACGAGCCGTTCGTCGGTCTCGTGACGTGGCGCTCGCCCGACCCGACACTGCTGGTGGAAGAGACGGTCACGACCGTGGTCCAGGTCGACGGGAAGGTGCGTGCCACTCTCGAGGTGCCCGCCCGCATCGACGCCGACGCGCTGGAGGCGCTGGCCCGCGGCGACGTCAAGGTCCAGCGTGCTCTCGGTGACCGTGAGGTCGCCCGTGTCGTCGTGCGCGCGCCGAAGGTCGTCAGCTTCTCCACGAAGTGATCTGCTCGCGACCCTGAGCGCGGTCGAGGCCGCGCTCAGGGGGCGGCGACACCGGGGATCTGCTCTCCGGAGAGCTCCTCGACGACGCGGACGGCAAGAGACCAGTACTTCGCATAGTGCTGGGGGTCTCGGTTGATCTGCGTGCGATGGGCGACGAGGGTCGGTTCGGTCTGCTGCCGCTCGGGCTCGGGGACCTTCTCGAGCATGGCGGCATAGAAGAGGGTCGCGGCGGTGTACGGGTCGAGGCGCTGCTCGCGAGTGCCCCAGCCGTCCTGCTGCTGGAACAGGCCGATCGACGTCGTGCGCGATCCATCGGGGTTGGTCACGCCGCTGGTCTCCCAATCGCCGTAGGCGATGTTGCGCAGTGACGACTCGCCCATCGCAGTCATCACGGCGATGGCCTGATCGCGCCGCGACAACCCGAGATCACCGCCCGCAGCCATGATGGTTGCCGCATTGCCGAGCTGGTCGGCGTCGTACGCCGGCGGGGGCGCCACCGGGGGCGGGGGGGCGGAGAAGCCACCGATCTCGTCTCGGTTCTGCGCCGCGTCCTCGAAGGTCTGGACGGCCGTGCCGATCAGGGCGGCGACGCCGGCGAGCAGCACGACGCCGGCGGCGGTGAGCACCGAGGTCACCGCGATCCGCACGCGGCGGGCACGCCTCGCCCGTGCTGCACGGGTGCCTCGGCGCCGCGTGCGCACGCGTGTACGCCGGCGCGGCGTGCGCGTGCCCGTGCGCTTCCGTGCCGCGGTTGAGGAGGTACCACTCGCGCGCGTCACTCCCGGATTCTCGCACGGCTCGCCGAAGGCCTCTCCTCCCCAGTCGCCATCGCAGGCACCACGATCCACGGACGGCTCGACCCGCCGCCCTCCGCGCTCCGCCGCGCCCTAGCGTGACGCGCGTGGAGTCGGGACATGAGCGGGGCCGGGCCCGCCGGCGGCTGGGCGTGGGAGCGGCCATCGTCCTGGTGCTGGCGGTGTTCGCCGTGACCGTCGGCATCGGCATCGTCCGGGGCTCCTCCGGCGCGGCCGAGACCGTGCCGCTGGCCTCCGCGGCGCCGTCCGCGCCGTCGGCCTCGGCGGTCGTGTACGTCCATGTCGCCGGGGCCGTCGCCGCGCCCGGGCTGTACGCGCTGGAGCCGGCCGCGCGGGCCGTTGACGCGATCGCGGCTGCGGGTGGCTTCGCGCCCGACGCCGACCGCGGCGCCGTCAACCTCGCGCGCGCGGTGCAGGACGGCGAGCAGCTCCTCGTCCCCGTCGTGGGTGCGGTGCCGGACCCGGCAGCGGCGTCACCGGGCGATCCGGTCGTCGACCTGAACACCGCGGATGCGGCGGCGTTGGAGGAGCTCCCCGGGATCGGGCCTGCGCTGGCCGACCGCATCCTGACGTGGCGGGAGGAGAACGGGCGGTTCGCGAGCGTCGAGGACCTTCTGGCCGTGCCCGGGATCGGGGAGAAGCTCCTGGCGGGCCTGCGTGAGCAGGTGCGGGTGTGAACGCGCGGCGCGGCGCGCGCGTGGTGCCGGTGGCGGCGACCGCGTGGGCGGCCGCGGCGTTCGCGGTCCTCGCCCCGCCGTGGGCGGGCTGGGCGGCGGTCGCCCTGTGTGCCGGCGCGGCGACGGTGATCAGCGGGATGCTGGTGACCACCCGGCCACGCGCGGGGTGGGGCGTCGTGGCGGTGTGCCTTGCCGTCGGCGGCGCGGTGTGCGCGCACGTCGGGGTCGTGGAGCCTTCGCGTGCGGAGGCGCGTTCAGTCGCGGAACCGGGGCGCGCGGTCGTGGTGGAGGCCGTCGTGACGGGCCGGCTCGATCCGTCCTCGTCCGGAGACGTGTGGTTCGACGCGACCGCCCACACCATCCGCGCCGGCGCCGAGGCCGTCTCCAGCGCGGTCGTGGTCCGCGTGGGGGTGCGGGCGGCCGATGCGGCGTCTCTGGCGGGCGTCGACCTGGGCGCACGAGTCCGGGTGCCCGGCGTCCCGCTTCCGCCCGAGGCGGGGGAGCGGGAGGTGGCCGTCATCCGTGCATCGGCTCCCGTGGAGGTGGTGCACCCGCCCGCGGGGATCTTGGCACCGCTCGCCCAGCTGCGCCGCGGCCTGGCGGATGCGGCTGCACGTCTTCCGCCCCCGGGGGCGGCGCTGATCCCCGGTCTGGCCCTCGGCGACACCGCGGCGGTGAACGCCACGCTGGAGGAGTCGATGCGCAGCGCCGCGCTGACGCATCTGACGGCCGTCTCCGGCGCCAACTGCGCCATCGTGGTCGGGCTGGCATTCGGCATCGCAGCACTGTGCGGGGCTCGCCGGGGGGTGCGCGCGGCCGCGGGCCTCGGCGCGCTCGCCCTGTTCGTCCTGCTCGTGACCCCCGAACCCAGTGTCGTGCGCGCCGGTGCGATGGCCTCGATCGCGATGCTCGCGATGGCGCTGGGTCGCGCGGGGTCGGGCCTGGCGGTCCTGAGCGTCGCCGTGGCCGTGCTGCTGATGCTCGACCCGTGGCTCGCCCTCACGTGGGGTTTCGCCCTCTCGGCGACCGCCACCGCCTCGCTGCTCGTGCTCGCCGGCCCCCTCGCCGCCGTTCTGGGTCGGTGGATGCCGCGGATGCTCGCGCTGGCCATCGCCGTTCCGCTCGCGGCGCAGCTGGCGTGCGGGCCGCTCCTGATCGTGCTCGATCCGCACGTGGCGCTCCTGGGTGTGCCGGCCAACATGCTCGCCGGGCCGGCCGCGCCGCTGGCGACGGTCACCGGGCTCCTCGCGTGTCTGGCGGCGCCGCTGCCGGTGGTGCGGGACGGCCTGGTGGCGATCGCGTGGGTTCCCGCGGCGTGGATCGCCGGCATCGCCGAGACGGTCGCCGCGCTCCCCGCGCAGCGGCTGCCCTGGCTGGAGGGGGTTCCCGGGGCCGTAGCGCTGGGCATCGTGTGCGCCGCACTGATCGCGGCGCTCTTGATGCCTGCGGGCATGCGTGGACGCCGGATGCTGCGCGGGGCGAGCATCGCGGTGCTCACGGCGACGGCGGGATGGGGCGCGGCGCAGGCGGCGCTGGTGAGCGTGGCCGCGCCGTGGACGGTTCCGGCCGCATGGCAGATCGCGATGTGCGATGTGGGGCAGGGGGATGCCGTGCTGGTGCGCTCGGAGTCGTCCGTGGCGCTGATCGACACCGGGCCCGCCCCCGACCTCCTCCAGCAGTGCCTGGACCGGTTCGGTATCGACCGGCTCGATCTGCTCGTGCTCACGCACTTCGACGCCGACCACGCCGGGGGAGTGGAGGCCGTCATGGGGCGGGTGGCCCGCGTGTGGCATGGCCCGCCCGACACCGACGGCGCCCGCGCATTGGCCCGGCTGGAGGCGGCCGGAGCCGAGCACCACCAGGCACTCGCGGGCGACGCCGTCCCGCTGGGCGCCGCCACCGTGCGTGCGCTGTGGCCGGCCGCATCCGTGCGTGAGGCGGGAAACGACGCGAGCATCGCGATCGATGTGCGGGGAGGCGGTCTGCCGGCGACGGTGCTGCTGGGCGACCTCTCGGCCGAACCGCAGGCGCGCATGCGGGCGAGTGCATCTTCGCAGGACTACGCCGTGGTGAAGGTCGCCCACCACGGCAGCGCCGACCAGGACCCCGCTCTCTACGACGCGATCGACGCCGAGCTCGCCCTCATCCCGGTCGGCCGCGACAACGATTACGGGCATCCGCGGGCCAGCCTCCTGACCCTGCTGCGCACCGGCGGCACGCGGGTGGCGCGCACCGACGTCGATGGGACCGTCGCGGTGTGGCGGCAGGACGATGCGCTGCGGCTGTGGCGGGAACGCGGCGTCGCACCCGGTCATTAGGCTGGTCGCATGGCTTCGACATCCCGGCGCGGCGCGCCTGCGAAAGCGCGCTCGGCGATCCCTCAGGTGTCGTGGCGCGATCCGCAGCCCGCGTCGATCGTGCTGATCTCGGGGCCCGAGGAGATCTGCGCCGAGCGGGCGACGGCCGGCATCCGCGAATATCTGAAGGCGGAGGATCCCAGTCTCGAGGTCACCGACCTGCGCGCAGACGACTACGCGCCCGGAACCCTGCTGGCCGTCACGTCGCCGTCGCTGTTCGGTGAACCGCGGCTGGTCCGCGTGTCGGGCGTGGAGCGGTGCTCCGACGCGTTCCTGGCCGAGGCCGTGGGCTACCTCGCGCAGCCCCAGGAGGGGGCCACCGTCATCCTGCGGCACACCGGGGCGAGCGTGCGGGGCAAGAAGCTCCTCGACGCCATCCGCGCCGGCGAGGGCGGCGGCATCGAGATCGCCTGCCCGGCGATCAAACGCGACTCCGACCGCTACGACTTCGCTGCGGGGGAGTTCTCCGCTGCACGCAAGCGGATCGCCCCCACGGCGCTGCGCGCTCTGGTATCGGCATTCGCCGACGACCTCACCGAACTCGGCTCCGCGTGCCAGCAGCTCATCGCCGACGTCCCCGGCGACATCGACGACCGGATCGTCGAGCGGTACTACGGCGGGCGCGTGGAGACCTCGGCCTTCACCGTCGCCGATTTCGCGATCGCCGGACGGTATGGGGACGCCCTGCTGGCGCTGCGGCACGCGCTGGCGTCGGGCTCGGACCCGGTGCCCCTCGTCGCGGCCGTGGCATCCAAACTCCGCACGATGGCCCGCGTCGCCGGGAGCCGAGAACCCTCGCGGGCCCTCGCCGCGCGCCTGGGCATGAAGGACTGGCAAGTCGACCGCGCGCGGCGCGATCTCGTCGGGTGGTCGCAGGTGACCCTCGGCATGGCGATCCACGCCACCGCGCGGGCGGATGCGGAGGTCAAGGGCGCCTCGCGCGATCCGGTGTTCGCGCTGGAGCGCATGATCACCGTGATCGCCACGCGCGCGCCGTTCGCCGCCTGAGCGTTCGCGGCGGGCCTTCGCGGTTCGCTGCGCCCGGGCACGACGAAGGCCCGTCCCGCGAACGGGACGGGCCTTCGACAGGGTCTTAAAGGGCTGCGACCTGCTTGGCGATGGCCGACTTGCGGTTCGCCGCCTGGTTCTCGTGGATGACGCCCTTGCTCACGGCCTTGTCGAGCTTCTTGGTCGCCGTGACCAGTGCCTTCTGCGCGGCGGCCTTGTCGCCGGCGGCGATGGCCTCGCGCGTACGACGCACTTCGGTCCTCAGCTCGCTCTTGACGGCCTTGTTGCGCGCACGCGCCTTCTCGTTGGTCTTGTTGCGCTTGATCTGCGACTTGATATTCGCCACGTTCGACGGTCTTTCGTTCGGAGTGATCTGGTCAATGCCGCGAGACAAGAGAGGGGTGTCGCACGGCGGTCGTGAGGGTGGGAACCCACACGCAAGCCAATCACCGAGTCTATCAGTCTTGGTCGATGGTCGTGATCGCCAGGTTCAGCAGCGCGTTGAAGACCTCGGGTCGCATCGCCGAGACCAGGTGGGTGGTGCGCGGCACCACGATGAGCTCAGCATCGGGAGCGATCTTGCGGAACAGTCGCTCGTTGATCCGGAGCTGGTCGTACTGACCGTTGACGAACCACAGCGGCACGCGGATGCGGCGGAGGGCCGTGAGCAGGTCCAGTACCGACAGACTGGCCATCGCCGCATCCTGCGCGTCGAAGGCGTAGCCGCCGGCGCCGAAGTCCTCCCGGGTCTCGGCGGGGAGCGTCCTGCTCAGCATGTACTTCGTGATCCTGATGCCGCGGCCCGGCAGCGCGTCGAAGCCCCGCGCGATCATCCGGTAGGCGGACAGCCCCACGCCCCGTGGGATGGCGGTGCAGGACGCGGCGACCAGGCCCGCGACCGGCGGCGCGTCGGCGGCGCCGGCGTACTCGATGCACAGGAGTCCGCCCATCGAGTGGCCCACCAGCAGGACGGGTCCGCGCTCGGCGGCCGCGCGGACGGCGGTGTCGATGGTGTCGAAGGCGCCCTCCAGGCTGAACGTCCCCCCGAGGCGGGATCCGTGCCCCGGGAGATCGACGGCCGTCACCGGCGTCCCGCGTTCCCGCAGGTATTCCACCTGTGCGCGCCACATCGTGGCCGACGTCCGGATGCCGTGCACGAGCACCACCTGGACCGTCATGTCCTCCAGCCTAACGACGCCTCCCACGCGCCCCGAAAGTGCATCAAGACGGCGAGAGTGCCCCGAATCCGGTGCACTCTCGCCGAGTCGATGCACTCTCGCTATGAGGGTCAGGCGCGCCGCAGGGCGAACGCCAAACCGCCGGCGACAAGGAGGAACGCGCCGAGGAGGGCGATACCGAGCGGCGGCTGGGAGCCGGTGACCGCCAGCGCCCCGCGCGGCACCACCGACAGGCCGACGCTGATCGGATCAAGGCCTGCGGACGTGATCACGAGGCGGTGCGCGCCGAGGTCGAAATCGGACGGGATCGCGACGGCGAAGGACGTGCGCCCCGCGGCGTCGGCGGCGGGGATGCCCGTGACCGCGATCGGGTCGCTGAACACCGTCGCGGCGACCTGCTGTCCCGGGGTCAGACCCGACATCGCGACGGTGAGGGTACCGCCCTGCTCGACCCGCCCTCCGTTGCTCAGGACGACGTCGGCCCAGTCGCCGCCGCTCTGCTCGCCCGGCTCCGGCGGGGCGCCACCCGGGTTCACCGGAGCAGGCGGCGTCCCTGTGCCCGGCTCTACAGGCTCACCCGGCTCACCGGGTTCTCCCGGCTCACCAGGCACGTCCGACGTCGCCACGGCGCGCCCCAGCGGCGACGGGTCGACCAGGTCGAACGCCTCGAAGAAGGCCAGCGTCGCGTCCAGGTCGACCTGACCGGTGTCGGCGCGGTCGGTTCCCTCGGCGAAGGTGAGGAAGCCGTCGCCCCCGTTCGCGAGGAACGAATTCGTGACGACTGTGAAGCTGTCGGTCGGGGCGATCGGCGCACCCTGGTAGGACATCGACACGACGCGTCCTGTGCGCGGGTCGTCCGGGTCCTGGACGTACTCGTAGGCGAAGCCCTCCGACACGCCCAGATGCAGCTTCGGGCGATCGCCCTCCGCCTTCCACTGCTGCTGCAGGATCTCCTCGATCTGCGCGCCGGTGAGCGTCACGGTCACGAGGGTGTTGGCGAACGGCTGGACGAGCGCCGCCTCCTTGTACGTCACGATGCCGTCCTCGCCTCGCAGCAGATCGGCCCGCAGCCCGCCCGGGTTCATGAGGGCGATCTGGGCCGGCGTCCCGGCGAAGGCGGGATTCTCGCTCGTGGCCCACAGGTAGACGTCGGCGACCCAGTTGCCCATCGACGACTCCACGCCGCGGTCGTTGCCCGGAGGCGTCCCGCCGCGGAGGATGTCGCCGCTGATGCGGCCGATGGGCTCGGCGCCGATGACATCCGCCTCGGCGACGTACGCGTCCACGCGGGCTGCGATGTCGGCGTCGGCGGTGTACGCGCCCTTCAGCGGGAACGTCGTCGCGGCGATCGAGACGAGTCGGTCCGCCTGCTCGTCGTAGGCGATCTGCAGCCTGCCCATCGCCTTGCCGTACTCCGACGCCTGGACGACGGGGCGGGTCTGACCTGGGGCGCCGTCGACGGGGACGTCGCACGCGTAGGTCTGGTGCGTGTGCGCCGAGACGATGGCGTCGATGTCGGGCGACACCCCGCCCGCCAGGGCGCCGAAGCCGGCGCGGTCGGCCGCGAGTGCCGCGCAGTCGCCGGATGTGGCGGCGCCCGAGTGGGTCAGCAGGACGATGACATCCGCCGCATCCGCCGCCGTGAGCTCGGCGGCGACGCGGTCGGCGGCCTCCCGCTGGTCGCCAAAGTCGACGTCGGTGACACCGGCGGGATCGACCATGCCCGAGGTGTCCTCGGTCACGGTGCCGATGAAGGCCACCGCCACGCCGTCGACGTCCTGAATGACGTACTCCGCCAGGACGGGGTTCTTCGTGCCCTTCGCATACACGTTGGCGCCGAGGCCGAACGCCGCGCCCGCGGCGCGCTGCGCGGGCGTCACGGCGGCGGGGTCGGTGTTGCCGCCGAAGCGGGGGAGCACGCGGTCGACGAGGTCGTCGAATCCGCGGTCGAACTCGTGGTTGCCCACGGCGCTCACGTCCAGTCCTGCGGCCACCAACGTGTCGATGGTCGGCGCATCCTGCTGGATCAGCGACGTGAAGGTGGATGCTCCGATGTTGTCGCCGGCCGACACGAACAGCGTGTTCGGGTTCGCTGCCTCGTGCGCCCGCACCGCTCCGGCGATGACGGCGGCACCGGCTTCGTCCCCCGACGGGTTGGCCTCGAGGCGGCCGTGGAAGTCGTTGATCGTGAGGACGTCGATCTGCGTGGGCGCTGCGGTTCCGGCAGCCAGGCCCACGGTGATCGGGTCGTGGTCGCTCGAGCGGTAGGGGCCGGGCTGCTCGAACAGCGTCGGGAACGAGTTGTGCCGGCTGTACTCGAGGTACAGGGCCTCGCCGGAGTTGATCCCCCAGATGTCCGCGCCGGTGGCCCGCGCGACGGCGGCCTCGTTGAGGAGAACATGGTCCAGGGAGCCGGAGAGGGAGTCGAAGGAGTAGCTGGACTCGCCGAGGTCGAAGTGCGCCTCCGCGTCGACATAGCCGGCGTCGAAGAGCACCTGCAGCGGGTCCTCCTGACCGTAGGAGTTGAAGTCCCCGACGAGGACCACCGACTCCGTGTCGCCCTGGATCGTGTCGACCCATGCCGTGAGCGCTCCGGCCTGCGCGACGCGCGTGGCGTTGGACGCGCCCTGCCCGTTGCTGTTCTCCTCCTGATCGCCCGGAGCATCGGTGGCAGGGGACCCCTTGGACTTGAAGTGGTTCACCACGACGAGCACGTCCTCGCCGCCCGCTGCCGGGGCGAACACCTGCGCGATCGGCTCGCGCGCCTGCTCGAACGGCTGTCCCGGCGCGGATGCGGTGCCCAGCGCCTGCGCCGTGCCCTGCGGGGTGACGAGGGCGGGCTGGTAGATGATCGCGTTGGTGATGACGTCCTGCAGCGCGATGTCCGGAAGCTGCGCCGAGGATGGGACGGCGGCCCACTTGTCGCGCCCGGCGCCGGCGTTCAGCGCCGCGACGAGACTGGTCGTCGCCTCGTCGGCGGACTCGCCGAGCTTCGCGGAGTTCTCGATCTCCATGAGGCCGACCACAGACGCGTCCAGCGCGTTGATCGCCGCGACGATCTTGCTCTGCTGGCGCTGGAAGTCCTCCTCCTCCCACGCGCCGCGCTGATCGCATCCGTCGCGCACGGTGACCGGATCGCCCGAGCGGTCGGAGAAGGCCCGGCACGTCGACGTCTGGTCGCCGAGGGTCGTGAAGTAGTTCAGGACGTTGAAGGAGGCGACGCTGATATCGCCGCCGACCGGCGCGGGCGCGTCGGTGCGGGTGTTCTCGAAGATGACCCCGTCCTGGCCCGAGCCGTCTCCCACGATGTGCCGGGTGGGCGTCAGACGCCATGCGTCGAAGCGGAAGTCGGCGATCACCGGCTCGCTGAACGTCACGCCCGCGCCGACGATGACCGGCTCGGCGGTGGAGAGGTAGGGCGGCGTGCTCGTGTTCGACGACGTTCCGAAGGTGCCGGACGCGCCGTCGTCCAGGAGCACGAGCCGCGCGGCGTTGTCGGCGGCGACGGCGGCGGCCTCCGCCGAGTCTGGACGCGCGGCATCCGTCGGCTGCCGCAGTGGCTCGCTGCCCGCCGCCAGCGCGACGTCGCCGAACCGGTTGATGCCGTACGTGTCGGTCACCGTGAACGTCTCCGGGGCGGGCAGCACGAGCATCGACTCGATGCTCTCGCGCGGTGCCGGCTCCGATGGCCACGGGGTGGTGATGGGAAGAGGCGGTTCGCCGTCGGCGATGACCTGTGCGCCGCCGGGGGAGACTCGCAACTGGGTGAGGCCCTGGAACTCGCCGGCCTCACCGGTCACGCGGACCGTCTGGCCCGGGGCGACCTCGCCGACGGCGCCCGGGGCGTACACGAAGATCGCGTCCGAGGCCGCGTGGGCCGGAAGATCCAGCGCGCCGCCTGTGCCAGGGGTCTGGATGACGTAGCCGTCGTACCCGCCGGTGGCGTAGTGCGCGGTGACGACGCCCTCGGTGGTGACGGTCCGGCCGGCCCAGGGCGTCGCGTCGACGGTGCCCTGGATGTCGGCGATCGGAACGGCGGTGGGGGCGCCCGCGGCGGACGCGGGGACGCCGAACGCCGCCGTGCCGAGAGTCAGGGCCGCGGCGAGCGCGGCGGACAGCAGCGCACGCCGCCTCCCCGTGCGCGTCGGACGGTGGGCAGGGACGAGGGGATGCGTCGTCACAGGATCTTCTTCCGAGAGGGAGTGCACGCGTTCGTTGCGATGCGCCCGCAGGTGGGGAAGGTCGGGGGGACCTGAGTCCGATCCTAGGGACGCCCTCCGACACGCGGTTTCGGCCCTGTGAACAACTCGTGGCGATCGGGCGACGATCCTTCTTCGTGCCTCGAAAGTGCATCACCTCGGCGAAAGTGCCTCGGATCCGGTGCACTCTCGCCGACTCGATGCACTCTCGGCGGGAGGGCCGGGAAACGACGCTGCCCGTTCCTCAGGCGCCGCCCCCGTAGAATCGACGGGACATGTCACCCCGTGCCCTGAAGCCTCTCGAGCCGTCTGCGACCCCTCCCGAGCTGATCCGCAACTTCTGCATCATCGCCCACATCGACCACGGCAAGTCGACGCTGGCCGATCGGATGCTGCAGATCACCGGTGTCGTCGCCGACCGCGACATGCGCGCCCAGTACCTGGACCGCATGGACATCGAGCGCGAGCGCGGCATCACGATCAAGAGCCAGGCCGTGCGCATGCCGTGGGCGTCCGAGTCCGGCACCTACGCCCTGAACATGATCGACACGCCCGGTCACGTCGACTTCACCTACGAGGTCAGTCGGTCCCTCGCCGCATGCGAGGGGGCGATCCTGCTCGTCGACGCTGCCCAGGGCATCGAGGCCCAGACCCTGGCGAACCTGTACCTGGCGCTGGAGAACGATCTGCACATCATCCCCGTGCTAAACAAGATCGACCTTCCCGCGGCGGACCCCGAGAAGTTCGCGGCAGAACTCGCCGGCCTCATCGGCGGCGAGCCGGAGGACGTGCTGCGGGTCAGCGGGAAGACCGGCCAGGGCGTGGAAGAGCTGCTGGACCGCATCGTGCGGGACATCCCCGCCCCCCAGGGCGACCCCGACGCGCCGACGCGCGCCATGATCTTCGACTCGGTGTACGACTCGTACCGCGGCGTCGTGACCTATGTGCGCATGATCGACGGCAAGCTCGAGCCGCGCGAGCGCATCCAGATGATGTCCACCCGCGCGACGCACGAGCTGCTCGAGATCGGCGTGTCGAGTCCCGAGCCGGTGCCCAGCAGGGGCCTCGGCGTCGGCGAGGTGGGCTACCTCATCACGGGCGTGAAGGACGTGCGGCTGTCCAAGGTCGGCGACACCATCACGACCGCGCGCAAGCCGGCGTCCGAGGCGCTCCCCGGCTACACCGACCCCAAGCCGATGGTGTTCTCCGGGATCTACCCGATCGACGGCAGCGACTACGGCGACCTCCGCGAGGCGTTGGACAAGCTGAAGTTGTCGGATGCGTCGCTCCAGTACGAACCGGAGACCTCAGTCGCGCTCGGCTTCGGGTTCCGCTGCGGCTTCCTGGGTCTCCTGCACCTGGAGATCATCACCGAGCGGCTGTCCCGTGAGTTTGATCTCGACCTCATCACCACCGCACCGTCGGTGACGTACGAGGTCACGACCGACACCGGCGAGACGATCTCGGTGACCAACCCCAGCGAGTATCCGGATGGGCGCGTCGCAGAGGTGTCCGAGCCCATCGTCAAGGTCGGCATCCTCCTGCCCAAGGACTACGTGGGCACCGTGATGGAACTGTGCCAGTCGCGCCGCGGCTCGCTGCTCGGCATGGATTACCTCAGCGAGGACCGCGTGGAGCTGCGGTACATCATGCCGCTCGGCGAGATCGTCTTCGATTTCTTCGACCACCTGAAGAGCCGGACGCAGGGGTACGCGAGTCTCGACTACGAACCGGCCGGCCAGCAGACGGCCGACCTCGTGAAGGTCGACATCCTGCTTCAGGGCGAAGCGGTCGACGCGTTCTCCTCGATCGTGCACCGTGAGAAGGCCTACGCGTACGGCACGATGATGACCGAGCGCCTGCGCAAGCTCATTCCACGGCAGCAGTTCGAGGTCCCGATCCAGGCCGCGATCGGTGCGCGCATCATCGCCCGTGAGAACATCCGGGCGATCCGCAAAGACGTTCTGGCCAAGTGCTACGGCGGCGACATCACCCGCAAGCGCAAGCTCCTCGAGAAGCAGAAAGAGGGCAAGAAGCGCATGAAGATGGTCGGTCGCGTCGAGGTGCCGCAGGAGGCGTTCATCGCCGCGCTCTCCGGCGACGTCGAAGGCAAGCAGAAGTAGCGACGCTCACCCGGCCCGGAAGAGGCCGATGAGATCGGCGACCGCGTCGCGGTCGCCCGCTATGACGACCTGCTCGGTGGCCTCGGCGGACGCGAGCGGCGTGCTGCCGAAGAGCAGTTCGCTCCACGCCGTCGCGTCGGCGCGGACGGATGTGGGGGCGCCGGACGCGGGGAGGCCCGGGGTGACGGTGAGACGCCCATCGGCGGAGGTGACGGCGTAGCCGAACGACGGCGAATCGGTGACGCGCTCGTCGTAGAGCACGAGGGCGAGGGGAGCGACGGACGCGGACGTGGCGGGGGCCATCGTCCGCATCGCGAGCACGACGCCGTCCGGGGTCATCCCACCCTCGGTCTGGGGCTCGGGCCCGCTCGTGTACCACCGGCCGAGCGATTCGAGCACCGGTTCCAGGCCGCGTCCCCAGTCGGTGGCCCGGTAGATCCGGGTGCGCCCGAGATCGGGGAGCACGACCTTCTCGATCACGCCCGATCCGGTGAGCGCACGCAGCCGCTCGGTGAGGACGCTCGGGGTGATGCCGCGCACCGAGGCGAGCAGGTCGGCGAACCGCTTGGGGCTGAGCATCACCTCGCGGGCGATGATCAACGACCAGCGGTCGCCCACGATGTCGAGCGCGTTGGCCGCGCGACAGGCGTCGCCGTGCTCGGCGTAGGTGTGCTTGATCGGCACGTCGGCCTGCCCTCCCGAGATGTCGTCGCAATCTTTACACGACTGGACGATAGGTTTATCGTACGTCGCATGGACGCACCCCGCACACCACTGCCCCCCATCGTCGACGGCGAGGAGTGGGACCGCCGTCGCGCCGTCCTGCTCGCACGCGAGAAGGCGCACACTCGCGAGGGCGACGCGATCGCCGCGGAGCGCCGAAGGCTCCCGATGACGGAGATCGACCCGGTGACCCTGAGGGGACCGAGCGGAGAGATTTCGCTCCTGGACATCTTCGACGGCCGCGACGAACTCGTCGTCTACAAGCACATGTGGTTCGACGGACAGCCGTTCGAGGGGCAGTGCGAGGGGTGCACGATCAGCATCTGGGACTTCCGGGATGCGGTCTACCTCCGCAAGGCCGGGGTGTCGTTCGCCGTCTTCACGGAGGGCCCGTACGAAGAGGTCGCACCGTTCCGGGAGTTCATGGGCTACGTGCATCCCTGGTACTCCACGCGCGGCATCAGCGACCCGGCGATCGCCGGCGGGGGAATGATCGCGTGCTACCTGCGGGACGGTGACCGCGTCTTCCTCACGTACGAGACGTACGGGCGCGGTGTCGAGACGATCATGAGCTCGCTGCACCTGCTGGACCTGACCCCCTACGGGCGCCGCGAGGAGTGGGAGGACTCCCCGGAGGGGTGGCCCGTCTCACCGCACTCGTTCTGGCGCAGCGAGGGGCGGCCGACGGCGCAGTGGACGCGGCCGGGAGTCACGCCCGTGCACAGCCACGAGCACGCCCACGTGCATCCCTGACGCCGCGGCCGGAGCGCTCGCAGACATCACGCGGCAACGCGAAGTAGCCTGGAAGGCATGCGCCGCGGGACTTTTCGAGACGAGACGGTGGACTACGCCGCCGTGGGGGGCACGCAGGCCCCCGACCTCCTCCAGTACCCGCCCGAGCGCTCGATCCCGGCCGAGGAGAGCTGGCGGATCGGCAGCGGCGAAGACCGCTTCACCACCGCGAGCGAGGCGCTGCTGTCGTGGGCGGCGCAGCGGGAGGGCGGGCTCACGATCACCGATGTGCGGCCGGCCCCCGGGCCCATGTACACCGGGGTCGGGTACGACGCCGAGGGCAATCCGATCGCGCCCAGCCGCCTGGAATCCGAGCAGCGGTTCGACGCCGAGGGCATGCCGTTCGTGGCACCGGGGACGACCGTCCGCCTGCACGGACGCGTGCGGCGCCTGCGCGCCGACGCGGAGCTGCGGGTGATCTCCGTCGTCGAGGAGCCCCGCCGGGTCGGGTTCATCCTCGGCACCGTGGGGGATTCCGTCGTGAGCGGCGAGGAGTTCTTCCTGGTGGAGTGGCGCGACAACGACGAGGTGTGGTTCACCGTGCGCGCCTTCGATGCACCCGCCGCGCTGATCTACCGTCTTTATCCGCGTCTCGTCCGCCACCGCCGGCGCGAGCTCTTCCAGCGTTACCTGCGGGCGATCTCGCCGCTGTACGCCACGTCGTCCTGATGGGCGCCGCCCTTCCTCTCGGCGACCCGGCGCCCGCCGACGGCGCGCTTCCGGCCGACCTCCACACGGATGCCGGCGCCGACTTCGGCGTCTACCTGCACGTGCCGTTCTGCCGCGTGCGGTGCGGGTACTGCGACTTCAACACCTACACGTCCTCCGAACTGCGCGGTGCTCGGCAGGACCAGTACGCCGACACGCTGCTGCGCGAGGTCGCCCTGTCGGTCGGCGTCATGGCGGCCGCGGGACCGCTGCGCGCCGCATCCACCGTCTTCCTCGGCGGCGGCACACCCACGCTCCTTCCCGCCGGCGACCTCGCGCGCATGCTCGACGGCGTGCGCGGCGCGTTCGGCTTCGTGCCGGGGGCCGAAGTGACGGTGGAGGCCAACCCTGACACCGTGACGGATGCGGTGGCCGCCGAATTGGCCGCGGCCGGGGTGACCCGCATGTCGATCGGCATGCAGTCCACCCGCCCGCACGTGCTGGCGGCGCTGGATCGCACGCACGATCCGGCCAACGTCCGCACGGCCGTCGCCGCCGCCCGCCGCGCAGGACTGGACGTCAGCGTCGACCTCATCTACGGCACGCCGGGGGAGTCGCTGGAGGACTGGCGCGCCTCGCTGGAGGAGGCGATCTCGCTCGAGCCCGACCATCTGTCCGCCTACGCGCTGATCGTGGAGGACGGCACGAAGCTGGCCCGTCAGATCCGCCGCGGGGAGTTGGCCGAGCCCGACGATGACCTCGAGGCCGACATGTACGAGCTGGCCGACGACCTGCTCGGCGCGGCCGGCCTGGAATGGTACGAGGTCTCCAACTGGGCACGTGGGCCCGAGCACCGCTCCCGTCACAACCTCGCGTACTGGCGCGGCGCCGACTGGTGGGGCTACGGTCCGGGCGCGCACAGTCATGTCTCCGGCCTGCGGTGGTGGAACGTGCGTCATCCCGCCGCGTACGCCGCCCGGCTCGCGCAGGGCACGTCGCCGGCGGCGGGGCGGGAACGGCCGGATGCGGCATCCCGGCGCCTGGAAGAGGTCTTGCTGCGCTCGCGCATCCGGGAGGGCTACCCGGTCGCGGAACTGCTCGGCGAGGGGCGGCACGCCGTGGCCGGTCTCGTCGCCGACGGCCTCGTCGAGGGCGCCGACGCGGTGCGCGGTCACGTCGTGCTCACGCGGCGGGGTCGCCTGCTCGCCGATGCCGTGGTGCGCACCCTCACGCAGTGAGCCTCGGCGGCCGTTCGGACTTCTCCGCTAGAATTGGCACTCAGAGTGTAAGAGTGCCAGTCGGTGGAGAGGAGTGCCATGGTCACCGAACGCGGGCTCCAAGTGCTGCGGGCCATCGTGCAGGACTTCGTCGACACGAGGGAACCGGTCGGCAGCAAGGCGATCGTGGAGCGGCACGCGTTCGGCGTGTCGGCGGCCACCATCCGCAACGACATGGCGCTGCTGGAGGACGAGGAGCTCATCATCGCTCCGCACACCTCCTCCGGGCGCGTACCCACCGACAAGGGCTACCGCGTCTTCGTCGATCACCTGGCCGAGTTGCGTCCGCTCTCCGGGGCACAGCGCTCGGCGATCGCCTCCTTCCTCGACGACTCCGGCGACCTCGACGACCTGCTCGGACGCACGGTCCGGGCCCTCACCCGGCTCACGGGCCAGGTCGCCATGGTGCAGTACCCCTCGTTCGCCACGGCGAACGTCACCCACGTCGAGCTCGTGAGCCTCGGCGGTGGCCGCATGCTCGTGGTCGTCGTGACCGACACCGGACGCGTGACGCAGCGGATGGCCTTCTCCCGCGAAGAGCCCACCGACGCCGACCTCGCGCAGCTGCGCAGCCGCATCGGCGGTCTCGTCGTGGGGCATTCCGTGCGGGATGCGTCGGAGCGACTTGCCACGATCCTCAGCGGCGGCGCGACCCCTGCCGGCGGCGTCGATGCGATGGCGCAGCCGATCCTGCGGGTCCTGGCCGAGGAGCTGGAGGAATTCCGGCAGGATCGCCTCGTCATGGCCGGTGCCGCCACGCTCGCGCGCCGCGAATCCGACTTCCGGGGCAGCATCTACCCGCTCCTGGAGGCGATCGAGGAGCAGGTGACGCTGCTGCGCCTGATGAGCGAGATGGTCGCCGACGATCAGGGCCTGTCGGCGAGTATCGGACGTGAGAACGAGCCGTTCGGCCTGACCGAGGCATCCGTCCTCGTGAGCGATTACGACGCACCCGCCAGCGGCGCCCGCGTCGGGCTGCTCGGTCCCACCCGGATGGACTACCCCTCCAACCTCGCGGCGGTCCGTGCCGTCGCGCACTATCTGACCCGGATGCTCGAAGAGGACGAGAACGGCCGCTGAGGCGCATCCGGTCTCCGAACGATCCCGCTGAGAGCGGGCAGGAAGGCGACTGTGGCTGACCATTACGAGGTCCTCGGCGTCGCGCGCGACGCGGCACCCGACGAGATCAAGCGCGCGTATCGGCGACTGGCACGCGAGCTGCACCCCGACGTCAACCCCGGTGAGGATGCGGCGGAGCGCTTCAAGCTCGTCACGCACGCGTACGACGTGCTGAGCGACCCGGATCAGCGCCGCCGGTACGACATGGGCGGCGACTCGAATCCGTTCGCCGGCGCGGGTGGGGCCGCGGGATTCGGTGGCTTCAGCGACATCTTCGAGACCTTCTTCGGCGGTGCCGGCGGCGGCGGACGCGCCGGCCGGCCCCGGTCGCGGCGCGAACGGGGTCAGGATGCGCTCGTGCGGGTCAACCTGGATCTCGGCGACGTCGTCTTCGGCACGCACCGCGACCTGGAGGTCGACACCGCCGTGCTGTGCGAGACGTGTCAGGGTTCGTGCTGCCAGCCCGGCACATCCGAGGTCACGTGCGACATCTGCCACGGCAGCGGGAACGTGCAGCGCACCGTGCGGAGCCTCCTCGGCAACGTCGTCACCTCGCAGCCGTGCACCACGTGCCAGGGCTACGGGACGACCATCCCGTACCCGTGCGCGACCTGCCAGGGTCAGGGGCGTGTGCGGGCGCGCCGCACCGTGTCGGTGGACATCCCCGCCGGCGTGGAGACGGGGCTGCGCCTTCAGCTTCCCGGCTCCGGCGAGGTGGGCCCTGCGGGAGGGCCCAACGGCGACCTGTACCTGGAGATCCATGTCGCCGCCCACGACGTGTTCAGCCGCGAGGGCGACGACCTGCTCGCCACGCTGGAGGTGTCGATGCCCGACGCCATCCTGGGCACCGAGACGACGATCGAGGCGCTGGACGGCGAAGTGCAGCTGGAGCTGCGTCCCGGCGTGCAGTCCGGTGATGTGCTGACCATCAAGGGCCGCGGCATCACCCCGCTGCGCGGGACGCAGCGCGGCGACCTGAGGGTCGGCGTGCACGTCGTGACCCCCACGCGCCTGGACGGCAAGGAGCGTGCCCTCATCGAAGAGTTCGCCCGCCGGACGAAGGCGCCCGGGCCGCGCCTCGCGGAATTCCACCAGGGCCTGTTCGCCAAGCTGCGCGACCGGTTCCGGAACAGCTGACCCGTGGCGCTGCACTTCCTCGCCGACGCCGCCGCCGATGCACAGCCGGGCGATGACGTCGTGCTCACCGGAACCGAGGCGCACCACGCCGCGAACGTCCGGCGTCTGCGTGCGGGGGAGACGGTGACGGTGGGCGACGGCCGCGGTGTGTGGCTGGAGGGCGCGGCGGCGCACGTGTCGGCGCGCGAAGTCGTGGTGCGCGTGGCCACACGCACGACGGTCGACGCCCCCACGCCGCGGCTGATCCTCGTGCAGGCTCTGGCCAAGGGCGACCGGGACGAGCTCGCGGTGCAGGCTGCCACCGAGCTGGGCGTGGACGGCATCATCCCGTGGCAGGCGGAGCGCAGCGTGTCGCGCTGGGACGGCAAGGTCGACAAGGCCCTCGCCCGCTGGCGCACCATCGTGCGGGAGGCGGCCAAGCAGGCTCACCGCGCGTGGCTGCCCGACGTGGAGGGACCTGTCGACACCGCCGGTCTCACGCGGATGCTGCCGGGGGTGCGGATGCTGGTGCTCGAGCCGTCGGCGACGCGGCCGCTCGCAGCCCTGGACCTGGGGGCGGATCCGCGCGACGTCGCCCTCGTGGTCGGGCCCGAGGGTGGTGTATCGCCCGATGAGCTGTCGGCGCTGTCGACGGCGGGGGCGGAGCCGGTGCGCCTGGGAACCACGGTGCTGCGCACCTCGACCGCCGGCGCGGCGGCGCTCTCGGTGGCCAACGTCGCCCTCCGCCGCTGGTGACTCCGCTCCCTCCCCACCGGCCGCTGAGCCGGTTGCGGGGGCTCGCCTCGTGGGGGTGGCCGGTGAATAGACTGGACCAATGAGCGAACCGTCGATCTTCACGCGCATCCTCGAGGGCGAAATCCCCGGCGAGATCATCGCGGAGACCGAGAACGCCTTCGTCATCCGCGACATCGCCCCCAAGGCTCCCGTCCACCTGCTGGTCATCCCCAAGACGGGTGAGTACCGCAACGTCGTCGAGCTGGCCGCCGGCGACCCGAGCCTCCTCGCCGAGCTGGTGGGCCTTGCCAACAGCGTGGCCGCCGAGCACGCCGGCGGCGACTTCCGGCTCGTGTTCAACACCGGGCCCAAGGCCGGACAGACGGTGTTCCACGTCCACGCCCATGTGCTCGGCGGCGACCTCGACGAAGCGAGCCTCGGTGCCTGACGAGTCCGACCTCACCGTGGACCACGTCTACGCCGACGGCGTGGCCATGGTCCAGCTCCTCGGCCCGCAGGACCGGCTGCTGCGGGTCGTGGAGAAGGAGCATCCCGACGTCGACGTGCACGTCCGCGGCAACGAGATCACCCTCACCGGGCCCTCCGACGCGGTCGCCCGCGCACGGTCGCTCGTAGACGAACTGCTGGCGATGACCAAGGCCGGGCACGGGCTCGACCCCGCCGACGTCTCCAGCTCCAGCCGCATCCTGCGCAGCAGCGCCGACGCCGGCGGCGGCCCGCGGCCCTCCGAAGTGCTCGGCGAGGCGATCCTGTCGTCGCGCGGCAAGGTCATCCGGCCCAAGACGCTCGGGCAGAAGGCCTACGTCGACGCCATCGACGAGAGCACCATCGTGTTCGGGATCGGGCCGGCCGGCACGGGCAAGACGTACCTCGCGATGGCCAAGGCCGTGCAGGCGCTCCAGCGTAAAGAGGTCAGCCGCATCATCCTGACCCGTCCCGCCGTCGAGGCCGGCGAGCGGCTCGGATTCCTCCCCGGCACGCTCACCGACAAGATCGACCCCTATCTGCGACCGCTCTACGACGCGCTCAACGAGATGATCGACCCCGAGATCGTGCCCAAGCTCATGGCGACGGGAACGATCGAGGTCGCACCCCTCGCGTACATGCGCGGGCGCACCCTCAACGATTCGTTCGTGGTGCTCGACGAGGCCCAGAACACCACGCCCGAGCAGATGAAGATGTTCCTCACGCGTTTGGGCTTCGGCACGCGGATGGTCGTCACCGGCGACATCACGCAGGTCGACCTGCCCCAGGGCACCTCCGGCCTGCGCCTGGTCACCCGCATCCTCTCCGAGGTCGACGACATTCACTTCGCCTACCTCACGAGCGACGACGTCGTGCGCCACACGCTCGTCGGGCGCATCGTGGATGCGTACAGCGAGTACGACGAGAAGCGGCTGGTCGCCAAGCGCGAGCGGGACGAGGCCGGGGAGTTCGCCAATCGCGCCGAGCGCCGCTCCGGCCGCACCGGTGGGCCGCGCGACCACATGCCGAGGCGAGGCCGATCATGACCATCGAGATCAACAACGAGTCCGGCGTCGAGGTGGACGAGAAGGTGCTGCTGCGCCTCATGGAGTACAACCTCGACGAACTCCACGTCAGCCCCGACGCCGACGTCGCCATCGTCCTGGTCGACGAAGGCGCCATGGAGGCGCTGCACGTGCAGTGGATGGATGAGCCGGGCCCCACCGACGTGCTGAGCTTCCCGATGGACGAACTGCGCCCCGGCACCGAAGACATGCCCACGCCCGCGGGACTCCTGGGCGACATCGTCCTCTGCCCCCAGGTGGCCGAGGCTCAGGCGGCCGCCGCCAAGCACTCGACCCAGGACGAGCTCATCCTCCTCACGACGCACGGCCTGCTCCACCTGCTGGGGTTCGACCACGCCGAGCCGGCCGAGGAGCGGGAGATGTTCGCGCTGCAGAAGGACCTCATCGTGGGCTTCCAGTCGGCTGAACGCCGCCGTCGCGCATGACCGAAGCGCTCCTGCTCGTCGGCGCGCTCCTGCTGGTCGCCTTCGGCGGCCTCATGGTCGCGGTGGAGGCCGCGCTGGGTGTGACCTCACGCTCCGACCTGGCCGACCTCGCCGCCGAGGGCCGGAGCGCCGCGTCGTTGCGGCGGATCGCCGCCGACCCCGACGCACACGCCAACGCGGTCTCCTTCATCCGCGTGTTGGCGGAGACCAGCGCCGCGGTGCTGGTCACGGTCGCCTTCGTGCTGCTGTTCGACAACCTGTGGTGGGCGACGCTGGCCGCCGCCATCATCATGACCGGGATCTCCTTCGTCGCCGTGGGTGCCAGCCCCCGCTCGGTAGGACGCCAGCACGCCCGGGGTCTCCTGCGCGCCACCGCGCCGGTGGTCCGGGGCCTGCGGATCATCCTCGGCCCGCTCGCGTACGGCCTGGTGGCGCTCGGCAACCGCGTCACGCCCGGCGTCTCACCCGGCTCCTCCTTCGCCTCCGAGGAGCAGCTGCTCAGCATCATCGACGAAGCGGCCGAGAATGAACTCATCGAAGAGGACGACCGCGAGCTCATCCACTCCGTCTTCGATTTCACCGACCGTTACGTGCGCGAGGTGATGGTGCCGCGCACCGACATGGTCGCGGTCGACGCCGGTGCCAGCACCCGCGAGGCGCTCACGCTGTTCCTGGAGAAGGGGATCTCGCGCGTCCCGCTGATCGACGACGAAGCCGACGACGTGGTGGGGATGCTGTACCTGAAGGACCTCGTGCAGTTCGGGTTCCGCGACGAGCAGGGGTGGCGGGATGCTCCGATCCGCCGCATCGCCCGTCCGGCGGTGTTCGTCCCCGAGTCGATGCGCGCCGAGACGCTGCTGCAGCAGATGCGTCGCGATGCCGTGCACGTGTGCCTCGTCATCGACGAGTACGGCGGCGTGTCGGGCCTGGTCACCCTGGAGGACCTCATCGAGGAGCTCGTGGGCGACATCTCCGACGAATACGACGCACGCTCGAGCGAGATCACCGAGATCGAGCCCGGAAAGTTCCGCGTCAGCGCCAGGCTGGGCGTGGACGAGGTGGGCGACCTGTTCGGCATCGAGGTGGAGGACGAGGACGTCGACTCGATCGGCGGACTGCTCGGCAAGGCTCTCGGACGCATCCCGCAGCCCGGGGCGACCGCCGAGTACGCCGGGCTGGTGATGACCGGGGGTGCCTCCCGCGGACGCGGCCGGGGGATCTCCACGGTGTTCGTCGAGCGCGCCGAGGAGCCCGCATCCGAGGAGCCACCGACGCGTCCGCGCACCGGTGAGATCCGGGTGGACTCTAGACGGGACACTGACAACCCTGCCTAGGATGAGTGCCCCAGCGCCTTTCTCACCGACGCTCGGTCCTGAAGAAAGTCGGAGGCAGTCAGATGTGCACGGCAACCAATTACACGACCAACGACCACTACTTCGGTCGCAACCTGGACCTTGAGTACTCCTACAACGAGGCGGTCACCGTCACGCCGCGGAACTTCCCCTTCGAATTCCGCAAGGAGCAGACCCTTCCCACGCATCACGCCATCATCGGGATGGCGACGGTCGTGGACGACTATCCGCTGTACTACGACGCGACCAATGAGAAGGGCCTCAGCATGGCGGGGCTGAACTTCCCCGACAACGCCGACTACAAGCCCGAAGCCGAGGGCAAGACCAACGTCACGCCGTTCGAGTTCATCCCGTGGATCCTCGGGCAGTTCGAGACGGTGGCGCAAGCGCGCACGGCGCTCGCATCGCTGAACCTCGTGAAGATCAACTTCAGTGACGCCTACCCGCTCTCGCCGCTGCACTGGATCATCTCCGACCGGAACGAGTCGATTACTGTGGAGAGCGTGAAGGAGGGGCTGAAGGTCTACGACAACCCCACCGGAGTCCTCGCCAACAACCCCACCTTCGACATCCAGAGCTTCAAGCTGAACGACTTCATGCACCTGTCCACCTACCCTCCGGAGAACAGGTTCTCCGAAGAGCTGCCGTTGGACACCTACAGCCGCGGCATGGGAGCGATCGGCCTGCCCGGGGATCTGTCGTCCTCCTCCCGATTCGTCAAGGCCGTGTTCACCAAGATGAACTCGGTCTCGGGCGACTCCGAATCGGAGTCGATCAGCCAGTTCTTCCACATCCTCGGCTCCGTCGCCCAGCAGCGCGGATGCGTGCATGTCGGGGACAAGTTCGAGATCACGATCTACTCGTCCTGCTGCAACACCGATCAGGGCATCTACTACTACACGACCTACGAGAACAGCCAGGTCACCGGCGTCGACATGCACAAGGAAGACCTCGACGGCACCGCCCTGGCCTCGTACCCGCTGATAAAGGGCCAACAGATACACATGCAGAATTGATGGACCACGCCTCCGCACTCGACCGTCGATCCGGCTTCGTCACCTTCGTGGGGCGGCCCAACGTGGGCAAGTCCACGCTGACCAACGCCCTCGTCGGGGAGAAGGTCGCGATCACCAGCGACAAGCCGCAGACGACACGCCGCGCCATCCGCGGCATTGTCAACCGGCCCGGTGGGCAGCTGGTGATCGTGGACACCCCTGGGATCCACCGGCCGCGCACGCTGCTCGGCCAGCGCCTCAACGACCTCGTCGAGCAGGTGCTCGGCGACGTCGACGTCATCGCGTTCTGCGTACCGGCGACCGAGAAGGTCGGGCCCGGCGACCGACGGATCGCGGATTCGCTGTCGGGATACGGGCGTGCGAAGAAGGTCGCCATCGTGACCAAGACCGATGCGGCATCCCGCGAGCAGATCACCGAACGCCTGATCGAGGTCGACGCGCTGCGGGAGGACTGGCACGCGGTCATCCCGCTGTCCGCCCTCACCCACGATCAGCTGGACGTGCTCGCTGACGGGCTGCTCTCGCTGATGCCGGAGGGGCCCGCACTGTACGAGGAAGGCGTCGTCACCGACGAGTCGCTGGAAGACCGCATCGCCGAGATCATCCGCGAAGCGGCGCTGGAGGGCGTGCGCGACGAGCTCCCGCACTCGATCGCCGTCACGATCGACGACATCGCCGCCCGGGAGACCGGATCCATGACCGACATCCACGCGAGCGTCGTCGTCGAACGCGACAGCCAGAAGTCGATCATCATCGGCCACAAGGGCTCCCGGCTGCGGGACGTGGGTGCGCGCGCGAGGGCGCAGATCGAGCCGCTGATCGGCACGCGGGTGTTCCTGAAACTGCACGTGCGCGTGGCCAAAGAATGGCAGCGCGACCCCAAGCAGCTGGGTCGCCTGGGCTTCTAGCCCTCCCGCACCGGGCGCAGCGCCGAGGTCACCACCACCACACCGTCGCCGTACTCGGCGTCGGCCTGGCGCTGCCACGTGCCGTCGTCCCAGACCACGACGACCTCCAGCCGGCCGTCGCGCGAACCGGCGGACAGGAAGGCGTCGCCGTATCGGCCGAGGGCCTCCTCGCCGATCCGGGACAGTTCCGCTTCTTCAGCAGTGCCGGTGCCGGCCGGCCATGGGAAGGGTTCCGGATCGTACAGGGCCAGCGGCGTCGCATCCGTCGTCACCGTGAGCGTCTCGCCGTCGTAGCGGCCCTGCACCGCGTACATGCCCCAGCGCACATCGCCGGACGAGTTCTCGGGCACGGCCTCGTCCCACGACCAGCCGTCCAGCGGGATGCCGCGGCATTGCGGGGGAAAGGACTCGGCCACCGGTCCCAGGCACAGCTCCGCGCCGTCGCCCTGGTCGAGCACCATCCCCGAGCCTTCGACCACTTCCGCCGGCGGCGCCGGCTCCTGCCCTCCGGTGGCCGACGGGCTGGTCGCGCATCCGGAGGCCAGAGCCACCGCCGCGCAGAGAGGGAGAAAGAGGGCCGAACGCAGAATCAGGCGCATACCCGAGAGTGTCTCCACAGCCCAGATCGTCTCACGGCGTTCGACCGCGCGCGCGAGCGGGTGTAGCCTGACAGCGTGCTTTCCGGCGGGCTGCTCCTTCTTAGCTGCCGCGGCGAGGCCTCGTTCTAAGGGCCTTCCTCGTCGCGGAGCTTGTCGTCGGCCCGAATCCTCGACAACCGGAAGCGACCCCTCATGAAGAACACCCAGCAGCCGTCGGGCATGCCGACGCACAAGTACCGTCCGTTCTCCGAGCAGATCCGCGTCGATCTGCCCGATCGCACGTGGCCGGATGCGCGCATCACCGCCGCGCCGCGCTGGTGCGCCGTCGACCTGCGTGACGGCAACCAGGCCCTCATCGACCCGATGACCCCCGAGCGCAAGCGCGTCATGTTCGAGCTGCTCGTGCGGCTGGGATACAAGGAGATCGAGGTCGGGTTCCCCAGCGCCAGCCAGCTGGACTTCGACTTCGTCCGTCAGCTCATCGAAGAAGACCTCATCCCCGACGACGTCACCATCCAGGTGCTGACCCAGGCGCGCGAGCACCTCATCGCCCGCACGTACGAGTCGCTGGCCGGCGCGAAGCGCGCCATCGTGCACCTGTACAACTCCACGAGCATCGTCCAGCGCGAGGTCGTCTTCCGCACCGATAAGCAGGGCATCATCGACATCGCCCTGGAAGGCGCGCGCCTGTGCCGCCAGTACGAGAAGACCGTGCCCGAGGTCGAGGTCTTCTACGAGTACTCCCCGGAGAGCTACACCGGCACCGAGCTCGAGTTCGCCGCCGACATCTGCAACCAGGTGCTCGAGGTGTTCGAACCGACCCCCGAGCGCAAAGTCATCATCAACCTGCCCGCCACGGTGGAGATGGCGACCCCCAACGTGTACGCCGACTCGATCGAGTGGATGTCGCGGCACCTGAACCACCGCGAGAACGTCATCCTGTCGCTGCATCCGCACAACGACCGCGGCACCGCCGTGGCGGCCGCGGAACTGGGCTACATGGCCGGCGCCGATCGCATCGAGGGATGCCTCTTCGGCAACGGGGAGCGTACCGGCAACGTCGACCTCGTCGCGCTGGGCGTGAACCTGCTGACGCAGGGCGTCGACCCGCAGATCGACTTCAGCGACATCGACCAGATCAAGCGCACGGTCGAGTACTGCAACCAGCTGCCCGTGCCCGAACGCAGCCCCTGGGCCGGCGACCTCGTGTTCACCGCGTTCAGCGGGTCGCACCAGGACGCCATCAAGAAGGGCTTCGAGGCGATGGAGGCCCGCGCGCAGGCGGCGGGCGTCACCGTGGACGAGATCGAATGGGCGGTGCCGTACCTGCCGGTCGACCCGAAGGATCTCGGCCGGTCCTACGAGGCCGTCATCCGCGTCAACTCGCAGTCGGGCAAGGGCGGCGTCGCCTACCTGCTGAAGACCGATCACGCCCTCGACCTGCCACGGCGGCTGCAGATCGAGTTCTCCGGTGTCATCCAGGCCAAGACCGACGCCGACGGCGGCGAGGTCACGAGCGCTCAGATCTGGGACGTCTTCACCGACGAGTACCTCCCCACCTCCGTCGCGGACGACCGCTGGGGCCGGTTCGAGCTGGTCGGCACGCGCACCTCCAGCGATCTCACCGGCGACGTCGAATTGAACGTCCGTCTCCGCGACGGCGACGACGTGGAGGATGCCACCGGCCACGGGAACGGCCCGATCGCGGCGTTCCTGGACATCCTGCACACGCGCGGGTTCGACATCTCGCTGTACGACTACGTCGAGCACACCCTGAGCGCCGGCGGCGACGCGCAGGCCGCGGCCTACGTCGAACTGCAGGTCGACGACCAGCGCCTGTGGGGCGTCGGCATCGACGGGGACATCTCGACCGCGTCGCTGAAAGCGGTCGTCTCCGCGGTGAACCGCGCCATCCGGGCTCGCCGCGAGGCGCCCTCGCTCGCGGCGGTCTGACCCTCCGACGCACCCGCCGGGCCCGCCCGCCTCCGCCGACCCGCGCGCTCCGCCGCCGCGAGACTGCACGCCACCGGCGAGACCGCGACATGATGTCGCGGTCTCGTCGGCGGCGTGCGGTCTCGCGGGAAGGGGAGGGCGGGAAGGGAGGGGCGGACCGGGTCAGTCGGCGTCGTGCCGGCGCACGACCGGGATCGCCGAGGTCTCCACGGCGACCTTGCGCCGATGCAGCATGCGCTGCTCGGGCAGCGACACGTCGAAGATCACCGCGAGGATGCGGATCACCGTCGTCACGATGATGCCCGCGACCGCCGCGTACTCCAGCGGCGCGCCGAGGGCGTCGGCGCTGGCCAGGACGGCGCAGCCCGCGCCGGCGGCCACGGCGTACAGCGATCCGACGTGCATGATGGCCACCGGCAGGCCCATCATCATGTCCCGCAGCACTCCGCCGCCCACCGCCGAGCACACGCCGACGAAGACAGCGGGCACCGGCGGGAGGCCGAGGGCGAGCGCCTTGCTCGTCCCGAACGCGCCGAACAGGCCGATCACGAGCGCGTCCAGCGCGATGATGGCGGCGTTCAGCCGCTGGAAGATCCCGGCCAGCAGCATCCCCACCAGGGCGGCGCCGGAGGCGGTGAGCAGATACCAGTTGCTCTGCAGCGTCGCCGGAACCACTCCCAGCAGCAGATCGCGGATGAGGCCGCCGCCCATCCCGATCATGATGCCGATGATCGCCACCCCCAGCAGGTCCAGCCGCTGCTGACCGCGGAAGCCTGAAGCGAACAGCGCCCCCTGCACGCCGCCCAGGCCCACGGCGAGGAGGTCGGCCCACAGCGGGATGATGAGCATCTGCGACGTCATGGACCCATTCTCCTGGCGCGCGCTTCGCGGGGAACCCTCGGGCGGGCGGATAATGGGACGGTGCCCACCTACCGCGACGAGGTCGTGGTCCTGCGGACCCACAAGCTGGGCGAAGCGGACCGCATCGTGACGATGCTCGGCCGCCGGCACGGGAAGATCCGCGCGGTGGCCAAGGGCGTGCGCCGCACGTCGTCCCGGTTCGGATCACGCCTGGAGCCCTTCATGGTGGCCGACGTGATGCTGTACAAGGGCCGCTCACTCGACGTCGTGCAGCAGGCGGAGTCCCTCGGGTCGTACGGCGCCGACATCGCCGTGCACTATGACCGGTACACCTCCGCCAACGCCATGGTGGAGACCGCCGACCGCCTGAACGAGGCCGAGGCCACTCCGCAGCAGTATCTCCTCCTGGTGGGCGGTCTGCGCGCACTCGCCCGCGGAGAGCACGCGTCGCGCAGCGTGCTGGACTCGTACCTCCTGCGGGCCATGGCGCTGTCCGGCTGGGCGCCGGGGCTGGACGAATGCGCCCGGTGCGCCGCCCCCGGCCAGCACGAGTCATTCGTCGCGCAACTGGGGGGGATGGTGTGCGCCGCGTGCGCACCGGTGGGTTCGGCGCGCGTGGCGGCCCCGACGGCGTCGCTGCTGCGCTCGCTCCTGCGCGGCGACTGGCAGCAGGTGGATGAGGCCGCACCGGCGGCGACCAGCGCAGCCTCCGGACTCATCGCGGCGTACGCGCAGTGGCATCTGGAGCGGGGCATCCGCTCGCTGGCCCACGTGGAAGCCGGATGATGGCACCCAAGCCGTACACGCATCGCGACGCGGTGCCCTTCCGGCCCGTGGACTGGACGGGCGAGTACCCGCCGTCGTACCCGCGGGGCACGGTGCCCGGGCATGTGGCGATCGTCATGGACGGCAACGGCCGCTGGGCGAACCGCCGCAGCCTCACCCGCGTCGAGGGTCACCGGGCGGGGGAGGCGGCGCTGCTGGACGTCGTGGCAGGCGCCATCCAGGCGGGTGTGAAGCACCTGTCGGTCTACGCGTTCTCGACCGAGAACTGGAAGCGCTCGCCCGACGAGGTCCGCTTTCTGATGGGGTTCAACCGCGACGTGCTCCACCGCCGGCGCGACCAGCTCAACGAGTGGGGCGTGCGCGTGCGGTGGGCAGGCCGCAAGCCCCGGCTGTGGGGATCGGTCATCAAGGAGCTGCAGTTCGCCGAGCAGCTCACGGCCGGCAACGACGTTCTCACGCTCACGATGTGCGTCAACTACGGCGGGCGCGTCGAGCTCGTCGATGCGATGCGGCGGATGGGGGAGGAGATCGCCGCGGGACGGTTGAAGCCATCCGCCATCACCGAGCGGATGGTCGCGCGTCACCTGTACCAGCCCGACATGCCCGACGTCGATCTGTTCGTGCGCTCCAGCGGTGAGCAGCGCACGTCGAACTTCCTGCTGTGGGAGTCCGCGTACGCGGAGCTCGTCTTCCTGGACACGCTGTGGCCCGACTTCCGGCGCACCCACCTGTGGGAGGCGATCGACCTGTACCTGGACCGCGACCGGCGCTTCGGTTCCGCCGTGGATTCTCCGGGCGGCATCTGACGAAACCTCACTGCGGATCATGCCGCGGCGGGAATACGCAATGGGCGGCGGAGTGTTGCAGGTGTCGTGAGTGAAGCGATCAAGATCGACGTATGGAGTGACATCGCCTGCCCGTGGTGCTACATCGGCAAGCGGAACCTGGAGCGCGGCCTCGCGGAGGTGGCGGCCGACGCCGACGCCCCGCGTGTGGAGGTGGAGTACCACTCGTTCGAGCTGTCTCCGGATACTCCGGTCGACTTCGAGGGAAGCCAGGCCGATTACCTCTCCCGGCACAAGGGAATCTCCCGCGAGCAGGCCGGCCAGATGCTGGAGCGGGTCACCGGTGTCGCCGCCGAAGCCGGGCTCGCGTACCGGTTCGATCTGCTCCAGCACACCAACACAGTGAAGGCCCACGAACTCCTGCACTTCGCCAAGGCGCACGGCCGCCAGCTGGAGATGGTCGAGCGGCTGATGTCCGCGTACTTCATCGAAGGACGCCATCTCGGCCGCACCGACGAGCTGGTGTCGCTCGCAGCCGACGTCGGCCTCCCCGCCGACGAGGCGCGCGCGGCGCTGGAGTTGCAGCGCCACCTCGGCGATGTGCGGGCCGATCAGGAGCAGGCGGTCGCCTATGGCATCAACGGCGTGCCGTTGTTCGTGATCGACGGTCAGTACGGTGTCAGCGGCGCACAGCCCCCCGAGGCTTTCGCCCAGATCACGCGTCAGCTGTGGGCGGAGCGCGCCGGGCAGCCGGCGAACGCTGCGGCGGGGTGACGGCAGGTCAGCGCGGGAGCGCGTCCTCGATGACGGAGACGATCGCCTCGTCATCGGGGGCGACCTGCGAGCGGAACCGGTGCACACCGCCGGAGGGCGTGATCACGAACTTCTCGAAGTTCCACAGGACGGGACCATGCTTGCCGTCCAGGTCGGGCGCGCTCTTGAGCGCCTTGTAGACCGGCGCGGCCGCCGATCCGTTGACGCGGACCTTGTCCATGATCGGGAAGGTCACGCCCCACGTCGTGGAGCAGTACTCCAGGATCTCCTCCACCGAACCCGGCTCCTGGCCCAGGAACTGGTTGCAGGGGAAGCCGAGCACCGTCAGTCCGCGGTCGCCGTAGGTGCGCTGAAGCTGCTCGAGCTTCTCGTACTGGGGAGCCAGCCCGCACTTGGAGGCGACGTTCACGACCATCACGACACCGTCGCCGTAGTCGCCCAGCGTGGCGGTGCTCCCCTCGGCAGTGCGGAAGGGGATGCTGCGCAGATCTGTGGACTCCGTCGTCATCTCCTCAGGTTACGTCCTGTGCGCGGCGGCGGGCTCCGTTCGTCTGGGAGAATATGACGGTGACCACCGCCCTCGCCCCGACGCGCCCCCTGCGCATCGGCCCCCACGTGCTCGACGCGCCCGTCGTGCTCGCGCCGATGGCCGGCATCACCAACACGGCGTTCCGCCGGCTGTGTCGCGAGTACGGCGCAGGTCTCTACGTGAGCGAGATGATCACGACGCGGGCCCTCGTGGAGCGCAACGCGACCACGATGCGCCTCATCCGCCATCACGAGTCCGAGACGCCACGCTCGATCCAGCTCTACGGCGTCGACCCCGCCACGGTCGAGGCGGCCGTGCGCATCCTGGTGGAAGAGGACCGCGCCGATCACATCGACTTGAACTTCGGATGCCCCGTGCCCAAGGTCACCCGCAAGGGCGGGGGAGCGGCGCTGCCGTGGAAGACGTCGCTGTTCCGCGACATCGTGACGCGTGCCGTGCGTGCCGGCGGGGACGTCCCCGTGACCGTGAAGATGCGCAAGGGTATCGACGACGATCACCTCACGTTCCTGGAGGCCGGCCGCATCGCCGAGGACGCCGGCGTCGCCGCCGTCGCCCTGCACGCCCGAACGGCGTCGCAGTTCTATTCCGGCGTCGCGGATTGGCCGGCGATCGCGGCGCTGAAGGACGCGGTGACGAGCATCCCCGTGCTGGGCAACGGAGACATCTGGTCGGCCGAGGATGCGGTGCGCATGATGGCGGAGACCGGATGCGACGGCGTCGTCGTGGGGCGCGGCTGCCTCGGCCGCCCGTGGCTGTTCGGCGATCTCGCACGCGCGCTGGGCTCTGCCACCGCTGCGGCCGGTGCGCCGGTGGATGCCACTCTCGGTTTCGTCGCGCGCGCGTTCCGTCGCCACGCCGAGCTGCTCGTGGAATTCCTGGAGGACGAAGCCCGCGGGTGCCGCGACATCCGCAAGCACGTCGCGTGGTACTTCAAGGGCTACCCGGTGGGCGGCGATGTGCGCGCCGCGCTGGCCACGGTGTCGACCCTCGCGGAGATCGACGAGCTGCTGGCCGGCCTCGAACTCGATGCGCCCTACCCCGGTGCGGCCGCCGAGGGCCAGCGCGGTCGCGCCGGCAGCCCCAAGCGCGCCGCGCTCCCGGACGGGTGGCTGCTCTCCCGCGAACTGGGCGACGCCGCCTCCCGTGACCTGGCCGAAGCGGAGCTGGATTCCAGTGGCGGTTGACCTCGTCACCGGCGGGTCTGCCCGCCCCGCCGGTTACGGCGACCCCGACGCCGACCGCTTCCAGCCGGAGGAGCACCGATCCCGTCGCGACGACTTCGCGCGTGATCGCGCCCGGGTGCTGCACTCCGCCGCGCTGCGACGCCTCGCCGCCAAGACGCAGGTGCTCAGCCCCGCCAGCCCCGCCGACTTCGCTCGCAACCGCCTGACGCACTCGCTCGAGGTCGCGCAGGTGGGTCGCGAACTGGCCACGGCGCTGCAGCTCTCGCCCGACGTGGTCGACACGGCATGCCTCAGTCACGACCTCGGCCACCCGCCGTTCGGTCACAACGGCGAGCGAGCGCTCAACGAGTGGGCCGAGGACATCGGCGGCTTCGAGGGGAACGCGCAGACCCTCCGCATCCTGACCCGTCTCGAGCCGAAGGTGATCGACGCCGAGGGACGCAGTCACGGACTGAACCTCACTCGGGCGAGCCTGGATGCGACGTGCAAGTACCCGTGGACGGTGGATCATCCCGTGCCCGACCCGGGCGGCCGGCTGAAGTTCGGGGTGTACCCCGAGGACGAGCCGGTGTTCCGGTGGATGCGAGAGGGTGCGCCGGGCCGGGTGCGCTGCATCGAGGCGGAGGTGATGGACCTCTCCGACGACATCGCCTACTCGGTGCACGATTTCGAAGACGCCATCACGAACCGCTACCTCGATCCGTCCCTCCTGTCCGACACGGCCGAGCACGGCGCGCTGCTCTCGGCGATCCAGACGTGGGTGGGATACGACTTCGCCCGCGACGAGCTCGAAGACGCCCTCTTCCGTCTCATGCGGCTCCCCGAGTGGATCGACGGCTTCGACGGCACGCGCCCCGCCTTGGCGCGGCTGAAGAACCTCACGAGCGATCTGATCGGGCGATTCGCGCGGGCGGCGACCACCGCGACGCGCGAGGCCTATCCGGTCGAGACGCTCACGCGCTACCGTGCCCACGTGGTGGTGCCGCGCGTGATCGAGGCCGAGATGGCCGTGCTCAAGGGCATCATCGGTGCCACCGTCGTTTCGATCGAGGGGCGCCGGGCGCTGTACAAGGAGCAGCGCCGCGTGCTCAAGCGGCTCGCGACCGCCCTGTGGGAGGCCCCGGAGGCGCTGGACCCGCTGCACGCGGCGGACTTCGGTGCGGCGGCTGACGATGCGCAGCGCAAACGCGTCGTGGTCGACCAGGTCGCCAGCCTCACCGATCAGCTCGCCCTGGCATGGCACAGCAGGCTCGTGGGCGAGGTGGATGCTGCATCCATCGGCATCTGGGCTCCGGGGGCGGCCCGCTCGGGCGGGGCCGGACGCTGATGGCCGGCCGCATCCGCCAGAGCGACATCGACGAGGTCAAGGCCCGCACGAACATCGCCGACATCGTGGGGGAGCGGGTCGCGCTGAAGGCCGCGGGGGTCGGATCGCTCAAGGGACTGTGCCCGTTCCATGACGAGCGCAGCCCGAGCTTCCACGTGCGCCCGCAGGTCGGCTACTACCACTGCTTCGGATGCGGCGAGTCCGGCGACGTGTACTCGTTCCTGCGCGCCATGGACCACGTCTCGTTCACGGAGGCGGTCGAGCGACTGGCGGCACGGGTCGGCTACACACTGCACTACGAGGACGGCGGAGCCGCGCCCGAGACGAGCGGACGGTCGCGCCTGTACGCCGCCAACGCCGCCGCGGCGGAGTTCTACCGTGCGCGGCTGTCCGACCCCGACGCGGAGGCGGGCCGTCGCTTCCTCGGTGAGCGCGGTTTCGATGCCGGTGCCGCCGCGCACTTCGGTGTCGGATACGCGCCGAAGGGATGGTCTGCGCTGACCGATCACCTGCTGGCGCAGAAGTTCACGCGCGAGGAGATCACCCAGGCCGGGCTGGTGTCGCAGGGGCAGCGTGGCGTGTACGACCGGTTCCGTGGGCGCCTGGTGTGGCCGATCCGCGACGTCACCGGTCAGGTCATCGGGTTCGGCGCACGCAAGCTCTACGACGACGATCCCGGCCCGAAATACCTCAACACCCCTGAGACGCCGATCTACCGGAAGGCGCAGGTGCTCTACGGCCTCGACGTCGCCAAGCGGGAGATCTCCCGCGCCCACCGGGTGGTCGTGGTCGAGGGGTACACCGACGTCATGGCCTGTCATCTGGCGGGTGTCACGACCGCGGTGGCCACGTGCGGGACGGCGTTCGGCACCGACCACATCACGGTGCTCCGACGCGTCATGGGCGACGACTCGGCGTCGGGGGAGGTGGTTTTCACGTTCGATCCGGATGCGGCGGGCCAGAAGGCCGCGCTCCGGGCCTTCGGCGAGGAGAAGAGGTTCGCGGCCCAGACGTACGTCGCCGTCGCGCCGGGCGGCCTGGACCCGTGCGACCTGCGGCTCGAGCGCGGGGACGGCGCGGTGCGGGCGCTGCTGGACACGAAGGCCCCGATGTTCGAGTTCGTCATCGACCAGCGCCTGGCCGGTTTCGACCTCGCCACGGTGGAAGGCCGCGCGGGAGCCCTCCGCGCCGCGGCCCCGATCGTGGCGGAGATCCGCGACCCGTCGCTACGGCCGGGGTACACGCGCGTGCTGGCGCGCCGGCTCGGACTGGATCTGCCGGAGGTCGCCTCCGCCGTCGAGCGGGCCGCACGCGCGGCGGCGCGCACGGGGAGCGCCGAGCCCGCGCCCGCGCAGCGCGCGGCCGCTGCCGGGGACGAGCAGCCGGTGCAGGTGCGCGTGTCGATCGCCTCGCTGCCGCGGGACCGCGACACGGCGCTCGAGCGCGATGCCCTGATGTCGTTCCTGCAGTACGGACACCGGGTGGACCCCGTCATGCTGTCGCGCGCTCTGGCGGTGACGTTCCGTTCGCCCGCGCTGGAGGTGGTGCGTGCCGCCATCGCCGCGGGTGCCGATGTGACGCGGCCGGGATGGGCCGCCGACGTCGTGGGGTCTGTGCGGGAGCCGTTCCGCTCTCTCGCGGCTGAGCTCCTCACCGCCGACTTCCCGGCGCGCGACGAGAACCACGCCGTGGCGTCTGCGAACGACCTCGCGCGCCGCTTGGTCGTACGATCTCTCGAACGCGAGAAGACCGACCTCTTGGGTGCCATCCAGCGCGTGCCCGCCGACTCCGAGGAGGGCAGGGGTTTCCGCATCCGGCTGCGCGATCTCGACCGCGAGCGGCAGCGCCTGATCGAAGCCGAGTAGCGCACCGCTCCTCCGCACGGCAGGATGGACGGGTGCGTCGCCTCACCGAAGCGGATATCGCCGTCCGCGCCGACGATCTGTCCGTCGCTCGTGGTGGCGCACGCGTGGTCGAGGGGGTGTCGATCACTCTGCCCCGCAGAGGCGTACTCGCCGTCATGGGCCCCACCGGTGCCGGCAAGTCGACGCTCGCGGCCTTCCTCGCTGGTCGCACCGAAGACGGCCTGAGCGCCGCGGGCGGCTCAGCCACCGTCGAGGGCATCGACGCGCGCCATCCCGGCCGCGCACGCCGTCAGCTCACGTATGTGGTGGGCTACATGCCGCAGCGCGCCGGCGCCGATCTGCCCTCGCGGCTGACCGTGTCGGAGGTGATCGCCGAGCCGATCACGAGTCGCGACCGACGCGTCAACGGGCGTGCGCTTGCCGTGCGCGTGGCGACGCTCCTGGACGAGATGCAGCTGCCCCTGGGCGCCGCGGCGAAGTACCCGTACGAGTTGAGCGCCGGCATGCGCCAGCGTGTCGCTCTGGCGCGTGCCCTCGTGCTCGAGCCGCGGCTGCTGGTCGCCGACGACCCCTACGCGAACCTCGACATCGAGGTGCGCACGGCGGCGCGGGACGCGATTCTCCGCCGCCGCGACGATCACGGGATGGCCGCGCTGATGGTCACCAACGATGCGGATGCGGCGCGCGAACTGGACGCCGACGTGCTGGTGCTGCGCGGCGGGCACCCCGTCGCGTACGGGCACGGGGCCGACGCGCTCCTGTGGACCCCCGACGGCACCGACGCGCAACGCGCGGCGGTGCGCTGAGTTCGGAACTGGCGCGATGCTTTGCTAGCATGGTGGGGTTGCGCGCACGACGCGGAGCATATTCCTCGGTAGCTCAATTGGCAGAGCAATCGGCTGTTAACCGATAGGTTCTTGGTTCGAGTCCAAGCCGGGGAGCGGATCGGGAGCCCCACCATCGTGTGGGGCTTCTCCCGTTTCCAGCCACTTGCGCGGAACTCCCGTGGCCATCTGCCACAGGTTGAGTTCCTTGACGCCCGGAGTCTTCACGCCTGCCTCGATGTAAGAGATGGTGCGCCGGCTAATGCCTGTGCGCTCGGCCATCTGAGCTTGCGTCAGATCGACCGACTCGCGTGCCTTCCTGAACCGGTCGGAGACATCCCACTGAGGGATGCGACCGGGGATCATGTGCAGTGACATGCGCGCAAGGTTACACACAAGGTAGAAGGTTGCGCAAGGTTGCACGGCGCGTGAGATTGCGCGTCGTGCGCATTTGTGCAACCCTGCACGTATGGCAGACCCGATCACCTCTCGCGACGTAGCGAAGATCACCGGCGCAACACAGTCCACCGTAAACCGCTGGGTCAAGGCCGGGCTACTGAAACCGATCTTCGAGATGCCCGGATACCGCGGCGCGCGCTTGTTCGACCCTGACGACGTGCAGCAGCTCGCACGGGAGCGGGCCAATGCATGAGCACGTATTCGACCCGACCAGCGGGTGGTGCGCGTTCTGCACCGTCCGCGACGACGGCCGGCACCTCTGGCACGGCGCACCCGTCCGACCGACACAACTCCAGCAGGAGGAACAGCATGCCTGACCTGGACATCGAGCGCATCGCCACATCGAACGTCCTGTTCGAGATGGCCGACCGCTTCGCCACCGAATCCACACTGTGGGCCGAACGTGACGCAGTGCGCAACCTCACCCGCACCGCTCGGCACCTCTCGCAGCTCGCACGGCAGACGCTCACGGGCGGGGATCCCGACATCGCCACCGCGTACGCCGACGCCGCCGACCTGCTCATCCGCAACATCGAGGGTGCGCGCCGGTTCCTGCACTGCCTCGACACACCGCCCATCGTTCGGAGGCCGCAGTGATCTATCCCGACTACATCTCGCCCGATGTCGCCTTCGTCCTCGGGCTCGGCCTCGCCGTCGTCTGGGCGGGCCTGGAGCGGCGTGCCGTCGTCGCCGCTCGACGCACGGCCCGCTACTGGTCGCTCGACTGCCGAGACGGCCAGCACCGGGCCTGCTCGACATGCAACTGCAGGTGCCACGGTGACCGCTAAGCATCGCGATCCGGAGTACCGGAAGAACGCGCGCATAGTCCGTCAGCAGGTCACCCGTGCCCGTGCCCTCGGTAACGAGGTCGTCTGTGGGCGGTGCGGCATGCCGATCGATCCCGAGCAGAGCTACGACGTGGGCCACATCGACGCCCTCGGCGGGCACGGGCGCGAGAACCTCGCACCGGAGCACCGATACAAGTCGGGCCGGTGTCAGGGCAACCGTGCGCACGGTGGGCGGCTCGGGCAAGCACGTCAGTCGGCACGCCTCGCACAGTCGAAGGGGTTGCTTCCGTGGTGATGATCGTATGAGCCTTGAAGCATATATCTGGGCCGCTAACCTCCCGCTCACGCGCTGCAACGGCACACCGTTCCGCGTGCTCCTCCAGCTCGCCGACCGCGCCGACAAGCTCGGTTACGGCGCATACCCGAACGTGTCCACCATCGCCGACACACTCGAATGCTCCGAGCGCACCGTGCAGCGCGCGCTCCGTGAGCTGCGCATCGCGGGCCTCATCCGTGAGGGCGATCAGCGCTACGTCGAGCACCTCGATCCGCGCTACCGCCCGACCGTGTACGACGTGCTCACCACGGCCCTCGTGATGACTGAATCTAGGGGTGACAGGTGTGTCACCCCTAGCCGATCCAGGGGTGACAGATCCGGGCGTCCAGGGGTGACAACTGCTGTCGCACATAGAACCGTCCAAGAACCTACCTACCAAGACACTCCTAGAAATCTCTACTTGGTAACCGCGCGAGAAAGCGAAGAACGATGAATGAATCTATGACCGAACGGCAGGCAGCGGCGTGGCCTGGTGCGGTCGCTGAGGCGCAGTTGTACGTCGAGACGAGCACTGTCCCGCTGGACCTGGATGACCATTACTGGCGCGTGCGCTGGGACGACGAGATCCGGCCGGGTCGAGGTCGGACGATGTGGGCAACGTGGAGCGATGGCGAGTACTTCATCGAGATCTGGATGGACGTCTACGGGAGCCCGCGTGTTGCAGTCGCCTCGCTCATCTGGATGCACAACGGAAGCGACGAGGAATGCGACTGCGAGCCGTGTGTCGATGAGCGTGAGTCGGACTCGCAGTGAGCCTCCCTCTCTTCGACATGGACGCGGCGTGGATCGTCGGGCGCTGCGCTGTCGTGGCCGGCTACTACGAGTGCTCGCTTCCTGCCGATCACGACGGCGAGCACCGGGGGCACGTGAGCCACGATCTCACCCGCGCTTACGTCGTGATCGAGCCGGTTTTTTTTGGTGCGGCGCTCGCACCCCCGCCTACGGCTCTACAGCGACATCCCCCCCTGAACCCGTGACCATCCGCCGCTATCTGGAAACGTGACCATGACACCGATTAGCCCCACCCTCGATGACCTGCTCCGCGAGGAGAACTGGCTCGAATGGCGTGCGCACGCCGAGGCGGTGCCCGCCGTTCGGCTCACCGAGATGGTGACCACCGACCAGTCGCGCGCCGAGTTCGTGGAGGGCGCGCGCCTGCTGCGCCTCGACCAGAAGGTGCGGGCCGGCGACGGCGGCACCGGCCCGTCGCCCGAGCAGCTCCTCATCGCCGACGTGCTCAACGCCGGCCGGTTCATCACGGCCATCTGTGACCCCCGCCGCTCCACGAAGACCACGAGCGTGCAAGCCGTGGTGCTCGGCCGGTGCACGCTGCGCGAGGACTACCAGGTGGGCTGGACGATGTGCACGACCGGCGCGAAGGCGTCCGAGCGGTTCCGCAAGGACATCGTGGCGCCCATCATGCGGCTGTACCCGAACCCCAAGGACATGCCGTTCTCGATCAACCTCGGCAAGGGCTCCGAGGCGATCTCGTGGCCCAACGGCTCGTTCTTCAACGTGTACTCGCCCAACGGCGACGGCTTCCGCTCGGGCGGCTTCGACATGGGCGTGGCCGACGAGGGCGGCGAGGCCGACGTGGAGCTCTCCGACGACATCACCGTGGCCGTGCTCCCGACGATGGACACCAAGCCTGGCGCGCAGTTCGTCATCCCCGGCACCGCCGCGAAGTTCCGCGACGGCAACCTGCTGTGGGACAACCTGAACGACCCCGACGCCGGGGTGGTGTGGCGCGGCATCCCCGAGTCCACCGACCCCGAGGAGCTGGAGGACTGGGAGTCGAGCGAGGACCACCCTCGCGCCCGCATGCGCGAGCTGATCGAGCGGGCGCACCCCGGCGTCGGCTGGACCACGCCCATCGAGGCCGTCGAGCGCAACTTCCGCAAGTTCGGGCGCACGCAGTTCCTCGCCGAGTACGGCGGCATGTTCGGCAGCGAGGGCGTCTCGACGGGCCTGATCTCGGCCGCGCTGCGCGAGCGCGCCGCGCTGTCGGTCAAGATGCCGCCCGCTCCCGAGAACTTCACGCTCGCGATCTCGGTGCACCCTGACGGCCTGTGGGCCTCGGTGGGCGTGGCGTGGCGCTACGAGGAGCAGGAGGATCTCGCGTCGACCGCCTGGAAGCTCGACGGGCAGCGCGACGACGCCCGCCCGCCTCGCACCGCCATCGGCCTGCTGCACCATCAGTCGGGCGTGCAGGGCTTCGCGATGAAGGTGCTCACCCTCGCGCGCAAGTACCGCGTCCCGGTGATCTTCGACCAGCTCTCGCAGGCCGTGGGCGTCGAGGTGGAGACGCTCTCGCGCGCCACCCCCCGGCCCGCGCTCACGCCGGCCACCACGAGCGACGTTCGCCGAGCTGCGACGAAGACGCTCCAGGGCTTCGAGCAGGGCTCGCTCGTGTACTTCCGCGAGCAGGGACCGCTAGAGAACGCGCTGGAGTACGCCGTCAAGCGTCCCATCGGGACGGCGGGCGGCTTCGGCTTCGGACGCCGGAAGGACCACTACGAGGACGACATCACGCCCGTCGAGGCGTGCTCGCTCGCGCTGCACTTCCTGGACTCCACGACGACGAAGATCAGCCCTCGGGACGCATTCCAGTTCGAGTGACGCCCCGGCGTGTCGTTGCGCGTAGATGCGCAAATGCGCAATGATGCACACGTGGGAATCTTCGGGCGGCGGATCGCCGACGCATACAAGCCGGCACCGTCCGTCCCCATCGCCGTTGCCTCGCCGTGGCAGCCGACCGATGTGATGACACAGATCACGGTCGACCAGCTCATCGCCTCCGAGATGCGAGAGACGGGGCTCGTGCCGGTCACCCGCGACACGGCCCTGCGCGTCCCGGCGATCAAGCGTGCGCACGGCATCCACTGCACACTCTTCGCGCAGACTCCCTTCCGGCTGACCGATGCGAAGGGTGTCCCCACGGATGACCAGCCGGAATGGCTGGGCAACTCGCGCAGCGGCGTCTCGCCCTATCACCGAAAGTACGGCATCGCCTCCGATCTGTTCTTCAACGGGTGGGCCGCGGTCGGTTTCACCAGCGACATGTCCGATGCGCTGCACATTCCCTTCGGCGCCTGGAGCGCGAGCGCGGACGGACGCACCATCGAAGTCGAGAACGGGATCGTTCCCCCGGCGTACCGCGCTCGCGTCGTGGCGATCCCGCTGGGCTACGGCGAGAACGGGCTCTTGATCGATGGCGTGGACACCGTGCGTCAGGCGCGGCTCATCGAGAACGCCTACATGGACCGTCTGGAGAACCCTGTACCCCTGACGTTCCTCGGCATCCCGAAGGATGTGTGGGAGAGCTGGTCCCCCGAGGAGCGCAAGGAGTACCGGGACCAGTACGTCGAAGGACGGAAAGCCGCTAACGGCTCGGTCGCGCTAAAGGTTGCCGAGTTCCCGGTCGAGTTCCCCGGCATGAACGGCGAAGTGGACCTGTTCGAGTCGGGCCGGAACGCTGTACGCCTCGACATCGCGAACCACACCGGCACCGAAGCGGGACTGCTCGAAGGCATGAAGCAGGGCGGCAGCGGCGGTTCCGAGATCAGCTACAGCGGCGTAGCCAACGGCGTCAGCCGCAATGAGTTCTGGGACTACAGCGCGGCTAAGCGATTCGTTCTCGCGTTCGAGGCGCGCATGAGCCTCGATGACGTGAGCCCTGCCGACCACGCCATCCGTGGCGATCTCACCAGCTACATCACCAGCCCCACACCGACCAGCAACCCCGCGAGCGAGGCCTGACCAATGGATGCAGTCATCATCGACGCCGGAACACTTGAGTTCTCGGAGGAGGATCTCACCGCGACCGGACTCCTCGTCCCCTACGGGGTCAAGGCGCGGTCCAACCTCGGTGAGTTCGAGGTGACACCCGGCGCGTTCGAGATCCCCGAGGACGTACTGGGGAGCGCGCTCAACGTCGAGCACAAGCGCGAGGAGGTCGTCGGTGGGCTGTCCCGTGTCTGGGAGCAGCCAGATGCCGGTCTGTTCGCATCGTTCAAGTTCCGCAACGACGACCGCGGCCGCAAGGCCTTCGAGGACGCCCGCAACGGCAAGCGCAAGAACCTGTCGGTCGAAGCTGCCGAGGTCAAGATCAGCGGAGGGCGCGCCATCTCCGGCCGCGTCTTCGGAGCCGCCCTCGTAGAGCGGCCGGCCTTCGCAGGCGCAACGCTCCTCGCCGCCGAGGACACCGAAGCTGTGCAGCTCGATTCCACCCTCGGGCCAGACGAGGACGGTCACCTGTCGGTGCTCTCCACCTCGCTCCCGGTCGACATCACCGTGAGCACGCCCGAAGGCGAGCAAGCGACCTACGCCCCCGAAGCCACCCCGGCAGAGGACAACCAAGAAGGAGGGTCCATTGTGACCGCAACCGCAATCGAGCCGGGGCAGTCTCCGGCCGCCACCCCTGCCGTTCCGAGCACCCTGCTCGCGTCGGCGCCCACCACCCCCGTGGATGGGATCACGAAGGCCTACGAGCTGGGCACGATCTTCGCCGCCATGGCGACCTTGAAGACCCCCGGCTCGCTCGACGGTGACTACGCCGCCGCGCAGACGCTCCTCGCGGAGCTGGCCGACATCAAGGTCAACGCCACGGGCGGACTCACCACCCCCGCGAGCGGTGTCATCCAGCCCGCATGGGTGGGCAAGGTCTGGCAGGGCAAGAAGTACGAGCGGCGGTTCATCGACCTCGCCACGCACCTCTACGGAGGCATCAACGTCTCCGGTCGCAAGGGCTTCAAGATCGACCAGGGCACCGCCCTCGTGCAGCGTTGGGGCGGCAACAAGTCCAACATGCCGACCGGCACCGCGAGCACGTCGACTATCGCCGCCACCCGCCGCGCCTACGGCTACGCCGCCGACATCGCACGGGAGTTCTGGGACCTCGAAGGCGGACAGGAGGTCATCGAAGCATTCATCCAGGGCGTCGTCGACTCCTACGCCAAGATCACCGACCTCGACGCCCTGACCGACATCATCGGCCTCGGCTCCGGATCGGTCAACGCCAACGGCGTCATCAGCGCGGACGGATCGCGCATCCTCGAAGCCGACACGGAGGACTACCCCGAGGAGTACTCCACCGCAATGGGCATGGTGATCGACGGCATCGACGCCGTCACCGACGCTGACGACGACCCCGGATTCGTGCTCGTCAACCGGGCCGCGTGGCGTCAGCTGCGCTTTACCCCGAAGGACCAGGTGCCCGAGTACGTTTCCTTCGCCGTCAAGGGCACCGGAGACGCGACCGCTGACACGGTGGTCGTCAAGCGTGCGCCCGACGCGGCGTTCGACGCGGCCGGCTTCGACAACACCGCCCCGGCTGTGGTCAGCTCCGCGAAGACCGCCATCGAGTTCCGCGAGCAGGGCGAAACGCCCATCCGCCTCGACGCGCTCGACATCGCACGCGGCGGCATCGACAAGGCCATCGTCGGGTACCTGGAGACGTTCCCGGTCCGCCCCGAGGCCGTCATCGCCTTCGGCACCCCCAAGGCCGCTGGCTGACCGGCACGGGGGCGTAGGAAATGGAGTGGTACAGCGTCAAAGACGAGGCCGAGCAGACTCGGCTCCTCGCGGCGTGGCCTGACGCGCCACTGACGAACCTGGAGGCGTGCGGCATGCTCCTCGATGTCGCCCGTGAGCAGGTTCTCGCCTACGCTCCCGCCCCCACCGGTGGCGTGGTGGTCGAGGACGGGTATATCACCCCCGCGACCACCACGCCGACCCGGTACGTGTACGCGCAGCTCCAGCAGGCCATCAACCTCTGGAATGCCGGCCGCGTGTCCTCGACCGGCGACATCGGCGGCGAGGGTTTCAGCTTCACCCCGCGCCCGCTCGATAAGACCATCAAGGGCATCATCCGCCCGGTGGACGGTAAGCCTCATGTCCTCTAGCCGCGAGCGTCTCGCCGCGCTCATCGAGCCGATGCTCCCCGAGGCGTGGCGGGGGCGCATCGAGAAGTACACCGTCCGCAACATCGGCACCCTCTCGCAGCCTGCCGTGTTCATCGACTACACGACCATGAGCCACGAGCAGATGCCCGCAGGCGCACTCATCGACGGGCACGAGATCGCGCTTGTGTCCCACCTCACCGACTATGCGAAGGCCGAAGACGACCTCGACCCCACCGCCCGCACCCTCGTCCGAGGGCTCGACACGTCGGTCGAGGTCGCGTGGTCGCGCGCCGAGAAGCGCGGCGTCGGCGACTACCTCGCGTGGATCATCACCGTCCAACTCATCAGCACCGAAGAACAGGAGTAGCCATCATGGCGAAGATCGCAGCCAAGCCCGTGCTTTTCAAGGCCCCCGTATCGGTGGGTGACGACGAGTACACCGCCCACCTCAATCAGGCGCAGTTCGAGCCGACGCAGCCGACCTCGACGTGGACCGACCTCGACGGCAAGTCGACCAACTTCGGCGGTGACTCCTCGTGGACGCTACAGCTCGCGGGCGCGCAGGACTGGGAGACGGTCAACAGCCTGTCGCACTTCCTGATCGAGCACGAGGGCGAGGAGATCGAGGTCACCATCGACGTGCCCGGTGGCACGTGGGCCGGCACGGTCATCGCCGCCGCTGTCACCATCGGCGGCACCATCAACACCCCCGCCGCGTTCTCGAAGACGCTCCAGGTCAACGGCAAGCCCGAATTCACGCCCGGCGCCTGACATGCGCATCTCACTCCTCATCGACTCCCCGCTGGCCGTGCTCATGCACGCCATGCGGGGGCTCGATGCGGACGTGCGCAAGCAGATCGCGCAGCACACCAAGGGCAACGCAGAGCCGATCTGGAAGGACACCACCCGCGAGCAGGCGGGCACCCGCCTCCAGTCCCGTCTCGCGCAGTCCGCTCGTGTCGGTGTGACGCAGCAGAACGTGTTCCTCCGGGCCGGTGCGGTCGGTCGGCTGTCGTCGGGCACGGCGATCTCGGACCTCGCGCAGGCCATCGAGTGGGGCGCGAACCCCGGTAAGACGGTCACGACGCGCAGCCGCAAGGGCACCGCCTACAAGCGGCGTCTCGGCCCGACGTTCGGCGCACCCCGGCGCAGCGGCCACGTGGCCCACCCCGCCGCGAAGGTCAGCGTCTCCCGCATCGCGTCCCTGTGGGTGCAGACGGCCTATCGCACCATCCACGAAGCCATCGAGAAGGTCTGACATGGCCCGCAACCCCATCGAGATCCCCATCGCCTCGGAGACTCGCGCCTTCAAGCAGGGCGTCGAGTCGGGCATCATCGACCCCCTCGAAGATGCCGAGAAGGCGCTGGAGGAGCTGGGCCGCTCCCGTGGCCCCGAGCAGCTCGAACGCGACATGAAGGACGCGCAGCGGCAGACGGAGAAGCTCGCCGACGAGACGAAGGACACCGCGCGCACCATCGAGCGGGAGTTCCGCGACGGCTACCGGTCGGCTAAGAGGTCCGCCGACGACGGCCTCGACGGCATGAACGACAAGGCCCGTGAGGTCGGCGACGAGCTGAAACAGAACCTCGGTGAGACGTTCTCCTCGTTCCGTGGCGACCTCGAAGACCTCCCGCAGATCGCGCAGGACACCCTCGGTGGGCTCGCCGGGTCCGGTGCCCTCGGCGGCATCCCCGGACTCGTGGCGACCGCAGCGGGCGCGGCCGGTATCGGTCTCCTGATCGGCGCGTTCGAGCGTCTCGGCGACGAGCAGGAGCTGAACGAGCAGAAGATTGCCGACTGGGCGTCGGTCTACATCGACTCGTTCGGTGGCGTCGTCTCGGCCGCGCAGGTCACCGGCAGCGTGATCGCGATGAGCACCGACCCCGAGCGGTACAAGGTCGCCGCGCAGAACGCGAAGGACTGGGGGGTAGACGAGGGAACCGCCCTCCGCGCGATGGCCGGCGACAGTGCCGCCCTCGCCGCCGTCCGGGAGACGCTGAACACCCGTCAGGAGGAGGCCAACCGTCTCCTCGCCGAGCAGGAGACGCAGGTCGACTCCAACGCCGGGAAGGCGTACGACCTCGCCGATGCCGTCGAGCGCGGCGCAGCCGCCTACGAGGCACTCACCGGGGAGATGTCGGCGGGCCAGGAGCGCGCACGGGCAGTCTCCGACGCGCTGCGCGGCGTCGTCCGCGATGCGGGCGAGGCGTCCCTGGAGGTCGATGAGCTGGGGAACGAGCTGTACACCCTGCCCGACAACACACAGATCCTCATCGACGCGAAGACGGGCCAGGCAACGCAGAACATCCAGGGTTTCAAGGGCGATCTCGACGGCATCCCTGAGACGGTCAACACCCGCGTCAAGGTCGATGTCGACTCGTCCGCGTGGGACAACTGGTCCCCGAAGATGAAGCGCGCACTCATCTCCTACACCGCCATCGCCGCCGACAAGAGGCAGTTGCTCCCATGAGTGTCACCATCACCGCGCAGGACGGCACCGGAGACTCGTTCTCCCCGGCCGTGGTCACCGGCTACGCCCGCCCCTCGGAGTCGGGCAACGTCGTGCACGAGCTGATCGACGGATCGATCGCAGTAACCCTCGTCGGCGACCGCCCCGCCGCGGGCACGGTCGGCATGGCGTTCGGATCGGACATCGACGCCGAGGCGGCACGCGAGATGCTGCGCCGGCCGACGACGTTCGCGCTGCTCGATGAGGAGCGGCCCGCGCTGAACATGACGTTCATCCGGTACGGGCAGCTCGGCGTCGCCATCCATGACGCCGTGCGGCACGTGTGGACGTTCGATGTCGGGTATCAGGAGATCCTGACGTGAGCACGCCCGTCCTGACTCCTGACGCGAGCGTGCTCCTCGACGGGGCGCAGCTCACCCCGGCGCGGGGGAGCACCCTCACCCTCGACCGTGGGGCGGTGCCGTACGCCTCCGCATCCGTCGTGCTCCCGCTCCTGCCTGCCGACATCCTCGGCTCGCTCGATCCCCGCAGCGGCGTCCGGTGCCCGCTGACGTTCGGCGGGCGCGCGTTCGATCTCGGCCTCCGGCAGCGCACCGTCGACCACCGAGCGAAGACCGTCACCCTCACCCTCGCGAGCGACGAGGCGATCCTCATCAAGTACAAGCCGCTCACCGAGGACGCCACCCCCTTCACCCTCGCGCACAGCATCCGGGCCATCGTGCAGCACGTGCTCGCGCAGGCCGTCCCCGATGCCGTTCTCGCACCCGGTCCCGACGCCGACGTGACGCCACGGTGGCCGGCGACCAACCTGCTCCGTAACCCTGCCCTCGCGGGGAACGTGAACAACTGGACCGCGGGCGGCGGATGCACGATCTCCTACGTCGCGCAGGGCAGCAGTGGCTACGTGCGCGCGGCGATGACCGGCGCCAACGGGGCCGTATTCATGGTCGACACGACGAAGTACGACCTCAACGCGAGCCCCGAGGCCACCTACAACGCCTCCGTGAAGGCCCGGTGTGAGGTGCCCTACCGGGCCGGTGAGACGGCCCGCCTCGTCCTCCGGTTCCTGGACAACAACAACGCTCCGATCAACAGCGTCTTCGGTCCGCCCGTGCAGATGCAGTCTGGCGAATATCGCACCCTCACCGTCAGCGCCCGCGCCCCCGCGAACGCCGCGAAGGTCGCCCCCTACATCAGCATCAACGGCTCGACCTTGGGCCGCGTGATCGTCCTCGACGCTGGCCTGCTCTATGAGGGTGACCCGCGCTTCCCGGTGGAGCCCTTCACGGGCGGGGATCTCGGCGACGACGAGTACACCTACGCATTCGAGGGCGATCCCGACGACTCTCCCAGCGTGCGCACACCGGTCGGCGACCCCGGCGACCCGTATGCGTTCGTGTGGGATGCGGGGGAGTCCGGTTGGGACTTCCTGCTCCCGCTCGTGACGAGCGTCGGCATGGTGCTGTGGTGCGACGAGGCGCGGCTATGGCACCTGGACCTCCCCGAGGCGCGCAGCATCCCCGATCAGATCAACGTCGCCGCCTCCACCGCCTCCGAGGGTGAGGACACTCTCACCGCCGACGATGAGAACGTGTGGGTGACGGGCATCATCGTCATGTTCAAGTGGACCCGTAACGGCACCTCGTACGAGAGGGCCGATGTCGCCGGCACGCCGGGGAGCGTCCGGACGGTGGAGCTGAACCGGCCGTACGTGCCGGGGATCGCGCAGGCCATGCTGTTCCGTCTCGTGGGCACCGGGCGCACTCAGAGCGTCCGCGTCCTGGCCCGCTCCACGGCGACACCGGGGATGGTGGCGCAGATCAGCCTCCCCGGCGCACCCGACACCCTCGGGCAGGTCGCGGCCGTCCGGTGGGATCTCGCAGAGATGCTCATGGATCTCGAAACGACCGGGCTTATCGACATCGCCCCCGGTGACTGGCTGGACATGAACGGCACCACCGATTGGGCGGATGTCGACCCGGATCTCGATTGGGAGGACGCCTGACATGGCGAACATCGGAGACGAAGCACAGGCCGCGGGCATGGATCTCGTGCCCGCCACCAGCCCCGAGCCCGGTGGGCCGGGGAAGGTGCAGCAGGGCAACGTGCAGATGAACAAGACGCGCGACTACATCGCGCAGTTCTTCCAGGCCGCGAAGGCCTACGTCGACTCGGCGCTCTCGACGGTCTCGGTGCCGTGGTCGCGGGTGACCGGCAGGCCGACGATCACCACCGCCGCGACCGCCAACACCGTCGTGCAGCGCGACGGCTCGGGCGGCATCGTCGGGCGCACGTTCTGGTCGGAGACGCAGGGCACCGGGGCCGGCCACCTGACCCGCAAGGACTACGTCGACTCCGTCGCGGGCGGCGTGAAGCCCGGACAGGATGTCACGTTCGGGCAGGTCTACCTCCCCTCCAGCTATGCCGCATCCAGCGGCTACACCGTCGCCTACATCAACGCAGACGGCCGGATCGCGCGGGGTGCCTCGTCGGAGCGCTACAAGAAGCACATCTCCGCGGTCGACCCCGACGACCTCGGCGACATCTGGCCCGTGTTCCATCGGTTCCAGATGCGCGCTGACGGCAACGTGCCCGACGACCACACGTGGCGTTACGGATACATCGCCGAGCAGCTCGCCGAGCACCCCGATCAGGCCGCGTTCGCCGTCGTCATCGACGGGCAGGTGGAGTCCATCGACTTCATCGGGCTCCTGCTCTCGCAGGTCGCGCAGCTGCACAAGCGCGTGGCCGACCTCGAAGGGGGCCAGGCATGAGCGCCCGCGTGCTGGCCTACTACGACGACCGCTACGTCACCGGGCAGTACGGGGAACCTCGCCCCAACGGCCGCATTCACGAGGGCACCGACCTCTCCCACAGCACCCGCCCGGGCACCGCACCTGTCGTCGCGCTCCTCGACGGGCGCGTGACGGCCGTGTGGCGCCCGAGCAGCGGGCACGGCTACGGCCACCGCATCGACACTGAGACGCAGTGGGGACAGGTGTCCTACGCCCACTTGCACGCCGCGTCGCCGTACCGAGTCGGCTCCACCATCGCGCAGGGCGCAACGGTGGGCCTGGAGGGCACGAGCGGCTGGACCTCGGGACCGTGCTGTCACGTCGAGCATGCCGTGAACGGCCGCAAACGGGACGCCCGCCCGCTCATCCGCGACGTGCGCACCTACCTCACCGCCGCAGCTCTCGCCAACAGCGGCACCTCAACCCCCATCGTCGTACCCACCACCACACAGCAGGAGGAACCCGTGAACTACATCCGTATCAAGGGCAAGGTCGGCGCGCGGCGCGGCGGCACGTTCGCCGTCTTCTCGGACGGGAAGGGCGGCTATGACGCCGTATTCGTCGGCGGCGGTGGACCGTCCAACCTCGGCACCGTGTCGGAGGAGGCGCAGATCGAGGCGCTACAGAAGAAAATCCGCGGGCTCGCATGAGCGCAGTCGGGGAGCCGAGCGAGCTCACGTACATCCGCGAGGACATCGCGGAGCTTCGCGAGGACATCCGCGAGCTGCGCCGTACGGTCACCGACTCCCACGACAACAAGGTCAGCCACCGCGAATGGGCGCAACGCAACGATCACGTCAACGGCCGCTTGCAGGGGCTCGGCCGGGAGATCGGGGATCTCCGCGCCGAGTTGCGCGCGAAGTCCGCGCCGTGGTGGTCGGTGTGCGCCGTGATCGTCGCCGGCCTCTCGTTCGCATGGTCCGTCATCAAGCCCTTCTGAAAGGAACCCTCATGGACAACAACCTCACGCCCAACGTCGTCGTCGCGAACCCGACCGTTCGCCGGGTCGCGCAGGTCGCCATCGGCGCGGCCGATGTCGCCCTCGGCGCGGCGCTCGTGTTCGACGGCGCGACACCGGCCGTCGACTGGTCGACCTGGACCGGTCCCACAGCGGCCGTGCTCATCTTCCTCTCCGGTGTCTTCGGCCTCGCCGTCGTGACCCCGAACATCCCGAAGGGCTCCGCGAATGGCTGACTTCCCCGACATCCCGGCCGGGATGGCTATCCCGCTCGTGGACGCCGGGAGCAAACTGTTCCCGCCGCCCACGATGGACGCGCTCGCGCGCCTGTTCAAGGTGCCCGTTGACGAGCTGGCCGACATCATCGCCGAGCAGGGCACCGACCTCGGCGAGGTGCTGGAGACGCTACAGACGCGCCTCTCGGAACAGGAGCTTTCACGCACGATTGCGGGTGTCGTGGCTCAGGAGGCACCAGCCGTCGTGGCTCCTGCCGTGGACGCCGCCACGTCGCTCGACAAGCTTCGCGGCTTCTACCGAGCGAACGCGAGTGCACTTCGCCGCACTCGCGCCAACCTGGCGCGTGCGGCGGCTGGGCAGGGGTGGTGTCGTCTGGCATTCCTCGGCGACTCGACCGTCGCGGGTTTCGGGGCGACGCCCGTAACGTCCTGGCCGGTGCAACTGCGAGACGCTCTCAACGCCATCGGGTTCCCTGCAAACGGCACCGGATTCGACCCCATGAACAAGCAGTTGGCTGACGCCCGGTGGACCCTCACCGACTGGTCGGCCTTCGCGGGCACGCAGTCGTCGGCGTACACCACGAGCACCACCACGCCCGCTGTCTTCGTGAGCGACAAGACCGGCACCCGCGTGGACGTGTACTACCTCAACACGGGCGGCGCCTTCTCTGTGACGATCGACGGTGGCACGCCTGAGACCGTGACGCCCACCACGGGGAACAGCGTGGGCGTCTACAGCAAGACCGGGCTGGCGAACACGACCCATACCGTCTCGCTAGCCAAGGCGGCCACGCTTAACCCACAGGTGCTCGGCATTGAGGTGTACAACACGTCGAGCCCCACTGGCGTCCGTATCGCCAACGTCGGGGTGTCGGGCAGCAAGAGCGCGGAGATCAATCAGACCGACTGGTTCAAGCACATTCGCTTCGTCCGGGATACATGGCAGGCGGACTGCATTTTCGTCCTATGCGAAACGAACGACGCCTTCGCGGGCATCGCTCCGGCGACATACAAAGCGAACATCCAGGCGATCATCACGGCGTGCAAGTCGGGGAACCACGATGTGGTTCTGTTGACGGCGTTTCCCGCCTCGTCGGTGCCGTCGTTCACCGCCTATACGCAGGCGCTCTACGAGCTTGCTCTGTCGAACAACGTTCCACTCATCGACCTCCTCGAACGGTTCGGGGATTGGAACACCGCGAACATCTACGGGCAGATGACGGACGCAGCACACCCGAACCGCATCGGCTACCGAGCGGGGGCGCAGGCGGTTGTGTCGTTGCTGACTAGCTAGTTGTAGTAGTCGGCGGTTACCTGATCGTCGCACTCCGGGCGTCCGCAGGAGCCGATCGGCTGGTGCGGGCAGTGGAGATCCATATCGTCGCGTGCGACCTGTACGGCCGCCCACGCGTTGATCCGGTCCCAGAGCTTCATGCGGCCGATTGTACGCAGTCGACTTCATTGCGGCACACTGAGGCCCATGAAACCGGAAGCGGCGATAAACAGTGCATGGGAGCTTCTCGCTACCGCGAAACATGGGCTCTCGGACATGCGGAGCAGCGACGGGTCTCGGCGGTTGGCTGGCTACCGGAGCGCTGTGGTGTTCGGTAGAGCGGTGACCAATGCCTTGGAGAACATGAGGAGCGATGTACCCGACTTCAATTCGTGGTACGAGCCGCGGACCGCTGCACTTGGTGAAGACCCGCGCTTCCGACGCCTATATAAGGTGCGAACCGAGATACTGCATAAAGCGCAGGTGAGTCCGACCGCCTCGCTCTACATCGAGCATCTCAACTTCGCCGATTTGGCTAGGCTGCAGACCAATCCGCCGCCGGGAGCCACCGGATTCTTCATGGGTGACTCCAGCGGCGGATCGGGGTGGACGGTCGACCTCGGTGACGGGAGAACCGAACGCTATTACGTCGAGCTGCCTCGGGACATGCGCGTGGACATTCGGATGGAGGTCGCGGATGGTGAAGCAGTCGACGTTGTGAGCGCTTACCTGGATGCGCTAGAGCAATTCATTCGGGACGCGTACCGCCAGTTTGTCTGCACCGCCTGATCCCAGCACATCACCACACTATGCTCGCGCCATGACCGAAGCGACCAATGGCCAGAAGACCATCGCCCACACCCTCCTGAACCTCCAGACCGCCTACAGCAGCACCTTCGGCAGCGACGTGCCGGACGACGAAAAGAACGCGCAGCTCAACGACATCGCCGGAAAGTATGCCGACGCACTGGTTCAGTTCCTCAGCACCCCCAACGGTGGGACTCACGTCCTGTCCTAACCGTGAGACCTGACAGGCCCTCGCTTGCTCAGATTGTTCCTGTCACGTAGCCCCCTGCCACGAGATGGCAGGGGCTACGCTCATGCGCATGGACGCTCAACTCCTCGGACTCGTCGTTGGCTGGCTGATCGGTGCAGCTCTCACCCTGGCGGCGCTGTACTACGTCGTGCGGGCCGCGATCCTCTCCGCGCTCCGTGAGCACACCATGAGCAGCACGACGGCCGTGTCGGTGACCTCGGCGGTGCCGTTGCGGATCTCAGGCGGCGAGACGGTCGCGGCGGGGGATGACGGTCGCGGCGGCGAGGCGTCGGCGGCTGGCAGCGTCCAGGTGTAGGTAGCGCTGCGTCGTCGCGAGCGAGGCGTGCCCGAGCATCTCCTGCACGCCGCGCAGGTCGCCGGTGGCGTTGTAGGCGGCGGTCGCCCCGGCGTGGCGCAGGCTGTGCGGATTCCAGCCGGTCACCCTCGTGATGATCTTGTTGACGCTCATGGGGTGCATGTGCTCGCGGGTGAGGCCGGGGAAGTAGTAGCCGCGTCCCTGCGCAAGCTCCAGTCGGCGCAGCGCGAGCAGGAGCGGCTCGTTCGCGCACACCATCCGTTCCTTGTCGCCCTTCCCGAGGATGCGCAGCATGTCCCCGGCGCGGTCGTCGGTGTGCAGCCGGGTCACTTCGGTCAGGCGTAGGCAGGCGTACCGGGCGAGGAGGATCATCGCCCGGTGCTGGGGGTTGGCGCGCTCGATGGCGCGCTGTATCTCGTCGTCGGGCGCGATCCTCGGGACGCGGACGGGCACGCGGATGGTGCGGATCTCTCCGGTTGGATCATCGGCCCGCATCCCGCGCTTGTGCGCCCATCCGAAGAAGACACGCCAGCTCGCGAGCTGAGACTTCCGCGTCTCGGGTGAGAGTTCGCGACGCGCGGCGAGCACCTCGTGCAGATCGTCCGCAGTCACCGTCATCAGATCGAACCGGGACGCGAGATCGCGGATGTGTCGCATCCGTAGGCCGATGGTCGAGTCCTGCCGATCCGACGCCATCAGCCACCTCTCATACAGGGGGAGATATGAGTCAGCGTTCATAACATACCCATAGCAGACTCATCGGATTGTCGCCGCGTGTCTTACGCGACGAGCTGCAAACCGATAGGTTCTTGGTTCGAGTCCAAGCCGGGGAGCGAGAGTACCGCGTCATCTAACGCGGCTCTCACCTAAGGCCCGGGCTTCCACCCCGGGCCTTTCCCTTTGTCTGCTCCTGCACGCGACGCGAGCGACGACATCGGGAAGCGGTTCTCGCGTGTCCGGCCGCCGCAGTGCACGGGTGCCGGGTAGCCTCGGATCCAGCGGAAGGAGCGGGGCGGATGGGGGAGCGCAGGATGCGGACGAAGGGTCAGCGCGTACCGCGCCACGGACACGCGTTCGTCACGGTCACCGCACGCGACGCGAACGGCTTCCTGCACCACTTCGACGAGATCGAGGCCCCCGTGGGGGCCCTCCACGAAGCCCTCGCCATCCTTCAGCTGAAGTCGACGGCCATGGAAGACGCGCACCGCGAGGCCCACTCGGCCTGACGGTGCGCGCCCGCGTCACGCGGCGCGGCGCAGCGGCGCGTATTCCTCCGGTCGGGCGGCGCTCTCATCGGCGGGGTGCTCCACGAGCGCGATCACCCGGTTCGCCATGAATCGGGCCGTGCGCACCGGTGTGCCCGAGCGGGTCACCTCGGAGACCTCCACCAGACCCCGGCCGTGGGTCACGTCCAGCCGACGGCCTGCACGGCTGGCTTCGATGTCATACGTGCGAGCGACACCACCGCCCGCGTCGACCACGATCTCTACTCGATCACCTTTCATACCTTCTCCTCCGCTGGGCACAACACTCCAGGTCAGCGCGTTATTCCGGGGCGCTGCGGAGCGGGCTGGCATCCAGTTCGCGCAGCAGGCCCGCGACGTCGTCGTACACGGCGACCGCGCCGGCCGCGCGGAGCTCGTCCCGCCCGGTCCCACCGCTGAGCACGCCGACGCACGGGACGCCGGCGCGCGCCGCTGCCTGCACATCCCACACCGCGTCACCGGCCATGACGGCGCGGTCGGGGCTCACGCCCGCGCGCTCGACGGCGACGGTGAGGATGTCGGGATCGGGCTTCGCGGTCTCGGCATCCTGAGCCGAGGTGACGACGTCCAGCGTGTCGCCCATGTCGAGCACCTCCAGCAGCATCTCGAGCTCCTCCGGCGGGGCGGAGGTCGCCAGGACGATGGTGTGCCCGCGATCGGCGAGGACCTGCAGAAGCTCCCGTGCGCCGGCGAAAACGCGCAGGCGCTCGGACATGCCCGCGTACAACCGCGCGTGCGCCTTCTTCGCGACCGGTCCGGCCGAGTCGGCGGCGTCGCCGAGGAGCTCGTCCAGCAGCTTGCCGGAGTCCATCCCGATGGCGCGGTGGATCCGCCATGTGTCGACAGGGGTGCCCGCCTCGGCGAACGCGCGGGACCACGCATCCACGTGGAGGTAGTTCGAATCCACGAGAGTCCCGTCGATGTCGAACAGCACGGCCAGGGGCGTCGAACGATCGGATGCTTCCATGCCCCCACTCAAGCGCATGGCTTCCGGCGCACGTACGGGGTGGCGAGCTCCGGCGGGATGTGCCAGGTGGCGCGGGGTCAGGCGTCCAGGTCGTCCACGCCCGGGAGCCACGCGTTGCCGGGGCGCCCCCATCCGCGCTTGCGGGCGATCTTCTGCGTCGTCTTCCAGTCGCTGTCATCCAGGCGGTCGATGTAGAGCACGCCGTCGAGGTGATCGAATTCGTGCTGCATGATCCGTGCGCGCCAGCCCGACACCTGGATGCGCACAGCCTCGCCGTCGAGGTCGGTGCCGGTGACCACGACCTCTTCCGAACGGCGGAGGGGGAATCGCTCGCCCGGGAACGACAAGCATCCTTCCGACTCGTCGTCGGGGTCGGGGGCGCCGGGTTCGAGCGGACGCATCCACAGCTCGGGGTTGATGATCACACCGCGCCAGGGTGCGCCCTCGTCGTCGGCGTAGCTGTATACGTACAGCCGCAGTCCCACACCCACCTGCGGCGCGGCGAGGCCCACGCCGGGCGCGGCATCCATCGTCTCGAACATGTCGGCGACGAGCCGGCGGATGTCGTCGGTGATCTCGGTCACAGGGTCGGCGGGAGCGTGCAGGACGGGATCGCCCATGATGCGAATCGGGAGAACGGCCACGCCTTGAGCCTATCGAGCGGCTCGGGCGGATAGTGTCGAGGGGTGATTGGCGTCGACCTCTCGCTGGGGGATGTCACCGACGAACTCGTCGGCATCTTCCGCGACCCCGGGATCCTGCTCGGGATCCCCTTGGCGTTGCTGGGTGCGATCTTCATGTCCTTCGGCGCGCAGTATCAGCACCGCGGCGTGGCGAAGGTGGAGCGGCTCTCCGGCAAGGCCGGCACCTCAGGCCTGAACGGCGGGCAGCTCCTCGGGCTGCTTCGCCGGCCCTCGTGGGTCATGGGCACCGTCATGCTGGGGCTCGCGATCGTGTGCCAGCTGGGCGCGCTGTCGGTGGCGCCGCTGATCCTCGTGCAGCCCCTGGGTGCCGTCGCGCTCGTCGTGACAACCCTGCTGAACGCCCGCCTGTCGGGGCACAAGCCCACGCGTCAGTCGATCATCGCCATCGTCGCGTGCATCGGCGGCATCCTCACCTTCGTCACGATCGCCGCCTTCTTCGCCACCGAGCATCAGGTCGGTTCCCGTGAACTGGTGATCATCCTGGCGATCCTGGCCGTGGTCATCGTGGTCTTCGCGGTGCTGTGGCTGTGGCTGCGCAAGCGGATGCGCGCGCTGTTCTACATCACCGCGGCCGGTGTCATCTACGGCTTCGTCGCCACGCTCGCCAAGGTCGTGATCAGCCGCATCCAGAGCGGCGACTTCGAGTGGCTCACGCTGCTGTGCGTCGTGGCGCTGCTGGCCGCCGTCGCCATCGGCGCGTACTTCGTGCAGACGGCGTACTCGGTCGGGCCGCCCGACCTCGTGATCGCCGGGCTCACCGTCATCGATCCGCTCGTGGCGGTGCTGATCGGACTGCTCGTGCTGGGGGAGGCCTCGACCGCGCCGGTGTGGGCGCTGGTGGGCTTCGCCATCGCCGGCGCCGTGGCGATGTGGGGAGTCATCCAGCTCACGCGGCATCACCCGCAGATCGTGAGCGACTCCCAAGAGCTCCCCATCCCGCGCGGCCGGAGCAGCAAGAAGCCTCGCCGAGACTGATCACCGCCCCCCTCCGTCCGGGCCGGTAGGCTCGGAGGATCAGGGGGCGGTGGCCAAGCTGGTCAAGGCAGCGGGCTCATAACCCGACGATCGTGGGTTCAAGTCCCACCCGCCCTACCGGATCTGTTCGACCCGCATCTGTTCGACCCGCATTGTGAAGTGCAGGATGGCCGCGGCCAGCGCATCGGGTGCCTCCTGCGCCACGAGGTGTCCGACGCCAGGGATATGGACCGAGGTGACTTCGCCCGCGGTCACCTGGCGGAAGGTCTTCGCGGTGAACGGGGCGTTCGCGCCGTCGACGGCGAGGACGGGCACTGTGATCGGGTGGGCCTCGGCGAGAGCCCTGGTCTCGCCCTTGTCGAGAAAGAGCTGGTGATAGAGGCCCTCCGTACCGCGCCACGCGCCGGGGCGGGAGTAGGTGCGGATGAACTCGTCGAGGTCGCTCTCCGAGACGGCCCCGGGTGTGCCGTTCATGCGGGCATACGCCCAGCCCGCGATGAGGTCCCGCTCATGACCGGGAATCAACATGCTCGCGATCCCCGGCGTGCCGAGGAAGCCGACATGCCACGAACCGAAGCCGTTGACGTCGGCGAGGGCTTCGAGTCCGTAGCCCATCAGCGTGCTCTCGATGGCGATGAGGCTCCGCACGTCGGCGGGGTGGGTTGCGGCGAAGCGAAAGACCGTGCCGCCGCTGATGTCCTGCCCGAGGACGTGCACCGGGCCCGCGCCGAGGTGCGCCACCAGCTGGTGCAGGTCTTCGGCGGAGACGGCTTCTCCGTACTCCGTCTCCCCGGCCCCGGAGTCTCCAAAGCCGCGCAGGTCGATGGCGAACACGCGGTGCGTGCGTGCGAGCAGGGGGATGAGCGTGCGGAACGCCCACCAGGTTTCCGGCCAGCCGTGCACGAGGAGGATGGGTGAACCGCTGTCGCCCGCGGTCACGTAGTGCAGCTCAGTGCCGTTGATGGCCGCCAGGTGGTGGGTGACGCCGGTGATCGTGGCTCCGGCGGGCGCGATGATCGTCATGATGCTCCTTAATGGACAACGTTGTTGTCTTCATAGTAGACAACCCGGTTGTCTTCGGGGATATTCCGTACGCTGGGTGGATGTCCAGGTCCGGCGCCGAACTCGCCCTGCTCCTCCTCGGCGGTTTTCGCACCCTCGCCGCCCAGGCCACGACGGAGCTGGCGGCACGAGGATTCGAAGACGTCCGGCCGCTCCACGACTTCGCTCTGCGGGCGATCATCGCCGGCGCCGACAGCGCCTCCGATCTGGGGCGCGCGACTTCGGTGACGAAGCAGGCGGCGGCCAAGACGATCGCCGTGCTCGAGGAGCGCGGATATGTCACACGCGAGCCCGATCCAGCCGATCGGCGCCGCCTTCGCGTTCGCGTCACCGATCGCGGACTGACCATGCTCCGCGAGGGGGAGCAGATCTTCGACGAGCTCCGGGCACAGTGGGAGGAGCGGGTGGGGGCGGCGTCATTGGCGAGCGTCGTCGAGACCCTCCGCACCCTCGTGGGGGAGCATGTGCCCCGCACGGATTCGCCCGCATGGGACGTCAGCGACCTCGAGGGATAGCCGCTGGGCGGCCCTCACGCAACCATGCGCCTACCCACGCGCGCGCCCTCCGCAGCGTTCCCGGGCGGGCGCGCCGCAGCAGCGTCCTCCGCCCGTGTCAGGGCATCGCGTTGCCGATGTACGAGTACTTCACGAAGACCTCCGACGCGAAGCCGGCTTCTTCGAGCACCCCCTGCACGGCGGCGAGCATGTATCGGGAGTCCCACCCCATGTACAGGAAGTGGGCGTCGTCGAGGGCGTCCCACTGCCCGTTCCACGACTGCGCGTCGTACACGGGGCCGCCGCGGCGGGCGCTGAAATCGATCACCGACTCGCGGGAGTCGGCCCACAGGCGCTTGAAGATGCGGTTGAAGAGGTGCTTGACGTCGTAGACCTCCCAGTGCTCGCCCCGGTATTCGACGTAGTCCCACTCCCGCTGCCAGCCGCGTGGCCATCCACGGCGCTTCCTGGCATCCAGGATGGGGGTGAGGTCGTCGTCGTCGATGGCCACGACAGGCGGCTTCGCCCACAACTGCAGGAACCGCTCGCTCAGCGCGGCGGAGCGGGCGGAGATCGCGGCGGTGCCCCACGCGGGAACGTCGGCGAGTTCGCTGGACAGGTCGATCGAGCTGCGGGCGTACGCGGCATCCCGCTTGTCGGGGAACGACCGGTCGGCGGCGCGCTCGGCGAGCCCCTCCTCGAGCAGGGTCAGATTCCCCAGGGTCTTCGCGAGCGCCCGATGACTGTTCTGCTCGTCCTCGCTGTACTGCGACCACGGCCGCGCCCCGTCGCCCGACCAAGCATCGCCGGGTGCGAGCGGGAAGATGAACTCGACCTCCAGGTCCGCGGGGTCGTGGACGCCGGCGAGGCGGCCCAGGACGTACGCCGGATGCGGCAGATCGCTGTACTTCAGACCCACTCGAACCCGTTCATCCGAAGGGGTGATGCGCGAGATCGCACGCTCCAGCGCGTCGTTGCCGTCCGCCCGGGCCCGGCACAGCCGCGCGACGAGGCGCGCGTTGGTGAGGCCCGAGACGGTGCGCCGCAGGAGCAGGGACTGGACGTAGCGGATGGTGCGGACGAGGTCGGGGGTGGAGAGGGCACCGGCTTCGTGATCGCCGTACGCCTGCATGATGAGCGGGTACATGCCGCGCCCGAACACGTTGAGGTAGTGCAGTTCACGCGCGATGTCGGGATCGGCGGCGTGGGCGGGGTCCAGCAGCACGCGGTAGATCTCGGAGTACGCCTTCCACTCCGCCGCCGCCGCGCGCAGACCCGCGCGCTCCAGCCGCGGGAACTCGGCGCGGAACGCGTCGTACACGCCCCGCTCGCCGATCGTGGTGACTTCGCGCCCTGTCCGCATGACGAGGTAGTGGCGCCAGAACGCGGCGATCGAGTCGCCGGTGTTCTGCTCGATGGGCACCCAGAACTCGTCCTCGATCTCCGTCTGCTCCGCGTGCGTGAGCCCCATCAGGACGTAGTTGTGGATCAGTTCGTGGTCGCGCAGCGGCTCACCGGTGGAGTTGAGGCTCTCGAAGATCTGCTGCGCATTGGCGCCGGCGCCGAGGGTGATCGCGACGTGCTCGAGCTTCTGCAGTCCGCGCCAGATGCGGGGCGCCTCATCCAGGCTCACCTGACTGCGGAAGAACGAGTAGTTGTCGTTGAAGCGCGACTCCCGATCCCCGCCGTCCTCGAGCCGGTCCAGGACGACGGCTTCGAACAGGTCGGCCCAGGCGCGGTGCGGGCGCAGCTTCGTCCGCGCGGGGTCGGCCGCCCGCACCAGCACGCGTTCGAGGTCGGCAGCCAGAGCGGGGTCGGTGCCGCGCACGGTGTGGTGCAGCGCGGCGACCAGCAGCATGAGGGTCGTGATGCGCTGCTGCCCGTCGATCAGAACGAGTTCGGCGGCCCCGTCGGCGCGGTCGCTGTTGGCGGCGGAGAGGATGGAGCCGATGAAGTGCATCGTCCTCTCATCGGCGTCGGCGACGGCACGGATGTCGGCGAGCAGCTGCTCGCATCCGCCGATGTCCCACCGGTACTGCCGCTGGTAGACCGGGACGACGATGTTCGTGCCGGGGGAGGAGAGCCAGCCGACGGTGTTGACCGCGTTCGCATCGACATTCGTGGCGCTGACCATGACCCGTTCGACCTCCACTCGCACGAATGGGCCGCGTGTCGTCCGGATCGGCGCACGGAAGCCCACGCGAGTCTAACCGAGGGGGCCTGAACGAACGGGGAGCGCGATTTTCCCCGGCCCGCCTCCCCGAGGGCTCGCAGAGGCCGCAGGTAGGCTTGCCTTACCAGGGCCTGGAAAAACGTACTGGCCCCCTACGGAAGGCATGACTCACCTCATGGGTTACATCAAGTCCGCCGCTCTCGAAGAGACCGGCTACGTCGTCCTCGACCGTTACAACCAGGAACTCGACCCCCAGGAGTGGCTCGACCTGGAGTACGTGGACTGGAAGTCCTCCGGAGACACCCGGTTCGCCCCCCTGGCCTCCAAGGACGGCGAGATCGAGTGCGGCGGTTTCTGGAGCGGCAAGACGCCGCGCACCGACAAGGACGGCATCTGGATCCCCTCGCAGGTCGAGAAGGCGCCTAACCTCGTCCGCCGCGCACAGGAGCCGGGCGCGAACGTCGGCCGCTGCCGCATCATCGAGCTGCAGCCGAACACCTACGCCGACTGCCTCTACAACCTGCACCAGGACGACAACAACCGCCTGAACCCGGATGGCACCGGCTGGGTCGTGCGCGGGTTCTTCAACCTCACCGACGACAAGGACAGCTTCTTCGTCCTGCGCGACAACCGCACCGACCCCAGCGTGGAGTACCGGATCGCGCTGCCGGCCGGCGCGCAGCTGATCGTCGACACGCAGCGTCTGTGGCACGCCGCGACCCACCCGGGCAAGGACCCGCGGTACTGCCTCATCACGTCGTGGACGTCCGGCCCCGAGCTCGACGCGTACATCGAGAAGTACAACGGCCGCACCCACGTGCCGAACTACGAAGTGTCGCAGGAGATCCTCGAGGCCGGCCAGGCGGAGCAGACCCGTCGCCTCGCGGCGCGTGCCGCGGCCCTCGCGGCCCGAGGTCAGGCCGACCAGACCGTCATGAGCGAGGCCTGACCCGCCTCACCGACGAAACGAGGGGCGCCCCGATGCGATCGGGGCGCCCCTCGGCGTCTCGGTGAACGAGGCCGGCGGCGGATCAGCGGGCGCCGGGCTGGCCGGCTGCGGTGGCTGCGGCGATGAGCGCCGTCACGTCGATCGGCTCGGTCGGGGGAAGGTGGACGTCGCTGGGGGTGACCTCGCGCACGCGGGAGACGGACCGGGCGCCGGTGGACACGTCGGTCATGACGTGGCCTGCCCCTCGGCGCCACCGCCGATGGCGATGTTGCGCGGCGTCGTGCCTCCGCTGAGTGGGATGGTGACCTTCAGCACGCCCTTGGTGAACTTCGCGCTGATGTCGCCCTCCTCCGCTTGCTCGGGGAGGGCGATGCTCCGGTAGAAGCTGCTGCTGCTCTCGCGGATGACGTACTTCTTGTCCTTGTCCTCCTCCTTCTCCCGTCGCTCCGCCGAGATCACCAGTGCGCCGCGGTCGACCGTGACCGTGACGTCCTTCTCGTCGAAGTTGGGGAGGTGTGCTTCCACGATCAGCGACTTGTCGCCTTCGGTGTAGATGTCCGTGGTCGGCACCTTGCCGCGCACGTCGGGGAGCAGGTCGTTCATGACGCTCCGACGGAGGGCGTCGAGCCCTGTGAACGGGTCAAATCGAACCAGATTGCGTGCCATCGTTTCGTCCTTTCGCCGAGTGCGCGCCGGACGTCGGTCCGCCGTGTGCGCTGCCGGAGCAGCACGGCCACCCTCACGCACTTGGAGAGGGCCGGGAAGTGCCATTGGTCCTGTCGACAGACCTCCGGCACGCTTGCGCCGGCGCCCCGTTGTGCGCGCCCGTGGGCGACCCTTGCGGGTGCTGTGCGGTCACCTGAGGATTGGGGGCATGGCGCACCCCCCGGAAGCCGCGACATCGCCGTACCGCATCCCCGATCCTGTCCGCACGGATGCGGCGGCCATCGCACGGGCGCTGGATGTCGATCCCGATCGCGGCCTGTCGGCGGCGGAGGCCGCCCGACGTCTCGCCGAGGTCGGTCCGAACGAACTGCGCAGCGCGGAGCGCAATCCCCTGTGGCGGCGCATCCTGACCCAGCTCGCCGATCCGCTGACGCTGCTGCTCCTGGCGGCGGTGGCCATCTCGGTGATCGCGTGGGTCCTGGAAGGCGCCCACGGAGTGCCCATCGACGCGCTCGTGATCCTCATCATCATCCTCGTCAACGTCGCCCTGAGCATCATCCAGGAGGCACGGGCCGAGGATGCGGTGGCTGCGCTCTCGGTCATGACGAGGACCCGCTCGACGGTGCTCCGCGACGCACAGAAGACCACGGTCCCCAGCGCGGAACTCGTTCCCGGTGACGTCCTGGTCTTGGCGGAGGGCGATGAGGTCGGGGCCGATGGCCGCCTTCTCAGCGCCAACACGCTGCGGATCGCGGAGGCGTCGCTCACGGGTGAGAGCGAAGCGGTGGAGAAGCGGCCCGACACCCTCCACGGGACCGAGTCCATCCCCCTCGGCGACCGCGCCGACATGGTGTACAAGGGCACTGCCGTGAACCGGGGCACGGGCAGGGCGGTGGTGACGGCGACGGGCATGTCGACGGAGATGGGCGCCATCGCGACCATGCTCGATCAGACGGTGCAGGATGCCACGCCGTTGCAGAACGAGGTCAACCACATCGGGAAGCTGCTCGGGCGCATCGTGATCGTGATCGCGATCGTCGTGATGATCACGATCGCGCTCATCCAGGGCATCGACACGGCCGCCGATTTCGTGCAGGTGCTGCTTCTGGGGGTGTCCCTCGCCGTTGCGGCGGTGCCCGAGGGTCTGCCCGCGGTCCTGTCAGTGGTCCTCGCCCTGGGTGTTCAGCGCATGGCCAAACGCAATGCCGTGGTCAAGAAGCTCTCCAGCGTCGAGACCCTCGGATCGGCGTCGGCCATCTGCACCGACAAGACCGGCACGCTCACGACCAACCAGATGACGATCCAGCGGGTGCTGACCGCATCCGGCGCCGTCGACATCGAAGGGGTGGGGTACGCGCCGGTGGGGCGCGTCACCGTTGCCGGAGGCGATCTCACCGCCGGCGACCTGCGGCACGAAGCGCAGCTCGCATTGGCTGCCGGTGCCCTCGCCAATGACGCACAACTGACCGAGGATGCCGGGACCTGGACCATCCAGGGAGACCCCACGGAGGCTGCCTTCCTCGTCGCGGCGCGCAAACTCGAGGGCGCGGGAGAGTTCGTCTCCCGTTTCGATCGGGTGGGGGAGGTGCCGTTCAGCTCGGAGCGCAAGATGATGTCCACCGCCGACCGCAACAGCGACGGCGCGGTGGTGATCTTCAGCAAGGGAGCGCCGGACGTTCTGCTGGAGCGGTGCACGCACGTCCAGGTCGGCTCATCCGTCGTGCCCCTGGATGCGGCCCGCCGCGCGCGCGCCCTCGCCGACGTCGACGCCCTGTCGCAGGCTGCCTACCGCACTCTGGGAGTCGCCTACCGCGTCGCGCCCGAACTGCAGGCAGAAGGCGATGCGGTCGAGATCGACGAAGCGCACGAGCGGGATCTGGTCTACGTCGGGGTGGTCGGCATCATCGATCCGCCGCGCCCGGAGGTGCGCCCCGCGATCGCCGAGGCCCACGCCGCCGGCATCCGCGTTCTCATGATCACCGGCGACCATCCGGTCACCGCGGCGCGGATCGCCCGCGACCTGGGCATCATCGCCGGCGGGGAGGAGGCGCTCCCCGGCGCGCGCCTGGACGGCATGGACGACGCCGGACTGCGGGAGGCGGTGCGGGCCTACTCTGTGTTCGCGCGCGTCGCGCCCGAGCACAAGCTCCGCATCGTCGACGCCCTGCAGGACGACGGTTACATCGTCGCGATGACCGGCGACGGGGTGAACGATGCGCCGGCGCTGAAATCCGCCGACATCGGGATCGCGATGGGGATCACCGGAACCGAGGTGACGAAGGAAGCGGCGAACATGGTGCTCGCCGACGACAACTTCGCGACCATCGTCGAGGCCGTGCGCGAGGGGCGGGTCATCTTCGACAACATCCGGAAGTTCCTGCGCTACCTGCTGTATTCGAACATGGGCGAGGTCCTCACCGTCTTCTTCGGCATCGTGTTCGCCGGAGCGCTGGGGCTCAGTGCCGCGAGCGAGGGCGAGCTCGTGCTGCCTCTGCTGGCGACCCAGATCCTGTGGATCAACCTCGTCACCGATTCCGGACCCGCCCTGGCCATGGGCGTCGATCCCGAGATCGACGATGTCATGGCGCGTGCCCCGCGCGGTCTCGACGACCGTGCCATCGACGGCCGCATGTGGGTCGGGATCGCGGTGACGGGCCTGGTGATCTCGATCGTGACCCTGCTGACGATGGACATCTTCCTGCCGGGCGGCCTCATCCCCGGCGGCACCGACAGCCTGGATGTGGCGCGCACGGCGGGTTTCACCACACTCGTCTTCGCCGCGCTGATCACCGCCTTCACGGCCCGGTCGGCGGAGTCCAGCGTGGTGCGCGGGCTCTTCTCGAATCCATGGCTGTGGGGTGCCGTGGCACTGGCGGTCGTCCTGCAGGTGGCCGTCGTGTCGCTCGCGCCGCTCCAGGCGGCCTTCGGCACCGAGACGCTCCCGCTCGGGCACTGGATCGTGTGCCTGGCGATGGCGTCGATCGTCCTGTGGGTGGAGGAGGCCCGGAAGCTGGTCGTGCGGGTGCGCGCGCGCCGCAGGGAACTCGCCCACGCCGCGTCCGCCCCCTGATCCGGGGCGTGTCCGCCCGCGTCGGCCTCGTGCGGAACCGGTGGGCGGTGAGCGTTGCCTCGTCAGGACCTAGTGCTCTGGCCTCGATCCGATGTCCGGCGGACAGTGAGGGCAACGGAAAGGACTTCCCCCATGGCAGACCCCAACTACTCCCTGGTCGTCGCGGCGTACGACGACGAATCGTCCGCGAAGGACGACTTCACCGAGATCAAGCAGACCGACGACCTCAATGTCGTGGCAGCCGTGGTCCTCTCGCGTGATGCCGAAGGCAAGGTGCATGTGAAGGAGCACGGCGGTCGAGTGGTCGCGTACGGAACGACGATCGGCGCCGTCGCCGGTCTGGTGATCGGGCTGTTCGCACCGCCCCTGCTGCTCACCGGCGTGATCGGGGCGGTCGTGGGAGCCGGCGTCGGTGCCGGAGCGGGCGAGCTGATCCAGCGCCACGAAGAGAAGCAGATCGGAGTGGACGCCGACGAGTGGCTGCCCGTGGGATCCTCGGCGATCGTCGCCGTCGTCGACGACCTCTATCTGGACCGCGTCGACAAGGCCGTCGAGAAGGCGAGCAAGCACATCGCCAAGGCGATCGAGAAGGGCGACTACGACGCCGTCGTGAAGGCGGTCAACAAAGGAGACGAGAAGCTCGTCGAGGCTCTGATCGCCTGAACGTCCGCCCGACCCGCCGAGGCGCGTGGAAGTCGCATCGGCGGGTCGCGCCGCGCGTGGTTGTCATTTCGCGCATCGGGGGGCGATAATGGCGGCAGCACAACCGAATACGCCGGTATCCGGTCAGGTCGTAGGGGAAGACGTACCTGACGAAGGAGAGATCATGGCGAGCACGTCTTCGCGCGGAGTGATTCTGATCCACTCGGCGCCACGCGCGTTGTGCCCCCACCTCGAGTGGGCGGTCGGTCGTTCCCTCGGCCGGGCCGTCAATTTCGAATGGGTGGACCAACCGGTGCTGGCCGGCGCCCGCAGGGCCGAGTTCTACTGGGAGGGTCCGCTGGGAACCGGCGCGGCACTGGCGACGGCCATCCGCGGCTGGGAGCACCTCCGCTTCGAGGTGACGGAAGACCCGACTCCCCGCAGCGACGGCGGACGCTGGATGCACACGCCGGGTCTGGGCATCCACTACGCCCAGACCGATGCCGCGGGCAACGTCGTGATCGGGGAGGACCGCCTGCGCTATGCCATGGAGGTCTCCGCAGGTGACGCTCACGAGCTGCACCGCGAACTGGAGGTGGCGCTGGGCGCCGCGTGGGACGAGGAGCTCGAGCCCTTCCGGCACGCCAGTGATGACGCCGCGGTGGTCTGGCTGCACAAGGTGGGATGACCCGCAGACCTCGGGCGGTGCGACGCGTGGGTACCGGAGGCCGGTGACGACACCCGGCGGCTGGGACACCGTGTCGCCCGCCCGACAGATGACGAAGACCCCGTGCCTCAGCACGGGGTCTTCGTCATGAAAGGGTCACACGGAGGCGAAGGCCACCACGGCGTTGTGCCCGCCGAATCCGAACGAGTTGCTGATGGCGAGGTGGTCGCCCGCGCCGAGCTCCATGGGCTCACCCGAGATCCGGAACGGCACGTCGGGATCCTGTTCGGTGAGGTTGATGGTGGGCGGCGCGACGCGGTCGCGCAGGGCGAGGACGGTGAAGATGGCCTCCAGTGCGCCGGTTCCTCCGAGCAGATGTCCGGTGGAGGCCTTCGTCGCCGACACCGGGATGTCGTCGACGCGGCTGCCGAACACGGCGCGCAGCGCCTGATACTCGTTGGGGTCGCCGACCGGTGTCGACGTCGCGTGGGCGTTGATGTGCGTCACGTCATCGGGGGACGCGCCGGCCATCTCCAGCGCCAGGCGCACGGCGCGCGCCGCGCCCCTGCCCTCCGGGTCGTTGGCGGTGATGTGGTGCGAGTCCGCGGTCACGCCGCCGCCCACGAGGGCGCCGTAGATCTTCGCGCCGCGCGCGCGGGCGTGCTCCTCGGTCTCGAGGATGAGTACGGCCGCCCCCTCAGCCATCACGAAGCCGTCGCGATCGATGCTGGCCGGTCGCGAGGCCGTCTCCGGGCTGTCGTTGCGCTTGGACAGCGCCTGCATCGAGGCGAAGGAGGCGAGGGTGATCGGATGGATCGCCGACTCGGTGCCTCCCGCGATCACGATGTCGGCGAGCCCGTCCCGCAGGTGCGAGAGGGCGTTCACGAGCGACTCCGTGCTCGATGCGCATGCGCTGGCCACGGTGCGCGCGTACGCACGCGCTCCGAAGTGCAGCGAGAGGTTCCCGGCGGCGGCGTTGGGCATGAGCATGGGCACCGTCATCGGCATGACCCGGCGCGGACCCTTCTCACGCAGGGTGTCCCACGCGTCGAGCAGGGTCCACACGCCGCCGATGCCGGTGGCGAAGTCGACGCCGAGCCGGTCGGGGTCGACCTCGGGGCTGCCGGCATCCTCCCACGCCTCCATCGCCGCGACCATGGCGAACTGCGAGGCCGGGTCGAGGCGCTTGGCCACGGGCCGCTGCAGGATCGTGTCGGGCCGCACCTTCGCCTCGGCGGCGAAGGTGACGGGGAGCTGGTACTCCTGGACCCAGTCGTGCTCGAGGCTGCGGGCGCCGGACTCCCCGGCCAGGAGGGCGGACCAGCTCTCCGGCGCGGTTCCGCCGATGGGGCTGGATGCGCCGATGCCGGTGACGACGATGCGAGAGGTGCTCATTGGGGTTCCTCAGGGAACCGGCGGGGGCGAACCCCCACCGGCAAGCGATTACGCCTGGTTCGTGGTGATGTAGGTGACGGCGTCGCCCACGGTCTTGAGGTTCTTGACCTCGTCGTCGGGGATGGTCACGCCGAACTTCTCCTCGGCGTTCACGACGATCGTCATCATCGAGATCGAGTCGATGTCGAGGTCATCCGTGAAGGACTTCTCCAGCGCGACCTCGTCGGCCGAGATGCCGGTCTCGTCGGTGATGAGCTCGGCGAGTCCGGCGAGGACCTCTTCGTTGGTGAATGCCATGGGTTTCTCCTGTTCTTGGGGTTCGCGAGCCCCGGAGGGCCTTGTTCAGTCTAGAGTCCGAGCCGCGGAGGCTACGGGAGCACGATCACCTGCGCGCCGTACACCAGGCCCGCGCCGAAACCGATCTGCAGCGCGAGTCCGCCGCTGACCTCGGGGTGCTCCTCCAGGAGCCGGTGCGTGGCCAGGGGGATGGATGCGGCCGAAGTGTTGCCGGTGGTGGCGATGTCGCGGCCGATCACAACGGTGTCGGGCAGCCCCAGCTGCTTGGCGAACTCGTCGATGATGCGCATGTTGGCCTGGTGCGGCACGAAGGCCGCCAGGTCGGATGCTTCCACGCCGGCGGCTTCCAGAGCCTGCCGCGCGACCTTCACCATCTCCCACACCGCCCAGCGGAAGACCGTCGGGCCCTCCTGGCGCAGTGTCGGCCACGGCGCGCGGCCCTCGCGGAAGTCCACGAGGGTGTGGTTCATCCCGACCGCGTCGGACTTGGATCCGTCGGAGCCCCACACGGTCGGACCGATGCCCGGGGTGTCGCTCGGGCCGATCACGACGGCGCCGGCTCCGTCGCCCAGGAGGAAGGAGATGCTGCGGTCGGTGGGGTCGACGATGTCGCTGAGCTTCTCGGCGCCCACGACCACGGCGTGGCGCACGACGCCTGCCCGCACGAGCGCGTCGGCCTGCGCGACGCCGTAGGCGAAGCCCGCGCACGCGGCGTTGACGTCGTAGGCGGCGGCCGGATTGGCGCCGATGCGGTCGGCGACGATGGCCGAGACGGAGGGGGTCTGCTTCGGGTTCGTCACGGTGGCCACGATGACGGCGCCGATGTCGGATGCGGGGACGCCCGAGCGCTCCACGGCCTCGGCGGCAGCGGCGGTGGCCAGTTCGATCGCGGTCGTATCGGCGGCGGCCCGCACGCGCGTGATGATGCCGGTGCGCTGGCGGATCCACTCGTCGCTGGAATCGATGGGTCCCACGAGGTCGTCGTTGGGGACGACGTTCTCACCGCGCGCGGCGCCGTAGGCGTAGATACGCGTGTGGGCCGGGCCCTGCGCTTGCCGGAGGACGGCGGTCATGCGGTGTGTCCCTTCAGGAGCGCGACGGCGGCGGGGATGTCGTCAGGTGTCTTGACGGCGACGGTAGGGGTGCCGCGCAGGCCCCGCTTGACCAGCCCCGTCAGCGTACCGGCGGGGGCGAGTTCGATGACGCCGGTGACGCCGTGCGCACCGAACGACTCCATGCACAGATCCCAGCGCACGGGCGAGGCGACCTGCGACACCAGGAGGTCGAGGGCCGCGCGGCCGTCGGCGATGATCGATCCGTCGGCGTTGGTCCAGAGCGTGAGGGCGGGAGCCGGCGCGGTGAGCCCGGCAGCCGCCGTGCGCAGCACCTCCACCGCCGGCTGCATGTACCGCGTGTGGAACGCGCCGGCGACCTGGAGCGGGATCACGCGGCTGCCGGTGACGGGGGCGTCGGCGAGTTCGGCCAGTGCGGGCAGGCTCCCTGCCGCGACGATCTGGCCGCCGCCGTTGTGGTTGGCCGCGGTGAGACCGAGGTTCTCCAGGTGCGCGAGGACGGCGGCGTGGTCGCCGCCGATCACGGCGCTCATGCCGGTCTGCTCCATGGCAGCGGCATCCGCCATCGCCCGTCCGCGTAGACCGACCAGCCGCATCCCTTCGCGCTCCGAGAGCACGCCGGCGGCAACGAGCGCGGCGATCTCGCCGACGGAGTGCCCCGCGACCCCGGCTGACGAGGTCCCGGCCTCATCGACCAGCGCCGCCCACGACAGCAGGCTCGCCGCGACGATGAGCGGCTGGGCGACCTTCGTATCGCGGATACGGTCGGCGTCCCATTCCGTGCCCGCGGCGATGAGATCGACTTCGGCGGCCTCCGACGCGCGCTCGAGCCGCTCCCGCGCACCGTCGAGGGCGAGCCACGGAGAGAGGAATCCGGGGGTCTGCGAGCCCTGTCCGGGGAAGACGGCGATGATCACCGTTCCATCCTGTCAAGGAAGAGCGGCACGCTTTCGGAGATCATCGGACAAGTATCGGCGAGACCTTTGTGGGCACTCCACATCATTGCGGTGTCCTTCGGAGGGTGGTGGGGCGGCGGCGCGTCGCATCCGTTCCGATCGCGCCGAGGATCAGGGCCGTCTGGAGGATGAGTGCTTCGCGCGGGCCGGTCGCATCCCAGCCGATGACCACGGACACGCGCTTGAGGCGGTAGCGCACCGTGTTGGGATGAACGAACAGCTCTCGCGCGGTCGCCTCGAGGGAACGGCCGTTGTCGAGGTAGCTCCACAAGGTGGAGACGAGATCGGTGCTGTGGGTGTGCAGCGGGCGGTAGATACGCTCGACGAGCGTCTGCTTGGCGAGGGGGTCGCCGGCCAGGGCCCGCTCGGGCAGCAGGTCGTCCGCCTCGACGGGACGGGGGGCGCCGCGCCAGGCGCGCGCCACGGCGAACCCCGCGAGGGCGGCGCGGGCGCTCTGCCCGGCATCGACCAGCGCAGGGACGGTGGGGCCGAGAACGAGATGCCCTGTGCCGAACCCCGGTTCCAGGCGGCGGGCGATCTCGGCGAACGGGAGCTCGGCGCTGGTCTCCTCGTTGCGTGCCAGCTGCGCCCGCCCCACGACGAGGACCAGCCGCGTGCCCTGCACGCCGATCAGCACGTCCACGCCCAGCTTGCGAGCGGTGCGCCGGAGCTGATCGACGTCGAGCTGCGGGGGAGTGGTGCCCACGAGCACCGCGACCTCCCCGTGACCGTGCCACCCGAGCGCCGCGATGCGGCTGGGCAGCTCCTCGTCCGCTTCGCCGGTGAGGATCGAATCGACCACGAGAGCTTCGAGGCGTGCGTCCCACAGCCCGCGCGCCTCTGCCGCGCGGGCATAGACGTCTGCGGCGGCGAAGGCCACTTCGCGCGAGTACAGCAGGATCGCGTCGCGCACGTCCTCGCTGCGGCCGGTGACGCGCTCCTCCGTCACCTCCACGGTCGCCCGGATGAGCTGCAGCGTCTGCTGCAGGCTCACGCTGCGCAGCAGTTCACGCGGCGCGGCGGCGAAGATGTCGGCGGCGATCCACGGGGTGGAGGTGGGGTCGTCGTACCACTGGATGAAGGACGTGATGCCCGCCTGCGCCACCAGGCCCACCGCTGAGCGGCGGGCCGGTGGCATCTCGGCGTACCAGGGCAGGGAGTCGTCGAGGCGCTTGATGGTCGCCGTCGCCAGATCCCCCGAGATCCGGCGCAGCCACGCCAGCGTCTCGGCCTTCTCGGCGGGCTCGGCCTTACCCGCGGTCATCCGTGGGTCAGCTCTCGCCGCCGGCGTTCCCGCTCGTGCCGGCCGTCACGTCGTGCAGGCGGTACTTCTCGATCGCCTGCACCGACAGCTGCGGATCCACGGCGCCTTCGGCAGCGAGTGCCTGGAGCGTCCGCACCACGATCGACGGCCCGTCGATCTTGAAGAAGCGGCGCGCGGCCGGGCGGGTGTCGGAGAAGCCGAAGCCGTCGGCACCGAGTGTGAAGTAGTTGTGCTGCACCCAGGGGCGGATCTGCTCCTGGACGGCGTGCTCGAAGTCGCTGACGGCGACGACGGGGCCGGGGGCCCCGGCGAGCTTCTCGGTGACGTACGCCGTCTGCGGCGCTTCCTCGGGGTGGAGGAAGTTGTGCGAATCGACGGAGAGGCCGTCGCGGCGCAGCTCGTTCCAGGAGGTCACCGACCACACGTCGGCAGCGACTCCCCAGTCGTCCTTCAGTAGCTGCTGGGCCTCCAGGGCCCACGGCACGCCCACGCCGGAGGCGAGGACCTGCGCGCGGGGGCCGTCGCCCGAACCCGAGGAGATGCGGTGCAGGCCCCGGACGATCCCGTCCACGTCCACGTCCTCCGGCTCGGCGGGCTGCACGATCGGCTCGTTGTACACCGTGAGGTAGTACATGACGTTGGGGTCGGGGTGGTTGCCGCCGTACATCCGCTCGATGCCGGAGCGGACGATGTGCGCGATCTCGTACCCGTACGCGGGGTCGTAGGTGATCACGGCCGGGTTGGTCGACGCCAGCAGCGGCGAGTGACCATCGGCGTGCTGCAGGCCTTCGCCGGTGAGGGTGGTGCGCCCGGCGGTGGCGCCGATGAGGAAGCCTCGCGCCATCTGGTCGCCCGCCGCCCACAGGGCGTCGCCGGTGCGCTGGAACCCGAACATCGAGTAGAAGACGTACACCGGGATGAGCGGCTCGCCGTGCGTGGAGTACGACGTCCCCGTGCCGGTGAACGCCGCGAGGGCGCCGGCCTCGTTGATGCCGACGTGCACGATCTGACCCTGCGGGCTCTCCTTGTAGGCCAGGAGCAGTTCGCGGTCGACCGAGGTGTAGTGCTGACCGTTCGGGTTGTAGATCTTCGCGGTCGGGAAGTAAGCGTCCATCCCGAAGGTGCGGGCCTCGTCGGGGATGATCGGCACGATGCGGTGGCCGAAGTCCTTGGCGCGCAGCAGATCCTTCAGCAGGCGCACGAACGCCATGGTCGTGGCGACCTCCTGCGTGCCCGAGCCCTTCTTGGGCAGGGCGTAGGCGTCGTCACCGGGCAGCGACAGGCCCACATGGTGCGTGCGACGCTCGGGCAGGAACCCACCGAGGGCGCGGCGGCGCTCGAGCAGGTACTGGATCGTCTCGTCCTGGGCGCCGGGGTTGTAGTACGGCGGCAGGTAGGGGTTCTCTTCGAGCTGGGCGTCGCTGATCGGAATGTGCATCGCGTCGCGGAAGAGCTTGAGGTCGTCGAGGGTCATCTTCTTCATCTGGTGGGTCGCGTTGCGGCCCTCGAAGTGCGGACCCAGGCCGTAGCCCTTGATGGTCTTGGCAATGATGACGGTCGGCTGGCCCTTGTGCTCGACGGCAGCCTTGAACGCGGCGTACACCTTGCGGTAGTCGTGACCGCCGCGCTTGAGGTTCCAGATCTGCTCGTCGGAATAGTCCTTCACGAGCGCGGCGGCGCGCTCGTCGCGCCCGAAGAAGTGCTCGCGCACGTAGGCGCCGCTCTCGGCCTTGTAGGTCTGGTAGTCACCGTCAGGGGTGGCGTTCATGAGGTTCAGCAGCGCGCCATCCGTGTCGCGCTTGAGGAGGTCGTCCCACTCTCGCCCCCACACCACCTTGATGACGTTCCATCCGGCGCCGCGGAAGAAGCTCTCCAACTCCTGGATGATCTTGCCGTTTCCGCGGACGGGGCCGTCCAGGCGCTGCAGGTTCGCGTTGATGACGAAGGTGAGGTTGTCCAGGCCCTCGTTGGCGGCGACCTGCAGCTGTCCGCGGCTTTCGACCTCGTCCATCTCGCCGTCGCCGAGGAAGGCCCACACGTGCGAGTCGCCGGCGTCCTTGATACCGCGGTTGGTGAGGTACTTGTTGGTCATCGCCTGGTAGATGGCGTTGATCGGTCCCAGGCCCATCGAGACGGTGGGGAACTGCCAGAACTCCGGCATGAGACGGGGGTGCGGGTAGGAGGGGATGCCGTTGGGCGCGGCCGACTTCTCCTGACGGAAGCCGTCGAGCTGCGCCTCGGTCAGGCGTCCCTCGAGGAACGCGCGGGCGTAGGTGCCGGGGGAGGCGTGGCCCTGGATGAAGATCTGGTCGCCACCGGAGGGGTGGTCATGACCGCGGAAGAAGTGGTTGAAGCCGACCTCGTAGAGCGCCGCCGACGAGGCGTACGTGGAGATGTGCCCGCCCACGCCGATGCCGGGCCGCTGCGCACGGTGCACGGTGATCGCGGCGTTCCACCGGATCCACGCGCGGTAGCGGCGCTCGATCTCCTCGTCGCCGGGGAACTCCGGCTCGTTCTCGGGGGCGATCGTGTTGATGTAGTCGGTGGTGGGGACCATGGGGACGCCCAGGTGCAGGTCCTTGGACGCCTTCAGGAGGCTCAGCATGATCTCCCGGCCGCGTCCGTGGCCCTTGGCCTGCACGAGCTGCTGGAGGGATTCCTGCCATTCAGCGGTCTCGTCGGGATCGCTGTCGAGCGGTCCCTGTGAGTACGGATCCTGATCGTGAACAGTCACGGAAGACCTTTCTTCGGCTGGCAGATCGTGCCAGGCAATCGCCAAGGGTGCGCACGAAGCGTTGTCCGCTCTGTACAACGCGCACCTCGACCAGCCTACCGAGTCCGGCGGTAACCGGACCGCCGGATGGGACCCCGGCGAGCGCGCGCGGGCGGCCGCATCGCGCGGGCCGAACAGAATCATTTCCATTTCGGCAACTATCTGTTACCGTTTCCGCTATGGAAACTATCGATCCGACGCCCGGTCCCGGCGAGGCCGCCGCTGCCCTCGACGCCGTCGCCGAGGCGCAGACCGCGGTTCGAGACCGTCCCTGGCCGATGTGGCTGTATCCGATCAACGCCGTGCTCCTGGGTGGGGTGGCGCTGGCGGGACTCGTGGATTCCTCCGCGATCGGCGCCCTTCTGATCGGCGTGCTCGCTTTCTGTCTGGTTGCCGTCAACTACGGGGCCGGGCGACAGGTGGGAACGCCGTTCGCGATTCCCACCAGCCGCGGATTCCGCGTGCTCGTCACCGCTGCCGCGGCGTTCGTGGTCGGTGCACTGTTGGCCCGTTTGGCGGATCTGGACTGGGTCATCATCGCGTGCGCCGTGGGGGCCGCCTCCAGCTACGCCGTCGGCGCAGTCCTGCACTTCCGGAGCACGCGCGGATGAGCGGACAGCTCGATGCGGTGATCCATCCGATGCACCGCCTGAAGGTCTGCGCCATGCTCGAGAGCGCGGGGAGCGTCGAAATGTCCGTCATCAGAGACGCTGTGGGGTTGAGCCCATCCGCCCTGAGTAAGCAGGTCGGCGCCCTGGTGGATGCCGGATATGTCCGGCAGGAGCGATCGCGCGGCGACTCGCGGCGCATCTGGCTGACGCTGACCGATGAAGGCAGGAACGCCTACCGCTGCCACGTGACGGCCCTGCGCGAGATCGTCGCCACACAGGCCACCTCCGCGGAAGCGGGTTCTCCTCAGCAGCCCTGATCGCCCGACCAGAAGGCGAGCCTCGCCGGGAGGACGGTCACCTGTCACGGTGTCCTGCTCCAGTGCGCCCTCCAGCCGTGGCGAAGTGCGCCCACGCGCCGGCGTGATGGTGGGCCCTGCCGGGATCGAACCGACGACATCCACGGTGTAAACGTGGCGCTCTACCAGCTGAGCTAAAGGCCCTCGCCGACCAGTCTAGGGCGGCGCCGGTGCCCGTCCGGGCTCACGGACCGCGAGCCACCGACTTCGCCGCGGGCTCGGCGGGTCCCACTCCGTGTCGGTCAGAACTCAGGAGAATCCGGCGGTTTGGGGGGTTGTGGGGGCGGAATGCGGCGGAATCTCCTGAATTCTGCGCGAGCGGGGAGGGGCGGCCGGGGAGCGGTGCCGGCGTCGCGCCGGCCGACCATCCGGCCGGAAGCGCGCTCAGCCGCGAGCGGCGGCGAGGGCTGCGGCGAAGTCTGCCGCTCTGCGGGTGATGTCGTCCCAGTCCTCCGCGGCGATCGATGCGGAGTTGGCCAGGTCGCCTCCGGCGCCGACGGCGACGGAGCCGGCCGCGAACCAATCGGCGAGGTTACCCGGCTTGACGCCGCCGGTGGGCATCAGCGGAGCGTCGGGGAACGGTCCGCGCAGAGCGCCGAGGTACGACGGCCCCCCGAGGGAGGCCGGGAAGATCTTCACCACGTCGACACCGAGCGCGAGCGCGGCCATGACCTCGGTCGGGGTCATCGCGCCGGTCATGACCACCGCGCCGGTGTCGCGCATCGCGCGGGTGAGGTCGGGGAGGGTTCCGGGGCTCACGAGGAACTCCGCGCCGGCGGCGACGGCGTCCTGCGCTTGCACCGTGGTGGTCACGGTACCGGCGCCGACATATGCGGCGTCGCCGTGTCGTGAGACCAGCTCACGGATCACGGCGGGCGCATCCGGAGTCGAGTAGGTGACCTCGATGCCGGTCACACCTCCGCGGATGATCGCCTCCGCCGTCTCCAGGGCGAGTTCCGGAGAGGGGGCGCGCAGCACGGCGAGGACCCCGGTGGTGCGGGCGCGGGCGAGACGGTCGGTCATGAGGCTCCTTGAGAGATTGTGCCCATTCTTCCGGATCTCGACTTGTAATGACAACTGAGCGGGCACCGTTGTCCGCCGTCATCGCCCGGCCCAAGCGCCTCAGCCGGAGACGGTGCCCGCCCGGGAGGTCCCGCCGGTGTCATCGACATGCAGCAGCGAGGCCTGGGACTGCTCCTGCCGCAGCTGGAACTCGAAACGGGATCGATCGCCACGATGCAGTGCGATGAAGTATTCGATGGGGGTGCCGGACGCGTCGCGACTGATGCTCCGCAAGCGCAGCAGCGCCGATCCGGCGCTGACGTCGAGATGCTGTGCCTGGTCATGGGTGGCGACGGTCGCCTCCGCCGAGCGGATACCGTCGGTCGCCCGGATGCCGTGCTCTGCGAGCAACCGGTAGAGGGAGGCCTCGGACAGGTCCACCCCGAGCGTGAGCGCGCCGACCTGTTCCGGCATCCATGTCGTGGAGAGTGACCACGGCTCCCCGTCTACGTGGCGCAGCCGCTCCAGCGCGACCACGGGAGAGCCCACCGGCACCTCGAGCGCCGCCGCGACATCCGCATCGGCCTTCTCGCGCTCGTGCCGGAGGATGTCGCTGTGCACGTGACCACCGCGCCGCTCGACATCGTCGAACAGGCCGATCAGCGTGTGCACCAGCGACTCGCTCGTGCGAGGGCGGGAGACGAACGTGCCCTTGCCCTTGACCCGCTCCACCAGACCCTCGTGCTCCAGCTGCGCGAGCGCCTGCCGGACGACGGTGCGCGAGATGCCGTACCGCTCGCACAGCCGGTGCTCTCCGGGAAGAGGATCCCCGGGCTGCAGGCCGTCGCGTTCGATGCCGTCGATGATCAGCTGCCGCAGCTGGTCGTACATGGGGGCGGCGGAGTGGCGATCGATCGCATCCGCGCCTGCCGTGGCGGACATCTAGTACGCCACCCCCGCGTGCAGGATCACGTTCGCATACGGCGTGAACTCACCGGAGCGGACGAACGCACGAGCGCCGCGCGTGAGCTTCTTGAAGTCGACGTGGGGGACGAGCTCGATCTCGATGCCGGGCAGCCGCTCTCGCAGCTGCGCCAGCACCTCGGGACTGTGGGTGGCGATCTCCGCGGACGCCGTCGCCCCTTCCACGACCATCTCGGCCAGCACCGTGTCCAGCACATCGAAGAACGCCGGGGCGCCGGGGCGATAGGCGAGATCGATCCGCTCGGATGCGGGCGGGATCGGCAGACCGGCATCGGTGACGACGATGAGGTCGGTGTGACCGGTCTCGCTGATGACGCGGGAGAGCGCGGGGTTGATCGTCGTCGATGTCTTTCGCATGAGGGCTCCTGCTCAGGATGCGCGCGAGGCCAGGAAGGCGTCGACGTCGCGGCGGACGGGGAGGCTCGGGGACGCGCCGTGCTTGGTGACCGTGAGTGCTCCCGCCGCGGTGGCCAGACGCACGGCATCGGTGAGGGGCACACCGTTCGCGAGCGCTGCGCCGAGGTAACCGGCATAGGCGTCGCCGGCGGCGGTGGTGTCGACCGCGTCGACCGGGTACGCGGGGACGATCGTCGCGCCGTCGGAGGTCACGACGCACGAGCCCTGCCCGGCGAGGGTGATGACCGCAGCCCCTGCGCCCTGATCGAGGAACCAGCGTCCGGCCTGCTCGGCGCTCGGGGGATCGGTCACCTCGATGCCGCTGAGTACGGATGCCTCGGTCTCATTCGGTGTGACGATGTCGATGCTGCGCCATACCTCGGCCGGAAGCGGTGCGGCGGGCGCCGGATCGAGGATGACCGTGAAGCCGAGCTCCTGTCCGCGTGCAGTGATGTGGGCGGTGAGTGCGGACGGCGTCTCCAGCTGGGTGAGCAGAACCGAGCTGGTATCCGCCAAGGCGTCCAGAGCCGTGTCGATCTGTTCCGTGCTCAGCTCCGCGTTGGCGAGCGGCACCATGACGATGTCGTTCTGCGCGGAAGCATCCACGCGGATGTGCGCGATGCCGGTCGGACCGGGCACCGTGCGCAGGTGGGCGAGATCGACGCCGGCCTCCGTGAGTCCGTCGACGATGAGGTCGTGGAACAGATCGTCGCCGACGCAGCCGACGAAGGAGGTCTGCGCCCCTGCGCGGCCCGCGGCGACCGCCTGGTTGGCGCCTTTCCCGCCGAGGAAGAGCGTGAACTGATCCCCGAGGATCGTCTCGCCCCGGGCGGGCAGGCGCTGCGAGAACGTCGTCACGTCTGCCGTGACGCTGCCGACGATGACGACGCCGGTGCGTCCTGCAGTGGGGGAGGTGGGCATCGCGCTCTGATCTCTTTTGACTTCGCCGACAGCTGTCATTACATTAGCCGAATCCAGACCTGTAACGACAGGTTGCGACCCCCTCCACGCCTGAAGAGTCCTCCCATGTCTGCTCCCGCCATCGCCCCACGTCTGTACGTCGACAGCGCCGACCTCGAGCGGGTGTCCCGGCTGCTGGCCGCCGGCGTCGTGCACGGGGTGACCACGAACCCGACGATCCTCGAGCGCGGCGGACGAACGACGGCTGAGATCCCCGAGCTCTACGCCCGATGGGTGAGCGAGGGCGCACGCGAGATCTTCTTCCAGACCTGGGGCCAGGGCCGCGATGAGCTGCTGCGCAACGCCGACACGATCCGGGCGCTCGGCGATCGGGTCGCCGTGAAGGTGCCGGCGACCGCCGCGGGATTCGCCGCGGCATCCGCTCTGGTCGATGACGGGGTGAGCGTGCTGGTGACCGCGGTCTACTCCGCGGGCCAGGCGCTCGCTGCGGCGAACATCGGCGCCCGTTACATCGCCCCCTACCTCGGGCGTCTGCGCGACGCCGGGGTCGACGGTGGCGCGCTGATCGCCAGGATGCAGGCCGTGTGCGCGGGCAGCGAGACCAACGTGCTCGCGGCGAGCCTGCGCTCGGCGGAGGACATCGTCTCACTGCGCCTGGCCGGCGTGCCGTACTTCACGGCTGCACCGGACGTGCTCGACGAGCTGCTCTTCCACGAGGTCAGCGACAGCTCGGCAGCGGACTTCGACGCCGCGATGGAGCGCATCGGCGCGTAGCGCGCGTCAGGCGGCCGCCGCCTGGCGCAGCCAGCGCTCCACACCGGCGATGTGCGCGGTGGCGAGCGAGGTCGCCAGGTTCGGATCGCGCTGTGCGATCGCGTCCGCGATGGCACGATGCTCTGACAGCGTCCGCTCGACGGCGCCCTGCTCGGTCAGGCCGCGCCACACGCGTGCCCGGACGGTCTGGCCGCTGAGACTCTCGATGAGGCTCGCGAGATAGGCATTGCCGGCCATGCGCACGATCTCGCGGTGGAAGCGGATGTCGTGCTCGACGAGGTCGTCGATGCTCACCCCGGCCTGCACGGACTCGAGTTCCTCGTACAGCACCGCGATGGCGTCCTCGGTGCCGAGGGTCGCGGCCAGGCCGGTGGCTTGGGACTCCAGCATCCGTCGCACCGCGAAGATCTCCAGCAGCGAGTCGTCGTCATGCATGTCGGCGACGAAGGAGATCGCCTCCAGCAGCAGGTGCGGTTCGAGGCTGGTCACATACGTGCCGTCGCCGCGTCGCACGTCGAGCACCCGGATGACCTCGAGTGCCTTCACCGCCTCGCGCATCGAGTTGCGAGAGAGGCCGAGCCGCTCGGCGAGCTCCTTCTCGGGGGGCAGTCGGTCGCCGGGGCGCAGCTCGCCGGACACGATCATCGCCTTGATCTTCTCGATCGCCTCGTCGGTGACAGCCATGTGCGTCATCATAACTATTCATCCGATGTCTGGGGCAGGATGGTGGCATGCGCGTTCTCGATTCGCATCTGCACCTGTGGGACCCCGAGGTTCTGGAGTATGCGTGGCTGGAGGGGGCGCTGCGTGCCCGGTTCGCCGCGGACGAGCTCGCAGCTTCGCGTCGCGCCGAACACGAGCACGGGGCGGTCTTCGTGCAGGCCGACTGCGCGCCTGAGCAGTTCATCGACGAGGTCGAGTGGGTCGGATCCCTGGCTGGGCGCACCGGGATCCGCGGCATCGTGGCCGGTGTGCGCCTCGATCGCGGCGCCGGAACCGAGGAGGATCTGGATGCTCTCGCGCATCACGGCCTGGTGGTCGGGGTGCGCCATCTGCTGCAGGGGGAGTCGGACGGGTTCGCGTCCTCCCGCGCCTTCCGCTCCGGCGTCGCGGCACTCGTGGCGCGCGACATGACCTTCGACGCGTGTGTGCGCGGGGCGGCTCAGCTGCGGGATGTCGCCGCGCTGGCCGGCGACGTGCCGGATCTGCGGACGGTGCTCGATCATCTCGGCAAGCCCACTGTCGGAACGGCGCGGGCGCCGGCGATGCCCTCGCCGGAATGGACGGATGCCCTGCACGCCCTCGCCGTCCACGAGCAGGTGTTCTGCAAGCTGTCCGGCCTCCCGGCCGAAGCCGGCGGCGAGTGGACCCCCGCGCACGTGCAGCCGTTCCTCGATGTCGCCCTCGACGCCTTCGGGCCCGAACGACTCATGGTGGGCAGCGACTGGCCGGTCTCGGCGGTGAGGGCCTCCGGCTGCGCGGGCGGCGGCGACGCAAAGATCGACGGGGACGCCATCGGCACCTGGGTGGATACCGTGGCGTCCTGGGCTGCGTCGCACGGTCTCGACGTCGACGCGATCATGTGGGGCAACGCCGAGCGCTTCTACCGGCTGCCGTAGGACGGCCGGCCCGCGGGCGCGTCCTACTCGGGACGCAGGCGCAGCTGCGCCATGCCTCCGTCGACCTCGATGAACGTGCCGGTGGTCGACCCGGCTGCCGGCGACACCAGGTACGCCACAGCCGCGGCGACCTCGTCCGGGCTGACCAGCCGGCCGTGCGGCTGCCTCGCTTCGAGGGCGGCCCGCTCGGCCTCCGGGTCGGCGGCCTGACCGAGCAGCCGCCCGACCCACGGGGTGTCGGCGGTGCCGGGGTTGACGGCGTTGACGCGGATGCCCTCACGCAGGTGATCGGCGGCCATCGCGCGGGTGAGCGCTGAGACGGCGCCCTTCGACGCCGTGTACAGCGCACGCTGGGGCAGACCGGTGGTGGACGCGATCGAAGCGGTGTTGCACACCGCCGCAGCGGGCGACCGGCGCAGCCACGGCAGGGCGGCCGAGGTCACGCGTGCGATGCCCGTGACGTTCACGGAGAGGACGCGCGCCCACTCGTCGTCGTCGTTCGCGGTGATGTCGCCGACGGCGCCGATGCCGGCGTTGTTCACGACGATGTCGATGCGCCCGAACTGCTCGGCGACGGCAGCGACGGCGGCATCCACGCTCGCGCGGTCGGAGACGTCGGCGCGGAATGCCGCGAAGCGCTCGTCGGCGCCGGAGGGATCGCGGTCCAGGACGGCGATCCGCGCGCCGTCGTCGTGCAGGCGGGCCGCGATCGCCGCGCCGATTCCGGATGCGCCGCCGGTGACGATAGCGACGAGCCCGTCGAGCGCCGGTGCTGCGGTGGGGTGCGAGGTTGCCTGCGTCATCTCTGTGCCTCCCAGGCCACGAAGGTCTGGCGCTGATGGCCGAGCCCGTCGATCTCGATGTCGACGACGTCGCCGTCGACCAGGTACGGGTACTTGCCCGACAGGGCGACGCCCTCCGGGGTGCCGGTGAGGATGAGGTCACCGGGCTCGAGCGTCATGTACTGAGAAAGGTGGTGCACGATGGTGCGCACGTCGAAGATCATGTCCGAGGTGTTCGAATCCTGGCGCGGCTCGGCGTTGACGAAGCTGCGCAGGTTGAGGTTGGACGCGTCGACCTCGTCGGCGGTGACCAGCCAGGGGCCGGTGGGGTTGAATCCGGCGGCGATCTTGCCCTTCGACCACTGTCCGCCGGAGACTTCGAGCTGGAACGATCGCTCCGACACGTCGTTCGCGACCACATAGCCGGCGATATGCGCGTCTGCCTCGGCGGGCGAGTCGAGGTAGGCGGCGCGGGCGCCGATGACGACGCCCAGCTCGACCTCCCAGTCCGTCTTCTCGCTGCCTCGGGGGATCGTCACGGGGTCGTTCGGGCCGACGACCGTGTTCGGCGTCTTCAGGAAGATGATGGGGATCTTCGGCGGCTCCGAACCCGACTCGGCGGCGTGGGCCGCGTAGTTCATCCCGATGCAGACCACGGCGCTGGGACGGGCGATCGGTGCGCCGATGCGGAGGTCACCGGCGTTCTCCAGCTCGGGAAGCTCGCCGGCTGCCAGGGCCGCCGCCACGCGCTCGCGGAAGTCGGTGGAAAGGAACTCTCCGTTGACATCGGATGTCAGGGGCCGCAGATCGAAGTAGTGGTCGCCATCCACCAGGACGGGGATCTCGGATCCGGGGGCGCCAAGCCGGGCGAACTTCATGGTTCTCCTACCTCGTTGGGGAGCCGCGATCAGGCGGCACGTCTGATTGACAGTATAGACATCGGATGTTTACACTCCAAGAGATCTGTGCAGGAAAGTCACGCTGCACGCAGGAGAGGACCGCAGTGAGCCGCATCGTCGCACTCGAGACCACCGACATCCGCTTTCCGACGTCGCTGAGCCTGGACGGCTCCGACGCGATGAATCCCGATCCGGATTACTCGGCGGCGTACGCGGTGATCCGCACGGATGCGGAGGACGGCATCGCGGGTCACTCCTTCGTCTTCACCATCGGTCGCGGCAACGACGTGCAGGTCGCGGCGATCGACGCGCTCGGCGGTCACCTCGTCGGTCGCGAGATCGAACCGCTGCTGGATGACATGGGCGGAACCTTCCGCGACATCATCGGCGACTCGCAGCTGCGGTGGCTGGGCCCGGAGAAGGGCGTGATGCACATGGCCATCGGCGCGGTGATCAACGCGCTGTGGGACATCAAGGCGAAGCGTGCAGGTCTCCCGCTGTGGCAGCTGCTCTCGCGGATGACCCCGGAGGAGATCGTCGATCTCGTCGACTTCCGCTACCTCTCCAATGCCCTCACCCGGGCCGAGGCCCTGGAGATCCTCCGCGCCGGCGTCGAAGGGCGCGAGCAGCGCGAAGCCGAGCTGGTGGCCACCGGTTACCCGGGGTACACCACGAGCCCCGGCTGGCTCGGATACTCCGATGAGAAGCTCGAGCGACTGGCCCGCGAGGCCATCGCCGACGGCTTCACCCAGATCAAGCTCAAGGTCGGCGCCGACCTGGACGACGACATCCGTCGTTTCCGGAAGGCGCGCGAGGTCGTCGGGCCCGACTTCCCGATCGCGATCGATGCGAACCAGCGGTGGGAGGTGTCCGAGGCGATCGAATGGGTCGGCGCCCTGGCCGAGTTCAACCCGGCCTGGGTCGAGGAGCCCACCAGCCCCGACGACATCCTGGGGCACGCCGAGATCGCCCGCGGCATCGCTCCGATCCGCGTCGCGACGGGGGAGCACGCGCAGAACCGCGTGATCTTCAAGCAGCTGCTGCAGGCCGGGGCGATCGAGGTCATGCAGATCGACGCCGTCCGCGTCGCCGGCGTCAACGAGAACATCGCCAATCTGCTGCTCGCGGCGAAGTTCGGCGTTCCGGTGTGCCCGCACGCCGGCGGCGTCGGTCTGTGCGAGGCGGTGCAGCACCTCTCGATGTTCGACTTCGTCGCGGTGACCGGCACGCGTGAGGGGCGGCTGATCGAGTACGTCGACCACCTGCACGAGCACTTCGTCGTCCCGACCGACATTCAGGGCGGGTCGTACATGGCGCCCTCCGCGCCGGGAACCGGCATGGAGATGAAGGCCGACAGCGTGAAGAAGTACGCCTGGACGGGTGCGCATGTCACCGACTGAGCGCGTGGTCCCGACGCTCGGCTACGGCGCGGCGAACGTCGGCAACCTCTTCCGGCAGCTCAGCGACGATGAGGCATGGGCGGTTCTGGATGCCGCGTGGGAGAGCGGCGTCCGCTACTACGACACCGCGCCGCACTACGGTCTCGGCCTCTCCGAGCGCCGCCTCGGAGCGTTCCTGCGGACGAAGCCCCGCGAGGAGTTCTTCGTCTCGACCAAGGCCGGGCGGCTGCTGCGTCCCAACCCCGCATTCGACGGGGGGTTGGACACCGACCACGACTTCTTCGTGCCGAACGACCTGCGGCGCGAGTGGGACTTCTCGGAAGCCGGCATCCGCACCTCGCTCGCCGAGTCCCACGAGCGGCTCGGCCTCGATCGGATCGACCTCGTGTATCTGCACGACCCGGAGCGCCATGATCTCGACCTCGCGGTCGCATCAGCGTTCCCCGCACTGGAACGACTCCGTTCCGAGGGCGCGGTGGACGCGATCGGCATCGGCTCCATGACCAGCCACGCGCTGGCCCGCGCCGTGCGGGCGGCGGACCTCGACATGATCATGGTCGCCGGTCGCTACACCCTGCTCGAGCAGCCGGCCGCCGAAGAGGTGCTCCCGGCCTGCCGCGCGCGGGGGGCCGGCGTGGTCGCGGCATCCGTGTTCAATTCCGGGCTGCTCGCGCAGGCTGAGCCGACGCGCGACGGCCGGTACGAATACGGCGGCGTCCCCGATGAGGTCTGGGATCGGCTGCAGCGCATCGTCGCGGTGTGCCGTGCGCACGACGTGCCGCTGCCGGCGGCCGCCATCCAGTTCCCGCTGCGGGACGCGGCGGTGCGGTCGGTGGTGCTCGGCAGCTCCCGACCGGCGCAGGTGCGTCAGAACGCGCAGCTGGCAGCGCTGGCCATCCCGGAGGACTTCTGGGCGGAGCTCGCCCACGAGGGACTCATCCCGGCCTGACTGCTCGCACCCGAATCGAGGAGGACACATGCTCGAAGGAATCGACCCGCTGCTGACGGGCGAGTTGCTGCTGCACCTGGATCGGATGGGTCACTCCGATGCCGTCGTGATCGCCGACGCGCATTTCCCCGCGTGGGGGCTGGGGGAGCGGGTCATCGACCTGCCCGGCACGACCACGCCCGAGGTGCTGGCGGCGATCCGCACCGTCATCCCTCTCGATGATGCGCCCGGTCTGGACCTCATGCAGTCGGCAGACGGCGAGGTGCTCGATGTGCAGCACGAGCTGATGGCGGCCGCGGGGACCACGGTGGAGACGACGCGGTTCGTGGAGCGCTTCGCCTACTACGACGCCGCCCGGCCCGCGTATCTCATGGTGCGCACCGGTGAGACGCGCAAGTACGGCAACGCGCTGCTGCGCAAAGGCGTCGTCGGCCACCCGTCCGCGTAAGCGGCTTCGACGTGTTCAGCCGGCCTGACCCCGCACCCCGACGCGGGGAGCGGAGGTCAGTGCAGGTCGATCGTCTGCACCGCGTGCACGGCGTCGCGGATATAGCGGTTGGCGTGGGCGGCGAGGTCATCGGAGTCCTGCCAGAGGTTGCGCCAGATGCCCAGCGTGTTGCTGAGCTCGGCACTGACCACGGCGGACGAGAACGACTCGAACACGACGGGGCCGTCGTAGCCGACGTCCCCGAGAGCGCGGAAGAAAGTGGCGAAGTCGACGGTGCCGGTCCCGAGGTAACCGCGGTGGCTGTCGCCGATGTGCACGTAGCCGAGCCGACCGGCCGCGGCGACGTCGTGCACGGGCTGGAAGAAGTCGGACTCCTCGATGTTCATGTGGTAGGTGTCCAGGTGTACCGAGACATCACCTGTGACGCCCTCAAGGAATCGGAGCGCGCCGCGTCCGGTGTTGAAGACGTTGGATTCGTAGCGGTTGACGACCTCGAGCGAGAGGCGGATGCCGCGCTCGGCGGCTTTCGCGGCAAGCCCGCTGATCGCCTGCCGGCTGTTGTCGATGCCGCGCGAGGTCGCCGGGGCCGGATACCTGCCCATCGCGGAGTAGATCACCCCGCACAGGACGTCGCCGCCCATGGTCGCCACGTGATGGAGGCAGCGCTCCAGCATCGCGACGCCGGCGGCGACGACGGCGGGGTCTTCGCTCGTGAGGTCGGTGGCGGGGGTGAGACCCAGGGACGCCGTCACGCCGAGGTCGTTGTCGCGCAGCATCCGCCCGGCGAGAGCGGAGTCGAACCCCTCCGCATCCATCAGCGGGATCTCGATCAGGTCGAATCCCGCCTGCTTCGTGCCCTCGATCGCGCGCCGCAGGCCCGCCTCGTCGAAGGTTCCGGTGAAGACCAGCCCGTGCGCACCGATGATCATGTCGTCCTCCTGCCCTGCGCATCCGAACGCAGCCGTGACCAAGTTGTTATTACAGGCATACCATGTGGGGGGAGCCCTTAGGTACATTTAGATACAACTTGCGCCGGCCCAGACGGGGCGGCACAATTGATCCGATGTTTGAAATGGATTCCACGAAGGAATCAACCCTTAGCCCTCCAAGGAAGCAGGTGAGCACATGAGTGATCCCATCCTCAGGGTGGAAGGCGTCAGCAAGGGATTCCCCGGGGTGCAGGCACTCAAAGACGTGCATCTCGAGGTACGCGCCGGCGAGGTGCTGGTCCTCGTCGGCGAGAACGGCGCCGGCAAGTCGACGCTCATGAAGATCCTGTCCGGGATCTACACCCGCGATGAGGGCACGATCACCTTCGAGGGCACGCAGGTGGAGCTGACCAGCCCCCTGCAGGCCCAGCAGCTCGGCATCACGATCATCCACCAGGAACTCAACCTGATGCCCGATCTCACCGTCGCGCAGAACATCTTCATCGGCCGCGAGCCGAGGTCGGCCGGGATCCTGTCGGAGCGCCGCCTCAACCGCCAGGCCGCCGAACTCCTCACTCGCCTGAACATCCGGCTCGACCCTCGGCAGAAGGTCGGTGAGCTCACCGTCGCCGAGCAGCAGATGGTCGAGATCGCCAAGGCCCTCTCGTTCAACGCCAAGGTGCTGATCATGGACGAGCCCACCTCGGCGCTCACCGACAGCGAGGTCGAGACGCTGTTCACGCTGATCGAGCAGCTCAAGGCGGACGGCACGGGGATCGTCTACATCTCGCACCGGATGGACGAGTTGCGCAGGCTCGCAGATCGGGTGAGTGTGCTGCGTGACGGCCAATACATCGGATCACTCGACAAGGATGAGATCAGCATCCCGAAGATCATCGAGATGATGGTCGGTCGTGTCATCGACGAAGGCACGCGTCCTGCGGCGCGTGACCACCAGGACGCGCCCGTCGTCCTCGACGTGGCCGGACTGTCCACCAAGACCCTGCTCAAGGACGTGTCGTTCCAGTTGCACCGGGGCGAGATCCTCGGGTTCGCCGGCCTCATGGGCGCGGGCCGCACCGAGACGGCACGCGCGGTCATCGGCGCCGACCCGCGCAGCGGAGGCACCATCCGGATCAATGGGCGCGATGCCAGGATCCACCAGCCCCAGGATGCCGTCCGCCGCGGCGTCGGATACCTCTCCGAGGACCGCAAGCAGCTGGGGCTCATGCTCGAGCAGGACGTCACCTTCAACACGGTCCTCGCTTCGTTGAGCAACTACGCCGGCGCGCTGGGCTGGATGGGTGACGGCAAGGCCAAGAACCAGACCAAGCAGTACGTGCAGCAGCTGCGCGTGAAGACGCCGTCGGTGAACCAGATCGTGAAGCTGCTCTCGGGCGGGAATCAGCAGAAGGTGGTCATCGCCCGGTGGCTGATGCGCGACTGCGACATCCTCATCTTCGACGAGCCGACCCGAGGCATCGACATCGGCGCGAAGGAAGAGATCTACCGGCTCATGCAGCAGCTCGCCGACGCGGGCAAGTCCATCATCGTCATCTCGTCGGAGCTGCCGGAGATCCTCCGCGTCGCCAACCGCATCGCGGTGTTCGCGAACGGCCGGATCACCGGAACGCTCCGCAACGAGGAAGCCAGCCAGGAGAAGATCATGCAACTCGCAGCCCACGGGGAGGAAGACCGATGAGCACCCCACAGCATTCCGGAGAGACGACCACCGTCATCCAGCAGGCCGTCGCCGAGAACACCGACAAACGTGACGTCGCCGGGTTCCTCAAGCGCCAGCTGCAGCAGTCGTTGGCGTTCGGCACCCTCATCGTCCTGGTGATCTTCTTCTCCGTCGCGAGCCCGAACTTCTTCACGGCCAGCAACATCGCCACGGTGCTGCTGTCCACCGCAGTGATCGGCATCCTCGCCCTCGGCACCACCTTCGTCATCATCACCGGCGGCATCGACCTGTCGCTGGGAACCGGAATGGCGCTGTGCGCCGTCATGACGGGCGTGTTCGTCACGAACTGGGGCCTGCCGGTGTGGGTCGGCGTGCTCGGCGGCATCGCGACCGGTGTCCTGATGGGGCTCATCAACGGCCTGAACGTGACCTTCCTGCGCCTTCCCCCGTTCATCGCGACACTCGCGATGATGATGATCGCCGGCGGGCTCGCCCTGGTCATCTCCGGCGTCGCGCCGATCTACTTCTCCACCTCGGCACCGGACTTCAAGAAGATCGCGCTCGGGGTGATCATCCCCGGAATCCCGAATGCGGTCCTCATCACGGCCGTCCTCGCGATCATCGCCGCCATCGTGCTGTCGAAGACCCTGCTCGGCCGGTACACCTTCGCGATCGGCTCCAACGAGGAGGCGACGCGGCTGTCGGGTGTGGACACCCGCCGCTGGACGGTGTTCATCTACATGTTCGCCGGCGCCTTCACCGGCATCGCGGGCATCATCATCGCCTCCCGTCTCGACTCGGCGCAGCCGCAGATCGGCACCGGGTACGAGCTCCAGGCCATCGCTGCCGTGATCATCGGCGGCACGTCGCTGCTCGGCGGCCGCGGCTCGATCCTGGGCACCGTCGTCGGCGCGCTCATCATGAGCGTGCTGGTCAACGGCCTGCGCATCATGTCGATCCAGACCGAATGGCAGAACATCGTCGTCGGCGTCGTGGTGCTGCTGGCCGTGTTCTTCGACTCGCTGCGCAACCGCCAGCGCACCTGATCGTTCCCTTCCTGTCCACACCGCCGGCAGACGCCGGCACTCACACAACAATGGAGTTTCCATGAAATTCGGCAAGAAGACCGCATTCGCGGCCCTGGTGGCCGCATCCGCACTCGTCATGGCCGGCTGCGCCGGCGGCGGCGAGGTCATCGAGGAGGGCGCCGCCCCCGAGGGGGGCAGCGGCGACGGAGAGATGTACATCGCCCTCGTTTCCAAGGGCTTCCAGCACCAGTTCTGGCAGGCCGTGAAGACGGGCGCGGAGCAGAAGGCGGAAGAGCTCGGCATCCGGATCACCTTCGAAGGCCCGGCCGCGGAGACCGAGATCGCCCAGCAGCTCGAGATGCTGACGGCCTCCATCGACAAGAACCCCGACGCGATCGCGTACGCCGCGCTCGACCCCGAGGCGTGCGTCGCCCCGCTCGAGCAGGCGAAGTCGAAGGACATCCCCGTCGTCTACTTCGACGCGCCCTGCAACGGCGATGTCGGCCTGAGCCTGGCCGCCACCGACAGCAAGGTCGCCGGCGCGCTGGCAGCTGAGAACATGGCAGAGCTCATCGGCGGAGAGGGCGAGGTGGCCATCGTCGGGCACTCGCAGATCAACTCCACGGGTGTCGAGCGCCGCGACGGCTTCGTCGAGAAGATCGAATCGGACTACCCGGACATCGAGATCGTCGACATCCAGTACGGCGACGGCGACCACCTGAAGTCTGCGGACATCGCCAAGGCCATCATCGCCGCGCACCCCGACCTCAAGGGCATCTATGGCACCAACGAAGGCTCGGCCATCGGCGTCGTGAACGCGGCGAACGAGCTCGGCCTGGAGAAGGGCAAGATCACCATCATCGGTTTCGACTCCGGTGCGGCCCAGATCAACGCCATCAAGGACGGAACCATGGCGGGCGCCATCACTCAGGACCCGATCGGCATCGGCGCGCAGGTCGTCCAGGCCGCGTACGACGCCGCGATGGGCGAGTCGCTGGACGAGTTCTACGACACGGGCTCGTACTGGTACGACGCCTCCAACATGGAAGACGAGAAGATCGCCGCAGTCCTCTACGAGTGATCTGATCTGACCTGAAACGGCCCCTCACCTTCGGGTGAGGGCCGTTTCGTGTCACGCTGGGGTGCGCGGCGGCGGGTCAGGCGAGATCGAGCAGGCGGGCGGGGTTGGCGACCAGCATCCGCTCGACGGCGCCGATGCCGACGGCGTCCCGCAGTCGAGGCAGGTAGCGGTCGCCGAGGTAGGCGAGCCCGGGCATGCCGCCGTACGAGACGTACCGGGTGCGGCGGGCGACGTCACCGCCCAGGAGGATGCGGTCGCCCGCGCCACGTCGGACGGCCTCGACCGTGAGTGCGAGCAGCTCCGCGTCGCTGCGGGTGCGCGGCCGAGCGAAACCGTCATAGCCGAGGTACGCCCCTCGTTCTGTCAGCGCGGCGTGCAGGCCGGCGTCCGGATCGCGGTCGGCGTGTGCGAGGACGACCCGATCGGATGCCACGCCCTCCGCCGCGAGCAGATCGAGCACCTCGTGCGCCGCCGTGCAGAATTCGAGGTGCACCATGACCGGTGCGTTCGTCGCGCGGTGCGCCGTGGCCACAGCCTCGAGGGTCGTGCGTTCGAACGCACTGATGCGCCAGTAGTCGATGCCGCCCTTGAGCAGGCCGGCGCGCACGGGGCTACCGTCCGGCGCATGGGCGAACGGTACGTCGGGGCTCTCGAGGACGATGGCGTCATCGACGGGCATGCCGGTGGTCACGTCGGCGATGAACAGTTCCGCGAGCTGCTCCGCGTGCCACGCCCGAATCGGATGGTCGGAGCCGTAGTGCGCCTCGCGATGCCGCCCGGTCGCTGCGACGACGTGCAGTCCGGTCGCCGCGCTGATGCGTGCCACCGCTTCCGGGTCGCGTCCGAGGCCGAAGGGGGTGGCGTCCACCATCGCGGCGAAACCGCTCGCCTTCAGCAGCCCGGCCTCGGTGCGCGAGGCGTCCTCGTCGTCGAGTTCGTCACCGGGCAGGAGGGGGGTGACCTGGAAGAGATGCTCGTGATAGTTCGTCGGGCCCATCTCCGCCGCGTCGAGGTCGGCGAGCACCGTGCGGATCATCAGTGGGCTCCTTCGGCGGCCTCCGCGAGCTGCTCGACGACCTCGGGCGTCAGCGTCAGCTCGAACACATCGGCGACGACCTGCGACCAGCCGTGGATGAAGTACCGCCAGCCGTCGACGACGTGCAGCGCGCGGCTCTCCTGCTGCGCACGCGCCTGGTGCAGGAACTCCAGCGAGCCGCGGTAGTTGAACTCCCACACGTAGGCGCCCTCGGGGAAGGCGACGTCATCGGGAAGAGGGGAGCCGGGGCGGTCCTTGCCGAGACCGGTGGCGTTGACGGTGAGCGACCCGGCGGGAGCGGCGGCGACGAGCTGGGCGGCATCGGCGATCGAGTCCGTGCGGACGTACTCGATGAGCCCGTCGCGGGTGCCGTGCTGACGGTGCACCTCGCGCAGGTGATCGAGCTTGGCGTCATCGCGGGCGGTCACGGTCACCTTCGCGGGCGCGTCCGCGCGCTCGGACAGCGCCCAGCTCAGCGCCGTGCCCGAACCTCCTGCGCCGAGGATGATGACGTGTGCGCCGGTGCGGGCGAAGTGATCGGCCGGAAGGAAGTCGTTCAGCGCCAGGTCCACGGTGATGGGGTCCTTCGCGCGTCCGGAGAGGATGTCGCCGCGCTTGGCGATGCTGGAGATCTCCGCGCACGACACCGCGAACGGGTCGAGGTCCTCGAACAGATCCGATGCCGCGGCGTACACGTTCATCTTGTGCGTGGTCACCAGGGCGCCGCGATGGTGGGGGTCATCGCGGATCTGCTCGACGATCGCGCGGTACTGCTCCGTGGTGGCATCCATCGGCAGGTCGTGCCCGATCAGCGTGCGGGTAGGCAGTCCGAGGATGTCGGCCCACAGCGGGAAGACCTTCATGATCGACGAGGATGCAGTGGTGACGCCGACGAAGCCCATGTAATCGGCGTCGGGGGTGTGTGTCATGACGGCCCTTTCAGGGGGAGACGGGGTGGGCGGGCGCGGCGTCCGCGAGCACGGCGATCACGTCGTCGAGCGAGAGGGAGCCCATGTTGTCGACGGCCTGCGTGGTCTGCGCGCCCAGATGTGGGGTGATGATCACGCGCTCGGCGAGTTCGGGTGCGAGCAGAGGGCTCGCGGATGCGGCGGTGTCGCCGTCGAGGGTGTCGGCGGCGTAGCAGGCAAGGCGGCTGTCTGCCAGCGCGCGCGCGACGGCCGCCTCGTGGACGAGGTCGGGGCGGGCGGTGTTCACGATGATCGCGCCGCGGCGGATGCCGTCGAGCCGATGCGTGTCGACCAGTCGCTGTCCGCCGGGGGCGTGCAGCGTGATGAGGTCGGCGGAGTGGAACAATTCGTCGAGCTCGACGCGCTCGGCGCCGAGTGCGGGGAACCGCTCGGCAGGGACGAATGGATCGGCGGCGAGGATGCGCGGGCCGAAGCCGCTCAGTCGTCGCGCCACGCCCTGGCCGATGCGGCCGAAGCCGACGATGCCGACCGTGGCGGCGCCGAGTTCGCGCCCCCGGCGGACGCTCCAGTCCCCCCGCCGCACGCGGCGATCGCCGTCGGGGATCAGGCGGAGGGCGGCGAGCATGAGGCCGACCGCGTGATCGGCGACGGCGTCCGCGTTGGCGCCGGGGGTGTTGGTGACGATGATGCCGCGTTCTGCGGCAGCGCCGAGGTCGACGGCTTCGGTGCCGACACCGTAGCGGGCGACGATCCTGAGGCGCGGCGCGGCGTCCAGATGCGCGGCGGTCACGGGGCCCGTGCCGGCGATCCACGCGTCCGCTGTCGCCAGCAGCGGGGCGAGCTCGTCGAGATCATGGTGGGCGGGTCCGCGGACGATCTGGTGACCGGCGTGCGCCGCACGTGCGAGGAGGTCGATGTCGCCGTCCGAGAACGAGCGGCTGGTGGCGAGGATGATGCCCATCAGCCCGCCCCTCCGGCGAACCACGGCGCGAGGGCGTCGTATGCGGCGGTGAAGCGGGCGTGGCGCGATGCGTACACGCGGTGGCGACCGGCGTCCGGCGTGAACTCGGCGGTCACTTCGCTGAGCGCCCGCGCGGCGGAGAAGTCGGCGAGTCCGAGACCCACCGCGCCGGTGACGGCGGCACCGAGACTGTTCGCTTCCTCGACGATGGTGCGCCGGCGCACCGGCACGCCCCACACGTCGGCGAGGATCTGCAGCAGCGCGTCGCTCTGCGCCCCGCCGCCCACGGCGTCGATCCGGTCGATCGAGGCGCCGGACTCGCGGAAGGCATGGATGCTGGTGAGGAGGTTGTACCCGATGCCCTCGAGCACCGACTTGACGAGGTGCCGGCGGGTGTGGTGGCGCCCGATGCCGACGAACGCGCCGCGGGCGTTCGGGTCCCAGATGGGTGAGCGTTCGCCGAGCAGGTACGGCAGGAAGTAGAGATCCTCGGTGTCGAGGTCGCCGGCCGCTTCTGCGGTGAGCCGCGCGGTCTCGGGGTGTGCGGGGTCGGGGGAGAGCGCCTCGGAGATCCACTGAATGGAAGCGCCCCCGGCCTGCATGGTGGCTGTCGGCACGAAGCCGCCGGGGACGACGTTGTCGAACGTGAAGGTGCGCATTCCGGCATCGCGCACCGGGGCGGGGCTGGCGAACGAGATCCAGGACGAGGTGCCCAGGCACACGTAGGCGCCGTCCTCGGGAGCGACGATGCCGGAACCGACGGCGGCCATCGGGCCGTCGCCGCCGCCCATGACGACGCGGACGCCGGTGTGCAGGCCGAGTGCGGCCGCTGCGGCATCCGTCAGTGTTCCAGCGATCGCGGTCGAGTCGAGGATCTCGGGGAAGAGCGTGCGGTCCAGGCCCGCGGCCGCGAGAACCTCGTCGGACCAGTCGCCGGTGCGCTGGTCGTAGGCGTTGGTGCCCGAGGCATCGGAGCGGTCGGTGGCCAGGCGTCCGGTCAGGCCGAGCACGATGTAGTCCTTGGCGACGCAGAATCGTCGGACGCGAGCCCAGACATCGGGCTCGTTATCGCGCACCCACATGATCTTCGGGACCGAGTAGGTGGGGTTCAGCCGGTGTCCGAGCATCTCGTAGGCGTGCTCGGCGCCGAGCACCCGCTCGAGCTCGCGCTGCTGCGCGCCCGACCGGGTGTCGGCCCAGATGATCGCGGGTCGCACCGGCGTGCCCTCGCCGTCCAGGAGGACGGCGCCCATCATCTGACCGCTGACGACGAGGCCGTGTACGTCCGATGCCGCGGTAGCGGTGCGCTCGACAAGCTCGCGGGTGGCCGAGACGACGGCATCCAGCCAGTCCTGCGGATTCTGCTCGGCGATGCCGCCGGCGGCGAAGTGCGCCGGGTAGCGGACTGTCGTGGATGCCACCAGACGGCCGTCGTCGTGGTGGAGCGAGGCCTTGTTCCCGGTGGTGCCGAGGTCGTGGGCGATGATCACAGTGAGTGCCTGCTTCGGTGAGTGCGGTTCCGGATCGTGCTGTTTTGGAGTATACCTGTAATTACAAGTCCTGTAGTTACAAGTCGTAGGAGAGCCGTCGTGAGCACGCCAACCGCAGTGGACATCCCCACCCTGCTCGAGATCTCGCCGGAAGGAGGGATCGAGGGTCGTTCGCGGCGCTACGAGAAGTTCCTCGGTGACATGAGCGGCGTGTACCGCGATGAGCAGGCGTGGCGGGACGCCGCCGCGGCGCGCGGAGCGGATGCGCTCGTCTACTGGGTCGACGATCAGCGCTACCAGGAGGGGCCCGGCGCACTGATCGTCGGGACGAGCACGCTTCTCCCCGGCCGGTACGGGGAGGAGTTCGCCGTCACTCGCGGTCACCTGCACGCCGTCGCCGATCGGGCGGAGCTGTACTACTGCCTGAGCGGACGGGGCGTGATGCTGCTGGAGACCGTCGACGGGCAGGAGTCGGCGATCGAGCTCACGCCGGGCAAGGCGGTGAATGTGCCGGGGCACTGGATCCATCGCAGCGTGAACGTCGGGGACGAACCGTTCGTCACCCTGTTCAGCTATGCCGCAGATGCCGGACAGGACTACGCGCTCATCGCCGACGCAGGCGGGATGAAGAACCTCGTGGTGGCCGACGGTGACGGGTGGGCGCTGAAGCCCAACCCCGATCACGCCGGGTACCGGTCGTAGGCGATCAGAGGCTCTGGCCCAGTGACCAGAGCCGCTCTCCACGCCCGGAGATGGTCTCGGAGAACGTGATCGCCTGCGCATCCGTCAGGGAGGCGACATAGTCGAGGATGCCCCGGGCCCGGGCCATCCGATTGCGTTCCGCCGCGGTGCGCGCGGACTGCTCATCCCGGCCGCGGCGCTCGTAGCCCTCCCGCGCCAGCTCGATCAGTTCACGCAGCCGCCGGGGGACTCGCCTGCGGTCGTGCTCGTCTTCGAGCCAGGCCGTCAGGGCGTCCACGGAGCGGGTCAGCACGCGGCTGAGCCCCCGCTGGTGGATCGCGAGATCGGGGCGGCTGAGGACGAAGTGCTTGTGCACGAACTTCAGCACTTCGACGTGGTGCCACGCCGTCGTCGACAGCCGGACCGGCCCCGAGCGCGGGTCGTCCGCCGAGGTCGGCGCCGCGGAGGCCTGGAGCGCCCGGATCCACCGGTCCGTGAACGTGGCCAGCTGCCGCTCGGCGCTCAGCGAGCCGTCGAACGGCCGGCCGAGCAGGTCGTCCACGAGCTCTTCATGCACGGTCGACACGGCATTGTGGAAGGCGTCGTCGTCGGCGACCCACGGGTCGTCGCGGCGCATCTTGCGGCGCAGCCGCTCGATGGCCGCACCGCGCTCCGTCTCCGCCCGCACGTCGTCGTCGCCGCGCCGGCGCCACTGGGCGGCGGACTCCAGCCAGCCGTCGAATTCCGCCGCGATGGGGGCGTGGTTGAGGATCCCCGCCCGGTAGAAGTCGTCGACGTCGTGAACCGAGTACGCGATGTCGTCGGCGATGTCCATCACCGCGCCCTCCACCGACTGCCGGAAGGGGGCGATCCCGAGGTGATCGCGCGCTTGCTCCAGATCCGCGCCGTCGATCTCGTACGCCGAGTACTTGAAGACATGCAGGCCGCGCTCAGCGGTCCGCCGCATGCCTCGCGGGACCCCGCGCTCGCCCAGCTGCTCGCTGTTCACCGCGGGCGTCCACGGGTACTTCGCGGTGGCCACCCGCACCGCTGCCGTGAGGTTCAGGCCCGTGGGGACGTGCTCGGTGACATCGAGTGCGGTGAGGATGCGATAGGTCTGCGCATTGCCCTCGAACCCGTCGGTGAGGCCGAGCTCTTCGCGGGCGACCCGGTTCAGCACCGATTCCCCGAGGTGACCGAAAGGAGGGTGCCCGAGATCGTGCGCGTGCGCGGCGCACTCCACGACGGTCTCGTTGCACACCTCAGGGCCACCGGACCGGCGGGAGCGTTCGTTCAGGTGGCGGGCGACGGCGCGCGCGATGGCGCTGACCTTGAGGGTGTGGGTGAGCCGATTGTGCACCGGAGCGCCGGAGATGGACGGAGACACGACCTGCGTCACGGCGGAGAGCCGGGAGAAGTACGGGGAGAACTGGATGCGCTGCAGGTCCAGGCCGAACGGATCACCGGCCTGACGGCCGTGCTCGGGGTGCACGCGCGCCGTGCTGCCCTGCTCTGTGGCGGTCTGTCCGTCTTCCACGAAGTTCCTCTCGGCTCACGGGGCTCTGCGCATCGGTCGCACGGTCGCCGTGCCACCGGGGCGCTCCGCCCGAAGTGTAGCCACGGCATCCGCCCTCTCCTGCACCCCTTGCGCGCCGCCCGCGTGACGATCATCGCTCCCGCACCGATGGGCGAGGTCGCCGTCGCCCCCCGGCGGTAGGTTGGGAACGTGAACGCCGACCCCGCCGACCAGCGCAAACTGCTCGATCTCGCCGAACTCGACGGGCGCATCAAACGCCTGCGCGCCGCCAAGGCCAATCCACCGCAGGCGGCACGCGTGCAGGAGCTGCTCGCGCAGCGCACGACGCAGACCCACGAGCTGACCCGTCTGATCGGCCTTCGCGACGACCTGCGTGCCGAGCTGGCGCGCATCGAGGCGGATGTGGCCGTCGTGGACGCGCGCGCAGAGCGCGACGCCCAGCGGCTGGCCACGAGCGCCAACGCCAAGGAGGCGCAGAGCCTCGAGAACGAACTGGCCTCGCTGGCGCGGCGGAAGTCCGACCTCGAAGACGGCGAACTCTCCGTCATGGAGCGGCTCGAAACGGCCGAGAGCGAGGTCACCGCGCAGGAGACCCTCATCGCCGCGACCAACGACGAGGGCGCACGACTCAGCGCCGAGGCCAAGACCGCCGTCGCCGACGCGACGCGCGATCTGGAGGCCGCCGAGCGCGATCGTGCAGCGATCGCCGCAGCCATGGCCGACGACCTCGTCGCGATGTACGACCGGATCTCCGCGCGGGGGCCCGGCGCCGGGCTGTTGCGCCGGGGCACGTGCGAGGCCTGCATGATGGTGCTCTCCGGCACGGATATGAGTGCGGTGCGGCAGGCTGCCGACGACGCCGTCATCACGTGCCCGGAGTGCGGAGCGATCCTCGTCCGCACGGAGGAATCCGGTCTGTGACCACGCTCGTCGTCGAGGCGGACGGAGGGTCCCGCGGTAACCCCGGCATCGCCGCGGGCGGCGCGGTCGTGATGGATCCCGATGGCCACGTCGTCACCGAACTCGGCGTGTACGTCGGGGTCGCCAGCAACAACGTGGCCGAGTACAACGGACTTCTCGCCGGCCTCTCCGCGGCGTTCGACCGCGATCCCGAGGCCTCGGTGCACGTCCGGATGGACTCGAAGCTCGTCGTGGAGCAGATGACCGGACGCTGGAAGGTGAAGCATCCCGACATGCGGGCGCTCGTGCAGGAGGCGAACACGCTCATCGCAGGCCGCTCGGTGACCTACGAATGGGTGCCGCGGCTGTCGAACGCGCGCGCCGACAAGGCCGCGAACGAGGCGATGGACCGCCGCGAGAGCTTCCGCCGTGACCTCGACCCGCGTGGACAGCGCTGACCGCGTCTGGACCGTTCTCGGTCGAGCCGACGGCCGCGTCGTCGCCGTCGACCTCGATGCCGACGGGCGGGAGCGCGCGCGCATCGAGCTGACTGCGGCCGCGTTGCCGCGGTGGGTGGCTGAGCGGGAGTCGGCGGATGCGCCGCGGTGGGTGTGGCACGACACGCCGGGGTGGTACGACACGCTGCTGGCCGCCGGTATCCGGGTGTCGAAGGCGCATGACCTGCGCCTCGTGCACGCGATCGTTCGTGATGCCGCGGCAGTGACCGAGGATGCAGGGCTGCGCCGCGCACGCGAATGGGACGCGACGCCCACCCCGCCCGGGGGAGAGGCGGCGCTGTTCGACCTCGGTGAACATGCCGCGGGCCCTCCCGATGACATCGCGTCGGCCATGGCCGAGCTGGCGCGGCAGCGGGCGGCGATGGCGCGCTCCGGCGCGCCGGGCGCGCTGCGGCTGCTCGCGGCGGCGGAGTCGGCGGGCGCCCTGCTGGCGTGCGAACTGCGGGCGGCGGGTCTGCCGTGGGATGCGTCGGCCCATGACGCGATCCTGCGCGAGACGCTGGGGGAGCGAGAGGGCGGCGGGCTGCCGGCCCGCATCCAGCAGTGCGCCGGCGAGGTGCGAGCGGCGCTGGGCGACCCGACCGTCGGGCTGGATTCCCACCCGAAGCTGCTGCGGGCCCTCCACCGTGCCGGTGTGCTCGTCGATTCCACCAGCCGCTGGGAACTGGAGCGGCACGAGCATCCGGTGATCGTGCCCCTCATCGAGTACAAGCGGCTCATGCGCCTGTACACGGCGAACGGGTGGGCGTGGCTGGCGGAATGGGTGCGCGACGGACGGTTCCGGCCCGTCTACGTGCCGGCCGGTGTCGTGACCGGGCGATGGGCGTCATCGGGCGGAGGTGCCCTGCAGATCCCGCGTCAGCTGCGCGCCGCCGTGCGCGCCGATCCCGGATGGTGCCTGGTGATCGCCGACGTAGCGCAGCTGGAGCCGCGGATCCTGGCCGCGATGGCCCGCGACTCGGCTCTGGCCGAGGCGGCGCGCGGGCGCGACCTGTACGCGGGGATCGTCGCGCAAGGCGCACTGCCGACTCGCGCTGAGGCGAAGGTGGCGCTGCTCGGTGCGATGTACGGCGCGACCACCGGCGACAGCGGCCGGCTCGTCCCGCGCCTGCGTCGTGCCTTTCCCCGCGCGATGCGGCTCGTGGACGAAGCGGCGCGCACGGGCGAGGACGGCGGCACGGTGTCCACGTGGCTGGGGCGCACCTCACCGCCACCGGATGCTGCGTGGGCGGCGTCGCAGTCGGAGGCGAGCGGCGCCGATGCCGAAGACACCGACCGTACGCGGGCCCGCCGGAGCGCCCGCGACCGCGGGCGCTTCACCCGCAACTTCATCGTGCAGGGAACCGCGGCGGAGTGGGCCCTCGCGTGGCTGGCCGATCTGCGGCTCCGACTGGCGGCTCTGCCCGATGTCGCGGAGCACGAGGCCGCGCCACGCTCGGGCCCGGCCTTCGCGCGCCGCCCGCACCTGGCGTTCTACCTCCACGACGAGATCATCGTGCACGCTCCGCTGTCATATGCCGACGCCGTGGCCACGTGCGTGCGGGAATCCGCCGCATCCGCGGGGCGTCTGCTGTTCGGCGACTTCCCGGTCGACTTCCCGCTGGACCTGTCGGTCGTGGAGTCCGCGAGCGCGAAGTGACGGCGGGTCAGAGCGCCGACGGCTAAACTCGGGGTGCGAATGGGTCGGCTGGACGGTCGCGTCGCGTGCGGTTCGCCGCATCGCGCCGAGGAACGTCCGGGCTCCACAGGGCAGGGCGGTGGGTAACACCCACCCGGAGCGATCCGCGAGACAGTGCCACAGAGAGCAGACCGCCGCATCCCGCGAGGGACGCGGTAAGGGTGAAAGGGTGGTGTAAGAGACCACCGGGATCGTGGTGACACGATCCGCACGGCAAACCTCGCCCGGAGCAAGGTCAGACAGGGGATGGTGACGCGGCCCGCCGAGTCCCCGGGTAGACCGCTGGAGCGGCACGGCAACGTGTCGCCGAGAGAGATGACCGTCCACGGAGCTTCGGCTCCCGGACAGAACCCGGCGTACAGGCCGGCCCATTCGCCCTCTCGTTATTCGGTGACCGCCGGGACGGCCTCCGGCACGGCAAGGCCGAGCGCGGCGGCGCCGATGATGCCGGCGTTGTTGCGGTGCACGGCGGGGACGATGGGCGTCTTCAGATCGAGCAGGTGCAGGAACTCCGACGCATGCTTGGACACACCGCCGCCGACGATGAACAGGTCGGGGCTGAAGAGGAACTCCACGTAGTCGTAGTACCACTGCAGGCGCTGCGCCCACTGCTCCCACGAGAGGCTCTCTCGTTCCATCGCGGAGTACGCGGCGTACCCCTCGGCGTCGCGCTTGTGGTTGGCCCGCTGCAGGTGGCCGAGCTCGCTGTTGGGGATGAGTACGCCGTCGTAGATCATCGCCGACCCGATGCCGGTGCCCAGGGTCGTCAGCAGCACGAGCCCGTCGACGCCTTTCGCGGCACCGTAGCGGACCTCGGCGATGCCGGCGACGTCGGCGTCGTTGGCGAAGTGGATGTCGCGGCCCAGGCCGTCTTCGAAGAACTTCTCTGCCTCGAACCCGATCCACTTCTCCGACACGTTGGCGGCCGACAGCGTGCGGCCGTTCTTCACGATGGCCGGGAACGCCACACCCAGGGCGACATCGTGGTCGTCGGCGACCTCGAGGCGGTCGAGGACCGTGCGCACGGCGGTGAGGACATCGTCGGGCTCCGCCCCGCGCGGGGTCGGGACCTTCATCCGGTCGCTGAGAAGCTCACCGGCCTCGAGGTCGACGATGCCCGCCTTGATGCCCGTTCCGCCGATGTCCACTCCGACCGCACGAGTCGCCTTCGTTGCCATGGGCCCAGCCTATCCAGGCAGCAGGCGCGGGTCAGTAGGATCGACCCAGGTGCCCGGACCGATCCGGGGCGCACGCGAACGCAGGGAGTCAAGGTGAGCACCGAAGACGAGAAGTACTGGTACAACCTCTCCACCGGCGAAGTCGAGCGCGGGTACGCGTCCCCGGCGATCGACCGGGCAGGACCGTTCGACACGGCTGAAGAGGCTGCCCGCGCACCCGAACTGCTGAAGGAGCGTTCGCGCGCATGGGCCGAGGACGAGGCGCGCGAGGACAACTGGGGCGCGAAAGGCTCCCGGGACTGAACCGGGAACGAAGGGGAAGTATGGACAAGCAGCGGGACTTCGTACTGCGCACGATCGAGGAGCGCGGCGTGAAGTTCGTGCGCCTGTGGTTCACGGACGTCATCGGCACGCTCAAATCCGTCGCGATCGCGCCGGCGGAAGTGGAGGGGGCCTTCGGCGAGGGGCTCGGGTTCGACGGGTCGGCCATCGAGGGCCTGACCCGGTCGTACGAGTCGGATCTGCTCGCCCATCCCGATCCCACGACGTTCCAGATCCTGCCGTGGCGCGGCGAGATCGACCCGACGGCCCGGATGTTCTGCGACATCACGACGCCCGACGGCGCTCCTGCCGTCGCCGATCCCCGCCACGTGCTCAAGCGCACACTGGCCAAGGCCGCCGACGCCGGGTTCACGTTCTACACCCACCCCGAGATCGAGTTCTACCTGCTGAAGTCCTCGGCCCTCGGGCCGGATGGGCGCCCCGTGCCGGTGGACTCCGCCGGGTACTTCGACAACGTCCCCGGTGGCACGGCGCACGACTTCCGTCGCCGCTCCGTGCGGATGCTGGAAGACCTCGGCATCTCGGTGGAGTACAGCCACCACGAGGGCGGGCCGGGGCAGAACGAGATCGACCTGCGCTACGCCGACGCGCTCACGACGGCCGACAACATCATGACCTTCCGCACGGTGATCAAGGAGGTCGCGATCGAGCAGGGCGTGTACGCGACGTTCATGCCGAAGCCGATCAGCGGTCAGCCCGGTAGCGGCATGCACACCCACATGTCGCTGTTCGAGGGCGACATGAACGCGTTCTACGAGGAGGGCGCGCAGTACCAGCTCTCCCGCGTCGGCCGTCAGTTCATCGCGGGGCTCCTCCGCCACGCGAACGAGATCTCGGCCGTGACGAACCAGTTCGTCAACTCCTACAAGCGGCTGTGGGGTGGCGACGAGGCCCCCAGCTTCATCTGCTGGGGCCACAACAACCGTTCCGCGCTCGTGCGGGTGCCGCTGTACAAGCCGAACAAGGGTCAGTCCTCACGCGTGGAGTACCGGGCGCTGGATTCGGCGGCGAACCCCTACCTCGCGTACGCGCTCATGCTGTCGGCGGGCCTGAAGGGTATTCAGGAGGAGTACGAGCTACCCGCCGAGGCCGAGGACAACGTGTGGTCGCTCAGCGACGCGGAGCGCCGGGCGCTCGGCTACGCCCCGCTGCCGCAGAGCCTCGACCACGCGTTGAGCTACATGGAGGAGTCGGAGCTCGTCGCCGAGACGCTCGGCGAGCAGGTGTTCAACTACGTGCTGCTGAACAAGCGTCGCGAATGGCAGCAGTACCGCTCCCAGGTGACGCCGTTCGAGTTGCACAGCAACCTCGAGATGCTCTGACCCCATCCCGCCGATGACGTCGCGCGAACGCACCACCGCGCTCACGGCGCTCGCGCGCCGCGGTTTCACGCGCCTGGGCGAGGCCGACGAGCTGCTGACGGAACTGGCCTCGGCGACCGGCCTGTCGCGGGAGAACCTCGCCGACGCGGCCTCGCTGGGATCCGACCCCGACGACGGTCTCGGCGCGGTGGTGCGGATCGCGCGCCGGGACCCCGAAGCCGTGACGGCCCTGGCCGCCGATGTGCTGGGGTGGGCCGCGCTGTGGCGCCTGGTGGGGGCATCGAGCGGATTCGCGGGGTTCTTTCTGCGCCACCCGGATGAGCTCGCCCGGCTGCGCGGTGCCGGATACCTCCTGCCCGATGACGCCTCCCTGCGCCGCGAGCTGGCGGAAGCCGTGGGGGAGAGCGAGGGGTTCGCCGCATCCGGAGGCGAGGACGCGTGGGTGGCGCTGCGGGTGGCGTACCGGCGCGTGCTCGCGCGCATCGCCGCGTTCGACCTTGCCCAGCCCGATCCGGCCGACGTCGTCGATCGGGTGTCGGCGCGTCTGGCGGATGCCGCGGGCGCGGCGCTGGAGGCATCCCTCGCCGTCGCGAGGGCGCGCGTGTCGGGATCGGGTGGTACCTCCACCCTGTTCCCGCGCGAGCAGGTGGCTGCCACCCGGCTCGCGATCGTCGGCATGGGCAAGGCGGGCGCCCGGGAGCTGAACTATGTCAGCGATGTCGACGTCATCTTCGTCGGGGGGACCGCCGACGAAGACATCGTGACCGAGGCGCGTGCGATCGACATCGCCACGCGCCTGGCGGTGCAGACGATGAGAGGGATCTCCGGCCCCGAGATCGAGCCGGCGCTGTGGGAGGTTGACGCGAACCTCCGACCGGAGGGAAAGCAGGGCGCGCTCGTGCGTTCGCTCGCCTCCCACCTCTCGTACTACGACAGGTGGGCCCAGAGCTGGGAGTTCCAGGCGCTGCTGAAAGCGCGGCCCCTTGCCGGCGACGGGGTGCTGGGCGACGCGTACGTCGACGCCGTGCAGCCGAAGGTGTGGACCAGCGCCGGGCGGGAGAACTTCGTCGACAGTGTGCAGCGCATGCGCGAGCGGGTCACCGACAACATCCCCGCCGATGAAGTGCCGCGGCAGGTCAAGCTCGGCCCCGGCGGCATCCGCGACGTCGAGTTCACCGTGCAGCTGCTGCAGCTCGTGCACGGGCTCACCGACGAGCGCATCCGACAACGCGGCACCCTCGAGGCGCTGGACGCGCTCGTGGCCGAGGGGTACATCGGCCGTTCCGACGCGGGCGCGTTCGCGCGCGATTACCGGATGCTGCGCCTCATCGAGCATCGCCTGCAGCTGCGTGCGCTGCGACGCACCCACCTCATGCCGACCCGCCCGGAAGAGTTGCGGTCGCTGGCGCGGGCGACGGGCCTGGCCGACACCGGCGCCGGTGTGCAGGAGCGGTGGGAGGCCATCAAGCGCGAGGTGCGCGACATCCACGTGCGGCTGTTCTACCGCCCCCTCCTGAGCGCCGTCGCCGGGCTGGCGGAGGAGGAGCGGTCGCTGTCGCCCGAGCAGGCGCACGATCGTCTCGCGGCGATCGGCTTCCGGGATCCCGCCGGGGCGCTGCGGCACATCGCGGCCCTCACGACGGGGCTCAGCCGCAAAGCGACGATCCAGCGTCACCTCATGCCCATCATGATCCGCTGGTTCGCCGACGGGGTGGACCCGGACTACGGGCTCCTGGCCTTCCGTCGCATCAGCGAGCGCCTGGGCGACACCCCCTGGTTCCTGCGGATGCTGCGGGACTCCTCGGGTGCCGCAGAAAGCCTCACCCGGCTGCTGTCGGGGTCGCGCTACGTCGGCGAGCTGATGGAGTGGATCCCCGAGTCTGCGGCGTGGCTCGACGACGACGACCTGCTGCGGCCGCGCAGCGGGGTCGCCCTGCAGGAGGAGGCCCGCGCCATCCAGACCCGGCATACCTCGGTGGAGGATGCGATGCGGTCGGTGCGCACGCTGCGGCGGCGGGAGATGCTGCGCACCGCCATGGCCGCCGTACTGGGGGTGCTCACGATCGACGAGCTCGCCGGCGCGCTCACGACGATCACGGAGGCGACGATCCAGGCCGCCCTCCGCGCGGTCCGGCGCGAGATCGTGCCTCCCGAGGACGAAGCGCTCGATTTCTCCGTCATCGCAATGGGCCGCTTCGGCGGCGGTGAACTCGGTTTCGGCTCGGACGCCGACGTCATCTACGTCTACCGCCCCAACGGGGTCGACCCGCAGCGTGCGCATCAGCTCGCGCTGCAGCTGGTGAGCGCGCTGCGTCAGTACTCCGAGGACCACCGGCTGCCGCTGGAGCTGGACGCGGGCCTCCGGCCCGAGGGGCGCAACGGTCCCATCGCCCGGTCGCTGGACGCGTACGCCGAGTATTACCGGCGCTGGTCGCTGTCGTGGGAAGCGCAGGCGCTCCTGCGTGCCCGTGGGGTGGCCGGCAGCGTCAAGCTGATCGACGCCTTCATGAAGCTGGCCGACGAGGTCCGCTACCCTGAGGCGGCGGATCCGCACGGTCTGCGGGAGATCAAACGCATCAAGGCGCGGGTGGAGAACGAGCGGCTGCCCCAGGGCGCAGACCCCGCGCGGCACCTGAAGCTCGGGCCCGGGTCGCTGAGCGATGTGGAATGGCTCGTGCAGATCCTGCAGCTCCAGCACGCCCACGCCGTCCCCGGGATGCGGACGACCTCGACCCTCGCCGCCCTCGAGGCCGCCCGGGCGGCCGGTCTCGTGGGCGACACCGAGGCGGAGCGGCTCGCGGCGGCCTGGCGCCTGGCGAGCCGGCTGCGATCGGCGGCGACGCTGCTGTCATGGCAGACGAGCGACGTCCTGCCCACCGACCGGGCAAAGCTCGACGGCATCGGCCGCATCCTGGAGTACCCCCCGCGTTCGGCCACGCGCGTCGAGGAGGACTACCTCGCCACCACCCGTCGCGCCCGGCGGGTCTTCGAGAAGCTCTTCTACGGGTGAGCGGGGGAGGGGCGAAGCCTCGCGCCGTCGTGGCGGGGTCGAGCGGCTTCGTGGGCACCGCGCTGACGGAGTCGCTGCGGGGGCGCGGCTACGAGGTGCGGACGATCGGCCGCACCGGCGACGCGGTGTGGGGCGACGCGGCGGGCATCGCAGCCCTCATCGAGGGCTCCGATGCGCTGGTGAACCTCGCCGGCAAGTCGGTGAACTGCCGCTACACCGACGCGAACCGGCGGGAGATCCTGCGGTCGCGTGTCGAGACGACCCGGCAGCTCCACCGAGCCGTCGGTGCCGCGGCCCGGCCGCCGCGCGTGTGGCTGAACGCCTCGACCGCCACGATCTACCGGCATGCGATGGACCGTCCCCACACCGAGGAGGCGGGGGAGCTCGGCACCGGCTTCTCGGTCGATGTGGCGCGCGCGTGGGAGCGGGAGTTCTTCAGCGGCGACCTGCCGGACACGCGCCGCGTGGCCCTGCGGATGGCGATCGTGATCGGCGACGGACCGGCGACGCGGATGCTGCTGCGCTTGGCGCGCGTGGGTCTGGGCGGGCCGCAGATCGACGGATGGTGGTTTCCGCACCGCCGCTACCGCGGCATCGGGCCGCAACCCTCCGGCGACGGCCGCTCGGCGTGGCACCGCACCCGCGGGCGACAGAGGTTCAGCTGGATCCACCTCGACGATGTGCTGGCGGCGACGCACTTCCTCATCGAGCGGGACGATCTCAGCGGCCCGATCAACCTGGCGGCGCCGCATCCGGTCGACAATCGCACCCTCATGCGGACGCTGCGGCGTGCCGTCGGCATGCCGGTGGGGCTTCCCGCCTACCGATGGATGCTGGAGCCGGCGATGTGGGCGCTGCGCACCGAACCCGAGCTCGTGCTGAAGAGCCGCTGGGTGCTGCCGGAAACTCTGGCGAGTGCGGGATTCGAGTTCCGGCATCCGGAGCTCGACGGGGCGGTGCGGACACTGCGTCACACGTGAGGGGGCGGCGGTGCCGGCCGCCCCTCGGGGACCACTTCGGGAATCTCGTTCACGGCCACCGCGACTCCCGGAGCCAGGAAGATCGTCACGATCCCCTCCGACGAGGCGAACTGGAAGGGGCGGTCTGCCGGATCGCCCTGCAGGCGCCGTGCGATCTCACGGACGACGGTGGTCGCCGAGACCGTCGGATCGGCCAGGGGATAGGCGCAACCGCCGTAGTGGATCTCGGTTGTCATGGTGAAGGGTGGCCCCGCTCGGCCGGTCGGCGTACGCGGTTGACGCGGACCGCCGGATGTGCAGAGCGATTGCGCGGGCCGCGCGGCGGGCGCTCTCCGTCAGCGACTCGGCTGGGGGACACCCGCTGTGACGGATGCGGGGATCGGTCGCAGTCGAGGCCACCAGCAGCGCACCTGCTCGCGGTACCGGCGGAACGCGCCGCCGAATCGCGCTTCGAGGTCGCGTTCCTCGTGAGGGCGCACGATGAAGTTCCACACGAGCCATCCGCACACGGCGTAGATCACGACGAGCCACGATGACACCATCAACCCCACTGCCGCGCCCTGCGCGATGCCGGCCAGCGCCATGGGGTTGCGGACGAACCGGTAGGGGCCGCCGACGACGAAGCGCGTCGCCGTATCCGAGGGCAGCGGCGTGCCGGCGCCGCGCGTGGACATCACCACCGCCGCCCAGATCCCCAGTGCGCTCGCGAGCGCGAAGACGATCCACCCCGCCACGGTGACGGCGAGCGGGAACTCCACCGACAGCTGCCATCGCTGCTCGAAGGCCCCGATCACGAGCGGGACGACGCCGAGCAGCACACCCCAGAAGATCGCGACCTGCACGGCGGTGGCGCGCACATGCCGGAAGCGTGTGGCAGCGGGGCTCGCCGTGCGGAACCGGAGGGGACCGATCAGCAGCCGCTCCGTGGGCACGCGGCCGGTCCACAGGAGGAACAGCGCCACGACGGAGGCTGCGGCGGAGGCGATCATCAGCACCGCTCCCGCTCCGGCCAGAGTCGTCATCGTCGCGTAGCCCGCCAGCGCGGTCGCGACCAGCGTGGTCCACGCGGTGGCGACGACGGCAGCGATGCGTCCGCCGAACGCGGCAAGCGCCGACATGAGGACGAAGAGCGGCACGTCCCACAGTGCGACGACCACCGGGTCGAGCTCACCGAGCGTCGCGGTGCGGACGTCGGAGGAGAGGAACACCGTGATCCACCACACGGCCCCCGCCGTCGCCTGCACACCGAAGTACGCGCGACCCCACCCCATCGGTGCACAGTAACAGGCCCCGTGCGGCGTACTGCGACATCATCCGGGATGGCGGATCGCCGGTGTCTCCTACGCCGCCCGGTCCCGGGCTGCCGGGATGTCCTCCGACCACGCCTCCGGCGCTTCGGCTGCGGGCGCGGAGGGCAGCGTCCCCGTTCCGTCGGGGTGGGGGATCGCAGCGAGCAGGTCGCGCGTGTACGGGTGCAGGGGATTCGCCCACACCAGCGGTGTGGGTCCGGATTCCACGATGCGGCCGCGGTACATGACGGCGACCCGGTCGGCCATGAGGCGCACCACCGACAGATCGTGCGAGATGAACAGCATCCCCGATCCCGAGTCCAGGCACAGCTCGCGCATCATGCCCGCCACAGCTGCCTGTGCGGAGGCGTCCAATGCCGAGATCGGCTCGTCGGCGACGATGAGGTCGGGCCGCGCGGCCAGGGCCCGCGCGATGGCCACACGCTGGCGCTGACCCCCGGACAGCTGGTGGGGAAACCGGCCGGCGAAGGATGCGGGGAGGCCGACGGCTTCGAGCCACTCCTCCGGTCGCGGCGATGCCACGCCCCGGCTCCGGGCGGCGCGGGCGCCGTCGGAGATCTGCTGCGCCACGCGCACGCGGGGGTTGAGGGAGGAGTTGGGGTCCTGGAACACCATCTGCATGGCCGTCAGCGCACGGGGCCGTGTGCGGAGCCCCAGCGGCGGGACGGGAGCGCCGTGGTAGGCGATCGTCCCCGCGTGAGCGCGTTCCATGCCGATGACGGCGCGCGCCGTGGACGACTTCCCGCAGCCGCTCTCACCGACGAGGGCGAGGACTTCTCCCGGGGCGATGCGCAGCGACACGCCGTCGACGGCGCGCACCGCGGCCCGCCCGCCGTACTCGACGACGAGGTCGTCCACCTGAAGGATCGGTGTGCTCATCGCTCGTCCTCTCCGGTGGCGGCCGTGTCCACCAGCGACTCCTGCGCGTCCGGCATCGCCGCCAGCAACTGGCGCGTGTACTCGTGCGTCGGGGCGGTGAACACCTGCGCCCGCGTCCCCGACTCGACGATGCGCCCGTGGCGCATGACGGCGACATCATCGGCCACCGCGCTCATGACACCCAGGTCGTGGGTCACCAGGAGGACCGCGAGGTTTCGTTCGGCCGCGAGGTCGCGCAGCAGGTGCAGCACGCCGGCCTGCACGGTGACATCCAGCGCCGTCGTGGGCTCATCGGCCAGGAGCACCTCGGGATCGCATGCGAGCGCGATCGCGATCGCCACACGCTGGCGCTGGCCCCCGGAGAACTGGTGCGGGAATTTCTTCAGCGCCGCCTCGGGGTGCGGCACACGCACCCGCTCGAGCAGGTCCACGGCACGAGACCGCGCGTCACTGCGGGAGAGCCGCAGGTGCGTGCGCATGACATCCGTGAGCTGGGCGCCCACGGTCAGCTGCGGGTGCAGGCTCGCCGAGGGGTCCTGGAACACCATGCCGATCCGGCTGCCGCGGACGGCACGATATCGCCGGCCCGACATTCCGACCAGCTCCTCCTCGCCCAGCCGGATGGACCCGCTGACGGTTCCGCCGGCGGGCAGGAGCCCGAGGACGGCCATCGCCGTCATGCTCTTGCCCGAGCCCGACTCGCCGGCGAGCCCCTGGATGGCGCCGGGGCGCAGGGTCAGATCGATGCCGCGCACCACTTCGGTGCGGGCACCCCGCGGACCGAGCTCGACGCGCAGGTCGCGGATGCTCAGGGCGTTCATCGCACGCCCTCCGTCGGAGCGGACTCGGCCGTGTCCGCGCTCTCGGGCGCGGTGTTCTGGGCCGGGCGCGAGGTCGTGGCGAGGGGGTCGAGGGCGTCGCGCAGCGAATCGCCGATGAAATTGAACGCCATCACGACGGTGAGGATCGCAAGCCCGGGGAAGACCCCGAGCCACCACGCGTCGATGTGCTGCATCGCCGCGGAGATCATCGCTCCCCACTCGGGCGCGGGCGGCTGTGCGCCCAGTCCGAGGAAGGACAGGCCGGACAGCAGCAGGATCGCCGTGCCGATGTCGAGGGCGGCGAGCACGAGGACGGGGCCGGCGACGTTGGGCAGGATGTCCACGCGCAGCGACCGCAGCGGCGAGTAGCCGAGGAGCCGGCCGGCGACGACGTAGTTCTGCGTGCGCAGGCTGAGTACGAGCGACCGGGTGATGCGCGCGTATTGCGGCCACGCGACGACGATGCCGGCGATGACCGCGTTCATGATCGAGGGCCCGAGGGAGGCGGCGATGACCATCGCCAGGATCACGGTCGGGAAGGCCATGACCATGTCGGTGATGCGCATGAGCACCTCGTCGACCCAGCCGCCGATGTATCCCGCGACGGCGCCGATGATCGTGCCGATGAGCAGCGCGCACACCACGAGGATGAGCGCGAGCGGGATCGTCGTGCGGGCGCCCGTGATGAGGCGGGAGAAGACGTCCCGGCCGTTCGCATCCGTGCCCATGATCGACTCGGCGCTCGGTGGCATGAGGCGGGGGAGGTCCTGTGCCAGCGGGCCGTGCGGGGCGATCCACGGCGCGAGCACGGCGACGACGATCCAGGCGGCGGCGATGACGACGCCGATGATGGCGAGCGGAGTGCGCCATGCGGCGGGCAGGCGCCGTCGGGGGCGCGCCGCACGTACGGGCAGGATCAGGTTCATGACAGCCTCACCCGGGGATCGAGCAGCCCGTAGAGGACGTCGATGACGAAGTTGATGACGAGGTATATGACGCCGATGATCAGCCCGACTCCCGTGACCGCCAGCAGATCCAGGCCCTTGGCCGCGTTGTACGCGTAGGTCCCCAGGCCCGGCCAGGCGAAGACCGCCTCCACGAGCACCGTGCCCGACAGCAGCGTGCCGAACGCGATGCCCACCATGGTCAGGATGGGAAGCGCCGCCCCCCGCAGGACGTAGGCGAACACCACGCGCGGGCCGCTCAGCCCCTTGGCGCGGGCGGCGCGGGCGTAGTCGGCATCGAGCACTTCGAGCACCGAGGTACGGATGAAGCGGGTGAGGAGCGCAATCGTGAACAGGCTCAGCACGAACACCGGCAGCGCGAGATGGCTGACGGCGTCGAAGAACCCGACGGAGTCGCCGTTGAGGAGGAAGTCGATGGTGTAGAAGCCGGTGATGCGCGGGGGCGGCGTGATCGTCGGCGACAGCCGGCCCGACCCCCGTACCCACCCGAGCTCGAGGAAGAAGAAGTTGTACGCCAGGATCGCCATCCAGAACGTCGGGATACTCAGGCCCACGAGCGACACGACGCGCACGACCTGGTCGGTCGCCTTGCCGCGACGGTAGGCGGCGAGCGTGCCCAGCACGACGGCGACGGCGAGGCTCAGGATGATCGCGTAGAACGCCACTTCACCGGTGGCGGGAACGGCCTTGGCCAGGTCGTCGGCGACGGGGCGACCGGTCGTGATGGAGGTGCCCAGGTCCCCGCTGAGCATGTTGCCGAGATAGACGACGAAGCGCTCGGGGACGGACTTGTTCAGTCCGAACTTCTCCTCGTACGCCGCGACCGTCGCCGGGTTGGAGGATGCCCCTTCACCCAGCGCTGCGCGCACCGGGTCGCCGGGGACCATCACGGTGAGTAGGAACGTCACGAGGACGACGCCGAGCAGGAGCAGAACGGAGGTGCCCGCCCGCCGCACCAGGAACCGGGCCAGGGAGTGGCGGCCGGTACCGGTGCGACGGGCGGGCGTGGTGGTTGCGGTCACGTCACTCGGCGGGGGAGAGTGCCGTGAGATCCAGCGTCCACGTCGGGTTGTAGGTCAGTCCCGTCACCGAGGTGTCACTCGCGACGTTGTTGCCCGGGACGATGAGCGGAACGAACGGGCCGCTCTCCTGCATCGCCGTCGCGTAGGCCGAGAAGGCCTGGTTGCGCTCGTCGACCGAGGTGGCGTTGCGCGCCGCCTCGACCTGGGCGGCGATCTCCGGCGCCGCCTCGGCGGGCCAGCCCGCGCGCAGGCCGACCTTCTCGCCCGGCCCGAAGGGCAGGAACGAAGAGGAATCGGCGTAGTCCGGACCCCAGTACCACATCGAGAACGCCCCGGTGCCGTTGACGTACGGGTCGATCTCGGTGGCGAAGGGAGCGGGGGCCAGCTCGATGTTGATGCCGATGGCCTTCAGCTGCTCCTGAACCCGCTCGGCGACAGGGGTGAACTCGACGCCCCCGACGGGGTTGTCGTTGGGGAACTGCAGCTTCAGCGTCTCGCCGGCGTATCCGGATTCGGCCAGTGCGGCCTCGGCACGGTCGAGATCCTGAGCGACACCGTCCTCGAGGGCGCCGGCGAACATCGGCGGGATGACACCGGACGCCTGCGCCGCGCCGGCACCGGCCAGCTCGAGGATCTTGTCGTAGTCCAGCGCGTAGCGGACGGCCTCGGCGAACGCGGGGTTCGCCGTGGCAGGGGCGACCTCGGCGTTCTGGTTGATGAGGAGGAAGATCGTCTCGGCAGACGGTACGGAGTCGACGGTGAAGTCGTCACCGAGGCTCTCGACCTGGTCGCCGCTCAGATCCACGGCCACGTTCGAGTCGCCGCCCTTGAGGTTGATCAGCTGGGTGGCGCTCTCGGTCACGTTGCGCACCACGATCTTGTCGTACGCGGCGGGGTTGGGCCCGTTGTACTCCGGGTTCTCCACCAGCACCACCTGCGTGGTGAGGTCGAGGGAGTCCAGCAGGTACGGTCCCGAGCCCGCGGACGCGCCGTCGAGGAACTCCTGCGCGGCGTCGGTGGTGTCGGCGGCGCCGCCGTTGGCCTGGACCTCTTCGGAGTTGAGGATCGACAGCGACGGGTTCGTGACGATCGCGGGCAGTTGCAGTGAGGGCTTCTCCGTCTTGAGCACGACGGTGGCGTCGTCGACCTTCTCGACCGTGATCCCGGCCATGAGGAAGTTCGCCTTCGAGTCGGTCATGCCCGCCACCCGGTTGAGGGAGAACACGACGTCGTCGGCGGTCACCGGCGAGCCGTCGGCGAAGACGCGGTCCTCGTCGAGGGTGAAGGTGAACTCGGTGGCATCCTCGTTCTGTTCCATCGTCGCCAGGGACGGCTGCGGCGTGGTGTCGTCGCCGGTGAACGTCAGCAGCGTGTCGTAGACGGCGTGCAGGACGAGGTTGCCGGTCGGCACGTAGTTGCGGCCGGGGTCGCCGGTCTCGAGCGAGAAGGCGGTGTCGACGACGAGGGTCGAGGAGGCTCCCTCACCGTTGGTGCCGTTGCCGGCAGAGTTTCCGCCGGAACAGCCGGCGAGAGCGAGGGCGGCAACCGCGATGAGCGCGGCGGCGGCACGGGCGTGTGGTCGGGCCACAGGCGGGTCCTCCTGGTCGGTACTTGGACATCTCGAGGCGTCCATCGGGTTTTCGGGCACTCTATCCGAGATTCAGCGCCCGGCTGACGAGTTCCGTTGAGCCTCCGTGGCGTGGGAGTGCAGAATGTCCAATATGAGCGAACCGCGGATGCACTCGGCTGGACGATCAGCCGTTCAGATCGACGAAATCGGCTATGACATCCTCCGCGTGCTCCGAGATGACGGTCGTGTTTCGATTGCGGCGCTGGCTGCCCGGGTCGGCATCTCGCGCGCGAGCGCGTACAGCCGGGTCGAGGCCCTGACGCGCGCCGGCGTCATCACCGGATACACGGCCCGCGTCGATGCGGCGAAGGCGGGCCTCGGCGTGTGCGCCCTCGTCTTCTGCTCGGTGCATCCGCAGAGCTGGGAGGAGTTCTTCACCGCGGTGCGGAAGCTGCCCGAGGTGGAGTCGGCCAAGATCACGACCGGCGAGCACGACATCATGCTGCTCGTGCGCAGCATCGATGTGCAGGGCATCTACGCGCTCGTGGCCGGCGGCATCGCCTCGCTGCCGCACGTCGCGCGGGTGGAGACCGTCCTCATCCTCAACGAGGTGTTCGAGCAGCCCTATGTGCTTCCCACCGATATCCCCGCCCGCGAGCGGCCTCCCCAGGGAGGGCTCGTGAGCTTCGTCGCGACCAGCGCCGACCGCCCGGTGGGCTGATCCGGCTCACAACTGGATGCAGATGCTCTCGTGCTCGACGCCACCGACCGCGAAGCTCTCGACCAGACGCATGCGGCCATCGTCGGCGTGCTCGATCCGGCTGTCCGCGCTGCCTCGCACGACAGTGCCGTCGGAGGCGAGGGCGTGCGCGAAGGAAATGCTCACGAGGTCGCCCTCGACGGAGCCCACGAAGCGGCCCTCCGTGACGGTGTCACCCGTGTACTCGCCCCATACGAGCTGGCCCTCCTGGTGGTAGGTGAAGGTCGTGGGGGCGTGCGGGTCGACGATGCTGGCGGTCGAGGAGACCATCGCGAAGCGCAGCCCGTCGAGGTCGATCACTGAGGTGGGCATCCCTCGATATCACCGGAGGCGCCTAGCTGCTGTCAAACCGGCACTGCCAACCGGCACAGTAATACCGGCGCGCCGCTGTCGGAGGGCGGTGGCAACCTGAACGGGGTCCCGCGGAGGAGTGTCCATGCATCCGACCGAACCACCCCTGTCGGCTGAAGCCGATGACGTCGCGCTGGCGCACGCGGTCGAGCGCAACACCGCGGAACTGCTGCTCCGCATGGGAGATGCGGGCGGCGGACACCGTCGTCGAGACGATGAGGTGTCATGGACTCTCGGCGGCTCCCCGCTCGACTATCACAACGCCGTCGTTGCGGCGCAACTGGTCGATCCTTCGGTCGACGCCGTGATCATGGAGAGCCGCGAGCGGCTGCGTCGCGCGCGCGTACCCGGCACATGGCACGTCGGGCCGTCCATGCGCCCCGACGATCTGCCGGCCCGACTGGCACGCGCCGGCTTCGACCCGGACGGCCAGGAGCCGGGCATGGCGGCACGGCTGGACCACATTCCGGTGCAGCCCACGACCGGCCTGGATGTGCAGGTCGTGCGCGAGGTCGGGGACCTGGAGGAGTGGATTTCCGCCATGGGGAGCGGGTTCGGTGAAGGCCTTCGTGAGGCTGAGTGGGTAGGTGAGATGTTCCTTCGCATCGGTCTCGACCGGCCCGATCTCCGCCATCTCCTTGTCCGACGGGACGGCCGGGCGGTCGGGACCGCAACGGTGCTGATCGCAGCAGGGGTCGGCGGTCTGTACTTCGTCATGACGGTGCCGGATGTTCGCCGGCAGGGGATCGGCGCCGAGATCACACGAGCCGCGATGCGTCTCGTGCGCGATGCGGGCATGAACCACGCAGTGCTCACCTCGTCCGCCATGGGCCGTTCGCTCTACCAGTCGATCGGGTTCCGTCAGGTGTGCACTATCCGGTTGTTCACCTGGCGGCCGGGCTGAGCCTCACCCGATGGGGGCCGGACAGGCGAAGGCCCTCCGAACCCCGCCGCTTGCGCGCGGGGTTCGGAGGGCCAGTGACCGATGGAGCGTCAGACACCGAAGTACAGCTCGTACTCGAACGGGGTGCGGGCGCTGGGCGATCGGCTGAGTATCGTTCTCGATCTTGTACTCGATCCAGGTCTCGATCAACTCCTCGCGGAGAAAGTGGGGATCGGCTATTGCTAATTGATCATGATGATTGTAATTTAATCGAGTCGCCAATAAGGACCGCCGGTCCTGACTCAACGAGGAGATGGTTGTGACAGCACGTGAACACATGGACGCCATGTGCTCTATCGGCGGAAGCCCTGCGCTCGCAGCACTTCCGTGATCCTCCTCCCCACGAGGTTTCGCTTCGGGGATGAGTGGATCATCTTCCCGTGACGCAGGCGACTGCCCGTACAACCGCAGTCTCGGCGTGCCGCCCGCCCATACCTCCACCACACGAAAGCATCGGAGATCGCATGTCATCTCGGCCCGTAGTCATCGTCGTCGCTCCGACCGGGGGCATGCAGATGCCGCGTCCAGGCGTGGAGGTGCCGCTCACCGCTGACGAGATCAGCGCGGAGGCGCGCCGCTGCCGGGACGCTGGCGCGGCACTCGTGCACGTCCACGCGCGCGACGAGAACGGCAAGAACACGATCAAGCCGGAGGCGTTCAATCGGATCATCAAGCAGATCAGGGATCAGACGGACATCCTCGTGCAGACCACGAACGGATCCGGTGTGACGCAGGATCCGAAGACGGGTGAGTGGCGCTGGCCGAACGACGACGATCGCCTCGGGCTCTTGAATCTGGATGAAGCGCCTGACGTCTACGGGATCGCCGCGGGATCTGCTGACTTCTGGCACCCGGACGGCGGTTACTTCGACGAGGTCCCCTACATGAACTCGCCGCGCTACCTGAAGGAGACCATCCAAGAGGTCTACGGCAAGGGATCGACGCTTGAGTACGAGGTGACCGGTCTGCACGTCATGGACCGGCTGGCCCTGTACGCAGACCAGGGGCTCCTGGACCGGAATGCGTCGAACCTGTGGTTCACGTTCGGCGGCGGTCTGTGCTTCAGCCCGGCAGATCCGGAGAGGCTCGTCCACGCTCAGTCGTACATGAAACGGCTCTTCCCGAATGCGAAGTGGGGCGTGCTCGGTGCGGGGCTGCACCAGTACACCTGGCCGGCACTCGCTCTCGCTCTGGACTGCGACGTCATCCGCGTCGGCATGGAGGACAGCCTCTATCTGCCAGACGGTTCTCTCGCACGGACGAACCACGACATCGTCGAGGCCGTCGCCAAGATCGTCGAGGTCTTCGGGCGCCGCCCCGCGACGCCGGCCGAGGCTCGCACGATTCTCGGCCTCGATGCCGTTTCTCAGTAACAGTTCGCAGTAAAGGACAACAACCAACGAAAGGTAACGACTGTGCGCAGATTTGTTGCATTGACAGCAGGCGCGGGAGTGGCGATGTTGGCACTCTCGGCCTGTGCTTCCAGTGGAGCTTCGGGTGGAGACCCGTCGGGAGATCCAGGTCTGACTCCCGTGCGGTTGGGATCGACGACGATTTCCGTCACCGCGTGCCTCCAGCTCGGGATCGAACGCGGCACCTTCGAGGAGCACGGCCTCGACGTCGAGTACCAGGCCAGTCAGTCCGGCGCTGCCATCATGCCGGCGGTCGCGGCCGGCCAGACGGAGTTCGGCGTCTCCGGCCCTCCCACGGTGCTTCTCGCGGCCGCGCAGGGGATCGACGTCGTCGCGGTGACCGGCATCAACTCGTCCCCGACCGAAGGACCTGACGCAGCGGCCGTCGTCGTGAGAGCCGACTCTGACATCCAGAGCTCCGCGGACCTTCCCGGGCACTCCGTCGCGGTCACGACGCTCAACGGAAGCGGTGCGCTCAACATCCGGGATTCCGTGAAGAAGGCGGGAGGAGACGCCGAAGACGTCTCCTTCGTCGAAATCGGCCTGCCCGACATGGGCGCGCAGCTCGAGGCGGGGACCGTCGACGCGGTGTGGACTCTCGAGCCGTTCCTGGGACTGCTCGTGGAGCAAGGGAACCGCGTCGTCTCCTACCCGTCAGTCGAGGCGATCCCCGGGCAACCCGCGCTCGTGACCTTCGCCGCACGCAAGTACGCCGAAGCGAACCCCGAGGTGGTCAAGGGCTTCCAGGAGGCCGTGTTCGAGACGGTCGCCTATTGTGAAGAGAATCCAGACGACTACAAGGACGCGATCGTGCGTTACGTGGAGATGCCGGAGGATGTGGTTGCCGCCATCCGACCTGAGATCTGGACACCCGAGATCGATGGTGACCTTCTTCAGCAGATCGCCGATCAGATGCTCAGCTACGGCGTGATCGACTCCGAACTCGACGCCGACGACCTCGTCGTCAGCACGAAGTAGCGGTCTGTGACCAGTCCGGCCATGGCCTCGATGCGAACGGGACGAGCACGGCTCCGCTCCCTGAGGGATTCCCGGATCCTCCTCGGGGGAGTCGGTGTGCTCGCACTGATCGCGCTGGCGCAGATCCTGCCTAGCGTCGGACTGGTCAATCCGCGCTTCCTGCCGCCGTTCTCCGAGATCGTGCCGGCCCTGGTCCAGAGGCTGCAGACAGCGGTCTTCTGGCAGGCCCTCGCCGACACGCTCATCACGTGGGGGACGGGTGTGTCCATCGCCCTGGTCGCCGGGGTCGTGCTCGGCATGATCATCGGCTCGGTCGCAGTGCTTCGGGACGCCACCGCATCCACCATCGAGTTCCTGCGACCGATCCCGTCGGTGGCGTTGATCCCACTGGCCGTCATCGTGTTCGGCCCCGGACGCGCGTCGACGGTGTTCCTGATCATCTTCTCGTCCTTCTGGATGGTGATCATCCAGGTGCTCGCGGGCGTTCAAGACGTGGACCCGGTCGCGCGCGACACCGCCCGGAGTTACCGGTTCCGGCTGTTGACCGTCGGCCTGCGGGTCGTCTGGCCGACGACGCTGCCTTATGCCCTCACCGGGTTCAGACTGGCGGCGACGGTGGCTCTACTGCTGACGATCACCGGGGAGCTGATCATCGGGTCTCCCGGTCTCGGCAGTCTGCTCTCCCTCGCGCAGCAGTCCGGCCAAGTGGCCGGGATGTATGCCCTGGCCATCGTGTGCAGCCTTCTCGCTCTTCTGGTCAACCTCGGGATCCGGCTCCTGGAGCGCCGGGTGCTGCACTGGCATCCCTCGGTGCGACTGGAGCAGGCACTGTGAGCATCCGGGACTCCGTCGACACGCCGGATGCCGTCGCGCGCCGGCGACCGATCCCCGGGTACTCGTGGCTCAGGCGCGTGCTGATGGTCTTCGGCCTGCCGACAGTCCTCATCGTCGTCTGGTGGATTACGTCCGAACGCGCGGACAGCATCTACTTCCCGCCCCTGAGCGAGATCTTCGGGCTGTTCGGCAAGACCTGGTTCGAGTCGGATCGGATCACCCACGATGTGGTGCCGTCCATCGTGAGGCTACTCATCGCCTACGGGCTCGCGCTCCTGATCGGCATCGCCTTGGGTGTCGCCATCGGACTGTCTCGATCTCTTCGATCCATCACCGAACCGGTCCTCGAGTTTTTCCGTGCAGTCCCCCCGCCGGTGCTCATCCCGGTGCTTATGCTCTTCCTCGGCATCGGCGCGCCCATGAAGATCTGGGTCATCGTCTTCGGCACCGTCTGGCCCATCCTCCTCAACACCATCGAGGGCGTGCGCGCGTTCGATGATGTGCTGCGGGACACCGTGAGAAGTTATCGCCTGGGCCCGCGACGGCGTCTCGCCGTCACACTCCGGGGCGCCTCCCCTCAGATCGTGACGGGCGCCCGCCAGGGGCTCGCGATCGCCGTGATCCTCATGGTGCTTTCCGAGATGTTCGCCGCGAACGAGGGACTCGGCTACACGGTCGTGTTCTTCCAGCGTTCGTTTGCGATTCCCGAGATGTGGAGCGGAATCATCGTGCTCGGGCTTCTCGGCGTCACCCTGTCCCTGATATTCCGACTGATGGAGCGCCGGCTGCTGTTCTGGTACCACGGCCAGCGTCAGTCACAACGCGGAGGTAACTGATGGCCGATCAACCCGTCCGTCGCGAAAGCGGATCGGAGATGCTCCGTGTCGAGCACCTTCAAAAGACCTATCGCTCCGCACAAGGAGAGACCGAGGCGATCCGCGACCTCACCTTCGAGGTGCGGGCCGGCGAGATGGTGTGCATCGTGGGTCCCTCAGGCGCCGGAAAGACCACACTCATGCGCTGCATCTCCGGTCTCCTGCCCGCCAGCGCCGGTCAAGTCACATTGGAGGGCCGACGGGTGTCCGGCCCGCCGGAGGGAATCGCCGTAGTGTTCCAGGAGTACGCGCGGTCGTTGTTCCCGTGGCTCACGGTCCGTGAGAACGTCGAGCTTCCCCTGAAGGAGATGAAGCTGGGGAAGCCGGAGCGTCAGCGTCGTGTGGAGGAATCGTTGGATGCCGTCAGCCTCGCCGACGTCCCCGACGCGTACCCCTGGCAGCTCTCCGGCGGCATGCAGCAGCGCGTCGCGATCGCTCGCGCCGTCGCGTGCGAGCCTCACATCCTGCTGATGGACGAGCCGTTCGCTGCCGTCGATGCCCAGACCCGCGCGGATCTCGAAGACCTGGTTCGTCAGCTCTGGCATCGGCTGGGAATGACACTGTTGTTCGTGACGCACGACATCGACGAGTCGATCTACCTCGGACAGCGCGTTCTCGTGCTGTCCGCCCGTCCCACGGTGATCCTTGAAGACGTCCAGATCGATCTGCCAGACGAGCGCGATCAGATCGTGACACGCAGTGCGCCAGAGTTCGCCCGCCTTCGTGCCCACATCTACGACCTCGTCCGGAAGGCGAAGAAGGGGTACCGCCCCGAGTCCCCGGACACCGCGCAGGCGCACACCGTGAAGGAGCTCCCGTGAAGATCGGCCGATGGGAAGGCACTGAGAGGGTCGCCGAGGGTTTCATCCACGACGGCCGTGCGATCGAGTTCCTCGACGGATGGTCTGTCGCCGATGCCCTCGGTGCGGGGCTATCCGACCTGCGGGCCCGATTCGATGCCGCGACAGCCGCCGGTGCGGGCGTCCCGCTTGCGGAGGTCCGCCTGCTCGCCCCGCTGCGTCCGGCCAGCGTCCGCGACTTCGTCACGTTCGAAGAGCATGTCGAGGGCATCACCGCGGGAGTCCAGGGGACGAGCGACGTTCCCGCGGAGTGGTACCAGGCGCCGACCTTCTACTTCACGAACCCGCACACAATTCTCGGCGACGGTGAGATGCTCTCGCCCCCGGTCTCCGAGCGGCTGGACTTCGAGCTCGAGGTCGCGGTCGTCGTCGGAGGGCAGGCAGGAGGTGCGAGCAACCTGACTCCCGAGGCGGCGGCGGGTCTCATCTTCGGGTACACCATCTTGAACGACTGGTCGGCGCGCGACGTGCAAGCCCGCGAGATGAAAGTCCATCTCGGGCCGGCGAAGGGTAAGGATTTCGGCACATCTTTAGGCCCCTGGATCGTCACCGCGGACGAGGTCGCGGGATATCTCGACGCTGAGGGATTTCTCGAGCTCCGAGCCGAGGCCTTCGTGAACGGCGAACTCATCGGCACAGACCTCCTGTCGAACATGGGGTGGACGTTCCCTGAACTCGTCGCGTACGCGTCCCGCAACTCGGTCGTGACCCCCGGCGACGTGCTCGGCTCGGGCACCGTGGGAAACGGCGGATGCCTGGGCGAGCTGTGGGGACGAAACGGCGGCCTAACACCACCGCCGCTTCGAGAGGGCGACGAGGTTCGCATCGTCGTCGAGGGCCTCGGTAGGATCGTTAACCGAGTGGGCCCGGCCGTCTCCGCGCCGCCCGTCGCGGCAGCCCGCCCGGGGGACCGCCGGCGAGCGCGGGGAGGGTTGCAGAGGCGAGCATGAGCGATATCCAGGAGCCGGGCGAGCCGAAGCTGCGCACGGTGACATCTCGGGCTGCGGTCGCTGCGCTGTACGTCCAGGACCTGATCGCCCAACGTGAACTCGCCCCCGGCGATTTCGTGGCGAGCAAGTCCGACCTGCAGACCGCCACCGGGGTCGCGCGCTCGACGGTGGGCGAGGCGCTGAAGATCCTCCAGGAACGGAGGATCGTCACAGTGAAGCCGGGTCCACGCGGGGGCGTCTTCGTGGCTGACCCGGAGGCGAATTACACGGTCAAGCGCTTGTTTCTCGTGAGCGGCAAGACCGCGGATGCGATGGCGGTGCGGGATCAGCTCGAACCTATGGTCATCCGGGACGCGGTGCTGTGGCGCACGGACGCTGACGTGTCCGAGCTACGCGCACTCATCCGTCTTACCCGCGAGCACGTGGACGACCAGATGCAGACCCTCGCGTTGATCTGGCGGCTGCACCGCAGGATCGGCGAGATCACCCCAAATGCCTTCCTGCGTGTGACCTACGTTCACCTCATCGACTACCTCCGCGAGAACACTGCCCCTGCGCAGAGCCCTCAAGTAGCCTCGCGGGAGGACCTCGAAGCACGGCGCGTGAAGGCGCACGAAGCGCTGGTGGATGTGATCGAGCGGGGAGACCCCGATGCCATCGACGCCGCGATGGCGGTGCATGACGCGTTCGAGCGGTCGCCGCGCGATCGACCAGGTTCCTGATGGATTAGCGCACGCCACCTCGGTCCAAGCACGGCACCGCGCCGTATGACAAGACGATGGAGGGATCAGACTGTAGCACGCTCGCACAGGCAGGCAACTCGAGAGCGACAAAGAGCCCCCCAAGCGCGGCTCGGAGGGCTCTTCGTGACCTGACGGGGAATCAGACGCCGAAGTACAGCTCGTACTCGAACGGGTGCGGGCGCTGGGCGATCGGCTGGATCTCGTTCTCGATCTTGTACTCGATCCAGGTCTCGATGAGCTCCTCGGTGAAGACGCCACCCGCGAGCAGGAACTCGTGGTCGGCGCGCAGGGCCTCGAGCGAGTCCAACAGCGAGTTCGGAACCTGCGGGATGTTCTTCGCCTCTTCCGCGGGCAGCTCGTACAGGTCCTTGTCCACCGGCTCGTGCGGCTCGATGCGGTTGTTGATGCCGTCGATGCCGGCCATCAGCTGCGCCGCGAACGCGAGATACGGGTTGCCCGAGGCATCCGGCGCGCGGAACTCGATGCGCTTGGCCTTGGGGTTCGAGCCCGTGATCGGGATGCGGATGGCCGCGGAGCGGTTGCCCGCCGAGTACACCAGGTTCACCGGCGCCTCGAAGCCCTTCACCAGACGGTGGTAGCTGTTCAGCGTCGGGTTGGTGAAGGCGAGGATCGCCGGCGCGTGCGCCAGGATGCCGCCGATGTACCAGCGCGCGATGTCGGAGAGCCCGGCGTAACCGGTCTCGTCGTAGAACAGCGGCTTGCCGTCGTTCCACAGCGACTGGTGCGTGTGCATGCCCGATCCGTTGTCACCGAACAGCGGCTTGGGCATGAAGGTCGCGACCTTGCCCCACTCCAGCGCGGTGTTCTTGACGATGTACTTGAACTTCAGGATGTCGTCGGCCGCGTGCACCATCGTGTCGAAGCGGTAGTTGATCTCGGCCTGGCCGCCCGTGCCGACCTCGTGGTGCGCACGCTCGAGCTGCAGGCCCGCCTCGATGAGCTTGAGGCTGATGTCATCGCGCAGGTCGGCCTGCTTGTCGACGGGGGAGACGGGGAAGTAGCCGCCCTTGTAGGGGGTCTTGTTCGCCAGGTTGCCGCCCTCTTCGGCGCGGCCGGTGTTCCACGCGCCTTCTTCGGAGTCCACGGAGTAGAAGCTCGTGTTCTGCTTCACCTCGTAGCGGACGTCGTCGAAGATGTAGAACTCGGCCTCGGGGGCGAAGTAGGCCGTGTCGGCGATCCCCGTGGAGGCGAGGTACTTCTCGGCCTTCTTGGCGACCTGACGCGGGTCCTTCGAGTAGATCTCGCCGTTGCGCGGGTTGTAGATGTCGAAGACCATGATGAGGGTCTTGGCCTCGCGGAACGGGTCGAGGTAAGCGGTCGTCACATCCGGGATCAGCTGCATGTCCGATTCGTGGATGTTCGCGAACCCGCGGATCGAGGAGCCGTCGAACAGCTGTCCGACCGTGAAGAAGTCTTCGTCGACCGTGGATGCGGGGATGTTGAAGTGCTGCTGCACGCCCGGGAGATCCGTGAAACGGATGTCGAGGAACTTGACGTCCTCGTCCTGGATGAACTTCAGCACCTCGGATGAATCTTTGAACATGTGAAGACTCCAGAGGTAGGGCATCGGGACGCGCCGGCCTGCCAAGGCTGGCTCCTTGAACCTACCCAGGGGGCGTTGCCCGGCAGTGTCTCCTATGTTTCCGGCATGTTACGCGTGGCGAATTAGGCTGAAGCCATGCCCGACGAACTCCCCGCCGACTCCTACCCCGGCGAACAACTGGGGCTGCCCGCGCAGGGTCGCGGCAGCCTGGCCCCGCTGGGTCGCCGGGTGCTCGCCATCATCGTCGACTGGGGCTGCGCGGTGGTGATCTCGATGGCGTTCTTCTCGTACGACGCCCTCGCGACCACGACGATCTTCGTCATCGTGCAGATCCTCTTCATCCCCACGATCGGGGGAAGCCCCGGTCACCGGCTGTTCGGGATGCGGGTGCAGCGTGTTCCGGCCGGATGGCCGGGCCTGTGGCGCCCGATCGTGCGCTCGGTGCTGCTGGCTCTGGTCATCCCCGCTGTGATCTGGGACGCCGACAACCGCGGCCTGCACGACAAGGCCGCCGGGACGGTCCTCGTCCGCGCCTGACGGCGCCTGGCCGGCGCGGACTGCGGTAGGTCAGCGGGGGCGCGGAGCGCGGACCTTCGTCGGGTCGACACCCTTGGGGATGGGCAGCGATGTGACCGACTGAGAGATCGAGTCGATGCGCTTGATGACGGCGGCCATGGTGGCGCGGTCGATCTTCTTCGGCAGCGCTTTGATGGTGGAGGCGAGATCCTTGATCTGCACCTCGTCGGGGCCGTGGCCGACGTAGAAGACATGGACCGGCACGCCGGAGGCCACGCGCTGCACCTTGGATCGCTCGTCGTTGACCAGGCGCGTGAGGCGCCCGCGTGCGCCTTCTCCGATGATGACGACTCCGCCTCGGCCGACGGCGCGGTACACGGCCTCCTGAGTGCGCGGGTTGACCCCGACGGGCATCTCCGACGCGCTCCACTTGCGCCCGAGGCCCGTGGACAGGACGTGCCCGGCGGCTCCGGGCATCCCGTCGATCTTCCGGTACATGGCCTTGGTCGAGAGCCGGGTCATGGTGATCATGGCGCCCAGGGCACCGGCCATCAGGCCCGTGACACCCCACAGGATGATGCTCCACACCGCGACCGGCGGGATGAGGAAACCCACTCCGACGCCGAGGGCGACGCCGGCCAGGAGGATGCCGATCAGTGCGTAGGGAAGCCAGCGGTAGGCCTCGCGCGTGAACCGGAAAAGGGTGCGGAGCTGCGAGAAGAAGCCGGGGCGCTTCTCGGGTGCGGAACTGCGAGCGGCCATGCATCTGATTCTAGCTACGGTGGGCGCGCGTCCTGTCCTGCACAGGCCGGCAGGTGCGCGGGGTTGTCCCCGGCGGTGCGGGGGAACGCGGATGCGGTGGCGCGGCGCGGCGAGGATGGCCCGGTGCCGTCGCTGCCTGACTCCTCCGCGTACACCGCCTTCCCGCTCATGCGGGCCGTCGGTCCGCCGGACGTGCCCTTCGACGGCGTCCTGGCCCGCGCGCCGGGCGGGGGCATGGCCTACCTCGTCGACCGCGATCTATTGCGGGACTGGCCCGCGTGGCGCCTGCCTGCAGACGCACACGTTCTCGCGCCGGCCGACATCGTCCGGCGACGCGACGGGCACGACGTCGTGCTTCCGGTTCTCGCCGATCGGCTCGACCGTCTGTTGTCCCGTCGCGGCGGGTCCTCCGTCCCGCTCGCCGACGGCGAGGCTCTCACCATCGCCGTGAGCGTGCTGCGGGGAATGCAGACCGCGCACGTCGAGGATCTCGACGATGAGACGGCGTCGTGGTGGGTGACGGCGGAGGGGATGCCGGTGCTGGTCTACGCGTCCGGCGACGTCTCCGCCGTCCGGGCGTCTGCGGAGATCGTCGCCACGCTCGCGAAGGAAGCATCCCACGAGGGCTTCGCGGAGGTGCTCGCGCAGCTGGCCGGCGCCGTGACGGAGCCGCGCGCGCTCGTCCGCGACATCGAGCGGTGGGAGGACGCCCTGTTCGGCGGGGCGCAGCCCGAGCCGCTGGCCACGGACATCGTCGGAGCGAGGCGCGGTGGTGTCAGGGCTCAGTCGCCCGACCCGCTCCCCGCGGAGCACGAAGCACCGCGGCGTCCGTGGTGGGGTCTCCTCGAGTTCTCCTCCGATGCCGTGCTCAGCGATGCCGCATCCGACCTGGTGCACCGCACCAGGACGCAGCTGGCGCGTCGCGCCTCCGGACGTGCACGGCCGGCGCTCCTGGCGGCCGGCCTTGCCGTCATCGTCCTCGTGGTGGGTCTCAGCTGGCCCGATGGAGCGGAACCATCCCCTGCGGTGGGCGCGGAGGTTCGCGAGCCGTCTCCCACGCCCTCGGAGAGTGCGGCGGCGGAGATGGGGGAGCCGGGCTCAGAACCCGCGACTGACCTTCAGGCGGAGGATCCTGCGACCGCCCTGCTTCGGGTACTGGACGCACGCGCCGCATGCGACGATCCGACATGTCGCGAGGCGGCACAGGAGGATGCCGCGCAGTCGCTGCCGGCCGGGGCCGTGGACGCCCCCGCGCGAACGGTGACGCTGCTGGATGACTTCGGCGGCCTCGCGGTGCTGCGGGTGGACGCACCGGACGTGCGTTCCCAGCTCGTCACGATCGTTGCGACACCGGCGGGATGGCGGATCCGCGACGTGTTCGACGTCGCGGATCCGCCAGCCTGATCAGATGCCGAGGTTCGCCTCGAACTGTCCGGCCTCCAGGCGGGACTTGACCGCGGAGAGGAAGCGTGCCGCATCCGCGCCGTCGACGACGCGGTGGTCGTACGACAGGGCGAGGTAGACGTAGGAACGCACCGAGATGGCGTCCTTCCCGTCGACGCTGACCACGCCGGGGCGCTTGACGACGGTGCCGGTGCCGAGGATCGCCGACTGGGGGAGGAACACCAGCGGGGTGTCGAACAGCGCGCCGCGCGATCCCGTGTTCGTGACCGTGAAGGTGCCACCGGCGAGCTCGTCGGGCTTGAGCTTGTTGTTGCGCGTGCGAGCGGCGAGGTCGGCGATCTCGTGCGCGATCTGGGCGAGGTTCTTCCCGCCCGCGTCACGCACGACGGGGGTGAGCAGGCCGCGCTCGGTGTCGACGGCGATCGAGATGTTCTCCGACGGCGGGTAGACGATGCTCTCGCCGTCCACCGTCGAGTTGATCACGGGGTAGGCCTGCAGGGCCTCGGCCGCGGCCAGGACGAAGAACGGCAGGAACGACAGCTTGTCGCCGGTCTTCTCCTGGAACTGCCCCTTCACCCGGTCGCGGTAGTTGGCGAGCTTGGTGACATCCACCTCGACGACGGTGGTGAGCTGCGCCGTCGCCTGCATCGACGCCACCGCGCGCTCGGCGAGGACCTTTCGCAGGCGCGACATCGGCTGCGTCGTGCCGCGCAGGGGAGAGACCTCGAGCGGTTCGGCTGCGGGAGCGGCGGCCGCGGGTGCCTGCTCGGCCGGAGCCTTCGCCGCCGCCTCGGCGGCCTTCAGCACGTCTTCCTTGCGGATACGACCTCCGACGCCCGTGCCGGTGACCTTCGTCAGATCCACACCCTGCTGCTGCGCGAGGCGACGGACCAGGGGCGTGACGTAGGTGATCTCGTCGGCCGACGCGGCGAGCGACTCCGAGGACGCCGACGGGGGCTGGGGAGCGGGCGTGGATGCTCCCGCCTCCGCGGAAGGCTGGGGCGCCGGAGCGGCCTTGGGGGCTTCGGCGGGCTTCTCCGGCTCGCTCTGCTTCGCCGGCTCGGCGGCTGCGGGCTCGGGCTGGGCGGCAGGCTGATCCGCCTCGACGGGCTTCTCTGTCGAGGGCGCCTCGGGGGCGGACTCGGCGGCCGCCGCGGGAGCGGCTCCACTGCCGATGCGGGCGAGCGATGCGCCTACGGCGACGGTCTCGTCCTCCTTGACCAGGATCTCCTGCAGCACACCGGCGACGGGAGACGGGATCTCGGTGTCGACCTTGTCGGTGGAGATCTCCAGGAGCGGCTCGTCGACGGCGACGTCGTCGCCGACCTGCTTGAGCCAGCGCGTGACGGTGCCCTCGGTGACGCTCTCGCCCAATTCGGGCAGTACCACGTCGCGGCTCTCGCCACCCTCGGCTGCCGGCTGCTCGGCGGGCTGCTCAGCCGGAGCGGCCTCGGCAGCGGCGGGCGCGGGCTGCTCGGCCGGAGCGGCCTCGGCAGCGGCGGGCGCAGCCTCGGCGGCGGGAGTCTCGGCCGGCTGCGCGGGGGCCTCGGCGGCGGGGGCGTCATCGCTGGCAGAGCCTGAGCCGTCGCCGATCTTCGCCAGGATGGCGCCGACCTCGACGGTCTCGTCCTCCTGGACGAGGATCTCCTCGAGCACCCCGCTCACGGGGGACGGGATCTCGGTGTCTACCTTGTCGGTGGAGATCTCCAGCAGGCCCTCGTCCTCCTGGATCGTGTCACCGACCTTCTTGAGCCAGCGGGTGACCGTTCCCTCGGTGACGCTCTCTCCGAGCGCGGGGAGGACGACGGAAGTGCTCATGAGGTTGTCTCCTTCGGAAGCGGATTCATGTCTAGCTTAGTGACGCGCCGAGCACCCTCAGAGCGTGTGCAGCGGAGAACCCGCCAATGCGAGGAACGCCTCGCCCAATGCTTCGCTCTGGGTGGGGTGGGCGTGGACGTAGGGCGCGACGTCTTCGGGGTGGGCCTCCCAGCCGACCACGAGCTGTGCTTCGGTGATCAGTTCGCCCACGCGATCCCCGACCAGGTGCACGCCGACGACGGGGCCGCCCTTGAGCCGGATCACCTTCGCCACACCGGCGGTGCCGAGGATCTCGCTGCGGGCGTTGCCGGCGAGGTTGTACTCGGTCACCTCCAGCGCGTCGGCGCCATGCTGCTCGGTGGCCTGAGCCTGGGTCCACCCGACCGAGGCCACCTCCGGGTGCGAATAGGTCACGCGCGGGATGTGGTGCTCGGGGATGCGGACGGGGGAGCGGCCGGCGATCTCCTCGGCCACGAACATGCCCTGCTGGAACCCTCGGTGGGCCAGTTGCAGGCCCACCACGACGTCGCCGACCGCCCAGACGTGGGGCATGTCCGTGCGCAGGCGCTCGTCGGTGCGGACGAATCCGCGGTCGAGCACCACGCCGGCTTCTTCCAGCCCGAGGCCGGATGTGGCCGGACCCCGGCCGACGGCGACCAGCAGGTAGTCCGCCTCCACGGCGGTTCCGTCTTCCAGCTGCACGGTGACCGCGTCGGCGCTCTGCGCGACCGACCCGAAGCGGGTGCCCAGCCGCAGGTCGATCCCGCGCTTGCGGAAGGCCCGCTCGAGGCTCTTGCCGGCGGTTTCGTCCTCAGCGGGGACGAGGTGATCCAGCGCCTCGATGATGGTCACTTCCGCGCCGAAGGATCGCCACATGCTGGCGAATTCCGCGCCGATCACGCCGCCGCCCAGCACGGCCACGCGGCTCGGGATCTCGTCCAGCTCGAGCGCCTGCTCGCTGGTCAGGACGCGCCCACCGATCTCCAGACCCGGCAGCGTCCGGCTGTACGAACCCGTCGCGATCACGACATCCGTACCGCGGTACAGGTCGCCGCCCACCCGGATGGCAGGTCCCGACTCGAGTCGCCCTTCACCGGCGACGACCGTGATCCCGCGTGCGGAGAGCAGCCCCTGCAATCCGCGGTGCTTCTTGGCGACGATGCCCTCGCGGTAGCTGCGGAGGGCGGACGTGTCGATGCCGTCCAGGCTCGCCCGCACGCCGACGGCGGCGGCATCGCGGGCGGTGTCGGCCACTTCGGCGGAGTGCAGCAGCGCCTTGGTGGGGATGCAGCCCCGATGCAGGCACGTGCCGCCGACCTTGTCCTTCTCGATCACGACGACCTTGGCACCGAGCTCGGCCGCGCGCAGGGCGGCGGCGTACCCGCCGCTCCCGCCGCCGAGGACGACGAGGTCGGCGGTGTGCTCGGTCATGAGGCCGCCTCCGCGGAGAGCAGCTCGATGAGGGAGCGTACCGTCGCGCCCGTCACGCCCTTGTCGGTGAATCCGTACGGGGCACCCTTGTTCATGCCGACGCCGGCGATGTCCAGATGCACCCACGGGATGCGCGGCGCGTCCTCCGCGTCGGACGTGCGGCCGACGAAGTGGCGCAGGAACAGGCCGGCGAACAGCGATCCGCCGGCGGGGTCGCCGATCTTGGCGTTCTGCAGATCGGCGATGGGGGAGTCCAGCTCGTCCACCATGTGCTCGGGCAGCGGGAGCTGCCACGCGAGCTCGTCGACGCGGGCGGCGGCGTCGAGGTAACGGGCCACGGCGGCATCCTCACCCATGACGCCGGTGTGGCGGTTGCCCAGGGCCACGGTGATGGCACCGGTGAGGGTCGCCACATCGATCAGCAGGTCCGGATGCTCCCGGCTGGCCGCGGCCAGGCCGTCGGCGAGCACCACCCGGCCCTCGGCGTCGGTGTTCAAGACTTCAACGGTCGTGCCGTCGAACGTGCGCACGACGTCTCCGGGGCGGGTGGCGCGGCCGGAGGGCATGTTGTCGGCGATGCACATCCAGGCGGTGACCCGCACCGGCAGACGCAGCGCTGCCGCGGCGCGCACGACGGCGAGCACGGTGGCCGCCCCGCACATGTCGTACTTCATCCCGACCATCGACGCCGCAGGCTTGAGCGACAGGCCGCCGGTGTCGAACGTGATGCCCTTGCCCACCAGCGCCACCGAGCGCTCCGCCTCGGCGGGGGAGTACTCCAGCCGTACCAGTCGCGGGGGACGGTCCGATCCCTGGCCGACCGCGAGGATGCCGCCGTACCCGCCGTCGCGGAGCGCCTCCTCGTCGAACACGGTGACCTTCACCGGCAACTCGGCGACCGATTCACTCGCTCGGGCGGCCAGATCTGCCGGGCCGAGCCATTCGGCCGGGGTGGTGACGAGGTCTTTCACCAGGGCGACGGCGTCGGCGATGGCAGCGACCGCGGCCACGTCGGCCGGATCGGGCGCGGCCGCAGTGACCACGGTGACCTCCGCCGCGCGTGCGGGCGGCGTCTCTGACTTGTACCCGGCGAATCTATATCCGCCCAGAGCCGCGCCTTCGGCCAGCGCCCGCCACGACGCATCCGGCGTCGCCGGCGCGCCCACGGCGACGCGCGCGAATCCGGTCAGCTGACGGATGCCGTGGCCCGCTGCCGAACGCAGGGCCGCCGCGGTCGGTGCGGATCCGGCGCCCACCACCGCGAGCGGTGTCGTCTGTCCGGGCAGGGACACCCGCTGGAACGATCCCGCCGCGCCGGTGAAGCCGACGGCGGCCATCGCGTCGGTCAGTCCGGGCCACTCGGCGATCTGCGTGTCGTCCTGAACAGCCGGCAGCACGAGGAGGACGGCGTCTGCGGGAATCTCATGGAGGGGGGCGCTGCTGTGCGCCACGGAGGGGAACGGCATGCGTCCCATCCTAGGTTCGCGTGTTCGCTGTGAGCGGGATGGCGCGATGTGCCTCGTGCTGCGCACGCTCGTAGAGTTGACGTATGCCCTATCCCGCGCCGTTGTACGAACGCGCCGCCTCGGCCCCGCCGGTGCCGTCCGGGCTTCCGCTGGTCATCGCGCTGACCGGTTTCACCGACGCCGGCTCGGCCGTGTCGCGGCTCATCGAGTACTTCCGCGACGATCTCGAACCTGCCCCCGTCTTCGTGTTCTCCAACGACGTGCTGCTGGATTACCGTGCCCGCCGCCCTGTGGTCTCCTTCGAGGAGGACCACCTGACCGGGTATCGCCCGCCCCGGCTGGAGCTCTCGCTCGCCCACGACGCGCTCGGTCAGCCGTTCGTCCTGCTTGCCGGGTACGAACCGGACTTCGCCTGGGACGCGTTCGCCGAAGCCGTCATCGAACTGAGCGCGGGGCTGCAGGTGTCGTCGGTCACGTGGGTCCACGCGATCCCGATGCCCGTGCCGCACACCCGCCCGATCGGCACGACCGTCAGCGGCACCCGCGGGGACCTGGTGGAGGCGCACTCGATCTGGCGCCCGCACACGCGCGTCCCCGCCACGGTGGGGCACCTCCTGGAGTACCGGTTCGCCGAGGCCGGCGCGAAAGTCGCCGGATTCGTGCTGCTCATCCCGCACTACCTCGGCGACACCGAGTATCCCGCCGCCGCGCTGGCCGGCATGGACAGCATCACGGTGGCCACCGGGCTGGTCTTCGACGGAGACGGGGTTCGCGAGGAGAACCGCGAGTATCTGGAAAAGGTCGAGGAGCAGGTCTCGGGCAGCGATGAGCTGACGCGGATGCTCGAGGGCCTGGAGGAGCGCTACGACTCCTACATGGCCGGCTCGACGCACGCCACGCCCATCATCCACACCGGCGACCTGCCCAGCGCCGACGAGCTGGCGGCCGAACTGGAACGGTTCCTGGCGAGCAGGCCCAGCGGCGACGAGGACAAGCGCGGGGGCCCGGGACTGGGCTGAGCGACTTTCTCGGCAGATCCAGGAATATCGGCCGGGCTCTGCCGGTTCTGTCTGGTGTATTCTCCGCGCGTAATGCCGGTCGGAGAAGGTATGAGACAATGAAGGACCTGACCCGTTGTCGGCCGTCGGAGAGAGCCCCCGCTCCCTCCAAGGACTTGACAAGGGTCTTACTAGTGTCCGAGAACGACCGGCGAGCGTGCGACCCACGACCCCGGTGAAAGGCGAAACGTGGCAGGCACGAACACCAAGACCCGCTCCCACAGCGGCGAGGACACCGAACTCGACGCGGTCGACGAGACCACCGCTGCGTCGTCGAAGAAGACGACCACGAAGAAGGCGCCCGCGAAGTCGAAGGCGGCACCCGCCAAGGCGAAGGGCAAGGCCAAGACCAAGGCCGGCGACGACGACGAGGAGATCGAGGACGTCGAACTCGACGCCGACCTCGAGGACGGCGACGAGGCGGCCGGCGACGACGTCGCCGAGGACGCTGCTCCGTCCGCCGCCAAGGCGACCCCCGACGCCTCGGAGGAGGAGGACGAGGAGGAGACCACCAAGCCGGTCTTCACCGAGCCCCTGCCCACGGGCGCGATCGTCATCTCCTCCACCGACGAGGACGACGTCCCCGTCTACTCGGCGCAGATCACCGGCGCCACGGCCGACCCGGTGAAGGACTACCTGAAGCAGATCGGCAAGGTTCCGCTGCTGAACGCGGCCGAAGAGGTCGAGCTCGCGATGCGCATCGAGGCGGGCCTGTTCGCCGAGGAGAAGCTGTCGCACATGTCGGCGGCGGAGAAGACCAGCCAGCTGGGCCTGGACCTGCAGTGGGTGGCCCGTGACGGCCAGCGAGCGAAGTCGCACCTGCTGGGCGCGAACCTCCGTCTGGTGGTCTCCCTCGCGAAGCGCTACACCGGTCGCGGCATGCAGTTCCTGGACCTCATCCAGGAGGGCAACCTCGGCCTCATCCGCGCAGTGGAGAAGTTCGACTACACCAAGGGCTTCAAGTTCTCGACCTACGCGACGTGGTGGATCCGTCAGGCCATCACGCGCGCCATGGCCGACCAGGCCCGCACCATCCGCATCCCGGTGCACATGGTCGAGGTCATCAACAAGCTCGCCCGTGTCCAGCGGCAGATGCTGCAGGACCTGGGCCGCGAGCCCACGCCCGAAGAGCTCAGCCGCGAGCTGGACATGACGCCCGAGAAGGTCGTCGAGGTGCAGAAGTACGGCCGTGAGCCCATCTCGCTGCACACGCCTCTCGGTGAGGACGGCGACAGCGAGTTCGGTGACCTCATCGAAGACACCGAGGCCGTCGTTCCCGCGGATGCCGTGGGCTTCACGATGCTGCAGCGTCAGCTCGAGTCGCTCTTGGACTCGCTGTCCGAGCGCGAGGCAGGCGTGATCCGCATGCGCTTCGGCCTCGGCGACGGCCAGCCCAAGACGCTCGACCAGATCGGCGACACGTTCGGCGTCACACGCGAGCGGATCCGTCAGATCGAGTCCAAGACGATGGCGAAGCTGCGTCACCCCAGCCGTTCGCAGTCGCTGCGGGACTACCTCGAATGAGCGGTCTGATCCGTGAGTGGTGAGGCCAACGCCGGCAAGGCGCTGACGGTCGCCCTCGACGGTGCGTCGTTCGCCCGCATCCCGATCCGCACGCGGGTCGTGATGCCGGGCGACGACCTCGACGCCTTCATCCGCGAGTACGCGTCGGACGTCGTCCAGCCCGGGGACATCCTGTTCGTGACGGAGAAGATCGTCGCGATCACGCAGGGCCGGTCGTACTTGGTGGAGGACATCCACCCTCGACGGCTGGCGCGCTTCCTGTCGCGGTTCGTGGTGCGCACGCCCTACGGCATCGGCCTGGGCATGCCGGAGACGATGGAGATGGCGCTCCGCGAGTGCGGGGTTCCCCGCATCCTCTTCGCCGCCGCCGTCTCGGCCGTCACGAAGGCATTCGGTCGTAAGGGCGATTTCTACCGGATCGCCGGCGACAAGGCTCGCGCGATCGACGGCCCCACGAGCGGCACGATCCCGCCGTACAACAAGGCCGTCGTCCTGGGTCCCGAGCGTCCCCGCCAGGTCGCCGCGCACCTGAAGTCGCTCCTGGGCGGCAGCGCCGAGGTGGCCGTGGTCGACATCAACGACCTGGGTGGCAACATCCTCGGGTCCACCCTCGACAAGGCCGGGGAGCGCCGTCTCCTCGCGATCCTCAAGGACAATCCGCTCGGCCAGGGGCACGAGTCGACGCCTCTGGGCGTCGTCCGCCCCGCCTGACCCTCTCGGCCGCCCGGCCTCGCTCCGCCCCGCCCGAACTCCTCAATCCCGCCGCATCCGCTGCCGTTTCGGCCGGTTTGTGCGGGCGCGGCCGCGTTCTTGAGGAGTTCGGGATACCCGAAGGCGTCCCGGGCGCCGCGGCCGAGCATCGTCGCCGAGAATGTGCGCGCCGTTGGGTCCTGAGTCCCGCGATGCGAGGGTCCGGCGTCGCCGGGCCATCACGCGTCACCTGCCCGCCCGAACTCCTCAATTCCGGCGCATCCGCTGCCGTCTCGGCCGGTTGTGCCGTGCCAGGCCGTGTTCTTGAGGAGTTCGGGATGCCCGAGGGCGTCCCGGACGCCCTCGGCAGGCTCAGGGACGGCCCCGCAGGAGCGGGTCGCTTCCGCGGCTCAGACCGGAGCGGTCAGAAGCCGATCGCGGCGCGGTAGCGCGGCTTGTGGCCGGTGCGGATGCCCGTTACCGAAGGCTTGTTCTCGTACACGCCCGCGCCCCAGTTGCCCTCCACGAGCACCGGGCCGGTCGGGGTGACCACGATGTCCCAGCCGACGTACTGCACCTGCGGCACGACCCGGGCGACACGGTCGACGAATGCCCGCACCTCATCCATCATCGGCAGCTGGAAATCCGCGATGCGGAAGCCCGAGTCGGGATGGTGCTCGTGCACGTGGCCGTGCGAGTCGTAGCCGGCCCCGACGGCATGGCCGTCGTCGTCGAGCATCGTGTAGAAGCCGCCGAAGGTCATCTGGTCGCTCACCGCGCCGCGTCCGAACTTCTGCGCCATCGCCAGGATGTGCGTCGTGGTCCCGTCGAAGAACGCCGTCACGCGTGTGGTGTTGACCGTTCCGGGGCACACCGCGGCGAGGTCCGGATGCTGCTGGATCACCTGTTCGAGCAGCAGCTCACCTCGCTCCCGGAGCCCGGCGTGGAACGCGCTCCAGTCCTCGACCTCGGCGGCGTGGTAGCGGTGCACGCCCGTCCCGGCCTGGCCCACGGGTTCCTTGGTGACGATCGTGCCGTGGCGCTCCGTGAACGCGCGCACGGCGTCGGCATTGTCGTCCTCGACGACCATCCACTCCCGGTGCAGGTGCTCGCTGAACACCCGGTCGAAGGCGATCTTGTCCTGGAACAGGTGCCGGTAGTCGGGGTGGTCGTACTTCTGCGAGATCTGGTTCGACACCGGATGCGTCATGTACGTGGCCCGCTCGGCGGGGGTGAGGATCGCGAAGTCGTAGTCGATGTAGTCCTGGAATCCGACATTGCGGAACCCGGCCTGCCACAGCATGTCCACGACCACCGCGGGCATCCACTTCCCGTGCTGCTGCGAGGCCTCACGGGCTCGTTCGAACACGGATCCGACGTCGATGCGGCGTGCGCGGCCGATCAGGTAGCGGACTCGGGGCGCGAGGGCGAAGCCTCTTCCAGGCATGCGGTCTCCGGGGTGGGCGGGAGGGGACCCGGATAGTCTAGGGGGCGTGACTGCGCCGCACCTCGGAACTCCCCGGGCCGTGCCCGGTGGAGCGGCCACGGTGGCGCGGCTGTCCACTGCGGCCCTCGAGCACAATGCGCGACCGGCGCTCGAACGGGGGCGCGGTGAGGTGTCTGCGCTCTACGCAGACGCGTGGGGGCACGGCGCCGACTGGGTGGCCGGCGTCCTCGCGCGTCTGGACCTGGACCCCGAGACGCTCGACGCCGACACGCTGTTCGGCCTCCCGGCCCCCGACGCCCAGACGCGCCCGGTCCTGACGCTCACGGGGCGCGTGCTGTCCACGAAGGACCTGCGCGCGGGGGAGGGCGTCTCATACGGCTATGCGCACCGCGCCGACGCCGACACCCGCGTCGCGCTGGTCACCGGCGGCTACGCCCAGGGGATCGTCCGGATGCTGGGAAACCGCGTGGCCGTGCGGATCGGTGCGGCGCTGCATCCGCTCGTGGGACGGGTGGCGATGGATGTCTGCGTCGTGGACATCACGGAGCATCCGGTCTCCCGCGGCGACGAGGTCGTGTTCTTCGGCGACCCGCGCGATCAGGCGCCGTCGCTGGCGGGATGGGCCGACGCGACGGGGTGGACGGCCGGCGAGCTGATCACCGCGTCCGGCCTCCGCGCCGTACGGGAGGTGCGCGCATGACCGCCCGCCTGATCGTCGACCTCGACGCCTTCGCCGCGAACCTGAGCCTCGTCCGCGAGCGGATCGCGCCGGCGCACCACATGCTCGTGGTGAAGGACGACGCGTACGGTCACGGGCTCCTGCCCATCGTGCGCCGTGCGCACGCGGAAGGCGTGCGCTGGTTCGGCGCGTTCGACACCGGCACCGGGCGGGCCGTGCGCGACGTGCTCGGCCCCGACGCACGGATCTTCGTGTGGATGCTGGAGTCCCAAGCCGACCTGGCCGCGGCGGTGGACGCCGACCTGGATGTCGGCGTCGGCAACGCGCTCCTGCTCGAGGATTTCGCAGCGCTCGGGACGCGCCCCGAAGGCGCCCTGCGCCCACGCGTGCATCTGAAGGTGGACACGGGGCTGCATCGCAACGGGATCCGCCCGGAGGAGTGGCCCGACGCCGTCGCACGGGCCGCCGAACTGGAGCGGGCCGGAGTGCTCGGCGTGGAAGGCGTGTGGAGTCACATCGCCGAGGCGTCGGATGCCGAGGACGACGCCGCCCGTGCGCTGTTCCTGCACGCGCGGGAGACACTCGCGGCCGCGGGGCTGCGGCCGGGCTACGCGCATCTCGCCGCGAGCGCCGCCGGCTTCACGCGGCCGGAGTTCCGCGAAGACCTCGTCCGCATCGGAGCGTTCGCCTACGGGATCGCACCAGCCGGCGGCCCGGATGCCGAGGCTCTGGGCATCGTCCCGATCGCCTCGCTGCGGGCGCATGTGATCGGCACCGACGGCACACACGCACACGTCGGCGTGGGCAGCCTCGACGGCATCCCCTCACCGCTCGGCGGGATGCTCAGCGTGCGCACGCCCGCGGGTGTGCGCCGCGTGGTGACGGTGCGGCCGGACCGGCTGATCGTCGAGGGATGGGACGGGATGACCGCGGGCGACGAGGTGGTCGTGCTCGGCGCGGGCGGACTGCACTCCGCCACGGAGCTGGCCGAGCGGATCGCCACGATCGGGGAGGAGATCGCGGTGCGGATCTCGCCCCGGATCGAGCGGATCTATCCGGGTGCGCCGGTCGGCTGAGCCTGTGCGCCGGTCAGCTGAGGCCGGTCAGGCGCTCTCGGTGAGACGCGCGGTCTCGTCATGCCACGAGGTGGCCACGTTGCGCAGCTTCTCCTCGTACTTGCGTCCGTGGTGCGCGCAGAACAGCAGTTCACTGCCGTTCACCTCTGCGGCGATGTATGCCTGAGCCCCGCACGAGTCACACCGGTCGGCTGCGGTGAGACGGTACTCGAGGACGGCGGCGTTGTCGGTCGGTGTCGATAGCGTGTTCATCTCGGTACCCTCCTCCGGTGCTCGCGGTTCTTCGCTCAACTCATACAACCACGCCCTGAGGGCACCGGCGCCCGCCGTGCACGGCATTTCGCTCACCGCGTACGACGGCCCCCGGGCGCCGTGTGTCTGCAGCCCGGTGGGGGAGGTCGCGGTTATCGTGGGAGATTGTGACCGACGAGTATTCCGCCCACCACCTTCAGGTGCTCGAAGGCCTCGAAGCCGTCCGCAAGCGCCCCGGTATGTACATCGGGTCCACCGACTCCCGTGGCCTCATGCACTGCCTGTGGGAGATCATCGACAACTCCGTCGATGAGGCCCTCGGCGGGCACGGCGACCGCATCGACATCATCCTGCACGGCGACGGCAGCGTCGAGGTGCGCGACCGGGCCCGCGGGATCCCCGTCGACATCGAGCCGCGCACGGGCCTGTCGGGTGTCGAGGTGGTCTTCACGAAGCTGCACGCCGGTGGCAAGTTCGGCGGCGGCTCGTACGCCGCTTCCGGCGGTCTGCACGGCGTCGGCGCATCCGTGGTCAATGCCCTCTCCGAGCGCCTCGACGTCGAGGTCGACCGCGGCGGCAAGACGTACGCGATGTCGTTCCACCGGGGCGAGCCGGGCGTGTTCGCCGGCCCCACCCCGGATGCTGCGTTCACCCCGTTCGACAAGAGCAGCGAGCTGCGCGTCGTGGGCAAGGCCCGCAAGGGCGTCACCGGCACCCGCATCCGGTACTGGGCCGACCGTCAGATCTTCACGAAGAACGTCGCCTTCGGCTTCGAGGAGCTCGAGCAGCGCGTGCGCCAGACGGCGTTCCTCGTGCCGGGCCTGGAGATGGTCGTCCGCGACGAGCGCGGGGCCGAACCCGTGGAGACCGCGTACCGGTTCGACGGCGGCATCTCGGAGTTCGCCGAGTTCCTGGCACCCGACGCCGGCATCACCGAGACGTGGCGCCTGACCGGGTCCGGGACCTTCACCGAGACCGTCCCGGTGCTCCAGCCGACGGGCGCCATGGTGCCCACGGATGTGGAGCGCGAGTGCGAGGTCGACGTGGCGCTGCGGTGGGGCACCGGGTACGACACCGTGATGCGCTCCTTCGTCAACATCATCGCCACCCCCAAGGGCGGCACGCACCAGCAGGGGTTCGAGCAGGGCCTCATGAAGGTGCTGCGCGGCCAGGTCGAGCAGAACGCCCGCCGCTTGAAGGTGGGCAACGACAAGCTCGAGAAGGACGACATCCTCGCGGGGCTCACCGCCGTGCTGAACGTGCGGCTGCCCGAGCCGCAGTTCGAGGGACAGACCAAAGAGATCCTCGGCACCCCGGCGGTCCGCCAGATCGTGTCGTCCGTGGTCACGAAGCAGCTCGCCGCGCGCTTCGCCTCCACCAAGCGCGACGACAAGGCGCAGACGGCCCTGCTGCTGGACAAGGTCGTCTCCGAGATGAAGTCGCGCATCTCGGCGCGCACGCACAAGGAGACCCAGCGGCGCAAGAACGCCCTGGAGTCCTCGTCGCTGCCAGTGAAGCTCGTGGACTGCCGCTCGAACGACGTCGCCGACTCCGAGCTGTTCATCGTCGAGGGCGATTCCGCGCTGGGCACCGCCAAGCTCGCGCGCTCGAGCGAGTACCAGGCGCTGCTGCCCATCCGCGGCAAGATCCTGAACGTGCAGAAGGCCTCGGTCAGCGACATGCTCTCCAACGCCGAATGCGCCGCGATCATCCAGACCATCGGCGCGGGCTCGGGCCGATCCTTCGAGCTCGACGCGGCCCGATACGGCAAGGTCATCCTGATGAGCGACGCCGACGTGGACGGCGCGCACATCCGCACGCTCCTGCTCACCCTGTTCTTCCGCTACATGCGTCCACTCGTGGAGGCCGGACGCGTCTTCGCCGCCGTGCCGCCGCTGCACCGCGTGGTCGTGATGAACCCGGGCACCAAGCCCAACGAGACGATCTACACCTACAGCGAGCAGGAGCTGCACGCCCTGCTGACGAAGCTGACGAAGTCGGGCAAGCGCTGGCAGGAACCGGTGCAGCGCTACAAGGGCCTCGGCGAGATGGACGCCGATCAGCTGGCGACCACCACGATGGACCGCGCCGGCCGCACGCTGCGCCGCGTGCGGGTGGAGGACGCGGAGCTTGCCGCGAGCGTCTTCGAACTGCTCATGGGGAACGAGGTCGCCCCGCGCCGCGAGTTCATCGTCGAGGCCAGCGACCGACTCGCGCGCGAACGCATCGACGCCTGACCCTTCGTCGGCGAGAACCCGTCGGCCGGGCTCTCGCCGACCGACGTCAGCGGACGGTCGTGCCGAGGGCGCCGATCACGCCGTCCAGGGGGGTCCCCGACGCGTCGCGCTTGGCGCCGGAGGGCGGCAGCTGCCGCACGGCGCCGTCGGAGCCCACGGCGCGCGGGTCGGATCCCACCCACGCGAGGGTCAGCACGTCTTCGCCCTTGAGGAATCGCTGCGCGCGCACGCCGCCGGTGCCGCGGCCCTTCGCGGGGTACTCGGTGAACGCCGAGACCTTGGCGCTGCCCGCGTCGGTGCCCGCGATCGCCGACGCCGACCCGGCGACGGTGACCACGACCGCGTCGAAGGCGGATGCTCCCACCGCCGAGAACCCGACCGCCTCCACTCCGTCGGCCAGCCGCATACCGGCCATGCCGCCGGCGGCGCGCCCCTGCGGGCGCACGGACGATGCGTCGAAGCGCAGCAGCTGCGCGTCGGCGGAGATGAAGACGAGCTCGGCACCGTCGGAGGCCGGTGCCGCGCCCACGACACGGTCGCCCTCGCGCAGCGTGATGATCGAGACGTCGTGCTTGTTCGACGGCAGTTCGCTCGCCGACACGCGCTTGACCACGCCCTGGGCAGTGCCGAGGGCGATGGGCGGATCGGCCACGAGCGGCACGATCGCCACCACATGCTCGCCCCCGGTGAGCCCGAGGTACTGGTCCGCTTTCGTGCCGGCGGCCAGCTGCACGGCGTTACCGGGGACGGAGGGCAGGTCGACGGGGGAGAAGCGCACCAGGCGTCCTGCGCTCGTGACGGCGCCCACGTCGCCGCGGGTGGTGGTGTCCACCGCCGAACGGATCGCGTCATGCTTCGACCTGCGTGCCGGCGTCACGATGCCCTCGTTCGGGGCGTCCGGGGACCGCTCGGCCCGCACCATCCGTCCCGTGGCGGAGAGGAAGACGCGGCACGGCGCGTCCGCAATCTGCAGGTCGGCGGCGGCTGCGGCCCGCGACGAGCGCGCGGTCACCGGCCCGCCGTTCAGGAGCATGGTGCGACGCGGCGTGCCGAGGGCTTCGGACGTGGCCTCCAGCTCCCGCGCGACCTGCGCGCGCAGCAGCGCCGGGTCACCCAGCAGCTCCACCAGTGCGTCGATCTCGGCCTTCAGAGTGTCGCGCTCGGCTTCGAGGTCCATGCGGGAGAACTTCGTGAGGCGCCGCAGGCGCAACTCGAGGATGTACTCCGCCTGCAGCTGGCTCAGATCGAACACGTCCATCAGCCGCGCGCGGGCCTGCTCGCTGTCGTCGGAGGTGCGGATCACCTGGATGACCTCGTCGATGTCGAGGATCGCGATCAGGAGCCCCTCGACCAGGTGCAGGCGTTCGCGGCGGCGGGCGAGGCGGTACTCACTGCGCCGCGTGACGACCCGGATGCGGTGATCCAGGTACACCCGCAGCAGGTCGCGCAGGCCGAGGGTCTGCGGCTGACCGTCGACGAGGGCGACGTTGTTGATGCCGAAGGAGTCCTCCATCGGCGTCAGGCGGTAGAGCTGCTCGAGCACCGCATTCGGGTCGAACCCGGTCTTGATGGCGATGACCAGGCGCAGCCCGTTGGTGCGGTCGGTGAGGTCGGTGACGTCGGCGATGCCGGCGAGCTTCTTGCTGGTGACGGCGTCCTTGATCTTCTCGATCACCCGCTCGGGTCCGACCAGGTAGGGGAGCTCCGTGACGACGAGCCCCGTGCGGCGCGGGCCCAGCGACTCCACCGACACCTTCGCGCGCGTGCGGAACGTGCCGCGCCCGTTGGCGTACGCGTCGCGGATGCCGTCGAGTCCGACGATGATCCCGCCGGAGGGGAGGTCGGGCCCGGGGACGAACTCCATGAGCTCTTCGAGGGTGGCCTCCGGATGCTGCAGGAGATGCACGGCCGCCGCAACCACCTCGATGAGGTTGTGCGGTGCCATGTTCGTGGCCATGCCCACGGCGATGCCGGATGCGCCGTTGACGAGCAGGTTCGGGAACGCCGCCGGAAGCACCTCGGGCTGCTGGAACTGCCCGTCGTAGTTGGGGATGAAGTCGACGACGTCTTCGTCCAGATCGGCGGTGAGCGCGAGCGCGGGCGGGGCGAGACGTGCCTCGGTGTAGCGCGGGGCGGCGGGGCCGTCGTCGAGCGACCCGAAGTTGCCGTGGCCGTCGACCAGCGGCACGCGCAGCGAGAACGATTGGGCCAGACGCACGAGGGCGTCGTAGATGGGCGCGTCACCGTGCGGGTGCAGCTTTCCCATCACCTCGCCCACGACGCGGGCGCTCTTGACGTGGCCGCGGTCGGGCCGCAGGCCCATCTCGGCCATCTGGTACAGGATGCGCCGCTGCACGGGTTTGAGGCCGTCGCGCGCGTCGGGCAGGGCTCGGGAGTAGATCACCGAGTACGCGTACTCGAGGAAGGACCCCTGCATCTCGGTGGAGAGATCGACGTCTTCGATGCGTTCTTCGACGGCAGGGGAGGGGCGGGAAGAGGGCATGTCCGTGTGGGCCTCGGGTCGGCGGAGTCGGGCGAGGCGGTTGCGCCTCGACGGGGGGCCGCCCGCCTGTGCGAGACTGGCCCGGATGCCTCTCAGCCTACCGGCGTACCCGCCGCGAGCCCGGAGCCTCACCGGTGTGCTGACCGATGCGCTGGCCGCACTGGGCGGCGCATCCGAGTTCCTGCCACCTGCCCGCAGCGCCATCGTGTTCGTGATCGACGGGCTCGGCGCCGCCAACCTCGCCGGGCGGCGCGGCCACGCGCGTTTCCTGTCGTCGCTGTCTTCGCGCAGCGCTGTCGCGCGTACGGTCTTCCCCTCCACGACGGCGGCCGCTCTCACGAGCCTGCTGACGGGAACGGATCCCGGGCAGCACGGGATCGTGGGCTATCGCGTGCGCGTACCCGGCACCGCCACGGCTCCCAACCAGCTGCGCGGATGGGAGACGGATGGCCTCGATCCCCTCACGTGGCAGCGCTCGACGCCGATCCTCGAGCGTGAGAAGGAGCTGGGACGCCCCACGTTCGTCGTGACGCGTTCGGAGTACCGCGGCACGGGGTTCACCGCGGCGACGATGCGCGGGGCGGACATCTTCGGCGTCGACGACCTGGGCGACCGCGTCGAGACGGCCGCGCGCGTGGCGGCGGAGCATCCCGGCGCCCTGGTGTACCTGTACGCGCCCGACCTCGACAGCGTCGGGCACCGCCACGGGTGGGAGTCGGATCAGTGGTCGTCCGCGCTGGAGCGGGTGGATGCCGCGGCCGCACGCTTCTCGGCGGCCCTCGACCCCGCCGACGGCGCGCTCATCACCGCCGACCACGGCATGGTCGACGTGCCCGCGCACCGCCGGCTGCTCTTCGGCGAGGACTCACCCCTGTGGGACGGCGTCGCCGTGGTCGGGGGCGAGCCCCGGATGCTGCACCTGTACGCCGAGCCGGGCCGTGCCGCGGACGTGCACGCGGCGTGGGCGGCGGCGGAATCCAGCAGGGCCTGGGTCCTCACCAGGGCCGAGGCCGTGGGGGCCGGTCTGTTCGGGCGCGTCGACGCCGAGGTCACCGAGCGGATGGGGGACGTGCTGGTGGCCGCACGCGCGGCGGTCGCCTATTACGACGACCGCGAACCCGACAAGGCGTCGCAGCGCATGGTCGGGCAGCACGGGTCGCTCACGGTCGAGGAGCGGATCGTGCCGCTGCTGCGGCTGGGCGCGTTCGCCTGAGCGGTCAGCTCTCGTCGCCGCGCGCTCCGAAGACGATCTCGTCCCATGACGGCATCGACGTGCGGCCCCGGCGGCGGCCACCCGAATCGGACGAGGGTGCCGGGGTGGCGGATGCCTCCGTGTCGGGAGAGGAACCCGATCCGTCGTAGCCCGGCTCCAGCGCATCGAACAGTGCCACGGGCGCCGACGTCCGCTGCGGCTCGGTCTCGGTGCCCGGCAGGGGTTCACGCTGTCCGCGTCGGCGACGGAGCGCCTCGAGCAGATCGGCGGTCTCGGTCGAGGTGACCGAGGCATCCGGCGCGCGACGGGCGGCGTCCTGCGTCGCATGAGGCGGCGCCGCAGCCTCCGGCACCGGCTCGGTGTCGTGCTGCTCGATGCGGCGGGGCCCGAACGCCCCGCTGTCGAAGCGGGTGTCATCCTTGGCCAGGGGCACGTCCAGCGCCCGCAGGCGGGGGATGAGCCCCTCGGGCAGGGAACCCTGACGCGAGAGCTGGATCGCGTCGGCGTTCTGCGGCGAGAGCGTGCTGCGGCGGGGGTCGAAACCCCAGCGCGCGTCGTGGTCGATGGCGTTCGCGGTGAACTCGAGCTTGACCACCCAGCCGGTCGATTCCTTCCAGCTGGTCCACCGCTCGCCCGTGGCGTGAGCCTCGGCGAGCTTGGCGCGGACGGCCGCACCGAAGGTGACGTGCTCGTGTTCGAGCTCGCCCCCCAGGAGCACGGGGACGGCGAGGGCCTGACCGACGACGTGGTCGCGCTCGGCGAGCACCGGCCGCTCGAACTTCACGACGTCCTCCAGGCGTGCGCCCATGAGGGCGGCGACCTCGGGGGCCGACATGCCGGCGCGGATGTGCGCCTGCACCTCGCGGGGACTGGGGCGTGGGCCTCGGTCCTCTGCCGTGCGTTCGCGCCGCGCTCGGCGCATCTCGCCGCGCAGCACCTCGTCGACGGCGAGAGTGAACCTCTCACCGGACTCCGTCGCCAGGACCAGGAAATTCTCCTCGGTGCCGATGACTTTGAGCTGTTCCATGCGAAACACCCCTTCGATCTGCGGTCAGCGCCCATGCTGACACAGCCATCGCCCGAGGCCGGGAATATCGCGGGCGCGCCGCGCGTTTTGCCGGTGTTCCCTTGATGACGACGATGCCGTCACGGCCGTGCGCATTTGCGAAACGACGGGCCGTCATGCAAACTATGGCCGCCCGATCGGGCACGGCACCCCCCTGTTCCACCCCCTGAAAGAAGAGACGTTCACGCATGGCGACCGATTACGACGCACCCCGCAAGACCGAGGACGACAGCGAGTCGATCGAGGCCCTGAAGGAGCGCGTCCCGGACAAGACCTCCGGCGCGATCGACGTCGAGGATGCCGACAACCCCTCGGGCTTCGAACTGCCCGGGGCCGACCTCTCCGACGTCGAGCTCGACGTCGTCGTCCTCCCGCCGCAGGAGGACGAGTTCACCTGCTCCAACTGCTTCCTCGTGAAGCACCGCTCGCAGCTCGACCACGACGGCGGCTCCGGCCCTATCTGCCGGGAGTGCGCGGCCTGACCTGAGCGCGGCGGATCGCCGCAGACAACCGCTCCGGGGTGCGCGTGGAGATCACCCACGCCGGAGTGGGGTCGTCCGGGTCGGTCACGGGCACCGTGACCACCCCATCGATCCCGCCCCGAAGCAGCATCCACGACCTCCGGTCGATCAGAGCCCCCCGCGCCTGCCGCGCCTCCTCGCCCGTCGCCGGGACCGGCTCGCCCAGCAGGTCCGCGTCGATGCGGGCGGGCCCGGCGTGCAGCACGCCCTCCCGCACCTCGACGACCGGCGACAGGGCGATCAGGCCCACGACGATGCCGATCCCCACGATCGCCCCCACGATCAGCGCGACCGTGCGATCCACCGGGGTCAGCACGAGAGCGGCCATCGGACCGCACACGGCCGCCGCCACGAGAACCCACAGGGAGGGGCTCAGCCGCTCGCGATAAGTGATTGCACCGCGGATGCTGCACCTTCCCATCTGCATTACCCTCATGGGGTGACCGATACCGTCGACGTCCCCATTATCGCCGCCGCGGCTCCCGTGTACGCGCACCCCGGTGACGCCGGCGCCGACCTCACCGCGGCCGAGGCCGTGCGGCTGGAGCCGGGGGAGCGCGCCCTCGTGGGCACCGGCGTCCGCATCGCCCTTCCGGACGGCCACGTCGCATTCGTCGTGCCGCGCAGCGGCCTGGCCGCCAAGCACGGCATCACCATCGTCAACGCACCCGGCACGGTCGACGCCGGCTACCGCGGCGAGATCAAGGTCTCCCTCCTCAACACCGACGCACGCGAGGCGTTCGACGTAGCGGTGGGGGATCGGATCGCCCAGCTCATCGTGATGCCGGTTCCACCGGTGCGCTTCCTACCCGTCGACACGCTGCCCGACAGCTCGCGCGGCGAAGGCGGCTTCGGGTCCACCGGCTACTCGAGCACCCAAGGGGTCCGCGCATGACCGATCTGTCCCCCGAGGCCCCCGTCGGCAAGGAAGCCCCTGCCGACCGCGACAGCGCCGGCCCGTTCGACGAGTCCGAAGCCAACCCGGTCCGGCCCTACATCGACCTCGGCGGCATCAAGGTGCTGCCGCGCGAAGGATTGAACCTCCGCCTCGAAGTCGAGGAGCAGACCAAGCGCATCGTGGCGGTGGGCCTGGACTACGCCGACTCGACGCTGCAGGTGCAGCCGTTCGCAGCCCCGCGCACCGCCGGCCTGTGGACCGAGACGCGTGAGCAGATCCGCCAGCAGGTCCGCCAGCAGGGCGGCCGCGTCGAAGAGCGCGAGGGACCGCTGGGGCCCGAGCTCCTCGCGGAGGTCCCCGTCGTCGCGGGCGCCGACGGCACCGGCAAGCGCCTGGCCCGTTTCGTCGGTGTGGACGGTCCGCGGTGGTTCCTGCGCGGCGTGATCGGCGGAGCCGCCACGAGCGACACGGATGCCGCGGCGAAGGTCGAGGACCTGTTCCGCTCGATCGTCGTGGTGCGCGGGAGCGCCCCCATGCCGCCGCGCGATCTGATCCCGCTGAAGATGCCCGCCGTGCCAGGTTCGGCGTGACCGACTCCGAGCGGCCGCACGGGCGCGCAGACGGCGACGCCGGCGCATCCACGCCCGACATCCCGCCCCCCGCCTCCGAGGCGCTGCGTACGGCGCTCGGTCAGGCGGCGGCCCGGGCAGCGGGCCTGAATGCCGAGGGCGCGGAGTCCACGGGCGCCGCCGTGTGGACCGCGATGGGCGGATGGCGCGGCATCCTCGAATCCGTCCTGCCCAGCCTCGCGTTCGTCGTGCTGTTCACGCTGACCTACGACGATCGCGCGGGGCAGGGGAACCTCTGGCTGAGCCTCGGCGTCTCGGTCGGGATCGCCGTGGTGTTCAGCGTCATCCGGCTCGCGCAGCGGTCGCCCGCCAGCGCAGCTCTGGGCGGCCTCGTCGCCACGGCCGCCGCGGCGGGGCTCGCCCTTCTGACCGGGCGCGGTCAGGACAACTTCGTCTTCGGCTTCATCACCAACGGCGCCTACGGCACCGCCTTCCTCGTCTCCGCCCTCATCGGGTGGCCGCTGATCGGACTGGCCGTCGGCTTCCTCATGAACGAGGGCACGCGCTGGCGGGGCGAGCCGCGCAAACGCCGCGTGTTCTTCTGGCTGTCGGTGGCGTGGGCAGCGCTGTTCTTCGCGCGCCTGGCGGTGCAGCTCCCGCTCTACTTCGCCGGCGACGTCACCGCGCTGGGAACCCTGAAGATCATCATGGGCCTACCGCTGTTCGCGCCGCTCGTGGCGGTCACGTGGCTTGCCGTCCGGACGCTCTACCCGCCGCGGCAAACCTGATACATTTATCTTGACATCGAGATAAATTCTCTCGTCTTCCCGGTTAGGACAGCCTTCCTAGCCGCCGCGACATGCGGCGGGGAAGATGAAGAGGGCGGGTTCGCCCCCGCATCCGCCGACGAAGGAGACGAACGTGTCCACGGTTGACAGCTTCGGTGCGAAAAGCACCCTGACGGTCGGCAGCACCGACTACGAGATCTTCCGCATCGACACCGTCGAGGGCTACGAGAAGCTCCCGTTCAGCCTCAAGGTGCTGCTGGAGAACCTGCTCCGCACCGAAGACGGCGCGAACGTGACGGCGGAGCAGATCCGGGCACTGGGATCGTGGGATGCCGCGGCAGAACCCGACACCGAGATCCAGTTCTCGCCGGCCCGCGTGGTCATGCAGGACTTCACCGGCGTGCCGTGCATCGTCGACCTCGCCACGATGCGTGAGGCCGTCGCGGCGCTGGGTGGAGACCCCTCGCGCATCAACCCCCTCTCGCCCGCCGAGATGGTCATCGACCACTCGGTGATCGCCGACCTGTTCGGCACCCCCAACGCCCTCGAGCGCAACGTCGAGATCGAGTACGAGCGCAACGGCGAGCGGTACCAGTTCCTCCGCTGGGGCCAGACGGCGTTCGACGACTTCAAGGTCGTCCCGCCCGGCACCGGCATCGTGCACCAGGTGAACATCGAGCACCTCGCCAAGGTCGTCTACGACCGCACCGTCGACGGCGTCCTGCGCGCCTACCCCGACACGTGCGTGGGCACCGACTCGCACACCACGATGGTCAACGGCCTGGGCGTGCTGGGCTGGGGCGTCGGCGGCATCGAGGCCGAGGCCGCGATGCTCGGCCAGCCCGTGTCGATGCTGATCCCGCGGGTCGTCGGGTTCAAGCTCACCGGCGCGATCCCCATGGGCGTCACCGCCACCGACGTCGTCCTCACGATCACCGACATGCTCCGCAAGCACGGCGTGGTGGGCAAGTTCGTGGAGTTCTACGGCGAGGGCGTCGCATCCGTCCCGCTGGCCAACCGCGCCACGATCGGCAACATGAGCCCGGAGTTCGGCTCCACCGCGGCGATGTTCCCCGTCGACGACGTGACCCTCGACTACCTGCGCCTGACCGGCCGCAGCGAGGAGCAGGTCGCCCTCGTCGAGGCATACGCCAAGGAGCAGCACCTGTGGCACGACCCGGGCGTCGAGCCGGTGTTCAGCGAGTACATGGAGCTGGACCTGTCCACGGTCGTCCCCTCCATCGCTGGCCCCAAGCGCCCGCAGGATCGCATCGAGCTGTCCCGCTCCAAGGAGCAGTTCGAGCACGATCTGCTCGACTACGCCGAGCCCGGCGCGCACACGCCGGTGGATGCGGCGGTGGAAGGAACCTTCCCGGCCTCGGACCCCATCGGCTTCACGCCGCAGGACGAGACCAGCCAGGGCGAGCCGCCCTCGGAGGTCAGCCACCAGCACGAGCACGACGCCCAGTCGCTCAGCCACGCACCCTCCACGGTCTCGAAGCCGACGAAGGTGACGCTGGAGGGCGGGGAGTCCTTCATGCTCGACCACGGCGCCGTCACGATCGCGGCGATCACCTCGTGCACCAACACCTCCAACCCCTCGGTCATGCTCGCCGCGGGCCTGCTGGCTCGCAACGCGGTCAAGAAGGGCCTGAAGGCCAAGCCGTGGGTGAAGACCACCCTCGCGCCCGGATCGAAGGTCGTCACCGACTACTACGAGAAGGCCGGCCTCACGCAGGACCTCGAAGACCTCGGGTTCTACACCGTCGGATACGGCTGCACGACCTGCATCGGCAACTCGGGACCGCTCATCGAAGAGGTCTCGACCGCGATCAACGAGAACGACCTCGCGGTCACCGCGGTGCTCTCGGGCAACCGCAACTTCGAGGGACGCATCAACCCCGACGTGAAGATGAACTACCTCGCGTCGCCACCCCTGGTGATCGCGTACTCCCTCGCCGGCTCGATGAACTTCGACTTCGAGACCGATCCGCTGGGCAAGGACACCGAGGGCAACGACGTCTTCCTCAAGGACATCTGGCCCGACGCCGCCGAGGTGCAGGCGACGATCGACTCGTCGATCAACGAGGACATGTTCACGCGTCAGTACGCGACGGTCTTCGAGGGTGACGAGCGCTGGCAGAACCTGCCCACGCCCACCGGTGACGTGTTCGAGTGGGACGAGGCATCCACCTACGTGCGCAAGCCCCCGTACTTCGAGGGCATGACGATGGAGCTCACCCCCGTGCGCGACATCACCGGCGCGCGCGTCATGGCGGCTCTGGGTGACTCGGTCACGACCGACCACATCAGCCCGGCCGGCAACATCAAGGTCGACAGCCCCGCGGGCCGTTACCTGGCCGAGCACGGCGTGGACCGCAAGGACTTCAACTCCTACGGATCGCGCCGAGGCAACCACGAGGTGATGATCCGCGGCACCTTCGCGAACATCCGCCTCAAGAACGAGCTGGTGCGCGCGGTCAACGACGGCGCCATCGTGGAGGGCGGCTACACGCGCGACTTCACCCAGCCCGGCGGCCCGCAGTCGTTCATCTACGACGCCTGCCAGAACTACGCCGCGCAGGGCACGCCCCTCGTGGTGTTCGGCGGCAAGGAGTACGGCTCCGGCTCGTCGCGCGACTGGGCGGCCAAGGGCACGAGCCTCCTGGGCGTGAAGGCGGTCATCACCGAGAGCTTCGAGCGCATCCACCGCTCCAACCTCATCGGTATGGGCGTCGTCCCGCTGCAGTTCCCGGCCGGCGAGAGCTGGTCGTCGCTGGGCCTGGACGGCACCGAGATCGTCTCCATCCAGGGCCTCGAGCAGCTGAACGAGGGCGTCACGCCCAAGACGGTGCGCGTCACGGCCGAGCCGAGCGAGTTCTCGCCCGAGGGCAAGGAGACGGTCGAGTTCGACGCGATCGTCCGCATCGACACGCCCGGTGAAGCGGACTACTACCGCAACGGCGGCATCCTGCAGTACGTGCTGCGCTCACTGGTCTGAGTCCCGCACGACGCGGCCCCGGGGGAGACCTCGGGGCCGCTTCCGTATCCCCGGAGGGGTGGGCGCAGATCGTACACGCCGGGCCGCTCGTGCGCCGCGCAGGCCCCGTACAGGGGCGCGCGGCTAAACTCGGAGGACGGCGCCCCGGCGCTGCGACCGGTCGGAGAAGGATCCCATGGAGCTGCTGCCCACCATCACGAGTCCCCGTGACATCGACGCGCTGGATCTCACCCAGCTCCAGCAGCTGAGCGCGGAGATCCGGGCGTTCCTGGTCGAGAACGTCTCCCGCACGGGCGGACACCTGGGTCCGAACCTCGGCATGGTCGAGCTCACGATCGCCCTGCACCGCGTCTTCGACTCGCCGGCGGATCCGATCATCTTCGACACCGGCCACCAGTCCTACGTCCACAAGCTCCTCACCGGGCGGCAGGATTTCTCCCGTCTGCGCTCGCGCGGCGGCCTGGCCGGCTACCCCCAGCGCTCCGAGAGCCCGCATGACGTCGTGGAGTCCTCCCACGCATCCAGTTCACTGAGCTGGGCCGACGGCGTCTCCCGTGCGTTCAGCCGCACGGGACGCCATGACCGTCATGTGGTGGCGGTCGTGGGCGATGGCGCTCTCACCGGCGGCATGACGTGGGAGGCGCTCAACAACATCACCGATGACAACGACCGCAACCTCGTCATCGTCGTCAACGACAACGGGCGCTCCTACGCGCCGACCATCGGCGGGATGGCACGCTACCTCAACCGCGTGCGCACGAACGACGCCTACCGGACGCTGCACCGCGGATCCGACTCTCTCTTCCGCAGCCTCGGCCCGGCGGCCCGCGCGCTGTATCGCGGCGTGCGCGGCGGCACGCGCGGCTTCCTCTCGCGCTTCACCAACAACGCCGCCCTCTACTCCAACCTCGACATCAAGTACCTCGGGCCGGTGGACGGCCACGATCTCGAGGTGCTGCTGGAGACGCTCGAGCTGGCGAAGTCCTACGGTGCGCCGGTGATCGTGCACGCGATCACCGAGAAGGGCCGCGGTTACGCCCCGGCCCTCAGCGACGAGGCCGACCAGTTCCACGCGGTGGGCAAGATCGATCCCATCACCGGCGAGCCGCTGTCGGCGAGCAGCGGCAACGACTGGACCGATGTGTTCGCCCGTGAGCTCGTCGAGATCGGCGGCGAGCGTGAGGACGTCATCGCGATGACCGCCGCCATGCTGCGCCCCACCGGCCTGCAGCTGTTCGCCGAGCGCTTCCCCGACCGGGTCTACGACGTCGGGATCGCGGAGCAGCACGCCGTGGCATCGGCCGCGGGCCTGGCGTTCGGTGGGCTACATCCGGTCGTCGCGATCTATGCGACCTTCATGAATCGCGCCTTCGACCAGGTGCTCATGGACGTCGCGCTGCACGGAGCGGGCGTGACGTTCGCGCTGGATCGTGCCGGGGTCACCGGCCCCGACGGCCCGAGCCACCACGGCATCTGGGACCTCGCGATGCTGCAGCTCGTGCCCCGCATCCGCATCGCCGCACCGCGGGATGCCGCACGCCTGCAGGAGGAGCTGCGCGAGGCCGTTGCCGTGGACGACGCCCCCACCGTCGTGCGCTACCCGAAGGGCGCGGCCGCGCCGGATCTGCCGGCCCTGGAGCGCCTGGCCGACGGCGTCGACGTGCTCGCCCGGTCCGATGCGGAAGACGTCCTGCTGATCGGCATCGGTCCCATGGCGCACGTCGCGATGGATGTCGCGACGCGCCTGCGCGCGCAGGGCATCGGGGCCACGGTGGTCGACCCGCGCTGGGTCATTCCCGTGCAGCCCTCGATCGTCGAGCTCGCCGGGCGCCATCGCCTCGTCATCACGATCGAGGACGGCATCCGCGTGGGTGGCATCGGCACGCGCGTACGCCAGGTGCTCCGCGAAGCGGGCATCGACACGGCCGTGGACGAGCTGGGCGTTCCCGACGAGTTCATCCCGCACGCCTCGCGCGAGCAGGTGCTGGAGGATGCCGGCCTGACCGCCGCGAAGATCGCGCAGGACGTTGTCTCGCAGGTGCTCGGCACGCGCATCCCGGTGGCCCGGCCGACGGAGCAGGAGCCGGTGTGGCTGCTCGACGTCGCCACCCGCCGCGACGCCCAGGAGCGCTGACCCGCACCGTACGCCCTTCCCCGCCACGCGTCCGCGCCACTTCCGTGCGGCTCGGCGCCCGCGCCACGCGTCCGCGCCACACGTCCGCGCCACTTCCGTGCGTTCGCGCCGCTTTGAAGCGTGGCGGATGCACCGAACAGGCGCGAACGTGGGATGACCGAGCCCCGCGGCATCCGCGCCCGCGCCACGCGTCCGCGCCACTTTCGTGCGTTCGCGCCGCTTTGAAGCGTGGCGAATGCACCGAACAGGCGCGAACGTGGGGCGGAGGGGAGCGGGGCAAAGGGAAAGGGCGACCCCGGAGGGCCGCCCTTTCGCGGATACTGCTCAGCCGCCGATGCGGCGGATGCTGCTCAACGGCCGATGCGGCGGGTGCTGCTCAGCCGCCGATGCCGCGGATGGGCGGGTGGTGGAACGTGTCGCCGAACACGCGCTCCGACGCGCCCTCCCGGTCGAGGTACGGCGAGGCGCCGCCGTCGATGAACGGCCACCCGGCACCGAGGATGAGGCACAGGTCGATGTCTTCGACTTCGGGCACGACGCCTTCATCCAGCATGAGGCGGATCTCCTGGGCGAGGCCGTCCTGCACGCGGCGCAGGATGGCGTCCTCGGATGCGGGGGAGGAGCCGGTCTTCAGCACCTTTTGCGCGGCTTTGGTCCAGCCGGTGACGCGGCCGCTCTTGTCCTTCTCCACGACCTCGGGCAGTTCGGCCAGCTGGTGGAAGTTCTCCGACGCGAAGAACCGCTCCGGGAACGCCGTGGCCATCGTGTCCTGCACGTGCGCGGCGACCTTCCAGCCGACGAGGTCGATGAGCTGGAACGGCGTCATCGGAAGTCCGAGCGGCGCGAACGCCTTCTCCACGGTCAGGAGCGGGGTGCCCTCGTACACCGCGCGCGCGGCCTCGCCCATGACCTTCGCCAGAAGCCGGTTGACGACGAAGCCGGGCGCGTCGGCGGTGAGCACCGCATTCTTGCCGAGGGTCCGCGCCACCACGAACGCGGTCGACAGCGCCGCATCCGAGGTGTTCGCCGTCCGCACGATCTCGATCAGCGGCATGACGGCGACCGGGTTGAAGAAGTGGAAGCCGACCAGGCGCTCGGGGTGGGCGAGCTTGGCGCCGATCTCCTCGACCGACAGCGACGACGTGTTCGTCGCCAGGATCGCGTCCTCGGCCAGAAGCGGCTCGATCTCGGCGAACACCTGCTGCTTGACGCCGACCTCTTCGAAGACCGCTTCGATGACGAAGTCGCAGTCGGCGTACTGGCTCTTGTCGGTCGTGCCGCTCACGAGCGCACGCAGACGGTTCGCGCCGTCGGCGTCCAGCCGGCCCTTGGCCTCGAGCTTGCCGATCTCCTCGTGGACGGAGGCGACGCCCTTGTCCACGCGCGCCTGGTCGAGGTCGGTGATCAGGACCGGAACCTGCAGCTTGCGCACGAACAGCAGCGCGAACTGGCTCGCCATGAGCCCCGCACCGATGATGCCGACCTTCTGCACCTTCTTCGCCAGCGCCTTGTCGGGGGCGCCGACGGGCCGCTTGGCGCGCTTCTGCACGAGATCGAACGCATACATGGATGCGGCGAACTGGTCGCCCACGATGAGGTCGGCGAGAGCCTCGTCCTCACGGGCGAAGCCCTCCGCCTTCGTGCCGCTCTTGGCCTTGTCGAGCAGATCGAGCGCGACGTAGGGGGAGCGGGGCACGGTGCCGATACGGCTCTCGAGCATGTTGCGGGCCATCTTGACGGCGATGGGCCACTTGGTGAGGCGCTCGATCTTGCCGGGCTCGTTCTTGCGCGTGACCTTGACGGCGCCGGTGAGCACGCCGTCGGCCCAGCGCAGCGAGTCTTCGAGGTAGTTCGACGCCGGGAAGATGGCGTCCATGATCCCCAGCTCGAACGCCTGCTTCGGCTTGAGCACGCGGTTCTGCTTGAGCGGGTTGGAGATGACCACCTCGAGCGCGTTCTCGATGCCGATGAGGTTCGGCAGCAGGTATGCGCCGCCCCAGCCCGGGATGATGCCGAGGAAGACCTCCGGCAGCGCGATTGCCGCGGCCGAGGCATCCACCGTGCGGTAGGTGGAGTTCAGCGCGATCTCCAGCCCGCCGCCGAGCGCCAGGCCGTTCACGAACGCGAAGGACGGCACGCCCAGCTCCGAGAGCGAGCCCAGCACCTGGTGGCCGCGCTGCGCGATCAGCCGCGCGACGTCCTTGGACGGCAGGTTGGAGACCTCCGACAGGTCCGCGCCCGCGGCGAGGATGTACTGCTTGCCGGTGATGCCGACCGCATGGATCTCGCCGGCGGCGGCGCGGGACTTCAGCTGCGCGAGCGTCGCCCCCAGCTCGGCGAGGGTGGCCGGTCCGAGCGTGTTGGGGCGCGTGTGGTCGCGGCCGTTGTCGAGGGTGATGAGGGCGAGCACCTTGCCGGAAGCCAGCCGCACGTCGCGCACACGGGCGTGCGTGACGACCTCGTCGGCGGACAGGGACTCCAGCACGGTGAAGTCGATGTCGTCGTAGTTGGTCATTCCTGCCGTCACTTCCGCTTCTTGCCGTCGAAGTAGGGGTTCTCCCAGATGATCGAGCCGCCCTGGCCCAGCCCCACGCACATCGCTGTGAGGCCGTAGCGCACGTCCGGACGCTCGGCGAACTGCGCCGCGAGCTGGATCATGAGGCGCACACCGGATGCTGCCAGGGGGTGGCCGACCGCGATCGCACCGCCCCAGGGGTTCACGCGGGGGTCGTCGTCGGCGATGCCGAAGTGATCCAGCAGCGAGATGACCTGGATGGCGAACGCCTCGTTCAACTCGAACAGTCCGATGTCGTCGATCGTCAGGCCCGCCTTGCGGAGCGCCTTCTCGGTCGAGGGGATCGGGCCGATGCCCATGATCTCCGGCTCGACGCCGGCGAACCCGAACGACACCATCCGCATCTTGGGCGCGAGGCCCAGTTCCTTCACCGCGGCCGAGCCGGCCAGCAGCGACACCGTGGCGCCGTCGGTCAGGGGCGAAGAGGTGCCGGCGGTGACGCGTCCGTGCGGGCGGAACGGCGTCTTCAGGCTCGCCAGTCCCTCCATCGTGGTCTCGGGGCGGCGGCCCTCGTCCTCGGTGGCGAGGTTCCAGGCGCCCTCGGCATCCTTGATCGCCACCTGGACGAGGTCGGGCTGGATCTTGCCGGCCTCGTACGCCGCCTGCAGCTTCTGCTGGCTGCGCATGCCGTACCGGTCGGCCCGTTCCTTGGTCAGGTGGGGGAAGCGGTCGTGGATCCGCTCGGCCGTCACACCCATGTTCAGGGCGCCGGGGTCGACGAGCTTCTCGGCGACGAACCGCGGGTTCGGGTCGGCGTTGGCGCCGATGGGGTGGCGACCCATGTGCTCGACGCCGCCGGCGAGGGCGACGTCGTACTGGCCGAATCCGATCGAGGCGCCCATCGTGGTGACGGCGGTCATGGCTCCCGCGCACATGCGGTCGATCGCAAGGCCCGGCACGGTCATCGGCAGACCCGCGAGGATCGCAGCCGTGCGCCCGAGCGTCAGGCCCTGGTCACCGGTCTGCGACGTCGCGGCGATCGCGACATCGTCGATGCGGTCCTTCGGCACGGAGCCGTTGCGCTCCATGAGTCCGATGATCGCCTTGACGATGAGGTCGTCGGCGCGGGTGTTCCAGTACATGCCTTTCTCGCCGGCGCGGCCGAACGGCGTGCGCATGCCATCGACGAAGAAGACGTCCGAGATCTCGGCCACTCTGCCTCCAAAAGTAGGGATGCCGTCAGCCTATGAGGCGGGCCGTGAGCCCCCGAATCGGTTGGATCGAACCTACGAAGGGTCCGGCGTCGCGTCGACAGGCGGATTGACGGATTCCACAAAGGCATCCGCGATTGACTGTGCGGTCTGCTCAATCTGCCAGGGACGCGCGCCCAATTCGTGCAGCGCTTCGCCGATGGAGTCCGCCGTGATCTCGACGGGCGGAGCCCATGCCACGCGACGGAGCACTTCCGGCGTGAGCAGGTTCTCCGTCGGCATCCCGAGCTCCTGCGCGCGTGCCTCCACGACGGGGCGCGCCGCGCGCAGGCGGGCATCGGCCTGGGGGTTGCGATCGGCCCACGCCCGCGGTGGCGGGAGGGAATCGGAGGGCACTCGGTCCGGCGGCAGCTCGGTCGCCTCGCGTCCGGCCACGATGGCGTTCCACCACCGATCCAGCTGGGTGCGGCTGGCGCGCCCGTTGAAGTCCTTGATGGCGGCCAGCTCCGGCTTGGACTGGGGGTCGGCGATCACCGCGGCCACGAGCGAGCGGTCGGGCACCAGGCGTCCCGGGGCCACGTCCTGCTCGCGCGCGAACTCCTCACGCGCGAGCCACAACGACCGGGCCACCGCCAGGGCGCGCCGTCCGCGGACGGTGTGCAGGCCGCTCATCCGGCGCCACGGATCGTCCCGCGGCGGTTTGGGTGGCCGGGCGCGGACGGCTTCGAACTCCTGCGCGGCGTACTCGGTCTTGCCCTGCTCGCTCAGCTGCGCGACGAGGGCGTCACGCACGTCGACGAGATGCGCGACATCCAGCGCGGCGTATTCGAGCCAGGACTGCGGCAGGGGGCGCGTCGACCAGTCGGCGGCGGAATGGGCCTTCGCCAGCGTGATGCCGAGTGTGGACTCCACGACTGCCCCGAGTCCCACGCGCTCGTGCCCGAGAAGCCGGGCGGCCAGTTCGGTGTCGAAGATCTCGAGCGGATCCAGCCCGCGCTCGCGCAGGGACGGGAGATCCTGGCTGGCGGCGTGGAACACCCACTCGGCGTCGCCGATGGCCTCCTGGAGAGGCGCGAAGTCGGCGATCTCGACGGGGTCGAAGAGGTAGATGCCCGCCCCGCGGCGGAAGACCTGGATGAGGTAGGCGCGCTGCGAATAGCGGAAGCCGGAGGCGCGCTCGACATCGACGGCGACGGGCCCGGTTCCGGCAGCGAGCGCGTCAACGGCCGCCGAGAACGCCTCCTCGTCGGCGATCACGGAATACTCAGTCACCCACAGACCTCCGCGCGCCGAAGACGGCGATCCCCTCGCTGCCGGGCGGGAGGCCGGCGAGCATGCACACCAGTTCCGCCCACGCCTCCACGTGCGGCCCGAAGGGCGCCTGAGGTGTCCAGGAGGCGCGCAGTTCGATCTGCGCCCCGTCGCCCTGGACGGCGAGGGAGCCGAAGCCCTTGGACAGAGTCTTGGTCGCGGTGCCCGACGCCGAGTGATACCCCGCGCCGCGCGATCCCAGCGCGTCGGTCAGCCATGACCACGCGACATCCGCCAGGAGAGGGTCGATGCCGATCTCGGCCTCCAGCGGCGCCTGGGCGAAGCACACGATGCGCCACGCACCGCCCCACGGCTCGGGCTCGTCGGGGTCATGCAGCAGGATGAAGCGGCCGGTTCCGTAGGGGGAGTCGGCGCCGCTCTCGTCGGGCCGCACATCGCCGGCCAGCGCGAGGGCGTCAGGGGCCAGTCCCGCGGGCGCAGGGATCTCGCGCACGGCGAAGTCGGATCGGAACGTGAGCGACCGCAACTGATCGGCGGCTTCGACGAAGACGCTCGACGTCCCGTCGGGAGGAAGCTCGGTCACGGCCACAGACTAGAGTGAGGCCTCGATGAACGCCTCCAGGCGCGCCGCAAGCTCCGGCGCCTCCCCTCGGTACGCGGGCGCCCTGCACGCGGCGATCGCGCTTCTGGGGATCTCCCTGGGCGCCGTGCTGACCGCCATCGGGGCGATCTCGCTCCGGGTGGCCCGGCGCGTGGTCACCCCGGCCGACCGCGTGACCGACACCCGCATCGTCGACCTGGACACCAGCGCGCAGACGGTCACCCTCACGCGCAACGCCGACACCGAGCTGCCGGGACGCTACGGCCTGTTCACCTCCGGCACCCTCCCGTACGTCAAGCTCGGATCCGTGCTGTCCGAAGATCAGGGCACCGTCAAGCGCAAGCTGCTCACGCACGTGGACTCGGCAGCGCACCTCTCACCCGACGCGGCATTCAGCGGCTGGTACTACGACCGGCCCGAAGACCTCCAGCTGCCGTTCCGCGACGAACTGGTCGGCTCACCCTTGGGCCCGTGCCCGGCGTGGATCTTCCCCGCGGAGGTCGACTCGGATCTGTGGGTCGTGCAGGTGCACGGACGCGGCACGACGCGCGCAGAGGCCCTCCGTGCCGTGCCGCTGTTCCATTCGCTGGGCTACACGTCGATGCTCGTGTCCTACCGCAACGACGGGGAGGGGCCGCGCAGCCGCACGGGGACCTACGCGCTGGGCGCGACGGAGTGGCGTGACGTGGATGCGGCGATCGGCCAGGCACGGCGCCTCGGTGCGCGCCGGGTGATCGTGATGGGGTGGTCGATGGGCGGTGCCATCGCCCTCCAGCTCGAGCTCAATTCCCCGCACCAGGACATGCTCGTCGGCCTCATCCTGGACTCCCCGGTCGTGGACTGGCGCGTCGTCCTGCAGTACCAGGCGCGTCAGCTGCACCTCCCTGCGCCCGTGACGGGGATGGCCCTGGGTGCGCTGGGGTCGGAGTGGGCCGCCCCGGTCGCCCGCACCGGCGGCGCGATTCCGTTCGATCGCCTGGACGGGGTGGCGCGCGCGAGCGAGCTGCACCATCCGATCCTGCTCCTGCACAGCGACGACGACGGGTTCGTCCCCTCGGACGCGTCGCACGAGCTCGCGGAGGCCCGACCCGATCTGGTCGAGATGCACACCTTCACCGTCGCGCGCCACACGAAGCTGTGGAACTACGACCAGGAGCGGTGGTCCCACGCCATCACCGAGTGGCTGCGGCGGCAGGGCCTCACCGTCGAGCGCGAAGACGCAGGTAGCTGAAGCCCGCCTCGTCGACCAGCATCCCCGCCACCTCGGTGTCGACGTGGGAAGCGATCGGCAGGAACGGGCGGTCTGCCGCGTCGAGCGCGGGTGTCACCGAGACGCAGTACTCGTCGATGACACCCGCATCGGCGAACCGGGCGGCCAGCGTCGGCCCGCCCTCGCACACGACGCGCGGGAGGCCGTGGGCGTCGAGGGCGTCGCAGATCGCGGCGGGCTCGATGTCTTCGCCGCCGGGGATGGCGAGCACCTGTGCGCCGGGAAGCCCCGAGCGATCCCGCACCTCGGCGGAGCGGGTCTCCGGGCAGATCAGCAGCAGGCCGTCCACCGCGTCGCCGAGCCGATGGCCGTCGAGGTCGCCGCTGACCGTGACGATCGCCAGGCGCGCACGCCGGGGGAGGACGTATCCCTCCGCGCGCACCGTCGCGGCACCGACGACGACCACGTCGGCCGCCGCGCGGATGATGCCGAGCAGGGCGCGATCCGTCCGGCTCGTCAGCGACTCGCTCGTGCCATCGGATCCGGCCGCGGCGCCGGTGAGGCTCGTGATCATGTTCAGCCGCACATAGCGGGTGTCGTCGCGCGCGTACAGACGCTCCAGCCAGGCGCGTCCCTCGGGCGTGCCGATGTCGTGCGCACCGCCGCCGGCGGGCACGACCTGCGTGACCTGCACGTCAGGCCGCGCGCTTGGCGCGCACCTGGCGCTTGGCGCGCATGAGCATGCCGGTCATCCCGGCGATGCGGAGGGGGCTGACCGCGCGGGTCAACCCGATGCTCTGCGGGAAATCGTCGGGGATCGCGAGCACCTCGTCGGCGCTCAGGCCGCTGATGCCCTGCACCAGGATGCTGGCGAACCCGCGCGTGGTCGGAGCCTCCGCCGGAGCAGTGGCGTGCATGGCCACGCGGTCATCGGAGTCGACGTCGATGACGATGTACACCGGCGACTGGCACTCCACGACGCGCTCGCACATCTCGGGGTGACCGTCGTACTTCGCGGGCACCGCCGGGAGCTCCTGGGAGTACTCCAGCAGCAGCTGGAGACGCTCGGGCTCCTCGAGCTCGAGGAACTCGTCGCGGATGCCCGCCAGGGCCGTGGGCAGAAGGGTTTCGGTCATCCCTGCCATCATCCCACGCCCCGCGCCCCTGCGGCTGGGTTGCGCCGGGGTCAGCGGGCCTGTGGAAGCGTCCCCGACTCCGTGCCGGTCGCGATCGGGACCCGCACGGCGCTGCCCCACTCCGTCCACGACCCGTCGTAGTTGCGGACGTTGTCGAAGCCCAAGAGGTGCTGCAGCACGAACCACGTGTGGCTGGATCGCTCCCCGATGCGGCAGTAGGCCACGATCGCGTCGCCGTCCTTGAGGCCGGCGCCCTCGCGGTAGATCGCATCCAGCTCGGCCCGCGGCTTGAAGCCGCCGTCTTCGGCGACCGCCTTGCCCCACGGCACATTCTGGGCGGTGGGGATGTGGCCGGCGCGCAGCGCGCCCTCTTCGGGGTACGCCGGTGCCGTCGTGCGCTCGCCCGAGTACTCCTCGGGGCTGCGCACGTCCACCAGCGGGTTGCCGAGATGGGCCAGCACATCGTCCTTGTAGGCGCGCAGCAGCGCGTCGTTGCGCTCGACCACGGGGTACTCCGCGGCAGGCCGTCCGGCGGGTTCGGTGGTCATCGGGCGTCCTTCGGCGATCCACTTGTCGCGTCCGCCGTCCAGCAGGCGCACGTCCTCGTGACCGAACAGCGAGAACACCCACAGGGCGTAGGCGGCCCACCAGTTGTTCTTGTCGCCGTAGAGCACGATCGTGTCGTCGCGGGAGATCCCCTTGCGGCTCATGAGTTCGGCGAATCCGGCGCCGTCGATGTAGTCGCGCACGACCGGGTCGTTCAGCTCCGTGTGCCAGTCGACCTTGACCGCGCCGGGGATGTGCCCGATCTCGTACAGCAGCACGTCCTCGTCGGATTCGACCACCACCAGTCCCGGGGTGCCCAGGTGCTCCTGCAGCCAGTCGCCGGAGACGAGGCGCTCGGGCGCGGCGTACTCGGCGAACTTGGGGGACGTGGTGTCGTACTCGACGGTCATCGTTGCTCCTCGGTCGGGACGGGGAAGGGTTCGGCGTAGGCTGGATGGCGCCCCTTCGACCCTAGATCCGCTGCGGGGTGCGGGCTTCACACTCGACTAAAGACGGCGACACAGGACGGGCAATGACCTCCACAGGCACCTCCTCCGGGACGGGGATCGTCCATCTGGTCGATCGGACGCCGGAGGTGACCGGTTCGGAGATGGTCGCCGCGCTCGTGCCGCCACCGCAGTTCGACGAAGCCACCTTCGATTCGTATCGCGCGGATGCGACCTATCCGTCCCAGCAGGACGCCAAAGAGCGTCTGCTTGCCTTCTCCGGACACGGCCCGGCAGCGGCCCGCGGAGGACTGTTCCGCCGCGCAAAGAAGGCGCCGGAGACCAAGCCCGGCGTGTACCTCGACGGCGGGTTCGGCGTCGGCAAGACCCACCTCCTCGCGGCGATCTACCACGCCCTGCCGGCCCGCCGGAAGTACTTCGGCTCGTTCATCGAGTACACCGCCCTCGTCGGCGCCCTCGGCTACCAGAACACCGTGGAACTGTTCCGCGGCTCCGATCTGCTCTGCATCGACGAGTTCGAGCTCGACGACCCGGGCGACACGATGGTGATGACCCGGCTGCTGGGAGAGCTGGTGTCCTCCGGGACGCGACTGGCCGCCACATCCAACACGCCGCCGAACGCCCTCGGCGAGGGCCGGTTCGCGGCGCAGGACTTCCTCCGCGAGATCCACGCGATGGCCTCCAGCTTCGACACGATCCGCATCGACGGCACCGACTACCGCCAGCGCGCGATCGACGGGTCCGCGGTCGTGCGCACGCCCGAGGAGTACGCCGCCGATGTCGAGGCAGCCGGCACCAGCGGCGTCGCGTCGGACGATGACTTCGCCGCACTCATCGGCCATCTCGCGCGCGTGCATCCCTCGCGGTTCATCCGGCTCGTCGATCGCGTCGACCTCATCGGCCTGCGCGATGTCGCTCCGCTGGCAGACCAGTCCGCCGCCCTCCGCTTCGTCGCCTTCATCGACCGCGCCTACGACGCACAGATCCCTCTGCGTGCCACCGGCACCCCTCTGAACGAGGTCTTCGGCGCCGACATGCTCGCCGGCGGCTATCGCAAGAAGTACCTGCGCGCGATCTCGCGCCTGGTCGCCCTCACGCACGCCTGATCCCCGCGGCATCCGCCCCTCTCGGCGCGATCAAAAGCTCTCAGTGACGGCGACCCTGACTGCTGGGTCACCGTGGGCCTCTCCGTCTTCGGTGCGGGGCGAACTGAGCGGCTCGAGGACTACCTTCAGGAGTCGGAGGGCCCGATTGATGAGCACCGTTACCACCTGGGGACGACCACGTTCAATGAACCATCGTGGGATCGTCGTGCAGAGACCCTTGCGGCGACGATCAATCATTTACTTGACCGTCTCGCGTCGATTCCTCCCGATGTCCTCCACGCTCCGACCGCATTTGTTCGGCTCTTTCTGACCCTCCCGTCAGGTGCGGAGACCATCGACGCCAAGACGTTGAAGCACTTGGCAGAGGTGAACGCGACTGTCTGGATCGACGCGTAGGACGCCAGTCGTCTCGAAGGTGGTTCGGCTACTCGATCAGGGCACCGAGACGCAGCGCGAGGGCTTCGATTTCGCGGTGCACGAAGGCGATCGAGTCGGTGCCGTCGTCGCTCGGCGCGCTTCCTCTGCGCAACATGCGCGAGAGGACTCGCACCGAGTTCTCCTCGAGCGATCCCGCCAATGCGAGAGCGCTCACGCCCGCGAGAACACCGTGAATCGCTCTCAGATCCTCCGCGTCCAGTTCCGCCATGCCCATGAGGAGATGATCGGGCACGCGCTGCGCGTACGCCAGACGGCGCGGATTCGTGTGATCCTCCCTGGCCGTCGAAACACGATGTTTACCGGCGGGCCCACCGTGTAACCAACGCGAAACACGTTGCGCACGCCCCCGGAAACCGCTCGTCGCGAAACTGGGCTCGCCCGAACCGTCCGCTACCCGATGTTCTGCGGATGCCCGGGTCCTGAGTTACACGACACATGGATGAGGATTCTCATGGACAGCGGAAATCTTGCCTGGGCCGTCGCCGCAACGGCGCTCGTGCTCTTCATGACGCCCGGGGTGGCGTTCTTCTACGGCGGGCTGGTCAAGGCCAAGAGCGTCGTCAGCATGATGATGATGAGCTTCGGTGCGCTCGGACTCGTCAGCGTGCTGTGGATCCTCTACGGCTTCAACATGAGCGCGGTGGAGAGCACGTGGTCGTTCGCCGGCAACCCGTTCTCCGACTTCGGTCTCGCCTCCCTCGATGACAACGGGCTGGTCGGCGCCGCCTACGGCGCGACGTTCGCGATCATCACCGTCGCGCTGATCTCCGGCGCGATCGCCGACCGCGCGAAGTTCGGATCGTGGATGATCTTCGCAGGCATCTGGGCCACGGTCGTCTACTTCCCCGTCGCCGCGTGGGTGTGGGGCGGTGGCTGGATCTTCAACCTGGGCGAGGTCTTCGGCTTCGACGCCGCCGTCATCGACTACGCCGGTGGCACCGCGGTGCACATCAACGCCGGTGCTGCCGCGCTCGCGCTGGCACTCGTGCTCGGTAAGCGCGTGGGCTTCCAGAAGGGCGCACACAAGCCGCACAACGTTCCGCTGGTGATGCTGGGCGCGGCGATCCTGTGGTTCGGCTGGTTCGGGTTCAACGCCGGTGCCGAGGGCACGTTCGGCCTGCTCGGCACCGAGGACTCCTCGGTGGGCCTCATCATCATCAACACGATCGGTGCCACCGCCGCCGCCGTCATCGGCTGGATGATCATCGAGAAGGTCAAGGACGGCAAGGCCACCTCGGTCGGTGCAGCCTCCGGTGCCGTTGCGGGTCTGGTCGCCATCACGCCGGCCTGCGCCGCACTCGCCCCCGGCTGGGCACTGCTGCTGGGAATCGTCACCGGCGCCGTCTGCGCCCTCGCAGTGGAGCTGAAGTGGAAGTGGGGCTTGGACGACTCCCTCGACGTCGTGGGCATCCACCTCGTCGGCGGCCTCATCGGCACCATCTACCTCGGCTTCTTCGCCACCGGCACCGGACTGTTCCTCGGCGGCGGGTGGGAGCAGCTGGTGCTCCAGGTGATCGCTGCAGCCGGTGTGCTGGTGTACTCCTTCGTCGTCGCCTTCATCATCGGCTTCGCGATTGAGAAGACGATCGGCTTCCGTGTCAAGAACGAGGACGAGATCGCCGGCGTGGACACCTCGGTCCACGGCGAGGCGGGCTACGCCATCGTCAACGACTGACATCCCCCACAGGAGGGCCCCGCGGATCCGTCCGCGGGGCCCTCTCGTGCGCGTGGGCGGTCGCTAGGGTGGGGCGGTGCCATCCCGCCTCGTCTCCGCGCTCAGGCGTCTCCTGCGACCGTCCCCGGCCCGCGTGGCACCGCAGAGCGCCGAACCCGGCCGCTCAGGCGCGACCGCCACGGTGCAGGTGGCCCCGCCGGGCCGACGCGGCGTCGTGCTCAGCTACGCGCCGGATGCGGACGGTGCGCCGGACGCGGGGGAGATCGTGTGGACGTGGGTGCCGTACGAAGAGCGCGACGGCCGCGGGAAAGACCGCCCGGTGCTGGTCATCGCACGACAGAGCCGCGACCGCGTCTACGCCGTGCGCCTGACGAGCACGCCGCATCCGGGTTCCGTTGACCACGTGGCGCTCGGCCCGGGGGAGTGGGACAGCCGGCGCCGACCGTCGTGGGTCGACCTCGGCCAGCTCTACAGCGTGCACGAGCGCGGCATGCGCCGCGAGGCATCCGCTCTCGATGCCGTCCGCTTCGCTCAGGTCGCCGACGCGCTGCAGCGCCGGTATGGCTGGCGTTCCGGTCGCTGACATCCCGGCGCCGACTCGGGCCGGTTCAGAATTCAGGAAACACGCCGCACCAGCGCCTTCGCGGCGCTCCCGCCACGGCGTGTCTCCTGAGTTTTGCGCACCTTGAGGGGGCAGCAAGCTCGCGCCACCCGATGCGCCGGCGGCCCGACGAATCAGACGGGAGCAAAAAGCGACCCGGCAGGGGCCCCGAGAAGAAGGCCCGGAATCCGCTGCGATCGCGTGATTCCGGGCCTCTCTGATGTGGGCGATACCAGACTCGAACTGATGACCTCTTCCGTGTGAAGGAAGCGCGCTACCAACTGCGCCAATCGCCCGTGCGGCCCTGTGCAGGACCTCAACGATCCTAGCGGATGCAGCCAGGTTGATCGAACCGCGCGGGGGAGACACGCGCGGGGTGCGCCGGTTTGGCGCACGGGCTCAGGATCGGCTAAAGTCGATCAAGTGCCCGGGTGACCGGGACACGCGGATGTAGCGCAGTTGGTAGCGCACAACCTTGCCAAGGTTGGGGTCGCGAGTTCGAGTCTCGTCATCCGCTCGAGTGGATCGCCACCCGGGGAAACCCGAAAGCCGATCGCGACACGTGGGTCGAACCACACACGGTGGCGTGGCCGAGCGGCTAGGCACCGGCCTGCAAAGCCGTTTACACGGGTTCGAATCCCGTCGCCACCTCCACTCAACAAACGAATAGCCTTTCAGGCGCGATTGGCGCAGCGGTAGCGCGCTTCCCTGACACGGAAGAGGTCACTGGTTCGATCCCAGTATCGCGCACCACCTTGAAACCCCCGGGAGACCGGGGGTTTTCTCGTTCCTGGGGACGGGGGCGGGTGCTGCCTCCTTACGGGACGCTACGCTTGCGCGGATCACGTCGAGGTTGACCTTGGTCTGGGTGGCTACTCATGCGGAACAACTGGAGAGCACGCTGGCGACCCTTCCTGGCGGCGGTTGTGGGTGCGGCGACCTTGATCAGCCTCACCGGGTGCGCTTTGGTCTTTCCTTCGAGGCCCAATTCGGCGCCGGTCTTTCTCACGGAGCGGGACGGGGAGGTCGTGTTCCGCTGGTGCGGGGAGACGACCCCGGAGTTCGAATCGCTGAAGATCACTTATCGGGTCGTAATCAATGGTGAGAAGGAACATTTCACCGCGGCTCAGGGGGAGGGGCTGTTCCGATTCGGAACGGAGCAGGAGTTCACGACGCGCGAACCGCCGATCGGGCTCGAGTACCACACGTCAGGTTCCATCCCCCTCGACAGCTATCCGCTCGTCGTCTTCTTAGACGCGGACCAGGTGGCCCCCGGCACGGCCAATGACTTGGCCACCTTCAATCTCGACGCCCCAGATCAGCTCGCGAATGGTCAATGGGTCGCGCCAGGCGGGCCCGTTGCCGATGTTCCTTGCTGACTCATTGCGCTGCGGGCATCGCTGCAGCCGGCGATGACTAGTGCCCATGCGATGGACGTGTTCCCCAGAACAGGAAGATCGCCCAGGTCAGGCCCCGCGAGGCCGCAGCCGCCCTGTTTCGCGCGATCCTCCTGTTCTCGGGGCGGATCACCCCGCGTCGATCACCAATGGCTCGCGGGTCGGGGGCGGGTCAGCGGACGAGTTTCCCGTCGGCATCCCGGGGGCGGACCGGATGCTCGCTCAGGATGGAGATGCGGTTGAAGGCGTTGATGGCGATCGCCACCCATTCGGCGGCCACGAACGTCGGCTCGCCGAGAACGGCGAGGGCCCCCGACAGGTCGTCGGCCGACCCCGCGGATAACGGCAGCTGAGTGGTCGCCTCGGCTATGGCGAGCACAGCTCTCTCCCGCTCGCTGAAGATGCCGCTCTCGCGCCACGCCGGCAACACGTCCAGCTTCTGCTGCGGTATCCCGGCCTGGCGCGCCTCGCGCGAATGCAGGTCGAGGCAGAACGTACACGCGTTGAGCTGCGACGCCCGCACCTTGATCAGCTCCGACTCCTGCGCAGAGACCCCCTGCTGAGCCGCACCCTCGCGGATCACCGACGAGAACGCCACGACCGCCTTCCACGCCTCGGGCATGACCTTGTCCACCACTGGACGCATGTGACTCTCCTCCGTCTACTCATCAGCACTCCTGGGCGCTCTTCCAGAACGACACCCCATGTTCTCGGCACAGGGTCAAGTGCCGCACACCGACGGCGCTCGCGCAGCCCTCCACGTCGTCGCGCGCACCGAGTCGAAAGCGCTTGACCCGGTTCCGACAACACGGTGTGTGCTTGCGGCCGGCGCGGCACTCCGCCGCGCCGAATCGAAAGGACAGCACTCATGGCATACATCACCGTCGGAAACGAGAACAGCGCCCCGATCGAGTTGTACTACGAAGATCAGGGAGCCGGCCAGCCCGTCGTCCTGATCCATGGCTATCCGCTCGACGGGCATAGCTGGGAACGTCAGACCCGCGAACTGCTCGCCCAGGGCTACCGTGTCATCACGTACGACCGCCGTGGGTTCGGCCAGTCGTCGAAGGTCAGCACCGGCTATGACTACGACACGTTCGCTTCCGACCTTCACACGGTGCTCGAAAGCCTGGACCTGCGCGACGTCGTGCTGGTCGGATTCTCGATGGGCACCGGTGAACTCGCCCGCTACGTCGGCCGCTACGGACACGAGCGCGTCGCCAAGCTCGCCTTCCTCGCCTCGCTCCAGCCCTTCCTCGTGCAGCGAGATGACAACCCCGAGGGCGTGCCTCAGGCCGTCTTCGACGGCATCGAGGCCGCGGCTCAGGCCGACCGCTTCGCCTGGTTCACCGACTTCTTCGACGACTTCTACAACCTCGACGAGAACCTCGGGTCCCTCATCAGCGCGCAGGCCGTGACCGCGAGCGCGAACGTCGCGGCGGGGAGCGCACCCGTTGCCGCGTACGCGGTCGTGTCGTCGTGGATCGAGGACTTCCGCGGTGACCTCGAGGTCGTGCGGGCGGCGGGCAAGCCCACGCTCATCCTGCATGGAACGAAGGACAACATCCTCCCGATCGAAGCGACCGCTCGCCGCTTCCGCCAGGCCGTGCCGGCTGCCGACTATGTGGAGATCGAAGCGGCTCCCCATGGGCTGCTCTGGACGCATGCCGACGAAGTGAACCGCGCGCTGACCGATTTCCTTGCGAAGTAACCGCCGCAACGTCCGAAGGAGAACCATGGTGAATGCATCGCGCAACGTCACCGCGCCCAAACGCGCCACGCCGACCGCGCCAGGGTGGCCGGAGATGCTGGCAGGCGGCGCCGCGTACGGCCTGATGATCCTTCTGGTCGTGTGGTTGCTCCCCGGGGTGACGGACCCCGCCGTCGCCGGAGTCGTGGGCCTGCTCGCATCGGGGGTGATGGGTCTGGTGGCACTCGTGGTCGCGGTGCTGATCCGCATCCGCGGTCTGGCGGCGTTCGGCTTCCGCCGCGCCGAGCCACGTCATCTGGTGATCGGCGCGGTGCTGGGTGTGGCTGCGTACGTGCTCGGGGTGCTCGTCGCCGTCATCTACACGGCCGTCACCGCCGACGCGGAGAACGTGCAGGCCAGCTATCAGGCCGCCGCATCGGGAGGCTGGTTGTCACTGGTCCTGGGCCTGGTCGCCGGGGCGATCCTGACCCCTGTCGGGGAAGAGAGCTTCTTCCGTGGTGTGGTGGCCAACGCTCTCCTCGCACGATACGGAGCGTGGGTGGGGATCATCGGGAGCGCTGCCGTGTTCGCGATCGCCCACGGCATCAACCCCGTCCTGCCGGTCGCCTTCGTCGTCGGGGTCCTCACGGCTCTGCTGTACCGCGCGTCGGGCTCGATCTGGCCGGGCGTCATCCTTCACGGCACGAACAACGCGATCGCTTTCGTGCTCCCGGTGATCGTGGGACTCGTCACCTCGTGACGTCGTCCGGCGCGGCGCCGACCACCCGCTTGCCTCTCGAAATCTCAAGGAGGAACTCGTGAACGAATTCAAAGTCGGTGACACCGTACAGGCCACCGGATCCAGGATGACCGGCAACGTCGGAACCGTCATCTGGATCGACCGCAAGCGCGAGCGCTACCTCGTGCTGATCACGCCGCAGACACAGAACTACTTCACTGCGGATGAACTGAAGCTGTACACGTAGCGCAGCAGCCGAAGCTGACCCCAGAACAGGAAGATCGCCCAGATCAGGCCCCGCGGGGCGGCAGGGGTCCTGATTGGGCGATTCTCCTGTCTCGGGTACTCACCGCAGGTACGCGTCGACCACCAACGCCCCGCGGATGTCGCGGAACGTGTCGATCAAACGCGCCACTGCGGTTCGACCGAGCGACGCGAGCTGCAGATCGTGCGGACCGAGCTTCTCCAACCGGCCGGTGCGGATGCGGACGACCTCCCAGCCCGTGGCGCGCAGCAGCCGGTCCTTCCTGAGATCGGCCTGCTCGCGCTTGCCGACGTGTTCGAGGCCATGCCGGCCCGTGCTGTCGTACTCGACGGCGATCCGCAGTTCGGGAAGCAGGATGTCGGGCCACACCTCGACGTGATCGAAGAACGGGCGGCTCGTCCGCACGGCGTTGCGCCCAGCGGTGACGGAGAGCCGTTCGAACAGGTCGCTGCGCAGACGCGCTTCGACGGCGGAGGCGGGCTTCGGTGCGCACGCGCTCACGAACGCCTCACCGGGCGCGACGGACGGCGTCTTCGGGCACAGCTCGCGCGTGGGCCGGGGCTGGCGCGCGGGGGAGTCGGGGGTACGCACCCGTGGCGGCCGGGCCAGAGCAGCGCACGCGGGGCACCACGCCGAACGGCGGCGCTCGCGCCCCGGACGGTTTCGCTGTTCGGCGGGGGTGGCGGCGAAGCGGTGACCCCCGTCGCACTCCCAGCACAGGAGCACGTCGGCAGCCGGTGGGATCTGCGTGAGGGTGATCCCCGCGTTCAGCTCCGGATGGTACTGCCGGATCAGCATCGGGAACGGAGCCCACGCCTCCCGGTACGCGCCCACGGGATACGGCACGTCGGCGCCCTTGGAGAACTGCCGGCGCGCCCACCACAGCTCCACGCGCTCCGCCATGCGCCGACCGTACCCGCGACCACCCCCACGGGCCGGGCCGTGTCGGCGCCTCTGGCTAAGGTCAAAGGCGGCCGGAAGGAGGCACCGGCCGTGGGCACGAATCGCAGGTACGCACATCGCGGCGACGCGCGGATGGACGACCGCATCCTGGAGCGCGTGTCGCGCGACGGTCCGCTGCAGACGCTCACCCCTGACGAACTCGAGCTCGAGGAGCATCCGCTCACGATCACGCCCCGCCCGGAACCCGTGCGCGCGTGGGTGCGTTTCGGCGATACTCCGGTGCGGGTGGATGCGGAGGCGCTGCGCTGGACACCGCGCGCCATCGGCATCCCATTCCGCGTGGGGGAGCGAGAACTGCGCACCTGGGTCTGGGCGTCGGCGGTGGACCGGCACACGGCCCGCTGAGCGTGTGGTGGGCCGCGGCAGGAGTCGCACTTTCCTATGACGCGGCTATGCACCGCTATCGAATCCGGGAGCGCGGCGCAAGTGGGAACGTCCCTCGCCGCAAGGTCTGGCAGAGTCAGAGCGACGCACGCCCGTGCGCCACCCGAACCACGAACGGAAGACCACCGATGCGAAAGCCCATGATTCCTACCCTCGCCGTCCTCGCTGCTGCGGGGATGTTCGCCCTGACCGGATGCGCCGGACCGGCCGACACGGCCAGCGAGAAGGAATCCACCGGATCGGGCTCCACCAGCCAGGAGAAGCCGACGAAGGAGGCCGCGCCCGCCGAGGAGGAGGACCAGTCCGTCGAGGAGGCGTGCGGCATCGCCAACGAGGCCGTCTCCTCCGTGCAGGGCGACCTGAACGACGCGATGTCGAACCCCACGGATGTCGCGGTCGTGACCGCCGCGATGGAGAAGGTGAACGTTCAGCTGGCCGGGGCTGTGGAGGAGATCACGAACCCCGAGGTCGAGACGGCGATCACCACGTTCCAGACCCAGTTCGCATCGCTGAGCGATCAGCTCGTGGCCATCCAGTCGGGCACCCCGACGCAGGAGCAGGTGACGGCGCTGCAGACCAGCGCCACCGAGCTCCAGGCGTCGGCCACGGAGATGGCTGAGATCTGCTCCTGACCTGCGCATGAGGGGGCGTCGCCGGAAACGGGGGCGCCCCCTCGTCGTCCCGGCGTGGAACGGCCCCCGCGAACGGACGCGTCAGAGCGCCAGCGGCAGCACCGCCGCTGCGACGGTGAGCGGGGCCACGATCAGCCCGAGGGCCACGAATCGCGACCACCGGACCTCCACGCCCATGGCCGTGAGTCGTCCGAACCACAGGAGCGTGGCCAGCGACGCCCACGGCGTCAGCAGCGGCCCCGCATTGACGCCGACCAGCAGGGCCGCGAGGCGCTCTCCGCCTCCGGCCGCGGACTCCAGCGCGAGGAAGGCCGGCAGGTTGTTCACCGCGTTGGCGGCGAGGACGCCCGCCCCCGCCACCTGCCACACGCTGTCCTCGCCCACCAGCGTCGACGTGATGGCGCCGAGTCCCCCCTGCTCCGCCGCACCCACCACGACGAACAGCCCGCCCGCGAACAGCAGGAGCGACCAGGGGATGAGTGCCGGGCGGATCACGCGGGGCGCCCGCCACACGTAGGCCGCGCCCAGGACGACCGCCGCGGCGGATGCCGGGATCCACGGCGCGATGCCGACCACGAGCAGCGGCAGCAGAACGGCGACCACGACGCCGGCCACCCGCAGCAGCACCGGGTCGGAGATCTCCGGCGGCGCCGCGGCTTCGTGGCGGCGAGGGAGGCGCGGGAGGAAGACGACCGTCAGCAGCAGCGCCGACACCACGATCGCGATGGCGGCGGACGGGCCCAGGAGCGCGAGGAACCGCCACGGATCCATCGAGTCCGCCCGCTCGGCGGCGAGCAGGTTCGTGAGGTTCGAGACCGGCAGCACGAGCGATGCGGTGTTGGCCAGCACGACGGTCACGAACGCGAACGGCAGCGGGTCGAGCCGGTGCTGCCGGGCCATCGTCACCACCACCGGGGTCAGCAGCACCGCGGTGGTGTCCAGCGAGAGGAAGGCCGTCGTCACGATGGCCAGGACGAGCACGAGCAGCCACAGCATCCCGGTCCGCCCTCGCGCCGCGCGTGCCAGCTTCTCCGCGACGAGGTCGAACAGGCCCGCGACCGCGGCCAGCTCCGCCACGATCGTGACGGCCACCACGAACAGCAGCACCGGCCACACGCGCTCCGCGATGGTCGCGAGCTCGGAGGGCGGCAGCACCCCGGCGAGCACGGCGATGCCCCCGATGACGCACAGTGCACCGCCTGCCAGCCCCAGCTTCACCGCTCCATCATTCCGTGCCGCGGCGGTAGACTCGCGCCATGGAACTCCGGATGCTGCGCAGCCCTCATGCCGCGGCATCCGTGCGCCGTCCGGCGCGAACGCTCGGCGCCTGAGCGGGCGGGGCGCAGCGGCGCCCGAAGCTGAGACACCCTTGCGCCGGGCTCCTCGAGGGCGGCCCGGTAGCCTAGATCCCGAGCCACCCCAGGAGAGTTCCCGTGACTGATGTCGCCTCGCCGTCGGACGTGTCGTACCCCGCCGACGGCTTCGCCCTGTTCCCCGACCGTTCGGTCGTCGCCCTCCGTGTCAACGGCGAGCTGAAAGACCTCGCCACCACGGTGCAGGAGACCGATGAGGTCGAGCCCGTGCGCATCGACAGCCCCGAGGGCCTGTCGATCCTGCGGCACTCGACCGCGCACGTGCTCGCGCAGGCCGTGCAGCGCATCAACCCGCAGGCCAACCTCGGCATCGGTCCGCCGATCACCGACGGGTTCTACTACGACTTCGGTGTCGCCGAGCCCTTCACGCCGGAGGATGTCAAGGCGATCAAGAAGGAGATGGAGCGTATCGTCCGCGAGGGCCAGCGTTTCGTCCGACGCGTCGTCACCGACGAGGAGGCCCGCGCCGAACTCGCCGACGAGCCGTTCAAGCTCGAGCTCATCGAGCTCAAGGGCGGCACCGCGGCCGAGGGCGCCGACGTGGAGGTGGGCGCGGGCGAGCTCACCATCTACGACAACGTCAACCGCGACGGCGAGACGGTGTGGAAGGACCTGTGCCGCGGCCCGCACGTGCCCGGCACCCGCATGATCGGCAACGGGTGGGACCTCACGCGCATCGCGGGCGCGTACTGGCGCGGCAGCGAGAAGAACCCGCAGCTGCAGCGCATCTACGGCACCGCGTGGCCGACGAAGGACGAGCTGCGCGCCTACCAGCACCGCCTGGAGGAGGCCGGCAAGCGCGACCACCGCAAGCTCGGCAAGGAGCTCGACCTCTTCTCGTTCCCGGACGAGATCGGCTCCGGCCTGTCGGTGTGGCACCCCAAGGGCGGCGTCGTCCGCGGCGAGATGGAGCAGCACGCGCGTCGCCGGCACATCGAGGGCGGCTACACGTACGTCTACACCCCGCACATCTCCAAGCAGGACCTGTTCCTGCAGTCCAACCACCTCGTGACCTACAAGGAGGGCATGTTCCCGCCCATCCGGCTGGACGAGGAGCGCGACGCCGCGGGGGAGATCACCAAGCAGGGCGTGGACTACTACCTCAAGCCCATGAACTGCCCGATGCACATCCTCATCTACAAGGAGCGGGCGCGCAGTTATCGCGACCTGCCCATGCGCCTGGCCGAGAACGGCACGGTGTACCGCAACGAGCTCTCCGGCGCGCTGCACGGGCTCACCCGCGTGCGTGGATTCACGCAGGACGACTCGCACCTGTTCGTCACCCCGGATCAGCTCGAGGCCGAGACCACGCGCGTGCTCGAGTTCGTTCTCTCGATGCTGCGCGACTTCGGCCTGGACGACTTCGAGCTGGAACTGTCCATGCGCGACGACGAGAAGTCGAAGTGGATCGGCTCGGATGAGTTCTGGGACTACTCGACCAACGCTCTGCGCCATGTCGCGCACGCCAGTGGCTTGAAGGTCACCGAGGTTCCCGGCGAGGCGGCCTTCTACGGGCCCAAGATCGACCTCAAGACCCGCGACGCGCTGGGCCGGGTGTGGCAGCTGTCCACCGTGCAGGTCGACGTCAACCTCCCCGAACGCTTCGACCTGGAGTACACCGGGCCCGACGGCGAGAAGCACCGGCCGATCATGATCCACCGGGCTCTGTTCGGCTCGATCGAGCGGTTCTTCGCGATCCTCCTCGAGCACTACGCCGGCGCGTTCCCGGTATGGCTCGCGCCGGTTCAGGCCGTCGGCATCCCCGTGGCCGACGAGTTCGCCGACTACCTCGGCGACATCGTGGAGCGCCTGCGGACCGAGGGTGTGCGGGCCGAGCTCGACCACAGCGACGACCGCATGCAGAAGAAGATCCGCACGCACACCACCCAGAAGGTGCCGCTGCTGCTGATCGCGGGGGAGCAGGACCGTGCCGCGGGCACGGTGTCGTTCCGTTTCCGCGACGGCAGCCAGGAGAACGGCGTTCCGGTGGATGACGCGGTGCGCCGCATCCGCGACGCCATCGCCACGCACGCCCTCGTGAACACGGCGGAGGACCTCGCGTGACCGAGGCGCCGGAGGAGGACGCGCGGCTCATCGCCGCCGCCGAATTGCCCGGCGTGCCCGACGAGTTCCAGCGCCTGTGGACGCCGCACCGCATGGCCTACATCCAGGCCGGGCCCGAGCCGCTGCGCGAGGCGTGCCCATTCGATGAGGCGCCTCTGAAGAGCGACGAAGACGGCCTCATCGTCGCGCGCGGGAAGACGGCCTATGCGCTGCTGAACCTGTTCCCCTACAACTCCGGTCACCTCTTGATCTGCCCGTACCGCCACATCGGGACCTACGACGAGGCGACGGCGGAGGAAGTCGCCGAGATCGGCGCGATGACGCAGACCGCGATGCGGGTGCTGCGCACGGTGTCGCGGTGCGACGGCTTCAACATCGGCATGAACCAGGGTGCCGTGGCCGGCGCGGGCGTCGCCGCGCACCTGCACCAGCACGTCGTGCCGCGGTGGGCGACGGATGCGAACTTCTTCCCGATCATCGCCAAGACCAAGGCGCTGCCGCAGCTGCTCGGCGAAGTCCGTCAGGCCGTCGCCGACGCCTGGCCCGCGCCCGCTCGCTGAGCCGGGCCTGAGCTCCCCGGGCGGGCCGAGGCTGTGGACAGCCGGGCGCGGGGATGCCGCGCGGGTACCGTGAGGGGATGACCTCCGCCCCACCGCGCCCCGCACGTGCCGCCGGCCTTCTCGTCCTGGTCGCCGCCGCGACGTTCTCGATCGCAGGCTGCACGCCGGCCCAACCCACCCCGGAACCCTCGAGCACGGGGGAGTCGGCGCCGGAGGAGACGACCCCCGCCCCGCAGGAGACGGCGACCGGGCCGGCAGGGGATGCTCTCGCCGAACGCGATGCGTTCTTCGCCGCGCAGGGGCAGCCCAGCGACGGCTCGCTGCCGACACCGCAGACGCCCGAGCAGCAGGAGTTCCTCGACCAGCAGCGGGCGTACGTCGAGACCCAGGGCGGCACGTGGGACGAGTTCTACGACGGCGTCGCCCTCGCCGTCACACTCGACGCGTGCGAGACGTCGATCCTCAACGGCCACGAGATCGACGTCGACACCGCGCGTCTGCACATCGACAGCTCGCCGTTGATCGCCGAGATCGCCGGTGGCGATGCCGACGCGACTCAGGGGCTCGCGAGCATCATGGTGTTCGGCACCGCCTTCGTCTGCCCCGCAGACGCACCCCAGTGGGAAGCGGCCTACACCGCCCTGTACGGCTGAGTCTCAGCGGACCTGGCGCACCGCGAACTGTAGGCGCGGGTGCGCGTATGCCTCCTGCGACTCGACGAGCTGGAGCTCCCGCTCACCTGAATCGAACGTGCGCTGCAGCAGGTCGAAGACGCTGGATGCGGTGCGCGCGAGCGCGTCCGCAGCATCCCGCGTGCGCACGTAGTGTGCGGTGAACAGAGCTGCCGTGACGTCGCCGGACCCATTGGCCTTCATCGGCAGCAACGGCGTCTGGACGATCCACGCACCCGAGTCGTCCGCCACGAGCATCTCGATCGTTTCGGGCTCGCGGTCGGGGCGCTCCACGCTCGTGACGAGGATGGTGCGCGGACCCATGGCACGCGCGGCGTCGACGGAATCCAGCGTGGACTCCAGGGTGTCCGGCTCCGTGCCGGTGAGGAAGCCGAGCTCGAACTGGTTCGGCGTGATGATGTCGGCGACCGGCACCACCCGTTCGCGCAGCAGCTCGGGGATCGCCGGTGCCACGAAGCACCCGGACTTGGCGTTGCCCATCACCGGATCGCACGCGTACAGGGCGTCCGGGTTGGCGGCCTTGACCCGCCCGACCGCATCGACGATGACATCGCCGATGCCCACGCCGCCCTGGTACCCCGACAGCACGGCGTCGATCTGCGGGAACACGCCTCGCTCCTCGATGCCGGTGATCACCGCGGCGACATCCACCGGATCGATCAGCGGTCCCCGCCATGCCCCGTATCCGGTGTGGTTGGAGAAGTTCACCGTGTAGACGGGAAGCACCTCCACGCCGATGCGCTGCAGCGGGAACACCGCTGCAGAGTTGCCGACGTGACCGTACGCGACGGCGGACTGGATCGACAGGATCTTCACCGCTCGATCATCCCACTTCCGCGCAGGCCTTCACGCCTCCCGCGTCGGCGGATACGCTTCTGCGACATGAACGAGGCGACCGTCCCGCCCGCTCCGAGGTCCTCCCGGCCGCGCATCGATTCGCTGGACGTGGTGCGCGGTGTGGCGATCATCGGGACGCTCGGCACGAACATCTGGGTGTTCTCCCATCCCTGGGGTCTGGTCGGCCTGCTGGCCTCCCCGGTCCCACCCGGCACGAGCGCGGCCGAGGGCGTGGCGCAGCTCACGCTCATGGCGCTGTCGCAGGGGAAGTTCCTCGCGCTGCTGTCCCTCGCCTTCGGCATGGGCGTGCTCATCCAGCACGACGCCGCACAGCGTGCCGGTCGCCGGTGGCCGGGGCGTTACCTGTGGCGGGCCGCCCTGCTGTTCCTCGACGGCGTGGTCAACTACATCCTCATCGCGGAGTTCGACGTGCTGATGGGCTACGCCGTCACCGGCGCCATCGTCGCGTGGCTGCTGATGACCCGGCCGCGGACGCAGCGGATCATGATCGCCGCCTTCGGCGCCCTGCACCTCGTCCTCATCACCGGGATAGTCGTGCTCGTCGCGCTGAACCCGTCCACCGGCAGTCTGCCGCCCGGACCCAGCCCGTACGCGACCGACTCGTTCCTGGGCCTCGCCGGATTCCGCCTCGACAACATCGTGCTGTTCCGCGCCGAGCCGGTGCTCATCGGTTTCCTGACACTCGCCATGTTCCTCATCGGCGCCGCCCTGCTGCGCGCGGGGATCTTCGCGGCGGAGGGCGCGGGTCTCCGGCGCAGGCTCATGATCGCCGGAGCGGTCGCCTTCCCCGTCGACGTCGCCCTCGGCGTGGCCGGGGGACAGCCCGGCCTGCTGGCGGAGCGATACGTCGTCGCGCCGCTGGTCGCCCTGGGCGTCCTCGCGCTCATCGCCGAGGTGTGCCTGCGGCGCGGCACACAAGGGTGGGCGGCGCGGCGTGCGCGTGAGGTGGGCCGGGTGGCGCTGAGCGCGTACATGCTGCAGAACCTGCTCGGCGGAGCCCTGTTCTACGGGTGGGGGCTGGGACTCGCCGAGGCCGCCGCGGAGTGGCGCATCCCGGTCACGGTGGCCGGTTTCCTCGCCATCACGGCCGTCGTCGTCCTCTTGGCACACCTCTGGCTGCGCCGTTTCCCCCTCGGCCCCGTCGAATGGCTGTGGAAGCGCGCGGCGAACATCGGCTCCCGCCCCGCGCGCGACACCGTCACGCCCGCGCGAGGGCGCTGAATCCGCGCGCCGTCAGCGCCCGGCGGGGGTCGTGGCCTCGGCGATATCCGCCGCGAGGCGGTCGGCATCCGCATCCGCCAGATCGTGGACGGTCACCCGCAGATGCGGGCTCTGCGCCGCGCCGTCCAGCGCGAACTCGTCGCCGGTGCGCGCGAGCCACCCCCGGCGCATGAGCTGCTCGGAGACGACGCGGGCGGGCGCGGCCAGCGGAACCCACAGGTTGAGTCCGTCGCCGGGATCGCAGGCCACCCCGTGGGCGCGGAGACGCTCGGCGAAGGCGGCGTTGCGGTCGGCGTAGTGCGCCGAGGCGCGGACCAGCAGCTCGCCGACGTCGGGATCGGTGACGAGCGCGTGAGTCAGGCGCTGGAGCAGGTGGCTCACCCACGTCGTGCCGGGACTGAGGCGCATGGCCAGCCGCTCGGCCGTACGGGGGTCGGTACCGGCCACCGCGAGGCACATGTCCGGCCCCAAGAACTTCGAGACCGACCGAACCAAGGCGAAACGGCGGTGCGCCGGGCCGATGATCGAGTGGTAGGGCCGGCGGGAGAGCATCGAGAAATGGTCGTCTTCGATGACGAGGACGTACGGATGCTGCGCGAGCACCGCGCGCAGGTCGGCGGCGCGCTGGGCGCTGAGGCTCACGCCGGTGGGATTCTGAGCGCGCGGGGTGCAGACCACGGCGCGCACACCGGCATCCAGCGCGGCCTGCAGCCCGGCGACCGTCATGCCCTCGTCGTCGACGGGCACCGGCACCGCCCGGTAGCCGCCGAGGCGGACGGTGTGGATGGCGGAGAGGAAGCAGGGCGTTTCCAGCGCGACGGCATCATCCCGGGTGAGGGCCTGGGCCAACAGTCGTTCCACGGCGTCGACGGCGCCGTTGGTGACGGTGACCGCGAGCTCGGCCGGCGCGAGGTCGGCACCGAGCCACTGGCGGGCCCACGCCTCGAGGTCGCGGTCGATCACCGGCTCCCCGTACAGCACGGGGCGTCCGGTCACCCGCGCGAGGGCGGTGGAGAGATCGGGGATGAGAGCGGGGTCGGGGTTTCCGGTCCCGACGTCCCGCAGCACGCTGTCCGGGGCGAACCCCTCCTGGGGAACGGCGGATCGGTGAGCGATCCGCGTGCCGGCGCGGCCGCCGGCCACGACGAGGCCGGCGTGGGAGAGCTGCCGGTATGCCGCCACGGCCGTGTTGCGGTTCACGCCCCGCTGCTCGGCCAGCGCGCGCACCGGGGGGAGGGTGTCGCCGGGGCGCAGGTCACCGCGCTCCACGAGGGCGCGGATGCTGTCGGCGATCTCGCTCGCCGAGCGCCCGAGGATCTCGGCGTGGACTTCTTCCTTCATCACGCGGAAGTCTACGGAACATGCCGTGCTATGTTCTGGCCTAGGTCAAAGCTCGTCATGGCATCAGACCCTCTTCGAAAGGACGTCGACATGGTCACCACCGGCACGGATCGAGTCAAGCGCGGACTCGCTGACATGCTGAAGGGCGGGGTCATCATGGACGTCGTCACCGCGGATCAGGCCCGCATCGCCGAGGACGCCGGCGCCGTGGCGGTCATGGCGCTCGAACGGGTGCCCGCCGACATCCGCTCGCAGGGCGGCGTCGCGCGGATGAGCGATCCCGACCTCATCGACCAGATCATCGCGGCCGTGTCGATCCCGGTCATGGCCAAGGCCCGGATCGGGCACTTCGTCGAGGCGCAGGTGCTCCAGGAGCTGGGCGTCGATTACATCGACGAGTCCGAAGTGCTCTCGCCGGCGGACTACGTCAATCACATCGACAAGTGGCCGTTCGCCGTGCCCTTCGTGTGCGGTGCGACCAATCTCGGTGAAGCCCTCCGGCGGATCACCGAGGGTGCCGCCATGATCCGATCGAAGGGTGAGGCCGGCACGGGCGACGTGTCGGAGGCGACCAAGCACATCCGCACCATCACCGGTGAGATCAACCGGCTCCGGTCGCTGACGAAGGATGAGCTGTACGTCGCGGCGAAGGAGCTGCAAGCGCCGTACGAGCTGGTCGCGGAGGTCGCGGAGACCGGCACGCTTCCGGTCGTGCTGTTCACCGCCGGCGGCGTGGCCACGCCCGCCGACGCCGCGCTGATGATGCAGCTGGGAGCGGACGGGGTGTTCGTGGGCTCGGGCATCTTCAAATCCGGCGATCCCGCCCGGCGTGCGGCGGCGATCGTGAAGGCGACGACGTTCTTCAACGAGCCGGCCGTGCTGGCGGAGGTCTCGCGTGGCCTGGGCGAGGCGATGGTCGGGATCAACGTCAGCGACCTGGCCGCGCCGCACCGGCTGGCCCAGCGCGGCTGGTAGCGATGACCGCTCGGCTCCGCGTCGGCGTGCTCGCGCTGCAGGGCGATGTGCGCGAGCACGTGCGGGTGCTCACGGCGCTGGGCGCCGACGTCGTACCGGTGCGCCGCCCCGACGAACTCGCCGCCGTCGAGGGCATCGTCCTTCCCGGCGGGGAGTCCAGCGTCATCGACAAGCTCGCGCGCGCGTTCGGGATGCAGCAGCCGCTGCGGGACGCGATCGCCGCGGGGCTGCCGGTCTACGGCACGTGCGCGGGGATGATCCTCCTCGCCGATGAGATCACCGGCGGCATCGCGGGGCAGGAGACCTTCGGGGGACTGGATGTGCGCGTGGCCCGCAACGCCTTCGGCAGTCAGGGCGACTCCTTCGAGACGGAGCTGGCGGTGATGGGGTTCGACGGCCCCGTGCATGCCGCCTTCATCCGTGCGCCCCTCGTCGAGCGCGTGGGGGAGCGCGCGCGGGGCATCGCCTCGCTCGCCGACGGGCGTGTCGTCGCGGTCGAGCAGGGACCGCTGCTGGCCACGGCGTTCCACCCCGAGGTCACGGGGGAGACGCGGTTCCACGAGCGGTTCCTCGCGCACGTGCGCAACCGCTGATCCCGTCGCGGGGCACCCGCGGAGCGGCCTACGCTGAGCGCGTGACCGAGTGGGTGGCGCTGCTGCGCGGGGTGAACGTCGGCGGGATCACCGTGCGCAGCGCGGATCTGCGCGACGAGCTCGCGGGCCTCGGCCTGACCGACGTGCGCACGGTCCTCGCCAGCGGCAACGCGACCTTCACCGCCGATGAGTCGCGAGCGCACCTGAAGACGCGGATCGAGCAGGCGCTGCGCGATCGATTCGCCTATGACGCGTGGGTGCTGGTGTTCCGCCGTGACGAGCTGGCGGCGGCCGCGGCCGCCTTCCCCTTCGACGCCGGCGACGACTCGCGCCAGCCGTGGGTGCTCTTCTGCGCGGATGCGGCGACCCGCGACGAGCTCGTCGCCGCATCCGCATCCCTCGATGCCGACCTCGATCCGGTGGCCGGCGGCCCCGGCGTCGTCTACTGGAACCCGGCCAAGGGATCCAGCACCGACACCCCGTTCGCCAAGCTGATCGCCAAGCGCGCCTACAAGGAGCGCACGACCAACCGGAACCTGCGCACGGTGCTCAAGATCCTCGCGTGAGGGGCACCAGCCGGGCGAACGCCTCGAGGGTGCGCCGGATGTCGGATTCCTGCGTCGACCACGACGACATCGCGCAGCGCAGCACGGCGCGACCGGCCCACTCCGCGCCCGTGACGGCAGCGGTCCCCTCCTCGAGGATCGCCGCCCCCAGTGCGCGGGTGTCGGCGTCGTCCTCCAGGCGGAACATCACCTGCGTGTAGTCGACCTGGTTCATGATCGTCACGCCGGGGATGTCGCGCAGCCCGCGCTCCAGGGCGAGGGCGTTGCGATGCATCCGCTCGACGAGATCCGCGACCCCCGCACGGCCGAGGCTGCGCAGTGCCGCCCACACCGGCACGCCGCGGGCCCGGCGTGACAGCTCGGGCGTGAGGTCCCATGGATCCAGGCCGGAGTACATGAGGTAGTCGCCGCCGGTGCGGAACACCGCGATGGAATCGGCCGGATCGCGCACGATCGCCATGCCGCAGTCGTAGGGGACGTTGAGGGTCTTGTGCGCGTCGGTCGTCCACGAATCCGCACCGTCCATTCCGGCGGTCAGGTGCGCGAGGGCGGGGGATGTCGCCGCCCACGCACCGAAGGCGCCGTCGATGTGCACCCAGGCGCCGGCCGCGCGGGCGAGCGGCACCAACTCGGTGAAGGGGTCGAACGCCCCCGTGTGCACCTCGCCGGCCTGCAGGCACACCACGAGGGGGTCGTCGCCGCAGTCCTCCAGGGCACGGCCGAGGGCGGCCGGCAGCATCCGGCCCTCCTCATCGGCGGCCGCGACGACGAGGTCGTCCTGCCCGATGCCGAGGAACCGCGCGGCGCGATCGACGGAGCCGTGGCGGTGCGCGCCCACGACGAGCCGCACGCGCGGCGCGCCGTGCAGTCCCTGCCGGCCGAGGTCCCACCCGCGCCGGCGGAGGACGGCGGCCCGGGCGGCGGCCAGGCACACGAAGTTCGACACCTGCGCGCCGGTGACGAAACCGACCGAGGCGGTGGCGGGGAGCCCGAGCAGGTCGAGGATCCACTCGCCGGCGACCTGCTCCAGCGCCACGGTCGCGGGGGTCAGCGTGCTCGACCCGGAGTTCTGGTCCCACGTGGACACCAGCCAGTCGGCGGCGAGCGGCGCGGGGAGGGTCGCGCCGATCACGAACCCGAAGAAGCGCGCTCCGGGGATCGCGACCAGTCCGGGGTCGGCGCGTTCGGCGAGTTCTCGCACCACCTCGTCCGCGGGCCGTCCCTGCTCCGGAAGAGGTCCGCCGACGCGCTGGAGCATCCCCTCGAGCCCCGCCCGCGGCCACACCGGCCGCTCGGGCAGAGTGGCCAGGAACTCCGAGGCGGCGGCGTGCGCGGCCTGCAGCGCACGTTCGCGTTCGTCCACGACGTCAGTGTGGACCCGGGTGAGACGGGGGACAAGAGAGCCGGCGGCGACGCGCGTCAGAGCAGTTGCCGCAGCCACTCCAGCGTCACCGCCGCCTGCGCACGCTGGAACGCACGCAGATGCGGGATGCCGGGAGGATCGGGCCGGCCGGAGGACCACAGCAACCAGCCCGCCCAGGCGGCGACCATCCGCCGCACCGCACCCGGATCCGCGCCGGCGCCGAGAGGAGAGCGTGCGAACACCTCCGCGGCCGCGGGGCCGCCCTCGAGCGACACGGTCGGTGCCAACAACACGGCATCCACCCACGGTGCGCCGCGCCCGGCGTGGGGCCAGTCGAGCACGTGCACGGTGTCACCGTCGATGAGGACGTTGTCGCTGCGCAGGTCCATGTGCACGATCGCATCGCCGGCGGTGTCGGCGGCCACGCTCTCCCGCTCCCACCGGGCGAACTCTTCGACATGCGCGGCTGCCCAGGCGGGCACGCCGGCCCCTCTGGCGGCGCCGAGGCGGGTCCACCCGACGAGGGATTCCTTCAGGCGCGGTCCGATGGGAGCCAGCACCGGGGGAGCGGGATGCGCCGCCAGCGCGGCGTGGGCAGCAAGGACGAGGCCGAGGTCGGCAGCGGTCCAGGGCCCGCCGGGGTGACGACCCTCCACCGCATCGAAGGCCAGGACGACCCAGCCGTCCCGCACGAGACTCCAGCGCAGGGCGGGCGCGACGCCGGCGGGGAGTGCCCGCGCGATCTCCGCCTCCCGCGTGTGCAGGCGGAAGGTCTCCGCGTTCGTCGCGCCGTCACCGGCCTTCAGGAACAGCCGCCCGCCGCCGGCCAGGTGCAGGACGCCCGCGAAACCCGGACTGAACCCGGTCGCCGCCAGGTCGGTGGCGACGACGTCGCCGCCCGCGCGAGCGGTGATCGCGTGTCGCACGGCGGCGGGAAGATCAGCCCAGGCGACCCGCCCCGTCGGGGGCGGATTTCCCGGTGCGCTCATCGGCCCATTGTGCCCCGCATAGAATTGCCTGCATGTCCGGCCACTCCAAGTGGGCGACGACCAAGCACAAGAAGGCGATCATCGATTCGCGCCGTGCCAAGTCCTTCGCCAAGCTCATCAAGAACATCGAGGTCGCCGCCAAGATGGGCGGCGCCGACCTCGCAGGCAACCCGACGCTGTACGACGCGGTGCAGAAGGCCAAGAAGACCTCGGTGCCCAACGACAACATCGACCGCGCCATCAAGCGTGGGGCGGGCATCGGCGGGGAGGCCGTCGAGTACACCTCGATCATGTACGAGGGGTACGGGCCCAACGGCGTGGCGCTCATGATCGAGTGTCTGACCGACAACAAGAACCGCGCCGCCGCCGAGGTGCGCACGGCCCTCAGCCGCAACGGCGGCAACCTCGCCGACCCCGGCAGCGTCGCGTACAACTTCACGCGCAAGGGCGTCATCGTCGTGTCCTCGGAGAACACCACCGAGGACGACGTGATGCTCGCGGTTCTCGATGCCGGCGCCGAGGAGATCCAGCCCCACGGGCAGGGGTTCGAGGTCATCACCGAGGCCTCCGACCTCGTGACCGTCCGCAGCGCCCTGCAGGATGCGGGCATCGACTACGAGTCGGCGGATGTGGAGTTCGTGCCCAACCTGAAGGTCGAGATCGACGCCGACACGGCTCGCAAGGTGTTCCGCCTCATCGACGCGCTGGAGGACAGCGACGACGTGCAGAACGTCTTCAGTAACTTCGACCTCACGCCCGAGGTCCAGGCCGAGCTCGAGAACGACGAGGACTGAGCGGCCCGCACGCCGCCCTCCGGGCGCGCCTCGCGAGGTGCGCGCGTGACGCCGCCTAGCGTGGGGGAGTGACCTCCCGCCCGCCCCTGCGCGTCCTCGGCATCGACCCCGGGCTGACCCGATGCGGTGTGGGGATCGTGGACGTGGCCCCCGACCGCAGCGCGCGCCTCGTGCACGTGGGCGTCGTGCGCTCGGCAACCGACCTGCCGATCGAGCGGCGCCTCGCCGTGATCGCGGCGGGCCTGCGGCAGGTCATGGCCGCGCATTCCCCGCACGTGGTGGCGGTGGAGCGGGTGTTCGCGCAGGACAACCTGCACACCGTCATGGGCACAGCTCAGGCCAGCGGTATCGCGCTGCTCCTGGCCGCCGAGCACGGCCTGCCCGCCGCCACGCACACCCCCAGCGAGGTCAAGGCGGCCGTGACCGGTTACGGCTCGGCCGACAAGCGGCAGGTGCAGGCGATGGTGGCCCGCGTCCTGCGCCTGGACGAACTCCCGCAGCCGGCGGATGCCGCCGACGCCCTCGCCCTCGCGCTGTGTCACGCGTGGCGGTCAGGGCCGGGCGCCGCCGCGGTGACGGGGGGAGCCCTCACCCCCGCACAGAAGGCCTGGCGCGACGCCGAGCAGCGGACCACGCGTGTCGCTCGAACAAAGATCCGAACCCGCACGTAGGCTCGGTCCATGATCTCCTCTCTCACGGGCGCCGTCGCGCACGTCGACGATGACGCGCTGGTCGTCGTCGTCGGTGGCGTCGGCTTCAGCGTCGCGGTGGTCCCGCAGCTCGCCCGGACGGTCGCGGTCGGCTCCGACATCCACCTGCACACGAACCTCATCGTCCGCGAAGACGCCCTTGCGCTGTTCGGCTTCGAAACCCGCGAAGAGCTCGTCGTGTTCGGCCAGCTGCTGAGTGTCACCGGCGTCGGCCCGAAGTCGGCGCTGGGCGTGCTGTCATCGCTCACCGTGCCGCAGATCGCCGAGGCCGTGGCCGCCGACGACGACGCGCCGTTCAAGCGGGTGTCCGGCATCGGCCCCAAGACCGCCAAGCTCATCGTCGTCCAGCTGGCCGGCAAGCTCGCGCCGCCCCGGTCTGCCGCGCCGGCGACGGCTCGAGCCGCGGGCGCCATCCCGGCGCAGGTCGCCCAGGCGCTCATCGGCCTGGGGTGGTCCGAACGCGTCGCCGCCGAGGCCGTCGCGAGCGTCGCCGACGGAGCATCCGAGACCGATCGCGCGTCGGTCCAGGCGCTCCTGCGGTTGACGCTGTCGGTGCTGGGACCGGCACGCCGGGAGCCCGCCGGTGGATGACGTGCGCGACGCCGGTGCGCCGGAGGACGAGGGCGAGCTCGCGATCGAGGGAGCTCTCCGCCCCACGTCGCTGGCCGACTTCGTCGGCCAGCACAAGGTGCGCGGGCAGCTCCAGCTTCTCCTGGACGCCGCGCGCATCCAGCAGCGATCGCCCGACCACATCCTCCTGTCCGGTCCGCCGGGCCTCGGCAAGACGACGCTCGCGATGATCGTCGCCCACGAGAGCGAGCGGCCGCTGCGGCTGTCCAGCGGCCCCGCCATCCAGCACGCGGGCGACCTGGCGGCACTGCTGTCGAGCCTCACGCCGGGTGAAGTGCTCTTCATCGACGAAGTGCACCGCATGGCGCGCTCGGCGGAGGAGATGCTCTATCTCGCGATGGAGGATTTCCGCATCGACATCATGGTCGGCAAGGGTGCCGGGGCCACGAGCATCCCGCTCGACCTCGCGCCGTTCACGCTCGTGGGCGCGACCACGCGCAGCGGACTGCTGCCCAACCCCCTGCGCGACCGGTTCGGGTTCACCGCCCACTTGGAGTACTACGAGCCCGAGGAGATCGAGCGGGTCGTGGAGCGTTCCTCCGCGATGCTGGGCGTCCCCCTTCCCCCGCGCGCCCGCGCCGAGATCGCGCGGCGATCGCGGGGCACCCCGCGTATCGCCAACCGTCTGCTGCGGCGCGTGCGCGACTACCTCGTGGTGCACGGCGAACTGGATGCCGACCTCGATGCCGTCGGCGCCGCCCTCACCCTGTACGACGTCGACGCCATCGGGCTCGACCGCCTCGACCGCGCCGTGCTGGACGCCCTCGTGCGACGGTTCCGCGGGGGACCGGTGGGCCTGTCGACCCTCGCGGTGGCCGTGGGTGAGGAAGCGGAGACCATCGAGTCGGTCGTCGAGCCGTACCTGGTGCGCATCGGCTTCATGGGGCGGACGCCGCGCGGGCGCATCGCCACGCCGGCAGCCGCCGCGCACCTGGGCGTGCACGCGGACGACGGTGCGCTGCGACTGCATGACCTATAATCGCTGAAGGCTATCGCCGCCAACTTCCCTTATGGCAGTGCCGCAGCGGCGCGCCCAAACCGAAAGGTGCCCGACTGATGGAACTCGCGGACTTCTTCGCAAATTACGGGCTCATCATCCTGCTCGTCCTTCTCCTGATCTTCATGTTCTGGAGCTCCCGCCGTCGCATGCAGAAGCAGAAGCTGGAGATGGAGGCCAAGGCGCGCCAGACCGTTCCGGGTGCTGAGGTGCTGCTGCAGGGCGGCCTGTACGGCACCATCGTCGAGTACGACCCCGATGACCTCGACAAGCCCGCACGCGTGGAGATCGCCCCCGGCGTCGACATCAAGGTGCACAGCCAGGCCATCCTCCGCATCGTGAACGCCGCCGAGGGCACCGTCACCGAGGACGAGTACATCGAAGCCGAGGAGACCGAGGCGGAGTACGTCGCCGGCGTCGCAGACGGTGACATCACCTCCCTCAGCGACGACCAGAAGCGCGCACGCGACGCCGACGGCGAGCCCACGGACAAGCCCCAGGCCTGACCTCCCCGCTTCCACGTACAGAGAGCTGACTTCGTGGCGCCTTCCACTCCCGTTCGATCCGCGTGGCGCGCGCTGACCGGACTGCTGGCCATCACGGCCGTGCTGTTCGGCGTGAACGCTCTGGGCGTCCACGTCTTCCAGCAGAGCTCGTGGACCCCTGAGCTGGCGCTCGACCTCCAGGGCGGTACGCAGATCATCCTGGAGGCGCAGACCGCCGACGGGGCCGCCCCCTCCGCCGAGCAGATGCAGCAGGCGGTGACGATCATCCGCCAGCGTGTGGATGCCACGGGCGTCGGCGAAGCCGACATCACCACCGAGGGCGGACGCAACATCGTCGTGCAGATCCCCGGTGAGGCCGACCCCGAGACGCGCGAGCGCATCGAGGCGACCGCGCAGCTGCAGCTGCGTTCCGTGCTGTACGCCGGGGCGCCGGCGACGACCTTCGTGGGCGAGGACGGCGCCGAGACGCCGTACCCGTCACCGGACCCCGCACTGCCGGCCACCCCGACCGCCGAGCCCACCAACGGCAGCGATCTGGCCTGGATCACCCCTGCCCTGCAGGCGCAGTTCCTCGCGTACGACTGCGCGAACCCCGCCAACGACCCTGCGGACGCGCCCGCCGATCAGCCCCTGATCACGTGCGACGCCGGACAGACGATCAAGTACATCCTCGGACCCGTCGAGCTGGACGGCACGTCGATCGACGACGCCACCAACGGCGTCGACCCCCAGAACGGCCGCTGGGTCGTGAACCTCGATTTCAACGACGAGGGCACCGAGGTCTTCGGCAAGATCAGCCAGCGCCTGTTCGGGGCCACGCCGCCGCTGGACCAGTTCGCGTTCGTGCTGGACGGATCGGTGCTCTCGGCGCCCCAGATGAACGGCGTGATCCTCGACGGCAACCCGTCGATCAGCGGCTCGTTCACGCAGGAGTCGTCCAAGACCCTCGCCGATCAGCTGAAGTACGGTGCCCTGCCGCTGAGCTTCGCGGTGGTCAGCTCCGACACCATCTCGGCGACGCTCGGCTCGCAGCAGCTCCAGATCGGCCTGATCGCCGGTCTCATCGGGCTCGCGCTGGTCGCGATCTACTCCCTTGTGGTCTACCGCGCCCTGGGCTCGGTCATCATCGCGTCCCTCGCCGTGATGGGCGTCCTGACCTACATCGCGCTGTGCATCCTCGCGTGGCGCATGGGCTTCCGCCTGTCGCTGGCCGGTGTGGCGGGTCTGATCGTGACGATCGGCTTCACCGCCGACTCGTTCATCGTGTACTTCGAACGCATCCGCGACGAGCTGCGTGACGGCAAGTCGATCACCAGCGCGGTGGAGGACGGATGGTCGCGCGCCAAGCGCACGATCTACATCTCCAAGTCGATCAACATCCTCGCCGCCGTCGTGCTGTACATCCTCGCCGACGCGACCGTGAAGGGCTTCGCGTTCACGCTCGGGCTCACCACCGTCATCGACATCGTCATCTTCATCCTCTTCACCCACCCGGTGATGCAGCTGCTCGCCCGCACGCGCTTCTTCGGATCGGGGCATCCGCTCTCGGGCATGGATCCGAAATCACTCGGTGCCGTGTATCGGGGGCGGGCCCAGTTCCGCGCGCCGCTGGTGGCCGAGCGCGGCCGTGCCGCGCGCTCGCGCGGGGAGGCGCAGCGCCGCCAGACGATCGCCGAACGCAAACAGGCCGAGTTGTCGGGCTCGAAAGGCCGGAGCGGCGATACGCTCACGGCCGTCAAGGAGGATGACGACTGATGCGCACCATGGGTCAGCTCGGTAACGACCTCTACACGGGCAAGACGTCCTTCCCCTTCGTCGGCCGCCGTCGGCTGTGGTTCATCATCGCCGCGATCCTCGTGATCGGCTCGGCGCTGGTCCCACTGTTCCGCCCCGTCCAGCTGTCGATCGAGTTCACCGGCGGGTCGCAGTTCACCGTCTCCGGGCTCACCGCGCCCGACCAGACGCTCGCGTCCGAGGCGGTCGAATCCGTCGTCCCCGATGCGACCACCCGAGTGACCACCGTCGGCGATTCCGCCGTGCGCGTGCAGACCGACCAGATGAGCAACGCCGAGACGCTCGAGGTCTCCTCGGCTCTCGCCGACGCCTACGAGGTCTCCACCGCAGAGGTGACGGCATCCTTCATCGGGCCGTCCTGGGGGGCCGACGTCACCCGGCAGTCGCTGTGGGGACTGGCGATCTTCCTCGCGCTGACCTTCCTCATCCTCGCGCTGTACTTCCGCACGTGGAAGATGTCGGTCGCGGCCATGGTCGGCGTCGTCGACGTCCTGATCATCACCGTCGGGATCTACGCCCTCTGCGGCTTCGAGATCTCGCCTGCGGCGGTGATCGGATTCCTCACGATCCTGTCGTACTCGCTGTACGACACCACGGTCGTCTTCGACAAGGTCCGGGAGAACACCCGCGACGACGGCGAGATCTCCGGCCGGACGTTCGGGGAATCGGTCAACCTCGCCGTCAACCAGACGCTCATCCGCTCGATCAACACGACCGTCGTGGCCGTGCTGCCGGTGGGTGCGATCCTGTTCATCGGCGCGATCTGGCTGGGCGCCCGCACCCTCAGCGACATCTCGCTGTCGATCTTCGTCGGCACGATCGTGGCGGCGTACTCGACGCTGTTCGTCGCCGCGCCGCTGTACTCGCTCATGCGTGAGAGCGAACCGGCGCTGAAGGAGCGCGACGCGCGCGTGCGGGAGTCGCGCGAGCGCGCCGGCGTCCCGGCCTGATCCGGCTTGGCGCGGGCGTAGGATGAGCGCTACGAAGCGAACAGGGGAGGTGGCACCATGACCGAGATCGTGCCACCGGTGACCCAGACCTCATCACTGCGCCGCCTCGTCCCCCGGATCTTCTCGCGCTCGGCCAAGCGCGACGGCGTCGACCAGCTGCTGCGGACCGTGCGCACCCACCACCCCAAGGGCGACCTCGGCATCATCGAGCGTGCCTACGCGGTCGCCGAGCGCAAGCACGAGGGGCAGAAGCGCCAGAGCGGCGAGCCGTACATCACCCACCCGCTCGCGGTCGCACAGATCCTCGCCGACCTGGGGCTCGGGCCCAAGGCGATCGCCGCCGCGCTGCTGCACGACACCGTCGAAGACACCGGATATCCGCTCGACGAGCTCGCGGCGGAGTTCGGCGACGAGGTCGCGATGCTGGTGGACGGCGTCACCAAACTCGACAAGGTCAAGTACGGCGAGAGCGCGCAGGCCGAGACCGTCCGCAAGATGATCGTGGCGATGTCGCGCGACATCCGCGTCCTCGTCATCAAGCTCGCCGACCGCCTGCACAACGCGCGCACATGGGGCTTCGTGCCGCCGGAGAAGGCCGCGAAGAAGGCCACCGAGACGCTCGAGATCTACGCGCCGCTCGCGCACCGCCTCGGCATCCAGGCGATCAAGACCGAACTTGAAGAGCTCTCCTTCGCCGTCCTGCACCCCAAGCTCTACGCCGAGATCGAAAGCCTCGTGAAGCAGCGCACCCCTCAGCGGGAGCAGTACGTGCAGAACGTCATCGCCGCCGTCGACGCCGACCTGCGCGAGCTCCGGATCCGTGGACGCGTGGTCGGGCGGCCCAAGCAGCTGTACTCCGTCTACCAGAAGATGGTCGTACGCGGCCGCGAGTTCGACGACATCTACGATCTCATCGGCATCCGCGTGCTCGTCGGCACCGTGCGCGACTGCTACGCCGTCCTCGGCGCCATCCACGCGCGATGGACGCCGCTGCCGGGGCGGTTCAAGGACTACATCGCCACGCCGAAGTTCAACCTCTACCAGTCGCTGCACACGACCGTCATCGGTCCGGGCGGCCGCACGGTGGAGATCCAGATCCGCACGCACGAGATGCACCAGCAGGCCGAGTACGGCGTCGCTGCGCACTGGAAGTACAAGGAGCGGCTGGCCGGCGGCAAGACCGACGGCAAGGCGGTCGACACCGACATGGCGTGGCTCGCGCACATCTCCGACTGGCAGGCCGAGACCGCCGATCCGGGCGAGTTCCTGGACGCGCTGCGGTTCGAGATCGGCGCGAAGGAGGTGTACGTCTTCACCCCCAAGGGGCGGGTGATCGGCCTTCCCGCCGGCGCCACGCCGGTGGACTTCGCCTACGCCGTGCACACCGAGATCGGTCACCGCACGATGGGGGCCAAGGTCAACGGCCGGCTGGTGCCGCTGGAGTCCGAGCTCAAGAGCGGTGACGTCGTGGAGGTGTTCACTTCCAAGAACCCCGACGCCGGCCCGAGCCAGGACTGGCTGAGCTTCGTCCAGAGCACACGCGCGCGCAACAAGATCCGCGGCTGGTTCACCAAGGAGCGGCGCGAAGAGGCGATCGAGCAGGGCAAGGAAGCGATCGCCCGCGCGATGCGCCGGCAGAACATGCCGCTGCAGCGCCTCATGAGCCAGGACTCCTTCACCGAGGTCGCCCACCAGCTGCGGTATGAGGACGTCGCCGCGCTGTACGCGGCCGTGGGGGAGGGCCATGTCTCCACGCAGTCGGTGATCGAGAAGGTCACCGCCCTCGTCGGGGCCAACGACACCTCCACCGGCCCCATCGAGCTGCCTCAGGTCGGACGCAGCAAGGCGCCGCGCGGCGGCGATTCCGGAGTGCTCGTGCGCGGGGCTCCCGACATCCTCGTGAAGCTCGCCAAGTGCTGCACTCCGGTGCCCGGCGACGAGATCGTCGGGTTCGTCACCCGCGGCAGCGGTGTGTCGGTGCACCGCACCGACTGCACGAACGTCAAGTCGCTCCGCGAGGACCCCGAGCGCATGATCGACGTGGAGTGGGCCCCGACGTCCAAGAGCGTCTTCCTGGTCCACATCCAGGTGGAAGCACTCGACCGCTCCGGGCTGCTCAGCGACGTGACGCGCGTGCTCAGTGAGCACCACGTCAACATCCTCTCGGCCACGGTCCAGACCACCAACGACCGCCTGGCGATCAGCCGGTTCGTGTTCGAGATGGGCGACACCGTGCATCTGGACCGCGTGCTCAATGCCGTCCGCCGCATCGACGCGGTGTACGACGTCTACCGCGTCACGTCCTCCTGACCGGCGATCATCCGCACGCACTCGGCGCCGACGCATCCGCCAGCTCGGTGAGCAGGTCGGCCGCCCGCCGCCGGTGCGGGATGCGGGGATGCGCGGCGAGCCACGCCAGCCCCAGCCCGGCGATCTCCGGTTCGCGCGCCGCCCACGAGCGCAGGGCGTCGTCGTGCGCTTCGCCCGGTGTCCGGGCGAGGTCGGCGGCCGTGCGCGCGGGCGTGGTCACGAGGATGCCGCCGACGCGGCGGAGGTCATCGGCTCCGACACGGGGGTCGTGGTAGACCAGGCGCCGGTCGATGACGTGATGCAGCCGTTGCGGCGCAGCCCGCTGGCCGCTGTGGCGGGCGGGCGGGTCGTCCACGGCGCCGTAGACCCATGCGGCGGACAGATGCGACGCGGCCATCGCGTCGCCCAGGAGCGTCGTGAGACTCGCCGCCCGCAGGGGCGCCGTCTCCACCACGTCGGCGGGAACGAATCCCTCGCCGAGTGCGACGAGGTGGCCGTCCAGGCACGCCGCCGTCAGCTCCGCCTGCGACAGGCGCCGTCCGGGGAAGTACAGGAACGGGGATGCCACATCGGCAGTCTTGCGGTGCGCACGCCGCCCGCGACGCGTGCGCCGCGAAGCTGTGGAGAGCCGCTCGATGGCGGCGAGAGGGGAGAAGCGGTCAGCCGCCGACGGCCCGCAGCCACGTACGGCGCGCCTCGAGCGCCTCGCGCGCCTGCGTGGCGGCACGGGCGTCGCCGCGTGCTTCGGCCTCGGCGACCTCGGCCTCGAGCTTGTCGATGGCCTCGGTCAGCTGGCGGGTCATGTCATTGGCCCGCGCCTTGGTCTCGGGGTTGTTGCGCTTCCAGTCCGCTTCCTCGCGCGTGCGGACGCTCTGCTCGACGGCGCGCAGCTCGTCATCCAGTGCGCGCTCGATGTCGCGGGGGTGCACGCGGCCGATCTCGTCCCAGCGGCGCTGGATGGCCGTCAGGAGGGAGCGCGCACGGGTGAGGTCGCGTTCGTCGACGATCGGAGCGGCTTCGGCCAGGAGCGCGCGCTTGGCCTCGATCTTCTCCTTGGAGGCCTCCACGTCGGCGGCCTCACGCTGGGCCCGTGCGCCGTACAGGGCATCGCCGGCGGCCTTGAATCGGGCCCACAGTGCGTCGTCGACCTTCTTGCCGGCGCGGCCGGAGCTCTTCCACTCGTCCAGGAGGTCACGGTAGGCGCCGATCGCATCCTCACCGCGCGGGGCGAGGGCCTCGGCACGTTCTACGAGGCGGGTCTTGGCGTCGCGGGCGGCCTTGTGCGTCTGGTCGAGGCTCGCGTAGAACTCGCGGCGGTGACGATCCACCGTCGCGCGCGCGTCGCGGAAGCGGCGCCACAGCTGCTGGCCGACGGCACGGGGCAGGCGCGGTCCGTTCTGCTGGTGGCTCTGCCACCGGTCGAACAGCGCCGTCATCTCCTCCGACGCCTGCTTCCACTGCACCGTCTGCGGGTCGCGCGCGGCCAGAGCCTCGGCGGCCTCGACGATGCCGGTGCGCTCGCGCACGGCCTCCTCCACGGCCTCCTTGGCGGCGGCCGTCTCGGCTTCGCTGGCTTCGGCGAGGGTCGCGGTGAGCGCGTCCAGTCGCGTACGGAGGTTCTCCAGATCGCCCACGGCCGCAGCATCCGCGATGCGGGTGCGCAGCGTCTTCGCCGTCGAGCGCAGGTCGGCGGCGGATGCTCCGCCCCGGCGTGCGCGCGCCTCCAGCAGTGTCACCTCGCCGGCGAGGTCGGTGAATTTGCGCTGGTAGTAGGCGAGGGCCTCTTCGGCCGTGCCGTCGGGGTATTGCCCCACGACGCGCCAGGATTCGCCCTCGCGCACCGACACGGTGCCGTCGTCATCGACGCGGCCCCATGCGGTCTGCGGGGCGGGGGTGGTGTCGGAAGTCTCGGCGTCGGCAGTCACGGAAGGCACCTCATCGCGGCTCGGGCCGCCTACGGTTAGGGACCCCTTGAGCCTAGTACGTCACCCGGCGGTGGCGCAGGGCACCCGTCACGGCGTGGGCGCGATCTCGCCCGGCGTCTCTGCGGGGCTCGGTTCTGAGGGCGCGGTGGGCTCGGCGGGCGGCGCGGTCTCGCTCGAGGGCGCCGGCGTCGTCGGGGTGGCGCTGGGGGAGGGCTCCGGCGTGCCGGGGCCGACGGTGAAGTAGGCCACCTGTCCGCCGATGGCGGCGAGGATGACGGCTCCGCCGAGGACCGCTGCCAGCAGGTTGTCCCGGCGTCGGCGACGGCTCTGGCCCTCGTGATACTGCCGGCGGGCCTGGTAGACCCGTGCGCGCTCACGCGCCTCGCGTTCGTCGCGCCCCTTGCCGGCCACAGCATCCTCCTCCGCCCGGTGCTCCCCGGCGCGAAGCATCCTACGCAGGGCGCCCGGCCGCGGCCAAAAGCGGGATCCGTGGGGGTGGGCCCGGATAGCCTGGAGCGATGACGTCCTCCGCTGCGCTCTTCCGGGGGCAGACCCCTCTCGCGGTGCGGATGCGGCCGACCTCCCTCGACGAGGTCGCCGGCCAGGGGCATCTCCTGCGCCCCGGTTCCCCGCTCGTGGCGCTGGCGTCCTCCGACACGTCGACCTCTGCCTCCTCGGTCATCCTGTGGGGCCCGCCCGGCACGGGCAAGACCACGCTCGCGCAGGCGATCGCACGGTCATCGGGGCGCCGCTTCGTCGAACTGTCCGCCATCACGGCAGGCGTCAAGGACGTCCGCGAGGTCATGCAGGAGGCCCTGAACCAGCGCGACTTGTACGGCCAGTCCACCATCCTCTTCCTCGACGAGATCCACCGCTTCACCAAGGCGCAGCAGGACGCCCTGCTCCCGGGCGTGGAGAACGGATGGGTCGTGCTGATCGCCGCGACCACCGAGAACCCGTCGTTCTCGGTCATCTCGCCCCTGCTGTCACGGTCGCTGCTGCTGACGCTGCGGCCCCTCGACGACGAGGATCTCGGGCTCCTGGTCGACCGCGCCGTCACCGACCCGCGCGGCCTCGCCGGCGCGGTGACGCTCGAGCCCGACGCGCGCGCCGCGCTCATCCGCCTCGCGTCGGGCGACGCCCGCCGGGCACTGACGGCGCTCGAGGCCGCCGCATCCGTCGCCTCCGACGACGCCGAAGAGGCCGAAGAGGGCGAGGCCGCGGCGACGCCCGTGGTGACCGCCGAGCACATCGGGCAGGCCGTCGATCGCGCGCTGCTCCGCTACGACCGGCAGGGCGATGAGCACTACGACGTCATCAGCGCCTTCATCAAGTCGATCCGCGGCTCCGACGTCGACGCGGCCATCCACTACCTGGCGCGCATGATCGAAGCCGGCGAAGACCCGAGGTTCATCGCGCGGCGGCTGGTCATCTCCGCCGCCGAGGACATCGGGCTGGCCGACCCGCAGGCCCTGCAGATCGCGGTGGCGGCAGCCGACGCCGTCGCCTTCATCGGCATGCCCGAGGGCCGCATCCCGCTCGCCGAGGCCACCGCGTACCTCGCCACCACCGCGAAGTCCAACGCCGCCTACAACGCGATCAACGCCGCGATCGCCGACGTCCGGGCCGGCGGGTTCGGGCGGGTGCCGCCCCACCTCCGGGACGCGCACTACCCCGGGGCCAAGCGCCTCGGACACGGCAAGGGCTACAAGTACCCGCACGACAGCGACATCGGCATCGTGACGCAGCAGTACCTGCCCGACGAGCTGCGCGGGCGCCGCTACTACCAGCCGACCACCCACGGCACCGAGCGCGACGTGTCGGCGCGCCTGGAGAAGATCCGCCGCATCGTCGACGGCACCTGATCTCACCCGCGCTCCCGAGAAGATGCCGCGGATGGGGGAGCGCAGGAGTGCTCTGGTAGACTGAATCGGCTCGAAACCGAGTTTTCGGGCATCCCCCTCTTCCTGAACCACCGTACGGTGCGCCCCGGCGTGCGAACCGGACGGGCGGAAGGGGTTGATACGTCCGTGAGCCGCGAAGTGCGCGGCCACGTCTTCGGAAGGAATCCTTCGTGGCAACGAAGTCTCAGGACCGCCGTAAGGTCCGCCTGTCCCGCGCGCTCGGCATCGCGCTGACGCCCAAGGCAGCCAAGTACCTCGAGAAGCGCCCCTACGCTCCCGGCGAGCACGGGCGCACCAAGCGCAAGCAGGACAGCGACTACGCCGTCCGTCTGCGTGAGAAGCAGCGTCTGCGCGAGCAGTACGGCATTCGCGAGAAGCAGCTGCGCATCGCCTTCAACGAGGCCCGCCGCACCGACGGCCTGACCGGTGAGAACCTGGTCGAGCTGCTCGAGATGCGTCTGGACGCCCTCGTCGTGCGTTCGGGCCTGGCCCGCACCACCGCGCAGGCGCGCCAGCTCGTGGTGCACCGCCACATCCTCGTGGACGGCCAGACCGTCGACCGCCCGTCGTTCCGCGTGAAGCCGGGTCAGCTCATCCACGTCAAGGCCAAGAGCGAGGGCCTCGAGCCCTTCCAGGTCGCCGCCGCCGGCGGGCACGCCGAGGTGCTGCCCCCCGTCCCCGGCTACCTCGAGGTCGAGCTGGACAAGCTGCAGGCCCGCCTCGTGCGTCGCCCCAAGCGCGCCGAGGTGCCCGTCACGTGTGACGTGCAGCTCGTCGTCGAGTACTACGCCGCGCGCTGAGCCACGCTCATCGTGCACGAAGGGCGTCGGGTTCTCCCGGCGCCCTTCGGCGTCTGCCGTCTACGATGAGGGGATGCCGCGTGTGCGGCCCCGATCCGAGGAAGTGACGATCGTGAAGAACGTGCTCTGGTTTGTGCTCGGTGTCACCGGCGGATTCGCTGCCGCTCATCTGATGAACAAGGACCCGCGCGGGCACGAGGTGCTCGCCCAGGTGGATGCGCGCATCACCGAGTTCACCGATCGCCTGGGTGCCGCCTACCGCGAGCAGGAAGCCCGCTTCGCCGGCCCCGCGACCGAGGTGAAGGACGCCGCCGCGACGGCGTACGAGACCGCCAAGGATGCCGTGGCCTCCGCGACCGACACCGCGAAGGAAGCCATGGCCCCGGCGGCCGAGGACGCCGTGGATGCCGCCACGCCGGCCGACGGCGCCACCGAGGGGTCCGCATCCGCCGGCGCCGAGGACTCGCGCCCCGCCTCCTCCTGACCATCCCCCTGCCTCCCTGCCCGCTCGAGCGGGCCGGATGACTGCGCCTCCCGAAAGGCCCGCTGAATGAAGACCGCTGAGATCGCCCAGCGCTACCTCGACTACTTCGAGAAGAACGACCACACGATCGTTCCCTCCGCCTCCCTCGTCACCGACGACCCGTCGCTGCTGTTCACCGTCGCAGGGATGGTCCCGTTCATCCCGTACCTGACGGGGGTCGTGCCCGCGCCCTACCGGCGCGCCGCCGACGTGCAGAAGTGCATCCGCACGAACGACATCGAAGAGGTCGGTCACACCGCCCGGCACGGCACGTTCTTCCAGATGCTGGGCAACTGGTCGTTCGGCGACTACTTCAAGGAGGGGGCGATCTCCTACGCGTGGGAGCTGCTCACCGCCTCGGAGTCCGACGGCGGCCTCGGCTTCGCCGAGCGCGACCTGTGGGTCACCGTGTACCAGGACGACGACGAGGCCGCCGAGCTGTGGCAGAAGATCGCGGGCCTCCCCGTCGAGCGCATCCAGCGGCTCGGCCGCGAGGACAACTACTGGTCCACCGGCCAGCCGGGCCCGGCAGGGCCCTGCTCCGAGATCTACTTCGACCGGGGCCCCGCGTACGGGCGCGAGGGCGGCCCGGCCGTGGACGACAACCGGTTCACGGAGATCTGGAACCTCGTGTTCATGCAGTACGCGATCACGAACGTCCGCTCCAAGGTCGACTTCGACATCATCGGCGACCTGCCGGCGAAGAACATCGACACCGGCATGGGCCTGGAGCGCGTCGCCTTCATCAAGCAGGGCGTCGACAACATGTACGAGACGGATCAGGTGCGCCCCGTCCTCGACCGCGCCGTGGAGCTCTCCGGCCGGCGCTACGGCGCCGACCACGAGGACGACGTGCGCTTCCGCGTGGTCGCCGACCACGTGCGCTCCTCGCTCATGCTGCTCTCGGACGGCGTGACGCCGGCCAACGACGGCCGCGGGTACATCCTGCGCCGCCTCATGCGCCGCAGCGTCCGGGCCATGCGCCTGCTGGGCGTGGACGCGCCCACGTTCCCCGAGCTGTTCGCAGCCTCCCGCGACGCCATGAAGTCGGCGTATCCGGTGGTGGAGACCGACTGGCAGCGCATCTCCCAGTACGCCATCGCGGAGGAGGAGACGTTCCTCCGCACCCTCGCGGCCGGCTCGACGATCCTCGACCTCGCCGTGGAGGACACGAAGAAGGCCGGCGGCTCGACGCTCTCCGGACCCGAGGCGTTCCTGCTGCACGACACGTACGGCTTCCCGATCGATCTCACCCTGGAGATCGCCGAGGAGGCCGGGCTCTCCGTCGATCGCGCGGCCTTCGACTCACTCATGCTCGAGCAGCGCAACCGCGCCAAGGCCGACGCGAAGTCGCGCAAGCGCGCGTTCGCCGACCAGAGCGTGTACCGCGACTTCCGCGCCCAAGGCGAGACCGTCTTCACCGGCTACACCGACCTGGAGACCGAGTCGCGCGTGCTGGGGGTGCTCGTGGACGGCGTCTCGGTCGACCGCGCCCGCACCGGGCAGGTCGCCGAGGTGATCCTCGCCGAGACGGCACTGTACGCCGAGTCGGGCGGTCAGGTCGCCGACAAGGGCGTCATCGTCGGCCCCGGCTACGAAGCCGACGTGCTCGACGTGCAGAAGCCGGTGCCCGGCCTCATCAGCCACACCGTGCAGATCACCACGGGTGAGGTCGCCGTGGGCGAGCCCGCCACCACGGTGGTGGATGCGGCGAACCGTCGTGCCGCCCGACAGGCGCACTCCGCCACGCACCTCGTCCACGCGGCGCTGCGCGACACGCTGGGCAAGTCGGCCACGCAGGCCGGCTCGCTCAACCGCGCCGGCTACCTCCGCTTCGACTTCTCGTGGGGACAGGCACTGTCGCCCGAGACGCGGTCGGAGATCGAGGAGATCGCCAACAACGCCGTGCGCGACAACCTGGAGGTCACCACGCGCGTGCTGCCGCTGGATCAGGCGCGCGAGCTGGGCGCCGTGGCGCTGTTCGGCGAGAAGTACGGCGACACCGTCCGCATGGTCGACATCGGCGGTCCCTGGTCGCGTGAACTGTGCGCGGGGACCCACGTGTCCTCGAGCGCGGAGGTGGGGCTCATCAACCTCGTCGGGGAGTCCTCCGTCGGGGCATCGAACCGCCGCGTGGAGGCCCTCGTCGGTCTCGACGCATTCCGCGACCTCGCCGCCGAGCGCGCCATCGTCTCGCAGCTGACGTCGTCGCTGAAGACCCCCCGCGATCAGCTCCCCGCCCGCATCGCGGAGCTGACGGCGAGCCTGAAGGCGGCGGAGAAGCGCATCGCGCAGTTCGAGGCCCGCGCGCTGGCCGACCGCGTGCCGCAGCTGGCGAACACCGCCACGACGGCGGGACGCGTCCGCGTCGTCGCGCAGTCGATCGGCGCCGCATCCTCCGCCGACGACGTCCGCTCGCTCGCCCTGCAGGTGCGTGACCGGATGGGCGACGGCCCCGCCGTGATCGCCCTCGGCGCCACGCTGAGCGAGCGCGCGACGGTGGTCGTCGCCACGAACGAGGGCGCGCGCGCCGTCGGCGCGAAGGCCGGGGCGCTGGCCCGGGTCGCCGCGGCTGCCCTCGGCGGCGGTGGCGGCGGGCGCGACGACGTCGCGCAGGGCGGCGGCACCGACGCAGCAGCGCTCGGCGCAGCCCTGGACGCCGTGGCCGCAGAGCTGGCCGCGACGGGGGAGTGACGCTCATCCGCCGCGGCATCCGGCTCGGCGTCGACGTCGGGAAGGCGCGCGTCGGGGTCGCCCGCAGCGATCCCGACGCCCTGCTGGCCGTGCCCGTGGAGACCGTCCCGCGCTCGGACGCCACGATCCGGCGACTGCTGGAGCTGGCTGCCGAGTACGAGGCGCTGGAGTTCCTCGTCGGCCTCCCGACGAGCCTGAGCGGCGCCGACACCCCGTCCACGACCGACGCCCGCGACTTCGCCGCCGCGCTGGCGGCGGCCTCGCCGACCCCCGTGCGACTGGTGGACGAGCGCCTCAGCACGGTCACCGCGCACAGCGCGCTGCGATCCGCCGGGCGTTCCCAGCGTCGTTCTCGTAACATTGTTGACCAAGTCGCCGCCGTCGTCCTCCTCCAGCAGGCGCTCGATGTCGAGAGAAGCTCCGGCAACCCGGCCGGAGTGGCACTCCCTCCGGGACAGGAGCCCGCCTGACATGCCCGACACCCCGTCTGGATTCGATGATCCGTTCGCGGATCTGTACGGAAAGCTGCCCGACCCGAATCGGCGCAGCACAGCCCGCGACGCCACACCGAAGTCCCGTCGTGAGGCACGCGCGGCCCAGCGCCGCCAGAACGACACGACCGCTCCACGCGAGGACACCGTCCCCGCCCGTGTGCGTGAATCCGTACCCGCCTCGGACGCGGAGCGTGAATCGGAGCCGGCACCGGTCGCCGCCCGTGAGCGCGAATCCGTGGGCGCCGCCGCCGGGCGGTCGACCGGACATGGCCGCTCGGCGCCGTCGGCGACGCTCGACGACCTGTTCTCGGGGGAGCGGTCCACGAGCGACCTGGGTGCCCCGCCGCCTCGGCCCAGCAGGAAGCGCCGGCGGACTGCCGGCTGGATCGCCCTCGCCATCGTCCTCGCCCTCGTCGGCGGCGTGGCGGCCGGAGGCCTGTGGGTGTGGAACACGTATGAAGACGGCATCCGCTCGTTCATGGGCTGGGAGGAGCCGAATGACTACGAGCCGGGGCTCGCGCACGGTGAGACCACCATCACGATCGCCAGCGGTGACACCGGCGGACCCGTGTCGCAGAAGCTGTTCGACGCCGGGGTGACCAAGACGCCGGAGGCGCTGTACGACTACATGATCGAGAACAGCGTCACGTTCACCTTCCAGCCGGGCGTCTACCGGCTGCAGCTGCAGATGAACGCCGCCGCCGTCCTGGACACGCTCGCCGATCCGGCCAGCCGGATGGAGAACACCGCGCAGCTGCGCGAAGGGCTCACCGCCGAGCAGACCCTCACGGCGCTGTCCGAGCAGCTCGAGATGCCGCTGGAAGAACTGCAGGCCGCCGCCGCGGATCCGTCGGCGTTCGGCGTGCCGTCGGACTCGCTGGAGGGATGGCTCTTCCCCGCCACCTACACGTTCGACCCCGCGGCCACCGCGAGCGACGTGATCGCCCGGCTGGTCGCGCGCACCGTGGAATCCCTGGATCAGGCCGGCGTGCCCGAAGCCGACCGGCAGCGCGTGCTCACCATCGCCTCCATCGTGGAGCGCGAGGGCAGGCCGAACGACTTCGCCAAGGTGTCCCGCGTCATCCAGAACCGCCTCGACCAGGGCATGAAGCTGCAGATGGACTCCACCGCCCAGTACGGGTACGGGGAGCTGCACGCCGGCTCGGCCAGCACGTCGGACGAGGCGCAGTTCGACGACAACCCGTGGAACACGTACGTGATCGACGGACTGCCGGCCGGTCCGATCGCCAACCCCGGCGACGCGGCGATCGACGCGGCCATGCACCCCGCGGACGGACCGTGGCTGTTCTTCGTCACGGTCAACCTCGACACCGGCGAGACCCTGTTCACCACCACCGCCGACGAGCACGAAGCGGCGCGGCAGCAGTGGATCTCGTGGTGCAAGGACAATCCGGGCAAGGGATGCTGACGGGCACGAGGCTCGCCGTCTGGGGGGATCCGATCGCGCACAGCCGGTCGCCGCAGCTGCACGCCGCGGCGTACCGCGTCCTCGGGCTGGACTGGGAGTACGGACGCCGGCGCGTGGGCGAGGACCGTTTCGACCCCGAACTCGCGGGCCTCGACGCCAGGTGGCGGGGACTGTCGCTGACGATGCCGCTCAAGCACGCCGCGGCCCGGGCGGCGCAGGTCCTGGACCGTCATGCTCGGGCGACGGGCGCGGTGAACACGCTGCTGCTCGGCGAGGAGCGGCACGGCTTCAACACCGACGTGGGCGGCCTGGTGCGGTCGCTGCGCGAGCAGGGCGTCGAGGAGGCTCCCGCCGCCCGGATCCTCGGCGCCGGTGCCACGGCCACCTCCGCGCTGGTCGCCCTCGCCGATCTCGGGGCGCGCCGCGTCGAGGTGGTCGCGCGGCGCCCCGAGGCCGTGACCGCGTTGATCGCGCTCGGTGAGTCCCTCGGTGTCGCCGTGATCCCCGCCGGGTTCGACGATCCGTCCCCCGGCCGCGTCCAGGTCACGATCGCGACGCTCCCCGGCGGCACCGATCTGGGTGCGGGGGCCGACCGGCTGGCAGCGGCGGGCGGAGTGCTCGTGGACGTCGTCTACGGCCACTGGCCCACCCCGCTCGCCCACGCATGGGAGCGGGCGGGGGGCGTCGCCTTCTCCGGACACGGGATGCTGCTGCATCAGGCTCTCCTGCAGGTGCGCGTCTTCGTCTGCGGCGAGCCTGGTACCGCCCTCCCGGAGGAGACGACCGTGCTGGCCGCGATGCGCCGAGCGCTCGTGGGAGACTAGGGCAATGCTCCGCGTGCTCACGGCCGGCGAATCCCACGGCCCCGAACTGGTCGCCATCATGGAGGGTCTTCCCGCCGGCGTGCCGATCTCCTCCGACGCGATCCGCGCCGACCTCGCCCGCCGGAAGCTCGGCTACGGCCGCGGCTCGCGGATGAAGTTCGAGGAGGACGAGCTCACGATCTCCTCGGGCGTGCGGCACGGCTTCACCCTCGGCAGCCCCATCGCCTTGCGCATCGGGAACACCGAATGGCCCAAGTGGGTCGAGGTGATGAGCCCCGAGCCGGCCGAGCTGACGGAGAAGTCCCGCGGGCGCGGCGCCGCGCTCACGCGCCCCCGCCCCGGTCACGCCGATCTCGTCGGCATGCAGAAGTACGACTTCGACGAGGCCCGGCCGATCCTCGAGCGCGCCAGCGCCCGTGAGACCGCAGCCCGCGTCGCGCTGGGCGCCGTGGCCCGCGCGTTCCTCTCCGAACTGGGCATCCGGCTGGTCAGCCACACCCTCTCCATCGGCCCCGTGCGCGTCCCCGAGGACGCCGCCCTGCCCGCCCCCGACGACGTGGACGCCCTCGACGCCGATCCGCTGCGGTGCTTCGACGCCGGTACCAGCGCCCGCATGGTCGCCGAGGTCGACGACGCGCGCAAGGCCGGCGACACCCTCGGCGGCGTCGTCGAGGTGCTCGCCTACGGCCTGCCGCCGGGGCTCGGTTCGCACGTGCACTGGGACCGGCGCCTGGACGGCAAGCTCGCGCAGGCGCTCATGAGCATCCAGGCGATCAAGGGGGTCGAGGTCGGCGACGGCTTCCTCACGACGACGCGCCGCGGATCGCAAGCCCACGACGAACTCTTCGCGACGGCGGAGGGCATCGCTCGCGCGAGCGACCGCGCCGGCGGCACCGAGGGCGGCATGTCCACCGGGACGGTGCTGCGCGTGCGGGCCGGGATGAAGCCCATCGCCACGGTGCCGCACGCCCTGCGCACCATCGACGTCGCCACCGGGACGTCGGCAACCGCCCACCACCAGCGTTCCGACGTGTGCGCCGTGCCCGCTGCCGGCGTCGTCGCCGAGGCGATGACGGCGATCGTGCTCGCCGAGGCCGTCCTGGAGAAGTTCGGCGGCGACAGCGTCGGGGAGACGCGCCGCAATCTGCTGTCCTACCTCGACGCTCTCCCGGCGGCACTGCGCACGACGCCGGCCAGCGATGCCGCGGCGGCCGCCACCGATGGCGGCATCTGACACGATCGCCCTCATCGGTCCGATGGGGGCGGGCAAATCCAGCGTGGGGCGCCGCGTCGCCAAGCAGCTCGGCGTGAGCTTCACCGACACCGACGCCGTGCTCGCTCGCACGCACGGGCCCATCCCCGACCTGTTCGCCGAGCACGGCGAGGGGGGCTTCCGGTCTCTGGAACGCGAGGCCGTGCGCGACGCCCTCCGCAGCGGCGGCATCGTCTCCCTCGGGGGCGGAGCTGTGCTGCATCCCGACACCCGCGCCGACCTCGCGCCCGTGCGCGTCGTCCTCCTCACCGTCGACCCCGCCGTCGTGGCCGGCCGCATCCGCGGGGGATCGCGGCCGCTGCTGGCAGGCGAGGACGGCACGGCCCGATGGATGGAGATCTTCCAGGCCCGCCGCCCGATCTACGAGGCGCTGGCCGACGTGACCTTCGACACCTCCCATGGCCCGCTGCGGGCCGTCGTGGACGCCGTGGCCCAGTGGGCCCTCGCGTCCGCACCGACCGGATCGAGCACCGCATGACCCTCACGACCATCACTGTTTCCGGAGCGACCCCCTACGACGTCACCGTCGGCCGCGGTCTGCTCGGCAGCCTCGGCGACGTGCTGCCCGCCGCCGCGCGGAAGGTCCTCATCGTCCACCCGCCGACGCTCGCCGAGCGTGCGGAGGCGCTGCGGCAGGCGCTGCTGACCGACCGGGAGGTGCTCCTGGCCGAGATCCCCGACGCCGAGCAGGGCAAGCGCGTGGAGGTGGCCGCCTTCTGCTGGCAGGTCCTGGGGCAGGCCGATTTCACGCGCACCGACGTGGTCGTCGGATTCGGCGGGGGAGCGGTGACCGACCTCGCCGGCTTCGTGGCCGCGACGTGGCTGCGCGGCGTGCCGGTCGTGCAGGTGCCCACCACGGTGCTCGGCATGGTCGACGCCGCCGTGGGCGGGAAGACCGGACTCAACACCGCCGAGGGGAAGAACCTCGTCGGCGCGTTCTGGCCTCCGCACGCGGTGGTGTGCGATCTGGACCTGCTCGATTCGCTGTCGCCCAACGAACGCGTCGCCGGCTACGCCGAGGTCGTCAAGGCGGGTTTCATCTGGCATCCCGAGATCCTCGACCTCATCGAAGCCGACCCCGTCGAGGTCGTGAACCCGCGCAGCGACGCCTTCCGCCGCACACTCGAGCTCGCCATCGACATGAAGGCGCGCGTCGTCGGCGAGGATCTTCGCGAAGCCGGCCTTCGCGAAGTGCTGAACTACGGCCACACCCTGGGCCACGCGATCGAGCACGCCGAGCGCTACCGCTGGCGCCACGGCGCCGCCATCTCGGTGGGCATGACCTTCGCCGCCGAGCTCTCCCGACTCGCCGGCCGGCTCCCCGACGACGTCGTCCAGCGCCACCGCGACATCCTGGGCGCCTTGGGCCTGCCGATGACCTATCGCGCCGGGGCGTGGCCGCAGCTGCTGGCCACGATGCAGCGCGACAAGAAGAGCCGCGGCGGGATGCTGCGTTTCATCGTGCTCGACGACGTCGCGCGCCCGACCGTGCTGCAGGCGCCCGACGAGTCGCTGCTGTTCGCCGCGTACCAGGAAGTCGCCGGCTGAGCGACCACCGTCCGCCGAAGGTTTAGGCTCGGATCATGGCGACGAAGCCCCCCACCCACGACATCGATGAGTCCGACGTCACCGTCGGCTCCCGCAAGCGCAAGGCCGTCGGCGTTCCCGCCGTGCTGCACGCCCTCGACATCGCCGTGGATCAGATGGGGGTGACACGCACCGCGCGCACCCTCATGCGGGTGAACCAGAAGGACGGGTTCGATTGCCCCGGGTGTGCGTGGCCCGAGGAGGACAAGCGCCACCTCGCGGAGTTCTGCGAGAACGGCGCGAAGGCGGTCGCCGAGGAGGCGACCATCCGTCGCGTCGGCCCCGATTTCTTCGCCGAGCACTCCGTCGCCGAGTTGGCCGAGCACGACGACTGGTGGCTGGGGCAGCAGGGTCGCCTGACGCATCCGATGATCCTGGAGGAAGGCGCCACCCACTACCGGCCCATCTCGTGGGACGACGCGCTGTCGACGGTGGCCGACGCTCTGCGGGAGTTGGACGACCCCGACGAGGCGATCTTCTACACCTCCGGTCGTACCTCCAACGAGGCGGCGTTCCTGTACCAGCTGCTGGTGCGCGGGCTGGGGACGAACAACCTGCCCGACTGCTCCAACATGTGCCACGAGTCCAGCGGATCCGCGCTCGTGGAGACGATCGGCATCGGCAAGGGCACGGTCTCCCTCGAAGACATCCATCACGCCGACCTCCTCATCGTCGCGGGGCAGAACCCGGGCACCAACCACCCGCGCATGCTCAGTGCACTGGAGAAGGCGAAGGGCAACGGCGCGACGATCGTCGCCGTCAATCCGCTGCCCGAGGCCGGTCTCATGCGCTTCGAGAACCCGCAGACGCCGCGCGGTGTCATCCTGGGCGGCACGAAGCTCGCCGACGAGTTCGTCCAGATCCGCCTCGGCGGCGATCAGGCCCTGTTCCAGGCGATCGCGGCACACCTGCTGGAGGTGGAAGCGAGGGACGGCGGCGTGCTGGACACCGACTTCCTCTCGCGGCACACCAGCGGCTTCGACGAGTTCCGCGACGCGATGCAGAACGCATCGTGGCCGGAGTTCGAGACGGCGACGGGCATCCCGGAGGCCGAGATCCGCCGCATCGCCGAGCTCGTGCGGACCGCCAAGTCCACGATCGTGTGCTGGGCGATGGGCCTCACGCAGCACAAGCACTCGGTGGCGACCCTGCGCGACGTGGTCAACCTGCTGCTGCTGCAGGGCAACCTCGGCCGACCCGGCGCGGGCCTGTGCCCCGTGCGCGGTCACTCGAACGTGCAGGGCGACCGCACGATGGGCATCTACGAGAAGCCGCACGAGGGCTTCCTCGCCTCCCTGGACGCGGAGTTCGACTTCTACGCGCCGCGCAAGCACGGCTATGACACCGTCGAGGCGATCCGCGCCATGCGCGACGGACGCGCCCGCGTGTTCCTGGCGATGGGCGGCAACTTCGCCAGCGCGACGCCGGACACCCTCGTGACCGAGGCCGCACTGCGCCGCGTCGACCTCACGGTGCAGGTGTCGACGAAGCTGAACCGGTCGCACGTGGTCACCGGGCGTCGCGCGCTGATCATCCCCACGCTGGGCCGCACCGATCGCGACGTGCGCCGCGGCGGCGAGCAGCGCGTGACGGTGGAGGACTCCATGAGCGCCGTGCACGCCTCCCGCGGCCGGCTGCGTCCGCCCGCCGACGACCTGATGTCGGAACCGGCGATCATCGCCCGGCTGTGCGAGCTGGTGTTCGCAGGGCGGGAGGACTCCCCGAACGTCCCGCGCGCCGACTGGAAGCGGCTGGGAGAGGATTACGCGCTCATCCGCGAGCACATCTCCCGCGTCGTGCCGGGGTTCTCCGACTACGAGAAGCGCATCGCCGGCGGCCGCACGTTCATCCTGCCCAACGGGCCGCGCGACGACCGCACCTTCGCGACGCCCGACGGCCTGGCCCACTTCACCGTCAACGAGCTCGAGTACCCCGTCATCCCCGCGGGACGCCTGCTTCTGCAGACGCTGCGCTCGCACGATCAGTACAACACCACCATCTACGGCAAGGACGACCGCTACCGCGGGGTCTACGGCGGCCGGCGCGTCGTCTTCGTCAACCGGGAGGACCTCCACGCTCAGGGGATCGAGGACGGCGAGATCGTCGACCTCGTGTCGGAATGGCCGGCCAGGGACGGTTCCGTGGAGGAACGGCGCGCGGAGCGGTTCCGCGTCGTGGCGTACGACACGCCACGGGGCAACGCCGCGGCCTACTATCCCGAGACCAACGTGCTTGTCCCACTGGATTCCACCGCCGACGGCAGCGGCACCCCCACGTCGAAGTCGGTGCTCGTGCGGGTGGAGCGCCGCGAGGGCTGAGCGCTCAGCGCCCGTCCCAGCCCTCGGCGAGGGTCGTGATCGCCGCGACGGCGTCGCGGACCTGCTCCGGCGATCCGCCGGCGCGACCGGCGACGAGCCCCGCGACATACGCGCTGAAGGGCGCCGCCGGGCGCGCCACGCCGTTCGCGACGTCGCGCGCGAGATCGAGGATCAGGCCGATCGGCAGATCCTCTTCGGCGAGCCCGAACCGCTCCCGCAGGGCGCGGCCCCATTCCTCGAGGGCTTCGGGGGGCAGGGTGCGCTCGGACATGGTCTTCTCCTTCCGGGCGCCGAACCGCCGGCGCGCCTCGCCGAGATGATCCCACGTATCCACGTCGTCCGTCGCCGCCACGGCGGTCGGGCGGAGCGCGATGTCCCATCCTTCGTGCAGGGCCCGCGCGGGCGCGTCGCGTACGCCGGCCCCCAGCTCCGCCACGCGGCGCCGCAGCGCAGCGGTCCGGATGATCGCGGTGAGCCATTGCGTGCGCCCGCCGTCATCGACCAGGCACGCCCCATCCGCGTGGGGGATCTGGCCCGTCAGCGCTGCGACCGCCCGCTCCGGGTCGATCAGGTCGGCGGGGAGGATCATCGCCCAGGGCGCCGTCGACTGCGCGAGCGCCGCGGCGACGCCGGCGACCGGCCCCCCGAACGAGGGTACCTCCCGCACCCACCGGACATCCTCCACTCCGGCCACGGCCGGGCCCGCCACGATCACGCGCGAGGCGCCGGCTGCCCGGGCGGCCGCGACGGTGCGCGCCAGGAGCGAGTGGCCCGCCACGGTGAGGGCCGGCTTGGCGACCCCGCCCATGCGTGCCGCCCGCCCCCCGGCCAGCACGACGGCGTCGAAGGAGAACTGCCCGCCGGTGCTCATGTCAGCAGCATGACCTCGACGGTGTCTCCCGGCTCGACCTTCTCGACGTCGGCGGGAACCACGGCGAACGCTTCCGCCCGCCCCAGGCCGCCGGCCAGGTGCGACCGCGATCCGCCCGCGGTGGCCGGTTCCGTGGTCCAGCCCGCAGCATCCGTCCGGTCCAGGCGCACGGGGACGTACTGACGCCGACCCGACGGAGTGCGCCAGCCCGCGGCGGCGCGCACGCGCAGCACCGGGCGGTGCACGTGACTGCGCCGCTGCATCCGCAGCAGCGCCGGCCGCACGAACACCTCGAACGACACCGCCACGCTCACCGGGTTGCCCGGGAGGCCGAAGAACAGCGCGCCGCCGGGGAGCACGCCGAAGCCCTGGGGCTTGCCCGGCTGCATCGCCACGGCCGAGAACCGGATGTCCGCGGCATCCCCGAGGGTGTTCTTGACGACCTCGAACGCGCCCGCGCTGACCCCTCCCGAGGTGAGGACGACGTCTGCGCCGCGTTCGGCGGCCGCCGCGAGGGCGGCGCGGAACTCGTCCTCGTCGTCGCGGACGACACCACGCAGCACGACCTCGGCATCGGCCTCGGCCACGAGCGCTGCGAGGAGGGTGGCATTGGACTCGGGGATCTGCCCGCGTCGCAACGGCTCTCCGGGGGCGACGAGCTCGTCCCCGGTCGAGAAGACCGCCACGCGCGGCGCGCGGGTCGCCGGGACGGCCGACACGCCCGCCGCCGCGGCCGCCGCGAGCTGCCACGACCCCAGCCGCACGCCGGCGGGGAGGACGACGTCTCCCCGGGTGGCGTCTTCGCCGCGGCGACGGATGTGCGCGCCGCGCGCGGACGGGGCGGCGAGGACGGCGACGGTGTGCAGCGAGTCGGCGAGGCCGCCGCGGGTGTCTTCGAACGGGACGATGGCGTCGGCGGCAGCGGGTACGGGAGCGCCGGTCATGATCCGGGCGGCCTCGCCCGGCCGCAGGGGAGGGTCCAGGTCGGAGCCGGCGGGGACGTCGGCGACCACGCGCAGGGAGACCGGCGCATCCGCCGCCGCGGCTACGACGTCGTCGTAGCGCACCGCGAAGCCGTCCATCGCCGAGTTTTCCCACACCGGGATGTCCACCGCGGCAGTCACGTCGGCCGCCAGCGTGCGGCCGGCGGCGTCGGCCAGGGGGAGTTCGACCGAAGGCAGCATCCGCACCGCTGCGGCGACGTCGGCCCACTGCTCCTCGACGGTGCGCACCATGCCGCCACACTATCCGCCCCGCTGCCCTCGCCGTTCCGCGCTCCTGCCCGAACTCCTCAAGACTGAGCCGGATGGTGCCCGAACACCCCGTTTCGCGTCGCAGACGAGCTCGCTTTGAGGAGTTCGGGTCGGCAGTGGTGCCGCCGGCTCGCGACGCCAGCAGCCCGCTGGACCCGAGCCGTCCCGCCCCGGCGGCGAGGGACTCGACTATCGCATCACCGCACGCCGCTGCCCGAACTCTGCAACATCGAGCCGGAAACGGCCGAAGCACCCGGTTTCGCGCATCTGGCCGACGTGGTTTGCGGAGTTCGGGTCGGCAGTGGTGCCGCCGGCCCGCGGCGCCAAGAGCCGGCTGGACTCGAGCCGGCCCGCGTCGGCGGCAAGGGACTCGACCATCGCGCCGCCGCACGCCGCTGCCCGAACTCCTCAAGAACGAGCCGCAAAGGGCCGGGGGAGCCGGGTCCGGGCCGGGAACGGAGGCGTTTTGCGGAGTTCGGTCGGGCCCACGGCCGGCCCGCGACGTTAGGCTCGGAGGACATCGCCATCGGAGGCTGAGATGGGACGCATCACGGTACGCAAGCCGATCGTCACGCTGCGCGTGGACGGGACGCAGCGCCGACGACCCGACACCCTCGCCGTCGAGGAGCCCCTGGAGATCCGCGTCGGCGGCACGCCGCTGGCCGTCACGATGCGCACCCCCGGCCACGATGTCGAGCTGGCCGCCGGGTTCCTCGTGTCGGAGGGCGTGATCTCGCGCGGCGATCAGTTCGCCGGCGCCATCCACTGCGGAGGCCCGGGGACCGGGGGCGTGGAGAACACGTACAACGTGCTCGATGTGACCCTCGCCGCCGGCGTCGCACCGCCCTCTCCCGATATCGCGCGGTCGTTCTACACGACCAGCTCGTGCGGCGTATGCGGCAAGGCCTCGATCGACGCCGTCGAAACGGTGTCGGCGTACGACGTCTCCGGAGACGACGCGCGGATCGACCTGCCGGTGCTTGCCGGTCTTCCCGACGCCCTCCGCGCGCAACAGGCCGTCTTCGACAAGACCGGCGGCCTGCACGCGGCCGGACTCTTCGACGCGGCGACGGGGGAGCTGCTCGTCCTGCGCGAAGACGTCGGACGGCACAACGCCGTGGACAAGGTCGTCGGATGGGCCGCGCTGTCGCACCGCCTTCCCCTGCGCGGCACCGTGCTGCAGGTGTCGGGACGGGCGAGCTTCGAACTTGTCCAGAAAGCCGCGATGGCGGGTATCTCGATCCTCGCCGCCGTGTCCGCACCGTCCTCCCTCGCCGTGGACCTGGCCGACTCCCGGGGCCTGACGCTCGTCGGGTTCTCGCGCGGCCAGACGCTCAACGTGTACACGCGCGCCGACCGCGTGATCACCGCATCCGACACCGCATCCGACGCCCCGGCCGCCGACCGGCTCGCTGGTAGTGTGCACGCGTGACGACGAGCCACCGCCTGCTGCTGGTCAACGGTCCGAACCTCAACCTCCTGGGCACGCGCGAACCGCACATCTACGGCACCGACACCCTCGCCGATGTCGAGCGCGTCACGACCGAGGCCGCCGCTGCACGCGGGTTCACCGTCCGGGCCGTGCAGAGCAACCACGAAGGCGTGCTGATCGACGCGATCCACGACGCGCGCGAGGACTGCGCCGGCATCGTCATCAACGCGGGGGCCTACACCCACACCTCGGTGGCACTGCGGGATGCGCTGTCGGCCGTCGCGCTTCCCGTCGCGGAGGTGCACATCTCCGACCTGTCGGCGCGGGAGCCGTTCCGGCAGCACTCCTACATCGCGGATGTGGCCGTCGTGCACGTCGTGGGCGAAGGAGTCCCGGGGTATGCGCGGGCCGTGCGGCTGCTGTGCGACGTCATCGCCGGGCAGGCCGACGGCTGAGGCCCCGGCAGGCCGCGCACCATCGCGTAGAATGCTGAGCCGGGCCGCGTCCGGCCCCCTCCCCGACGAACGGACCCTCTTTCCCCATGGCTTCCACCGCAGACATCAAGAACGGCGTCGTCCTCAGCATCGACGGTCAGCTCTGGAGCGTCGTGGAGTTTCAGCACGTCAAGCCCGGCAAGGGCGGCGCGTTCGTGCGTACGAAGCTCAAGAACGTCGTGACGGGTAAGACCGTGGACCGCACGTACAACGCCGGCACCAAGATCGACATCGAGAACGTCGACCGCCGCGACTTCACGTACCTGTACAACGACGGCGACAGCTACGTCTTCATGGACGTCGCCGACTACGACCAGCTCTCCGTCCCCGCCTCCGTCGTGGGGGATGCGGCGAACTTCCTGCTCGAGAACCAGCAGGTGCAGATCGCCCTGAACAACGGCAACCCGCTGTACGTCGAGCTGCCCGCATCCGTGGTCCTGGAGATCACCTACACCGAGCCGGGCCTGCAGGGCGACCGCTCGTCGGCGGGCACGAAGCCGGCGACGGTGGAGACCGGGTATGAGATCCAGGTTCCGCTGTTCCTGGAGACCGGCACGAAGGTCAAGGTCGACACCCGCACGGGCGACTACCTCGGCCGCGTCAACTGACGCGTGAGCGCTCGCACCAAGGCGCGCAAACGCGCCCTCGACATCCTCTTCTCCGCCGACGTGCGCGGGGAGGACATCTCCACCGTGCTCGCCGCGGAGGCCAAGCGTGCCGCCAGCGAACCCGCGCGCGAATCGTCGTGGCTGTACGCCCGCGAGATCGTCGACGGGGTGATCGACAACCACGACGCCATCGACGAGCAGATCACGACGTTCGCGAAGGACTGGAGCCTGGCCCGCATGCCCGCGGTGGACCGCGCTCTGCTCCGGATCGGCACGTGGGAGATCCTCTACAACGACGAGGTCCCCGTCGCCGTCGCGATCGACGAGGCCGTCGAACTGGCCAAGGAGTTCTCCACCGACGACTCCGGCACGTTCGTGCACGGCGTGCTCGCCCGGATCTCGCGCGGCAGCTGAGGCCGCGGCCGGCCGGCGTGTCGCACATACCCGGGAGGATGCGGCCATGTCGTCCTGGCGCGCTCTGATCCCCGTTTCGGAGGATTCCGCAGCCACGCCCCTGGGCCTGGGGGTCGAGCTGCGTCAGCGCGACGCGTACGACCCCGGTCGATGGGAGCCGCGCGCCGTCGCGGCCGCCACCCCGCGCGCCCTCGCGCGCCGCCAGGACGAGCTGTCGATCGCCCTTCGTCCGCTGGTCCCGGGCGCGCGGGGCGGATGGATTCGGGGCGATGTGTCGTGGGGCTCGATCCGCCGCTTCCCCGAGCGCTATCGCGCCGCCCACGCGCGATGGTTCACCGAACTGATCGGGATCGCGTCGGCGCCCCGCATCGCGGGGAGCTTCTCGCCCGGGCCGGAGTGGATCACGCTGGACACCGCGGCGTCGGCGCACGTGTGGCCGCACCTGTCCGCCGCCGAGGTGCTCGGGATCCCCGTCGTGGCGACGCATCCGCAGCAGGAGGTCTCCCTCGCCGGCGCCGCCCGCGTCGGCGTGACCCTGCACCCGGAACCGGGCGGCGCCGTGCTCCTGCGCGCGACCGTGCAGATCGACGGGGCGGATGCGGCGGCCGAGGCGGTGCGCCCGATCGGCACGAGCGGCCTGTACGCCTTCGCGCTGCACCGCGACCCGATCCCCGTCGTCCTCGCCCCCGCCGACCTGCCCGACCCGCTCCCGGCGCTCCTGGGGTCACCGGGCCTGATGATCCCCGCCGCTGAGAAGGCGGAGTTCCTCGACGAGCTGTATCCCGTCCTCGCCCGGCGGACGGCGGTGACCGCCGCCGACGGCCTTGTGCTGCCGCCACCGGGACGGCCGTCGCTGCGGGTGGCGGTGCAGTTCCGTCCTGCCCACACCATCCGCTACGACATGACGTGGGTGAGCCCCGGCCGCCCGCCCGTGCCCTTCGCCGGCCGCGACCTCGCCGGTCCCGAGGCCGAGCTCGCCGAGCACGTGCGCGCGGCGTGGGCCCACGCCAGCGCGTCACCGTTCGCGTCGGCCGCCACCGTCCGCGATCTGGATGCCGCGGAGTTCTCCGCGCGCGTCCTCCCTGCCCTCGAAGCCCTGCCGCGCGTGCGGGTGGAGATCACGGGGGAGCGGCCCGCCTATCGCGAGCTCACCGGCGACCCCGCCATCACCATCACCGCCGTGGAGAGCCCCGATCCGGACTGGTTCGATCTGGGCATCCTCGTGGTCGTGGAGGGCCGCACGATCCCGTTCGGCTCCCTGTTCACGGCGTTGGCCCGCGGACGGGCGCGGATGATGCTCTCCGACGGTGCGTTCTTCTCGCTCGCCCACCCCGCGCTGGATCGGCTCAGGGAGCTGGTCGAGGAGGCCGCATCCCTCGCCGAGTGGGAGACCGGGCCCCGCATCGCCCGCACGCAGGTGAGCCTGTGGACCGAGTTCGAGGACCTCGCCGACCAGGCGGAACCCGCTCTGGCCTGGCAGGCGACGGTCGCCGGCCTCCGCGACACCGACGCGATCGAGCCCCCGCCACCGCCGGCCGCGCTGCGGGCACGGCTGCGGCCCTACCAGCAGGCGGGATTCTCGTGGCTGGCCTTCCTGTGGCGGCACGGGCTCGGCGGGATCCTCGCCGACGACATGGGGCTGGGGAAGACGCTGCAGACCCTGGCTCTGGTCGCGCACGCCCGGGGCGCAGGCGAGCGGCGGCCGTTCCTGGTCGTGGCCCCCACGTCGGTACTGGCCACGTGGGCCGAGGAGGCGGCGCGGTTCCTGCCCGACCTGGTCGTGCGCACCGTCGACGCCACCGGCGCGCGCTCGCGCACGTCGCTGGCCCAGGCGGCGGCCGAGGCCGACCTCGTCGTGACGTCCTACGCGGTGCTGCGGCTGGATGCGGCGGCGTTCACGGCGCACGAGTGGGCCGGCGTGCTGCTGGATGAAGCCCAGTTCGCCAAGAACCCGCGCACCAAGCTCCACCAGGCCGTCGCGGGGCTGCGCCGCGGCATGACGGTCGCGATCACCGGGACTCCGCTGGAGAACAGCCTCACCGACCTGTGGGCACTGCTCTCGCTCACCGCGCCGGGACTGTTCCCCTCTGCCCGCCGGTTCCGCGAAGAGTACGTCCGCCCTATCGAGCACGCCTCCGCCGCCGCGAACACCCCGATCGCCACGGATGCCGCCGCGCGCCACCGGGCACGCCGCGTGGAGCGCCTGCGCCGCCGCATCCGTCCGTTCGTGCTGCGCCGCACGAAGGAGCTCGTCGCCCCCGAGCTGCCGCCGCGGCAGGAGCAGGACGTGCACATCGAGCTCGCGCCCGCTCACCGCGCACGGTACGACGCCGTGCTGCAGCGGGAACGGCGCAAGGTGCTCGGGCTCCTGGACGACCTCGACCGCAACCGCATGGTCGTCTTCCGCTCGCTCACCCTCCTGCGTCTGCTGAGCCTGGCCCCGGCGCTCGTGTCGCCCGACGACGCGCACCTGGGTTCGGCCAAGCTCGACGCGCTGCTGGACCGGCTCACCGAGGTCGCCGCGGAGGGCCACCGGGCACTGGTGTTCAGCCAGTTCACGTCGTTCCTGGCGATGGCCGCCGAGCGGCTGGATGCCGCCGGCATCGCGTACGCCTCGCTCGACGGGTCCACGGCCGACCGGGCCGGCGTCGTCGACGGATTCCGGCGGGGGGATGCGGCGGCCTTCCTGATCAGCCTCAAAGCCGGGGGATTCGGCCTCACCCTCACCGAGGCGGACTACGTCTTCATCCTCGACCCGTGGTGGAACCCCGCCGCCGAGGCGCAGGCCGTGGACCGCACGCACCGGATCGGGCAGACCCGGAGCGTGTTCGTCTACCGGCTCCTCTCGGCGGGGACGATCGAGGAGAAGGTCGCGGCGCTGCAGCAGCGCAAATCCGAGCTGTTCCGCTCCGTCCTGGACGACGGCGACCCGTTCTCCGGCGCGTTGGACGCCGACGACATCCGCGGTCTTCTGGAGGCCTGAGCCCTTTCCCCGGCCCGCCCACCGCTCGCTCAGGTGCACCCCACGTAGAATCGACGGGTTCGAACGGACAGGAGCGAGATGAGAATCACGGGCCTCGGCCACGCCGGCATGTTCATCGAGACCGCCGGCGGCAGCATCCTCTGCGACCCGGTCCTGGGCCCGAGCTTCTTCGGGTCGTGGTTCCCCTTCCCCGACAACCGGGGGCTGGACTGGGAGCGATTCGGCGCGGCGGACTTCCTCTACATCTCCCACCGCCACCGCGACCACTTCGACCCGGCGCTGCTGGAGCGCTACGTGTCGAAGGACATCCGCGTGCTGCTGCCGGATTACCCGACCGACGACCTCGAGAACGACCTGCGCCGGCTCGGGTACGACAACATCGTCTACACCCGCTCGGGCGAGGTCCTGGAGTACGGCGACCTGAAGATCATGGTGACGCCGCTGCGCGCACCCAGCGACGGCCCCATCGGCGACTCGTCGCTGTCGGTGGACGACGGCACCGCCAGCATCCTGAACCAGAACGACTCGCACCCCCTCGACCTCGAGACGCTGCTGAGCTTCAGCAAGCCGGATGCGTACTTCACGCAGGTCTCCGGAGCCATCTGGTGGCCCATGGTCTACGACCTGCCGCAGGAGGCGAAGCAGAACTTCGCCCAGCTCAAGCGCGACGCGCAGAACAAGCGCGCGATGTACTACATCGAGAAGGTCGACGCCGAGCACGTGTTCCCCATGGCGGGGCCGCCGATGTTCCTGCGCGAGGAGCTGTTCCGCTACAACGGCCTGGGGCTGGAGAACGACTCGATCTTCACCGACCACCGCCAGTTCCTCGAGCACATGGCACAGATGCGTCCCGAGCAGAAGGGGCACCTGTTCCTCCCCGGCACGCAGGTGGATGTGCACGGCAGCGCGGTGGAGGTGACCCAGACGCTCTTCAGCGAGGCGGAGATCGAGCGCGTCTTCGGCGACAAGTGGGCCTACCTCGCCGAGCAGCGCGACACCCGGCAGGACGAGATCCGCGCCGAGGAGGCCTCCCGCGCGGAGGTGCTGCCGCCGTCGGAGATGCTCGCGGCAATCAAGGAGTGGTGGGAGCCGCTGCTGCGCCGTGCCCGCACAGTGCGCAACGGCGTGGGCGGCAACGTCCGCTTCCGCATCGGCGAGCTGGACATGGTCGTGGACTTCCCCAAGGCCAAGGTGCGCGAGTACGCGGGGGAGGAGTGCATCTACTGGTACACGATCCCCGCCGACCTGGTGTCCACGAACATCCGCGATCACGAGATCGACTGGTCGAACTCGATCTTCCTCTCGATGCAGTTCGAGGTCGGGCGCAGCGGCAAGTTCAACGAGTTCCTCACGACGTTCCTGAAGTGCCTCTCCCGCGACCGGATCGAGTACGTGGAGAACTGGTACGCCGAGCAGTCGGACCAGACCGAGGACATCCAGCTCGACGACTGGGTCGTGCAGCGCCGGTGCCCGCACCTGCGCGCGGATCTGTCCAAGACCGGCAAGATCGAGGACGGCGTGCTCACGTGCAGCCTCCACGACTGGAAGTGGGACCTGACCTCGGGCCGCTGCCTCACGACGCAGGGTCACCCCATCCGCTCCGCCCAGGCCGACCCCGCCGCCGCGGCCCCCGCCGCCTGACCCGCTCGCCCGGGCCGGCCCGGGCCTCGGCCTGGTACCGCGAGACTGCACGCACCCGGCGAGACCGTGACATAAGGCCGCGGTCTCGCCGCGGGCGTGCAGGCTCGCGGATGGGGAGCGGCGGCGCGGATGGACGGGCGGTAGGGTGGAGGGACGAGCCACCTTTAACACCGTCCCGTGAGGCGGAGAAGGGAGCGGCGGATGAGCACGCGCACCGTGCTGCATGAGGCCGACATCGCCCGAGCATTGACTCGGATCTCGCACGAGATCCTCGAGTCCAACAAGGGGCCGGACGGCCTCGTCCTGCTGGGGATCCCCACGCGCGGCGTGCCCCTGGCCCAGCGCATCGCGAACCTCGTCGGCGAGTTCGCCGGAGTGCAGGTGCCGGTCGGATCGCTCGACGTCACGATGTACCGCGACGACCTGCACCGAAACCCCACGCGAGCCCCGCACCCCACGCAGATCCCGCCCGGCGGCATCGACGGCAAGGTCGTCGTCCTCGTCGACGACGTGCTGTTCTCGGGCCGCAGCATCCGCGCCGCCCTCGATGCGCTGCAGGACATCGGCCGGCCCACCGCCGTGCGCCTCGCGACGCTCGTGGACCGCGGGCACCGCGAGCTCCCGATCCGCCCCGACTTCGTCGGCAAGAATCTGCCGAGCTCGCGCGAGGAGCGCGTCTTCGTCCGTCTCGCCGAGACCGACGGCGAAGAGTCCGTCACGATCGAGGGGCGCTGAGCGATGCGGCATCTCCTGGACACCCGCACCCTCACGTACGACGAGGCGCTGCGCATCCTCGACGTCGCCGAAGACATGTCCGACACGCAGCGCCGCGAGGTCCGCAAGCTCCCGACGCTGCGCGGCAAGACGGTCGTGAACCTCTTCTTCGAAGACTCCACGCGCACCCGCATCTCCTTCGAAGCCGCGGCCAAGCGCCTCTCCGCCGACGTCATCAACTTCTCCGCCAAGGGGTCGAGCGTGTCGAAGGGGGAGTCGCTCCAGGACACCGCCCAGACGCTGCAGGCCATGGGGGCGGATGCGGTGGTCATCCGGCACGGCGCCTCCGGCGCGCCGCGCACCCTCGCCACGAGCGGGTGGATCAGCGCGGGCGTGGTCAACGCCGGCGACGGCACTCACGCGCATCCCACGCAGGCGCTGCTGGACGCCTTCACCATCCGCAAGCGCACCCACGGCGACGCCAGCCGCGGCCGCGACCTCGCGGGTCTGCGCGTCACGATCGTCGGTGACGTGCTGCACTCGCGCGTGGCGCGCTCCAACGTCTGGCTGCTGACGACGCTCGGGGCCGAGGTGACCCTCGTCGCCCCGCCCACGCTCGTCCCGCAGGACGTCTCCCAGTGGCCCGTGCGCATCACATACGACCTGGACGACGCGATCGCGGCCGCCCCGGACGCCCTCATGATGCTGCGCATCCAGCTCGAGCGGATGAATGCGGCGTATTTCCCGACTGAGCGGGAGTATTCCCGCCGGTGGGGGCTGGACGCGCGGCGGCTGGCGGCGCTGCCTCCGGGTAGCATTGTGATGCACCCCGGACCCATGAACCGGGGTCTGGAGATCTCCGCCGAAGCCGCCGATTCCGATCGCTCGACGGTGCTCGAGCAGGTCGCGAACGGCGTGTCCGTGCGGATGGCCGTGCTGTACCTGCTGCTTGCGGGGGAGCGCGCCGCAAGCGAACGAGAGGACGACCGATGACCGAGGCCTTCGTCCTCACCGGCGCCGCGATCGAAGGCGGCGGAACCGCCGACATCGTCATCGCCGACGACGTCATCACCGACGTCGGAACCGGCGTGACCCGCGCCGGCGCGACGGTCGTCGACGCTCACGGGCTCGTCGCCCTTCCCGGGCTCGTCGACCTGCACACCCACCTGCGCGAACCGGGGTACGAGGCCTCCGAGACGATCCTCAGCGGCTCGCGCGCCGCTGCGGCGGGCGGCTTCACGACCGTGTTCGCGATGCCGAACACCTCTCCCGTGGCCGACACCGCCGGCGTCGTGGAGCAGGAGCTGGCCCTGGGCGAAGCGGCCGGGTTCGTCTCGGTGCAGCCCATCGGCGCGGTGACCGTGGGTCAGAAGGGCGAGCGCCTCGCCGAGCTGGGCGCCATGGCCGACTCCCGCGCCCGCGTCCGCGTCTTCAGCGACGACGGGTTCTGCGTGTGGGATCCGCTCATCATGCGCCGCGCGCTGGAGTACGTGAAGGCCTTCGACGGCGTCATCGCCCAGCACGCCCAGGACCCGCGCCTGACCGAGGGCGCCCAGATGAACGAGGGATCGGTCTCGGCCGAGCTCGGCCTGACCGGGTGGCCGGCCGTGGCCGAGGAATCGATCATCGCGCGCGACGTGCTCCTGGCCGAGCACGTCGGCTCCCGACTCCACGTGTGCCACCTCTCCACCGCGGGGTCGGTGGACATCATCCGCTGGGCCAAGCGCCGGGGGGTGGATGTCACGGCGGAGGTGACGCCGCACCACCTCCTCCTCACCGAAGAGCTCGCCCGCGGGTACGACCCGCACTTCAAGGTCAACCCGCCGCTGCGCCGCGAGGAGGACGTGCTCGCCGTGCGCGAGGGACTGGCCGACGGCACCATCGACATCGTCGCGACCGATCACGCGCCGCACCCCGCCGAGGCCAAGGCGTGCGAATGGCCCGCCGCCGCCAACGGCATGGTGGGGCTGGAGAGCGCGCTGCGGGTGGTGCAGCTGGCGATGGTCGACACGGGGATGCTGACGTGGGCCGACGTGGCGCGCGTGATGTCGCGCACCCCCGCGCAGATCGGCCGGCGCACCGACGCCGGCACGCCGCTGACGGCGGGTCAACCCGCCTCGCTCACCCTGTACGACCCGCGCCCGCGCCGCACGTTCGGCCGCGACGACCTGCACGGGCGCAGCGTGAATTCCCCCTACCTGGGCCGCGAGCTCCCGGGCGAGGTGCGCTGGACCTTCCACGCCGGCACCGCCACGGTCGCCGACGGCGCGCTGCTGCAGACGCCGGGGGTGCGCGGATGAGCCGCGAAGCAGCCCTCGCCGTCATGATCGGCGTCGCCCTCGTCGCCCTTGCGCTGCTGGCGTGGGCGTGGATGCGGCGGACGCGGCGTGACGCGGGCTACTCCGCCCCGATCGGCGAGGCGCCCGCCGACGCCGCCGTGCGCGCCGTCTTCCCCGGCCTGTACGTCGCCACGACCCGTCACGACGAGCCGCTCGAGCGGCTCGCGATCCGCGGTCTCGGCTTCCGCTCCCGCGTGCAGGTCACCGTCACCGACGCCGGCGTCATCCTCGATCTGCCCGGTCAGCCCCGCATGTTCCTGGGGATCGACCGCCTCGTGGACGCCGCCCAGGCCACCGTCGCGATCGACCGCGTCGTGGAGCGCGACGGCCTCACGCGCGTGTCGTGGCGCATCGACCCCGACACCGTCGTGGACACCTACCTCCGTCCCCAGGATGCGTCCGCGCGCGCCCTCGCCGACGCCATCCGCCCGCTTCTGCCGACAGGAAACGCATGAACCCCGGTCTTTCCACCGATCCCGCCGTCCTGGTGCTCGAGGACGGCAGCCGCTACCCCGGCCGCGCCTACGGCGCCCGCAGCACGACCCTCGGCGAAGTCGTCTTCGCCACCGGCATGACCGGCTACCAGGAGACCCTCACCGACCCCTCCTACGCCGGCCAGATCGTGCTGCAGACGGCGCCGCACATCGGCAACACCGGCATGAACACCGAAGACACCGAGTCTCGGCGCATCTGGGTGTCGGGCTACATCGTGCGCGACCCCTCCCGCGTGGTGTCGAACTGGCGTGCCGAAGAATCGCTGGATGACGCCCTCGTGGCCGACGGGGTCGTGGGCATCAGCGGCATCGACACGCGCTCGGTGACCCGCCGCATCCGCTCCAGCGGCAGCATGCGCGGCGGCATCTTCTCCGGCGACGCGGCCGACATCGACCCCGACGAGCAGCTGCGCATCGTTCAGGAGGCCCCCGAGATGTCGGGACGCAACCTGTCGGCCGAGGTCTCGGTCGCCGCCGCGCAGGTCACGCCGGCCCGCGGCGAGCGGATCGGCAACCTCGCGGTGCTCGACCTCGGCGTCAAGCAGGCCACGATCAACAACCTCGCGGACCGCGGGTTCGATGTGCACGTCCTCCCGCAGGACGTCTCGATCGACGACATCCGTGCGATCGACCCCGTCGCGGTGTTCTACTCCAACGGCCCGGGCGACCCCGCCGCCTCCGACGACCACGTCGAACTGCTGCGCGCGGTGCTGGATGACCGCCTGCCGTTCTTCGGCATCTGCTTCGGCAACCAGCTGCTGGGCCGCGCGCTCGGCTTCGGCACCTACAAGCTCCCCTTCGGTCACCGCGGCATCAACCAGCCCGTGATGGACCGCACGACCGGGCGCGTGGAGATCACCGCCCACAACCACGGCTTCGCCGTGGACGCACCGCTGGACGGCGCCACCGACAGCCCCGCCGGATACGGCCGCGTGGAGGTGAGCCACGTGGGACTCAACGACCAGGTCGTCGAGGGACTGCGAGCCCTGGACATCCCCGCCTTCTCGGTGCAGTACCACCCGGAGGCGGCGGCCGGCCCGCACGACGCCAACTACCTCTTCGACCGCTTCCGTGACATGGTGCTCGCCGCCCGCGGCGACGCAACCCAGAAGGACAACGACTGATGCCCAAGCGCGACGACATCCACTCCGTCCTCGTCATCGGCTCCGGCCCGATCGTGATCGGTCAGGCCGCCGAGTTCGACTACTCGGGAACCCAGGCCTGCCGCGTGCTGCGCGAAGAGGGCGTGCGCGTGATCCTGGTCAACCCGAACCCGGCGACGATCATGACCGACCCCGACTTCGCCGACGCGACCTACATCGAGCCGATCACGCCCGAGGTCATCGAGACGATCCTGCTCAAGGAGAAGCCCGACGCGATCCTGCCGACCCTGGGTGGCCAGACCGCGCTGAACGCCGCCATGGCCCTGCACGACCGCGGCATCCTGGACAAGTACGGCGTCGAGCTCATCGGCGCGAAGGTGGAGGCGATCCGCAAGGGGGAGGACCGCCAGGTCTTCAAGGAGCTCGTGATCGAATCGGGCGCGGATGTCGCCAAGTCGGTCATCTGCCACACCATGGACGAGCTGCTCGCCGGCGCCGAGGAGCTCGGCTACCCGCTCGTCGTGCGCCCCTCCTTCACGATGGGCGGCCTCGGGTCCGGCTTCGCCTACGACGAGCGCGACCTGCGCCGCATCGGCGGGGCGGGGCTGCACGACTCGCCCACCTCCGAGGTGCTCCTGGAGGAGTCGATCCTCGGGTGGAAGGAGTACGAGCTCGAGCTCATGCGCGACACCGCCGACAACACCGTCGTGGTGTGCTCCATCGAGAACGTCGACCCCGTCGGCGTGCACACGGGCGACTCCATCACCGTCGCGCCCGCGCTGACCCTGACCGACCGCGAGTACCAGAAGCTCCGCGACATCGGCATCGACATCATCCGCGCCGTGGGTGTGGACACCGGCGGCTGCAACATCCAGTTCGCCGTCGATCCCGCCAGCGGCCGCATCATCGTCATCGAGATGAACCCGCGCGTGTCGCGCTCCTCGGCTCTGGCGTCCAAGGCCACCGGCTTCCCGATCGCCAAGATCGCCGCCAAACTCGCGATCGGCTACCGCCTGGACGAGATCCCCAACGACATCACGAAGGTCACCCCGGCCAGCTTCGAGCCGACGCTGGACTACGTCGTGGTGAAGGTGCCGCGGTTCAACTTCGAGAAGTTCCCCGCCGCCGACACGACGCTCACCACGACCATGAAGTCGGTCGGGGAGGCCATGGCGATCGGGCGCAACTTCACCACTGCGCTGCAGAAGGCGCTGCGGTCGCTGGAGAAGCGCGGCTCCAGCTTCCACTGGGGCGACGAGCCTCGCTCGGTGGACGAGCTCCTGGAGATCGCGAAGACCCCCACCGACGGTCGCATCGTCGTGCTGCAGCAGGCGCTGCGCAAGGGCGCGACCGTGGAGCAGGCCTTCGAGGCCACCGCGATCGATCCGTGGTTCCTCGACCAGATGGTGCTCATCAACGAGGTCGCCGAGCTCGTCCGCACGGCCGGCGAGCTGGATGCGGCGACCCTGCGCCTGGCGAAGGAGCACGGGTTCAGCGACGCCCAGATCGCCCAGCTGCGCGGGGACGAGGAGGCGGAGGTGCGCGGGGTGCGCACAGCCCTCGGCATCCGCCCCGTCTACAAGACCGTCGACACGTGCGCGGGGGAGTTCCCCGCCCTGACGCCGTACCACTACTCCAGCTACGACTTCGAGACCGAGGTGGAAGCCTCCGACCGGACGAAGGTCGTCATCATCGGATCGGGCCCCAACCGCATCGGGCAGGGCGTGGAGTTCGACTACTCGTGCGTGCACGCGTCCTTCGCGCTGTCGGACGCCGGGTTCGAGACGATCATGGTCAACTGCAACCCCGAGACCGTCTCCACCGACTATGACACCTCCGACCGGCTGTACTTCGAGCCGCTCACGCTCGAGGACGTGCTGGAGATCCTGCACGCGGAGTCGGCGTCGGGCGAGATCCTCGGGGTCATCTGCCAGCTCGGCGGGCAGACGCCGCTGGGCCTCGCCAAGGGCATCGAGGCTGCCGGCTACCGCATCCTCGGCACGAGCCCTGCCGCGATCGACCTCGCCGAGGAGCGCGAGCTGTTCTCGCGCCTGCTGGATGAAGCGGGCCTGGTCGCACCGCGCAGCGGCACGGCGATCGACGTCGACGGTGCCGTCGCGATCGCGGAAGAGGTGGGCTACCCCGTGCTCGTGCGGCCCAGCTTCGTCCTCGGCGGACGCGGCATGGAGATCGTCTACGACACCCCCAGCGTCCGCGACTACTTCGTCCGTATCGCCGACCAGGCCATCATCGGCCCCGGCATGCCGCTGCTGGTGGACCGCTTCCTCGACGACGCGATCGAGCTCGACGTCGACGCCCTCTACGACGGCCGGGAGCTGTACATCGGCGGGGTCATGGAGCACCTCGAGGAGGCCGGCATCCACTCCGGCGACTCCAGCTGCACGCTGCCGCCCATCTCCCTCGGGCGCTCCGAGATCGACCGCGTGCGCACCGCGACCCTCGCGATCGCCGAGGGCGTGGGCGTGCGGGGCCTGCTGAACGTGCAGTTCGCGATCTCGGCGGGCGTGCTCTACGTCATCGAGGCCAACCCCCGCGCGAGCCGCACGGTCCCGTTCGTCTCCAAGGCGCTCGGCATCCCGCTGGCCAAGGCGGCGGCGCGCATCATGGCCGGCTCGAGCATCGCCGAGCTGAAGGACGAAGGGCTGCTCCCGCCGCAGGACGGATCGCGCGTGCCGCTGGACGCTCCCGTCGCGGTGAAGGAGGCCGTGCTGCCGTTCAAGCGCTTCCGCACGAAGGACGGGCAGACGGTGGACTCCGTGCTCGGGCCGGAGATGCGCTCCACGGGTGAGGTCATGGGCATCGACCGCGACTTCCCGACGGCCTTCGCCAAGAGCCAGGAGGCCGCGTACGGCGGTATGCCGCTGTCGGGGACGGTGTTCATCTCCGTCGCCGACGCCGACAAGCGCGCGGTCATCCTCCCCGCCCACCGCCTGCAGGAGCTCGGGTTCTCGCTCGTGGCCACAGAGGGCACGGCGGAGATCCTCGCGCGCAACGGCATCGACGTGCGGCTGGTCAACAAGTACTCCGCGACGCAGGAATCGGGGGAGACGAACATCGTCGACCTCATCAACGCCGGCGAGATCGACATGATCGTCAACACCCCCAGCGGTGGGCTGGCGCGCGCCGACGGATACGAGATCCGCGCGGCCGCCGTCGCCGCCGACAAGGCGCTGTTCACGACGATGGCCGTGCTCGGCGCCGCCGTCAGCGCCCTCGGCGTGCTGCGCGAGGGCTTCCGCGTGCGGAGCCTGCAGGAGTACGCCGCCGACCGGGCGGGCCGCGGATGAGCGTGAGCTTCGGCGAGCGGCTGCAGCGCGCACACGACACGTACGGTCCGCTGTGCGTGGGCATCGACCCGCACGAGCACCTGCTGGCGGAGTGGGGGATGGATGCCACGGCCGCAGCCGCGCGCGACTTCGGGCTGCGCGTCATCGAGGCGGCGGCCGGCCGTGTCGGCGTCGTGAAGCCGCAGGTTGCCTTCTTCGAGCGATACGGGGCCGCCGGCTTCGCCGCGCTGGAGGACGTGCTGCGCGCGGGCCGCGAGGCGGGGCTCCTCGTCATCGCCGACGCCAAGCGCGGCGACATCGGCTCCACGATGGACGGATATGCCGCGGCGTGGCTGGAGCCCGGAGCGCCGCTGGAGGCGGATGCGCTGACGGTCACCCCCTACGTCGGGGTCGAAGCGCTGGAGGGGACCCTCCACCAGGCGATCCTGGCGGGCAAGGGCGTGTTCGTCCTGGCCGCCACGAGCAATCCGGAGGCCCGCGAACTACAGCGCGCCGACGTCGCCGACGACACCGTTGCCGCCCTCGTGGTGGACCAGGTCACGGCCTTCAACGCCGCCACCACGCACGAAGACCGGTGGGGGAGCATCGGCGTCGTGATCGGCGCCACCGTGGACCTCGTCGCAGCGGGCCTGGGCCTCCATACCGAGGATCCGGTCGCCCCGATCCTCGCGCCCGGGTTCGGCGCGCAGGGCGCCCAGCCGCGCGACCTCCGGGTGCGGTTCGGCTCGCGCGCCGGGGCGGTGCTCGCCAGCGAGAGCCGCAGCATCCTGTCCGCCGGTCCTGGCGGCCTCGCCGCCCGCATCGACGAGCGCTCCGCGCAGTACCGAGAGGCCACCGATGACTGAAGCACGCCGACCGCCCGAGGTCGACCGCGCCGCCGCGTCCCGGCGGGCCGTCGCCGCGCGCCGCGAGCGCGCCGCTCTCAAGCGCGACGTCACCACGCGCGTCATCACGCCGCAGGAGCTGCTTCGCCGCGCCCTGGCTGACCCGGAGTCGCCGGCGGGGGCGATGCGCGTGCCGGAGTTCCTCACCGCGATCCCCGCCATCGGTGAGGGCAAGCGCGACCGCATCCTCGCCGACCTGGCGATCTCTCCCGTCAAGCGCCTGGGGGGCCTGGGTGCGCGCCAGCGGCGCGACCTGATGGAGTTCCTTGACCGGCGCTGGCCCGAGCCGCAGCCGCGCGCGGGGCGCAGCCGGCTGGTCGTCCTCGCCGGACCCACGGCCGTGGGCAAGGGTACGGTCGCCGCCTACATCAAGGAGCACCACCCCGAGATCCGTCTCTCGGTGTCGGCGACGACGCGCCCGCCGCGGCCGGGTGAGGTCGAGGGGGAGCACTACTACTTCGTCGACGACGCCGAGTTCGACCGGCTGGTGAGCACCGGCGCGCTGCTGGAGCACGCCACCGTCCACAACCGCTACCGCTATGGCACGCCGCGCGGCCCGCTGGAGAAGGTGCTCGCGGAGGGCGGCACGGCACTGCTTGAGATCGATCTGCAGGGCGCCCGGCAGGTGCGCGCGGCCGATCCGACGGCCACGCTGGTGTTCCTCCTCCCGCCCAGCTGGGACGAGCTGGTCGACCGCCTCGTCGGGCGGGGCACGGAGGATGCCGAGGAGCGGGCGCGTCGCCTGCGCACGGCTCGCGCCGAGCTGGCGGCGCAGAACGAGTTCGACTACCGCGTCGTCAACGACGACGTGGCCACCGCCGCAGAAGAGGTCGTGGCGCTGGCCCGCTGACCCACCCCGCGGAACCGGCCGCCCGGGCTACCGGAGCGGCGGATGTCGCGACGTTACGCCGCCCCTGGAGATCCGGCGCCCGTGCGCGAGCATGGGGCGATGCCCGCCACCACCACGGATCCACGCACCCTCCTGCCGGACGAGGCCGCCCGCGCCTCGACGGCGGAGGTCGTGACTCCGGCCGTGCGGGCGCGCGGACTCGGGCGCACGTTCCCGACCGCCCACGGAGCGCGCGACGTGCTGCGGGGGATCGACCTCGACATCGCCGCCGGCGAGATCGTCGCCGTCATCGGGCCCTCCGGTGCGGGGAAATCGACCCTGCTGCGACTGATCGGCGGCCTCGACGCCCCCACCGCCGGCACGGTGCAGGTCAGTGGCGCGCCGGTGACCGATACCGACGAGCGCACCGCGGTGGCCTTCCAGGAGCCGCGCCTGCTGCCGTGGCGCACGATCGCGCACAACGTCGCGCTCGGGCTGCCGCGCGGAACCGCCGCGCGCGCCGCCCGCGAGCGGGTGGCCGAACTGCTGAACCTCGTCGGTCTCGACCACGCCGCCGCCCAGCGACCCCGTGAGGTCTCCGGCGGGATGGCCCAGCGCGCCGCGCTCGCCCGCGCCCTGGCCCGCGACCCGGACGTGCTGCTGCTGGACGAGCCGTTCGGCGCACTGGACGCGCTGACCCGCCTGCGGATGCAGGAGCTGCTGCGGCAGATCCACGACGCCCGGCCCACCACCGTGGTCCTCGTCACGCACGACGTGGAGGAAGCACTGTATCTGGCCGATCGCGTGCTGCTGCTGCGATCGCTGGACGAGCGCGGCGGCTCGGTGGCCCGCACGCTGAGCGTCCCCGGCCGCCGCCCGCGCGATCGCGCCGACCGCGCCCTGGCCCACCTGCGTGCTGAGCTCCTGGAGGGGCTCGGCGTCGACACCCACCACCCCACCCCCCAGGAGAACCGATGAGCCCCGTCATCCGCCGCACCGTCCCCGCGATCGTCCTCGCCGGCGCGATGATGCTGGCCGCCACGGGATGCCTCGCCGGTGAACGAGCCGGAGCCGCCGCCCCTGCCGAGGACGCTGCGGCGGGATGGTCGTCCGACACCCTGTCGATCGACTTCGCCACGTACAACCCGCTGAGCCTCGTCGTGAAGGACCAGCGACTTCTCGAGGTGGCGCTCGGCGAGGAGGTCACCGTGGAATGGGTGCAGTCGGCCGGATCGAACAAGGCCAACGAGCTGCTGCGCTCCGGGTCGCTCGACGTGGGGTCCACGGCGGGATCGGCCGCTCTGCTGGCCCGCGCGAACGGGTCCCCGATCCAGGTGATCGACGTGTACTCGCAGCCGGAGTGGTCGGCGATCGTGGTGCCCGCGGGCAGCCCGATCACGTCCGTTGCCGACCTGCGGGGCGCGACCATCGCCGCCACCGCGGGCACCGACCCGTACTTCTTCCTCCTCCAGGCCCTCGAAGCCGAAGGCCTGTCGGTCGGCGACGTGGCGGTGCAGAACCTCCAGCACGCCGACGGCAGATCCGCGCTGGAGGCCGGTTCCGTCGACGCATGGGCGGGCCTTGACCCGATCATGGCCGCGGCGGAGGTGGAATCGGGGGCCACGCTGCTGTACCGCGACGTGGACTTCAACTCCTTCGGCTTCCTCAACGCCACCGAGGAGTTCATCACCGAGCATCCCGACCTCGCCCAGGTCGTCGTGGACGCCTACGAACAGGCCCGCACGTGGGCGATCGCCCACCCCGAGGAGACGGCCGAGCTCCTGGCCGAGATCGCCGGCATCGACCTCGCGGTGGCGACCACGGTCATCCGGGAACGGACGAACCTCGACGTCGACGGCGTCCCCGGCGCGGCGCAGCGGGACGTGCTGGAGCGGATCGCACCCGTGCTCGTCGACTCCGATGCCGTCTCCGGCGGTCAGTCCGCCGTCGACGCCGCCCTGCAGAGCATCGTCCACCCCGACTTCGCCCGCGCCGCGACGGAGTGACGATGACCGCCACCGCCACCGCCACCGCCGCGGCTCCTGCTGCCCGGCCGACGCGGCCGAGCCGGCGTCGCGCCGCACGCATCGCGGGCGGGATGCTGCTGCCGCTCGCGGTGCTCGCGGTGTGGCAGGCGGTCACGGCGTCCGGCCTCGTGCCGCCCTACCGGCTCCCGCCCCCGGCCGCGGTGGTCGAAGCCGCCGTGCAGCTCGCCGAGAGCGGGCAGCTGTGGCTGCACGTCGCCATCTCGGTGCAGCGCATCCTGCTGGGCTTCGCCATCGGATCCGTCGCCGGCCTGCTCGTCGCCGCGATGGTGGGGCTCACGCGCATCGGCGACGTCGTACTGACGCCCTCCCTCGCGGCGCTGCGCGCGATCCCGTCGCTCGCGCTGGTCCCCCTGCTCGTGCTGTGGATGGGGATCGGGGAGGACTCCAAGGTCACCCTCATCGCGATCGGCGCGTTCTTCCCCGTGTTCACGACCGTGAGCCCGGCGCTGCGGTACGTGGATCCGCACCTCGTGGAGATGGGCCGCACCTTCGGCCTGCGCGGCGGCGCACTGCTGCGCGCCGTGCAGCTTCCTGCGGTGGTGCCGGCCGTCGTGTCGGGCCTGCGCCTGGCGCTGGCTCAGTCCTGGCTGTTCCTCGTCGCCGCCGAGCTCGTGGCCGCCGCGATGGGTCTGGGGTTCCTCCTCACCGACTCCCAGAGCACGGGGCGCGTCGACCGCATTCTCCTGGCCATCGTGCTGCTGGCTGTGCTCGGCGCCGCGAGCAACGGCCTCGTCACCGTCGCACAGCGCCGGCTCCTCGCGCGGTGGACGTGAATCGGGAGCGGCTCCCGGCGGATCCGGCGTAGAATGGCGGGATGCGTGTGCGCGCATCCCGCGCCGTCACACCGTAGATCTCCGCGGATGCGTCCGCGACACCCCATCCGCCACCCTTCAGGAGGACCTCCCATGGCCGGAACGAACCAGGGCATCATCGATCCCCCCATCGACAGCCTGCTCGAGAAGGTGGACTCCAAGTACCAGCTCGTGATCTACGCCTCGAAGCGTGCGCGCCAGATCAACGACTACTACTCCGACCTGCACGAGGGCAACCTCTTCGACAACGTCGGGCCGCTCGTGGACTCCACCGTCGAGGACAAGCCGCTGACGATCGCGCTGCACGAGATCCACGAAGACAAGCTGCGCCTGCGTCACGCCGAGTGACCCCACGCCGGGCCTGAGTCGCCCCGGTCGGCTGTCCGCCGCCCGGGGCATACTCGTGCCCGTACCCGATCCACCCGACTCCGGCCTGCGCCCGAGGGAGCATCCATGACCGAACTGCGGCTGTTCACCTCCGAATCCGTCACGGAGGGGCACCCGGACAAGATCTGCGACCAGATCTCCGACAGCATCCTGGACGCGATCCTCCGTGAGGACCCCACCGGGCGCGTCGCGGTGGAGACGCTCGTCACGACGGGCCTCGTCCACGTCGCCGGCGAAGTCTCCACGAGCGCGTACGTCGAGATCCCCGCGATCGTGCGAGACGTGGTCAACCGCATCGGCTACACCTCGAGCGACACGGGATTCGACGGCGAGTCGTGCGGAGTGAGCGTGTCGATCGGGGCGCAATCCTCCGACATCGCCGCCGGGGTGAACAAGGCGTTCGAGCAGCGCGAGCGCGGCTCGGTCGATCCGCGCGACGAGCAGGGCGCCGGCGACCAGGGCATCATGTTCGGCTTCGCCACCACCGAGACCCCGCAGCTCATGCCGATGGCCAGCTGGACGGCCCACCGGATGGCCGAGCGCCTCGCCGACGCACGGCGCGACGGGCGACTGCCGTTCCTGCGGCCCGATGGCAAGACGCAGGTCACCCTCGGGTACGACGGGCAGACTCCGCGCACCGTGGAGTCGGTCGTGCTGTCCACCCAGCACCACCCCGACATCTCCCAGGAGGAGCTGCGGGCGCTCGTGCGGGCAGAGGTGATCGAGCCCGTCCTGGCCGACACGGGACTGGACCTGCCGGATGTGAAGTACTACATCAACCCCGCAGGCCCGTTCGTCGTCGGCGGACCCAAGGGCGACGCGGGCCTGACCGGACGCAAGATCATCATCGACACCTACGGGGGAGCCGCCCGCCACGGCGGTGGCGCGTTCAGCGGCAAGGACCCGTCGAAGGTCGACCGCTCGGCGGCGTACGCGATGCGCTGGGTCGCCAAGAACGCCGTCGCGGCGGGTCTGGCCGACCGCCTCGAGGTGCAGATCGCCTACGCCATCGGCAAGGCGAGCCCGGTGGGCCTGTACGTGGAGAGCTTCGGCACGGGCCGCGTGCCCGACGAATCGATCACGCGGGCGATCCTGGACGTGTTCGATCTGCGCCCCAAGGCCATCATCGACTCGCTGGACCTGCTGCGCCCCATCTACGCCCAGACCGCCGCATACGGTCATTTCGGCCGCGAGCTGCCCGACTTCACGTGGGAGCGCACAGACCGCGTCGACGAGCTGCGCACCGCCGCCGGGCTCTGACGTGCACCCGCTCGGCGGGGCGAGCACATGACCGCCCGACGCGTCGCGCGCGTGCTGCTGGATTCCCCCCTGCCGCAGCTCGACCGGCTGTTCGACTACGCCCTCCCGGACGGCGTCGACGTAGAACCCGGCGTGCGCGTGCGCGTCCCGCTGCGCTCGGCCGGACGCATGATCGACGGGTTCGTCGTCGAGGTCGACGACGAGGACGACGGCGATCGCCCGCTCTCGATGCTCGAGACCGTCGTGTCCACCGTGCCGGTGCTGCCCCCCGCGCTGTACGCGCTGGCCCGCCGCGTCGCCGATCGCGCCGCCGGTTCGGCCGCCGACATCCTGCGCCTGGCGATCCCCAAGCGCATGGTCCGCGCCGAGAAGGCGTGGCTGGCGGCCGATCCGCCGGGCCCGCCGGAGGTGGACGCGGACGCGCTCGCCCGCGCCGACGCCGTGCTGGCGGAGTACCCCGAACTCACCGCGGGCATCCGGGCGGGGGAGCGCATGGCCGTGGATGCTCCGCCCAGGCCCGCGCGCGATGTTCCGGCCGGGGCGTGGGCGGTGCTCCTGGCGGCGGCTGCGGCACGCGAGCTGGCCGACGGACGCAGTGCCATCCTCGTCGTGCCCGATTACCGCGACCAGGCCCAGCTGGAGCGCGCGCTGGCGGCCTTCGTCCCGCCGGACGCGGTCGTCCGCGACGACTCCGATCAGTCCGGGCCGGCGCGGTACGCGCAGTTCCTGCGCACCCTGGCCGACGCTCCGTGCGTCGTCATCGGACGCCGCTCGGCGGTGTACGCGCCCGTACGCGCGGGCCTCGTCGCGATCTGGGACGACGGCGACCCGCTGCTGTCGGAGCCGCTGAGCCCGGGCGTGCACGCCCGCGACGCCGCGCTGGTGCGCCAGGAGCTGGAGGGGTCGGCGCTGCTGTTCGCCGGTCACACCCGCACGACCGACGTCCAGCGCCTCGTGGACGTGCGCTGGGTGCGCGAGATCGCCGCCGCCCGCCGCACATCGCCCCGAGTGGTGCTGAGCGCGACCCGGGAGGGGGAGCGCGGGTCGCGCGTACCCTCGAGCGCCTTCCAGGCCGCGCGCGAGGCCGTCGCGCACGGCCCGGTGCTCGTCCAGGTCTCCCGCCCGGGATATGCGCCCTCGCTCGTGTGCGCGGAGTGCCGGCGTCCGGCGCGCTGCGCGGCGTGCGCGGGTCCGCTGCGCGCGGCGCGTCCGGGCGCGGTCCCCACGTGCGCGTGGTGCGGACGCGCCGCCCACGGATGGACGTGCCCCCACTGCCAGTCGGAGAAGCTGCGGATGGCCTCTTCCGGCACCGAGCGCACGGCCGACGAGCTCGGGCGCGCCTTCCCCGGGGTGCGTGTGATCGTCTCCGACGGCGCGCACCCCGTCGCCGAGATCGAGGCCCGGCCGGCGCTCGTGGTCGCCACGCGCGGGGCCGAGCCGTTCGCCCCCGGCGGGTACGCGGCGATCGTCCTGCTCGACGGCGAGCGGATGCTGCTGTCCGAAGCGCTCCGCATCGGCGAGGACTGCCTGCGCTGGTGGTCCGATGCCGCCGCCCTCGCCGCGCCCGGCGCACCCGTGCACCTCGTCGGCGTCACCGGGCCGGTCGCCCGCGCCCTGGCAACGTGGACGCAGGCCACCTACGCCCGCAGCGAGCTCGCCGAACGCGCACCGCTGCACATGCCGCCCGCCGTGCGGCTGGCCTCGGTGGAGGGCCCCCTCCGCGCCGTCGACGAGGCGCTGGCGGAGCTGCGCGCGGAGGTGCCCGACCTCGGGCCGCACGCGATCCTCGGACCCGTCCCTCGCACGAGCGCCCCCGACACGCCCACCGCGCGCGCCCTCGTCCGTTTCGACTACGCCACCGGCCGCGCCGTCGCGGAGAGCCTGCGGGCAGCCGTCGTGGCCGACGCCGCACGGGCGCGTGCCCGCACGCGCGGGAAGGGCACCCCTGCCCGCAATACACTCAGAGTCCGGTTCGACATCCCCGAACCGGACCTGTGAGGAGAACCATGCGCCTCGTCTTCGCCGGCACGCCCACCGCGGCCGTCCCCTCTCTGCGCGCCCTGGCGGCCGGGCCGCACGAGGTCGTCGCGGTGCTCACGCGCACCGACGCCCCGCTCGGTCGCAAGCGCGTGCTCACGCCCTCTCCGGTGGCGCAGGCCGCGGCCGACCTGGGGATCGACGTGATCAAGGCCGACCGGCTGGATGCCGAAGTCACCGGCGCCGTGGCCGCGCTGGCCCCCGATCTCGGCGTCATCGTCGCCTACGGCGGCCTGGTGCGCGAACCCCTGCTGTCGACCCCCGCGCACGGATGGATCAACCTGCACTTCTCCCTGCTGCCGCGCTGGCGGGGGGCAGCGCCCGTACAGCGGGCGCTCATCGCCGGCGACGACACTCTCGGCGCCAGCGTGTTCCAGCTCGTCCCTGAGCTGGACGCCGGACCGGTGTTCGCCGAGGAGGCCTCTCCCGCGGGTGACCTCACCGCCGGCGAGGCCCTCGACGCGCTCGCGCTTTCGGGCGCCGGGCTGCTCGCTCGCGTCGTCGACGACATCGCCGACGGCCGCGCCGCCGCCGTCCCGCAGGTCGGAGAACCCACCTTCGCCCCCAAGCTCACCCTCGCCGACGGCGCGATCGACTGGACGGCGGACGCGGAGAGCATCCTCGCCCGCATCCGCGGCGTGACCCCCGAACCCGGCGCGCACACCACCGTCGACGGCGCGCGACTGAAGATCGTGCAGGGCGCCGCCGCACCGGCCGACGCGCCGGCGCTCGCGCCTGGTGAGCTCGCCCTCACCGACCGCCGCGTCCTCGCCGGGACCGCCACGCGCCCCGTGCAGCTGGTCACGGTGCAGCCGGCCGGCCGAGGCGCCATGGCCGCCGGCGACTGGTGGCGAGGCCTGCGCGCCGAGCGTCCGCGGGTGGGATCGTGAGCGTGCAGGGCGCACGACGGGTCGCCTACGACGTCCTGCGTGCCGTGGACGAGGCCGACGCGTACGCGAACCTCCTGCTACCGCATGCGATCGAGCGCGCCGGTCTGGACGCCAAGGACGCCGCCCTCGCGACCGAGCTCACCTACGGCACTCTGCGCCGTCGGGGCACGTACGACGCCGTGATCGCCCTGGCCGCCGACCGCCGCATCGAGGACATCGATCCGCCGGTCCGCGACGCGCTGCGCCTGGGGGTGCACCAGATCCTGTCCACGAGAGTGGCCTCCCACGCCGCCGTGAACGAGTCGGTCGAACTCGTGCGCCGCGCCGGCGGGAAGGGTCCCGCCGGCTTCGCCAACGCGGTGCTCCGCCGCGTGGCGCGCGGAACGCCCGGCGAGTGGCTGCAGCGCGTGGGCGAGTCCGCGCGCTCGAACGACGAGCGCATCTCCCTTGCGTCCTCGCATCCCGTGTGGATCGTGCGCGCCTTCCGCCGCGCCCTGGCCGCCGAAGGCCGTGCGGACGAGCTGGACGCGCTGCTCATGGCCGACAACGCCGCGCCACGGGTGACCCTCGCCGCTCTTCCCGGGCTCGCCCCCGTCCCCGCCGACGCACCGCGCGGCCAGTACTCGCCGTACGCGTTCCCGTTGGCCGGCGGCGACCCCGACGCCGCCGTGTCGGCCAGCGGCGGGCGCGTCCGCGTGCAGGACGAGGGCTCGCAGCTGGCCGCCCTCGCCCTCAGCCGCGCGAGCGCGATCCGCCCCGGGGAGCGGTGGCTCGACCTGTGCGCAGGACCCGGCGGCAAGACGGCCCTGCTGGCGGCCGAAGCGCTCGCTGCCGGCGCGTCACTGGAGGCCAACGAACTGGTCCCCGCACGCGCCGAACTGGTGCGCCGCTCGGTCGCGGCCGTGCCGATGGAGGTCCCCGTCTCCGAGGAGGACGGACGCACCCGCGCCGCCTCCACGCCAGGCGCCTACGACCGCATCCTCGTCGACGCGCCGTGCACCGGGATCGGCGCCCTCCGGCGCCGCCCGGAGGCGCGCTGGCGCAAGACGCCCGCCGCCGTCCCACCGCTGGCGACGCTGCAGCGCGAGCTCGTGCTCGCCGCGGTGGAGGGGCTGCGCCCGGGGGGCATCGTCGCGTACGTCACGTGCTCGCCGCACCTGGCCGAGACCGCCGGCGTCGTCGCCGACGTCCGCCGCGAGCTCGGGGACGCCGTCGAGGAGCTCGACGCGCGCGCCGTGCTGCGCGAGGTCTCCCGATCTCCCATCGAGCTGCCCGATCAGAGTGACGGATCCGGGCGCGCACAGCTGTGGCCGCACCGGCACGGCACCGATGCGATGTCGATCGCGCTGCTGCGCAAGCGCGCGTGACACCGTCCCGATGGACGCCGTGACGATGGACGCGGTGACGATAATGGAGCCGTGACCCCCTCCCGCGAGTCCGGCGCCGTCCGGATCAACCCCAGCATCCTCGCCGCCGATTTCGTGAACATGCAGTCCGAGCTCGCGCGCATCGCCGGGGCGGACTTCGTGCACGTGGACGTCATGGACAACCACTTCGTCCCCAACCTCACGTTCGGTCCGCAGATGGTCGGGCGCATCCAGGAGACCAGCCCCGTGCCGCTGGACGTGCATCTCATGATCGACGAACCCGAGCGCTGGGCACCCGGGTATGCCGAACTGGGGGCGGCCTCTGTCACCTTCCATCTGGAGGCCTCCGCCGAGCCGGTGACCCTGGCACGGACCCTGCGCGCCGCCGGAGCGCGCGCGGGCGTCGCCATCAAGCCGGACACAGCGGGGGAGTCGCTGTACGACGTGCTCGACGAGTTCGACCAGGTCCTGGTCATGACGGTGGAACCCGGGTTCGGTGGTCAGTCGTTCCGCGCGGAGACGATGCCCAAGCTGCGTGCGCTCGTGGCCGAAGCGCGACGGCGCGGCTCGGCGGTGTGGTTCCAGGTCGACGGGGGCATCTCCGAGTCCACGATCGCCCAGGCCGCCGAGGCGGGCGCCGACACGTTCGTCGCCGGATCGGCCGTGTTCGGATCCGACGATCCGGACGCCGCGATCGCGCACCTGCGCAGCCTCGCGCGCCGTCACCACGCCGCACCCTGACCGGGAGGCGCCGCAGGTTCGATACTCTGGCTGTGTGAAGACCTTCGACGCCCTGTTCGCTGAGCTGAGCGCGAAGGCCACCGAGCGTCCCGCCGGCTCGGGGACCGTCGCGCAACTGGATGCGGGAATCCACACGATCGGCAAGAAGGTCGTCGAGGAAGCGGCCGAGGTGTGGATGGCCGCGGAGTACGAATCCGACGACGCCACGGCCGAGGAGATCTCCCAGCTGCTGTACCACCTGCAGGTGCTCATGCTCGCCAAGGGCCTCACCCTCCAGGACGTCTACCGACATCTCTGAGCATCCCTCGCCGGCCCGTTCACCCCTCCTACGAAAGCCCCGTCATGCTGCGCATCGCCGTGCCGAACAAGGGCTCGCTCGCCGACACCGCCTCCGAGATGCTCTCGGAGGCCGGATACACCGGCCGGCGTGACCCCAAAGACCTCCATGTGATCGACCCCGCGAACGAGGTCGAGTTCTTCTACCTCCGCCCTCGCGACATCGCCACCTACGTCGGCTCCGGCGCCCTGGACGTGGGCCTCACCGGCCGCGATCTCCTGCTGGATGCCCGCATGCCCGGGGCGCGCGAGATCGAAGCGCTCGGCTTCGGCGACTCCACCTTCCGCTTCGCCGGCCCGCCCGGACGCTTCACCGAGCTCGCCGACCTCGAGGGCACCCGCGTGGCGACGGCCTACCCGGGTCTGGTCGACGGATTCCTCGACGAACGCGGCATCGCCGTCGACCTGGTCCCGCTGGACGGCGCGGTCGAATCCGCCGTACAACTGGGCGTCGCCGATGCCGTCGCCGATGTCGTGTCCACGGGCACGACGCTGCGTCAGGCGGGGCTGGAGATCTTCGGCCCGGCGCTGCTGCACTCCGAGGCGGTGCTCATCGCCGGTCCCCGCGACGCCGAGGGCACCGACACCCTGCTGCGGCGCCTGCGGGGCGTCCTCGTGGCCCGCCGCTACGTGCTCATCGACTACGACCTGCCCGCGCGGCTGGTCGACGACGCCGTCGCCGTCGCGCCGGGGATCGAGTCACCCACCATCTCGCCGCTGCGCGATCCGGAATGGGTCGCGGTGCGCGTCATGAGCCCCCGCCGCGGCGTGAACCAGGTGATGGACGCGCTGTACGCCATCGGAGCCCGTGCGATCCTCGTGACCGAGATCCACGCGGCGCGGCTGTGACCGGGGAGGCCCTCACGATGTCCCTCGCCCGCCGCGTCATCCCCTGCCTGGATGTGGCCGCCGGTCGCGTGGTCAAGGGCGTGAACTTCGAGAACCTCCGCGACATGGGCGACCCGGTGGAGCTGGCCCGGCTGTACTTCGATCAGGGCGCCGACGAGATCACGTTCCTCGACGTCACAGCGACGGTGGACGAGCGCGCGACGACGTACGACGTCGTCCGGCGCACCGCGGAAGAGGTCTTCATCCCGCTCACCGTCGGCGGCGGCGTCCGCTCGGCCGACGACGTCGCCCGGCTGCTCGGAGTGGGCGCCGACAAGGTCGGCGTCAATTCCGCCGCGATCGCCCGGCCCTCGCTGGTGGATGACATCGCCGACCGGTTCGGGGCGCAGGTGCTCGTCCTCTCCCTCGACGTCAAGCGGTCCGCCACGACCCCCTCCGGCTTCGTGGTCACCACCCACGGCGGTCGCACCGAGACCTCACTGGACGCGCTCGCGTGGGCGCGTGAGGCGATCGAGCGCGGCGCCGGCGAACTCCTGGTGAACTCCATCGACGCCGACGGCACGAAGGCGGGCTTCGATCTGGAACTGGTCGCGCTCATGCGCGAGGTCGCCAGCGTCCCCGTCATCGCCTCGGGCGGCGCCGGAGCGGTGGAGCATTTCGCCCCCGCCATCCACGCCGGCGCCGACGCGGTGCTTGCCGCATCGGTGTTCCACACGGGCGCCCTCACCGTGGGAGATGTGAAAGCGGCCCTGGCCGCGGACGGAATCGAGGTGCGCCGATGACCGAGAGCGTGGAAGAGCGCATCGCGCGGGTGGCCTTCACCCCCGAAGGACTCGCGCCGGCGATCATCCAGCAGTGGGACTCCGGCGAGGTGCTCATGCTGGGATGGATGGATGCCGAGGCGCTGCGCCGGACGCTCACCAGCGGGCGCGTGACCTTCTGGTCGCGGTCACGGCAGGAGTACTGGCGCAAGGGCGACACCTCCGGTCACATCCAGCTCGTGCGCGGCGCGCGCCTGGACTGCGACGGAGACGCGCTGCTCATCCAGGTGGAACAGGTGGGCCCCGCCTGCCACACCGGCACCCGGACGTGCTTCGACGCGGACGACCTCGAGCCGGTGGCGGACGCGACGTCATGATCCGGCGCGCGCGTCTCATCGCCGTCGTCGCGACCCTCGCTGCGGGGGCAACCGGCGTGATCTCGGCGACCCAGACCTGGCTCACCGTCGTGCTCGCCGACGGCTCCGCTGAGCCGCTCCTGGTCCCCGGGGCCGCGGCCCTGCCGGTCCTGACGCCCCTCAGCCTCGCCGCACTGGCACTCGGGGCGGCGCTGTCGATCGTGGGCACCGTGGTGCGCGTCGTGTTCGGAGCCATCGGGCTCGCCATCGCCGCCGTCCTGGGATGGCTGTCGGCGGTCATCGCATTCGCGCCGCCGGTCACCGCGGTCGCCGCCACCGTGAGCGCGGCGACCGGGATCTCCGGCGTCGAGGGCGTGGGGCGCCTGGTGGAGAGCATCGGAACCACCCCGTGGCCGGCGCTGACCCTCGCCGCGCAGATCGTTCTGGCCGCCGCGAGCCTGTTCACGATCGTCACGGCACGCCGCTGGCGCAGCGGTGCCGACCGGCGATACCGCACGGCCCCGGGGCCGGCGGGCTCACGACCGTCCGACGCCATCGACTCGTGGGACGACCTCTCGCGCGGCGAGGACCCCACGCGCTGAGTCCGGCCGCGCCGTGCTCGGAGGCGGCGGAGGCACCGATAGACTTGCACGGCACACGACACGCCGTGCCCGCACCCGAAGGAGACCCATGAGCAGCAACATCGGCGACCCCGGTCACGGACACTCGCCGGCCGCGTGGACGGCCGTGACGATCATGCTCGTCGCGATCGCGATCGGGACCACCGCGTTCTTCCTCGATCTCCAGTGGCTCGTGTGGGCCTCCGCCGCCCTGGTGGTCGTGGGCCTGCTCGTGGGCTGGGGCATGTCGAAGGCCGGTTACGGCGTCGGCGGCGCGAAGTACACCCCCAAAGAGCATTGAACATGCTCGCCGACCTCACCGCCGGCGCCGTGGAGGACGCCGAGCGGCGGTCCCTCGTGCGGCCGCCGGCCGAGGTCGAGCGTGCCGCGCTCAGCCAGACGCCCGCGCGTGACGCGCTGGCCGCGCTCGCACCGGCCGACCGCGTCCGGATCATCGCCGAGGTCAAGCGCGCGAGCCCTTCGCGCGGCGACCTCGCCGACATCCCCGACCCCGCCGCCCAGGCCCGGCTGTACGAGGAGGGCGGCGCATCCGCGATCTCGGTGCTCACCGAGGAGCGCCGGTTCAAAGGCAGCCTCGCCGACCTCGAGGCGGTCAAGGCCGCCGTCTCGCTGCCGGTGCTGCGCAAGGATTTCATCGCGACGCCGTACCAGGTGCTCGAGGCCCGTGCGGCCGGCGCCGACCTGGTCCTGCTGATCGTGGCCGCGCTCGAACAGCCGCTGCTCGCCGAACTGCACCAGCTCGTCCTGGACCTCGGGATGACCCCGCTGGTGGAGACGCACTCCGCCGACGAGGCTGCGCGCGCCGCCGACATCGGAGCGCGCCTGGTCGGGGTCAACGCGCGCGACCTGTCGACGTTCGCCCTGGATCGCGACCTGTTCGGACGCCTCGTCGACCGTCTGCCGGCCGACGCGATCAAGGTGGCCGAATCGGCCGTACTCAGTCCCGACGACGTCGCCCACTACCGCGCAGCCGGCGCCGACGCCGTGCTGATCGGGGAAGCCCTCGTCACCGGGGACCCCGTCGCGACCCTTCGTGCCTTCTTGGGAGCATCCGCATGAGCCTGCGTTCGGAAACCGGCCCGTTCTTCGGGGACTTCGGCGGGCGCTACATGCCCGAATCCCTCATCGCCGCCATCGACGAGCTCACCGCCGTCTACGAATCGGCCATGGCCGACCCCGCCTTCCTGGAGGAGTTCCGCGGTCTGCTGCACAGCTACGCCGGGCGCCCCTCGCCGATCACGGAGGTGCCGCGCTTCGCCGAGCACGCCGGCGGCGCTCGCATCTTCCTCAAGCGCGAAGACCTCAACCACACCGGCTCGCACAAGATCAACAACGTCCTCGGCCAGGCACTGCTGACCCGCCGACTGGGCAAGACCCGCGTGATCGCCGAGACCGGCGCGGGGCAGCACGGGGTGGCCACGGCCACGGCCGCCGCCCTCTTCGGCTTCGACTGCACGATCTACATGGGCGAGGTCGACACCGAGCGCCAGGCTCTCAACGTCGCACGGATGCGTCTCCTGGGCGCCGAGGTCATCCCGGTGCGCACGGGTTCGCGCACCCTCAAGGACGCCATCAACGAGGCGTACCGCGACTGGGTGGGCAGCGTGGAGACGACCAACTACATCTTCGGGACGGCGGCGGGACCGCATCCGTTCCCCGCGATGGTGCGCGACTTCCAGAAGGTGATCGGCGAGGAGGCCCGCGCCCAGCTCCTCGAGGACGTCGGGCGCCTTCCGGACGCGGTGTTCGCCTGCGTGGGCGGGGGATCCAACGCGATCGGGATGTTCGACGCCTTCCTGGACGATGACGACGTGCGCCTGTACGGCGTGGAGGCGGCCGGCGACGGCGTCGACACGCCGCGGCACGCGGCCTCGATCGAGCGGGGTCGGCCGGGCGTCCTGCACGGTGCGCGGACGTTCGTGCTGCAGGACGAGGACGGCCAGACCGTCGAGTCGCACTCCATCTCGGCCGGCCTGGACTACCCGGGGGTCGGGCCCGAGCATGCGTGGCTCGCCTCCATCGGCCGGGCCCAGTACATCCCGGCCACCGATGACGAGGCCATGCAGGCGCTGCGCCTGCTCAGCAGGACCGAGGGCATCATCCCGGCGATCGAGTCGGCGCACGCTCTGGCCGGAGCGCTGCGCCTGGGGCCCGAGCTCGGCCCCGACGCGGTGATCGCGGTCTGCCTGTCGGGCCGGGGGGACAAGGACATGGACACCGCCGCGCGCTACTTCCAGCTGTACGACGCGCAGCAGGCCGAGATCGTCAACGTCCCGCCCGCGGACGAGGCGGCCAGCGGAGAGGGCGTGGAGCTGTGACCTCGCGGGTCGCCGCCGCCATCGACGCGGCGCACGCGCAGGGCCGCGGCGCGTTCATCGGCTACCTGCCGGCCGGCTTCCCCGATGTGCGCACCGGGATCGAAGCCGCCGTGGAGCTGGCCCGCAGCGGCGCGGACGTGCTCGAGATCGGTCCGCCTTACAGCGACCCCGTCATGGATGGCGAGGTCATCCAGGAGGCCACGCAGGCGGCCCTGGCGGGCGGCTTCCGGCTGCGCGACCTGTTCCCCGCGCTCGCGGAGATCACGAGCCGGGTCGAGATCCCGGTCCTGGTCATGACGTACTGGAACCCCGTCGTGCAGTACGGCGTCGACCGATACGCCGACGCGCTGGTGGACGCCGGAGCGGCGGGTCTGATCACACCCGACATCACGCCGGAAGAGGCGGGGGAGTGGATCGCCGCGAGCAAGCGGACGGGCCTTGACCGCGTGTTCCTCGCCGCGCCCACCTCCAGCGACGAACGACTGGACATGATCGCCAAGGCATCCACGGGCTTCGTGTACACCGTGTCGACGATGGGCATCACCGGCGAGCGGGCCGACCTGGATGCTGCCGCCCGCACGCTCGTCGGACGCCTGCGCGCGGCGGGAGCCGAGCGCGCGTGCGTGGGCATCGGCATCTCCACGCCCGACCACGTCGCCGGCGTCGTGGACTACGCTGACGGCGCGATCGTGGGCACGGCACTCGTGCGCGCACTGCGGGACCGTGGCCTCGACGGCCTCGGCGAGACCGCCCGCGCCCTCGCCGGCGGCACCGTGCGGCAGCCCGCGTCGCGCTGATCACCCGCACGCCCTGCGCGCCCTAGACTCGAACCCATGACGTTCGCCCCTTCGAGCGCCCTCAGTGGCGTGCTCGGCAGCATCCCGAGCCCCGAGATCAGCTACATCGACCTCGGCCCGCTGCGGATCCACTTCTACGCCCTGTGCATCATCGTCGGGATCATCGCCGCGACGCTGCTGACCAATGCGCGCCTGACCCGCCGCGGCGCCGAGCCGTGGGTCGTCATCGACATCGCCCTGCTCGCCGTTCCGCTGGCGATCATCGGGGCGCGGATCTACCACGTGCTGACCCACCCCGGCTTCTACTTCGGCGAGGGCGCGGACGTGTGGGCGGTGTTCCGGATCTGGGAGGGCGGCATCGCCATCTACGGCGCCCTGATCGGCGGCGCCGTGGGCGCGTGGCTCGGGTGCCGCTGGACCGGGATCCGCTTCTGGACGCTCGCCGACGCGATCGCTCCTGGGCTCCTGCTGGCGCAGGCGCTGGGCCGCTTCGGCAACTGGTTCAACCAGGAGCTGTTCGGCCAGCCCACCGACCTGCCGTGGGGACTGGAGATCGACTCCGACAACCCCGCCTTCCCGGCAGGCCTGGAGCCGGGCACGCTGTTCCACCCCACGTTCCTCTACGAAGTGATCTGGAACCTGCTGGGCGTGGCGGTGCTGCTGTGGGCCGGACGGCGCTTCCGGCTGCAGTGGGGGCGCCTGTTCGCGGTCTACCTCATCTGGTACAGCGCCGGGCGCATCGTGTGGGAGTCGATCCGCATCGATCCGAGCGAGATCTACTTCGGTCTGCGCACCAACGTGTGGGCCGCGATCGCGGGCGTGGTGCTGGGTCTGGTGATCTTCTTCGTGCAGCGCCGCCGCCACCCCGGCTACGAGCCGTCGCCGTACAAGCCGGGACGCGAAGCGGAGGCGAAAGGCGCTGTACAATCGGCTGACCCCAACGACTTCGTCGACGTGAGCGAGCCGCCCGCGACGGAGACCCGCGTCGGCAGCGCCACAAGCACGACCGCCACGAGTTAGGACATCTTCTGGGCCGACGTCGTCCCATCTTGAGCATCAACGTGAGGACGGATGGTATGGCCTCGAGCAACCGTTCCGACGCCGTGGGAGGAGCTCTGCCTCCCCGGCAGGGCATGTACAACCCGGCGTTCGAAAAGGACGCGTGCGGGCTGGCGATGGTCGCGACCCTGCGCGGTGAGCCCGGTCACGACATCATCGACCTGGCCCTGACGGCGCTGCGCAACCTCGAGCACCGCGGAGCGATCGGCTCGGATGCGGGCACCGGCGACGGTGCCGGCATCCTGACCCAGATGCCCGATGCCTTCCTGCGCGCCGTCGTCGACTTCGACCTGCCTCCGGCGGGGGAGTACGCCGCCGGGCTGGCCTTCCTGCCGCGCGATGCGGACGAACGCGCCGCGCAGAAGGCCGGCATCGAGCGGATCGCCCAGAGCGAGAACCTCGTCGTGCTGGGCTGGCGCGAGGTCCCCGTCGAGACGGGGAACCTCGGCAAGCTCGCCTACCAGGCCCGGCCCGCCTTCGAGCAGCTGTTCGTGTCGCGACCGGCCAACGGCGATGCCCCGGCGCTCTCTGGCATCGCGCTGGATCGGCGTGTGTACCGCCTGCGCAAGCGCGCCGACCACGAGCTGGACGCGTACTTCGTCTCGCTCTCCAGCCGCACGCTGGGATACAAGGGCATGGTCACGACCCTGCAGCTGGAGCCGTTCTACCCCGACCTGCAGGACGAGCGCTTCGCTTCCGAACTGGCCGTCGTGCACTCTCGGTACTCCACCAACACCTTCCCGTCGTGGCCGCTCGCGCAGCCGCTGCGGATGCTCGCCCACAACGGCGAGATCAACACCGTCAACGGCAACCGCAACTGGATGCGCGCACGCCAGTCGCAGCTGGAGTCCGAGCTGCTGGGCGACGTCACGCCACTGCTGCCGATCTGCACCGAGGGTGCGAGCGACTCCGCGTCCTTCGACGAGGTGCTCGAGCTTCTCACCCTGACCGGGCGGAGCCTGCCGCACGCCATGATGATGATGGTGCCGGAGGCCTACGAGAAGCAGCCGGACATGGATCCGCAGCTGCGCGCCTTCTACGAGTACCACTCCATGCAGATGGAGCCGTGGGACGGCCCCGCCGCGCTCATCTTCACCGACGGCACCTTGGTGGGAGCGACCCTCGACCGCAACGGGCTGCGTCCCGGCCGCTGGACCGAGACCACCGACGGCCTCATCGTCATCGGCAGCGAGACGGGCGTCCTGGACTTCGAGCCCGCCCGCATCAAGCGGCGCGGCCGTCTGCGGCCGGGGCGGATGTTCCTCGTGGACACCGCGCAGGGTCGCATCATCGAGGACGAGGAGATCAAGGCCGACCTCGCCGGCATGCGCCCGTGGCAGGAATGGCTGGATGCCGGGCGCGTGCGCCTGGCCGACCTTCCCGAGCGGGAGCACATCGTGCACCCGATCGCCTCGATCACGCGCCGTCAGCGCACGTTCGGCTACACCGAGGAGGAGGTGCGGATCCTCCTGACCCCCATGGGCCAGACCGGTGCCGAGCCCCTCGGCGCGATGGGCAGCGACACGCCCGTCGCCGTCCTCAGCGAGCGGCCGCGCCTGCTGTTCGACTACTTCGTGCAGCAGTTCGCGCAGGTGACCAACCCACCGCTGGACTCCATCCGCGAGGAGGTCGTCACGTCCCTCGGGCTCGGTCTCGGTCCCGAACGCAACCTGCTGGACTGGGGCGCGGACCACACGCGCGTCATCACGCTGGATTTCCCCGTCATCGACAACGACGAGCTGGCCAAGCTCCAGAACATCGACAAGGCTCTGCCGGGGCGCCGTTCGGTCACCATCCGCGGCCTGTACCACTTCGACCAGGGTCCCGGCGCACTCGAGGCGCGACTGGACGCCATCAGCGCCGAAGTGGATGAGGCCATCGCCGACGGCGCGGAGTTCCTGATCCTCAGCGATCGCGACTCCAACAAGGATCTCGTCCCCATCCCCTCGCTCCTGCTGGTCTCGGCGGTGCACCACCACCTCATCCGTCGCCAGAACCGCATGAAGGTCGGGCTCGTGGTGGAAGCCGGCGACGTGCGCGAAGTGCACCACGTCGCGACGCTGCTGGGGTACGGCGCATCCGCCGTGAACCCCTACCTGGCGATGGAGACGGTCGAGTACCTCGTGCGGGCAGGTTTCATCACGGGCGTCACGCCCGAGAAGGCCGTGAAGAACCTCATCTACGCCCTGGGCAAGGGCGTGCTGAAGATCATGTCGAAGATGGGCATCTCGACCGTGTCCTCCTATGCCGGCGCGCAGGTGTTCGAGGCCGTGGGACTGTCGGAGGAGTTCGTCCAGAAGTACTTCACCGGCACCGAGACCAAGCTCGGCGGCATCGGCATCGAGCACGTGGCCGCCGAGAACCAGGCCCGCCACGACTTCGCCTACCCCGAAGACGAAGCGGTGCGCGCGCACGAGCGGCTGTGGACCGGTGGCGAGTACCAGTGGCGCCGCGACGGCGCCCCGCACCTGTTCAACCCCGACACGGTGTTCCGCCTGCAGCACGCCACGCGCGAGCGCCGGTACGACATCTTCCGCGAGTACACGCGTCTGGTCGACGACCAGGCGGGCGAGCTCAAGACGCTGCGCGGGATGTTCGGGCTGCGCACGGGCGAGCGCGCACCGGTGCCGCTGGACGAGGTCGAACCCGTCTCCTCCATCGTGCGGCGATTCTCCACCGGGGCGATGAGCTACGGCTCCATCTCGAAGGAGGCGCACGAGACCCTCGCCATCGCGATGAACAGCATCGGGGCGAAGTCCAACACCGGTGAGGGCGGCGAGGACGTCGATCGCCTCCTCGATCCCGAGCGGCGCAGCGCGATCAAGCAGGTCGCGTCCGGACGTTTCGGCGTGACGAGCCTCTACCTCACGCAGGCCGACGACATCCAGATCAAACTCGCCCAGGGCGCCAAGCCCGGCGAGGGCGGACAGCTGCCGCCCGCCAAGGTGTACCCGTGGGTCGCACGCACGCGGCACGCGACCGCCGGAGTCGGGCTCATCTCGCCTCCGCCGCACCACGACATCTACTCCATCGAAGACCTCAAGCAGCTCATCTTCGACCTCAAGCGCGCCAACCCCGGCGCCCGCATCCACACGAAGCTCGTGAGCCAGTCCGGCATCGGCGCGGTGGCGGCCGGTGTCGCCAAGGCGCTGTCGGATGTCATCCTCGTCTCCGGCCACGACGGGGGGACCGGCGCCAGCCCGCTGAACTCCCTCAAGCACGCCGGGACGCCGTGGGAGCTGGGCCTGGCCGAGACGCAGCAGACCCTCATGCTCAACGGCATGCGCGACCGCGTCGTCGTCCAGGTGGACGGGCAGCTCAAGACCGGCCGCGACGTCATCATCGGCGCCCTCCTGGGGGCGGAGGAGTTCGGTTTCGCCACTGCCCCGCTCGTGGTGTCGGGATGCGTCATGATGCGCGTATGCCACCTGGACACCTGCCCGGTCGGCGTGGCGACGCAGAACCCCGTCCTGCGGTCCCGGTTCACCGGCAAGCCCGAATTCGTCGTGAACTTCATGGAGTTCATCGCGCAGGAGGTACGCGAGTACCTCGCCGCCCTCGGCTTCCGCTCGCTGGATGAGGCCATCGGTCACGCCGAGCTGCTCGATGTCGACCGCGCCGTCGAGCACTGGAAGGCCGGTGGGCTCGACCTCAGCCCGATCCTGGAGGGCCCGCACTTCGCCCCCGACGAGCCGCGCAGGGCGCAGCGGGCACAGGACCACGAGCTCGACGATCACTTCGACGTGGCCCTCATCGAGCGCGCCCAGGATGTCATCGCGCACGGCGGCACCGTCGAGATCGCGCTGCCCATCCGCAACACCGCCCGCGCGGTGGGCACGATGCTGGGCCACCACGTGACCCGTGCGCACGGCGCCAACGGACTGACCTCCGGCTCGATCGACGTGTCGCTGACCGGTTCGGCCGGCCAGTCGTTCGGGGCCTTCCTGCCCGCCGGCATCACCCTGCGGCTCGAGGGCGACTCCAACGACTACGTGGGCAAGGGCCTGTCCGGCGGCAAGGTCGTCATCCGCCCGCCGCGCGAGTCGACGTTCGCCGCATCCGAGAACGTCATCGCCGGCAACGTGCTCGGATACGGCGCCACCCAGGGATCGATGTTCCTCAGCGGCGTCGTGGGGGAGCGGTTCTTCGTGCGCAACTCCGGGGCGACCGCGGTCGTCGAAGGCGTCGGCGACCACGCGCTGGAGTACATGACCGGCGGGCTCGCGGTGATCCTCGGCGCCACCGGGCGCAACTTCGGCGCCGGCATGTCCGGCGGCACGGCGTACGTGTATCGCCTGGACCGTGCGCTGGTGAACCGTGAGGCGCTCGCCTCGGGCGAGCTGGAGCTGGGCGCGCTCGGCTCCGGCGACGCCGAGATGCTCCGCGACCTGCTGCAGGAGCACGTGACCGAGACCGGCTCCGAGCTCGCCCAGCGCCTGCTGGCGGATTTCGACGCCGAGCTGGCGAACTTCGTCCGCGTCGTGCCCCGCGACTACGCCGCCGTCCTGCAGACGCGGCAGGCGGCCGTGGACGAAGGCCTCGACCCCGACGGCGACGTCGTCTGGACCCGCATCATGGAGGTGACCGGTGGCTGACCCGAAGGGTTTCCTGAAGACCACGCAGCGCGAGCTGCCGCCGCGGCGGCCGGTGCCCGTGCGCATCATGGACTACAAAGAGGTCTACGAGGCCGCCGACCCCGCGATGGTCCGGCGCCAGGCCGGACGCTGCATGGACTGCGGCATCCCGTTCTGCCACAAGGGGTGTCCGCTGGGAAACCTCATCCCGGAGTGGAACGACCTCATGTGGCGCGGCGAGGGCCGCGCCGCGATCGAGCGGCTGCACGCCACCAACAACTTCCCCGAGTTCACCGGGCGGCTGTGCCCCGCCCCGTGCGAGAGTTCGTGCGTGCTGGGGATCAACCAGCCGGCCGTGACGATCAAGCAGGTCGAGGTCTCGATCATCGACGAGGCGTTCGCGCACGGCTGGGTCGAGCCCGAGCCGCCGCAGCGGCTGACCGGCAAGACCGTGGCCGTCGTCGGATCCGGCCCCGCGGGCCTGGCCGCCGCCCAGCAGCTCACGCGGGCAGGGCACACCGTCGCGGTGTACGAGCGCGACGACCGCATCGGCGGGCTCCTGCGCTACGGCATCCCCGACTTCAAGATGGAGAAGCGTCACCTCGAGGCGCGCCTGCGTCAGATGCGCGACGAGGGCACGCGGTTCCGCGCGGGCGTCGAGATCGGCGTGGACATCTCCTGGTCGGACCTGCGCAGCCGGTACGACGCCGTCGTGGTGACCACGGGCGCGACGGTGCCGCGCGACCTCCCGATCCCCGGCCGCGACCTCGCCGGCGTGCACTTCGCGATGGAGTACCTCGTCGAATCCAACCGCGCCGTCGCCGGTGACCAGGTGGACCACCAGATCAGCGCGCACGGCAAGCACGTCGTCGTCCTCGGTGGCGGCGACACCGGCGCCGACTGCATCGGCACGGCGCATCGGCAGGGCGCCCTGAGCGTGACGAACCTCGCGATCGGCGTGCAGCCCCCCGAGGCCCGCCCGTCGCATCAGCCGTGGCCGATGACCCCGACGCTGTTCGAGATGTCCTCCGCGCACGAGGAGGGCGGCGAGCGGACCTACCTCGCCTCGACCGTGGAGTTCCTCGGCGACGGCGCGGGCGAGGTCCGCGCGCTGCGCGTGGCCGAGACGGAGTTCGTCGACGGGCGGCGGGTGCCCAAGAGCGGCACCGAGCGTGAGATCCCCGCCGACCTGGTCCTGATCGCCCTGGGCTTCACCGGCCCCGAGCGCACGGCGCTGGAGGATCAGCTCGGCGCGCAGTTCACCGCACGCGGCAGCGTCGCGCGCGATGACGACTACGCCACGACCGCCGACGGCGTGTTCGTCGCCGGCGACGCCGGCCGCGGTCAGTCGCTCATCGTATGGGCGATCGCCGAGGGCCGTGCCGCCGCGGCGGCGGTGGATCGCCACCTCATGGGCGCCACGGCGCTGCCGTCCCCGGTGCGCCCGGCTGATGTCGCGATCGGTCTGCAGCCCGCGTAGGCTGGCCAACGCCACCCCCGACCACCTTTCCCTTCCTCTTCCGTGGAGTACACACATAGTGAGACGCGCCAAAATCGTCGCCACCCTGGGCCCGGCAACCTCGTCCTACGAGATGGTTCGCGCCATCATCGACGCGGGCGTCGACGTGGCCCGACTGAACCTCAGCCACGGCGATTACTCCGTGCACGAGGCCAACTTCGCCAACGTGCGGCGAGCGGCGGATGATGCGGGGCGCCCGGTTGCGATCCTGGTCGACCTGCAGGGGCCGAAGATCCGTCTGGGCCGGTTCCAGAACGGCCCGCACGAGCTGTCCGCCGGCGACATCTTCACCATCACGATCGATGACGTCCCCGGGACGAAAGACCTGGTCTCCACGACGTTCAAGGGTCTCCCTCAGGATGTCGCGCCCGGCGACTTCCTCCTCATCGACGACGGCAAGGTGCGAGTGCGGGTCATCGAGTCCGACGAGCGCACCGTGACCACCGAGGTCGTGGTGGGCGGACCGGTGTCCAACAACAAGGGCATCAACCTCCCCGGCGTCGCCGTCAACGTGCCCGCCCTCAGTGAGAAGGACGAGGCCGACCTGCGCTGGGGGCTGCGCGCCGGTGCCGACCTCATCGCGCTGTCGTTCGTCCGCTCCGCGCAGGACGTCGAGCGCGCCCACGTCATCATGGCCGAGGAGGGGCGCCGCATCCCCCTCATCGCGAAGATCGAGAAGCCGCAGGCCGTCGACAACCTCGAAGAGATCATCGACGCCTTCGACGGCATCATGGTCGCCCGTGGCGACCTCGGCGTCGAGCTGCCGCTGGAAGCGGTTCCCATCGTGCAGAAGCGCGCGGTGGAGCTGGCCCGCCGGATGGCCAAGCCGGTCATCGTGGCCACGCAGATGCTGGAGTCCATGATCGCCAGCCCCGTCCCGACGCGCGCCGAGACCAGCGACGTCGCCAACGCGGTGCTCGACGGCGCCGACGCCGTCATGCTCTCCGGCGAGACCAGCGTGGGGGAGTACCCCGTCACCGTCGTGGAGACCATGGCGCGCATCGTGGCCTCGACCGAGGAGCACGGGCTCGACCGCATCGCACCTCTTGGCGCCAAGCCGCGCACGCAGGGCGGTGCGATCACCCTCGCCGCCGTGGAGGTCGCCGACTTCGTCGAGGCGAAGTTCCTGTGCGTCTTCACCGAGTCCGGCGACTCCGCTCGCCGGCTGGCGCGCATCCGCTCGATGATCCCGATGCTCGCGTTCACACCGGAGCCGGGCATCCGCCGCCGGCTCGCACTGACGTGGGGCGTGCACGCCACTCTCGTGGAGCACGTGCCGCACACCGACCGCATGTTCGTCCAGGTGGACGAGTACCTGCTGGGACGTGAGCTGGCCAAGGTCGGCGACAAGGTCGTCGTGATCTCCGGATCGCCTCCCGGAATCGCCGGGTCGACGAACGATGTACGCGTGCACCGGGTCGGCGACGCCGTTCACGGCGCCGCTCCCATCTATCAGGCCGACAACTGACGCAGGCGCGCGGGTGCGGCCTCACGGGGCCCACCCGCGCGCGTGCGCTAGGGTCGATGCCGACATGCAGGCCGGTGTGGCGGAATGGCAGACGCGGGGCACTCAAAATGCTCTGTCCGCAAGGACGTGTGGGTTCGAGTCCCACCACCGGTACGACCCCGGACCTCGCCATGAGGCGGGTTCGCGGGGCAATGTCCCACCGACGACAAGATGCCGTCGCTCTCAGTTCTAGGATGGATACGTGACCGAGCAAGAGCCCCCCGCCGCATCCGCCCCCCGCCGTGTCGTCGTGGCCGAGGACGAGTCGCTGATCCGGCTGGACATCGTCGAGATCCTCCGAGACAACGGCTACGACGTCGTGGGTGAAGCCGGCGACGGCGAGACCGCCGTGCAGCTGGCCACCGAGCTGCGTCCCGACCTCGTCATCATGGACGTGAAGATGCCCCAGCTCGACGGCATCAGCGCCGCCGAGCGGCTGAGCAAGAACCACATCGCGCCCGTCGTGCTGCTGACCGCCTTCAGCCAGAAGGAGCTCGTGGAGCGCGCGAGCGAAGCCGGCGCGCTCGCGTACGTCGTGAAGCCCTTCACGCCCAACGACCTGCTGCCGGCGATCGAGATCGCCCTCGCCCGCTACGAGCAGATCATCACGCTCGAAGCCGAGGTCGCCGACATGGTCGAGCGCTTCGAGACCCGCAAGCTCGTCGACCGCGCCAAGGGCCTGCTCAACGAGAAGATGGGCCTCACCGAGCCCGAGGCGTTCCGCTGGATCCAGAAGGCCTCGATGGACCGCCGCCTGACCATGCAGGACGTGGCCAAGGCCATCATCGAGCAGCTGGCGCCCAAGAAGTCCTGACACCCCGCACGAGGATGCGTCGGCTCACTCGGCCGGCGCATCCTTGATGTGGTTGGTGATGCGCACGGTGGAGCACCGACGCCCCTGCTCATCGGTGACGACGATCTCGTGCACCGTGAGGGAGCGGCCCAGGTGGATCGGCGTGCAGACGCCGGTGACGCGACCCGATGTCGCAGAACGCGTGTGCGTGGCGTTGATATCCACGCCCACAGCGAGGCGGCCGGGACCGGCGTACAGGTTCGCGGCCATCGATCCGAGTGACTCGCCCAGGACGACGTACGCGCCGCCGTGGAGCAGACCTACCGGCTGCGTGTTGCCCTCCACGGGCATCGTGGCGACGGCCCGTTCGACGGTGAACTCGACCCATTCGAAGCCCATCTTCTCGGCCAGGGCGCCCATGCCGCGCTGGGCCACCCAGGCGAGTCCGGAGTCGGTGTCGGGGGCAGTCGAGCTCATCATCGCCTTCGTCGGGGAGCGGGCAGAGATGTCCGTTCCCGTCGTTAGGCTGATTGGGTGACGGACTCCGCAAAGCCTACCCTCCTCGTCGTCGACGGCCATTCGCTCGCCTACCGTGCGTTCTTCGCACTGCCGGTCGACAACTTCTCCACGAAGGATGGGCAGCACACCAACGGCATCTACGGATTCCTCTCGATGCTGGTGAACCTCATCAAGGCGGAGAAGCCCACGCACCTCGCCGTCGCCTTCGACATGGCGCGCCACTCCTTCCGCACCGACCAGTACCCCGAGTACAAGGCCAACCGGTCCGAGACGCCCAGCGAGTTCAAGGGCCAGATCCCGATCCTGCAGGACTGCCTCGCGGCCATGAGCATCCCGGTGCTGCAGAAGGAGGGCATCGAGGCCGACGACATCCTCGCCACCCTCGCGACGCAGGGGGCGGAGCAGGGATTCCACGTCCTGGTGTGCTCGGGCGACCGCGACACCATCCAACTCGTCACCGACGACGTGACCCTGCTGTACCCCAACGTGCAGGGCGTCTCGCAACTCAAGCGCTACGACCCCGAGACCGTGGTGGCCAAGTACGGTCTGCCGCCCGAGCAGTACCCCGACATCGCCGCGCTGGTGGGGGAGACGAGCGACAACCTCCCCGGGGTGCCGAAGGTGGGGGAGAAGACCGCCGTGAAGTGGCTGACGCAGTACGGGTCGCTGGACGCGCTGCTGGAGAACGCGGACAAGGTCACCGGCGTGGTCGGCAACAACCTCCGCGAGCACCTCGAGGACGTGCGCCGTAACCGCCGCCTGAACCGCCTGCTGCGCGACGTCGAACTGCCGGTGACGCCCGCCGACCTCGAGGTGCGTCCGATCGACGCCCAGGCCGTGCGCGACATCTTCGCCCGACTGGAGTTCCGCACGCTGCTCCCGCGCGTGTTCGAAGTCGCCGGGGCGGATGCGACGGGGTCGGATGCCAGCATCCCCGTCGCCGAAGCCCCCGCCGCAGTGCAGGCCGACGCCGCCGCCCTCGCGGCATGGACCGCCGACGCCGCGGACGAGGTCGGTGTCACGCTCGTGCTCACCGGCGGCCGTCCGACGCGCATCGGGCTGGCGACGGCCGCGGGCGCCGTCGAGGCCGACTGGACGGCCGAGACCCGCGACGCCCTGGCCGACTGGCTCTCATCCGACAGCCCGAAGGTGTTCGTCGACGCCAAGCCGCAGGTCAAGGCGCTGCTGCGGGAGGGGATCGACGTCGGCGGGCTGTCGCTCGACGTCCTCCTGGCCGGATGGCTCCTGCGTCCGAGCTTCCCCGACAAGAACCTCGCCGACCTCGTCGCGCGCTACCTCGGCGAGAAGCTCCCCGAGGCCGACCCCACCCAGCTCGTCCCCGAGACCGAGGGCGCCACCCCCGGCCAGCTGTCATGGTTCCTCCTGCGCGTGGCCGATGCCCTCCGCGCCGAGCTGCCCGCCCCCGTCGCGACGGTGCTCACCGACATCGAGCTGCCCACCCTGCAGGCCCTCGCGGCCATGGAGCTGGCCGGCGTCGCGGTGTCGCACGAGAAGCTCTCGACCTTCTCAGGGGAGCTCGCCGCGCGCGCCGACGCCCTCGCGCAGGAGGCCTACGCGGCGATCGGGCGCGAGGTGAACCTCGGCTCGCCCAAGCAGCTGCAGGAGGTGCTCTTCGACGAGCTCGAGCTGCCCAAGACCCGCAAGACGAAGTCGGGGTACTCCACGGATGCCGCGGCCCTCGCCGACCTGCAGGAGACCCACCCGCATCCGTTCCTCGCGCTCCTGCTGCAGCACCGCGAGGCCACGAAGCTGCGGCAGATCATCGAGTCGCTGGATGTCGCGATCGATGACACCGGCCGCATCCACACCACCTACCTGCAGACGGGCAGCCAGACCGGGCGTCTGTCCAGCACCGACCCGAACCTGCAGAACATCCCGATCCGCAACGAGGAGAGCAGCCGCATCCGTGCGGCCTTCGAGGTGGGCGAGGGATACGAGACGCTCCTGACGGCCGACTACTCCCAGATCGAGATGCGGATCATGGCGCACCTCTCCGGTGACCCGGGACTCATCGAGGCGTTCAACTCGGGGGAGGACCTGCACCGCTTCGTCGGCGCCCGCGTGTTCGGCGTCGCCCAGGAGGACGTCACCCCAGCCATGCGGACGAAGGTCAAGGCGATGTCGTACGGCCTCGTGTACGGGCTGTCGGCGTTCGGCCTGTCCAAGCAGCTGCGCATCGACCAGTCCGAGGCCCGCGAGCTCATGATGGAGTACTTCGCCCGGTTCGGCGCGGTGCGCGACTACCTGCGCACGTCGGTGGAGAAGGCGCGCGTGGACGGATACACCGAGACGATCTTCGGGCGACGCCGGCCGTTCCCCGACCTCAACAGCCCCAACCGCGTGCTGCGCGAGAACGCCGAGCGGGCAGCGCTGAACGCCCCCATCCAGGGCAGCGCCGCCGACATCATGAAGATCGCGCTGTTCCACATCCACGCCGACCTGGGCGAGGCGGGTCTGCGCTCGCGCGTGCTGCTGCAGATCCACGACGAGCTCGTGCTGGAGGTCGCGCCAGGGGAGTGGGACGCCGCCGAGCAGATCGTCCGCACCCGCATGGGCGACGCGGCCGACCTGTCCGTGCCGCTGGACGTGCAGATCGGGCGCGGCCCCGACTGGAACGAAGCCGGCCACTGACCCCTCCCGGGAGCCGGGCGAGGTACTGCCCCCCTCTTCCCGAACTCCTCAAACTCGTGCCGCCCGCGCCCGTAACCGGGCCGATCCGCCCCTCGCGGCGGCGGATCTGAGGAGTTCGGGCACGGTCGGGCCGCCGGACTCGTCCCGCGCTGCCACGGACTCCTCCCGCGCCGCCACGGACGCCCACTGCCCCGCCAGCGACGTGCGAAGTACCCCACCCCTTCCCGAACTCCTCAAACCCGCGCCGCCCACGCCCGTAACCGGGCCGATCGGGCACTTGAGGCCGCGGATTTGAGGAGTCCGGGCACAGTCGGGACGCCGGCACCCCGACCGCGCCCCGACGGTCGCCTCCCCGGCTCGCGAGCCGCCGGGGGCGCCGGGTTGGCCGCGCGGCGGGCCATCCGTAGGCTCGATGCATGACTGATGCATCCCGTACCCCGACGCCGATCGACGCGATCGCCGACGCGTGGGTGGACACCATCGCCGAACTCGAGCCGACCGCCGCGACCTACATCGGTCGCTCGGAGTACAACGACCGGTTCGGGGACTACTCGCCCGACGGCCACGCCCGCACGGCGGCGGCCACGCGTGACGCCCTGGCGGCGCTGGATGCGGCGGAGCCGGTCGACGACGTGGACCGGGTCACGAAGGCCGATCTCGCGCGGGAGCTGCGGCTGAGTCTCGATCTCTACGACGCGCAGTGGCACCTGCGCGACCTGAACGTCATCGCCTCGCCGGCGCAGGACATCCGCATGGTGTTCGACCTCATGCCCACCGCCACGACAGAGGACTGGTCGGTCATCTCCACGCGTCTGAAGGCGCTGCCGGCGGCCCTGGACGGCTACATCGAGACGCTGCGGGAGGGAATCTCCCGCGGTGTCGTCCCCGCCCGCCGGCAGGTGCTCGAAGTCGTCACGCAGATCGACCGGTACACCGCCGACCACGGCTACTTCGCCGAGTTCGCCGCCGAGGCCGGGCCGCAGGAGGGCCAGCTCCCCGCTTCCCTGGCGCGGGAGCTCGCCGACAACGCCAACGCCGCCCGCGTGGCTTACGGCGAACTGGCGTCGTTCCTGGGGGGCGAGCTGGCTCCCGTCGCGGGGGAGAAGGATGCTGTCGGCCGCGAGCTGTACGCGCTGCACTCCCGCCGGTTCCTGGGCGCGACGATCGACCTGGACGAGACGTACGAATGGGGCGTCGAGGAGCTGGCCCGGATGGTGGCCGAGCAGGAGGCGATCGCGGAGGAGATCCTTCCCGGCTCGAGCGTCGAGGAGGCCGTCGCCTTCCTCGAGGCCGACCCCGCACGAAAGCTCCGCGGCACGGACGCGTTGCAGAAGTGGATGCAGGAGACCAGCGACCGCGCGATCGAGCAGCTGGGCGCCACGCACTTCGACATCCCCGACCCCATCCGCACGCTGGAGTGCATGATCGCCCCCACGAAGGAGGGCGGCATCTACTACACCGGTCCCACGGACGACTTCTCCCGCCCCGGCCGCATGTGGTGGTCGGTGCCGGAGGGCGTGACCGAGTTCGACACGTGGCGCGAGCTGACCACCGTGTACCACGAGGGCGTGCCGGGGCATCACCTGCAGATCGCCCAGGCCGTCTACAACCGCGCCCAGCTGAACTCCTGGCGCCGACTCCTGGCCGGAACCTCAGGCCACGCCGAAGGCTGGGCCCTGTACGCCGAACGACTCATGCAGTCCCTCGGCTTCCTCGACGACCCCGCCGACCGGCTCGGCATGCTCGACGGCCAGCGGATGCGGGCGGCCCGCGTGGTGCTGGACATCGGCGTGCACCTGGAGAAGCCGCGCCTGGACGGCACCGGCACGTGGGATCACGACTACGCGCTGGAGTTCATGCTGCGCAACGTCAACATGTCGAACGAGTTCGTGCGCTTCGAGGTCAACCGCTACCTCGGCTGGCCCGGGCAGGCGCCCTCCTACAAGGTGGGCCAGCGCATCTGGGAGCAGATCCGAGACGGCTACGCCGACGCGCAGGGCGACGCGTTCGACATCAAGGGCTTCCACAAGCGCGCGCTCGACCTCGGCGGCGTCGGGCTGGACACGCTGCGGGAGGCGCTCCTGCCCTGAGCGGGCTCACGTGGGGGGGTCGGGCGCCAGCAGGCGCGCGACCTCCTCGTCCGTGGTCTGCGGGAACGCATCGTAGAACTGCCCGACGGCGCGGAACTCACGCGGCCGATGCGGGCACACGAAGGTGTCGACGACGCCGTCGTCCGGAGCCCAGTCGTACGGCGCGACCGGGGCGGCCAGGACCACGTCGGCCGCGCCCCGGCTCCGAACAGCACGACATGCTGCGAGAGCGGTCGAGCCCGTCGCGATGCCGTCGTCGACGATGATCGCGACGCGCCCGCCGAGGTCGATCCCGGGGGACGGGTACGCGGCGCTCCGGCGGGCCAGCTCGGCACGTTCGGCCTGCTCCACGCGCTGCAGGTCGGCCGGCGTCGTGCCGGTCAGGCGCAGCATCGGCTCGGAGAGCACCCGCGCGTTCTCGGCGATCGCTCCGACGGCCAGCTCGGCGTTGCCGCGGGCCCCGAGCTTGCGCACCGGTACCCGGTCCAGCGGCCACCCGTATGCCGATGCGACGACGGCCGCGACGACGACACCGCCGCGCGGGATGCCGAGCACCACCGCATCCCGCCCCCGCCATGCCCGGAGCGACGCGGCGAGCTGCGTGCCGGCATCAACCCGGTCGGCGAACAACGCCATGCCGGGAGGATACCTCCGACGGCTGAGACCGGGTGGCGGCGGACACCGCCACCCGGTCTCAGCTCAGGCCGCGGTCGCCGTCGCGTCGTCGATCTCGCCGACGAGCACTTCGAGCACGTCTTCGAGGTAGAGCAGCCCGACGGTGCGCCCGTCGGCGTCCAGGCTGCGTGCCACATGCGCGCCCCGGCGGCGGAGGATCGCCATGGCATCCTCCAGCTCCGCCGTGCGCGGCAGCGACGCCAGGCGGCGCAGGCGCTTCTCCGGGATGGGCGCGGAGAACTCCTCCGGGCGATCCAGGTCCATCACATCCTTCATGTGCACGTACGCGACGGGTTCGCCGTCGGAACCGGCCACGACGTAGCGGGAGAACCCGTGCGCCGCCACCGCCCGCTGCACATCGGCCGGCGTGGCGCCGGCGGGGAGGAGCACCATGGACTCCAGAGGAACGTCGACATCCGCGACGGTCTTCTCGGTGAACTCGAACGCACCGGCCAGCGTGCCCGAGTCGTCGCGCAGCGTTCCTTCCCGGCGCGACTGCTCGACGATGTTGGCGACTTCGTCGAGCGTGTACGTGCTGGTCGCCTCGTCCTTGGGCTGCACCCCGAACAGGCGCAGGATGCCGTTGGCGGCGGTGTTGAGCGTCCAGATGACGGGTTTGATCACCCGCGCCACGGCGACCAGAGCGGGCGCGAGGATCAGCGCCGCGCGATCGGGCACCGAGAACGCGATGTTCTTCGGCACCATCTCACCGAACACCACGTGCAGGAAGGTGACCAGGGCCAGCGCGACGGCGAAGGCGATGATGCTGATGAGCTCGGGCGTGAGACCCGTCAGCCCCAGCGGGATCTCGAGCAGGTGATGGATCGCCGGCTCCGAGACGTTGAGGATCAGCAGCGAGCACACCGTGATGCCCAGCTGGCTGGTGGCCAGCATGAGCGTCGCGTGTTCCATCGCCCACAGCGTCGTCTTGGCCGCGCGGCTGCCACGGGCCGCACGCGGCTCGATCTGCGAACGGCGGGCCGAGATGACGGCGAACTCCGCTCCGACGAAGAAGGCGTTGCCCAGCAGCAGGACGAAGAGCCAGATGATTCCGGGAACGTACTCACTCATGGCCGGCTCCGCTCGCGAGGGCCTGGACCATCCGGTCGTGTCGGTTCATGAGGCTGGCATCGTGCTCCGGGTCGTCGGGAAGGTAGCGCAGCCGCACGATGCGGTGGCCGTCGATGCGCTCGATGCGCAGCGTGCCGTGCGCGGTGCGGACTTCGTCGCCGAGTTCGGGCAGGCGCCCGAGTGCGTCGGTGACGAAGCCGCCCGCAGTGTCGTAGTCGGCGCCGTCGGGGATCTCCACCGCGATGCGGTCGAGCACCTCGTCGGGGCGCCACTGCGCGTCGAAGGTGATCGAGCGACCCGAGCGCAGCACGCCGGTGCGCGTGCGGTCGTGTTCGTCCTCGAGTTCGCCGACGATCTCCTCCACGAGGTCCTCGAGAGTCACGATGCCCGCGGTGCCCCCGTGCTCGTCGCCCACGACCGCGATCTGCAGCCCTTCCGCGCGCAGCAGCGCGAGGAGGTCGTCTGCGCCCATCCCCTCCGGGACGGTCCGCACGTCGCTCATGAGCGCGTCGGCGCGCACGGAGGTGCGCTCGTCGAGCGGGATGGCGAAGGCGTGCTTGACGTGCACCACGCCGACCACGCGGTCGGGTGTGCCGTCGATCACGGGGAAGCGGGAGTACCCGGTGGCGCGGGAGCGGGCGATGATCACATCGGCCGTGTCGGCCAGATCCACGCTCGCCATCCGCACGCGCGGAGTCATCACCTCGGACGCGTCCCGTTCGCTGAATCGCAGCGTCCGGCGCAGCAGCTGCGCGTCGGACGTGTCCAGCAGACCCGCCGTGGCGGAGTGCCGGATGAGGTACGACAGCTCATCCGCGCTGCGGGCGCCCGACAGCTCCTCCTTGGGCTCGATCCCCATGGCGCGGATGACGGCGTTCGCGGTGTTGTTGAACAGAAGCACGAGCGGCTTGAACACCGCCGTGAAGGCGCGCTGGAACGGCGTGACGAGCTTCGCGGTGGCAAGAGGGACCGCCAGGGCGAAGTTCTTCGGCACGAGCTCGCCGATGATCATCGAGAACAGCGTCGCCAGCAGGATGCCGACGAGGGCGCCGATCGGCGTGACGGCGCCCTCGGGCAGGCCGACGCTCAGAAGCGGGCCGCGCAGCAGGCTGCTGACGGCGGGTTCGAACGTGTACCCGGTCAGCAGGGTCGTCAGCGTGATCCCCAGCTGGGCGCTGGAGAGGTGCGTCGACGTGACCTTGAGGGCCTTGATCGTGCCGTCCAAGCCCTGTTCGCCGCGGGCGCGTCGCGCTTCGAGCTCGTGCCGGTCGAGGTTGACCAGCGCGAACTCGCTCGCCACGAACAGCCCCGTGCCGATGGTCAGGACGAGACCGATGGCGAGCATGATCCACTCGTTCATTCGTTACACCCCCTGACCCGAGAACGTTCCGCAGCGGCGGATGGGTGGCCAGAGGGCGTAGGACTATGAGAGGGAGGGTCATCCATGATGGATCCACAGTAGTGGCGAAGATTTAAGCGTGTGCTGAGAACGTGGCGGGAATGCCCGCGGACGGCGCAGAGTTCATGCACGGGAACAGTCAGGAGATGGCGGATGGCGCACGCGGTGGAACTGGGGATCGACACGTTCGGCGATGTCGCCATGGTGCCCGGTGGCGGCCGGGCGAGCGACGCAGCGACGATCCGGCAGGTGGTCGACCAGGCTGTTCGCGCGGATGAGGTGGGTCTGTCGTTCTTCGGCGTGGGCGAGCACCACCGGCCCGAGTTCGCGGTGTCCAGCCCCGAGATCGTGCTGGCCGCCGCAGCCGCCCGCACCTCCCGCATCCACCTCGGCACGGCCGTCACCGTGCTGTCCTCCGACGACCCGGTCCGGGTCTACGAGCGCTTCGCGACCCTCGACGCCGTCTCGCACGGCCGCGCGGAAGTCATTCTGGGACGAGGTTCCTTCATCGAGTCCTTCCCGCTGTTCGGGTACGACCTGGCCGACTACGAGGTGCTCTTCGAGGAGAAGCTCGACCTCTTCCGCCGGCTGCTCGACGAGCGGCCGGTGACGTGGTCTGGTTCCACGCGCTCAGCCCTGGACAACGCCGACGTCTACCCCAAGACCGAGTCCGGCCTCACGGCCTGGGTGGGCGTGGGCGGCAGCCCCGAATCGGCGGTCCGGGCAGCCCGGCACGGGTTCGGGCTCATGCTCGCCATCATCGGCGGCCCCGCGCACCGGTTCCGCCCCTTCGTGGACCTGTACCACCGGTCGCTGGACTCGTTCGGACACGACCGCGCAGGCGTCGGCATCCACTCTCCCGGTCACGTCGCCGAGACGGATGCGGAGGCATGGGAGCAGGCCTACCCCGGTGTCGAGCACAACTACACCGTCATCGGCCGTGAGCGCGGGTGGCCCCCGTACAACCGGCTCCGGTTCCAGCACGACGTGGGGCCGGAGGGCTCGATGTACGTCGGGTCTCCCGAGACGGTCGCGCGCAAGATCGCCGATACCGTCCGGACGCTGGGCGCCGACCGCTTCGACATGAAGATCGGCACCGGCGGGCTTCCCCAGGAGCAGGCGCTGCGCAGCATCGAGCTGTACGGCACCCGCGTGCAGCCACTCGTGCGTGACATGCTTTCCTGATGACCGAAGCCTCGACGTCGCCTGCCACGATCTCGGAGCGGCTGGACCGGCTGCGGTTCGGGCGCGGCCACGCCCGCGTGCTCGCCGGCTCGGGCATCGGCTGGGCGCTGGATGCCATGGACGTGGGGCTCATCTCGTTCGTCCTGGCCGTTCTCGCTCAGCAGTGGGCCCTGCAGCCGGGGGAGACGGCGTGGATCGCATCCGCCGGCTTCGCGGGCATGGCCGTGGGGGCGAGCCTCGGTGGGCTGCTGGCCGACCGCTTCGGGCGCCGCCAGGTGTTCGCGCTGACCCTGCTCGTGTACGGCGTGGCGACGGGCTCCAGCGCCCTGGCCGGGGGACTGGCCGTCCTCATCGTCCTGCGCTTCCTGGTGGGTCTCGGTCTGGGTGCCGAACTCCCGGTCGCTTCCACGTACGTCAGCGAATTTGCGCCCGCGCGCATCCGGGGGCGCCTCATCGTGATCCTGGAGGCGTTCTGGGCCGTCGGGTGGACCGCCGCCGCGATCATCGGGTACTTCGTCGTACCGGCGTCGGCCGATGGATGGCGATGGGCGTTCGCCCTGGGCGCGGTCCCGGCCGTCTACGCCCTGGTCGTCCGGTGGGGGCTGCCCGAATCGCCCCGCTGGCTCGCGCGCCGCGGGCGCCACGCTGAGGCCGAGCGCATCGTCGCGGAGTTGGAGGGCAGCATCCGCGTGCCGGCGGCGCGGGATGGGCGGGTTCCCGCCCTCCCCGCGACGCCGGACGTGCACGCGTCTCCCGTCCCGGCCGTCGCGGCGCCACGGGCGGGGGAGCGCGTCAGGGCGCTGTGGTCGCCGGAGTTCCGGGTCCGCACGCTGAGCCTGTGGGTCGTGTGGTTCTGCGTCAACTTCTCGTACTACGGCGCCTTCATCTGGATCCCGACGATCCTCGTCGACGCCGGGTACGACCTCGTGCGCTCGTTCGGCTTCACCCTCATCATCACGCTGGCCCAGCTGCCGGGTTATGCCGTGTCGGCGTGGCTCATCGAGGTGTGGGGGCGGCGCATCACCCTCGCGGCGTTCCTCGCCGGATCGGCGGTCGCGGCGATCCTCTTCGGTACGGCCACCAGCGAGGCGATGGTGATCGCGACCGGAATGGCCCTGTCGTTCTTCAACCTCGGCGCGTGGGGCGCCCTGTACGCCGTCTCGCCCGAGACCTACCCGACGTCATTGCGGGCGACGGGGAGCGGATGGGCGGCGGCCGTGGGGCGGATCGCGTCGATCATCGCGCCGCTGGCCGTGCCGCCACTGCTCGCCGCCGGCGGTGCCCCCGTGCTGTTCGTGGTCTTCGCGGCGTTCTTCGCCGTCGCGGTGCTCGCGACGTGGGGTCTGGCCGACCGTCGCGGCCGCGCGCTCGACGATCGTTGATCCAAGCCGCCGCCGCACGGCCGTAGGGTAGCGAGGTGACTTCCGTACGCCTGGCTTCCATCGGCGACTCCTTCACCGAAGGGGTGGGGGACGAGCTGCCCGACGGCACCGTGCGCGGGTGGGCCGACCTGGCGGCACAGGGCTGGGCGCAGGCGCTGGGGGAACCCATCGAGTACGCGAACTTCGCCATTCGCGGCAAGCTCGTGTGGCCGATCGTGCGGGAGCAGCTCGAGCCGGCGCTGGCGCTGCATCCGACGCACCTGTCGTTCAACGGCGGCGGCAACGACATGCTCCGCCCGCGCGCCGACATCGCGCACATCGCCGACGCCTTCACCCACGTGCTGCGGCGCTGCGATGAGGAGGGCGTGCGGGTCATCCTGCTCTCCGGCGCGAATCCGTCCGCCCAGTTACCCCTCGGGCGGCTCGTGCAGCGCCGCGGCGATCTGCTCTCGGCCGCCGTCACCGGTCGCGTCGCCGACCGGCCGGATGTCATCCAGGCGCTGAACTGGCCCGACCGCGAGCTGTCCACTCCCGGGTACTGGTCGGCCGACCGCCTCCACATGAACACGCGCGGTCATCATCGTGTCGCGGCGCGGGTGCTCCGCGCGCTGGGCCTGACCGTGCCTGCGGAGTGGGACTCGCTGCCGGAGATCTCCGCGGCCGAGCGTCTGGCCGGAGCCGCCTACTACCGCGCCCACGTGGGCCCGTGGGTCCGTCGGCGCCTCACCGGAACCTCCTCCGGTGACGGCCGCACGCCGAAGTTCCCCGCCTGGGTCACCGTGACCCCCGCATCCGCCTGACTTCTCGCGCAGAATTCAGGAGAATCCGGCTTCCGAGCGGCCTCCGAGCCCCGCCCTACGGCGTGTCTCCTGAATTCTGCGCAACGCCACGGGGCGGGGCGGGCGAACCCGGACCGCGGCTAGGGCGCCGCGGGCAGGACGCGGTACGCGACTTCGACGAACTGACCGGAGGCGCGGGCGGACTCCAGCTGCAGACGCTCGGGCCCGATGCGGCGGGGGAGCAGCGGCTTTCCCGCCGGCAGGAAGGCCGGCGCGACGGAGAGGCGGATCTGGTCGAGGTGTCCGGCGTCGTCGAACTGGCCCACCAGGTCGCCGCCCCCGACCAGCCACAGCGCTCCGTCACCGGCGGCCTCGACGAGATCGGGCCAGAAGGATGCGACCTCGCCCTGAACGAAGCGCACATTCGCGCCCGGCGGCACGGCCAGGGTGCGGTGCGTCACGACGAAGCAGGGGAGCGCGCCGTAGCTCTCGGCCCACATCCCCGGACGCTGCTCCTCCTCGTGACGCAGCACCCATTCGTACGTGGCCGCACCCATGACGAACGCGCCCACGGTAGCCAGGAAATCGCCCATGTCGTTCTCGGCGTCTTCAGCGCCCGGCACGGCGAAGAGCCAGTCGAGGGAGTCGTGCTCGTCGGCGAGGAAACCGTTGGCGGTGACAGCGGTGTAGAAAACAGTGGTGACCATCCCGCAACGCTAGGTGCGGCCGCCGACACGGTCCGCGAACGACGGATCCCCGTCGCCGCAGCGGATGTCAAGCCCTCGGAGCGGGGGCACGCGGACCGCCATCATGGGGACGCGGCACCGCGCCGCGGGGGCGCGCGTCCGCGCGCCGGAAAGGGAGACCATGAGCATCGGAGCAGGAATCGCCCTGTTCATCATCGGAGCCATTCTGGCGTTCGCTGTGAACGTGCAGCTCGAGTGGATCAACCTCGACCTCATCGGATACATCCTCATGGGAGCCGGCGCCGTCGTCTTCGTCATCGGCCTCGTGCTCATGATGCGCCGCCGGTCGACCGACACGGTCACGCGAACGGCGGTCGACCCGAACGCCGGGGAGCGGGTCACGCGTCAGTCGACGCGATCCAGCGGCGACGACGTCGTCTGATCGACACAGAGCGGCCGCGGCGCACAGCCCCGCGGCCGCTCTTTTCGTGTCCGCGCTCCAAGAGGTTCAGTCCACGCCGCGGTCGGTCATGGCCACAGAGACGACGCCGTCGAGCTCGGACAGCTGCCCCGCGAGAGATGGCAGTTTGTCCAGATCGCCGGTGAAGCGCATGACCAGCTCACGGAGATTCGAGTCCTCCTCGTGCGAGGCCTCCTCCAGGGCCGAGTGGTAGCCCGACTGCGCGGAGGTCTCCAGCACCTGCCGCAGAACGCTGTACCCGCGGCGATACCGGATGGTCAAGACGGGTTCAGGCAACTCGGGGCGGATGCGCCGGCCGACATAGCTCAGCGCTCCCACCGTCAGCAGGTGCAGGATGGTCGCGGCCACGGCGATGAGGGGCATCCCTGCGCCGCAGGTCATTCCGATCGCCGCGGTCATCCAGATGCTGGCGGCCGTGGTCAGGCCGTTGACGGTGCCCTTCTGCACGAAGATGACCCCCGCGCCCAGGAAACCGATGCCCGACACGATCTGCGCCGCGATGCGGGAGGGATCGAGGACGACATCCGCGCCCACGACGTTGCTGAATCCGTAGGCCGACACCAGCGTGAACACCGCTGAGCCCAGCCCGACGAGGGTGTGTGTGCGCAGACCGGCGCTCTTGAGCTTGCGCTGACGTTCGACTCCGATGACCGCGGAGAGGAGGAAGGCCAGCCCCAGAAGCGCCAGTTCGGTGAGGGTCGATTCGGTGTACAGATCGATCAGCATGCCGTGTCCTCCGCCGGATGGCTCGTGGTGTCGGGCTCGAGAGCGAAGACCCGCAGCAACCGCTCAGCCTCCGCGGTCACGGCGTCTGCGCCGCGCGCGATGTAGACGCGCGAGTCGACGACGTCGGGTCGCCCGGCCAGCACCTCCCGCACGGCGGCAGTGAAGCGCGTGTTCAGCTGTGTGGAGACGTTGATCTTCGTCATGCCGGCCCGGATGGCCCGGACGATCTGTCCATCCGGAACTCCGGACGACCCGTGCAGGACCAGCGGGACGGGCACGGCGGAGCGGAGCCGTCGGATCAGGTCGTGGTCGAGTTCGGCAGTGCGCTCCCGCATCGCGTGTGAAGACCCGACCGCGACGGCGAGGGCATCCGCTCCCGTGGCATCGACGAAGTCTTTCGCCTCGGTGGGATCGGTGCGAACGCCCGGCGCGTGGGCGCCGTCCTTGCCGCCGACCCGCCCCAGCTCCGCCTCGACGTAGCAGTCACTCGCGTGCGCGTACGCCGTCGCCCGCCGGGTGTGTGCGACGTTGTCGGCGAAGTCGAGCGCGGAACCGTCGTACATGACCGAACCGAAGCCGAGGTCCACCGCGCGGTGGACGAGCGCGAGATCCTCGGCATGATCGAGGTGCACGGCGATCTCAGCGCTGGAGCGCTCGGCGATCGTCAGCATGGCCCGCGCAATCGGGTCGAGGTCGCCGTGGTAGGCGATGCAGTTCTGCGAGAGCTGCAGGATGACCGGCAGTCCGGCGTGCTCAGCGGCGCGCACGAGAGCGGATGCCGTCTCGAGATGGATGACGTTGAACGCACCCAGCCCCCGCCCGGCAGCGCGCGCGGAGGACATCAGGGTGCGGGTGGGAACGAGGGTCACGGACGCTCCTCGGAGTCGGGGTACGGGTGGAGGGCGACCTCGATGGCGAGCTCCCGGTGGGTGGGGGAGATCTCGCCGGCCAGTGGCATGAGCACCGCGGCCGCCGACCAGGACGTCGCCGCGCGCAGCAGATCCGCCGCTGTGGGCGCTCCCTGGGCCAGCAGCATCGCCGCGGCGGCGACGCCGGCGTCGCCGGCACCGGTCGGATTGCCACGAAGGACGCGGGGGAGCGCAGCGCGCGTCCACGCCGAGGCGGAGTGCGCCGCGAGCATCCCTTCTTCGCCCAGGGAGACGAGGACCGTGTCCGCGCCGAGATCGAGGAGGGCCTGCGCTCCGGCCGCGAGGTCGCGTTCACCGGTCGCTTCGGCCAGTTCCGCGGCGTTCGGCTTCAGCAGGTCGGCGCCGGCCGCTGCCGCAGCGAGCAGAGCCGGACCCGACGTGTCGACGATCACCGGGACGCCCCGGCTGCGCGAGCTCGCCACCATCGCCGCGATCTCCTCAGGCGGGAAGCCGGCCGGCAGACTGCCGGAGATCACGAGGCACGACGCGATCGGCAGTGAGCTCTGCACCGCAGCATGCAGTCGCGCGCGTTCGTCCTCGGACAACGCGGCTCCGGACTCGCTGAGCAGCGTGGTGGTGCCGTCGCCGTCCTCGACGACGGCGATCGTGCGCCGCGTGGGGGAGCCGACTGGGACTGCCTCGTGCGCGATGCCGGACTCCTGCAGGTCGGCGACGACCTGCGCGCCGGTGGCGCCGCCTGCGGTGAGGACCGTGCGCACGGGGGAGCCCTGAGTGCGCAGGACGCGGGCGACGTTGACCCCCTTGCCGCCGGCTCGCGCGGATCCCGCCGACACGCGATGGGTCTCGCCGGGCTGAAGCGCGTGGATCCGGTAGGTGAGATCGAGAGCCGGATTGGGCGTGAGTGTGAGGATCATGCCGGGTTGGGCACGATCGCCACCTTGCCGGACTGCCCGGCGTCGGCGATCCGGTACGCCTCATCCGCGTCCTGGAGCCCGAAGGCGTGGGAGACGACCACCTCGGGGTGAAGCCCCCAGGCGGGCAGACGCTCGACGAGCTCCCGCATGTGGGCGAGATTCGTCACCCACGATCCGTGCACCGTGAGCTGGCGATGGATGAGCTGCGGGCTCGCCTCCTCGACCTGGAACCCATGGCCCTCTCCGATGAGGACGAGCCGGCCGCGGGTTCGCAGCGTGGCCAGCGCCGTGGCGCGCCCGGCGGTGCTCCCCGAGCAGTCCACCGCGACATGCCATTCGGGCACCACCCGGTGTGCCGGATCGGTCGGGTCGACCGCCGCATCCACGGCGCCGACGCGCAGGGCGAACTCGCGGCGCTCGGGGCTGGGGTCGAAGCCGATGCGGGGCGTTGCCCCCAGCTTGCCGCCGAGCAGCCCGGCGGCGAGCCCGACCGGACCGAGCCCGACGACGGCCAGCGAATCGCGACCGCTCACTCCGGCCCGGAGCAGCCCTTCGTAGGCGGTGCCGAAACCGCAGGCGACGCACGCGCCATCCTGGTACGTCACCCCGTCGGGCAGGAGGATGCAGTCGCGTTCGTCGGCGAGCATGAACTCGGCGTGGCCGCCGTCCCGCTGCCAGCCATAAGCCGCACGCTGCGGAGAGGTGCAACTGATCTGGTACCCGCTGATGCAGTCGTCGCACTGGCCGCATCCGCTGATGTGGTAGACCGCGACGCGATCTCCGACCTGAAGTCGGGACACGCCGTCGCCCAGCGAGACCACCTGCCCGGCAGGTTCATGGCCCGCGACGACGTTCTGATACGACTCCGCAGGATCGCCCTGAACGTGCTCGCGATAGATGGCACGGATATCGGATCCGCAGATCGTGGACGCACGCACGGCGATGACGACCTGCCCAGGCCCCGGAGCCGGGTCCTCGATCCGACGAAGGTCGACGGTGCTGTCACCGGGCAGATACACGCCGAGCATGGCGCTCCTTCCGTAGGCGTCGCTGCTGTGCGACGGGGGATGCGAGTCGGGTCAGGGGAGAGGCGCAGGTGCCGCAACCGTCGTGACTTGTCGCTGTGCGTCGATCCTATTAGGGTCGAAACCAAACGCAACTTGATTTCGCACGTTTCGCTTTGAAACGAAACCTTGGCGTGAGCCATGCGCGTGTCAGTGGCGAGGACTCAGAGTGGAGAAGAACGCGTGGGATCAATCGAGTTCAAAGGCGTGACCAAGCGGTTCGGCGAGAACACCGTCATCGGTGATCTCGACCTGACGATCGAGGACGGCTCGTTCACCGTCCTGGTCGGCCCCTCCGGATGTGGCAAGACCACGCTGCTGCGGATGATCGCGGGGTTGGACACCCAGACCGCCGGACAGCTGCTGATCGACGGCAAAGACGTCACTCATGCGCGCCCCGGCGACCGCGACATCGCCATGGTCTTCCAGAACTACGCGATCTACCCCACCATGTCGGTGCGCGGGAACATCGAGTTCGGCCTCAAGAACAACAAGGTGTCACGCGACGAGCGCCGGCAGCTGGTCGAGAGCATCAGCAAGACCGTCGGCCTCTCCGACTACCTCGATCGCAAGCCCAGCACGCTCTCGGGCGGTCAGCGACAGCGCGTGGCCCTGGCCCGCGCAATGGTGAAGAAGCCTGGCGTCTTCCTGATGGACGAGCCGCTCTCCAACCTCGACGCGAAGCTCCGCTTCCAGATGCGCGTGGAACTCATCGAGCTGCACAAGATGCTCGGCACCACCTTCGTCTACGTCACCCACGACCAGGGCGAGGCGATGTCGATGGCCGACACCATCGTGCTGATGAACGGCGGCAAGATCCAGCAGATGGCGCCGCCGGAGGTCATGTACCGCCAGCCGGCGAACGTCTTCACCGCCGAGTTCATGGGCATCCCCCCGATGAACGTGACGCGCGCGGGCGCCGACGGCATCCGGCTGGGCTTCCGCCCCGAGAATGCGCGCCTCTCCTACGCACCGATCGACGGCGCCTTCACCGCTCAGGGTCGCGTGGTCACCCGCGAGATGCTCGGGTCGGAGACGGTGTACCAGGTGCGCGGCGGCGACGACGTGTTCATGGTGAAGTCGACCGACCCCGGGATCGACGTGGACCGTGAGGTGCATCTGGCCGTGGGCGAGGAGCACCTGGTGCGGTTCGGCGCCGACGGCGTGCGGATCGACGCGCCGGTCGCGGAGGCGAGGCCTGCGCATGCGTAATGGAACGCTCTGGCCGCGCCTGCGGCCCTATGCCATGGTGGCGCCGGTCATCGTCGGCATCGCCCTGTTCGTCTTCTACCCGATCGCCTATCTCGGGCAGCTGAGTCTGAACGACTACAACCTGCTGAACCCGGCGATGAGCGAGTTCATCGGGCTGGAGAACTACATCGAGATCTTCCAGCGGGAAGACTTCTACGTCGCCCTGCGGAACACCCTCGTCTACACGCTCGGGACCGTCTCGATCACCCTGACCCTCGCTGTGCTGTTCGCGCTCCTGCTCAAGCGCCACACGAGGCTGGGCGCGATCGTGCAGGCGGGCATCTTCATCCCGCACGTCATCTCCATCGTGTCGATCTCGCTGGTGTGGCTGCTCATGATGGAGCCGAGCTTCGGCCTGATCAACACGGTGCTGAAATCGCTCGGGCTGCCGACGTCGATGTGGCTGCAGAGCTCCGAGACGTCGATGCTCTCGATCATCATCGTCTCGGTGTGGCACAGCACCGGCTACTTCACGCTGATCGTGCTCGCCGCACTGCACTCCATCCCCGCGTCGCTGTACGAGGCGGCCGCCCTGGACAATGCCGGCCCCATCCGCGTCTTCTTCAAGATCACGCTGCCCATGCTGTCGCCGCAGCTCTTCTTCATGCTGATCATCTCCACGATCGGCGCACTGAAGGTGTTCGACACCGTCAACATCATGACCGGCGGCGGACCGAACAACTCGACCACGTCGCTGGCCTATTACATCTTCCAGAACCGCACGAGCAACATCGGCTACGCCTCGGCCTCGGGCATCGTGCTCATGGTCCTCGTCGCGGTGTTCACGATCATCTACTTCCGCATTCTCTCGAAGAAGGTGCACTACCAATGAGCGTCGGACTCGCAGCACCTGTCCTGGCCGAACCCGGCCCTCCCGAACCGCAGCCCGAGGTCTCCCTCCCGCCGCGCAGGCCTCTCGCCCAGCGCATCGGCCGGGTCTTCGCCGCCGTGCTCAAACTGGTCCTCCTGGCCGGATTCATCGCGCCATTCCTGTGGATGCTGTCGACCTCGCTGCAGACCAGCGCGGAGAGCTCCTCGTTCCCGATCACCCTCATCCCCGAGGTCCCGCAGTTCGGCAACTACCTCGAGGCGATGACCTCCGGGCCGTTCCCGACGTACTTCCGCAACTCGGTGATCGTGACGGCGAGCATCCTCGTCATCCAGCTCGCGCTGATGATCCCGGCGGCGTACGCGTTCGCGGTCTACGAGTTCCGCTTCAAGAACATCCTGTTCGGCATGGTGCTGCTGGCCTTCATGATCCCCGGCCAGGTCACCTTCATCCCGGTCTACCTGATGATGGCGGAGTGGGGGCTCATCCAGACCCTGCTGCCCCAGATCATCCCGGCGATGACGAACGCGTTCGGCGTCTTCCTCCTGCGGCAGTACTTCATGCAGATCCCGCGGGAGATCATCGAGGCCGCGCGCCTGGACAACGCCAGCGAGTGGCGCATCATGCTGCGCATCATGGTGCCGATGTCGATCCCGGCGCTGGCCACCGTGGTGCTGTTCAGCTTCGTCTCCCACTGGAACGACTACTTCTGGCCGCTCGTGATGACCGACTCCGCCGCCGTGCGTCCGCTGCCCATCGGCATCGCGATGCTCCGGGAATCGGAGGGCATCAGCCAGTGGAACATCATCATGGCCGGCAACGTCGTGCTCGTCGTGCCGATCCTGATCGTGTACTTCTTCGCCGCCAAGCACATCATCCGTGCCTTCGCGTACTCAGGCATCAAGTGATCCATCCCCCCGCATCGCAACACACATGGAAGAAGGACGTATGAAAACGCAAAGACTCCTGCGCGCAGGCATCGGCATCGCCGCCGTCACCTCGCTCACTCTGCTGGCCGGATGCTCCGGAGGCGATGACTCCGCCACCGGCAGCAACAGCGGCGTGGCACCCGAGGGGGAGACCACGACCATCCAGTTCTGGCACTCGATGAGCGGCACGAACGGCGAGAGCATCGACGCCGTCGTGGAGTCGTTCAACGCGTCGCAGGACGAGGTCGAGGTCGTGGCCACGTTCCAGGGCTCGTATCCCGAGACGCTGACGAAGCTCCAGCAGTCCATCCCCGCCGGGACCGGCCCCGACATCTCCATGGTCGAGCGCGCCTTCGTGCCGCTCCTGGCCGAGGCGAAGGTGCTGGCGGACCTCAACCCGTTCCTGGAGTCCTCCGACATGTCCGAGGACACCTTCGTCGAGGGCCTGATGGGCAACATCACCTTCGATGGCGAGCTGAACGCGATCCCGTTCAACCGCTCGAGCCCGATGCTGCACGTGAACCAGACCGCGCTGGATGAGCTGGGCCTCGAAGTCCCCACCACGTGGGAGGAGACCGAGGCGGTCGCCAACGCCCTCGTCGTCAAGAACGGCAGCGAGACCAGCCGCTACGGCATCACCATGAACTACGAGAGCTGGTGGCCGATCTCGCTCATCGTCCAGCAGGGCGGCAGCTTCTTCAACGAGGACGGCACCGCCATCGGCTTCGACGAAGAAGGCGTCGAAGCGTTCGAGTTCATCAAGCGGATGCAGGACAGCGGCGCGCTCTACTACCCGCCGACCACCGACTCCGGCAACGTCGTGGGGCAGATGTTCCTCGGCGGACAGGTGGGCATGGTCGTGAACTCCAGCGGCAGCATCGGCGGCTACCTGCAGAACGCCACCTTCGACTACCAGACCGCATTCCTGCCCGAGGGCGACCGTGCGGCCGCGCCCACCGGCGGTGCCAACCTGGTGATGCTCGCCGACTCCGACAAGCAGGACCCGGCGTGGACCTTCCTGGAGTGGCTGATCAACGACGCCGAGGGCGGCCAGCGCTTCATCAAGGACACCGGCTACGTGCCGTTCACGCCGGCGATCGCCGAGTCCGACGAGTTCGTCGAGCTGTTCGAAGCGGAGCCGCAGCGCAAGGTCGCCTACGACCAGCTCGCCAACTCCATCGACACCAACAACAGCCCGCACTTCGCGGAGATCGACCAGGAGTTCCTGAAGACCATCCAGGCCATCATGTACGACGATGCCGACATCGAGACTTCCCTCGACGCCTTCATCGAGCGTGCCAACGCGATCCTCGCCGACTGACAGCGACCGATCGCACGCGCTCGGGCGGGCGGATCGCCGCCCGCCCGAGCGTCCGAACGAGGGAAGAGAAGTGAAGATCAGAGCAATCGCGCATCGGGGATACTCGGCGAAGTACCCCGAGAACACCCTGACCGCACTGAGGGCAGCCGTCGACCTGAACTACAGCCACGTCGAGTTCGACGTCCAGCTGAGCAAGGACGGTGTGCCCGTCCTGATGCACGACTACAACGTCGACCGGATCACGGACGCCTCCGGCGCTGTGCGCGACTTCACCCTCGCAGAACTGAAGTCGTTCGAGATCGCCGGCGGAGAGCGGATCGCGACGCTGGAGGAGGCGCTCGACGTCGTCAAGGGCAGGATCACCCCGATGGTCGAGCTCAAACAGGCGGGTGACCTGTATCCCCGACTCGAGGAGACGTCGCTGGATCTGATCCGCCAGAGCGGGGTGGGCGAGGACTGCATCATCATCAGTTTCGATCACTTCTCGATCCAGCGCCTGCGCACCCTGGATGCCGACATCCCGCTGGGCCTGACCAGCAGCTGCGCCATGCCCTACGTGTTCGACTTCATGGCGGAGATGCGCTGCGAGCTGCTCGGGGTGCCGGTGAAGATGCTGACCGCCCAGTACGACCGCATGATCACCGAACGCGGCTACATCGTCGGTCCGTGGGTCGTGGACTCCCTGGCGGACATGCAGCTCATCGCGGAGAAGTACCCGCACACCCTCATCACCACGAACGAGCTCGAGCGCTGGGCGGACTTCTACCTCGCGCATCCCGAGCTGCATCAGGACACCGCCAAGTGAGCGCATCCGCATCGGCGAACGCCGACCTGCTCATGCGCGCCGCCGTCCTGCACGGCCCGGGGCAGCTGCAAGTCCGTGACGTCGAACGACCCGTGCCGGGGCCGGGGGAAGCCCTGGTCCAGGTGATGGTGAGCGGCATCTGCGGATCCGACCTGCCTCGCGTCCTGGGCACGGGAGCGCGGCGATACCCGATCATCCTCGGTCATGAGTTCTCCGGTGTGATCGCTGAGGTGGGGGAGGGCACCGGCATCGCTCTCGGCAGCCGCGTCGCCGGAGTGCCTCTCCTGCCGTGCGACGAGTGCCGGGACTGCGCATCCGGTCACTACAGCCAGTGCCGCAACTATTCGTTCCTCGGCTCGCGGGTGAACGGCTCCTGGGCCGAATACGTCGTCGTGCCCGAACGGAACCTCCTCCGCCTCGCCGACTCGATGAGCTTCGAATCCGGCGCGATGATCGAGCCATCCTCGGTCGCCTTGCATGCCTTCCGCCTCGCGCGGTACGACGGTGGCGGCCATGTCGCGGTGATCGGCGCCGGCAACATCGGTGTCTTCGCGACGCAATGGGCTCGGCTCCTGGGCGCCGACCAGGTCACGGTCTTCGACATCGACGAGGCGCGCCTGGCGACGGCCACTGCGCTCGGGGCCGACCTCGTCCAGCGCACCGATCTCGAGCAGGACGACTGGCGGGAGCAGACCGGCAGCCGTGGCTTCGACCTCGTCATCGAGTCGTCAGGAGTGTCGCCTGCGCTCACCACCGCGCTCCAGCTGGTGGCCAGCAAGGGGACGATCGTCTCCGTCGGCACGCCGACGCGGCCCGTCTCGTTCGATCCGCACGTGTTCGAGCTGCTGCACCGCAAGGAGGCCACGGTCATCGGGTCATGGATGTCCTACAGCAGCCCGTTCCCGGGGGAGGAGTGGACGTCATCGGTCCGTGCGTTCGAGAGCGGACGTCTGACCTGCGATTCGCTGGTCGCCGCCCGCTTCCCGCTCGAGGACGCGAACGGGGCCTTCGACCTGTACCGCTCGGGAGAGGCCGTGCGCGGCAAAGTCCTGCTATACAACAACGAGTACTTCCGTTCGACAGGGGCTGATGGCCGATGATGCGCGAGGGTGGCAGACGCCTGCTGGGGATCGAGCGGCGCCAGTACATCCTCGATTTCCTCCGTGAGCACAAGAGCGTCGAAGTATCCTTCCTCTCCGACGAGCTCGGTGTGTCGGAAGTGACGGTCCGGAAGGATCTGGAGAAGCTCGAGCGGGACCGCCTCGTCGTCCGCAGCCATGGCGGCGCCGTGCTGAGCGCCGGCCTGCTGGCGGAGCCCTCCTTCGTCGAGAAGGACGATCAGTTCGCCGAGGAGAAGAACGCCATCGCGCTGGAGGCATCGAGTCTCGTCGGCGACGGCGTCACGGTCGCCCTCGCCACCGGGACGAGCGTCGGACGCCTCGCGCTTCGTCTGCTGGATCGGACCGGCCTGACGGTGGTGACCAATGCCGTGAACATCGCCACCACCTTCATGCCGCACGAGGCGGAAGTCTTCCTCACCGGCGGCACGATCCGCCCGCACACCTACGGGCTGGTGGGGGAGGTAGCCGAGCGGGCGCTGGACGGAGTCATGTGCGATTTCGCGTTCATCGGTACGAACGGCGTCAGTCTCGAGCGTGGACTGACCACGCCGAACATGGAGGAGGCCCGCGTCGTGCGGGCGATGATGAACAGCGCTCGACGGGTCGTTCTCCTCGCTGATCACACGAAGTTCGCCCACGTGGGGTTCTATCGGATCGCCCCGGCCGAGCGCGTGCACATGATCATCACCGACTCGAAGGCCCCGGCCGACGAGGTGGAGCGCCTGCGCGGCGCGGGCGTCGAGGTGCGCGTGGTCAGCGCTCGTCCAGAACGTCGGGGTTCGTGACGACGATCTTCGAGTCCTGCCATCTCCAGTCCAGGTCGGACGGAAGCCCTGCCGCGGCGTCCTCGAGGTTCAGCAGCTGAGACGTGTCGGAGGCCGGCCGCGCCCCGAGTTCCAGGTAGTGGATCTCCGACTGTGCGGTGCTGGCCGCCGCGGTCAGCACAGCCAGGGCCGTGCTGGTCTCGACCGGCTCATCGCCGCTGACGGAAATGACAACGGTCATGATCCGCGCGAAACCGGAGGGGCCGACCTGCAGCGTCAGCACCTCATCCACCCGCGGGTCGGCCGCGAGGATCGCCGGCTTGACGACGCCGGGGGCCTGGGTACCACTGCGCTCGCGTTGCAAGGCATTCCATTCCTCGCGCACGACGACGCAGCCCGTGAGCAGGGGCACGGTCGCGACCACCGCCACAAGCGCAAGTGACAGACGGCGGCCGGCGGCGCTGCGGCTCATGACTCCCTTTCGACACACGTTGCACGTGATCGACACGGGCATATGCGCTCATCCTGGCAGTGGTTGCGCACCCGGCGCACATCGACGGGCGGAACCTCTCTCCCCAGTCACGCTGAGAGGCTCGTTCATACCCGGTGGCGCCAGCGGTGGATGGTGAGGCCGGTGAGGGCGACGCCGACTGCGAGCAGCAGAACGGGTGACTGGAAGACGAGCGCGGCGGATGCCCCGGCCAACGCGGTGAGGAGGACACCGTCCATCGCCCACGTGAGGCGCGCGGCGGCACCCAGGTCGCCCATGGGTGTGGGAATCGGAGTGAGCAGCGCGGGTGGGAGTGGCCCCTTCAACGCGTTGCCGATGCGCGCGAGGACCGCGAACATCCCGAGCGGCAGGGAACCGAGGATCGCCGGCGCAGCGTGTCCGATGAGGAGCGAGCAGATCACGGTGACGACGACGAGCACGATCATCGTTGTGATGACCGGGAAGAGCGCGTGGTAGGTGAGGAGCCGTGCGTCGCTGATTCCGTAGAGAGGAAGGTCCGATGCGACACTCGCGGCGTGCCGGATGCCATCGGTGAACGGACCCAGCCCGGTGAACAGGATCACACCGGCGACCCCGCTGAGTGCCCAATCGGGCGTCTCCGAGACGAGGGAGAGCGTGAAGAGCGCCGCTGCCGCAGCGAGGGCGAGTGCACCCGCAGCGAGCCTGACGGGTGTGCGTGCGGCGCCGACGGCGTCGCGGAGAAGGAAGACGACCGGGCTTCGCAGGGCGGGTCTGACAGCACGCAGGTGGCGTCCGACCTTCGGTGCCGCCTGGTAGACGGTTGCGGCTGCAGCCAGTTCCATGCCGCTTGCGTAGGAGGTCGCGGCCTCCCATCGCGCTGCTTGTGCAGCCAGGGGTGTGATGCTGAGCCTGTTCATCAGAGCCGGCGCGGCGGCGACGGCAGCCGCGGTCACGGCGAGGAGAGGCGCGAGCGGTCCCGGCGCAGCGCCGACCGGGTATGCGAGACCGACCCATCCCCATAGGGTGAAGGGCTGGATCTCCGCGACAGTGCTGGTGACCGCGCCCAGCGCGAAGACGATCGGGGAGAAGAGCGCTGCCGTGCGGGGCATCGCCTGACCCACCAGCCAGGCGAGAGAAGAGATGACGCCGACGCAGGTGCTGGCGAGGACGAACAGCCCAGCGTCGCCGGGTGTGCTGTATCCGGTTGAGACAAGGCTCGCGCCGATGAGGACGCCTACGACAGTGGTGAGCGCAACCACCATCGTCCCCGATCGGAGGAGCGGTCCACGGAAGGAGGTGGCTCGGGGGAGGTCACTCGAGGCCAGCGCGTGCGTCACGAATGGAGGTCTCAGCGCAGGACCGCGGACTCTGCCCAGCAACAGCGCAGACGCCCACATGCCCGAGACTGCGAGCATCGTGACGCTCGGCGCCTCAGGCGAGGTGAGGACCGCGATCCCGTCCGCGCCGGTCATGCTCACCACGATCGCGCGCACGAGGGGAGCGATGGCGACCAGCGTGACCATCACGATCAGGTACGCGAGGTAGGCGTGATCACCTCGTGTGCGGGTATTGCGTGAACGCCAGATACCAAGTGGCGCAGAGACGCGACCGGTCATGCCGCTTCGCCCAGCCAGAGCGTGTGGTCTGCGAGCGCGTCGGCCAGCCGCGGATTGTGCGTCGCAACGACAACGGTCGCACCGTTGTCCCGCCGGATGCGCAGCGCATCGATGACCATATCGATGTGCTCGGGGTCGAGCCGCTGCTCCGGCTCATCGATGATGAGCACGTCGAACGGCCTGGCCAGCACGAGCCCGAGTGCGAACAGCTGCGTCTGTCCGGAGGACAACTCGTGGGGAAAGCGCGCCGCCAAGGGCGTGAGCCCCAACTCGTCGAGCACTCCACGCGCGAGCTCGGTAGCCGCGAGCGCATCGTCCAGCCACGTCGATGCCACCAGGAGCACGTGATCAGAGACGGTCAGATCCGGGGCGATCGGCGGGAGCCCGATCATGGCGGCGACCCGCCGACGGAATCGGCGGTCGCGCTCGGTGACGATGTCATCGCCGATCCGGATCGTTCCGCTCGTCGGCGTCCGGACGCCGGCCATCGCCCGCAGCAACGTGGACTTGCCGGTGCCGTTCCGCCCACGAACGACGAGGACATCGCCCGGCCCGACAGAGGCGGACACCGGTGCCAGCAGCACCACATCCCCCACGGAGACGGTCACCTCGTGCAGCTCGATCACGCGGGCCCCTCTCGGTGCGACAGCGGGCGGAGGAGTTCCTCGGTCACCGGGAATGGCACCGCGTAGTAAATCTGGGGTGCGTTCATATCGCCCCAGTCATCCTTCTTCACGCGGATGCCGACGGGTGACACCTCTGCGATCCGGACGCGGAGCCACGACCCGTCGTCCAACCGCAACTCATGCGGGTCGGCGAGGTATCCGAGTCCGAGGTCGTCCAGGACCTGCTCCGCGACCATCCATTCCACGACGTCCGTCCGCGGACGACCCAGCAGATCGATCGCGACGAACCCTTCGCCCAGCGGCTTCATCCATCCCACGCGTTCCCCGTCGATTGAGCGTCGGTGTTCGATCCAATCCGCTTCCACGTCTTGAGGGTAGCGATGCCGAACGGGAGCCGCACCGGCTGATCGGACCACAGTTGGTAGCGTGAAGGCGTCATGAAGAACGATGTGCGCCGAAAGGCACAGGAGTTGGGCCGGGCGACGGCCGCGTCATTCGCCGATGCGGAGATGGACGAGGACACCGCCCGCCGGAAGCTGATCGCGGTGCTGAACCCCGCCGTCCGGAAATGGATGCAGCCGCGCCGACCGGGCCGCCGCTGGTGGTACGCCGCCGGTGCCGCAGCGCTCGCCGGCGTGACCGTGCTGGCCATCGCCGTCGGAATGACATCGCCCGCCGGCACGTGGGTCGCGTGGGGCGGCATCGCACTCCTGACCGCGTCGGCCGGGCTCGGTTTCGTCCTCTTCGAGGGCTTCACGAGCAAGGCGAAGCCGCAGTGGCCGGTGGTGGAGGAGGGCGTCGCGGCCGGGCTCGCGACTCTCGCATCGCGCCGCCACCCCCAGGCGCAGCGGTCGACGTCGGGCTGACCGGTCGCGGCCGCGCCGTGGGCGACACCGGTGTGGTTCGCCCACCGGGAGCTCGAGATGTTCGTCTGGGCGTCCAAGCCCGGGGCGCGGCACTCGCGGAACATCTCGGCGAACCCGAGCGTGTCGCTGGTGATCTTCGACTCTGCAAAGCCGCCAGGGGAGGGGAGCGCCCTGTACGTCTCCGCGGACGCCACGCAGGTCGACGAGGGTGGTTTCGAGGATGCGTTCGCGCTGTACAACGCGCGGTCCAAGGCGCAGGGACTGGGGGAGTGGGACCCGGCGAAGCTCCGCGCCCCGGCCCGGCACCGCCTCTACCGTGCCGTCGCCCGGAAAGCGTTCGTCCTGGACGACCACGACGAACGGGTCGAGGTCACGTGAGGCGCTGCGCTCAAGACGCCGCGGGGTGAAGTTCCTGAGCCAGCATGACGATGATCCCGCTAGGACCGCGAAGGTATGTGAGCCGGTAGATGTCCTCATAGGTGCCCACGCCACGAAGCGGGTGATACCCGTGCTTCGCGGCGGTCCTCAGAGCGTCGTCGAGGTCGTCGACGGCGAATGCGACCCGGTGCATCCCGATCTCGTTCGGAAGCGTCGGTGACGTGTCGATCGCTTCAGGGTGGATGTACTCGAACAGCTCCAGGCGACCATGACCGTCCGGCGTCTGAAGCATCGCGATCTTGACATGATTCCCGTCCAGGCCGACGGCGATATCGGCCCACTCCCCACTGACGGTGTCGCGACCGAGGACGCTGAGCCCGAGGTCGGTGAAGAAGGCGATCGTCGCCTCGATGTCGCGGACGGCGATCCCGACGTTGTCGATCCTGATGGTCATCGGTTCTCCTTTTGGCAGGGCTGCGATCAGTCGAGCGGCGGCCGGCGCAGGCGCTTGACGTCGGTGCGTCTCTTCTTCGCTCCCAGCCGTCGTTCCTTCGCGCCCCGGCTGGGAGCGGTCGGTCGCCGCGACGGCGTCGGCGGGCGCAGGGCGTCGGCCACGAGATCGGCCAGCCGGGCGCGTGCGGCCTCCCGGTTTCGCAGTTGTGCGCGGTGCTCGGATGCGGTGACCGTCAGCACGCCGTCGACCAGTCGGCCGCTCAGGCGCTCCAGAATCCGCTCACGCTGGATGGGGGAGAGGACGGCCGAGCGCGCCGCATCCCACACGAGTTCCACGCGGGAGTCGGCCGTGTTCACCCCCTGCCCGCCCGGTCCGGAGGAACGCGAGAACCGCCACGTCAGCTCCGACTCCGGGATGGTGATCCCCCTGCCCACGGGAAGGCCGGGACGGTGGGCGGCGGGCATGCATCCATCATGCTCCTGCGCCGAGGGGGCCGTGCGAATGGTTTCGAGGAACGGTCATGGATCGGAGCGGATGTCTTCGACGTGGTTCGCCGGCACGGCGGCGTGTCCGAGATGCGTCCATCCGTCCCATCCACGCCGCTTGAGGATCGTGTCGAGTCGTTCGGCGAGGGGGCTCGCCCGAGTCGCCGCGCCGTCGAGAAAGTCGACGAAGGTCGCTTCAAGGTGAGCCGGTCCGATCATGTCGCCCGTCTCAGAGGCTTCGCGGGAGACTCTGTCGACACGCTCGGCGATGTCTTCGATGCGCGGGTCGTCCACTGGCCAGTCGAACGCGTCACTGACGAGGCGGTACAGCGCCACCACGTCTGGGTGGTCCAGCCCGATGTGTTTCTGAGCGATGACCGCGTCAACGGGGTAACCACCATCTTGGGCGGTGATCAGAATCCAGCTGTCGCGCTCCGCGTCGATGTATCGCTCGTCGATGCCGAGCCCGCGCAGCCGAGCCAGATACCCGACAACGCTCTGCGGCAATGTCAGCTGATCTCCGGCAGCCAGCTGCCGCAGGCGTCGGCGGCTTCGCTGCAATCGCCGGATCTCTGCACGCATCGTCCGGTCGATGTCGTCGATGCCTGCTTCGAACTCCTCTTCCCCGGCGTCGAGGAGCTGATGCGTCCGGGCGAGCGGCACGCCGGCCTCGGCGAGCGTGCGGATGCGGATGAGCCGTATGACGGCGTCCGCGTCGTATACGCGGTAGCCGGAGTGATCACGTGAGGGCTCGGGGAGCAAGCCGATCTGGTGGTAGTGGCGCACCGTCCGGACGGTGACTCCCGCATAGGCGGCGAGCTGGCCGATGGAGAGCATGGCTAACTTTGCCTCAGCCGGCTGTGCGGCGGTAGAGCGCCACGGACACCACGTACGCGACGATCAGGATGCCGGAGCACCAGGCGAGGGCGACCCAGAGATCGCCTCCCACTGGCCGCGCCGCGAGAATCTCGCGCAGCGAGTTCACGATCGAGGTGACCGGCTGGTTCTCCGCGAACCAGCGCACCGGCGGCGGCATCGTCCCGGTGGGGACGAAGGCGGAGCTGAGGAACGGCAGGAAGAGGAGCGGATAGGAGAAGGCCGTCGCACCGTCCACGCTCTTCGCCGTGAGGCCGGGAATGATCGCCAGCCATGCGAGTGCGAGCGCGCACAGGATCAGGATGCCCGCGACGGCCAGCCACGCGAGAACACCGGCGTCGGCGCGGAAGCCCAGGAGCAGCGCGGTCAGCAGCACGAGCACGAGTGAGACGAAACTGGCGACGAGCGATGTCAGCACGTGCGCCCACAGCACAGCGGATCGTGCGATCGGCATGGACTGGAAACGTTGGACGACGCCGCGCTGCAAGTCGAGGAACAGGCGGAACGCGGTGTAGGCGATGCCCGACACGATCGTGATCACCAAGATGCCCGGGAGCAGATAGTCGATGTACGACCCCTCCGAGCCGGTCTGGATCGCGCCGCCCAGGACGAACACGAACAGCAGGAGAAATCCGATCGGCATGATCGTCGTGGAGATGATCGTGTCGGGGCTGCGCAGGATGTGCCGCAGCGACCGACCGGTGAGGACGGCGGTATCGCCGATGAAGCGGGTTGCGGACTTCATCGGTCCCCGCCGTTCTCCCCGTACCCGGCGTCGTCCCGCTCGCCGGTGATCGCGAGGAACACCTCTTCCAGGGACGGCTGCTTCTCGACGTACTCGACCTTGGTCGCCGGCAGCAGTTGTTTGAGCGCAGCAAGCGTGCCGTCGACGATGATGCGGCCTTGGTGGAGGATCGCGATCCGGCTTGCCAGCTGTTCGGCTTCATGGAGGTACTGCGTGGTCAGCAGGACCGTCGTGCCGTGGCCGGCAAGGTCCTTCACGGTCTGCCACACTTCCCTCCGCGCTTGGGGGTCCAAGCCGGTCGTCGGCTCATCGAGGAAGATCACCGGTGGCGCACCGATGAGGCTCATGGCGATGTCGAGGCGCCGGCGCATGCCACCGGAGTACGTGGCTGTCCTCCTGCCGGCGGCCTCGGTGAGCGAGAACCGGGCGAGCAGTTCATCGGCGATCTTGCCCGGGTTCCTCAGGTGGCGCAGCCGCGCCACCAGGACCAGGTTCTCTCGACCACTGAGCACGTCGTCGACGGCGGCGAACTGGCCGGTGAGGCTGATGGACTCTCTCACCTGCTGCGGGCGTGCCGCGACGTCGAATCCATCGATCCGGGCCGACCCGCCGTCGGCTTTCAGCAGGGTGGAGAGGATCCGCACCACTGTCGTCTTCCCCGCACCATTGGATCCGAGGAGCGCGAAGATACTGCCGGGAGACACCGTGAAGTCGACTCCGCGGAGGACCTGCACGCCGCGATAGGACTTCTGCAGTCCCTTCACCTCGATCGCCCACTCCGGGGCCTTCGTCTGTGTCATCTGCTCTCCTTCGCTCGACCGCATTCGTCGTGCGACAGACGGTATGACCATGACGCTGCGTCATGGTCAAGCGGAGGCGGTCGATCCGCGATGGAATGGGGTGGCGGGCCGACGGCGGACAACTGGCGGCTGGGTGGCGTGGTCATGACGAAGGGGCGAAGGCAGCATGAGACCTGTGAACGTGACACGGATCGTCGAACTCAGGCAGCACCACGGATGGACGCAGGAGCGGCTCGCCGCCGAGAGCGGTGTCGGCTTGCGCACCATCCAACGGCTGGAGGCCGGGCAGGACGCCAGTCTCGAGACGCTCTCGCTCGTCGCAGGTGCCCTGCGCGTCGAGGTGAGGGACCTGTTCGCCGTGATCGACGACCCGCAGCTCAGCAGTCGCATGGAATCCCTGGAGGCCCGTGCCGACGAACAGCAGGCCGGCCGCGATCGCATCACGGCGGCCTGGACATGGCTCTACGTGGGGATGGGCATCGTCCTGAGTCTGCTCAGTTTCACGCTGGGTCCCTACGGCCTCGTGGTGTTCCTCGCGTATTGGTCCGGCGGCTACCTCATCCTGCACGCCCTGCGCCGGATCCATCTCGAACCCCGCCTCGAGGCGCGGTTCCCGCTGTCTCGGACCAAGCAGCAGCGCCGAGCGCAGCCCGCCCGGCAGCGAGCATCCGACGTCCAAGCCACCGAGGAGGCACGGTGACGAGCACCGACGGCTTCACGCTTGGGGAGTTGACGCTCCACGTGTTCGGACCGCCCGACGCATTCGCCGCCGTATACCGCGATGTCGTGGCGTTGCTCGAAGCCACGCACGACGACGCCACGTGGGAGGTCGCCTCCCGTGACGATGTCGGCGACGAGCCGGATCAGCACGAGCGGTATCGCCGCCTGGCTGCGGAGGCCGAGCTTCACGCCCGGCTCAGTCGGCCGCGCTCGGCCTGACGGGGGAGCGCGCTACGGTGGGGCTTCGAGGTGGGGAGGCCCCGTGCTGAGCGAAGACGACCGCGAGCTGATGCTGACCGTGGGGCGGTACCTGCGGCACGTGAACGAGCTCACCGAACGCGAGCGGGTGCCGACCCTGACCCCGCTCGGCGACGTGATCAGCGACCACCTGGGCACCGACGCATCCGGTGTTTCTGTCGTGCACGAGCCGATCGCCGACCACCGGCTGGTGGACGCCGACATCGCTCTGGAAGTCATCGGTTCGGGTGACGACAGCCGGCTGATCGGGGTCAGCGGCGGCGAGCAGCGCCACCAGCAGGACCTGGCGGAGTGGATCAGCAACCCCTACGTCCGCTACGCGCCAGGATCGGTGGACTACGCGGAACGGGCGACCGGTCCGGATGCGACGAGGCGTGTCGTGTCGCTCGGCGTCCGGCTGCTCCGATTCGAGGGCCACCCTCTCGCCCTCACTCAGCGGGCAGCATCCCCGCAGTACGGCCGGACCACGGCGATGGTCGAGATCATGGCCACCGACCCCTCCGTTGTGACCCGGTTCCTCGAGGTTCTTCGGAAAGCGATGATCGACCACAGCGTCCTCCGCGGGCAGGTGCTGTCGTTCCAGCCGACGGAGTACGGGCGTGAGGCAGGCGCAACGTTCCTCCGGCGACCGGACGTCGGTCAAGACGACATCGTGCTCCCGGACGGGGTGCTCGAGCAGACGGTCCAGCACGTGGTGGAGATCGGCGCCCACCGCGACGAGCTCCGCACGGCCGGACAGCACCTCAAGCGCGGCGTGCTTCTGTACGGGCCTCCGGGAACGGGCAAGACGCTCACCGTTCGCCACCTGCTCAGCACGACTCCCGATACGACGGCGATCATGCTGACCGGGTCCGGCATCCGATTCGTCACCGCTGCAGCGGAGATCGCCCGCACGTTCCAGCCCGCCATCGTCGTGCTCGAAGACATCGATCTCGTGGCCATGGAGAGGAACCACTCGCCACAGCCGCTGCTGTTCGAGGTGCTCGACGCGCTCGACGGCCTCGACGGCGATGCAGACGTGGCGTTCATCATGACGACCAACCGCGTCGAGGTGCTCGAGCGTGCGCTGGCGGAGCGGCCGGGACGCGTCGATCTGGCGGTCGAGATCCCGCTTCCCGCGCTGGCCGAGCGACGAAGGCTCTTCCGCCGGTACGCCCACAGCCTTCCGCTCACCGAGAGCGCGCTGGATGCGGCGGCAGAGGCGGCGGAGGGCGTGACCGGTTCGTTCGCGAAAGAGCTCATCCGCCGCAGCGTGCTCCGCGCCACCCGGCACGGGAGGACTGTCGGCGACGAAGACCTCGCGGTCGAGCTCGAGCGGTTGCTCAGCGCCCGGGAGCAGCTCACCCGCTCCATGCTGGGCGCCGCGGACGACGGCCACGAGCCTCCAGGCGCCATACATCAGCCCTCCGGGTCCGGGTGGTTCGCCGCTGGTGGGCCTTGAGGACGTGTCGGCATGACGGCGCCTTCAGGCCGACGCCGCCGCATCCGGCCACTCGTGTGGATGCTCGTGGCGCTCGCCGCAGCGGCCGTGCTGTCCGCCCCGCTCGTGTCAGGAGGGATCTGCGTCGACTCGGAGGACCCGGAGAAGTCCTACTGCGCCGACTTCCACACCTCGCTGATCGGCCTGCCCACGAGCATCGTGGCCTGGGTCATCCTGAGCATCGTGCTTGCGGCGGCTGCCTGGCTGATCTCCTCGTATCCGTTGCGCCGACGATGACCCGCCCCGAGCACCTCGCGGGTCATCATCGATTCAACCGATCGACTTCCGCGACGAGGTCGAGACGCTCGAGGAGGAGGTCGCCGGCGGAGGCCATGCCGCCGATCGCCCACGTGGTGATCAACGCGGCGATGAGCACCATGCCGAGGATGGCCGGCCACGCGTACCTCCGCTGAATGGTGAGGGTGACGGCGATGATCGCGCTCAGGATGGTGATCGTCTTCCCCGCCACCGTGGCGAATGCCATCCAGATGGCGGTGTCCTCAGTGAGCGGGCCGTAGCTGTTGAGGGCTGCACCCAGAACGACGGGGATGACCACGACGCCGAGGATCAGTACCGTGCCACGGCCTACGCGGCGGCGCCGCTTCGCCGCGGGAACGTATTCCGTCGTGGAGGGCGTCGTCATGCCTGCGACCCTATCCACCCCGGCCTCGCGAACGGGAGCCCCATGCCGCGCCCGAACTCCTCGAATCCGCGGCGCCCGGCGCCGAATGACCCCCGGAACCGGCATGAGCGGCACAAGTTTGAGGAGTTCGGGTGGCTGTGGTCGCGGGTGCACCCCACCCGGCTGCTCGCAGCCGAGGCGGCGGGCGGGCAGGTTCTGGCGGGCGCCTGCACCCGCCGGTACCCTGCCCTCATGTCCGAGCGCGCCGTCCCGATCCTGCCCAGTCGAGACCTCGCTGAGACGCTGCGGTTCTACCAGCGCCTCGGTTTCGACAATCGCGGCGCACCGCCCGAGGAGTGGGATTACCTCATCGTCGGACGCGGCGACATCGAGCTGCATTTCGTCGCGGACCCCTCGGTGGATCCGCTCCGGACGGCGGGTTCGTGTTACCTCTTCGTGGACGACGCCGACGCTCTCTTCCGCGACTGGGCAGGCGTGGTCCGTCCCGACCCGGCGGCCGGCACGCGCGTGACCGAGCCTGCCGATACCGACTACGGGATGCGGGAATTCGCCCTGGTCGACGGCAACGGCAACCTGCTCCGCGTCGGCACCGCACAGCAGTAGCCCGAGGAGTCCGCGTCGCTCGTATCAGCGGATCGTGTCCGGATTCACGCCCGCGCGCGAGGCGAGCTCGCGGGCACGGAGCGCCGTCATGAGCGCGACCGGCCGGCGGCCTGCTCGGCCGCGCCCACGAGCGCCGCGAGCACGTCGACGTAGGCCTCCGGTACGCGGATCGCGACGCGGAGCGCGTCCGCCTCATCCGTGAGTGTGAAGTCGAAAAAGGAACAGCAGTGGGTCTCCCGCGCGATCAGCTCCTCCGCACGTCCCCGGGAATCCCGGTTCAGCAGCAGATCAGCCTGACCCGGCGCCGTCAGCGCAGCGGAGATGAGCTCATTCCGGAACAGGTCAGCGAATTCCTCCTCCCGAAGCGGGCGTTCGACGGAGGGAAGCGCGCACGATTCCGGCGCCCACGTCGTGTGCGAGTCGGTCATGGAGCAACGGTAAACCCGGACCTGGGTGCGAGATGCAAGCAGCCGCTCTGTCGTCGTGGGCCCCGCGCCGCGCCCGAACTCCTCAAATCTGCGGCTCGCTGGGCCCAATCACCCGCGGAACGGTCATGGGCGGCCAGAGTTTGAGGAGTTCGGGCGACGGGGTAGCGGATAGGCCGCGCCCTACGGGTCCGCATCGGCGAGGCCGCTTCTGCTGCGACGGCTGCGGACACGGGGAGGAGGCTCGCCGGCGACGCGCCCGGGTTGCCGTAACGTCGAGGTGTGGCGCGCGGGGGCATCTACGTGGAGACGTCCATCGCGGCCGCGATCGATCTCCTCTGGAGCGCCACACAGAATCCCGCGGAGCACGTGCGATGGGACGTGAGGTTCACGCACATCGTCCCGACCGGCGCGGCACGCGGTGGTGCGACGGCGTTTACCTACGAGCGGCGAGTTCCGTTCCACTCGGTGCGGGGCACCGGTGTAAGCATCGGCGAGCGCCACCATGCCGACGGCACCCGCACCTCCGCCCTGCGCTTCCACACCGACGACCGGCTCTCGCCCATCGCCTCAGGTGGCGGTTACTGGCGGTACATCCCCGACGGCAATCGCACGGTATTCATCACCGGTTACGACTACACGCCGGGATGGGGCGTGCTCGACGCCGTCGTGCGGCCCCTGCTGGGCTGGGCGACCGCGTGGAGCTTCGATCGGCTCCGCATCTGGCTGGAGACCGGCGTCCCGCCCGAGCGGTGGCCGCTGTGGAGCGTGCTGTGGTGGTGGCGATCCGACCGACCTCGCGCAGCCCGGTGCCGCCGCACGCCGGCTGGCGGCTCGCGCCGGAGCGATCACCTCGCCGGCGCTCCGGAGTCGCTTGCTGCGCTGCCTGACCCGGGCAGCGCACGGTGACGTCGATCTTCGAGACGGCACTCGGCGCCGAGTACGGTCGACTGCACCCCATGATGCAACGGCGGTTCGGCGTCGGGCTCTCCTCCGGGGAAGCGTGCGTGGGGCGCGGTCTCATGTCGGCGATCCGACGGGGGCCATGGTGGACCGTTCCGTTCCTGCAGATCGGGAGGATGCGGAACATCCTCATCCCCGACACCGGTACCGACGTCCCGTTCGTGATCGAGAACTACCCGTACCTCGATCCGTTCGGACGCGAAACCGTCACCTTCGTGCGCGAGTACACCCTGGGAGCCAAGCGACGCCGCTTCGACGCGACGATGATCCTCGACGGCGATCGGATCGTCGACTACCTGGGCACGCATCAGCACTTGGCAGTCGACCTGGATCTGCGGGTGGATGACCGCGGAGGACTGGTCCTCACCTCCGACGCGCAGCGGTTCCACGAAGGGCCGGTGGGGTTCCGCTTCCCCATGCTGTTCAGCGGTCGCGCCCGCCTGCGCGAGTATTACGACGACGCCGACCAGCTCTTCCACGTCGATCTCGAAGTGCGCAACCACAGGTTCGGGTTCCTGTTCGGATACCACGGCGCCTTCGAGTGCGAGTGGATGCCGGCCACCGACGTCCCCGCGCGGCTCAAGCCTCGTCGTCACGAACGCCGGACTTGAGCCCCTGCCACAGCGGCGGCAGGTCGGCGCTGCGAGGCAGGCGTCAGCGGATGGTCTCGTACCTCGTCAGCAGCACGCCGTCGGGGAAGGTTCGGGTCTCCACCAGGTTCAGGTGCACCCAATCGTCCAGAGAGGTGAAGAACGGCTTACCGCCGCCTAACAAGACGGGATGCGTGACGAGGATGTACTCGTCGATCAGCCCGGCCCGCATGGCGGCCGCGGCGAGTGCCGCGCCGAGGATGTCCATCGGACCGCCACCTTCGGCCTTGAGTCGCGCGATCTCGGTGACTGCGTCGCTGGTGACCAGACGGGCGTTCCAGTCCACCGGGATGGCCCGGGACGAGAACACCATCTTCGGCATATCGCGCCAACGGCCGGCGAACTCGATGATGGCCGGGGTCGCGCCCGGCTGCTCGTCGGCGGTCGGCCAGTCGGCGCTCATCGTCTCCCACATCTTGCGCCCGTACAGCGCCAGGCTCGTCGCGGCCACCCGGTCGGACCACCACTGGAACAGCTCGTCGCTCGGCACGCTCCAGCCGAGGTCTTCGCCGGGCGCGGCGATGTAGCCGTCCAAGCTCGTGTTCATGGCGAAGGTCAGTTTCCGCATGGCGTCAGCCTTTCGTGAGGGGGTGTTGGGGACGTGCCGCGGGGTTCGTCGGCGCCACCTTCTGCGCACCGACCAGCGCGGTGCCGAGCTTGGTCAGAGCTTCGCGCCAGCCCTGCGTGGCGTTGCCGGTCAGGCGGTGGGGGAGCCACTGCCGGATTCTCAGTCGCGTCCTCCCGCCGGTCGCGTCGGAGAACTCGTACCGGATCCTCGTCTCGAACGGCTCGACGCCGCGGGGGATCCGCCCGCTGACCTGCATGACCCCATCGAGAAGCTCGCCGTCGGCGACGGCCGTGAGGTCGACGGTGACCCGGACTCGTATGCCGGGATCCGTTGCCGAGACCTCCGTCCATCGCTGATGCCCACTGGGGCGGATGTCGAAGTCGACCTCTTCACGCGGCAGCGAATTGCCGATCGGGCCCCACCAGGCCACGAAATGCTCCGGATCGGTGAAGGCTCGATAGACGAGTGCTCGCGGCGCGTCGAGCACGCGTGAGATGTCGATCTGCGGGCTGTCGGTCTGCATCAGGGCTCCTCCCAATCCGTGGCCGGATCGATGGGCGTTCGCGGGCTGGGCTCCGCCGCGGGCGTGGCGTGTTCGACGGCCTGCACGGCGGCGAGGTGGGCGTCGAGGCGCGTGAGCGACGAGTCCCAGAACTGCCGGTAGCGCTCGATCCAGTCGGCGGCCTCCCGCAGAGGCGCAGCTTCCAGATGGCTCGCACGCCACTTCCCCGAACGCGTGCGGGAGATGAGCGCTGCCTGCTCCAGCACCTTCAGATGCCGCGATACGGCCGGCATCGAGATCGGAAGGGGCTCCGTGAGCTCTGTGACGGTGGCGTCGCGCTCTGCCAGACCCGAGAGGATCGCGCGCCGAGTCGGATCCGCCAGCGCCGAGAAGACGACGCTGAGTTGGTCGGTGCCGGCCACTTCCACCCCCTGACATTTAACGTGTGCGTGAAATGTATCCGGCAGAAGAACACCCGTCAAGGGTGCGAGCAGTCTCGCGGGGAGTACTCTCACCGGCATGACGATCAACGGCATGCGGTTCGCCCTCGTCGCCGGCTTCGCGGTGACCATTGCTGCACAGGTGTGGTGGATCCCGAGCCAGCTGGGTCGCACCGTGTCCGTCTTCCCTGAGACGGCGCCGTTCCAGACCCTCGGCGTGACCTGGAGTGTGGCGCTGCTGGTGTGCGTTCAGCTCGCCCTGCTGATCGCCTGGAAGCTGCTCGGCATCGTCGGAAACGGCGGCCGCGTGTCGGAGCAGGGGCGGGGATGGATACGCGCCCTCATTGCCACCGCGGCAGTGTTCTCGCTGCTCTCCGCGTCGGCAGGGCTGGCGCTGCTCTCGTTTAACTGGGCCACACCGGGAGTCATGCTGGCCCTCGGAGGTGGCGCGATGACCGGTTTCGTCGGCGCCGCACTCGGGGGTGCGTACCTCGCCAACTTCGAAAGGGTATGGCACCGGAACTGAGAAGCCGCGTGCGAGTGGCGGGGAAGTGGTCCAGGTGGCCCGCACTCTTCGGTTCCCCTGATCGGGCGGCTTGACCCCGCCCCTACGTCACGGTTTCGACTGGACGCATGAGGCTCATTCCCATCGCCTATCTGGCGTCCTACCTCCTGTCGCTGCTCGGCAACTCGATTGCCGGAGTGGCCCTGCCCTTGATCGTGTTGCAGGTCACCGGCAGCGCGCTCGGTGCCGGCGCGGTTGCCGCGGCGACGGCCGTTCCTGCCGTCTTCGCGGGGCTGCTGATGGGGGTCGTCATCGACCGCATCAATCGCCGCACGTCGTCGGTGGTGACCGATCTCGTCTCGGCGGCCGCCGTCGCGGCGCTGCCGCTGGTCGACATGCTCTCGGGATTGAGTCTGGGCTGGTTCGTCCTGTTCGGGATCATCGGTTCACTCGGCGACGTGCCGGGCATGACCGCGCGGGATGCCCTGCTTCCCGCGATCGTCCGCCACGGTGGGATCGCCTCGGAGCGGCTCCTGGGAATCCGCGAGGCCCTCGGCGCGGTCGCCCTGCTGCTCGGCCCAGCGGCCGCCGGAACGCTCATGGTGCTGTTCGAGGGGTCCACGGTGCTGTGGATCACCGCGGCGACCTCCCTGGTCGCGGCTTTGCTGACGCTGCTCATCCCGCGCCGCGTCGGCGACATCACCGCTGCGGAGGGGGAGCCCGCGGCGACCGGGAACGGATGGGCGCAGCTCCGCCTCGGATGGCGCGTGCTGTTCCGAAGCCGCTTCCTGATCGTCACGACCGGCCTCAGCGTCGCCTCGGCGATCGTGCTCGCCTCCCTGCAGGGGCTCATCCTGCCGGTGTACTTCACCCTCGTCGAGCAGCCCGGCATGCTGGGCTTCGTCCTCAGTGCCCTCGCCGGCGGGATGCTAGTCGGCGGCACGGTCTACGCGATCGCCGGCGCTCGCGGGCGTCGACGCGGCTGGTTTCTCGCCGGCGTGTTCGGCAGCGCCCTCGGCTTCGTGCTCATCGCCGCACTGTCGTCGGTGTGGATCGTCCTCGCTGGGGCCTTCGTCGTCGGCGTGGCCAGTGGCCTGTTCGCCAGTCTCATGGGCGTGCTCATGATCGAGCGCATCCCGGAGCAGATGCGCGGGCGGATCATGGGCACGCAGAACGCGATCCTCACCGCCGCCCCGCCGATCGGCATTCTGACCGCCGCCGTCCTCACCGAGTACGCGGGGGTGAACGTCGCGGCGGTCGCCCTGGTGGGCGTGGGTCTGGTCGCGCTGGCCCTGAGCGTGCTCGCGCGCTCGCTGCGTAACCTGGAACCCGAGCCGGCAGAGGCCGGCACCGGGGGAGCGGCGGTGATCCACAGTGCATAGCGGAGAGCTGGCGCGCCTCGCGGGAGTCACCGTCCGGGCGCTGCGTCACTACCACCAGGTCGGCGTGCTCCCTGAACCCGAGCGTCGCACCAACGGCTACCGCAGCTACGACGTCCACGACCTCATCCGGGTCCTGCGGATCAAGCGCCTCGCCTCCCTCGGCGTCCCCTTGGAGCGGATGCCGCAGCTTCTCGACGACGCGGCGTCGGATGGGGGCGGGCTGCTGGACGAGCTGGATGCTGAGTTCGCCGCGCAGATCCAGCGACTCACCGAGCAGCGCGAGCTCATCGCGCGCCTCCGCATCCATGACGCGCCGCCGGATGTTCCGCCCGAGCTGGCCCCGTTCATCGCGATCTTCGCAGCCGCGGGGATATCGCCCGACCTCGCCAAGATCGACCGCGACCAATCGGTGCTGCTGGCCCACCTCGTGGGGGAAGAGGGGTTGCCCTCGCTCGCGAATCTCTATCAACGGATCAGCGCTTTCACGGTCGTCCCCGCCGTGACCGACATCGTGGCGCGGTTCGACCGGCTCGGACCGGGGAGCACAGAGGAGGAGATCTCCGCGCTGGTCGACAGCTTCGTGGATGTGTTCGGCCCGATCCTGGAGGACTTCACCGACGGATCGGAGCCGTACGACCTGACCGGATCCGCGACCCTGTTCGACGAGTACACCGAGGACGTGCTCAACGAGCAGCAGCGGAGCACTCTTGCGCGGCTCGTTGCCGCGTTCGACACCTAGCCGATCGCGGGGGAGCAGGTGGAGCGCGCCGGTGATCTGCATAGGGTCGGGAGCATGGGACAGCCATCGAATCCTGCGGAACTGCACGAATACGACGAGTCCTGGCCCGTGAGAGCAGCGGACCTGCTGCGTACAATCCGGGAACGTCTCGCCGATGTGCCGGGCGCTGCGGATGCGGACTACGACCACATCGGCTCGACGTCGGTTCCGGGGCTCGCGGCCAAGCCGCACCTCGACCTCCAGATCAGAATCTCACCGTTGCCATCCGACCGCGATGTGTCGGCGAGGCTGGGAGGGCTCGGGTTCGAACGCGCCGTGGGCGCCCGGCCCGATTCGCCAGGCGTTCACCGGGACATACCGAGAGGATCCGAACCGGTCGACGATGCCATGTGGGAGAAGTCGCTCCTCGTCAACGTCTCCGAGCGGGTCATTCTGCATGTTCGCCGCCGCGACTCTCCATGGGGTCGATACGCGGTCTGGTTCCGAGACTGGCTCCGCGCGCATGACGGGCAACGCGACCGGTACGAAGCCGTGAAGCGTCGCCTGAGCACGCAGGAAGTCGGCGCAGCGGATTACGACGACTACACGCGAGCCAAGACGGAGTACTTCGACGACGTACAAGCCGAGTTCGAGGAATGGGCCCGAGCTTGAGGTCAGACGACGGCGGATGGCACCGAATCGCACGGCAATGTCAATGACGGCGCTCGGAGGCATGGCACTCGTGGCTCTGACCGGGAGTCAGAGCAATAGCGGCGGCCTCTGCGATTATCCGGGCGGATGAATGGTGCGGCGCTAGGCTCCGGTCATGCTCAGGTTCTCTTCTGGTTTCCTGGTGAGCCGCACTGTTCTGGCGGCGTGCGCCCTCGCCGTCACCGCGGGGATCACCGGGTGCACCGCGTCAGGGCCCGCCGCCTCCACGTCCGAATCTCAAACACCGACCATCGCCCCTTCCCCGGCCACGAGCACATCAACCGTGACGGATATCGAGACGTGCGAGGCGTTCACCGACGTCTCGACCATCCTTCAGAACGCGGGGGCGGGCCTCTACGAGGGGCGCATGTCGCAGAAGGAGTACGACGGTTGGATGCGGCTAGCCACGCGGGTCCTCGACCGGGTTCCCACGCGGGGCGAGGGCGCCGTCAGCGATGCCATCGCGGCACTGAAGACGGAGTACCCTCCCATCCCTGCGGGAACCCAGGGCGTAACCGGCATCGGCAAGCCGGTGCCGAACACAGTCCCCTCTCCTGTCGATGCCTGTGACGCGGTCGGCTATCAGATCTTCGGTGAGGGCTTCACGGGTGGATAGCGCCTGAACGGGAGAAATCACCCGTGTCGGGGCACAGGCGAGCGATGAGACGCGCGTGACCCGGGGATCAGGTCCCCCAGTAGGCGGCGAGTACGAGGTCGTGATTCCACGTGTCGGCGATAACTGATTGGAGCTGATCCGCACTGCTTTGGGTGCAGTAGGGGATCCTCTCCGGATCTCGAACCGCGATACTGACGGGCGAGCCCAGCAGTCCCCAAGGCTGAACTGAATTGGCGAGATAGCCGTCAAGGACGAGGTCCCGATACTCAGGTTTCCACCAGACATCGAAGACGCTACCGAGTTCGGCTGGGTCGATTGCTATCCATACGCCGTACGTGACAACGTGCTCATCCGTCAGAGCGACGGGAAGAAGAGCGCGGACGAATGCTCCGACGTTCTGTACCTGCATCAGCGTCGACGACTTCGCATCCGGTCCTGACATCCACATGTCCGCTGCGTCAATTTCACCAGCGTCCAGGACCGGGTCCGGAAGGGCGAACTTGATGTGCCGGTCGTGGGCGTCAAGGGACCGGCCGCAATCCGCACAGGTATCCAACTCCATACCGCGACCATAGAGCCGAACCGTCAGGCCATGCTGTTGAGCGACGGGCTAATGTCAGAGGCGAGCGAGGGGGAGTGGACCGCGCAACGGTGCGCGACCACGGAGAGATACGGCGGGCAGACAGTCCGCTACTGGGGGGGCGTGCACCAACCAGCGGCGAAGGCGCTGACCTTGACCTACCAATCCTTATAGCGGCCTGCTGCGATATCCGCTTCCTTTTCATGTGACGATGCCTGGACAGCGGCGGTCTTTCTGCGGCGGATGTAGGTGAGCGTGCCCGAGATGATCAACCCAACGGTCTGATTCAAAGCGAAAACCATTCCGAACAGGATGATCGCCGCAATCATTCCGAGCACAAGCAGAACGGCCGGCAGAGGGATGAGCGCCACCAGCCATGCTCCGTTGTCCATGAAGTCAAAGTAGACCGGGCGAGCTGACTTCGTAAGGGTGGGAGGGGTGGCTTCGGCCAACGCGACCTTTGCCGGGGGAGCGCGTTACCCGTTTCCTATGTGATCGCTTCCACGAGCTCCGCGATTGAGGCCAGCGACTACCGCAGTTCTGCTGTACCAGTCGCCGGCGGAAGTGTCACGTGGATCTGATCGGTCGGCGGCAAGGCGAGGTCAGACGGTCGGACGTCCGGCATGATTTTGTTCTCTCTCTGCTTGGCGTGGTTCGAGTGCGGCGCGCAGCTCGAGCTTCGCGCGCGTCAGACGTGATCGGGCTGTGGATGGGTTGATGCCGAGCACGCGGGCGGCAGCGTGTGAGGGGAATCCGTCCCAGTAGATGAGCCGGATGAGCTCCGCGTCGTCGGGTTTGAGTCGGTCGATGGCGTCTCGCACGTCGATGGCGGCGTCATCCCATACCGGAACCGCGAGCGTGCGCATGTCGGCTGCAAGCCGCTTGACTGCGGCCGAGTGCCTGGCAGACCGCCGCCGCGAGTCGCGCAGAACGTTGTGCGCAACACCGAATAGCCACATTCGCCCTTCGGTTGGATCGGCGGGCGCGTGCCGCCTCAGCTTCCAGGCGGTGAGAAGCAGTTCGCCGAACGCCTCCGCGGCGTCAGCGCCGTTGGGGATGCGTCGCTGGAAGTAGCGGAGCAAGTCGTGCTCGTTCGTGCGGACATGACCCTCGATGTCCGTTGTGTTCTTTGCCATCAACTGCAGTTGGTGGTTTGACCAGCGAGGCTGACCTCGTGGCCGGGCCACATCTTGTGGCCGCGTTCCTCGAGGCCCGCCCACAGGGTTTCGGCCAGGATCTTGTTCACCGCGTGTTGCTTGAGCTCGTCGTCGCTGACGGTGATCGGGAAGGGGGTGTTGTTGATGTCCGTAGCCTGCGCGTAGTCCGCGCGCAGCTCCGCCTCCGCCCCGGTGGTGTCGAGAGCTTCGAGGTCGATCCCGGACACGATGGCCTTCGCGTCCACGACTATCGGGTCGTCGGCACGTGGCGCATGGACAGCACCTGCAAAGGGCCGTACCGGTGAACACCCACGAAGCCGACGCGAAATGGGCGACCACCGTCATCGAAGACATCGGAGTCGACCTTCTGCGGTACCTCGCGCGCCGCACCGCTCAAGAAGACGTTCCCGACCTGCTCAACGACACCCTCAGCGTCGTGTGGGAACGACGGGCAGACCTCCCGCGATCCTCACCCGAGGCACGAATGTGGGCCTTCGGAGTCGCGCGCAACACGCTCCGAAAACACAGACACACCCACTCGAAGCGCACCCGATCTGGGAGGCCGAGCAGGGGATTCCAGTTCCCGCGCCGACGCCCGACCAGGGCCCGGGGATCATCGAGGCACAACGTCGCATCGTGCTCGAGGTCTCCTCAGCGGAGCAGCCGGTGACTCCACCGAGTCATGACGCAGGGGACCAGTTTGGGGAAACCTCGAACGGGTAACGCAACTTCTACTGGTGAAGACCGTTATCCGTTTTCACACTAAGGCCGGAGCCGTGCGCGCAGCACAACGATTCGGCACCGTGCATTGCACGCCAGTGCCGAATCGTTGTTCGCGCCCCTTTCAGGTGCTAGCGCGTTGATTCCCATGCCGCGCGGAGACCGTCAATCAGCGGCGTGGGCGGTCGGCCTATGAGCTGCTCGAGCTCGTTGGTGACTTCCGCTGACACGCCGCGCGCCAGGTCTGCGTCGAGTTGAACGAGGAAGCCCGCGGTCGTTTCATCAATCCCGGAGGCGAGCAGGCGAGTGTGGTGCTCTTCGGAGTCGAGATCCACATACTTCACTGGCCGACGGAGCACTGCAGCTGCTGCTTCTGCGAGTTGGGGATAGTCCCATGCCACGGTGCCGGTGAGCTCGTAGATCGCCTTCAGTGGATCGGGCGCCAAGAGCACGACGGCTGCTGCATCCGCATAGTCGTCCTTCGCGGCGCTGGCCACGTGGCCCGCGTGGACGCTTCCGACGATCTCACCGGTCGCTGCTGCGAGCTCCAGCGTTGTGAGGTAGTTCTCGTGGTACGAGTTCATCCGCAGGATTGTCGAGATCAAGCCGGACTCCTGGATGATCGCCTCTGTCGCACGGTGCTCGGCGGTAATGAAGTCCGTACTGGTCGAGGCGTGCGGAGCGCTTGTGTAGACGAGCCTGGAGGCCCCGACTTGGGACGCTGCGTTGATGACGTTCCGATGCTGGATCATCCGCTTGCCGAACTCGTTGCCTGAGATCAGCAGAACTGTGTCGACGCCCTCAAGCGCCGCGGCTACGGCCGCGAGGTCGTCGTGGTCAGCGATTCGCGTTTCAACGCCGACGGGCAGCGTGGATGCCTTTTCTGCGTCCCGTGCGATTGCGACCAGGCGCGAGTCCTCTCCTCTCCGCAGAAGGTTATTGATGACGAGTCGGCCGAGACCGCCGGTGGCGGCCGTTACAGCGATGGTTGTGCTCATGTTGTTCCCCTATCCGAACGTGTACTGATCGGTCTAACGAACTAGACTCGCCAGTCTATTCTAATGAGATAGCGTGTATGCGATGAGAGACCACGTAATTGGTGAGGTGCCCGGAACTCGCGGCAGGATCGACAAGCGGCTAGCGATGCTAGACGCGGCATTCCGGATCTTCGCGGACGTCGGCTATGAGCAGGCGAGCGTCGAATCGATCGCTGCTGAAGCAGGGGTGGCCAAAGCGACGATCTATAACCATTTCGGCGATAAGGAACGGATGTTCCGCGAGGTTCTCAGGGCCGACGGAGACCGTGCGCTGGGTGACCACCTGGAGATCGTCGCGACTCTCGTCACGCCGTCGAACAACATCCGCGCTGCCCTCGAGCATGTCGGGCTCGAGCTCCTCATCCGATACTTCGATCCCAAGACTGTGTGGTACCGACGCCTTCTCGTCGCAGGGAGGGCAACTTTTCCCGACGTCTTGGAATCGGTGCGCACAAATGTCACCGAACGCGTCATGGCTGCTCTGGCCGACCGGCTGTCGGAACTGATGCGCCGGGGTCAGCTCCGGGACGCCGACCCAGCAGTGGCCGCAGAGCAATTCTGGGCGCTTCTTGTTACGCCCGCCGAGAACCGCACACAGCTCGGGACAAGGGACGTGACGAGCGCGGAGTTGCGGGAGTCAACGAGTCGCGCCGTCGACACCTTCCTTCGAGCCTTTGGCGCATAAGAGAACGTCCTGGTCAGACGGGCAGTCGGGGAGTGGCTCGGGGGCTACCCGTTTCCACTCTGATTGCAGAAAGTGCAATCGGAGTAACTATGAACTGACATAATGTGCATTATCGGCAATCGCCAGTCTGGCCGAACTGCGCATCCGAGTGGTCCACGTGCGCACCCCGGCGAAGGCGATCCGCACGGCTGCACCCATCTCTGCTACAACCAGTGTTGTGACCGAATCCAGCGCCGTCCGCACCGCTCGCGAGGATCGGTTCGAGGACGGTGTGCGATTGGCCACGCTCGAGTGGTTGCAGGCGCTCGAGACTCCATCGCTGCGGAGTGGGATGGCGCTCTCGACGATCGTCCTGCTCGTGAAGGGGATCACCCTGGTGGCTCCGCTCGGCGGGGTGCTGGCCCCTATCGGCGGCTCGGGGGCCGATGTGTTCTCCGGCACCGGCCTCATGAGCCCCGATCTCGCGCGCTCGGTCGCTGCGATCTGCTTCTGGATCGCCGCGGTCGGTCAGGCGTGGGCGCTGGCCGATTGGTGGCGCTCCGGCCGCCCGAGAGATGGTTACGGAATCGCGGCTGCGTCGCTCGCGGTAGCGGCGGCAGCCGTCGCGATGTGGTGGCACACCGCGCGTTCCGGGCCGGCGGATCTGGTGATGCTCGCGGTGCCCATCATCGCCACGGGCGTGCTGGGCGCTGTCGGCCTGGTCGCACGCTTGGTCGCCTCGCGCAGCCACACCGTGCGGGAGACAAGGCTGATTGCGGTCGGCGCGCGCATGCGTGCGCTGCCCAGCGATGAACAGCAGGCGCTGCTCGCCGAGCGCCGCGAGATTCTCGACGTCCTGCGTGGGCGGGACCTTGTGGACGATGCGCTCGTCGAGCGCGCCGCCGCAGCGCGGCTCGGCGATTGGTGGCTCCTCGACGGTGAGAAGAGCCCACGGTCAGCGCCCCCGACGCGGCGGTGACAGCGATGGGCACGCCGCCCACAGCGTGAGTGCGTTCACCCGTCGGAGATGAGTTCGAGGGCGGACCCGCGTCACTGCGCCGGCAGACACCCACCGTCGAGGATGTAGCCGCCCACGTCGACAGCGACGGCGTCCGCCACCTCGCCGAAGACGCACCCGCCCCCGGGCCCCACCGCCCCGAAGAGGATGCGGCCGTAGTCGCCCCGCACCTGAGCGTCGATCAGTCCGGCGTCCGAGAGCGCGGCGCGGACACTGTCCTCCGTCGCAGCGCCGCGTACACGGAGGTCTTCGAGCGCGGCGGTGAGCGACGGAACCACTTCCGCGTTCGCGCCCTGCGCGTCCTCGTCCAGCTCCACCCGCTCGCGGTGACGATCGTTGAGGGCCATCGCCGCCTCCTGATCGTAGGGCGCGCACTCCGGCGGCAGGTCGACGCCTTCGACCTGCGGGCACGCGGCGGTCGGTGTCGCAGACGCGGATGCAGCGCCCCCAGGGGTTGACGGTGTGCCCGGTGCGGCGTTCGTTGCGCAGCCGGACAGTAGCAGCCCCACGATGGCCACCGCCAGACACAGCCGGCGCCGCGATGCGGGGCGGCGCATCGCGCGCTCACCGGAGGCTGCAGCCGACATGAACCCTCCCCGTACAGCGATTCCGTTTCCCCGACGGTACTAGCAGTCCGGAGCGCGTTGCGCACGCACCTCTTGCGGCGTACGCCGGAGCCGTAGTCTGTGGCCGTGCACACGATCGCGAGAGAACCCGCACGGGCGGGAATGACGCCGTGACGGATCTCGCGCACTCCCCCGCTGCCCCCGCGCCCGGACGGGTACTGGGCGGTCGCTACCGTCTGGAGGCGCTCATCGGACGCGGCGGGTACGCCAGCGTGTATCGCGCGATCGACGAGCACCTGGAGCGCGCCGTGGCCGTCAAGGTCTTCACCGCGAGCACCTCCGATGGCGCCGACCGCGCGCGTGTGGCGTCGGAGACCCGCGTACTCGCGTCCCTGACCCACCCGTCACTGGTCACGCTCTTCGACGCGCGGCTGGACGAGGATCCGGCGTACTTCGTGATGGAGCTCATCGACGGCCCCACCCTCGGCGATCGGATCGCCGGCGCACCGCTCGACCCCGTCACCACCGCATCCGTTGCCGCGGATCTGGCCGAGGCTCTGCACGTCATCCACGAGCGCGGCATCGTGCATCGCGACGTCAAACCGTCCAACGTCCTGCTGCGCCCCGCCCCGATGCCCTCCCAGCCGCCGCGCGCCACGCTGGCCGACTTCGGGATCGCGTACCTCATCGACTCCGCGCGGGTTACCGCGACGGGGACCCTCATCGGTACCGCCGCGTATCTCAGTCCCGAGCAGGCGCGAGGCGAGACGCCCACGGCGGCGGCCGACGTGTATGCGCTCGGGCTCGTGCTGCTCGAATCGCTCACGGGGCGACGCGCGTACGCGCAGGCCACGCCCCATGAAGCACTCGTCGCACGGCTCGTGCGCTCACCGGACGTGCCGGCCACGCTCCCCCACGGATGGCGCGTCCTCCTGTCGGCGATGACAGCGATGGATCCCGCCCACCGGCCCGACGCACACGCGGTCCAGCGCGCCGCCATGCGATTGAAGACCGACGAGAGCGAGGGCTGGAACCCGGTGCCGGTGACCCTGCCCGCGCCCCGAGCAGAGGCCGGGCCGCAGGACGTCACCGACCGGACGGCGGTATTGCCCGCCGACGAGACGTCGGAGATCCCGGCAGAGCCCGCGCGACCGTCACGACGGCGCGCCGTGTGGCTCATCGTCGCCGCCGTCCTCCTCGTCGCCGGGCTCGCCGCAGCCATGGTGTGGGGCGGCACTCCGGCGCCCGATCCGACGCTCCCCGCGTTGCCCGAGCCCCTCGGAGAGCACATGCGTCAGCTCCTGGACCAGGTGTCGCCATGACGCGCCGAGCACCGGCCCTCGTCGGTCTCCTGCTGGCCGCCGCCGTGGCGCTGTCCGGATGCGGCAGCCCGCCGTCGCCCGGTGAAGACCTGCGCACGATCGTAGTCGCCGCTGCCGAATCGGCTGCCGCCGGCGACCTCAGCGGAGCGACGACATCCATCGACGAGCTCGAGTCGCGCGTCCGGGCGGCGCGTGAGGCCGGCGCCCTGACGGCGGATGACGCGGCCAGCGTCCTGGCGAGCATCGCGCTCGTCCGAGCCGACCTCGCCGCGCTCGCGACCCCGGCACCCGAACCGGAGCAGCCCGCGACGGTCGTCCCCGACGAGCAGACTCCGGTGGAGACGCCGGCTGGCGACACCGACCCTGCTCAGGACGAGGACGACCCCACAGACAACGGCAACAAGAACGAGGACAAGGGCAAAGGGAAGGACAAGGGCAAGGAGAAGGAGAAGGGCGAGGACGGGAAGGGTAAGGGCAACAGCGGCAAGGACCCCCAGAAGGGCCCCTGATCCGGGGCCTCTCCCCCTGCGTGCAGCGGTGCCCTATGGTGAGCCGGAAGCGTCTCAGCTTCCTCACAGAAAGGAGGGTGCCATGTCTCTGGACACGTCCTTCGAGCGCGGCGCCGTGACCTCGATCCGCACCGCCCTGGGCGTCAGCGGTGCGCTGTCGCTCATCGTGGGAATCCTCATCCTCGTGTGGCCCGGGCGTACCGCGGAGGTCGCCGTCGCCATCATCGCCATCTGGACGATCGTGGCAGGGCTGGTGTATGCCGCGCTCGGCATCTTCTCGCGCGCCCTCGGCGGGTGGGGCCGCGTGGGTTACATCGCTCTGGGCGTTCTCTTCGTCGTCGCGGGCGTGGTGGCTCTGATCAACCTCGCTGCGGCGACGGTCGGATTCGCCGTCTTCCTGGGCGTCTTCGTGGGAATCCTGTGGATCGTCGAGGGCGTCGTCTCCCTCTCCACGCTGGGCGACGCGGCATCGAAGGGCTGGACGATCTTCTTCGCGATCGTCAGCATCCTCGCCGGCATCGTCCTCGTGTTCACACCGGCCTACGTGGCGCTGCTGTGGGTGTTCCTCGGCATCGGACTCATCGTGCTCGGGGTCCTCCAGATCGTGCGCGCGTTCATGTTCGGCCGGAGTCGTCTGTGACTCCCGTGCGCGCCGCCGGCTGCATGTCGTAGGTGACCCAGGGGGTGGCCGATGCCACCGTGTCGTACACGCGGCGCGCGGTGGCGTTATCTTCCGCGGTGATCCAGCGGACGACGTTCGCGCCCTCCTGCGCCGCGATCTCCCCCGCCCGTTTCAGCAGTGCGGTAGCCACGCCGGAACCGCGTGCATCGGGGGCCGTGAACAGGTCATCGAGGTACAGACCCATCCCCGCCGTGGAAGGTCGGGCGAACCGACGGAGATTCGCCAGCCCCACAATCCGCCCATCGTCGACCGCGACGAGCCCGATGAACCCGTGCTCCCCTGCTGCCACCCACTCCCACGCCGTCCTCACCGCCGTCGCGTCGGACGGGATCTCGTAGAACGCCCGGTAGCCCTCGTAGAGCTCGCACCATCCGGCCTCGTCGCCGGCGGCGATGGTTCGTATGTCGATCGTCATGCCGTCAGGGTACGGCGGCGAGACCTCCGACTCGACCCGATTCCGGTCACGTGCCGGTGGGCAGGTGACGGGCCCACCAGTCCAGGATCGCCGCGAACCGCTCGACGCGGTGACGGGGCTGCCCGCCGCGCGTGAGCTCGTGGTTCTCCCCCGGGAAGATGAGCATCTCCACCTCGGTGCCCTGACGCTTGAGCGCGCTGTAGTACCGCGTCGCCTGCTCCAGCGGGCAGCGGAAGTCGAGCTCCGAATGGATCACCAGGGTCGGAGTGGTCACGCGGTCAACGACCGCCATGGGGCTCTGCGCCCGCATGGCGTCGGGGTCCGTCCCCACGTACTCGTCGCCGAAGAACGTGCCGATGTCGCTCGTCCCCTGGAACGACACCGGGTCCAGGAACCCCCGCTCCACGATCGCGCCGGCGAAGCGCGACTCGTGCGCGATGATCCACGCCGTCATGTAGCCGCCGTACGATCCGCCCATCACGCCGACGCGATCGGCGTCCAAGCGCTCATCGGCTGCCAGAGCGCCGTCGAGGAAGTCCATGATGTCGGTGTAGTCGACGGTGCCCATGGCCCCGCGGATGGCGCGGCCGTGCGACCGCCCGTAGCCGGCACTGCCGCGCGGGTTGCAGTAGACGACGGCGTAGCCGGCGTCCACGAGCACCTGCGTCTCGTCGAACGCGTGCACCCCGTAGGTGGCGTAGGGGCCGCCGTGGATCTGCAGCAGCACCGGGAAGGGACCCTCCCCCTCCGGGGTGGCGATCCAGCCGTGCACGGGGTAGCCGTCGCGCGCGGGCACCTCCAGCTCGCGCGGCGCGACCAGGCCCGCCCGCGTGAGGGCGGCACCGAAGTCAGTGATCACGCGCGGCGATCCTGCGCCATCGATCAGCACGAGCTCCCCGAGGGACTCCGGAGTGCTGACGGAAGCGATGATCCGCTCCCCCGCCGCCGCGACTCCCGCGACCTCCACGTCGCCGCCGAGGACCTCGGTGACGTCGCCGTCCCGCGTGATGCGCAGCAGCCGCACTCGGCCGCGCGTGCGGTCCTGCACGAGGACGTCGGATCCGATCGGGGTCGCCCGGCTGCCGACCTCGCCGAGATCGATCGTCTCGGGATCGGTGAGGATGCGGGGGCCGTTGTCGGCCACGATCCACAGCGCCACTCCCGGCGCGACGAAGTCCAGACCGCGGGGGCCGACGTCGTTGGCGAGCAGGAAGACCGTGCCGTCGTCGGCGACGGCCACGTCGTTCACGTCGAGATTCGCCGCCGTGGGAACGACCTCTCGCGTCGCGCTGCCTTCGACGGCGACGGCCACGACCGGTCGCCGCAGGTCGGGCGCATCGTGCTCGAGCACGTCGGGGACGACCAGGATCTCGCGCCCATCGGCGGTCCAGGCCGGTGCGCCCCAGCTGACCGGGCCCTCCGTCAGGGCGACCGCCTCGGACGTCACGACCGGCTTGGCCGGCGCCTCCTCACCCTCGGCGAGCACGCGCGGGGCCGGCTCGTAGAAGGGCTCCGCCTCGAGGTCGGGCGCGTCCACGACGAACAGCTGCGCGGGGCGGTCGGCGAGGTAGCCCAGGCCGTTGGCGTTCCACCGGATGGCCGTGATGCGACGCGGCGCTTCGGCTGTCGCATCCAGCCCCTCCACGGTGCCGTAGCGGCCGTTCTCGGCGATGCGGGCGGTGTAGGCCAGGCGCGTGCCGTCGGGCGACCACGCGAACGCCTCGACGCCGGAGGGCGCGTCGGTGGCCTGCACCGGCTCCCCTCCCCCGGATGCCACGACGAAGATCTGCGGGCGCCCCTTGGCGTCTGCGCGCAGGAACCCCACCCTGGTGCCGTCGCGCGCGATCTCCGGCGCCGCATCCGCCGTGCCGCGGGTGAGCCGGCGCGGCTTTCCGTCGGGAAGCGCGATGCGCCACAGCTGCCCGACGTTGCGGTTCGCGGCGATGTCGGGACGCGAGGATGCCACGATCGCGAACGAGGCGTCGCGGGCGATGGCGGGACGTCCGAGGGAGACGAGGGCCTCGATGTCGTCGGCGCGCATCGTCACTCCTGCCCGAATGACGACGTGTCGCCGATCAGCCGCGTGTTGTCGGCGGGTACCGGCTCCACCGCGGCGCGGGCGACCTCGGCGGCGAACTCCGACACATTGTAGAGGCGACCGGCCGATTCCCGACGCGAAGCGATCGCACCGGGGTTGGCACGCTCGAGAAGTGTCGCGGTGATGGTGCCCTCGATCATGTCGCCCGAGACCACGACGAAGCCGATGCCGCGCTCGGCCAGCTCGGGGACGAACTCCCGCAGCGCGTCCTCCCCCGCGCGCTTGGAGAGGGCGACGGGCTCGTACTCGGGCATCGTCGGCGTCGTGCGGATGAAGTGGGCCTGATGGCTCGTCACGAACACGACCCGGGACCCGTCGCCGAGGAGCGGCATCGCCGTCTCGAGCACGCGCACCTGCGCGTCACGGTTCAGCGCGAGCGCGTAATCCTCGCCCATGCCCGCCTCCATGCCGCCGGAGGCGTTCAGCACGAGGATGTCCAGGCTGCCGAATGCGCGCTGCACCTCGTCGAACATCGCCTGCACCGAGTCGGAGTCGGTCAGGTCGGCGCCCACCACGAGGACCTCGACGCCCAGACCGCGCAGCTCTGCACCGAGCTTCTCGGCCCGCGGCGCCTTGTTGCGGTAGTTCACCACGACGTTCGCGCCCGCCTCCGCGAGATAGCGCGCCGTGTCAGCCCCGATACCGCGGGAGGATCCGGTCACGAGTGCGGTCTTACCCCGGAGCGAGTCGGGCGGAAGGATCTGGGGCACGGGGGTCTCCTGGTTCGACGGGAGCCGCGCCGCGGTAGTCGCGCACGGCTGTTCGACCCTACCAATCCGGGCCCTGCGCACACCCCGCATGGTACGTTCGGAAAGAGGGGAGGCCCACCGTGGAGCTACTCCAGAACATCGCGCAATGGGCATGGATCGGCTGGCTCGTGCTCATGCTGATCTGCCTGGTCATCGAGATGCTCACGCTCGATCTGACCTTCCTGATGCTCTCGATCGGCGGACTCGCCGGCCTGGGCTCCGACCTCCTGGGCGCACCGCTGTGGCTCCAGGTGATCCTCGCCGCCGCCGTGGCCGCGGTCCTGCTGCTGGCCTTACGGCCACCGCTGCTGAAACGCCTGCACCGCGGCTCCGACACCCGTCCGTCCAACGTCGACGCGCTGCTGGGACTGGATGGCCGCGTCCTGGCGACCGTCTCCACGTTCGCCGGGCAGGTCAAGCTCGCCAACGGCGACATCTGGACCGCCCGCAGCGACGGCCAGGGCGAGATCGAGCCCGGCACGCCCGTCCGGGTGGCGCGCATCGACGGTGCCACCGCCTACGTCCGCCCACGACCGCAGGAGCTGACCGAATGAGCGCACAAGAGGTCGTCCCCGCCGTGATCGGCTGGGCGCTGGCGATCGCCGTTCTGATCTTCGTGCTCGTGGTGATCTTCCGCAGCATCCGGATCATCCCGCAGGCCAACGCCGGCGTGGTCGAGCGGCTCGGCCGCTACCACAAGACCCTCACGCCCGGTCTGAACCTGCTCGTGCCGTTCATCGACCGCGTCCGGCCGCTCATCGACATGCGCGAGCAGGTCGTGTCCTTCCCGCCGCAGCCGGTGATCACCGAGGACAACCTCGTCGTCTCCATCGACACAGTCGTCTACTTCCAGGTCACCGACGCCCGCGCGGCCACGTACGAGATCGCGAACTACCTCGGCGCGGTCGAGCAGCTGACCACCACGACGCTGCGCAACGTCGTCGGTGGTCTGAACCTCGAAGAGGCCCTCACCAGCCGCGACAACATCAACGGCCAGCTCCGCGTCGTGCTGGACGAGGCCACGGGCAAGTGGGGTATCCGCGTCGGCCGCGTCGAGCTCAAGGCCATCGATCCGCCGCACTCCATCCAGGACTCCATGGAGAAGCAGATGCGCGCCGAGCGCGACCGTCGTGCGGCCATCCTCACGGCGGAGGGTTCGAAGCAGTCGCAGATCCTGGAAGCGGAGGGCCGCCGGCAGGCGGAGATCCTCCGCGCCGAAGGCGACAAGCAGGCCGCGGTGCTGCGCGCCCAGGGCGAGTCGGAGGCGATCCAGATGGTGTTCCACGCCATCCACGCCGGCGACCCGGACGAGAAGCTCCTCGCCTACCAGTACCTGCAGACCCTGCCGAAGATCAGCGAGAGCCCGTCGAGCAAGCTGTGGATCATCCCGAGCGAGCTCACCGAGGCGCTCAAAGGCATCGGCGACGCGTTCGGCGGGCGCCAGCCCGAGCCTGCGCTTCGCCGTGCCGCGCGGGCCCCGCAGTCCGCACCTCCCCGCGGCGGCGCGGACGAAGCCGTCGCCGCTGCGCGCGAGGCGGCGTCCGCTGCCGACGACATCGCCGCCCAGGCTCGCTCGAGCGTCCCCAGCGGCACCGACGACATGGCCCCCGGCGCTCCGGCGTAGCCATGGTCCACCCCTACCTCCGCGGCGCGCGAACGCCGCGGGTCCTGGCCCACCGCGGCCTCGTGACCCCGGATGCGGCGGCCGCAGGAGTCGTCGACAACTCCTTCGCCGCCGTGGCCGCCGCCCACGCCGCGGGAGTCGAGTTCGTCGAATCCGACTGCCACTTGACCGCCGACGGGGTCGTCGTGCTCCTGCACGACGACGACCTCTCCCGCATCGCCGGCGACCCGCGCCGCGTCGCCGACCTGCGCCTGCACGAGCTGGCCGACCTGCTGGCCGACCGCGGCGGCCTCTTGACGCTCGAGCAGGCGCTGGATGCCTTCCCCGAGGTGCGGTTCAACCTGGACGTGAAGGCGGACGGCGCGGAGGAGGCGGTGGGCCGACTGGTCGCGCCGCACGCCGAGCGCGTGCTCCTCACGAGCTTCTCCGACGAGCGGCGACTGGCGGCCCTCGCCGCCGCCGAACGGGCGGGCGCGCCGATCCTCCCGGCCACCTCCCCCGGTTCCCGCACCCTCGGCCGCCTGCTGGCGGCGCTGACCGTACGCAGCCGTCGGGCGACCGACACGGCGCTGCGGGGGCTGGACGCGCTGCAGATCCCTGAGCGGCATCGGCGTCTGCGTGTGCTGACGCCCCGGCTGCTGGACGCCGCGCACGCGCACGACGTCGAGGTGCACGTCTGGACGGTCAACGATCCGGAGGACATGCGGCGCCTGCGGCGCGCGGGAGTGGATGGTCTGGTCACCGACCGCGCCGACGTCGCGCTCGCCCTGTCCGCCTGAAGAATCCCCCTGAGCATCCTCTGTGAATGCCTGATGAGCAGGTCCCGTTCGGATGGTTCCCTCAGCGCGGAGCGTTATACCTGAACAGCGACGAGAGGACCACACAATGGCAGACCGCAGTCTTCGCGGAGTGCGACTCGGCGCCCAGAGCCTACAGAGCGAAGAGGGCGTCGTTTTTCACGACCGTACACAGCACACCTACACCTGCACGTCCTGTGCACGTGACACGACACTGACATTCGCCGCCGACGCGGAGGTGCCCCCGTCCTGGGAGTGCCGCACGTGCGGCGCCGAGGCGCTGCTGCGCATCGGCGAAGGCACTGCCACCGTCGACCACAGCGAGGACAAGGCGCCCCGCACGCACTGGGACATGCTGCTCGAGCGGCGCACGCTCCCCGAGCTCGAGGAACTTCTCGAAGAGCGCCTCGCCTACATCCGTGCGCGCCGGGGAGGCGGCAGCGCCCCGGAAAAGCTCTCGGCCTGAGCGCAGGCCCACCCTGATGCCGGTCCCTTCGGGGGCCGGCATCGTCGTTCACCGGCGACACCTCGTCGGCGGTTCTCAGCTCCGCGCGCGGCGCTCTCGCCAGAAGGCCAGCGCGCCCAGGACCAGGATCGCCAGCAGGCTCCCCCATCCCAGGATCACCTGAACGGCCGGTCCGACGACCGAAGCCGGCGTAAGGCCTTCGCGCAGCGGCACATCGGTGAGCATCGCCCCCGCCTCCCCCGCGGGCAGCGCGTCGATCACAGCACCGTCCGGAGCGATCACCTGGCTCGTGCCCACCGTGGAGATGTTCACGACCGAGCGGCCCGTCTCGATCGCCCGCATGCGCGCGGCGGCGAGCTGCTGCAGGTTCTCGTCGGTGTCGCGGAAGTCGGCGTTGTTGGTCTGGAAGACGTACAGCTGGGCGCCGTCGCGCGCCCCCTCCCAGATGACGTCGTCGTAGATGACGTCGAAGCAGATGGCCAGGCCGATGGGGACACCGTCCAGATCGAGGACGGGCGGATTCGTCCCGGGGGTGTACTCGCGTCCGATGAGGCCGACCAGATCCGGCACGATCATCTCGAAGAACCACCGGTCCGGCACCCACTCGCCGAACGGCACGGGATGCGTCTTGTCGTGCAGTTGTCCGGGCCCGTCCTCGGCCGTCCACAGCATCGACGTGTTGAACACGTCGGCACCGCGCCCGGTGGCGGCGTTGATGAGCAGGGGCGCCCCGATGCGCTCGGACAGGGCATCGAGCGTGCGGGCCGTGCCGCGGGTCTGCAGCGGGTCGGAGTCCACGCCGCCCTCGGGCCACACCAGCAGGTCGAGCTCCTCCCCCATCAGCGGCGCCGTGGCCGCCAGCTGGGCGTTGACCAGATCGCCGGGCCCGCGGGGATCGAAGTATCCGCTCGGCCCGTTGCCCTGCACGCTGCCCACCCTGAGCGTCCCCGCCGGCGTCGTGGGGAAGGCCGGCAGGGCGACCAGCAGCACACCGAGGGCAGCAGCGGGCAGAGCCGTCCGCACGTCGCGGAAACGGGCTGCGCGCAGCCACTCCACCACGGCTGCGGTGAAGGCGACGACGAGGAAGGTCAGCCCGGCGACCCCCGTCCACGACGCGATGCCGGAAAGGGGGCTCTCGGACAGGCTCATGCCGATGCGGCCCCACGGAAAGCCCGTATACGGCCACGAACCGGTCCACAGCTCGCGCATCGTCCACAGGCCGGCCACGAGCGCGGGCAGCGCGGTCAGCTGCGCCCAACGGCCCGGAAGGATGCGTGGGAGCCACCGGTAGGCGAGGGCGATCGGCACCGACCCCACGGCCCAGAAGACCGTTTCCACGCCGGCGAGGGCGAGCCACGGCACGACGCCCAGGTAGCGCGTCGCCCACGACACGTGCACGAACCAGAACGCGGCGCCGAACACCGCACCCACCAGCAGAGCGCCGCCGACGCTCCGCCCCATCAGGGACACGAGGGCGAACGCGACACCCACGAACACCAGCGGCCACACGCCGATGTCGGGGAACGCCGCATCCAGCGCGATCCCGCCGACGGCGGCGGTGAGCACCGCGGCCCACAACGGCAGCGGCGGACGGGGTCGGGGCACGCTTCGACCCTAACCGCGGGATGCTGACCGGAGGCTGTGTCAGACGGTGGAATAGGCGACGATGCCGCGCCGAACCCCGTCCAGGGCCCGGCGGGCGACCGTGGCGACGGGGCCGTCGGCGACGAGGGAGAGCTGGTCGAGCAGGTCGATGGTCTGCTTCGCCCAGCGGACGAAGTCGCCCGCGGCCATGTCGGCGTCCACGAGCACCTGGTCCAGCGGTCCCCCTCGGGCCCACTGGTGCATCGCGCCGGCCAGACCCGCCGCGATCGGCTCGGTACCCGGGAGGCGATGCTCCCGTTCGAGGTCGTCGAGCTCCTGCCACAACGTCTGCGTGGCATCCAGCGCCGGCCGGAAGACGCCGCGCGGCAGCCCGTGCTCGCCGGGGCCGGCGTCGTCGCGGCGCGGCTCGTACACGAGCGAGCACGCGATCGCCGCCATCGCCGGCGCATCCAGCCCGCTCCACAGGCCCCGCCGCAGCGACTCCGCCACGAGTAGGTCGCGCTGGCCGTAGATGCGGCGCATCGTGCGCCCCGCCGGCGTCAACCGCGTCGTGCCGTCGTCGTCCACGACGACGTACTGCAGCTCGGTGAGCACATCCACGACGCGGTCGAACGTGCGCGCCACGGTGCCGGTGCGGGAGCGGATCTGGGAACGGAGCTTGTCGGTCGAACGCTTCAGCTTCCAGTACCGCTCCGCCCAGCGGGCGTGGTTCTCCCGATCGGGACACGAGTGGGCGGGGTGGCGCTGCATGCGCTTGCGCAGCGACTGCAGCTCGCGCTGCCGCTTCTCCCGCGTCACGCGGGACGCGGTGGCGTCGCGGCGGTTGAGCTTCTCCAGATCGGAGAGCTCGCGGCGGATCGCGGAGTACTCCCGGAAGTCGCCGCGGTCGCACGTCATGGCCTGCTCGTACCCGGCCAGCGATTCCTCCGCCTCCCGCACCTGCCGGGCGAGCCCCACGACGGCCCGGTCGGCCTGGAACTGCGCGAAGGAGGACTCCAGGATCTCGCGCGCCCGCGATCGGCCGAACTGGTCGATGAGGTTCACGGCCATGTTGTAGGTGGGGCGGAAGCTGGAGTTCAGCGGGTAGGTGCGCCGCGAGGCGAGGGCCGCCACCGACTGCGGATCCAGTCCCTCGGTCCACTGGATGACGGCGTGGCCCTCCACGTCGATGCCCCGACGCCCGGCACGGCCGGTGAGCTGTGTGTACTCCCCCGACGTGATCGCCACGCGCGCCTCGCCGTTGAACTTCTCGAGCTTTTCCAGCACGACCGTGCGGGCGGGCATGTTGATGCCCAGCGCGAGGGTCTCCGTCGCGAAGACGGCCTTGACGAGCTTGCGCTGGAACAGCTCCTCCACGACCTCCTTGAACGCCGGCAGAAGGCCGGCGTGGTGCGCGGCGACGCCGCGCTCCAGGTTGTCGCGCCACTCCCAGAAGCCCAGCACCGCGAGGTCCTCCTCGCGCAGCGTACGGGTGCGTTCCTCCACGATCTCGCGGATCTCCTGCCGCTCCTCCGCCGTGGTCAGCCGCAGGTTCGCCCGCCGCACCTGCTGCACCGCGCCGTCGCAGCCGGCGCGGCTGAAGATGAAGAAGATCGCCGGCAGCAGGTTGGAGCGGGCGAGCAGGTCGACCACCTGGGGGCGGTCGAGCCGTTCGAAGCGCTGGAAGTTCGCCGAGCGCACCGGGCGCTGACCCGGGCGCGGGCCCCGGCGCCCCTGCGGGATGGTCCCCGCCTGCCGGCCCGAACGGTACGCCTGGCTGCGCCGGTTGTTCTCGTAGGTCGCCCCGGATCCGGATCGGATGCGCAGGAGCTCCTGGTTGACCTGGGCGGTGGCGACACCCGCCCGGTCGTCGAAGAGCGGCAGGAGGTCACCGCGCACGAGCACATGCTGCTCCAGCGGCACCGGGCGCACCTCGGAGACGATCACCTGCGTGTCGCCGCGCACGGTGTCCAGCCAATCGCCGAACTCCTCGGCGTTGGAGACCGTCGCCGACAGCGACACCAGGCGCACCGACGGAGGCAGGTGGATGATGACCTCCTCCCACACCGCGCCCCGGAACCGGTCGGCGAGGTAGTGCACCTCATCCATGACGACGTACCGGAGTCCGCGCAGGGCCGACGAGTCTGCGTACAGCATGTTCCGCAGCACCTCGGTGGTCATCACGACGATCCGCGCGGAGCCGTTGATGTTGGTGTCGCCCGTGAGGAGGCCCACTTCGTCGGGGCCGTACACGTCGACGAGCTCCCTGAACTTCTGGTTCGACAGCGCCTTCATGGGCGTCGTGTAGAACGCCTTCTCCCCCGGCTCCTGCATCGCCAGGTGCACGGCGAACTCGCCCACGATCGTCTTGCCCGCCCCCGTGGGGGCGGCCACCAGAACGCTGCGGCCCTCCTCCAGCGCCTGGCATCCGGCGATCTGGAAATCGTCGAGCTCGAAACGCTGCATCGCGGCGAACTCCGTGGTGAGCGGATGCTGTGCACGCTGCGACGCACGGGCGAAGCGCTCGGCGGGGCTGGGCTGACTCACGCGGCGGTCTCCGGGGGAAGGAGTGCGCTCTCCCGGCGTCGGCGCCGACGATCGAAGAGCATCGACAGGCCGGCCGCGGCGAAGAACAGCACGACGAGGATGCCGGCCAGCAGCAGCATGCTCACGACATCGGCGGCGGGGGTGGCCAGGGCGGCGAAGATCGTGGCGACGAGCACGGCCACGCGCCAGCCCTTCAGGATCGCCCTCCCGCTCATGACGCCGGCGAGGTTCAGCGCCACGAGGAAGACCGGCAGCACGAACGCGACGCCGATCACGATGAGGAGCTTGAAGACGAAGTCGTAGTACGTGACGGCGGTGAACAGCTGCGCCCCCTGGTCGGGGACGAAGGTGGCCATCAGTTCGATGATGTGCGGCATGATGATCACCCCGACGACGCACCCGCCGAAGAACAACGGCACGGCGGCGGCGACGAAGCCGACCGTGTAGCGGGTCTCCTTGGGCGTGAGCCCCGGCATGATGAACGCCCAGATCTGCCACATCCAGATCGGCGCCGACAGCAGCAGGCCGATCGCAAAGGCGATCCGCATGCGCATGTCGAACGCCGACGTCACGGTGTCGAAGTTGAGGGCGACGAGGTCGGTGCCCCGATCGGCGGCGACGGTGCGGATGGGCTCGGTGAGCACGTCGATCACCCCGTCGGTGATGAAGAACGCGATGACCATGCCCACGACCAGCGCCGCCGCGGCGATCATCAGCCGCTTGCGCAGCTCGATGAGATGCTGGCCGAGCGACATGCGACGGTCACGCCGTCGCGGCTTGCCGGGTTGTTCCCCCACCCGTGGCGGATCGGTCGCGACCACGACGGGTCAGGGGGTGGAGTCGGGCGTCCCGCCGGGCCGGTCCGCCGTGCTGTTCGCCGTCGTGCGCGCGTCGGGGCGGTCCGCCGACGCCGTGTCGGTGGGATCGTCCTGCTTCATCGCCTTGATCTCGCCGCGGAACACACGTGCCGACTGCCCCATGCTCTTCGCGAGCGCGGGGAGCTTGGCCGCGCCGAACAGAAGCAGGATGACAGCGAGGATGATCAGGAGGTGCCAAGGGCCGAACGCGTTGCCGAGCATGAGATCTCCTCGAGGGTGACGGGATTCCTCCAGTGTAACTCTCGTGCCGCCGCGGCGGCCGAAGCACAGCGGTGCGGCGATCAGCCCTCGCCGCGATACTGCGCGAGACCGGCCTGCGCCCAGGCGGCTGCCGCGCATCGGGCTGCCGGCGGGTCGAGGATCTCCACGTCTCCTCCGCGCCGAGCGGCGAGGCGTTTGAGGCTGTGTTCGTCGGCGACGTGCAGCGTCGCCGACATGACCGAGCCCGCCTTCTGGGTCGCGGCCCGATCCAGGTAGTCGCCCAGCAGGGGCGCGAGGGCCGCGGGGAAACGGATGCGCGCCACCACGTCGTTCTCGCCCGGTTCAAACAGCGCGGGCACCGGCTCCGCACCGTGCGTGATGGGGATGTCGGTGAGGGTGAACCCGCTCGCCCGCTCGAGGTGGAACGTGCGCATCGCCTCGCGCATGTGACACCACCCCTGCAGGTACCACTGGCCGCTCGCGATGTGCACCTTGACCGGGTCGACGGTGCGGGTGGTGGCGGGGGCGTCCGGGGCCTTGTAGGTGAACGACACCGCGACCCGCCGCCGCAGGGCCTCGTCGACCACGTCCCGGACGCCGTCGACGGGCCCGGGGGCCACGATGACGTCGGCGGGCGTGGCGGAGGCTCCGCGGGCGAGCTTGGCGAGCAGGCCGTTGACGAGCTCGTTCGTCCCCACGCCCGGGAGCGTGCGGGCCAGCTGGAGACCGGCGAGGAGCGCCGCCGCCTCGCGCGCCGTCAGACGCGGTGACCTCTCCAGACCGACGGTGTTGGTGATGGAGATGACATCCTGCGAGTCCAGCAGATCCCAGTCGATGTCGAACAGCTCGTTCGGGAGCTGCCAGAAACCGCCTTCGCCGGGCAGACCGATGACGGTGAGGCGCTCCACCATGGCGCGCATCTGCTCGGGGGTCACCTCGAACTCCTCGGCGGCCTCGGCGATCGACACCTCGCCCTTGCCGATGAGGTACGGCACGAGCTGCAGCATGAGTGCCGCCCGGTCGGTGGCCAGCATGGGCTTGCGGGCGCTCATGCGGCGTCTCCGTGCAGGCGCAGCGTCGCCTCCAGGCGACGGATCACCTGGTCGCGCAGCTCCACGGGCGCCACGACGCGCACCTCCGGGCCGTACGAGGCCAGTTCATCGGCGAACACGTGCACGTCCACGTACGGTACGCGGATCCCCTGCTCGGCCGGCGTCGCACGGCGCTGGAGGCGCAGGGCCGCCTCGGTGCCGGGGTGCACCTCCAGCAGCGCCGTCTGGGAGGCGGCGACCGCCTGCAGTCCGGACAGCGCCCGCTCCCCCGCATCCTGGCGCAGCGCCGGGTCGAACCGGTCGCGCGTGATCTGGACGTCGCCGACGATACGGGCGAGGAGGAACGTGCGCTCGGCGTCGATATTGAGGTCATGGCCGAACACGTGCCACCGCGCCTCGTACTCCACCAGGGCGAGGGGACGGATGCGCCGCTCCCGCGCTGCCCGGTCGCCCGGGCGCAGGTAGGGGAAGCGCACGATGCGGCTCTGCTCGATCGCGGACTGCAGGGCGGGGAACGCGGGGTCGCGCAGGCTGATCCGCGGCGCGTAGCCGATGATCGGCTCGTCCACCGGGATTCCCAGCGCCCGGATCTTGCGGAGGCCGCTGCGCGCGTCGGCGGACATCGACTCCGACCCCCACACGCTGCCGGCGATGTTCAGCAGCGCGACCTCTGCGGGGGTGAAGGTGATGTCGGCGGGCAGGGCGTACTCGGCGGTGGGCACGCGGTAGCGCGCCTCGCGCAGGTCGTCGGGGTCGGCGTAGTCGCCGATCGTCTCGATGGGCACGCCGAGGCCGCGCAGGCTCTCCTTGTCGCGCTCGAACATCTTCTCCAGCGCATCCTTGGATGCGCCGGCCTCAGCCTGCTCGCGGTACCCGGCGACGGAGGACAGGATCGTGTCTTTGGTCAGCCCCTGCTCGGTGGCCATGAGCGCCACCACGAGGTTGACCAGGCGCTCCTCAGGGGCGTTCTTCACCGGTCGCGTAGGCACCTTGTCATCCTAGGGTCGGAGCCGTCGCCGGTCACGCCTGCGGCGTGGCTCGACGGTGCGCGGGGTGGCCGCCCGGCGGCCGTGATCAGCCTTCGATGCCGAGGATGTCGATGACGTAGACCAGCGATGATCCGCCGGGGATGGCGCCCTGCTGCTGATCTCCGAAGCCTTCCTCCGGCGGGAGGACGACGAGCACCTGCGAGCCAACCGTCTGGCCTTCCAGGGCCGATACGACCGCGGGGGGAAGGGTCTGCTCCGACACGGCGCGGGGCGCGGAGTTCCACGTGGTGTCGAAGACCTCGCCGGTCTCCCACACGACGCCCGTGGAGTGCGCCAGTGCGACGTCGTCGGCGGTCACCTCGGGGCCGTCTCCGCGCTTGAGCACCTCGACGGTGACTTCTGCCGGAGGCGTCGCCTCGGGAACGATGATGCCGGGGCGACCGTCGGGCGCACGCACGACGGTGGGAAGTCCGTGGCCCTCGATGAACTGATCGGCGCCGTCGGCCTTGGGGAGGTACACCTTCCGCACGTCGACGACCGCGACGGCCGATTCGTCCTCGGCCAGGCCCAGGCTTGGTGCGGCCCCCTCGGCCAGGCTGTCCGGGGCCAGTCCGACGACCACGCGCGAGCCCTCGGTCACGCACTCGAGCGCGTCGACGAGTCCGGGGAAGCCCTGGAGCCACTCCGAGAGGCTGAACGCGCGCGTGAGGTCGCCGTTGTAGGGCGTCGCGATGACCGTCTCGCCGGTCTCGCCGCCGCTGATGGTGATGTCGAGCACCACGAGCTGGTTCTCGTCCTCGATGGCCGCGCCGTCGCCGCGCTCGATCACCTTCGAGACGGTGGAATCGACATGGAACGGCGTGCGCACGTCCACGCGCGGCTCGGAGTCGGCGGCCCCGGTCACCTCGACCAGATCCAGCGCCCCACTGGCCCCTTGCGTGGGGTTGCAGGAGGCCTCCGGCGATGTCGAGCAGCCGACGAGACCCACGGCGATCAATGCCGTGGCGGTGAGGAGAGCGGGGGTTCTGCGCACCGGAACAGTCTAGGGGGTGGGCTCCGCGTCGCCCTGCCCCGCTGCCTGGCGGACGCCCTCGGCGGCGCGCTGGGCTTCGCGGATGCGCTTGCGCAGGTTCTTGTCGGTGATCTCGCGATCCCCGACGGCGCCGGGCGTCCAGATCTCCACGTCCTCATCGGCGTAGGACGGCTTCTTCAGTGCGCGCTTGCGCACGTCCGGCGGGACGGCGCCGGGAGCGAGCCGGCGCGCCGTGATGAGGAAGCCCGTGTGCGCGACCATGCGGTGGTCGGGGCGCACGGCCAGGCCCTCCACGTGCCATCCGCGCACCATCGTCTCGCTGGCCTCGGGCTCGGTGAACAGTCCCGTCCCGCGGAGGTACTCCGCGACGCGGCTGAGCTGCGTGGCCGTGGCGACGTAGCAGAGCACGACGCCACCGGGGGTGAGCGCGTCGGCGACGACGTCGATGCACTCCCAGGGCGCGAGCATGTCCAGCACGACCCGGTCCACGCTCCCCGGCGTCACGGCCTCCGGGAGCGCCTCGACGAGGTCGCCCACCCGCAGGTCCCACGTGGCCGGCTGCTCGCCGAGGAACGTCTCGACGTTGGCACGCGCGACCTCCGCGAACTCCTCACGACGCTCGAAGGAGACCAGGCGCCCGGCCGGGCCGATCGCGCGCAGGAGCCACAGCGCGAGCGCGCCCGAGCCCACCCCGGCCTCCACGACGACGGCGCCGGGGAACACGTCGGCCTGCGCGAGGATCTGCGCGGCATCCTTGGGGTACACGATCGCGGCGCCGCGGGGCATCGACATGACGAAGTCGCGCAGCAGGGGACGCAGGGCGAGATACTCGTGACCCGCGCTGTTGACCACGACGCTGCCGTCGGGCTGACCGACGATGCCGGCATGCGGGAGCACGCCGTTGTGGGTGTGCAGCTCTCCACCCTCGCGGAGCGTGACGGTGTGCAGGCGCCCCTTGGGTCCGGTCAGCTGCACGCGGTCGCCGATGCGGAACGGCCCGCTCAGGTGCGGGGTCTCACTCACCGACGGCTCCCCGCCGGGGCGTGGGCGGCGTGGAGAGCGCGCAGGTCGTCGGTGGTGCGTCCGTCCAGCGTCGGCCACAGCTCGTGCGCGCCGACGCCGGTCAGGGAGAGCAGGAGCGGGACGCCGAGGGAGACCGCACCGCTGGCCACGGCCGCGCGCAGCCCGTTCGGGGAGTCCTCGATCGCCACGGTGTCCGCCGGGTCGACCTCCAGCATCGTGCATGCCTGGAGGTAGGCGTCCGGATTCGGCTTGGGACGGGTCGCCTCGTCACCGGCGATCACGACGTCGAAGGCGTCGAAGTCGATGTGATCCACCACGCTGTCGGCCATGCGGCGCACCGACATGGTCACCAGTGCCGTCTTCACGCCCTGCGCCCGCAGATCCGCCAGCAGCTCGCGTGCGCCCGGGCGGAACGGCACGCCGTTGGCGGCGAGGCTCGCCATGACGCTGTCGGTGAGCGCGTCGATGATGTCGGGGACGCTCATCTTCACCCCGGCGTCCTGCAGGACGCGTGCGGAGTCGGCGAGGCCCCGTCCCACCAGCTGGAGGGCCTGCTCGTGCGACCACGTGCCCCCGAATCGCTCGACGAGCGGGGTCTCCGCTGCCATCCAGTACGGTTCGGTGTCCACGAGCGTGCCGTCCATGTCCCACAGGACGGCGGCGGGGAGGGAAGAAGTCATCCGACCATCGTAACGAGCGGGCCCGCCGTTGCCTGCCCGGCCCGGCGCCCGTGCGATGCGCCTATCCTGGGAGGACCTGCCGCAGGCTGAGGAGGTTGCGTGGACGCACTGGGTCGCCGGGTTCTGGTCACCGCCTTCGACGGGTGGAACGACGCGGGCGAGGCCGCCTCGGCCGCCGTGGCGCTGCTGCGCGAACAGGGCGAGTACGAGCCGGTGTTCACGGTCGACCCCGAGCTGTACTTCGACTACCAGTACACGCGCCCGCACATGGTCAGCGACGGCGAGGGGCGGCGGATGCTGCGGTGGCCCGACGCCACCCTGTACAAGCCCGCGCGTCCGACGCGCGCCGGCACCGAGCTGTGGCTGCTCACCGGCGCCGAGCCCGCGCGCGCATGGCAGGCCTTCGCGAACGAGTTCGTGGACGTGGCGCTGCGCGAAGACATCACGGGATTCGTGGCGCTGGGGTCGATGATGTCCGACGTCCCCCACACGCGTCCGATCTCGGTCTTCGCAGGCAGCGAGAACGAGCGCCTGCGCGACGTGCTGGGCCTGGAGCGCAGCACGTACGAGGGGCCTGTGGGGATCCTCAGCGCACTGGCCGTGGCCGCCGACGCCGCCGGCATCCCCGCCGCGACCCTGTGGGCGAGCGTCCCCCACTACGTCGCCGGACACACTCCCTCACCCAAAGCCACCCTCGCACTCCTCGACCGCCTCGAAGACCTCACGGGCGCGCAGGTCCCCCGCGGCGACCTCGCCGGGGAGGCTGCGGCGTGGGAGGCGTCGATCGACGCGGCCGCAGCCGACGACGAGGAGATGACGGAGTACATCCGCCAGCTCGAGCGCACGCGCGACACGTGGGACTCCCCCGAAGCCTCCGGCGACGCGATCGCGCAGGAGTTCGAGCGCTACCTGCGCCGCCGGGGCGACGGTCCGACCAAGCCCGGACGCGACGAGCCGCCGCGCCGCTGAGCGTCAGTACGGCTGCAGCACGTTCGTGGCCAGCAGGACCATGAGCACACCGCCGAGCACCACGCGGTAGATCACGAAGGGCAGGAAGCTGCGCTTCTTGATGTACTGCATGAGGAACGCGATGACCGCCAGGCCCACCCCGAACGCCACGACCGTCGCGATGCCGGTCTCGGCGAGGTTGTACGGCCCTCCGGGCTCTTGGAAGCTCTGCAGCAGCTCGTAGAAGCCGCTGCCGAAGACGGCGGGCACCGCGAGCAGGAACGCGTACTCGGCTGCGGAGGGACGCGTGTAGCCGAGGGCCAGGCCGAGGGTCGTCGTCGCGCCCGAGCGGGACACGCCGGGGACGAGGGCGAGCGCCTGGGCGAAGCCGAGGGCGACCCCGTGGGGGTAGGTGAGGCTGTCCAGTTCGCGCGTGCGCCTGCCCCATCTGTCGGCGGCACCCAGCAGGAGGCCGAAGACGATGAGAACGGTCGCCACGAGCCACAGGTTGCGGAACGTGTCGCGGATGACCGACTGGAACAGGAAGCCGAGGACGCCGATGGGGATCGTCCCGAGGATGATGAGCCACCCCATCCGTGCGTCCGGATCGTTGCGCGGAACCCGTCCGGTCAGGGACTGCGCCCACCGCGTGATGATGCGCACGATCGTGCCCCAGAAGTACACCAGCACGGCCAGCTCCGTGCCGATCTGGGTGATCGCGGTGAAGGTGGCGCCGGGATCGGTGGCCGAGGGCAGGAACTCCCCCATGATGCGCAGGTGCGCGCTGGAGGAGACGGGCAGGAACTCGGTCAACCCTTGGACGAGTCCGAGGATGATGGCCTCGAGAACGTGCATGCGCGCCTTTCAGTAGGTCCGGAGGAGATCGGTGAGCACGCGCTGGCCGAAGACGAGCGCGTCGACGGGGACGCGCTCATCGACACCGTGGAACATACCGGTGAAGTCCAGATCCGCCGGCAGGCGCAGCGGCGCGAAGCCGTAGCCGTCGATTCCGAGCGTCGACAGCGCCTTGTTGTCGGTGCCCCCGCCCATGAGGTACGGCAGGACCGGCACGCCCGGGTCGGCGCGGTCCAGCGCCGCCACCATGGCATCGACGAGATCGCCGCGGAAGGGCACTTCGAGCCCGATGTCCTGGTGGACGATCTCCACCTCGACGTGCGGCCCGACGATCTCCCGGATCTGCGCCAGCACGGCGTCTTCGGTGCCCGGAAGCGCGCGCACGTCCACGAGCGCCTCGGCCCGGTCGGGGATGACGTTGTGCTTGTACCCGGCGGTCAGCCCGGTCGGGTTCGTCGTGGTGCGCAGCGTCGAGCGCAGGAACGGCGCGCTGTCGCCCGCGCGCTCGGTGAGGGCGTCGGGGTCGCCGGCGTCGTCCCCCGTCAGCCGCTCCAGGCCGGCGAGGAACTGCGTGGTGGTGTCGGTCAGCCGCACCGGCCACGCCGTGCGCCCGAGGGCTGCGACGGCCTCGGCCAGAGCCGTGACGGCGTTGTCGGGATGCAGCCGGCTGCCGTGGCCCGCCCGCCCGCGCGCGACGAGCCGGATCCAGATGAGGGCCTTCTCGCCCACCTGCAGCAGATACGCGCGACTGTCGGCCACCGGGATGGAGTAGCCCCCCACCTCGCTGATGGCCTGCGTGGCACCGGCGAACCATTCCGGCCGGTCGCGCACGACCAGGGCGGAGCCCTCCACGCCGCCGTTCTCCTCGTCGGCGAAGAACGTGAGGACGAGGTCGCGTTCGGGCTGCGCGCCCGAGCGCAGGATGTCGGCCACCGAGGTGAGGATCATGGCGTCCATGTCCTTCATGTCCACCGCCCCGCGCCCCCACAGCACGCCGTCGCGGATCTCGCCGGCGAACGGGTCGACGCTCCAATCCTCGGCGATGGCGGGCACGACATCGAGGTGGCCGTGCAGGACCAGGGCGGGCTTGCTCGCATCACGACCGGGCACGCGGGCGGAGACGTTCGTGCGTCGCGGGATCGGCTCGTAGTACTCGGGGCGCAGCCCCAGGCCCTCCAGATAGGCGCCGACGTACTCCGCGGCCTCCCGCTCGCCTTCGGCGCGCCCGCCGCCGTAGTTCGAGGTGTCGAAGCGGATGAGATCGGCGGCGATGCGGGCCACCTCCGGGTGCGCGGACTCGCTCGAGGACATGCGCCTACGCTACCGGCCGGGCGCAGCCGGTCCGTTTCCCTGCCACGCCGCGCGGGCGCGCCGACGATTATCGGCGGGTGCCGGCGGCGTGCTAATCTCGATCTTCGTTGCGCAAGCAACTTCACCCATGCGCGGGTGGCGGAATAGGTAGACGCGCTAGCTTGAGGTGCTAGTGCCCGTATAGGGCGTGGGGGTTCAAGTCCCCCCTCGCGCACAGATGTGAAAAGGGCCCCGAGAGGGGCCCTTTTCCCATTCCCGCACCGGGTCGTCGGACCCCCGGTTTCCCGCTCGGCCGGGATGGGGATAGCGTCGAACACGGTGCGCCCGCTGCTGGCGCGCCTGTCGCGCGTGCGGCAGAGCACCACCCGAAGGAGCATCCGTGTCCGTTCTCGAGCCCAGCCTGGTCCCCGTCTTCGAAGAAGTCGTCCGCCGCAATCCCGGAGAGGCGGAGTTCCACCAGGCCGTCCGCGAGGTCTTCGAGAGCCTCGAGCCCGTCGTGGCGAAGCATCCGCAGTACGCGGACGAGGAGATCATCCGCCGCCTGTGCGAGCCGGAGCGCCAGATCATCTTCCGGGTGCCGTGGACCGACGACGCCGGGCACGTGCAGCTGAACCGCGGCTTTCGCGTGGAGTTCAACTCCGCGCTCGGACCGTACAAGGGCGGGCTCCGGTTCCACCCGAGCGTGTACCTGGGCATCGTGAAGTTCCTCGGGTTCGAGCAGATCTTCAAGAACGCTCTGACGGGCATGCCCATCGGCGGTGGGAAGGGCGGCAGCGACTTCGACCCGAAGGGCCGCTCGAACGGCGAGATCATGCGGTTCTGCCAGTCGTTCATGACGGAGCTGTACCGTCACCTCGGCGAGCACACCGACGTCCCTGCCGGCGACATCGGCGTGGGCGGACGCGAGATCGGGTACCTGTTCGGTCAGTACAAGCGCATCACGAACCGGTACGAGTCGGGCGTCCTCACCGGCAAGGGCCTCACGTGGGGCGGATCGCAGGTGCGCACGGAGGCGACCGGGTACGGCGTGGTCTTCTTCGTCGACGAGATGCTCCGTGACGCCGGGGACTCCCTCGACGGCAAGCGGGTCGTCGTGTCCGGCTCGGGCAACGTCGCCATCTACGCGATCGAGAAGGTGCACCAGCTCGGCGGCGTCGTCGTGGCGTGCTCGGACTCTGCCGGATACGTCGTGGACGAGGCCGGCATCGACCTGGAGCTGCTCAAAGACATCAAGAACACCCGTCGCGGCCGCATGAGCGACTACGCCGACGAGCGTCCCGGCACGCGCTTCATCGAGGGCGGTTCGATCTGGGACGTGCCCTGCGACATCGCCCTGCCCTGTGCGACGCAGAACGAGCTGGACGCGGATGCCGCGGCGGCGCTCGCGCGCGGGGGCTGCACGATCGTGGCCGAAGGCGCGAACATGCCCACGACGCCCGACGCGATCCGCACGCTGCGCGAAGCCGGCGTGCGCTTCGCGCCCGGCAAGGCCGTCAACGCCGGCGGCGTCGCCACGAGCGCCCTCGAGATGCAGCAGAACGCCTCACGTGACTCGTGGACCTTCGCGCACACCGAGGAGCGGCTCGAGCAGATCATGCGCTCGATCCACGACCGCTGCCTGGAGACCGCGGACGAATACGGCGTGCCCGGCGACTACGTCGCCGGCGCCAACATCGCCGGATTCATCCACGTCGCCGACGCGATGATGGCCCTCGGCCACATCTGAGCCGCCGGTCACCCCCGCGCAGAACTCAGGAGATTCCGCTGCATCGCGGCCCCGGGGAGCCCCAAACCGCCGGATTCTCCTGAGTTTTGAACGACGGAGCAGGAGGCTCGCGGGGTCACGCCACCGCGACCCCGAAGGCCAGCCCCAGGACGTATGTGACGGCAGCGGCGCCGTAGCCGATGAGCAGCTGGCGGAGCGCCCGGCGCAGCGGCGACGCGCCCGACAGCAGCCCCACCGTGGCGCCGGTGCCCAGGAGCGCGAGCCCGACCAGTACGAGGGCGACCATGACAGCGGTGGGGCCGGAGAGCCCGAAGACCCACGGCAGCACCGGCAGCACGGCACCGGAGGCGAAGAAGAGGAAGCTCGAGGCGGCCGCGCGCCACGCGCCCCCGACGATCTCGTGCGCATCGGTCGCGGCCGGCTCGCCCGCGCGCGGGGCGCCGCGGCCGGTCTCCTGCGCCGCCGCCACGACACGGCGCGCTCGGGCGAGCGACTCCGCCGCCGGAAGCCCGCGCGTGCGGTACACCAGGGCCAGCTCGTTGGCGTCGAGGTCGAGGTGCGGCAGCGCCTCGTCGGCGTATTCGTTGGGCTCGGTGGCCTGCAGCAGTTCGCGCTGCGACCGCACCGAGACGAACTCCCCCGCCGCCATCGACAGGGCGCCCGCCAGGAGCCCCGCGATGCCGCTGAAGAGCACGAACGCCGGAGCGACGCCGGTCGCCCCGATGCCCAGCACGAGCGCCAGGTTGGACACGAGTCCGTCGTTCGCGCCGAACACCGCGGCCCGGAACGTGCCCGACAGTCGCCGGCGCCCCCGTGCGGCGAGGCCGCGCACGACCTCGTGGTGCACCTTCTCGTCCGCCGCCATCGCGGCCGACGCGTACGGCTCGTCGTCGTAGGGCGAGCGCGCCTCCGCGTTCTGGGCGAGGGCGAGGACGAACAGCCACCCGAACCGCCGTGCCATCCACGTGAGCACTCGCGTGCCCGTTCCGGGGCGCGGCAGCCGCGCGGGCTCGCCACCGAGCAGGTCCATCCAATGCGCGGCATGGCGGTCCTCCGCGTCGGCCAGGGCCTGGAGGATGTCACGCTCCTCACCCTCGCGCCGGGTGGCCAGCTCCCGGTACAGACCCGCCTCAGCCCGCTCGTCGACGAGGTACCGCATCCAGCGACGCCGATCTCTCTCGGTCGGGGCGGAAGGGGCGCGCGTCACGACAGGCTCCGATCTGGTGGGGATGCTTCCACGCTATCCGCGCGGCACAGCCGCACCGGACGCGAGGGCGGAACTGCCAGCATTTCGGGGCTCCGAAGCACGCGCCACGGCGCGACGCAGGCCCCGTTCGCCGGCTCGCATGACGACCGCGTGCGCAGCGACGAAGACGGGGCGGAGCACGGCGGCGGTCGCGTTCATCCAGGGCCGCCGGGTCGAGACGCACCATCGCACGATGATCTCGGTCGCCGCGGCGCCCGCCGGCGCCAGCTCCACCGTGCCCACTCCCGCCAGGTCGCCGTCGCTGCGGACGACCAGGCGACGGCCCGGCGCCAGGCTCACGACCGTGAGGTGCACGCGCAGGCGGTAGCCGAAGGGGCTGCGCACCACGAGGGCGATCCGCTCCCCCGGAGCCATCCGGCTCGGCGCGCCGGCCACGGACACGCCCGGCCACCACGTCGCCGCACCGGGGCGCAGCATCCGTTCGGCCGCGGCCCAGCACTGCGGCGGTCCGGCTGCCACGCGCCACCGCGACGTGAAGTCGTAGCCGCGCGCCCTCACGAGTGCACGCGGCGGCGGAGCAGGTCGATGCGTGCCTGCAGCTGAGCCACGGTCGCGTGCGAGACGGCCGGGCCGCCGCACAGCCGCCGCAGCTCGGCGTGCACGAGCCCGTGCGCCTCACCGGTCTGCCGGGCGTAGAGCCCGACGAGGCTGTTCAGCAGCTGCCTCTGCTCCTTGAGGGAACGGTGCAGCGGCTGCGGCAGCGTCGATTCCGGCGCCGCCGTCGCACCCTCCGCGGGCGCGGCCGACTCGCGGGCCTCCCGGGCGGTGCGGTGGCGGGACTGCCGCGAGACGCGCGACATGAGCACCTCGTGCACCTGGTCGGGCTCGAGGAGGCCCGGGATCCCGAGGAACTCCTCCTCCTCGGGGGTGCCGGGGATGGCCAGCTGGCCGAAGTCCTTGCCATCGAAGACGACGCGGTCGAAGTGGGCGTGCGAACCGAGAGCCTGGAAGGTGAACTCCTCGGTGAGCCCGTCGGAGGCCTTCTCCTCGCGCTCCGCCGCGTCCATCATGTCTTCTTCGGCGTTCCACTGGTCATCGTCGGAGTCGCGGTCCAGCGCGTGATCGCGCTGGCGCTCGAGCTCGCCGGCGAGGGCCAAGAGGATGGGAACGTTCGGCAGGAAGATGCTGGCCGTCTCGCCGCGGCGCCGCGCGCGCACGAAACGCCCGATGGCCTGCGCGAAGAACAGCGGCGTCGCCGCCGACGTCGCGTACACCCCCACGGCCAGCCGGGGCACGTCCACGCCCTCCGACACCATGCGCACCGCCACCATCCACCGGCTCGTGCTCTGGGAGAACTGCTCGATGCGGGCGGAGGCCTCCGCCTCGTCGGAGAGGACGACGGTGGGCTGCTCGCCGGTGACGTCGGCGAGGATAGCCGCGTACGCACGGGCGGCGGTCTGGTCGGTCGCGATGACCAACCCCCCGGCGTCCGGAATGTGCTGGCGGACCTCCGTCAGACGCCGGTCCGCCGAACGCAGGACCGCGGGGATCCACTCGCCGTTCGGATCCAGCGCCGTCCGCCACGCCTGGGAGGTGATGTCCTTGGTGTTGTCCTGCCCGAGATGGGCCTCCATCTCCTCGCCGGCCTTCGTGCGCCACCGCATCTGACCGGCGTACACGAGGAACATCACCGGCCGCACGACGCCGTCCTCCAGCGCGCGACGGTATCCGTACGCGTAGTCGGTGCGGGACACGCGGATGCCCTTGGCGTCCGGGTGGTACTCCACGAACGGGATCGGGGCGGTGTCGCTGCGGAACGGCGTGCCCGACAGCAGCAGGCGCCGGGTCGCGCGGCGGTACGCCTGGCGGAGCGCGTCGCCCCAGCTGAGCGCGTCGCCGCCGTGGTGCACCTCGTCGAGGATCACCAGCGTGCGCGCATCCAGCGTCATGCGCTCGTGCACGGCGGCGTTCACGGCGACCTGGGCGTACGTCACCGCCACCCCGTGGTACTGCCGCGAGGGCGCGACGTGGCGGTTGCTGAAGGCCGGATCCAACCGGATCCCCACGCGCCCGGCGGCGTCGGCCCACTGGGTCTTGAGGTGCTCGGTGGGGGCGACCACGACGATGCGGTCCACGACGCCGCGGCGGAAGAGTTCGCTCGCCAGGCGCAGGGCGAAGGTCGTCTTACCGGCGCCGGGGGTCGCGGCCGCGAGGAAGTCGCGCGGGCCCTTGCCCACCCCGTCGGGGCCGTCGCATCCGAAGTACACGTCCAGCGCCTCGGCCTGCCAGGCGCGCAGGCGCTGGGCGGTGCCCCACGGCGCGCGCTGGGGGTAGGTCGGTGAGAGGTGCTCTGCCGCGAAGCTGCCGAAGTGCCCCTCGTGCTCGTGGGAGGCGTCGTCGTGCGGATTCGCGGTGCCGCGGTCGGAGGTGTGGTCGGGAGCGATGATCAGGTCGTCGTCCAACATTCCTCCCTCTCCTGACCGGCGCGACTCACTACCCTAAGCGATGGTTCCGACCCCTCCGCACGAGGACGTGGAGCACCCCGCCGAGGACATGTCGGAGGGCCCGCGGTAGCCTGGGTCATCGGAGGAACGATGACGAATCAGCCCGACGTCCCCACCCCGGATCCCACCCCCACGATCACCGAGCCGCACCCGTGGCGGCGTTACGTCGCGATCGGCGACTCATTCACCGAAGGCATCGGCGACCCCGAGCCCGCCTCGCCCGGCGGCAATCGCGGCTGGGCCGACCGTGTCGCCGAAGTGCTCGCCGCCCAGGTCGACGACTTCGCGTACGCCAACCTCGCGGTGCGGGGAAAACTCATCGGCCAGATCGTCGCCGACCAGATCGAGCCGGCGATCGCGCTGCATCCCGACCTGATCACCTTCTCCGCCGGCGGCAACGACGTCATCCGCCCCGGCTCCGACCCCGACGCAGTGGCGGAGATGTTCGAAGACGCCGTGGTGCGGCTGGCGTCGACCGGCGCGACGCTCGTGGTCTTCACCGGCATCGACACCAACTTCACGCCGGTGTTCCGTGGCATCCGCGGTAAGGTCGCCATCTTCAACGAGAACATCCGCGCGATCGCCGCGGCCAACGACTGCATCGTGGCCGACCAGTGGGGACTGAAGACCGTGCAGGACATGCGGTTCTTCGACGACGACCGCCTGCACTACAACTCGCTCGGGCATCACGAGGTGGCCCGCATGGTGCTGCGGACCCTGCACGTGCCGAACGACCTGCAGCCCATGCAGCCCGATCCGCTCCCGGCCATCACGTGGCGCGCGGCCCGTGCCAACGATCTCGTATGGGCACGGGAACACCTCGTGCCGTGGGCGCTGCGCCGCCTGCGCCACCAGTCCTCCGGCGACCACGTCCGCCCCAAGCGGCCCGAGCCCCTTCCCGTCGTCGCGGCCGCTGCCGCTGCTGCTGCCGCCGCGGCCGGCGCCGACCCGGAAGCCGCTGCCGCAGCGGGAGCACGCGCCGCGGAGGCGGAGGCGCGGGCCCGCGCCACGGAGGCCCGGAACGCCGGCACCGGCTCCGATGAGGGGACCACGGGCGCCTCGTCGTCCTGACCGGAGAGGTCGATGGGAGCGACTCACCCGAGCCGGCCGTGCACCGGCCGGGCGCCCGCCGGGGGTTCTCCGACCTCCTGCACGGTATGTCCGCTGCACGCCGTCTGGGTCACGCTGGCTCGCTCGATGCGCGACACCGTGAACCACCGCATCGCGTCACGCAGCCGACACCAACCGACGAGATACCACTGGCCGTTCGTGGAGGCGAACAGCACGGGTTCGACGTCGCGGGTGGTGGTGGCCCCGTCCCTGGCTGTGTAGCGGATGCGGACGACCCGCTGCTCGGCCATCGCCTCCTCCAGTGCCGACCTGAGCGCGCGGGAAGAGGGGGCGATCGCATTGACCCAGACGCGGCCGGCCAGCTCGTCGGCCCGGGCGCGGGTTCTGGGGTCGAGGACGTCGAGGATCTTCCCGACCCCGGCTGCTGCCAGATCCGCGTAGGGCGCATCGGGTGCGGCCGACACGGCGGCCATGAGCGCCACGGCCTGCGCCGGGGACAGGCTGACCGGCGGCAGGGACGCCCCCACTGCCAACCCGTAGCCACCGCCCGGGCCCGGACGCGACCATACCGGCACGCCGCTGTTGTCCAGCGCCGCGAGGTCTCGCTTGACCGTGCGCACCGACACGCCGAACTCTCGCGCCAGCCGCTCGGCCGAGCATCCCCGTGATCCGCTCCGGCGCAGCATCTCGGACAGGGCATGGAGTCGTTCCGCCCGCTTCACCGTGCCGCCCGAGTCACATTCATGCCACAAATAGTGACATACAGTTGGCCGGAGCACCGTCGAAGATGGTCACATGACCCGTACGACGAACAGTCCGTCCATCGTCCTCATCGCCGGCCACTGGCTGGGCGCCTGGGCGTGGGATGACGTCCTGGAACACCTGAACACCGACCGTTCCCGTGCGGTCGCGATGACCCTGCCCGGCCTAGACGGGGACGATCCCGACCGTGCGACGAAGACGCTCGACGATCAGGCCGCAGCGGTCCTGGACATCTTCGCCCAGCTCGGGGTCTCCGAGGACCAGCCCACGACTCTCGTCGCCCACAGCGGGGCGAACTTCCCCGTCAGCCTCGTCCTCGATCGGCATCCCGAGCTCGTTCACCGGGTGGTGTGGGTGGATTCCGGCCCTGTCGCGACGGGAAGCGTCTTCGCCCCCGACCTCCCGGAGGCAGTGGCGGAGCTTCCGCTGCCGCCTCTCGAGGCCCTCGCCCAGCAGGCGAGTCTCGAAGGCCTGAGCGCAGAGGTCCTCGAGCGTTTCCGGACCCGGGCCGTCCCCGAGCCCGGCCCCGTGCTGCGCCAGCCCCTCGAGCTCACGAACGATGACCGCCGAAAGGTCCCGACCACCCTGGTGTGCTGCTCGATCCCGAGCGCGCAGGTGCTGGAGCTGGCGCGCGCGGGCCACGCCATGTTCGCCGAGGTCGCGAACCTCGAGCACCTCGACGTCATCGACCTCCCGACGGGGCATTGGCCCATGTGGAGCCGCGCCCGCGACCTCGCCGAGGCCATCCGGTCAGCGGCTTCTCGAGCCGGCTGAACCGCCGGGACGGCTAGTGCCGCAGCGCCCACAGCGCGACGGCGGATGCCGCGGCGACGTTGAGGGAGTCCACTCCCCCGCCCATGGGGATCGTCACGACCGTGTCCGCCGCCGCCAGCGCGCGCCGGCTGAGACCGTCGCCCTCCGCGCCCAGGAGCAGCGCGACGCGCTCCGGACGGTCGGCGGCGAACTCGTCCAGCGGTACGGCATCCGCCGACAGCGCGAGGGCTGCCAGATGCAGGCCTGCCTCGTGCAGGAGCGGACCGGCCTCGTCCCATTCCGGCAGGCGCGTCCACGGCACCTGGAAGACGGTCCCCATGCTCACCCGCACACTGCGGCGGTAGAGCGGATCCGCGCACCGCGGCGTCACGAGCACGGCATCGGCGCCGAGCGCCGCGGCGCTGCGGAACGCCGCCCCGACGTTGGTGTGATCGACGATGTCCTCCAGGACCACGACCAGGCGCGCGTCGGCCACGACGTCGGCCACCGCGCGCAGCGGCGGGCGGTGCATCGCGGCGAGGATCCCGCGGTGCACCGCGTACCCCGTGACGCCTTCGGCGACCTCTTCCGGCACGACGTACACCGGCACCGCGTCGTGCTCGACGTCCTCGAGCAGCGCGCGCGCGTCGTCCAGCCATTTCTCCTGCACGAGGAGCGAACGCGGCCGGTGGCCCGCGGCGAGGGCGCGCGCGAGCACCTTGGCGGACTCGGCGATGTACAGCCCCTCGGCCGGCTCCCGCACGCGCCGCAGTGCCACGTCCGTGAGGTCACGGTAGTCGCCCAGCCGCGGGTCGGCGGCGTCCCCGATCTCGACGATGCGCATGCCCTCCACTCTGCCAGCAGCACGGCAGCCTCACCGTCCCGCGCGCCTACACTCGAACAGGGAGGTGGGCCCGTGCCGGCAGTGTTCGCGCAGGATGCAGCGACAGCTGATGCGCTCGAACGCGCGATCGACCTGCTGAGCGGCCGCCGGCTCGCGATCCTCACCGGAGCCGGGGTCTCCACCGATTCGGGCATCCCCGACTACCGCGGCGAGGGCGCCCCCGTGCGCACCCCGATGACGGCGCAGCAGTTCCTCGCCGGGGAGGACGCGCGCCGCCGGTACTGGGTGGGCAGCCACCTCGGATGGCGCGCCTTCTCGGCGGCCCAGCCCAACGCCGGGCACCGCGCGATCGTCGACCTCGAGCAGGCCGGCGTGGCCACCGGCGTGGTGACGCAGAACGTCGACGGCCTGCACCTGCGAGCGGGCAGCCGTCGCGTCGTCGAGCTGCACGGCACGATGCGGCGCGTGTTCTGCACGCACTGCGGCCAGGTGTTCGACCGGCGCGATCTGGCCGCCCGCGTGGAAGCCGACAACCCGTGGCTCAGCACCGACGAGGACCTGCCGCTCGGACCGGACGGCGACGTGAGCCCCGACCGGGTCGAGGGGTTCCGCATCCCGGCCTGCACCGTGTGCGGTGGCGTACTCAAACCCGACGTGGTGTTCTTCGGGGAGTTCGTGCCGACCGAGAAGTTCCGCGAGGCCGAGCAGCTCGTGCACGCGAGCCAGGCGCTCGTGGTCGCCGGATCCTCCCTCGTGGTCAACTCCGGCATCCGGCTCGTCGAGCGGGCCCGGCGGCGCCGCATCCCCGTCGTGATCATCAACCGAGGGGTCACGCGCGCCGACGCCCGCGCGAGCATCAAGTTCGACGCGGGCACGAGCGAAGTCCTCTCCGCCCTGCGCGATGCGCTCACAGGGAGGTCGGAGGCGCACGCCGGATAGGCTCGTGCGGTGACGCTCCTGACTCTCATCCGCCACGGCGAGACCGACTGGAATCGCAACGGCCTCATCCAGGGGTCCACCGACATCCCCCTCAACGACACCGGCCGCGCCCAGGCCCGCGAAGCGGGGATGCTGCTGGCCGAGCGTCGCGAGGACGACACGCCCATCGTGGTGGTCTCCAGCGACCTCTCGCGCGCCGCCGAGACGGCCGACATCATCGCCGAGGTCCTCGGGGTGGCCGCACCGCACCGCTACCCCGGCCTGCGCGAGCGCTCCTACGGGGAGGCCGAGGGAGTGGACGCCGTGGAGTTCCGCGAGCGGTGGGGACAGTGGAGTACCGCACAGGTGCCGGGCGCCGAGCCGTGGCCCGACGTGCGGGACCGGGCGCTGCGCGCCATCCGCACCGCCGTCGACGACGCCCGTCGCGCGACCGCCCCTCGCGCGCCCGAGGTCGTCGCGGTCGCCCACGGCGCCCTCATCCGTCAGGTCATCCGCCACGCCACGAGCGACGAGCTGCCCGCGGAGGGCGAGCGGCTGCCCAACGGATCGGCGCACACGTTCCTCATCGAGCGCGAGCGCCTCCGGCTGCTGTCGTACGTGGGCGCCGCGGTCTGAGTTCAGCCCCGCGCCGTTCCGACCGCTCCTCCCCCACGACTGACGGGGACCACTTATCCCCAGACGGTCCCTTCCGCATCGGGCGATGTCGGAACTAGGTGCGACACTTGTGGTATGGCAGCCCTCGCAAGTATCGAAGATCCGGACGAAGACGCGCGACTCGCCGCGATCGTCGACGAGCTGCGCGACGCGGAAGAGGAGATCGCCGTCCTCGAAGCGGTGAAAGTCGCACAGCTGGCCGGGGCGATGCGGATCGCGCTGCGACGGATGGAGGGCAAGCACGCCACCCAGCGCGCCCGCGAGATGGAGCTGCGCTCCATCGCCGCCGAGATCGGCGCGGCCGTGCGCTGGAGCGACCGCGTGGCCCAATCGCGCATGAGTGACGCGCTGGATCTCGTCGAACGCTTCCCCGCCACCATCGACGCCCTCACCACCGGCCGCATCACCGCGCGTCACGCCGCGGTCATCCAGGACGCCGGGTGCGTCCTGACCGACGAGTCCGACCGCGCCGCGTTCGAACAGGTCGTGCTGGAATGGGCCGCCGCCGAGACGGTCGCCCGCACACGCGACTATGCGCGCGGTCTGGCCGAGCACCTCCACCCCGAATCCATCACCACCCGCTTCGAACGCGCCGAGAAGGCACGCACCGTCACCCTCTCCGAGCTGCACGACGGGCTGGCCAAACTGGAGATCATCGGGCCCACCACCCTCCTGCACGGCATCCACGACCGCCTCACCCAGCAGGCCCGCGCGATCCGTGCCGCCACCGCCCACCCCGACGCAGTGGAGGCCGAGTCTGAACTGGTCCCTGCCGATTCGGTCGTTGTCGACACCCGCACCCTCGATCAGATCCGCGCCGACCTCGTGTGCGACATGCTCCTCACCGGCCAGCCCGCGATCGACCACACCACCGACATCCTTCCCGGCGGTCTCGGCGCGATCCGCGCCAGCGTCCAGGTCACCGTCCCCGCCCTCACCGCCGCCGGTATCGCCGACCGCGGCGCGAGCATCGACGGCACGTCACCCATCGACGCTGACACCGCGCGTCAGCTCATGGGCACGGCGCCCGGCTGGGACCGCATCCTCACTCACCCCATCACCGGCATGGTGCTCACCGTCGACCGCTACCGCCCGGGCACGATCCTCGAGCGCTTCCTCGCCGCCCGCGACATCCACTGCCGCTTCCCCGGCTGCCGCCAGCCGGCCCGCCGCTGCGATCACGACCACAATCTCGACTGGGCCCTCGGCGGACGCACAACCGCCGGCAATCTCGCCTGTCTGTGCAAACGACATCACACCCTCAAGACCGAAACCGAGTGGACGGCCGCGCAGGAACCCGACGGCACCATCCGCTGGACCTCGCCCCTCCACCGCCGCTACACCGACAAAGCGCCCCCGCGTGTGGCCTTCGTTCCCGACGCCGACCCACCCCCGTTCTAGGCCGTATCGCTCCGCGTCACGCGCTCCGGCTGCCCGCCGGACGCTCCATCGTCATCAATGACGCGTGGGGATGCGTCACTCGACGTCACCGCTCTCAGCCAGCTGATCTCGCAACACTTTTCGCGCGCGAGACAGTCGAGCGCGAACCGCGGTGGCCGGCTTGCCGAGGACGGTCGAGACTTCTTCTTGAGTGAACCCGTCCCAGTAGACGAGCCGCACGATCTCCTGATCGATCTCGGGAAGGCAAGCGATGAGAGACCGGACGTGCTCGCCCAGCTCGTGGCCGCCTGCGACCGGGGTCTGCTGGGTCATATCGTCTGCCGCGAGCGTCGCCCGCAACCTGTCGCTCAACGCGGATCGTCGGCTGCGTCCGCGACGATATCGGGACAGCACCTTGCGGGCGATGCCGAACAGCCACGCACGAAGCAGATCAGGCTCGACTCTGCTCGTTCGGCTGGATTGCCAGGCTGCGAGGAACGTATCGCTCACCAGATCGGCCGCGTCCTCGGCGGGAACATCACGCTTGATGAAAAACCCGAGCAAGCCGCTCGCCTCGCGACGGAACGCATCAGCCAGATCTCCGTTCACCGGCGCGGGAGTAGACCGCGTCACTGCGACGGTCAATGCAGTTGTCCCGTGCAGTCGGCCTGGAGCTCGGCCGCGCCAGCTCGGCCCGCGGCCAGTCCGAGCTCGTTCTCAACGTCGAGCACGATGAAGTAGAGCATCGACTCGGTGAGTGCGCTACGGCCCGACTGAGGTTCCCAGCCTCCGTCATTCTCGTCGCCGGGAAGCCATCCGACCGAGTCGGGCAGGTCGGCGGACGTGCCCTCCTTCTCCCCGGCGAGGACGAGAGCGTAGTTGTAGATCCGCTGACCGATCCCGTCGGCGGCGAACTCGTGTGCCGTGTAGTACTCGGTGACTTCCGCCAGTCGCGGCGAGAAGAGGGAGCTCGCAATGTGAGCGGTGCAGGACACCGTCACACCCGTGTCGGTCGTGTACTCGACCGCGATGGGAACATCCAGCCGTGTCATCTGATCCGCCACGACCGCACCTGCCGTCAGCGCGCTCACCGCAACGACCGCTCCCGGAACAAACCACATAAGGCGGCGATTCCGACGTCTCGTTCGTGACCGCCCCCCAGCGTTCCGCGACTCCAGGACGAGCGCGTCAAGCGCCGCCTCTGTCGCGACCGAGGAAACGAACGCCGGGCTGCTGCCCGACAAGACCTCATCAACACTGCGCTTGCTCACGGCTACCCAATCCATCTGGCGACCGCGGAATCCCCGCTGTCACAGAAGAAATGCCCGGCAGTCCACGAAGTGTGACACGACGACCGAGAACCGCTTCCTCCAGAGCGTTCGCGACGTTCCGCGGAACTGCATCCAGGGCGTCACGCGCTCCGGGCGAGGATGCGGCGGGCGTGCACGAGCACGGGCTCGTCGATCATGCGCCCCTCGTAGCGGAACACGCCGCCCTGACCTTCCGCGGCCCGCAGCACACCCGCCGCCCACTCGGCCATCGCAGGATCGGGCCGGTAGGCGGCGCGGATCACCTCCGCCTGGGACGGGTGGATGCAGGCGGTGGCGGTGAAACCGGAGGCGGCCGCATCCTCGGCTTCAGCCCGGAGGCCGTCGGTGTCGGCGATGTCCAGATGCACCGCGTCGATCGCGGCCTTCCCCCGGGCGCGGGCGGCCAGCAGCACGCGAGAGCGGGCGTGACGGGCGATGTCGCGGTACTGCCCGCGTGCGTCGCGGCTGGACGTGCCGCCGAGGCTTGCGACGAGGTCTTCCGCGCCCCACATGAGGGCGACGACCCGATCGGATGCGGCGAGCTTGTCGGCCACAGCGACCCCGCGCGCCGTCTCGCACAGCGCGATGACGGAGAACCGCGCGTCGATCGCCCGCACCGACTTCGCCGATTCGGCCTTGGCGACCATGATCGTGCGGAAATCCGTCTGCGACAGGCTCGCCATGTCGGCCACGAATGCCGCCGTCCCCGGCGCCGAGACGCGCACGATGGTGCGGCCCGGGTCGAGCTCCGCCTCGATGACATGCCCGCGGGCGGCGGTCTTGTCCTCGGCTCCCACGGCGTCCTCGAGGTCGAGGATCACGGCGTCGGCGCGCTCGGCGGCCTTCGCGAACCGTTCAGGGCGGTCGGCGGGGCAGAACAGGAGGGCGGGCCCGAGGGCGAACTCGGTCACGGCCGGCCCTCTGCATCCTCGCGCCACAGCAGCACGGCGCGCGTGGCGCGCGCGACGACGGTGTCGTCCTGCGACCGCCCGGTGTGCCGCATCGTCACGATGCCCTGGCCCGGGCGCGACGCCGATGCGCGCGTGGCGAGGATCTCGGTGTCGGTGTAAAGGGTGTCGTCGGGAAACAGCGGCGCGGGGAAGGCGATGTCCTCCAGCCCCAGCTGGGCCACGAGCGTCCCCTGCGTCAGCTGCGCCACCGAGGCGCCGACCATCGTCGCGAGGGTCCACATGGAGTTCACCAGCGGACGTCCGAACGGCTGCGTGGCGGCGTAGGCGGCGTCCACGTGCAGGGCCTGCGGGTTGGCGGTGAGGGCGGAGAAGAGGATGTTGTCGGCCTGCGTCACCGTGCGCCCCGGGCGGTGGAGATATCGCGCTCCGACCTCGAACTCCTCGAACCAGAGGCCGCGCTGCACGATTCCGCTCACGTCCTCACGCTACCCGGTGAGCCCCAGCGCCCGGGAGATGACCAGGAGCTGCACCTCCGTCGTGCCCTCGCCGATCTCGAGGATCTTCGAGTCGCGGTAGTGACGGGCCACGGGGTATTCGTTCATGAAGCCGTTGCCCCCGAACACCTGGGTCGCGTCACGGGCGTTGTCCATGGCCGCCTCGCCGCTGACGAGCTTGGCGATCGCCGCCTCCTCCTTGAACGGCTCCCCCGCGTCACGCAGGCGCGCGGCGTGCAGCCACGCCAGCCGGGCGGTGTGCACGCGCGCGCGCATGCGGGCCAGGAGGAACTGGATGCTCTGTCGCGACGAGAGCCGCTCGCCGAACACCGTGCGGGTCTTGGCGTAGTCGACGGCGGCTTCGAGGCATCCCTCCGCCGCTCCGGTGGCGAGAGCGGCGATCGCGATGCGCCCCTCGTCGAGGATGTGCAGGAAGTTCGCGTAACCGCGACCGCGCGCACCCAGCAGGTTCCCCTCCGGCACGCGGGCGCCGTCGAAGGCGAGCGGATGCGTGTCGGATGCGTGCCAGCCCACCTTGTCGTACCCGGGCCCGACGACGAACCCCGGGGTGCCGTGCGGCACGATGATGGCGGAGATCTCGGGGCTCCCGGAGGCGGTGCGGCCGGTGACCGCGGTGACGGTGACGAATCGGGTGATCGCCGTGCCGGAGTTGGTGATGAACTGCTTCGCCCCGTCGATCACCCAGTGCCCGTCCTCCAGGCGTGCGGTCGTCCGGGTGGCTCCGGCATCGCTGCCGGCCTCGGGCTCGGTCAGGCCGAAGCCGGCCAGAGCACGCCCGGCGAGCAGATCCGGCAGCAGGTCGCTCCGCTGCGCGTCGGTGCCGAAGCGGAACACCGGCATCGCGCCCAGGCTGACCCCGGCCTCGAGGGTGATCGCGATGGACTGGTCCACACGCCCGAGCGCCTCGATCGCCAGGCACAGGGCGGTGTAGTCGCCGCCCTGCCCGCCGACGTCCTCGGGGAAGGGAAGGCCGAACAGCCCGAGCTCCCCCATCTGCGCGACGATGTCCAGCGGCAGGGTGGCGTCACGATCGGCCTCGTACGAACGCGGCGCGACGACCTCGTCAGCGAACGCGCGGACCATGCCGGCCAGTTCGCGCTCCTCGGTGCTGAGGCCGTGGGTCAGGGTGTCAGTGTGCATGGGAGGCCTCCTGAGCCTGGGGGTCGGAAGGGTCGTCGGCGGGCGTCTCGACGTCGGCGACGCGCTCCCCGCGCGCCACGGATGCCCCGATCGGGACGCGCAGTCGCGCCACCCCGTCGCGGGGGGCGGACAGGGCGTGCTCCATCTTCATCGCCTCGATCGTGAGCACTTTGTCGCCCGCTCGCACGCGATCGCCGTCGGCGACGTGGAGGGCGACCACGGTGCCGGGAAGAGGCGCCGTCAGGGCGGGGGCGACGTGGGCGGGATCGGCGGCCGCGCGGCGGCGGAGGGTCGCGTCCCGTCGCGACAGCGGCGCGACGGGTACGGTGGCGCCGCCCGCGTGCACCCACACGGTGCCGTCGGCGTCGCGGACTGTGACGGCGTCGGCGGCCGCGGCCTCGTCGGCGCTCACCTCGGCGACGCCGGCGGGGGTGTCGAACAGCGCGGCGACGGGCCGGCGCACGCCCCCGGCGCGCCAGCCGTCGCGCGCCTCCCACAACTCCCCCGCCGCGGGGCGCAGAACGTCGCGCGCGGCCGCCAGCACGGCGGGCGCGGGCGCCGCCGGCCGCGTCGGCGGCAGGCGATCCAGGAGCCCCGTGTCCAGGTCGCCGCGGATCACCCGCTCGTCGGCGAGGACGGTACGCAGGTACGCGATGTTCGTCTCCACGCCCAGCAGGACCGTATCGGCGAGGGCGGCGTCCAGGCGTGCCACGGCGGTCGCGCGGTCGGGAGCCGTGGCGATCACCTTCGCCACGAGAGGGTCGTAGTCCACGCCGACGACGCTGCCCGTCTCGATCGCGGAGTCGGTGCGGGCCGCCGGTGCGGGGCGCCAGTCCAGCACCGTGCCGGTGGCGGGAAGGAATCCGCGCTCGGGGCTCTCGGCGTACACGCGCGCCTCGATGGACCATCCGGTCAGGCGGACGTCGTCCTGGGTCAGGCCGAGCGGATGCCCCTGCGCGACGCGCACCTGCTGCTCCACGAGGTCGAGGCCGGTGACAGACTCGGTGACGGGGTGCTCCACCTGCAGGCGCGTGTTCATCTCCAGGAAGAAGAACTCCTCCGGGTTCTCCCCCGAGACGAGGAATTCCACCGTGCCGGCGCCGACGTAGTCCACGCTCGCCGCCGCCGCACAGGCCGCCTCGCCCAGGCGCGCGCGCAGGGCCGGCTCGACGATGGGCGAGGGAGCCTCCTCGATGACCTTCTGGTGACGGCGCTGCAGCGTGCACTCGCGCTCGCCGAGGTGCACGACGGCGCCGGCGGCATCGGCGAACACCTGCACCTCGATGTGCCGCGGCTCGGCGACGAAGCGCTCGATCAGCAGCGTGTCGTCGCCGAACGCGGCCGCCGCCACGCGTCGCGCCGTCGCCAGCGCCGCCGGCAGGTCTGCCGCATCCCGGACGACCTCCATGCCCTTCCCGCCGCCGCCGGCCGAGGGCTTCACGATCAGCGGGTAGCCGACCTCCGCCGCGCGATCGGCGACCTCAGCGTCGCTCATGCCTTCGGCGCCGAAACCGGGAACGATCGGCACGCCGGAGGCGGCGACGTGATCGCGCGCGCGGATCTTGTCGCCCATGATCTCGATCGCGCGCTCCCCCGGTCCGATGAAGACGACGCCGGCCTCCCGGCACGCGCGCGCGAACGCGGCGTTCTCGGAGAGGAACCCGTACCCGGGGTGGATCGCATCCGCCCCGGTCGCCCGGGCGGCGGTGAGGACGGCGTCGATATCGAGGTACGACTCGCGCGCGGGGGGTGGCCCGATCCGTACCGCGACATCGGCCTCGCGCACGTGCGGCTCCCCCGCGTCGGCGTCGCTGTACACCGCCACCGAGCGGATGCCGAGGCGGCGCAGGGTCCGGATGACCCGGCGGGCGATCTCCCCGCGGTTGGCCACGAGCACCGTGCCGAACCGTTCGATGGGCGCGGCGGAGGGAGGGGGCGTGGAGTCCATGGGGGTCACATCCGGAAGAGGCCGAAGCGGGGTTCGGGAAGGGGCGCGCGGGAGACGACGTCCAGGGCCAGGCCCACCACCGTGCGCGTGTCGGCGGGGTCGAGGATGCCGTCGTCCCACAGGCGAGCGGTGGCGTAGTACGGGTCGCCCTGCGCGTCGTAGCGCTCCTGGATCGGGGCGCGGAAGGCCTCCTCATCGTCGGCGGGCCACTCCTGACCGCGCGCGTCCAGCTGATCCCGCTTGACGGTGGCCAGCACGGCCGCGGCCTGCGCTCCGCCCATCACCGAGATGCGGCTGGCCGGCCACGTCCACAGGAATCGCGGGTCGTAGGCGCGCCCGCACATGGCGTAGTTGCCGGCCCCGAACGATCCGCCGATCACGACGGTGAGCTTCGGCACGCGCGTCGTCGCCACGGCGGTGACCATCTTGGCGCCGTCCTTCGCGATGCCCCCGGCCTCGGCATCCCGGCCGACCATGAAGCCGGAGATGTTCTGCAGGAACAGCAGCGGGATGCCGCGCTGATCGCACAGTTCGACGAAGTGCGCGGCCTTCAGCGCCGACTCGCTGAACAGCACGCCGTTGTTGGCGATGATCCCGACGGGGTGGCCGTGGATGCGGGCGAAGGCGGTGACGACGGTCGTGCCGTACTCCCGCTTGAACTCGTGCACGGATCCGGCGTCCACGAGGCGGTCCAGCACCGCGTGCACGTCGTACGGGCGACCGACCTCGACCGGGACGACGTCGTAAAGGGTCGCGGGATCCTCCGCCGGTGCCACGGATGCGGTCACCTCCCACGCGCGGCGGGCCGGCGGCGGGAGGGTCGCGACGATGTCGCGCACGATCTCGAGGGCATGATCGTCATCGTCGGCCAGGTGGTCCACGACGCCCGACCGGCGCGCGTGCACCTCCCCGCCGCCGAGCTCCTCGGCCGTGACCGTCTCGCCGATCGCGGCTTTCACCAGCGGCGGCCCGCCGAGGAAGATCGTGCCCTGACCGCGCACGATCACGGTCTCATCGCTCATGGCCGGGACGTACGCACCACCGGCCGTGCACGAGCCCATCACGGCTGCGATCTGCGGCACCCCCGCCGCCGACAGGCGCGCCTGGTTGCGGAAGATGCGGCCGAAGTGGTCGCGGTCGGGGAAGACCTCGTCCTGCATCGGCAGGTAGGCCCCGCCGGAGTCGACGAGGTAGATGCACGGCAGCCGGTTGTCGAAGGCGATCTCCTGCGCCCGCAGGTGCTTCTTCACCGTGAGCGGGAAGTACGCGCCGCCCTTGACGGTCGCATCGTTGGCGACCACCAGAACGAACCTCCCGTGGACGAGTCCGATCCCGGCCACCACGCCCGCGCCCGGGGCGTCGCCGCCGTACATCCCCTCGGCGGCCAGCGGTGCCACCTCCAGGAACGCGCTCCCCTCGTCCAGCAGCCGGTCGATGCGGTCACGCGCGAGCAGCTTTCCGCGGGCGACGTGGCGCTCGCGCGCGGTCTCGGGCCCCCCGAGAGCCGCCTCGGCCAGGCGTCGACGGAGCTGATCGGCCAGATCGGACTGGGTGGATGCGGTCGCCGTCTGCGTCATCGCAGCAGCATCGCACGGCCGGGCGCGCGCAGCACTCCCGCGACGTCCATGAGGAACCCGGCCGCCTCCGCGCCGTCGGCGAGGCGGTGGTCGAACGACAGGCTGAGGGTCACGACGTCCCGCAGCGCCACCGCACCCTCGTGCTCCCACGGCTGCCGCCGCACCGCGCCTACCGCGAGAATGCCCGCCTCCCCCGGGTTGAGGATGGGCACGCCCCCGTCGACGCCGAAGACACCCACATTGGTGATCGTGAAGGTGCCGCCGCTCAGCTGCGCGGGGGTGAGGGCGCCGGCCCGGGCCGTCGTGACGACCTCCGCGAGGGCGTCGGCGAGCCCGACGAGACTGAGCCCGTCGGCATCGGGCACGTTCGGCACGACGAGCCCGCGGTCGGTGGCCACCGCGACCCCGAGGTTGACGTACGAGGGCTGCACGATCTCGCCGGCGGCTTCGTCCCAGCGCGACCCCAGCACGGGCGTACGCCCGAGCGCCAGGCACACCGCCTTGGCCACGACGGCGAGGATCCCGATGCGGTGCCCCTGCAGTGCGCGGTCGCGCGCGAGCTCCTCGAGAAGTCGCTGCGTCTCGGTGACGTCGATCGTGACGAAGGTCGCCGCGTGCGGGGCCGTGAAGGCGCTGCGGACCATCGCGGCCGCGGTGTGCTTGCGCACCCCCCGGATCGGGATGCGGGTGACCCGCGGATCGCCGGCCGGTGCCGGACGGACCGCTGCCTCGACATCGGCGCGGGTGATCGGCCGCTCGCCCACCTCGAGGCTCTCCAGGTCGACCCCCAGCGTCTTGGCCAGGCGCCGCACCGGCGGGCTGGAGCGCGGGCGTTCGCGCTCGCCCTCGCGGCGCGGCGGCATCGACGGCGGGGATTCGACGGGCGCGCCTCGCCGGGCACGTCGCCGTGGACGGCCGGCGCGGTCCAGCGCGCCGTATCCCACGAGTGTCGCCTGCCGGGCAGCCGGCGGTTCGGGCTCGGGCTCGGCCTGCGGGGCGGGCGGGGTCGGCGGCGCAGCATCCGCACCGGCGAGGGTGAACGTCACCAGTGGTGCGCCCACCTCGATCGTGTCGCCGGCGGCGGCGTGCAGGCGCTGCACGGCACCGGCGAACGGCGACGGCAGCTCGACGACGGCCTTGGCGGTCTCGACTTCGGCGAGGGCCTGGTTCAGTGCGACGGCTTCGCCCTCGGCGACGAGCCACTGCACCAGTTCGGCGTCGGTGAGACCCTCACCGAGGTCGGGCAGGCGGAATTCCTGGATCATTGCGACGCTCCTGCCATGGTGTGCGGACGGTCCATGACACGGTCGACCGCGGCGAGGATGCGGTCGAGGTCGGGGAGGTGGTGGCCTTCGAGCTTGGCGGGCGGGTAGGGGATGTCGTGCCCGGTCACCCGCTGGGGCGCCGCCTCGAGGTACTCGAAGCAGCGCTCGGCGATGCTGGCCACGATCTCTGCCCCGACGCCCGCTTCGCGCGCCGCCTCATGAGTCACGACGGCGCGGCCGGTCTTGCGCACCGACGCGGTGACGGTGCGGTAGTCCACGGGCGAGATCGAGCGCAGATCGACCACCTCGATCGAGACCCCCTCTTCCTCCGCCGCCACGGCGGCGTCCAGGGCGACCGGCACCTGCGCGCCGTAGGTGACGAGGGTCACGTCCGTGCCCTCGCGGACCACGCGGGCCAGGCCCATCGGCGGCTCGTCGGCCAGATCGAGGTCGGTGTCCACCTCGCCCTTGGAGTGGTAGAGGCGCTTGGGCTCGAAGAACACCACGGGGTCGTCGCTGGCGATCGCCTGCCGCAGCAGGACGTAGGCCTCGCGCGGATCGGATGCCGCGATGACCCGCAGCCCGGCGGTGTGCACGAAGTAGGCCTCGGGCGATTCGGAGTGATGCTCGGCTGCACCGATGCCCCCGCCCCACGGGATGCGGATGGTCAGCGGCATCCGCACCGCCCCGCCCGTGCGGTAGTGGAGCTTGGCGACCTGGCACACGATCTGGTCGAAGGCCGGGTAGACGAACCCGTCGAACTGGATCTCGACCACCGGTCGGTACCCCCGGTAGGCCAGGCCCACGGCGGTGCCCATGATGCCCGACTCCGCCAGCGGCGTGTCGATCACGCGAGCGGCGCCGAACTGATCGAGCAGCCCGTCGGTGACCCGGAAGACACCGCCCAGCTTTCCGATGTCCTCGCCCAGGAGCACCACGCGGGCGTCGTCGGTCATGGCGGCGCGCAGGCCCGCGTTGACGGCGCGGGCGAGGGTCAGAGTGCTCATGCGCTCTCCTCCGTCTCGGCGAAGCCGGCGAGGTACGCGGCATATTCGCGCCGCTCCTCCGCGAGGCCCGAATGCGGCTCGGCGTACACGTCGTCGAGCACCTCGACACCGGGGCGGGTCTGTGCCCCGATGCACGCGGCGCGGACGGCGGCGGCCAGCATGTCGGCGGCGGCGGCCACCTCGGCCACGGCGTCGTCGTCCAGCAGACCCTGCGTGCGCAGGTAGGTCTCGAACCGGGTGATCGGGTCGCGGCGCTCCCAGCGCTCCACCTCGGCGGCGTCGCGGTACCGCGTGGGGTCGTCGGCGGTGGTGTGCGGGCCCATCCGGTACGTCACCGCCTCCAGGAACGTGGGTCCCTCGCCGCGGCGCGCACGCTCGCGCGCCCACCGCATCGCGGCGTAGCAGGCCAGCACGTCGTTGCCGTCGACCCGCAGGCTGGGGATGCCGAATCCCGGAGCGCGCGCGGCCAGCGGAACGCGGGACTGCACGTCGACGGGCTCGGAGATCGCCCACTGGTTGTTCGAGCACACGAACACCACGGGAGCCTGGTACGACGCGGAGAACACCAGCGCCTCGTTGACGTCGCCCTGGCTGGTCGCGCCGTCGCCGAAGTACGCCACCGCGATCTCGTCGGCGCCATCGCGCTGGATGCCCATCGCGTACCCGGTCGCGTGCAGCGCGTGGGCGCCGATGATCACCTGCATGGGCGCCATCCGCAGCCGCCGGGTGTCGTAGGCGGTGTGGCTCTCGCCGCGCCAGGCCAGGACGAACTCCTCGGGACGCGCGCCGCGGGCCAGCACGACGCCGGTCTCGCGGTAGCTGGGGAAGATCATGTCGACCGCGGCCAGTGCGTGCGTCGTGCCGATCTGCACGGCCTCCTGACCGCGGCACGGCGGCCACAGGCCCAGCTGGCCCTGCCGCTGCAGCGCGAAGCCCTCCGCATCCACGCGGCGGGTCAGGACCATGTCCCGGTACAGCGCGCGCAGCAGGGCGGGATCGGGCGAGCCCAGCCACGGATCCAGCGTGGCGTCGGGGACGCGCTCGCCGTCGGGGGTGAGCACGCGCGCGGCGTCGTCCACGCTCAGCGCGAGATCGGGGACAGGAGCAGGGGTGAGCATCGTCGTCTTCCCTCCAGGTGGGCCCTGCCGCCTTCGTGGGGCTGCAGAGCGTCCGGTGGCGGCAGCGTCGCCGACACCGCGACCATACGTCCGGGGCGCACCTAGCTCAAGCATCTTCCACGCGGTTGAGCACGATGCTTCATCCAGGGCGGGACAGCCTGCTAGGGTTGCGCACCATGTCACGCTTGGATGCTGTCGACCTCGACCTCCTGCGCGCGCTCGCCGACGACCCGCGCGCCACGGTCGTGGCGCTGGCCGAGCGCCTCGGGCTCTCCCGGAACACCGTGCAGGCGCGCATGACCCGGCTCGAGCGCGCCGAGGTCGTGCTGTCGTTCGAGCGGTCGCTGTCGCCGGCGGCCCTGGGATTCCCCATCGAGGCGTTCATCCACATCACGGTGCGTCAGGCCGCGCTCCCCCGCATCGTCGGCGACCTCGAACGCATCCCCGAAGTGCTGCAGGCCCACGGCATGAGCGGTCAGATCGATCTGGTCGCACGGGTGGCCTGCCGCGACACGCGACACCTCTTCGACGTCGACGCCCGCATCCTCGCCGTGGAGGGGGTCGAACGCACCGAGACCTCACTCGTGATGGGCGAGGTCATCCCCTACCGCGTCGTGCCCCTCATGGAGCTGGCACGGCCCGAGCGATAGCGACCTCCCCCTTCGGCACGGCTGCGCGGTCGGCACGCACGAGGACCACGCCGGCCAGGATGAGGACGCCGCCCACGCCCTGCACGGGGGCGGGCGCCTCGCCCAGCAGCAGCCAGCCGAACAGCATCGCGAAGAGAACTTCGGTCAGTCCCACGAAGGACGCCAGGCGCGCCCCGATCCGCGGGACGGCCAGGACGCCGAGGCCGTACCCGAGCGCGGTGGCCACGAGCACGACCCACGCGACGGAGACGAACCACGGCACGGCGGCACCGAGGAGGTCGGTGCTCGCCGCCGGCGCGACGAAGGGCAGCACACCGCTGGCGCACAGGACCGCCATGAGTGCGGCACCCACCGCCAATCCGCCGGCCGCGAGGACCAGCGGCGGCATCGTGTCGCTCGTGCGCTCGGCGATGACGAAGTACGCCGCCATGCACACCGCGGCCCCGAGTGCGAGCGCGACCCCCCACGGGTCGAAGGCCGCGCCGGTGACATCGACCACCAGCCCCAGGCCCACGATCGCCAGGGCGGTGCCGGCGAGGACGACCGCAGAGGGACGACGACGCGTGCGCATCCAGACCCACGCCACGAGCATCACCGGCGCGGTGTACTGCACCAGGAGAGCGATGGCCACCGGCATGCGCTGCATGGCGGAGAAATAGAACAGCTGACATCCCGCGACACCGGTGAGACCGAACCCCACCATCAGAAGACCGTGACGGCGCAGGATGCCGGGGTCGCGGGCGATCGCGCGGATGAGCCACGGCGACAGCAGCAGCGCCGCTCCGCCCATCCGGAGCAGGAGCGCAGCACCGACCGACCAGCCCGCCTCCAGGAGCGGCTTCATGACCGGCCCGCTGGAGGCGAACGAGACCGCCGAGGCCAGGCCGATGACCACACCGAGGGTGCGCGCCCGCGCGAGGTCCGCTGTTCCGGGGATGGAGGTCATGACGACACCTGTCAGGAGTGAAAGTATGTACGCTAGTGACACGCCACCCTACGCCGTCACACCGTCAGGAGTCAACGTGGTATTCATCCATGACACCCGCGTCGCGCTCGCCGCCGCCGTGGATCTCGTCAACACGCTTCCGGAGGCCTCGTCGGAGGGATCGGACGCGTTCACGACGCCGGCGGACCTGGAGGCGTTCCTCACCGGCAACTCCTACACGGGACGCATGGACCGGAACGCCGAGGAGCTCGCGGCCCTCCGCAGCATCCGCCCGCGCCTGTACGAGCTGTGGACCGTGGGACGGGACGCGGCCGTGCCGCTGGTCAACCGCATGCTCGCCGACGGCCGGGCCCTCCCCCAGCTCGTGACGCACGAGGGATTCCCCGAGTGGCACATCCACGCCACCGACGACGATGCGCCGATCGCCACCCGCATCCTCGTGGAGACGGCCATGGCGTTCGTCGACGTCATCCGCGCCGACGAGTACGACCGCATCCGGCTGTGCGGGGCCGACGACTGCGCGTCGGTGTACGTGGACTACTCCCGCAACGGATCCAAGCGCTACTGCGACACCGGCAACTGCGGCAACCGCATGAACGTCAACGCGTACCGGCGCCGGAAGGCGAGAGAAAGCGCGTGACCGCGCCGGCCGCGGCCGCCGGCGTCTCGTAGTGGATGAGGTGTCCCACATCGGCGATCTCCACGAGCTCCGCGCGGGGGAAGACCGTCGCCAGGCGCCGCTCTGCCTCGATCGGAGTGATGTCGTCGCGGACGGCGGCGACCAGGAGCACCGGCTGCGTGATGCGGGCGGCGTAGCCGCTGACGTCGTGCGAGACGGATGCCACGAACGCGTCGTGCAGCACGTCACGGTCGGAGAACCGTGAGAAGTACGCGTCATGCTGCTCGTGGACGAAGCGGCGCAGCCCCGGCTCCTTGGTCTTGACCATCGCCAGGCTCATGACGCGCACGATCACGCGGTTGCGCAGGAGCGCTTCGCCGACGCGGCGGGGCAGGTGCGCGCCGGCCCAGTAGTAGAACACCGCCAGGCGCGTGAGGATCCCGCGCGGGCCCTCCAGCGCGGGGGCGCCGATGGGGTTCACGAGCACGAGGGCGGGCGTCTCGAGCCCCTCCGCCACGGCCGCCGCCGACACGATCGAGCCGAACGAATGGCCCAGCACGACCGCCCCCGGCGCCACGGCGGCTGCGAACGCCGTGAGCCATTCGGTGTACAGCGTCAGGTCGTGCGCGCGGCCGGGGACGGGGGCGGTCTCACCGAATCCCGGGAGGTCGGGCGAGATGACCCGCACACCGGGAAGGTGGGCGATGACGGGTTCGAGTCCGTGGTGATCGCCGCGGAAGCCGTGCACGGCGACCACGGTGGTCGCCGCATCCGCCTCGCCGTAGACCCAGTACGCCGTCGTGCCGCCCAGCACCTCGGTCTCGCGCCGCTCGACGGCGACGCGGGAGAGCAGGTCGGCATACGGGTTGGGCATGCTTCGAGTCTAGAAGGGTGCGCCTCCGGTCCGATGTCGGATGCCGCGCATACCGTGTCGGGTATGCACCGCGCGGCACGCCCCGATCAGCTCCCGCTGTTCCAGGCGCCCGAGTGGACGCGCGTCATCGGCGTCTTCGACCTGGAGACGACCGGCGTCGACGTCACGCGCGATCGGATCGTCACGGCCCACGTGGGCGTGCTCGACGCCGACGGAGCCGTGCTCACGGCACGCGACTGGCTCGCCGACCCCGGCGTGCCGATCCCCGACGGCGCCGCCGCCATCCACGGCATCTCCACCGAGCACGCCCGCGCGCACGGGCGGGATGCGGCCACCGTCGTCGCCGAGGTGGTCGACGCGCTCGCGGGCATCTTCGCGGCGGGGATCCCGGTCGTGGCGTACAACGCGCCCTACGACTTCTCGCTGCTCAAGCACGAGGCCCTCCGCCACGGCGTCGCACCCCTGGAGTCGCCCTCCCCCGTCATCGACCCGCTCGTGGTCGACAAGCGCTGCGACCGCTACCGCCGCGGCAAGCGCACGCTCTCGGTGGTGGCGCAGCACTACGCCGTGCGGCTGGACGGCGCGCACGAGGCATCCGCCGACGCCGTCGCCGCCGGACGCGTGGCCCTCGCCCTCGCCGACCGGTATGCGGCGTGGCTGCCACCGACCCTCGACGAACTGCACACGCGGCAGATCGGGTGGGCGCGGTCGCAGGCGGAGAGCCTCACGGAGTACTTCGTGCAGATCGGGCGGCTCGACCCCGACGACTCCGTCGACGGTCGCTGGCCCATCCGCTGAGCGGCGCCTCGGGAACGCCGAAGGCCCCGCCGGAGCGGGGCCTTCGGGAAGAACGGAACGGTTCAGCGACCGCCGAAGTTCTTGAAGCGCTGGTTGAACTTCTCGACGCGACCGGCGGAGTCCATGATGCGCTGCTTGCCCGTGTAGAACGGGTGCGAGGCGGACGAGATCTCCACGTCGATGACGGGGTACTCGGTGCCGTCGAGCTCGATGGTCTTGTCGCTGGTCACGGTCGAACGGGTGAGAAAGGTCTCACCCGAGCCGAGGTCGCGGAAAACGACGGCGCGGTACTCGGGGTGGATGTCAGTCTTCATGCGTGATCCTCGTTGTGGACGAGGCCCCTCGGCGGGGCCGGGAAAAGTCTGCGGTGCACAGGGCACCAAGGGTCGATTCTATCAGTACCGGCTCGCCGCCGGGAACACGTCAGGATGCGGCGCGCGCGGCGTAGCGACCGCCGTCCTCCGTGAGGACGATGGGCACGCCGAAGGTCGCGGTGAGGTTCTCCGCGGTGAGCGTCTGCGGAACGGGTCCGGCGGCCATCGCGGCGCCGTCGCGCAGCAGCAGCACATGCGTGAACCCGACCGGGATCTCCTCCACGTGGTGGGTGACCATCACCATCGCCGGCGTCGTGGGCGCCTGCGCGTACCCGGACAGGAGCGTGAGCAGCTCTTCCCGCGCGCCGAGATCGAGGCTCGCGGTGGGCTCGTCCAGCAGCAGGAGCTCGGGGTCGGTCATGACCGCCCGCGCGATCTGAACGCGCTTCTGCTCGCCGTCCGAGAGGGTGCCGAACGTGCGGTCGGCGAGGTGGTCGAGGCTCCACTCCGACAGCACTCGCAGCGCGCGGCGCTCGTCGATGTCCTCGTACGCCTCGCGCCACCGGCCGGTGACCGAATACGCCGCCGTCAGCACGACGTTGAGCACGGTCTCCTCCGGCGGCAGCCGCCGCGCCATCGCCGAGGAGGCGAAGCCGACGCGCGGACGCAGCTCGAACACGTCGGTGCGCCCCATCCGCTCGCCGAGGATCGTCACCGAGCCCGACGTCGGATGCAGCAGCGTGTCGGCCAGCTGGAGCACCGTCGTCTTGCCCGCGCCGTTGGGCCCCAGGATGACCCACCGTTCGTCGTCTGCGACGGTCCAGTCCAGGTGTGCGACGATGTCGCGGGCGTTCCGGCGGACGACGACGTCGGAGAACTCCAGGACTTCAGGCATGCTCCCAGCCTATCGGCCGGCGCCGGTCAGTCCGGCGTACAGCGCGGCCGTCTGCGCGGCGATCCGGTCCCACCCGAACTCCTCCACGGCGCGGCGCCGCCCCGCGTCCCCGTACGCGGCGGCGCGGTCGGGATCGGTGACGACCTCGGTCAGCACGCGGGCCAGGTCGTCCACGAAGCGCTGCGGAACCACCGGCGTGCCGGTGCCGTCCTGCACCTGCTCGATCGGCACGAGCCGCCCGGTCACGCCGTCGGCGACGACCTCCGGGATGCCGCCGGTGGCGGTCCCGACGACCGCGGCGCCGCACGCCATCGCCTCGAGGTTGACGATCCCCAGCGGCTCGTACACGGACGGGCACACGAACGTCGTCGCGGCGCTGAGGATCGCGGACAGCTCGTGCCGCGGCAGCAGCCGGTCGATCCACACGACGCCTTCGCGCGTGGCCTGGAGCCCGCGCACGAGCTCCTTCACCTCGGCGAGGATCTCGGGGGTGTCCGGCGCTCCGGCGCACAGCACCAGTTGCACCTCCGGGGGCAGCTGCTCGGCGGCGCGCAGGAGGTAGGGCAGGCCCTTCTGCCGCGTGATGCGGCCGACGAAGACGACCGAGGGCCGCGCCGGGTCGATCCCCGCCTCCGCGAGAAACGCGGGGTCCTCGACGGGATGCCACGCCTGCGTGTCGATGCCGTTGTAGATGACGTGCACCTTGGCCGGGTCGAGTTCCGGATAGCTGCGGAGGATGTCGGCGCGCATCCCCTCGCTGACGGCGACGATCGCCGCCGCGCCCTCGTACGCGGTCTTCTCGATGTAGCTCGACACGGCGTACCCGCCGCCGAGCTGTTCGGCCTTCCACGGGCGCAGCGGTTCGAGGCTGTGGGCGGTCACGACGTGCGGGATCCCGTGCAGGAGCGACGCCAGGTGCCCCGCGAAGTTGGCGTACCACGTGTGGCTGTGCACGACGTCGGCACCCGCGACATCGGGGACGATCTCCAGATCGGTGCCGAGGGTCTGCAGCGCACCGTTCGCCGCCGCCAGTTCTCCGGGCACGGAATAGGCCGTCGTGCCCTCCTCCTCGCGCGGCGCGCCGAACGCGCGCACCCGCACGTCGATCGTGCGACGCAGCGCTCGCACGAGCTCGGTGACGTGCACACCGGCGCCGCCGTAGATCTCCGGGGGGTACTCCTTGGTCACGATGTCCACGCGCATGTGACGAACGGTAGTACAGCTGTCAAGGGGGCGAGCACCGGGTGGTCGCGCAGCGGGGCCCGCCCTAGGGTGGTGCCATGCCTGCAGCTCCCAAAGTCTTCGGAATCATCCTCGCCGGGGGCGAGGGCAAGCGGCTCATGCCCCTCACGGCCGACCGCGCCAAGCCCGCGGTGCCCTTCGGCGGGCAGTACCGCCTCATCGACTTCGCCATCTCGAACCTCATCAATTCCGGGCTCCGCCAGCTCGTCGTGCTCACGCAGTACAAGTCGCACAGCCTCGACCGGCACATCTCCCAGACGTGGCGGATGTCGCCGATGCTGGGCGCGTACGTCGCCTCCGTGCCGGCGCAGCAGCGCCTGGGGAAGCGCTGGTTCTCGGGTTCGGCCGACGCGATCCTGCAGAGCATGAACCTGCTCACCGACGAGAAGCCCGACATCGTGATGGTCATCGGCGCGGACCACGTCTACCGCATGGATTTCGGCCAGATGCTGGAGGCGCACATCGAATCCGGGGCGCGGGCGACCGTCGCCGGCATCCGTCAGCCCATCTCGCTAGCCAACCAGTTCGGCGTCATCGACGTCGACCCCACCGACAACGTCCGCATCCGCGACTTCCTGGAGAAGCCGCAGAATCCGGAAGGGCTCTCGGATGCCCCGCACGAGGTGCTCGCCTCGATGGGCAACTACATCTTCGACGCCGACGCCCTCATCGAGGCGGTGCAGGTCGACGGTGAGTCACCCACCTCCAACCACGACATGGGCGGCGACATCGTGCCGTACTTCGTCCAGCGCGGCGAGGCGGCGGTGTACGACTTCAAGCGCAACGACGTGCCCGGCTCCACCGACCGCGACCGGGCCTACTGGCGCGACGTGGGGACCATCGACTCGTTCTACGACGCGCACGCCGATCTCATCGCGACGCTGCCGATCTTCAACCTGTACAACACCGACTGGCCGATCTACTCGCAGACGGTGAACGCGCCGCCGGCGAAGTTCGTGCGCGACTCGGTGGGCCGCATCGGCAACGCGATCGACTCGATCGTCTCGCTCGGGTCCGTCCTGTCGGGCACGCACCTGGAGCGCAGCGTCGTGGGGCCGTGGACCCTCGCGGGCGGCGGATCCACGATCACCGACTCGGTCCTGTTCGACTACGTGCACGTCGGCGCGGGCGCGCGGGTGCACCGCGCGATCCTGGACAAGAACGTCTCCCTCGCCGACGGCGCCACGGTGGGCGTGGACCGCGAGCGGGACATCGCGCGCGGCTTCACCGTCACCGACAGCGGCATCACCGTCGTCGGCAAGGGCGTCCGCATCGACGCCTGAGCGGGCTCAGACCCCGACGCGCTCGAAGGCGTCGAGGCTGATGCCCTGCTGCAGGATGAGCGCCGACCACTCGCGCGCGGTGTGCAGGCTGTGGTCGCGGTAGTTGCCGCAGCTCACCGCGTCGACGCCGGGGATGTCGCTTTCCACGGCCTCTTCGGCGATGAAGCGCAGGCCCTCCCGCAGCGCCGCGACGACGTCGTCCAGGGCCGGCTCACCCCACGTGATGAGGTGGAAGCCGGTGCGGCAGCCGAACGGCGAGATGTCGATGATCCCCTCGAGGCGATCGCGCAGGAGGCTGGCGAGCATGTGCTCGATCGTGTGGATGCCGGCGGTGGGGATCTCCCCCTCGTTGGGCTGGACGAAGCGCACGTCGAAGTTCGAGATGACATCGCCGCGCAGGCCGGTCTCGGTGCCGATGAGGCGCACGTAGGGCGCCTTGACGGCGGTGTGGTCCAGGGTGAAGCTCTCGACGTCGGCCATGGCGGTACTCCTCGCGTGGTTCAGGGGGCATCGCGCGCACGCGACCGTTCGAGCCTACGACGTGCTGTCCGCCACGGCGCGCTAGGGTCGAGGCCGTGCCCGACGCTGTTCCCCTCCTGGTCGTCCTCGACGCCGACTCCACACTCCTGCGCAATGAAGTCATCGAGCTGATCGCCGAGGAGGCCGGCCGCGGCGCGGAGGTCGCCGCGGCGACCGAGGCGGCGATGCGCGGCGAGGTGGACTTCGCCGAGAGCCTGCGCTCGCGCGTGACGGAGCTGCGGGGCGTGCCGGTCTCGGCGTTCGCACGCGTGGCGGCCCGCGTGGAGCCGACCCCCGGCGTGCGGGAGCTGGTCGCCGCGGTGCACGACCGCGGCGGCGTGGTCGCGGTGGTCTCCGGCGGCTTCCACGAGGTGCTGGACGAGATCGCCCCGGCGCTCGGGATCGACCGCTGGCGCGCCAACCGCCTCGAGAGCGCGGACCGCGTGCTCACCGGACGCGTGTCCGGTGCCATCGTCGACGGCGCCGCCAAGGCCGCATCGCTGCGGGAGTGGGCACGCGAGCTCGGGGTGCCCGCCGGCGGAACGATCGCCATCGGCGACGGCGCGAACGATCTCCTCATGCTCGCCGAGGCCGGCCTCGGCCTGGCCTTCAACGCCAAACCCGCCGTGCGCGAGCGCGCCGACCTGGTGATCGGCCCGATCGACCTCTCCCACGTCATCCCGCTGCTGCCGTGACGATGTCAGCGGCCGGCGGTAGCGTCGCGCCATGGACATCATCCTCATCCCCGGCCTCTGGCTCGATGCCGCCACGTGGGACGACGTCGTCCCCGGCCTCGAGGCCGCCGGTCACACCGCTCATCCGCTGACGATGCCCGGCGTGGGCGAGCCGGCCGAGCGCTCCGCCGACATCGGCATCGCCGACTGGGTCGCCGCGGTGGTCGCCGAGATCGACTGTTTCCCCGGCGACGTCGTCGTGGTGGGCCACTCCGGGGGCGGCAACGTCGCGTGGGGCGCGGCCGACGCGCGCCCCGGCCGGGTCGCCCGGGTCATCTTCGTCGACACCTTCCCGCCCTCCGACGGCGGCAGCATCTGGGAGTTCCCCGTGGTCGACGGAGTCGTCCCCTTCCCCGGGTGGGACGCGTTCGAAGACGCCGAGGTGGGCGACCTGGACGAGCAGACGCGGGCGGATGCGGCATCCCGTGCCCTCTCGGTTCCCGCGCGCGTGCCCACCGATCCGCTCCCCCTCGCCGACCCCGGGCGCTACGCGATCCCGGTGACGATGCTCACCGGCACCATGCCCGCGGCTGACCTCAGTGCCATCAGGGCCCAGCCCGCCCCGTGGGCCGCCGATCTGGCCGCCCTCGAGGACCTCACGATCGTCGAGCTGAGCTCGGGGCACTGGCCGCAGTTCTCGCAGCCGGCCGAACTCGGCCGCGCGATCGCCGCCGCCGTCCGCTGAGCACGCGTCACCCCGGCGCGGGTCAGTGCCCCATGCCGAGACCGCCGTCGACGGGGATGACGGCGCCGGAGATGTAGGAGGCGTCCTCCGACGCGAGCCACGTCACCACGCCCGCGACCTCGTCGGGGGTCGCGAAGCGGCCGGCGGGGATGCTCCGCTTGTACTCCGCCTGCGTCTCCTCGGGAAGCTCCGAGGTCATATCGGTCTCGATGAACCCCGGCGCCACGACGTTCGCGGTGATGCCGCGACCGCCGAGCTCGCGCGTGAGCGAGCGGGCGAAGCCCACCAGTCCGCTCTTGGATGCGGCGTAGTTGACCTGCCCCGCCGACCCCAGCAGGCCCACGACGCTGGAGATCAGGATGACGCGCCCCCAGCGCGCCCGCAGCATCCCCTTGGAGGCGCGCTTGACGACGCGGAAGGCTCCGCCGAGGTTGGTCGCGACGACCGAGTCGAAGTCGTCCTCGCTCATGCGCATGAGGAGGGTGTCCTTCGTGATGCCGGCGTTGGCGACGACGATCTCCACCGGCCCGAGCGCGGCCTCCACCTCACGGAACGCGGCATCCACGGCCGCGGCGTCGGTGACGTCGGCGCGCACGGTGAGGGTGCCCATCGGCCCGTCGCCCGAGCGGGCGGTCACCGCCACGCGGTATCCCTCGCTCACGAAGCGCTCGGCGATCGCGCGCCCGATCCCTCGGTTTCCTCCGGTCACGAGCACGACACGATCGGTCGCCATGGGCACACTCCGTTTCGGCGAGGGGATGAGGACGGCCCCAGCCTAGGCGAGCGGCATCCGCCGTGTTTGACACCACGGCGGCGCCACTGGGAATGTGGGAGCACTCGAGAAGAAAGGGGGGCCTCGCGTGAGCGACCCCACCTCGCCGCCTGACGACGACACCGTCCCCCGCGCGCCGACCCCGCCGCCGCCCGCGGTGTACGCACCGCCGGCCTACCCGCAGGGCTACGGCGCGCCGCAGGTGCCGCAGGGGTACCCCGCGCGCCAGCCCTACTCCGCCCCGCAGGGCTACGGCGTCCCCGCCTACCCGCGGCCGAAGACGAACGGGATGGCCGTCGCGTCGCTGGTGTGCTCGATCGTGGGCATCGTCTTCTCCTTCACGATCGTGCTCGGGCTGGCCGCGGTGGCCGGCGTCATCCTCGGCCACCTCTCGCTCAAGCGCCTGAAGACCTCGGGCGAAGCCGGATACGGCATGGCGATGGCCGGGACGATCATCGGCTGGGCGGGCGTGGCCCTGACCGTGCTGATGTTCGTCCTGCTGGTGGTGCTCCCCTTCCTTCTGTTCATCGGCATCATGGGGGCGGCGACCACCACGTACAGCGCCTGAGATCCCGCCCAGGCGGGCCCGGCGTAGGCTGGGAGGACCGTGAAACCGTCCCCCCGCACGCCCTCCGCAACATCGCTTCCGCGCGCTCCGCGCGACGAGGCGGGCGCGCGGCTGGCCAAGTACATGATCACGATGGGGATCCGCATCGCGTGCTTCATCGCGATGGTGCTCATCACGCCGTACGGCTGGTACACGTGGGTCCTGGGTGCGGCGGCGGTCTTCCTGCCCTACATCGCCGTCGTGATCGCGAACGTCGGGGCCGATCCGCGGCGCGCAGAGGCCGAGAGTCCCGACCGCCAGATCGCCACGCCGGCCGCCGAGGCGCCCGCTCCCCCGGCCGCGCCGGGTGTGATCCGGATCAGCGAGACGCCACGGCTGAACCCGGGACCGGAGGACGAACGATGACCGCCGAGTGCTCCCGAGCCGGATGCCGCGACACCGCGACGTGGCTGATCACGTGGCGGAACCCGCGCATCCACACCCCCGACCGGCGCAAGGAGTGGGTCGCGTGCGACGCGCACGTGGGCTACCTCCGCGACTTCCTGGCCGCACGCGACTTCCCGCTCGAGGTCGGCCCGCTCACCCCCGAAGGAGCCAGCGCATGAGCCGCCGAGCCGCGCCCCCGCTCGTGCGCTGGACGGCGTACGTCGCCGTCGCCGTCGTCTTCGCGATCGCGTGCGGCTTCCTCGCGAACTGGCAGTTCTCGCGCGGTGAGGAGCGCGGCCGCCAGCTCGCTCTGGTGGAGGCCAACTACGACAAGACGCCCGTGCCGCTCGCCGACGTGCTCGCGCCGGGCGGGGAGCTGGCCGCATCCGACGAGTGGACCCCCGTGATCCTCACGGGCGAGTACCTCGCCGAGGAGCAGGTCCTGGTCCGCAATCGCCCGCACGGCGGGACGGCGGCGTTCGAGGTGCTCGTGCCCTTCCTGCTCGACGACGGCCGTGGCCTGCTGGTGGACCGCGGGTGGGTGCCCCCGGGCGAGAACCAGCCCGATCCCGACGTCGTGCCGGCCCCGCCCACCGGGGAGGCCACCGTGATCGTGCGTCTGCGTCCGGGCGAGCCGCTGCCCACATCCGGCCGCACGGCGCCGGAGGGACAGGTGCCCACCATCAACCTGCCGCTCCTGGCCGACATGGTCGGCGGTCATCCGCTGGAGACCGGCGCCTACGGGATGCTGGTGTCCGAGGACCCGGCGCCGGCGACCACGCCCGGCACGATCGCCTCACCGTCGGAGGACCCGGGGCCGCACCTGTCCTACGCCGTGCAGTGGATCCTGTTCGCGATCATGGGCTTCGCGTTCATCCTGTACATCCTGGTGACCGAGCGCCGCCACGCGCGAGAGGACGCCGCGACCCGCCGTCCCCGGCGCCGCGACCGCGACGCGGAGGCCGAGGACGCGCTCATCGACGCGTGATCCGCCGCGTCAGGCGAGGGCGACGAGGTCGGCGTAGTCGCGACCCCAGATGTCTTCGACGCCGTCGGGGAGGATCAGCACGCGCTCGGGGTTGAGCGCCTCGACGGCGCCCTCGTCGTGGGAGACGAGCACGACGGCGCCCTCGTAGTGCGCGAGGGCCCCGAGGATCTCCTCACGGGAGGCGGGGTCGAGGTTGTTGGTCGGTTCGTCCAGCAGCAGCATGTTGGCGCTGGAGACCACGAGCGTCGCCAGCGACAGGCGCGTCTTCTCGCCGCCGGAGAGCACGCCGGCGGGCTTGAGTACGTCGTCGCCGGTGAAGAGGAACGAACCGAGCACCTTGCGAGCCTCGGTCGCGGTGATGTCCGGCGCGGCGGACATCATGTTCTCGAGCACCGAACGGTTGACGTCGAGATTCTCGTGCTCCTGGGCGTAGTAGCCGATCTTCAGGCCGTGGCCGGGTTCGATGACCCCGGTGTCGGGCTTGTCCACGCCCGCGAGCATGCGCAGCAGCGTGGTCTTGCCGGCACCGTTGAAGCCGAGGATCACCACGCGTGAGCCGCGGTCGATCGCGAGGTCGACGTCGGTGAAGATCTCCAGCGACCCGTACGACTTCGAGAGTCCGCGCGCCATGAGCGGGGTCTTGCCGCACGGAGCCGGCTTCGGGAATCGCAGCTTCGCGACGCGCTCCTCCTGACGCACGTCGTCCAGGCCCGACAGCATCTTCTCCGCACGAGCGACCATCTGATGAGCCGCGGCGGCCTTGGACGCCTTCGCGCCGAACCGAGCCGCCTGCAGCTGCAATGCCGTGGCCTTCTTCTCGACGTTGACGCGCTCCTTCTTGCGGCGCTCCTCGTCGGCCACCCGCTGACGCAGGTAGTTCTTCCAGTTCATGTTGTAGACGTCGATGACCTGGCGATTGGCGTCGAGGTAGAAGACGCGGTTCACCGTCTCGCCGACCAGCTCCACGTCATGGCTGATCACGATCAGCCCGCCCTTGTACCCCCTGAGGAACTCCCGCAGCCACACGACGCTGTCCGCGTCGAGGTGGTTGGTGGGCTCGTCCAGGATCATGGTGCTGGCGTCGGAGAACAGGATGCGCGCGAGCTCGATACGGCGCCGCTGGCCGCCCGAGAGCGTCTTCAGGGGCTGGTCGAGGATGCGGTCGGGAAGCGAGAGGTTGTGCGCGATCGAGGCGGCCTCAGCTTCGGCCGCGTAGCCGCCGAGCGCCTCGAAGCGCTCGGTGAGGTTGCCGTAGCGCCGCATGGCCCGTGCCGCGACATCCACGTCATCGTCGGCCATCTGCAGCGATGCCTCGTGCATGCCGAGGGCCAGGGTCCCCAGGCCCCGGGCGTCGAGGATACGGGTGCGCGCGAGCATCTCCGGGTCGCCCGAGCGCGGGTCCTGGGGCAGATAGCCGAGTTCGCCCGAGCGGTCGACGCGTCCCTCGCTGGGCAGCAGGTCGCCGGCGAGCACCTTCGTCAGGGTGGTCTTGCCGGCGCCGTTGCGTCCGACCAGCCCGACCTTGTCGCCGTCGGAGACGCGGAACGAGACGTCGGACATGAGTACGCGGGCGCCCACGCGGATCTCGAGATCGTGCACGGCGAGCACAGCGGAAGTCCGATCTTCAGGGAGGAGGTCAGGAGGTGACCGATGGTCAGCCCCCTAGTATAAGTCGCCGCGCCGCATGCTCCTCCCAGGATGCGCACGCGCGAAGGGCCCCGGCCGCAGCCGGGACCCTTCGCGCGTGGGGTCAGCCCTGTGCGACCGCGGTGGCCTCGGCGAGCTGCTCGACCATGCGCGGCAGGATCCACGGGATGGTCAGAGCGGTCGGGGAGATCGCCGCGACGTTCTCCTCGCCGACGATCGCGGCGACCGCGCCCTTCTGGACGGCCGGGATGATGCGCGTGCGGTCGGAGGTGAGGAAGGTCTGCAGCTGCTCCTCGGAGTCGGTCTGCGTGAAGATGACCTCCGCGTCGATCGCGTCGAGGTTCTCCGCGCTCACCGTCGTGTAGAAGGTCGACTCCCCGGTGTCCATCGCCGTGACGGTGTCGGCCGTCACGAAGCCGAGGTCCTCGAGGATCTCCACCCGCGCGTCGGAGGGGAGGTAGAGGTAGAACGTGTCGACGTCGTCCGCGGCGTAGGCGATCGAGGTGCCCTCGAACTCGGGGTGCTCGGCGGCGGCCTCGGCGATCTGCGCGTCGAGGTCGTCGAGCACCTGCTGCGCCTCGTCCGCCATGCCCAGTGCCGTGCCGGTCTCGGTCACGACGTCGCGCCACGGCGTGGCCCACAGCGCCTCCTCGGGCGCGACGACGGGGATGCCGGCGCCGGTGACCGCGTCGTACTCCTCCTGCGTCAACCCCGAGTAGGGGGCGATGAGCACGTCGGGGTCGGCCGCGAGCAGTTCCTCGACCGACAGTTCGTACGTCGCGTTGTCCAGAATGACGGGGGTCTCGCCGCCGAGCTCATCGATCTTGTCCTCGACCCACGGCGTGATGCGGTCCTCTCCCCCGCCGTAGTCCATCGAGGAGATCGCGACCGGGACGATGCCCAGCGCCAGCACGGCGTCGGTCGCGCCCCATCCCCACGTCGCGATCCGCTCGGGGGCGGACTCGAGAGTCGTCGTCCCGTACATGTGCTCCATCGTGACGGGGAAGGCCTCCGAGTCGCCCGCGCTGCCGGCGGACGTGGCGGACTGCGGCGCAGCCGAGGCGCAACCGGCCAGGACGAGCGCTCCGACGGCTCCGGTGGCAGCGAGGGCTGCCAGCCTGCGGGAGAAGCGGGTCATGGGTGTTCCTTTCATCGGGTTCATCGGGTTCATCGCGGATCGGGGTGCGCGTGCGCCCCGCCGGGGACCGGCACGACCAGGGGCGTACCGGTGAGCGGATCGGGCATGACGAGCGCGTCCAGCGCGAACGCGGTCGCGACCACGTCGGTCGTCAGCACGTCGGCCGGGGCGCCGTGGGCGACGATGCGCCCTTCGCACATCACGACGAGGTCGTCGGCGTAGCGGGCCGCGAGGTTGAGTTCGTGCAGGACGACGACGATCGTCGTCCCCTCGGTCCGGTTCAGCTGGACGAGCAGGTCGAGCACCTCGAGCTGGTGACTCAGGTCCAGGAACGTGGTCGGCTCGTCCAGCAGCAGGATGCGGGGGTTCTGTGCCAGCGCCATGGCGATCCACACCCGCTGGCGCTGCCCCCCGGACAGGTCGCCGATGGAGCGGTCGGCCAGATCGGTCAGGCCCGTCTTCGCCATCGCGTCGTCGACGCGCTGGCTGTCCTGCGCACTCCAGCGCTGGAACACGCCGCGGTGGGGGTGTCGGCCGCGCGAGACCAGCTCGGCCACCGTGATGCCGTCGGGGGCGATCGGCTGCTGCGGCAGCAGCCCGACGGTCTGGGCGAACGCGCGCCTCGGGATGCCCGCGACATCCACGCCGTCGAGCTCCACGGTTCCGGCCGAGGGCGCGTTGAGGCGCGCGAGTGCGCCCAGCAGCGTCGACTTGCCCGACGCGTTCGCGCCGATGATCATCGTGACGCGCCCGGGGGTGATCTCCAGATCGAGGTCGTGCAGCACGCGGCGGCCGGGATAGCCGGCCGTCAGGGCACGCGCGCGCAGGACGGGTGCGGCGTTCACAATTGGCGTCCTTTCGAGGTCGCGAGGATCCACAGGAGGAAAACCGCCCCCAGCGCACCGGTGACCACACCCACCGGCAGGGAGTAGCCCGGCAGCGCGAACTGCGCCACGAGGTCGGCGGCCGTGAGCAGGGTCGCCCCCACGAGCGCGCTCGAGCCGATCGCGATCGCGCCGTGACCGTGCAGCGGCCGCGCGATCGCGGGTGCGCACAGTGCGATGAACGAGATCGGGCCGGCGAACGCGCACGTGACCGCCGTGAGCAGCACCGCCGCGACGACCGTGACGAGGCGCGCGGTCTCAGGCCGCACGCCCAGACCCGACGCCGCCGAGGCGCCCAGCTGCGTGATGGGCAGCCAGCGCGCGGCAGCCAGGACGGCCGGCAGGGTGAGCACGCCGACGAGGACGATCACCGCCACGTGCCACCACGCGGTGGCCGAGAGCGAACCGGTCATCCACACCAGCGCCGAGGCGGCGAGCTCCACCTGTGCGCGCACCATGAGGTACCCCGTGATGGACACCGTGAGGAAGGAGATGCCGATGCCGGCGAGGATGAGCCGGAACCCGCCCTCTCCGGATCGCCGCGCCGCCCACAGCAGCAGGATCGCCACGGCGAGACCGCCGGCGAACGCCGCGACGGCGAGGACGGGTCCGGTGATCCCCAGCACGAGCAGCACGAACACCGCCGCGACGCTGCTGCCGCCGCTGACGCCGAGCAGGTCGGGGCTGGCGAGCGGATTGCGCAGCAGCGCCTGCAGGAGCGCGCCGGCCACCCCGAGGCACGCGCCGACGGCCACGGCCATCGCCACGCGCGGGGCGCGCACCTGGAACAGCACGTACTCCTCCACGCGCTCGCCGCCGCCCCACACGGTGCGCCACAGCTGCGCGAGCGAGAGCGGGTAGTCCCCCGTCGACAGCGCGATCACGACGAGCGCGAGGGTCACCAGGACCAGGGCGCCCACCACCACGCGGCTGCGCCGGGTCCGGCGCCGGCGCACGCGTTCGAGCGGGCCGGCGGTGAGCGTGCGTCCGACCGCGGGGGCGATCACAGCGCCACCTGCCGGCGGCGCAGGACGAGCGCGATGAGCACCGGCGCGCCGAGGAAGGCGACCACGAGGCCCGCCTGGATCTCCCCGGGCGGTGCGATGACCCGCCCGACGATGTCGGCGAGGACGAGCAGCGCCGCGCCCGCGGGCGCCGCGATCAGGAGGAGGCGGCGGTAATCGGAGCCGACGATCGCCCGCAGCGCGTGCGGGACGACGAGTCCGAGGAAGACGATGGGTCCCGCGATGGACGTCGCGGCGCCGCACAGCAGGACGGCGGCGATGACGCCGAGCGCGCGGGTCCGGCCGACATGCGCGCCCAGTCCGGATGCCGTCGCCTCGCCCATCGCGATCATGTCCAGGCCGCGCGCGCTCGCGAAGGCGATGACCGCCCCCACCACCACGGGGATCGCCACGACGGCGACGGTGTCCAGGCCCCGCGCGGTGAGGCCGCCGACCGACCAGTACCGGTAGACGTCGAGGGCGAGGACGGAGGTCGTGAGAATGAGGGTCGTGACGGCGGTGAGCCCGGCTGTCACGGCCGCGCCGGTCAGGGCGAGCTTGGCGGGGTTGCCCGCTTCGGGGCCGCGCGTGCCGATCAGAGCGACGACGATCGCGGCGGCCGCAGCGCCGCCGAATGCGAACCACACGAAGCCGGCGGGCTGCGTGATGCCCAGCAGCGTGATGGCCGCGAGGACGGCGACGGAGGCGCCGGCGTTGACGCCGAGCAGCCCCGGGTCGGCGAGCGGATTACGCGTGAGCCCCTGCATGAGCGTCCCGGCGACGGCCAGCGCCGCTCCCGCGACGATCCCGATCACGGTTCGCGGCAGCCGCTGCGTGAGGATCACGACGTGGTCCGGGAGGGACATGTCAGGGCGCACGAACGCCTCCCATACGACGGCGGGGGGCACCGGGCGAGCGCCGATCATGAGGCTCGCCGCGACGATGACCACGAGCAGGACGATCGCTCCTCCCGCGGCCGATCGCGCCCGGCGCTGACGGGCGGTGGCGCTCATTCCTGCCGTTCGGCTTGTCCCAGGCGCCAGTAGCCCATGAAGGCGACGCGCTTGCGGTCCACACCGTGCGCGCTGACGAGCATGCGCCGCAGCGTCTTGACGGTCGCAGCCTCGCCCGCGATCCAGGCGTAGAACTCCCCTTCGCCGTCCTCCGGCGCATCCCACAGCAGATCGCGGTCCACATCGATGTCGGCGAGGACCTCGGGACGCGGCGCGGCTGCGCGCTCCAGGCAGTCCGGGTTGCCCGCGCACCACCGGCTCACGGCGTCGATGAGTCCCACACCGTGATCGGCCCCGTCGCGGCCGATCCAGCGCACGCGCGTGCGGGCGGGGACCGTCCACGTCAGCACGTCCGCCGAGGTCGGCACCTCCACGAAGACGTCGGCGTCCACGTCGTCCCCGAGCGCGCCCACGATCGCACCGATCGCAGGCACGGCGGTCTCGTCGCCGGCCAGCAGCAGCCGGCGCGCCGTCCCAGGGTGCCAGTCGATCCCCAGCCGGCGCTGCTCACTGCGCTCGTCCGGACCGACCAGGACGATCTCGTCGCCCACGGCGGCCCGCTCCGCCCAGGACCCGGCGGGGCCGGCATCGTGGTGCAGGACGAAGTCGATGTCCACCTCGCCCGCATCGGGGTCGGTGCGCCCGATCGTGTAGGTCCGGAACGGGCCGCGTTCGTGCGCGGGCAGGTCGCGCCACCTCTGGTACCACGTGCCCGCGGCGATGATCTCGGGGTCGGTCTGCCCCACGTCGCACAGCGACCCGTCCGGCCGCGGCAGGACGAGCTTGACGCGCTGATCGAGGCGTGCGGTGCCGACGTGGGCGAAGTCGGGGCTCGTGAAGGTCACCCGGAGGAACGCGGGCGAGAGCCGGCGGACGCCCGCGACGCGCGCGAGATACGGGCGGTACGCGGGACGGACGAGCACGTCAGCCGGAGAAGTCACAACGTTAGGCTAGCCTTACCTGCCCTCGACTGCCAAGGCGTCCTCTCGACATCGAGAAGTCAGGCAGGGTCTCAAGTCACGACCGCGCGATGGCGTCCGTGGGCCGCCCTGCCATCCCGCGCCGGGCCGCGACCGCCGTGATCGGCAGGGTGATCGCCGCCACGGCCACGCCCACGGCGACGAGGATCGCCAGCGGCAGGGGTGCCAACAGGTGTGCCCCGACGACGAGGGCGGTGGGCAGGATCGCCGCGCACGCGACGACCAGGCCGACGCCGAGCCCCGTGCCGGCCGCGAGGCCGGTCTCGATGAGGAGGACCGCGGTGACCTGACGCTGGGTGGCGCCGGTGAGGCGCATCATCGCCAATTCCCGCCGCCTGCCGAGCGTCGAGACGGCGACGGTGTTGATGACGGCGATCATCGCGTAAGCCAGGACGACCAGGATCATCAGGCCGTTGATGAGGGCGTTGACGTTGAGACCCTGTTGGAGAGCGTTCTCCAGGGCGGCGCGGTCGCCCACGGCGACGGCCGGCTGCTCGGCGACGGCCCCTTCCACCGCCGCATGGAGCGCGGCCGGCGTGGTTCCCTCACTCCCTGCGATCAGCACCGTCTCCGCGACGCGCGCGGTGGTGTGCGCGGCGAGCAGGTCGGCGGGCAGGAGAAGATGCTCGTATCCGGGCAGGTCGTCGTATGTGGCGACGATGCGGAGTTCGGCGGCGGCGCCGTCCCCGAACCGGAAGTCGACGGTGTCGCCGATGGCCACACCCAGCTCCGTGGCGGTGGTCGCGGGCAGCGCGAGGGTGCGGCCCGTGAGGTCGGTGAAGTCGCCCGCCACGAGCTCGTTGGCGAGCACGTACGGGACCCCCGCACCGTCGAGCCCTCGCAGCGGCCACGGACGGTCGGGATGGGAGGGATCGTGCGGCTGCTCGATCCAGCCGCCGGACGCGACGAAGCGGCTGACGGCGTCCACCTCGGGCAGCGCCGCGATGTCATCGGCGAGCTCGGCGGCGGTCCCGGCGGGCCCCCAGGCGACGACCTCGGCGGAGATGGTCTGCACCTGCGCCCGCGCGGCCGCGGTGGTGATCATCGCCTGCGAGACCAGGTTCCCCGCCCCGATCCCGACCACGAGGGCGGCCGCGCCGGTCACCGTGGAGAAGGTGGCGATGCGGGATCGGACGTTGACACCGGCCAGGCCGCCCAGCCCGCGGTCGAGTCCCCCGATGACCGGGCGCAGCACGAGCCTCCCCAGGCGCAGGTGCACGGGGGCCAGCAACGACGCCGAGATCGCCCCGGCCAGCACGGCGGGGCCCGCGGTGGCGGAGACCAGCGACGGCGGCAAGAAGCACGTGAGAATCGCCAGGGCCACCGCGCCACCACCGAACACGAGCCCCAGGAGCCACCGGACGAACCCGACACGGGCTCGCGGAAGCTCCGCTTCCCTCATCGCGTCGATCGCGCGTGCCCGGCGCGCGGGGCGGGCGGCCAGGCGCGCGGCGAACCAGACCACCGCCGTGGTGGTGACCAGTGCGATCGCGAAGGGGATCACCCCCACGCGCAGCTGCAGGATGCCCGGCACGACACCCCACGCCCGCATGGCGGCGAACAGGCCGTGCGCGAGCGGGACGCCGAGGGCGAGTCCGATGAGCGCTCCGACGATCCCGGCGAGGGACGCCTCGCCCACCAGCAGCGCGCGCGCCTGGCGTCCGGTGGCACCGGTGGCGCGGAGCAGACTGATCTCGCGGCCACGCTGGCGCACCGAGAGCGCGACGATCCCGGATGCGACGGTGGCCAGCACCGTCAGCACGATGCCGCCGAAGACCGCTCCGATCACGATGGTCGGCGTGCGCGCGGCGGACACGGCGGGGTCCTCCGCGGCGCCCCTCCCCTCGCCGGTCAGCACGCGCACATCGGCGAAGTGCGACTCCAGCGCCGCGCGCACGTCGGCTTCCGCCGCGCCGTCGGACCGAACGACACCGAGCGCGTCGATGCCCTCATCCGGCAGCGCCGCGTCGCCGAGGAACAGCGTCGACGCGTGTGCGGCGTCACCGATGACCGTCGTGACCTCGACGGCGCCGGTTCGACCCGCCACCGTCACGGTGAGGCGGTCGCCCGCTTCCACGCCCAGCGATGCGGCGGCCGCCGCCGTGAGGACCGCCTCGCCGGCGCCGGGCTTCGAACCGCGCGGGATCTCCAGACCGCTCACGGGGGCCGAGGCCCAGTTCTGTCCGGCCGTCGTGACGGCACGCTCGGGGGTGCGGACGACGGCGTCGAAGAACCGGACGGGCACGGCCTGCTCGACGCCGTCCAGCTGCGCGGCGTCGGCGACGAACTCTTCCGGAAGCCGGTGCCGCTCGGGGAATGGGCGCAGATCGGTCGTGAGTCGCCCCTCCGCGTCGAGCATCGCGTAGCTCGGGGAGCCGATGAGCACGAGGTCGGCACCGGCGACGCGCTCAGGTGGCGCGGCGAGTCGGATGCCGGTTTCGAACATGGCTCCGCTGAGCACGATGAGCGCCGAGCCGAGCCCTGCCGCGATGACGATCGAGACGACGGCAGCGGCGCGCTGACGCAGACCCGCCAGGATGAGAGTGAGCATGCGGGATCACCGCGCCCTCTCGTCGGAGGACAGGTGGGAGAGGCGGGCTGCGATCCGGTCGGCGGAGGGCCGGGTCATCTGCTCCACGATTCGCCCGTCGACGAGGAAGATCACGGTGTCGGCGGAGGAGGCGGCCACCGGGTCGTGCGTGGTCATCAGAATCGTCTGCCCGTCCTCGACGGCGGCTGCGCGCAGCAGCTCGAGGATGCTGGCGGCTGTTCGCGTGTCCAGGGCGCCGGTGGGCTCGTCGGCGAACAGGACCGCCGCCCTGGCTGCCAGCGCCCGCGCGATCGCCACGCGCTGCTGCTGCCCACCGGAGAGCTCGCTCGGGCGGTGGCGCCACCGGTCGGCCAGCCCGACGCGGTCCAGGGCGGCGTCGATGGCGCGTTCGTCGGGCCGGCGGCCGGCGAGGATCTCGGGGAGGGCGACGTTCTGCGCGGCCGTCAGGGTGGGGATGAGGTTGAAGGATTGGAACACGAATGCGACGTGATCCCGGCGCAACCGGGTCAGCGCGTCCTCCGAGAGCCCGGTCAGGTCCTGCCCGACCAGGACGGCGCGGCCGGTCGTCGGCGCATCCAGTCCCGCCGCGCAGTGCAGCAGCGTGCTCTTGCCCGATCCGGACGGCCCCATCACCGCGGTGAACGAGCCCTCCGGCAGCACGAGGCTGACCCCGTCCAGAGCCCGCACCGTGCCGGCGCCCGCACCGTAGGTCTTGGTGATCTGCTCCAGCGCCACCGGGGTGGCACCTGCTCCCCGCTCGCTCGTCGCCGTCGCGCTCATGCCGCGTTCCCCGATCTGTGATCACTACGAACAGTTCGTAGCGTACACAGATCGGATGTGCGCGGGAAGAGGGGCGTCAGCCGCCGGCGAGTCGGCGGAGCCCGGAGAGGATCCGGTCCAGCCCGAACTCGAAGTCCTCCTCCGCGACCTCGTGCGGAGTGCGGTACAGGCCGGCGGAGATGAGGGAGGCCACTCGCGGGACACGCGCCGCGAAGAGGTCGGGTCCGATCCGCTCGATGACCTCGCCCGCGTCGGGCGTGCCGGCGTCTGCCCGCAGGAGATCGCGGGCCGCGCCGGCGCGCGTGCGCACATATCCGTCCAGGAGTCCGGCGGCCTGCAGCCTCTCCCGGTCACCGAGCCCGCTGCCCTCCAGGCGCTCGAGGAGATCCTCCAGCCACGCGAGCGAGTGGGGCGCGAACGGGATGCGGACGCGCATGTCGCTGAGCCACGGGTGGCGTGCGTACCTGTCCCGCAGGGCGCGGCACCATGCAGCCGCCGCCTCCACCCAGTCCGCGCCCTCCGGAATGCGCGGCGGAGCGCCGAGCGCGTGGTCGTGCACGATGACGTCCAGGTCGTCGCGGGAGTCGACGTACCGGTACAGGGCGTTCGTGGTCACCCCCAGCCGCTCGGCGATCCGCCCCAGGGACAGCGCCTCAGCCCCCTCGGCATCGGCCAGCGCGATCGCCGAGGCTGCGATGCCGGCAAGGCTCAGCATCGCCTTCGGTCCCGGCCGGCCGGCCGTCGTGTCCAGCCCCCAGGCCTGGCGCAGCCCGCGCGGGAGAGGCGCGCCCGTGGATCGCTCGGTCATCGTGGCAGCCTATCCTCGGCCCCCGCGGAGCTCGCGCGCATGCCCGAGCCGGAGTCCGGGGACCAGGGCCAGGAGGGCGAGCGCCGTCGCGATCGCGAACACGGCGGGGAACCCCAGGCCCGACCCGGCCAGCGCGGTGAAGACCAGGCCCATCATGGCGATCGTCATCGCCGAGCCCAGCGCATCGGAGATCGACAGGGCGGATGAGGAGAAGCCCTGGGTCTGCGGCGTCGAGTAGGCGAGCGTCAGAACGGTCAGCCGCGAGTACATCAGCCCCATACCCGCTCCCGCCAGCGCCCACCCGGCGATCAGGACACCGGGGTGCAGGTGCAGCACCGTCGTGAGGAAGGCCGCCGTGGTCGCCGCCACCAGCATCGTGATCCCCATCCCGGTCAGGCGCGCGTTGCCGAGCCGGTCACCGACGCGCCCCTGCACCTCCGCGCCGGCGGCCCATGCCAGCGCGGCGGCGGTCAGTCCGAGGCCCGCCCACGTCGGCGAGAACCCGTAGTCGTCGATCAGCAGGTAGGGCACGTACACCTCGGCGCCGAACAGTGCGCCGGCGATGAGGCCGCGCATCAGCACGACGCTGGGCAGTCCGCGGCCGGCACGCAGCGTTCCGGCCGGGAGGAGCGGGCGCACCGCGACCACGATCACCACGACCGAGGCCGCCACTCCGGCCCACGCCCAGGCCCCGAGCGCGCCCGAGAGCCCCAGGGCGAGGGCCGCCACCGCGACGGCCACGGCGCATGCCAGGCGCGATCCGATGCCTCCGCGCGCCGGCTCGTCCGGGCGCAGCGGGAGGGCGTGCAGCCGCGCGACGACCATGACGTACGCGACGACGGTGAGCCCCGCCACCCCGAGGAACACCCAGCGCCAGTGCAGGAACTCCGTCACCGCGCCGGCCAGGAACGGGCCGATCAGCGAGGGCACGACCCACGCGGCGGCGAAGGCGGCGAACACCCGTCCGTGCAGCGCCGCCGGATACACCCGCGCTACGACGACGTACAGCGCGACGGTCTGACCGCCCGTGCCCAGCCCCTGGACCAGGCGGCCGACGACGAGGAGCTCCATCGAGCCGGCAAGGCCTGCGACGACGAGCCCCGCCAGGAACAGCACCACCGCCGTGGTCAGCGGCGCGAGCACGCCGGCCCGGTCGCACCAGGCCCCCGCGACCACCATGCCGATGACACTCGTGGCGAGGGTCCCCGAGAAGGCGACGGCGTACAGCGCCTCGCCGTCCAGATCGGCGCTGACCACCGGCATGACGGTCGTGACGGCCAGCGACTGGATGGCGGCCAGGAGGATGAGGCCCAGCGCGCCGACAGTGACCCAGACGTACTGCGCGCTCCAGATGCCCGTCGCCGTCCGCGTGTCGGTGGTCACGAGCGCACCAGCGCGCCGATGCGCGCGACGGCCTCGCGGAGCACCTCCGGGCTGCAGCCGAAGTTCAGCCGCACATGACCGGTGCCCTCGTCGCCGAACATCGGGCCGTGGTGCAGCGCGACGCGCGCCTCGCGGCGGATGCGGCGGGCCGGGTTCTCGCCCCATCCCAGTGCCGACAGGTCGATCCACGCGAGGAAGCCCGCGTCCGGGATGCGATAGCGCGCTCCGGGCACGTGCTCGGCGAGGAGCTCGGCCAGAAGCCGCCGGTTCTCATCCAGCGCAGCCAGGAGGGCGTCCAGCCACGCGTCGCTCTCCGGCGCGAACGCGGCGACGGAGGCCAGGGCACCGAAGTGGCCGGTACGCCATTCCACCTCGGCGGGCATCGCCCGCAGGACAGCCGCGTGCTCCTCGGATGAGGCCACCATGAGCGCGCACTTGAGCCCGGCGAGATTGAACGCCTTGCTGGCGCTGACGAGCGCGAACCCGACGCGGGCGGCCTCCTCGGACACCGACAGGAACGGCGTGAACGTCGCTTCCGGCTGCGTGAGCGGGGCATGGATCTCGTCGCTGAGGACGACGGCGCCGTGTCGCGCGGCGATCGCGGCAAGCTCGGCGAGGGTCTCGCGGGAGTGCACGGTGCCGGTCGGGTTGTGCGGGTTGCACAGGAGCACCGCACGCGCGCCGCCGGCCAGCGCCGCATCGATGCCGTCCAGGTCCAGCTCCCAGCCCTCCCCCGTGTCGCGCAGCGGCGCGCGCTCGACGACTCCGCCGGCCTCGGGGATGCCGTCGTAGAACGGCGGGTACACCGGCGGCGTCACGATCACGCGGTCGCCCGGGTCCAGGACGCCGCGAAGCACCTCGACGATGCCCATCATGACGTCGCACGTCGACCTCATGCGGGCAGGGTCCGGGCTCCAGCCGAAGCGGCGCCGCGCGAAGCCCGCGTACGCGGCCCGCAGCCCCGGGTCCGGCCCGGTGTAGCCGGTGTCGCCCAGGCGCACGGCGTCCGCGAGGGCGCGAGTGATCGCGGGGGCGAGGGGGAAATCGGTCTCCGCCACGAACAGCGGCAGCACCTCGTCGGGGTAGGTCCGCCACTTCGCGCTGGTGCGTTCACGCAACTGATCGAGGGGCAGGGCCTGAAGGGGGGTGACGCTCACTGCAAGAGCCTACGACGAGCGCGGGCGCGCGGCGAGCCGCTCAGATCGCGAAGCCGAGCGCGCGCATCATGTCGCGCCCGTCGTCGGTGATCCGCTCGGGACCCCACGGCGGCATCCACACCCAGTTGATGCGGAACCGCTCCACGACGTTGTCCAGGGCCTGTGCGGTCTGCTCCTCCAGCACGTCGGTGAGCGGGCAGCCGGCCGACGTGAGGGTCATGTGGATGACCAGCGCGTCGTTCTCGTCGTCCCACCCGAGGTCGTAGATGAGACCCAGGTCGACGACGTTGATCCCCAGTTCGGGGTCCATGACGTCCTTGAGGGCCTCGGTGACCTCGTCGAATTTCTCGGGAGCGAGTGTTGCGGTCATGTAACGATCCTACGCGCCGGGGCGCCGTCAGGCATCGACCGAGGTGCCGGCCTCGGTGATGAAGCGGTCGTAGCCCTCTTCCTCGAGCCGGTCGGCCAGTTCGGGGCCGCCCTCCTCGACGATGCGCCCGCTGACGATGACGTGCACGAAGTCGGGACGGATGTAGCGGAGGATGCGGGTGTAGTGCGTGATGAGCAGCACGCCCAGGTCGCTCTCGGCCTTCGCGCGGTTGACGCCCTCCGACACGATCTTCAGCGCGTCGACGTCCAGGCCGGAGTCGGTCTCGTCCAGCACGGCGATCTTCGGCTTGAGCAGCTTGAGCTGCAGGATCTCGTGACGCTTCTTCTCACCACCGGAGAAGCCCTCGTTGACGTTGCGCTGGGCGAACTTGGGGTCCATGCGGAGGTTCTTCATGGCCTCCTTGACGTCCTTGGTCCACCCGCGGATGCTGGGCGCCTCCCCCTCGATCGCCGTCTTGGCGGTGCGGAGGAAGTTCGTCACCGTGACGCCGGGGATCTCCACCGGGTACTGCATCGCCAGGAACAGGCCCGCGCGGGCACGCTCGTCCACGCTCATGGCCAGCACGTCCTCGCCGTCCAGCGTGATCGAACCGGAGGTCACGGTGTACTTGGGGTGACCGGCGATCGTGTACGCCAGGGTGGACTTGCCGGAGCCGTTGGGGCCCATGATCGCGTGGGTCTGGCCCGTGCGGATCGTCAGCGTGACGCCGTTGAGGATGGGCGTGGTGCCCGCATCCGTCTCGACCGTCACGTGCAGGTCGCGGATCTCGAGGACAGACATTCAGACTTCCTTCGTTCGGGTGGGGTCGATGAGCACGTCGTCGCCGTCGATCTCGACGACGTAGACGGGCACCGGCTCGAAGGCCGGGAGGTTCAGGGGGTGTCCGGTGCGCAGCGAGAACGCCGAGCCGTGCGCCCAGCACTCCAGAGTGTCGCCGTCGACGAATCCCTCGGAGAGGGAGATGTCGCCGTGCGTGCACGTGTCGCCGATCGCGTGCACCTCGCCGTCGGAATCGAGCACGATCGAGATGGGCTTGCCGCCGATCTCCACGCGCAGCGGCGTGTCGGTCTCCAGCTCGCTGAGGGCGCAGGCCCGCTCGGCGCTCACAGCGCGGCTCCCTCGAGGAGTTCGCGCTCGATCGCCTCGGTCAGCTCCGCCTCCAGATCGGGCACGCCGATGCGCTGGACGATCTCGCTGAGGAAGCCGAGCACCACCAGGCGCCGGGCTTCTTCCTCGTCGATGCCGCGCGCCTGCAGGTAGAACAACTGCTCGTCGTCGAACCGGCCCGTCGCGCTCGCGTGCCCGGCGCCGACGATCTCGCCCGTCTCGATCTCGAGGTTCGGGATGCTGTCGGCACGGGCTCCGTCGGTGAGCACGAGGTTGCGGTTGGCCTCGTACGAGTCGGTGCCCACGGCATCCCGGCCGATCAGTACGTCGCCGATCCACACGCTGCGGGCGCCCACGCCCTGCAGCGCACCCTTGTAGAGCACGTCGCCGACGGTGTGCGGGCCCTTGTGGTGCAGGTACACCTGCGACTCGAAGTGCTGGCCGGCGTCGGCGAAGGACAGTCCGAACAGGCGGCCTTCGGCGCCCGGTCCGGACAGCTCCACCGACGGGTTCACGCGCACGACGCCGCCGCCGAGGGTCACCACGACGTGGGTGAGCTTGGCGTCGCGGTCCACGCGGGCCTGGTGGGTGGCCGCATGCACGGCGTCGTCGTCCCAGCGCTGCACAGTGATGACCGTGAGAGCCGCGCCGTCGCGCACGAGGATCTCGACGTTCTGCGCGTACTGCGCCGAGCCGGAGTGATACAGCACGACCGTGGCGCGTGCGTTCGGCTGCGCCTCCAGCACGATGTGGGCCGCGCCGAAGCCGTCGGTGCGCTCACCCACGAGATCGATGCGCAACGGCTCGGGCAGCTCCTGCCCGGCGGGGATGCGCACGTGCAGGCCCGCGGTGTCACGCTGCCACGCGATCGCGGCGGGCAGGTCCTCCGGGCGGAAGAACTCCCCCCGCGTGCCGGTGTCGGACACGACGTAGGCGGCTGCGGCGCCGGCGTCGATGCGGACGGCGGAGGAGTCCTCGCCCGGCGTCAGCACGCCGCGCAGGCGCTCGATGGGAGTGTGCTTCCAGTTCACCTCGCGGCCCGAGGGGGCCCCGAAGTCGGCGGGGTCGAAGGACCAGGGTCGCTCCGAACGCGTCTGGATGGGCGCGGCAGGCGCGTCGGCCCGGCCCCATCCTCCGTCGGTGTGCGCTCGGCTTCCCGGCAGGGGGGTGGTCGTGGTCGTCATTTAGCCGACGGATCCTTCCATGCCCATCTCGATGAGCTTGTTGAGTTCGAGGGCGTACTCCATGGGCAGCTCCCGCGCGATCGGCTCGATGAACCCGCGCACGATCATCGCCATCGCCTCGTCCTCGGGCATGCCGCGGGACTGCAGGTAGAACAGCTGCTCCTCGCTGACCTTGGAGACGGTGGCCTCGTGGCCGAGCTGCACGTCGTCGACGCGGATGTCGATGGCCGGGTAGGTGTCGCTGCGGGAGATGGAGTCCACCAGGAGCGCGTCGCAGCGCACGGTGTTGGCGGAGTGATGGGCGTTGGCGTCCACCCGCACCTCACCGCGGTAGCCGGCTCGCCCGCCGCCGCGTGCGATCGACTTCGAGACGATCGAGGACTGCGTGTACGGAGCCATGTGGATCATCTTCGCGCCGGCGTCCTGGTGCTGGCCGGGGCCCGCGAAGGCGACCGACAGCGTCTCGCCCTTGGCGTGCTCGCCCATGAGGAAGATCGACGGGTACTTCATCGTGACCTTCGAGCCGATGTTGCCGTCGACCCACTCCATCGTCGCGCCCTCGTGCGCGACCGCACGCTTGGTGACGAGGTTGTACACGTTGTTCGACCAGTTCTGGATCGTCGTGTAGCGCACGCGGGCGTTCTTCTTCACGATGATCTCCACGACGGCCGAGTGCAGCGAGTCGCTCTTGTAGATCGGCGCCGTGCAGCCCTCGATGTAGTGCACGTAGGAGCCTTCGTCGGCGATGATGAGCGTCCGCTCGAACTGCCCCATGTTCTCGGTGTTGATCCGGAAGTACGCCTGCAGCGGGATCTCCACGTGGACACCCGGCGGCACGTAGACGAACGAGCCGCCCGACCACACCGCGGTGTTCAGCGCCGCGAACTTGTTGTCGCCGGCGGGGATGACGGTGCCGAAGTACTCCTCGAAGAACTCGGGGTGCTCGCGCAGCGCCGTGTCGGTGTCCATGAAGATGACGCCCTGGGCCTCGAGCTGCTCGTTGATCTGGTGGTACACGACCTCGGACTCGTACTGCGCGGCGACGCCGGAGACCAGGCGCTGGCGCTCGGCCTCGGGGATGCCGAGGCGCTCGTACGTGTTGCGGATGTCGTCGGGGAGGTCTTCCCACGTCTGCGCCTGCTTCTCGGTGGAGCGGACGAAGTACTTGATGTTCTCGAAGTCGATGTCGCTGAGGTCGGCGCCCCACGTCGGCATCGGCTTGCGACCGAACAGCTGCAGCCCCTTCAGACGGGTCTTCAGCATCCATTCCGGCTCGGCCTTGAGCGCGGAGATGTCACGCACGACGGCCTCACTGAGACCTCGTTTCGCGCTCGCGCCCGCAGCGTCGGGGTCGTGCCATCCGAACTCGTAGACTCCGAGGCTCTCGAGTTCGGGCCGGTCGATCAGGACATCAGCCATATCGGGTCACTCTCCTCTCGGGCCGCAACGGTGTGATCCGCTCCGGCATTCCACGTCCTCCGTGGAGTTCCGGAGGGGGGACGCCGCTGGTGGGCCCGCTCTGTGGCGCAGTTCTCGCGCCTAGACTGTCAGTGATGCGGAACGCGCAAGCGCCGCATCCCGAACCCCTTGATTCTACAGGTTCCGGCCCTTCCCCGGGGCCGCCGCCCGGCCCGCCGCACCCCTCGAGGAGAACGTCGCTCTGATGTCCCGCACCGCCACCCCCCTCCCCGCGGTCGAGGTCCCTGACGTCACCCCCTCCCGCGCCCTGCGGGTGCTGGCGTGGTTGTCGTTCGCGGCGGAGGTCATCATCATCGGAACCGGCGGCGCCGTGCGACTGACCGGCTCCGGCCTCGGCTGCACGGAGTGGCCGCTGTGCACGCCGGAGTCGCTCGTCCCCCTCCCCGAACAGGGGATCCACGGCATCATCGAGTTCGGCAACCGGACCATGACCGGAGTCGTCGGCATCCTCGCCTTGGCCGTCCTCCTCCTCACGCTGCACGCCGTCGCCGGACGCCCCCTCGTCACGCGCGCGTTGTGGGCCGCCGGAGTCGGGGTGATCGCCGCCGTGGCGGCGTACGCCGTCACGGCGCCGTTCGGGCTGCCCGCGTTCGGCTTCGCGTCCGGCGCGCTGCTGCTCGCGGTCGTCATCGCCGCGATCGACTCGCTGCGACGCACGCCGCGGCGTCGCGACCTCGCCGCCCTCGCGTGGATCACGCTGGCCGGGGTCATGGCGCAGGCCGTCGTCGGCGGACTCGCCGTCGTGAGCGATCTGAACCCGTTCGTGGTGGGCTTCCACTACACGGCATCGCTGCTGCTGTCGTGCGTGACCGCCGCCTACCTCGTGCGGATGCGGACGGCCGCCGGTCCGCGTGTGCGGGTCGTGCCGGCGTGGTTCGCGGCCCTCACCCATGTCACCGGCGTCGCGCTGGCCGCGACGATCTTCTTCGGCGTGCTCACCACGGGCTCCGGCCCCCACTCCGGCGACGCCGACATCGTCCGCGAGGGATTCGACGCCACCGTGCTCGCGCACGTGCACGCGTGGCCCGGGTACATCCTCGCCGCCCTCGTTGCCGCGCTCACCGTCTCGGCCTGGCTCCTCCGGCTCGAGCCGCGCCGCTGGCTCCTCGTCCTGGTCGCGGCGATCGCGGTGCAGGTCGCGGTGGGGGTGTGGCAGGCGCGAGCGGGGCTTCCCGAGATCCTCGTCGGCATCCACATGGTGCTCGCCGCACTGTCGGCAGCGGCGTACACCGTGCTCGTGCTGCGGCTCAAGCGCCCGGTCGCAGCACGCGACAGGGTTCACTCATAGCGGATCCATCGGCAGGGCCGTGGTGATATCCGGCCCCATCGGTCAAGCTGGAGGGATGCCGCGGCCGATCGGGCCCGGCAATCCACGCTAGGAGCCCCCGTTATGACCTCCCGCCCCAGCCTCGTGCGCAGCATCCCGTTCTGGGTGCTCGTCGTCGGATCCCTCGCCCTCACGGGTGTCGGCGCCTGGCTCGTCCTCGACCACCTCGGCCGCATCGAATCCGGTATCCGCAGCCAGACCGCCGAAGGGGCCATCGCGGTCTACATCGGCCCGCCCGCCGCCACGGCCGGTGCCGTCGTCCTCGGCGCCGGTCTCGTGGGCCTGCTGCTGGCCCTCACGCTCGCGGCCCTGCGCTCGCTGCTGCCCACCGGTGAGGTCGTGGAGACGGTCGAGTGGACCGAGGACGACTCCGCAGCCGACGAGGTCCTCTCCCCCGCAGCAGGCGAAGCTTCCACTCATGCTGCCCCCGTCATCGCGGAGGACCCCGATGTGGAGACCCCCAGCGACGCGCCGCCGCCCCGGGGCGCGCGCGACTGATCCACGAGGAGACGATCCCGCCGAGGAACCGCTATGCGGTTTCCGGCGGGATCGTCCGTTTCGGCGGGTGCCGCGTCAGAAGGGCAGCAGCGGGTCGACCGCGATGGCCACGAACAGCAGCGTCAGGTACGTGATCGATGCGTGGAACACGCGCATCGGACGCGGCTCGGTGCCTCGCACGGCGCGGGAGTACAGCCGGTGCGACTCGTAGATGAACCAGCCGCCGAACACCAGCGACGACACGGAGTAGAGCAGACCCATCGATGCCACCGGAATCAGCAGCAGCGAGCACGCGACGGTCGCCCACGCGTACAGAATGACCTGCAGGCCCACCTGCGAGCCGCTGCGCGTGGCGCCGAGCATGGGCACGTCGACCTCTTCGTACTGGTCCTTGTACTTCATCGACAGCGGCCAGTAGTGCGGCGGCGTCCACAGGAACACCAGCACGAACAGGATGAGGGCGGCCCAGCTGAGCGTCCCGGTCACCGCGGACCAGCCGATCAGCACCGGGAAGCAGCCCGCGATGCCGCCCCACACGATGTTCTGCTCGGTGCGGCGCTTGAGGATCATCGTGTAGATCACGACGTAGAAGAAGATGGCGGTGGCCGACAGGGTTGCAGCGACCCAGTTCGTCGTCAGCAGGAGCCACACGGTGGAGACCACCGCGAGGGTCCAGGCGAAGATGAGCGCGCCGCGCGGAGAGACCTCGCCGGTCACGAGCGGCCGGTTCTCGGTGCGCTGCATGTGCGCGTCGATGTCGCGGTCCAGGTACATGTTGAACGCCGCGGCAGAGCCCGCGCTGAGCGAACCGCCGATGACGGTCGCCAGCACCAGCCACAGATCCGGCAGGCCGTTCTGGGCGAGGATCATCACCGGAACGGTGGTCACCAGCAGCAGCTCGAGCACGCGCGGCTTGGTGAGCGTGATGTACGCACGCACGGTGCGTCCGGCGGAGCGACGCACCGTCGGCAGGGCCGTGTGCGTCGTCGTAGAGATGTCCATCGCTCCCCGTATCGCGCTCTGTCCAGGTCCTTCCGAGTCTAGGCCATGGGCGCGTGTGCCCCGGCCCGCCCGCGAGCGTCATCCCGGCCCCGGCGGTGCCCTCCTTCGCTATGCTGACAACCAACGCGCGCCCAGCGCATCTCCCCCTGACCCTCGACGATCGAGGCCGCGGATCGCATGCGGTTGGGCGCAGGGATCGAGAAAGGCGACCGGGTGTCGGACTTGCAATGGGATGAAATCGATGGGCGCGCGGTCGACACCGCGCGGGTGCTTGCGGCGGATGCCGTGGAGAAGGTGGGCAACGGCCACCCCGGCACCGCGATGAGCCTCGCCCCCGCCGCGTACCTGCTGTATCAGCGGGTCCTGCGCCATGACCCCGCCGACCCGCACTGGCCGGGACGTGACCGCTTCATCCTCTCGGCGGGTCACTCCTCCCTCACGCAGTACGTCCAGCTGTACCTGGGCGGTTTCGGCCTGGAGCTCTCCGACCTGCAGGCGCTGCGCACGTGGGGCTCGAAGACCCCGGGGCACCCGGAGTTCGGCCACACCGACGGCGTGGAGATCACGACCGGCCCGCTCGGTCAGGGCCTGGCGTCCTCGGTCGGCTTCGCCTACGCCGCCCGCTACGAGCGCGGCCTCTTCGACCCCGAGACGCCCGCGGGCCAGAGCCCGTTCGACCACTTCGTGTACGTGATCGCCTCCGACGGCGACCTCCAGGAGGGCGTCACGAGCGAGGCGTCCTCGCTCGCGGGCCACCAGAACCTCGGCAACCTCGTCGTCATCTACGACTCCAACCAGATCTCCATCGAGGACGACACGAACGTCGCCTTCACCGAGGACGTCGCCCAGCGCTACGACGCGTACGGCTGGCATGTGCAGACGGTGGACTGGAAGAAGACCGGCGAGTACGCCGAAGACGTCCACGAGCTGTACGCCGCCATCGAGGCAGCCAAGGGCGAGACCGACAAGCCGTCCCTCATCATCCTCAAGACGATCATCGGGTGGCCCTCCCCCGGCAAGCAGAACACCGGCAAGATCCACGGCTCCGCCCTCGGCGCCGACGAGCTGCGCGCCACGAAGGAGGTGCTCGGATTCGACCCCGAGCAGACCTTCGCCGTCGCCGACGACGTCCTCGAGCACACGCGCGGCCTCATCGCCCGCGGCGAGGCGGAGAAGGCCGCATGGCAGGAGGCGTTCGACGCGTGGGCCGCGGCGAACCCCGAGCGCAAGGCGCTGTGGGACCGCCTGCAGGCACGGGAGCTCCCTGCCGACATCGCCGACGCCCTCCCGGCGTTCGAGGCGGGCAAAGAGGTCTCCACGCGCGCGGCCTCCGGCACCGTCATCAACGCCCTCGCCGCCGAGCTCCCCGAGCTGTGGGGAGGGTCGGCCGACCTGGCCGAGTCGAACCTGACCACCATCAAGGACGCGAAGTCCTTCATCCCGCAGGAGTGGTCCACGCACGAGTGGGACGGGGCCCCGTACGGCCGCGTGCTGCACTTCGGCATCCGCGAGCACGCGATGGGCTCCATCGTCAACGGCATCGTGCTCCACGGCCCGACGCGCGCGTTCGGCGGCACCTTCCTCATCTTCAGCGACTACATGCGCCCGCCGGTGCGCCTGGCCGCCCTGATGAACATCCCGTCGATCTTCGTGTGGACGCACGACTCCGTCGCCCTCGGCGAGGACGGGCCCACCCACCAGCCGATCGAGCAGCTGGCTACCCTCCGCGCCATCCCGAACTTCACGCTCGTGCGCCCCGCCGACGCGAACGAGACGGCCGTGGTGTGGCTGGAGATCCTGCGGCGGACGGCGGGACCGGCGGGCCTGGCGCTCACGCGTCAGAACATCCCGGTGTTCCCGCGTGGAGAGGGCGACGCCAGCGGCGACGAGTTCGCGTCGGCGCAGGGCGCCGTTCGCGGTGCCTACGTGCTGGCCGAAGCCCCCAGCGGCACGCCGGACGTCATCCTCATCGCGACCGGATCCGAGGTGCAGGTCGCCGTGGCCGCCCGCGACCAGCTGGCCGCCGAGGGCGTGAACGCGCGCGTGGTGTCTGCGCCGTCGCTGGAGTGGTTCGACGAGCAGGACGCCGCGTACCGCGACTCCGTCCTGCCGCCGTCGGTGCGCGCGCGCGTGTCGGTCGAGGCCGGCATCGCCCTTCCGTGGCGAGGCATCGTCGGCGACACCGGCCGCTCGGTCTCCATCGAGCACTTCGGTGCCTCGGCCGATTACAAGACCCTGTTCCAGAAGTTCGGCATCACCGCCGAGGCCGTCGCGCAGGCGGCACGCGAGAGCATCGAGGAGAACGCATGAGCACCCCCACCGCCCAGCTCGTCAACGAAGGCGTCAGCATCTGGCTCGACGACCTGTCGCGCCAGCGGATCCTGACGGGCAACCTCGCCGACCTCATCGCCACGCGCAACGTCAGTGGCGTCACGACCAACCCGACGATCTTCGCCGGCGCACTGTCGCAGGGCGAGGCCTACGAGGCGCAGGTCCAGCAGCTGGCCGCCAAGGGCGCCAGCACCGACGAGGCGATCTTCGAGATCACGACCGACGACGTGCGCGCCGCATCCGACGTGTTCGCGCCGGTGTTCGCCGCGACCGGGGGCGTGGACGGTCGCGTGTCGATCGAGGTCTCGCCCGAGCTCGCCCACGACACCGCAGCGACCGTGGCACAGGCGAAGGACCTCGCCGCGCGCGTGGACCGGCCGAACGTCCTGATCAAGATCCCGGCGACGAAGGCCGGCCTGCCCGCCATCACCGAGGTCATCGCCGCCGGTATCTCCGTCAACGTGACCCTCATCTTCAGCCTCGAGCGGTACGCCGAGGTCATCGACGCCTACCTCACGGGCGTCGAGCGGGCGAAGGCGGCCGGCCACGACATCTCCACGCTGCAGTCCGTCGCGTCGTTCTTCGTCTCACGCGTGGACACGGAGGTCGACAAGCGCCTCGCCGCCGTCGGCACCCCCGAGGCCGAGGCGCTCAAGGGCAAGGCCGGACTCGCCAACGCGCGGCTGGCCTACGAGCTGTACCAGAAGGAGTTCGCCTCCGACCGCGCCAAGGCGCTGCTGGACGCCGGCGCCACGGTGCAGCGCCCGCTGTGGGCCTCCACCGGCGTCAAGGACCCGGCTCTGCCGGACACCCTGTACGTGACCGAGCTCGTCGCGCGCGGTGTGGTGAACACGATGCCCGAGAAGACGCTCGAGGCCACGTTCGATCACGGGGTCATCGGCGGCGACACCGTCACCGGCACGTACGAGCAGTCGCGCGAGGTGTTCGCCCAGCTGGCCGACGCCGGGGTCGACTTCGCCGACATCACCCAGGTGCTCGAGGATGAGGGCGTCCAGAAGTTCATCGCCTCGTGGCAGGAGCTGCAGGAAACGGTCTCCACGGCGCTGCAAGCGGGCACCGCGGAGGCCGCTCGATGAGTTTCGAGATCCACGTCTCCGGGCGACCCAAGGAGCTCGTGGACTCGATCGTGCCGGGGCTGGCCGCCTCGCTCGTGGCGTCGGGCGTCACCGCCGGTGACGCCACGCTGTGGGGCGCCGCCGCCGAGGACGAGGCATCCCGGCGCCTGGGCTGGGTGCAGTCGGTATCTGTCTCGCGACCCCTCGTCCCCGAGATCGAGGCCCTGCGCGCCGAGCTCGTCGCCCGAGGCGTGACGCGCGTGGTGCTGGCGGGGATGGGCGGCTCCTCGCTCGCCCCCGAGGTGATCGCCCAGACCGCCGGCGTGCCGCTGGTGATCCTGGACTCCACCTCCCCCGGACAGGTGCTCGCCGCGATCGACGGCGACGCCGAGGCCGGGGGGCTCCAGCAGACCGTGCTGGTGGTGTCGTCAAAGTCGGGCTCGACCGTGGAGACCGACTCGGCCAAGCGCGCCTTCGAGGCGGCGTTCCGCGACCTGGGCATCGACCCGCTCGAGCGCATCGTCGTGGTGACCGACCCCGGCTCGCCGCTGGATCAGTCCGCGCGCGCCGACGGGTACCGCGTGTTCAACGCCGACCCCGACGTGGGTGGGCGCTACTCGGCGCTGACCGCCTTCGGCCTCGTGCCGGCGGGGCTGGCCGGCGTCGACATCGGCGATCTGCTGGACGAGGCCGAGGCGACCCTCCTGGAAGTGGCCATCGACGGCCGCGATAATCCGGCGCTCACCCTGGCCGCCGCGATCGCCGGCGGCGATCCGCGCAAGGACAAGCTGGGCCTGGTCAGCGACGGCACCCACATCGTGGGCCTGCCCGACTGGATCGAGCAGCTCATCGCCGAGTCCACCGGGAAGAACGGCACGGGCATCCTCCCCGTGGTCCTGCTGCCGGTCTCCCCCGAGGTGGAGAACCCGCCCGCCGACCTGCAGATCCTGCGGCTCGTGGACGACGCCGACGCCTTCCACCTCTTCGAGCGCCACTTCGGCGAGATCCTGGTGAGCGGCTCCCTGGGTGCGCAGTTCGTGGTGTGGGAGTACGCCACCGCGATCGCGGGCCGGATGCTGGGGATCAACCCGTTCGACCAGCCCGACGTCGAGTCGGCCAAGGCCGCCGCGCGCGGACTGCTGGAGGCCCGCCCCGAACCCACGGCTCCCGCCTTCGTCACCGACGACGGCGTCGAGGTGCGGGTGAGCGACCCCGCCCTGGCCGCCTCCGGCACGCTCGCGGGCGTGCTGGACGCGCTGTGGGCGCGCATCCCCGCCGACGGATACGTCGCCGTACAGGCGTACGTGAACCGCCTGGCCGTGCCGCAGCTGCACGGCCTGCGCGAGCTCGTCGCCGCCGACTCCGGGCGGCCCACGACGTTCGGATGGGGACCACGGTTCCTGCACTCCACCGGCCAATACCACAAGGGCGGACCCGCCGTAGGGGTGTTCCTGCAGATCACGGAGCAGTCCGACGTCGAGCTGGAGATCCCCGGTCGCCCCTTCACCTTCGGGGAGTTGATCCAGGCGCAGGCCGCCGGCGATGCGACCGTCCTGGCCGAGGGCCACGGACGTCCGGTCGTGACCCTGACCCTCACGGATCCGCAGGTCGACGTGCTCTCCCTCTTCGAGGCCGCACAGTGAGGGTACGCGCATGACCGTCGAGATCTCGCAGGGACACAACCCGCTGCGCGACCCGGAGGACCGCCGGCTCAGCCGCATCGCGGGCCCCAGCGCTCTCGTGATCTTCGGGGTCACCGGCGACCTGTCGCGCAAGAAGCTCATGCCCGCCGTCTACGACCTCGCCAACCGCGGGCTCCTGCCCCCGGGCTTCGCGCTGGTCGGGTTCGCCCGCCGCGACTGGGAGGACCAGGACTTCGCGGAGGTCGTCCACGACGCCGTGAAGCAGTACGCGCGCACCGAGTTCCGCGACGAGACGTGGAAGGAGCTCCTGGAGGGCATCCGCTTCGTGCCGGGCGAGTTCGACGATCCCGATGCGTTCCGCCGCCTGCGCGAGACCGTCGAGAGCCTCGACGTCGAACGCGGCACCATGGGCAACCACGCGTACTACCTCTCCATCCCGCCCAAGGCGTTCCCTCTCGTGGCGCAGCAGCTGAAGGAATCGGGCCTCGTCGGCAGCACCGCCGACGGCGACTCCGGCTGGCGGCGCGTGGTCATCGAGAAGCCGTTCGGGCACGACCTGGAATCGGCCCGTGAGCTCAACGCGGCGCTGGAGACGGCCTTCCCGGCCGACTCGATCTTCCGCATCGACCACTACCTCGGCAAGGAGACGGTCCAGAACATCCTGGCGCTGCGCTTCGCCAACGAGCTGTACGAGCCGATCTGGAACCGCAACTACGTCGACCACGTGCAGATCACGATGGCCGAGGACATCGGCGTGGGCGGACGGGCCGGGTACTACGACGGCATCGGCGCGGCGCGCGACGTCATCCAGAACCACCTCCTGCAGCTCATGGCGCTCACCGCGATGGAGGAGCCGATCAGCTTCAACGCGCGAGACCTGCGCGCCGAGAAGGAGAAGGTGCTCGCCGCGGTCCGCCTGCCCGAAGACCTCTCCCTCGCCACGGCACGCGGACAGTACGCCGGCGGGTGGCAGGGCGGGGAGCAGGTGACCGGCTTCCTCGAAGAGGACGGCATGGACCCGGCTTCCACGACGGAGACCTACGCCGCCGTCAAGCTCGAGGTGAACACCCGCCGCTGGGCGGGCGTGCCGTTCTACCTCCGCACGGGCAAGCGCCTCGGCCGGCGCGTCACCGAGGTGGCCGTGGTCTTCAAGCGCGCCCCGCAGCTGCTGTTCAGCCGCAGCCAGACCGAGGAGCTCGGGCAGAACGCGCTCGTCATCCGCGTGCAGCCGGATGAGGGCGTCACGATCCGCTTCGGATCCAAGGTGCCCGGCGACGGCACGCAGGTCCGCGACGTCACGATGGACTTCGGCTACGGGCACGCGTTCACCGAGGCCAGCCCCGAAGCCTACGAGCGCCTCATCCTGGACGTGCTCCTGGGCGACCCGCCCCTGTTCCCCCGTCACGAGGAGGTCGAGCTCAGTTGGCGCATCCTCGACCCGATCGAGGAGTACTGGGCCGAACAGGGCGGACCCCTCGAACAGTACTCGCCGGGATCGTGGGGTCCGGCCTCGGCCGATGAACTCCTCGCCCGCGACGGCCGCACCTGGAGGCGCCCGTGATCATCGACCTGCCCGACACGACCGTCAGCAAGATCTCCAAGGCGCTCGTCAACGTGCGCGAGGAGGGTGGCGCGGTCGCCCTCGGACGCGTGCTGACGCTCATCATCGTGACGCATCACGGCGCGGAGGAGGAGGTCATCGAGGCCGCCAACGACGCATCGCGGGAGCATCCGATGCGCGTCATCGTCCTCATGATCAACGACGAGGACGGCCGTCCGCGCCTGGATGCCGAGATCCGCGTGGGCGGCGACGCCGGCGCGAGCGAGGTCGTCGTGCTCCGGGTCTACGGCGCCGCCGGCTCGAACGCGGAGAGCCTCGTCACGGGGCTCCTGCTGCCCGACGCGCCCGTCGTGGCGTGGTGGCCGGCCGATCCCCCCGCCTCGCCGGCGGAGTCGGAGGTGGGCCGCATCGCCCAGCGACGGATCACCGACGCCTCGAACCAGCCCGACCCGGCCGCGTGGGTGGATGCCCTCGGCAGCCACCACTCCCCCGGCGACACCGACTTCGCCTGGACCCGCCTCACGCGCTGGCGCGAGCAGCTCGCGGCCGTCCTCGACCAGCCTCCGTACGTGCCGGTCACGGCGGTGCAGGTGCGCGGCGCCGCCGATTCCCCCTCCACGGTGCTCCTGGCGGCATGGCTGCGCCTGAAGCTCGGGGTGCCCGTCGACTCGGAGTACGTCCCCACCGACCAGTGGCGCGGCGGCATCAAGAGCGTGCGACTCACCCGATCCAACGGCGACACCCTGCTGGAGCGCCCCACGCCGGGGGTGGCCGTGCTCACCCAGCCCGGCCAGCCCTCCCACGAGCTGGCATTCCCGCGGCGGACGCTGCGCGAGTGCCTCGCGGAGGAGCTGCGGCGCCTGGACCCCGACGTGCTGTACGGTCGCGTCATCACCGAGGGCATGGAGCTGCTGGCCCGTGGCCGGGACGGGAGCGATCGTGGCTGATGCCGGTACCGAGAAGCGCGTCGTCATCAGCGACGACGCCGAGACGCTGGCGACCTCGGTCGCCCGGCGTTTCATCGACCGCGTGAGCAAGCAGGTGGAGCGCGGCAAGACCGTCCACATCTGCCTCACCGGCGGGTCGATGGGCGGTGCCGTGCTGCGCGCGGCGGCCGCCGACCCGCGGGTCGCACGGATCGACTGGTCCGGCGTGCACTTCTGGTGGGGCGACGAGCGCTGGGTCCCGCGCGATTCCGACGACCGCAACGAGCGTCAGGCGCGCGACGCCCTGCTCGAGGGCCTGGACCTGCCGGCCGAGAACATCCACGCGATGGCCTCGAGCGATGAGACGCTGGACCTGGATGCCGCGGCCACCGCGTACGCCGACGAGCTCGCGCAGTTCGCCCCGGCGGACCGCTCCGAGACCGGGCCCTGGCCGAGCTTCGACATCTGCTTCCTGGGGGTGGGACCCGACGGGCACATCGCCTCGCTGTTCCCCGACCGCCCGGAGATCCAGATCACCGACCGCGCGACGGCGGCCGTACGCGATTCGCCCAAGCCGCCCCCCGAGCGCATCTCGCTCACGCGCCCCGTGATCAATTCGTCCAAGCGCGTGTGGATGGTGCTCGCCGGTGCCGACAAGGCGTCGGCCCTCGGCCTGGCGCTGGCCGGAGCCAGCTACCTGAGCGTTCCCGCCGCGGGCGCGAAGGGACGCAAGCGCACGATCCTCTTCGTGGACGAGGCGGCCGCCGCGCAGGTACCGCCCACCCTCATCGACCGCGAGTACTGACCCTCGGCCTCGGGGACGAGGGTCAGGCCTGGCCGCGGCGCTCGCGCAGCGACTGCAGCGCGTCGTCGAGGAGGGCTTCGGCCTCTTCCTCGGTGCGGCGCTCCTTCACGTAGGCCAGGTGCGTCTTGTACGGCTCGGTCTTGGCCAGCGCCGGCGGGTTCGCCTTGTCGCGGCCGGCCGGGAGCCCCGAGTGCGGCGAGTCGATCGTCTCGGGGATCTCCTCCTCGGGGATGCCCGCGGCGAAGTGCCGCACGGTCTCATTGCCCAGCGCATCCCAGTACGAGACCGTGATGCGGTCGGCGTGGAAGCCGTGGTCCTGTTCGCCCATCGGGCCCGCACCTACGCGCGTGCCCCGGATCGCGTTGCCGCCTGTCGCCATGTCAGAGTCCCTGGAACTTCGTGATGAGGCCCAGCCCGACGATGGTCACGAACCATACGAGGGCCAGGACGATGGTGAAACGGTTGAGGTTGCGCTCGGCCAGCCCCGACGAGCCCAGAGCGGAGGTCATGCCGCCGCCGAACATGTCGGACAGCCCCCCGCCGCGCCCCTTGTGGAGCAGGATCAGCAGGGTCAGCAGGAGGCTGGTGATGCCCAGCAGCACCTGCAGGACGAACTCGATGATCTGCACAGTCGAAAGCCTTTCGTGGCGACCCTCCCCGGTCGCACAAGGGTCCAGTGTAGTCGGAGCGCTAGACGCCGACGTGCTTCTGGAAGCGGACGATCGCGGCGAACTCGTCCACGACGAGGCTCGCGCCGCCCACGAGGGCGCCGTCGACATCGGGTTCGCGCATGAAGCTGGCGATGTTTCCCGACTTCACCGACCCGCCGTAGAGCACGCGCGTGCGCGCCGCCGCATCCGGGCCGAGCGCGGAGCCGACGACCTCGCGGAGCTTGGCGCACACCTCCTGCGCCTGATCCGGCGTGGCGGCCTGTCCCGAGCCGATGGCCCAGACCGGCTCGTAGGCCACGACGATGTCGGCGTCGGCGGGCACTCCGGCCAGAGCCGTCTGCAGCTGCCCGACGGGCACGGCGCTCGCGCCGAACTCCTCCAGGTCCTCCGCGGTCTCGCCCACGCAGATGACGGGGATCAGTCCGTGACGGAGCGCGGCCTGCACCTTCTGCGCCACGATCTCGTCGGACTCGGCGTGGTACTGCCGGCGCTCGGAGTGGCCGATGATGACGTACCGGGCGTCGAGCTTGGCCAGGAACTGCCCCGAGATCTCACCCGTGTACGCACCGGAGTCGTGCGTGGAGAGATCCTGCGCACCCAGGCCGAACGGGATCTTGTCGGCGTCGATGAGCGTCTGCACGGTGCGCAGGTCGGTGAAGGGCGGGAAGACCGCCACCTCGACGGTGCCGGCGTCGTGCTTGGCCTCCTTGAGCGTCCAGTGCAGCTTCTGCACGAACGCCACCGCCTGCAGGTGGTCGAGGTTCATCTTCCAGTTGCCTGCGATGAAAGGGGTGCGGGCTACTGCGCCCATCCGAGGACCTCCAGTCCGGGAAGCTTCTTGCCTTCGAGGAACTCCAGGCTGGCACCGCCGCCGGTGGAGATGTGGCCGAACTGGTCGTCCGAGAAGCCCAGCTGGCGCACGGCGGCTGCGGAGTCCCCGCCGCCGACGACGCTGAGGCCGTCGACCTCCGTCAGGGCCTGCGCGACGGCGCGTGTCCCTGCGGCGAAGGGCGCCATCTCGAACACGCCCATGGGACCGTTCCAGAACACGGTGCGGCTGTCGGCGATCGCCCGGGCGAAGGTCTCCGCCGTGCGCGGTCCGATGTCCAGGCCGATGCCGGATGCTCCGAAGGGGGTGTCCTCCAGCGCGGTGGCTTCGGCGACGACGTGGTCGGCGTCGGCGGAGAAGGATGCCGCCACGACGGCGTCCACGGGCAGCACGATCTCCACGCCCCGCTCCGCCGCATCAGCGAGGTAGCCCTTGACGGTGTCGATCTGGTCCTGCTCCAGCAGGCTCGCGCCGACCTTGTGGCCCTGCGCGGCGAGGAACGTGAACATCATGCCGCCGCCGATGAGCAGGCGGTTCACACGTGGGAGCAGGTGCTCGATGACGCCGAGCTTGTCGCTCACCTTCGAGCCGCCCAGCACGACCGTGTACGGACGCTGCGGGTTCTCGGTGAGGCGGTCCAGCACGTCGACCTCGGCCTCGATGAGCAGCCCCGCCGCGGAGGGGAGGATCTCGGCGAGGTCGTAGACGCTGGCCTGCTTGCGGTGCACGACGCCGAACCCGTCGGACACCAGCGCGTCGCCGAGGTCGGCGAGCTGCTCGGCGAAGGCGCGGCGCTCCGCGTCGTCCTTGGCCGTCTCCCCCGCGTTGAAGCGGAGGTTCTCCAGGACCGCGACGTCGCCGTCGGCCAGGGCGGCCACGGCGTCGTGGGCGGACTCGCCCACGGTGTCGCGCGCGAACGCGACGGGCTTGCCCAGCAGCTCCGACAGCCGCTGGGCGACGGGGGCGAGGCTGTACTGCGGGTCGGGTTCACCCTTGGGTCGGCCGAGGTGCGAGCACACGACGACGCGGGCGCCGGCGTTGATGAGCGTGTTGAGGGTGGGCAGCGACGCACGCACGCGCCCGTCGTCCGAGATGACCCCGTCCCGCAGGGGGACGTTCAGGTCACAACGGACGACGACGCGCTTGCCTGCGAGCGACCCCAGAGAGGCGAGGGTGCGCAGAGCCATGATGGGCCTTACAGGCGATCGGCGACGTACTCGGTCAGGTCGACCAGGCGGTTGGAGTAACCCCACTCGTTGTCGTACCACGCCGACAGCTTGACCTGGTCGCCGAGGACGCGGAGCAGACCCGAGTCGAAGATGGCCGAGTGCGGGTCGGTCACGATGTCGCTGGAGACGATCTCGTCCTCGGTGTACTTCAGGATGCCCTTCAGGGGCCCCTCGGCGGCAGCCTTGTACGCGGCCTTGACCTCGTCGACCGTGACCGGGCGGGATGAAGTGACCGTCAGGTCGGTGATCGAGCCGGTGGGGATCGGAACGCGCAGCGCGAAGCCGTCGAGCTTGCCCTTGAGCTCGGGCAGCACGAGGCCGATCGCCTTGGCGGCACCGGTGGAGGTGGGGACGATGTTGACGGCGGCGGCGCGCGCACGGCGCAGGTCCTTGTGCGGGCCGTCCTGCAGGTTCTGGTCGGCGGTGTAGGCGTGCACCGTGGTCATGAGACCGCGCTCGATGCCGAACGCGTCGTTGAAGACCTTCGCCAGCGGCGCGAGGCAGTTCGTGGTGCACGACGCGTTGGAGATGATGTGCATCGTCGCCGCGTCGTAGTCCTGCTCGTTCACGCCCATGACGAACGTGCCGTCCTCGCCGGTGGCGGGGGCGGAGATGAGGACCTTCTTGGCGCCGGCCTCGAGGTGCTTGCGCGCATCCTCGGCCTTCGTGAAGCGGCCGGTGGACTCGATCACGATGTCCACGCCCAGCTCGCCCCAGGGGAGGTTCGCGGGATCGCGCTCCTCGAACACCTGGAAGGACTTGCCGTTGACCGTGATGGACTTCTCGTCGAACGAGACGTCGCCGTCGAGGCGGCCGGTGACCGAGTCGTACTTCAGGAGATGGGCGAGGGTCTTGTTGTCGGTGAGGTCGTTGACCGCGACGATGTCGAGGTCGGCACCCTGTGCGAGCGCCGCGCGGAAGTAGTTGCGTCCGATCCGGCCGAAGCCGTTGATCCCGATCTTGACGGTCACGGAGTCACTCCTGAATGTTGTGCGCGAAGCGCGGTGGGAAATGCTGTTCCAGGGTGGACGACGGTGTCCCGGCGGGGGTCCCACCGGGACACCTCCGCCGTTTACGACAGTACCAGCAGACCTGCGGTCTTCACTCGGGCCGTCGCGAAGCGGTCCTGGACGTTGGCCCAGTTCGCGATGTTCCAGAACGCCTTGACGTAGTCGGCGCGGACGTTGAGGTAGTCGAGGTAGTACGCGTGCTCCCACACGTCCAGCAGCAGCAGCGGCACGGTGGCCGCGGCGATCTGACCCTGCTGGTCCTGGATCTGCTGGATGACGAGGTTCTCGCCGATGGAGTCCCAGAACAGGCCGGCCCAGCCTGCGCCCTGCACGCCCAGCGCGGCAGCGGTGAAGTGGGCCTGGAACTTCTCGAACGAGCCGAAGGCGTCGTCGAGAGCCGCGGCCAGTTCACCCGTGGGCTGGTCCCCGCCGTCCGGCGACATGTTCGTCCAGAAGATGGAGTGGTTGACGTGCCCGCCGAGGTTGAACGAGAGGTCCTTGGTCAGCTTGTTGACGTTGGCGAGGTTGCCCGTCTCGCGGGCCTCGGCGAGCTGCTCCAGCGCGGTGTTGGCACCCGTGACGTAGGTCTGGTGGTGCTTGTCGTGGTGCAGCTGCATGATCTTGCCGCTGATATGCGGCTCCAGCGCGGCATAGTCGTAAGGGAGGTCGGGCAAGGTGTACTTCGCCATATTCTCTTCTTCCGTTCGGCGCGCGCCGAGAACCCCGGCGCAGCGAGGATGACGTGTTTCATCCTAGTGAGCGCCAACGCGCGCGCACCCCGGTTGCTTCCCGCCACGGCGCGCGCTAGCTGCGGTGCTCGTCAGTCCTCTGCGCCGACGGGGACGGCCGACTCGGTGCCCGGGATGCCCTCGGCCTCGGCCTTCTTGTCGGCCATCGCGAGGAGCCGGCGGATGCGGCCGGCCACGGCATCCTTCGTCAGCGGCGGGTCGGCGTGGTGGCCGAGCTCGTCCAGGCTCGCGTCGCGGTGGGCCAGGCGCAGGTCGCCCGCCTCGCGGAGGTGGTCGGGGACGTCGTCGCCGAGGATCTCCAGCGCGCGCTCGACACGGGCGCACGCGGCGACGGCGGCCTGCGCCGAGCGGCGGAGGTTGGCGTCGTCGAAGTTGACGAGGCGGTTCACGCCCGCGCGCACCTCTCGGCGCTGACGCAGCTGGTCCCATTCGGCGGCGGTGCGGCGGGCGCCCATCTCGGCCAGGGTCGCCCGGATCGCCTCGCCGTCGCGCACGACCACGCGCGGCACCCCGCGCACTTCACGCGCCTTCGCGGGCACGCCGATGCGATGCGCGGCGCCCACGAGCGCCATCGCGGCCTCGGGCGAGGGGCACGCGATCTCCAGTGACGCCGAGCGGCCCGGCTCGCTCAGCGAGCCCGCCGCGAGGAACGCGCCGCGCCACACCGCGGCCAGGTCGGCGCGGGAGCCGGTGGTGAGCTTGTTGGGCAGGCCCCGCACCGGGCGACGGCGCTGGTCGAGCAGGCCCGTCTGACGCGCGAGGGTCTCCCCCGCCTCGATGACGCGCACGGCGTAGTGCCCGCCGGTGCGTCCGCCCGAGCCCTGCACGTGGACGAGCTCGGGGCGCACGCCGTAGAGCTCCATGAGGTCGCGCGCGACGCGGCGCGCGAGCAGCTCGGAGTCGAGTTCGGCCTCCACGGCGACCCGGTTGGCGATCGAGTGCAGCCCCCCGGAGAAGCGCAGCAGCGCCGTCAGCTCGGCGACGCGAGCCGTCGGTCGGGGATCGCGGACGGTGGTCAGCTCGGCCTTCACGTCGGCGGTCAGCGGCACAATTCTCCTCGGGACGGCGGGTGGGGACAACAGTCCAGACTACTCGGCGCCCATCTCACTCACGACCCAGGTCACGGTGTGCGACCCGCACGGCGACTCCCGGAGTGCCGCGCAGGCGCTCTGCCAGCTCCCGCGCCATCACGACCGAGCGGTGCCGTCCGCCGGTGCAGCCGATGGCCACGACGGAGTGCCGCTTGTTCTCCCGCTGATACCCGGCGAGCACGGGAGCCAGCGCTGCCGCGTAGGCGTCCAGGAACTCGGCGGCGCCGGGCTGGGCGAGGACCTCCTCGCGCACCGGAGCGTCCTCGCCGCTGAGGGGGCGCAGGTCGTCCTTCCAGTACGGGTTGGGCAGGAACCGCATGTCGGCGACCATGTCGACATCGGTGGGCAGGCCGTACTTGAACCCGAAGCTCATGAGCGTGACGGTGTGACGGGCCGCACCCTCCTCGCTGAACAGCTCGACCGCGCGGGAAGTGAGCTGGTGGATGTTGGTCGTGGAGGTGTCGATGAGCACGTCGGCCGACGCGCGCACCTCGGCCAGCTGCTCGCGCTCGCGGCGGATCCCGTCCAGGATCGTGCCGTCGCCCTGCAGCGGATGCGGCCGGCGCACCGCCTCGAACCGGCGCACGAGCACGTCGTCGCCGGCGTCCAGGAACACCACCCGCACCTGCCGCCCGGCGCGCAGGATCTCCATGACACGGGGCAGGTCGGAGAACAGCTCGCCGCCGCGCACATCGACCACGACGGCCACGCGCGGGACGGCGCCGCCGGCCAGTTCGGTGAGCTCCAGCAGCGGGCGGAACATCTGCGGCGGCAGGTTGTCCACGACGTACCAGCCGAGGTCCTCCAGCGCGTTGGCGACCGTCGTGCGTCCGGCACCGGACATGCCGGTGACGATCAGCACTTCGCCGCTGTGACGTGCTTGATCGGTCATGACCACCCCCGGGACCCCAGCCTAGCGAGCCAGATGGGCGTGGACCGCCTCCGCGAGCTTCGGGCCGATGCCGGGGAGCTCGGCGATCTGCTCGGGGGATGCCTCCCGCAGCGCCGTGACCGACCCGAAATGCCGCAGCAGCGCCTTGATGCGCGCCTCCCCCAGGCCGGGCACCTCCGACAGCACGCTGGTGATGTCGCGCTTGCGACGCGTGCGCTGATGCCGGATCGCGAAGCGGTGCGCCTCGTCCCGCAGCCGCTGCAGCAGGTACAGCGCCTCGCTCGTGCGCGGCAGGATCACCGGGTACTCCTCCCCCGGCAGCCACACCTCCTCGAGCCGCTTGGCGATCCCGCACAGCGCGATCTCCTCGTGTCCGGCGTCCGCCAGCGCCCGCGCGGCGGCCTCCACCTGCGGCTTCCCGCCGTCGACCACCAGCAGCTGCGGCCGGTAGGCGAAGCGCGGGCGCTTGCGGGTGGTGACGACCTCCGCATCCGGATCGGTCACCACATCCGCCTCCTCCGGCTCCTCCGGCCGGTCGAGGTAGGCCAGGCGCCGCGTGAGCACCTGGTACAGCGAGTCGGTGTCGTCGGTGGTCTCGGCGACCCCGAACGAGCGGTACTGATCCTTGCGCGGCAGCCCGTCTTCGAAGACCACCATCGAGGCCACGACGTTCGTACCCGACAGATGCGACACGTCGTAGCACTCGATGCGCAGCGGCGCCTCGGCGAGGTCGAGTGCCTCCTGCAGATCGGTCAGCGCCTGCGACCGCGCGACGTAGTCGCTCGTGCGGCGCGTCTTGTGGAGCATGAGCGCCTGCTGCGCGTTGAGGGTCGCAGTCTTCAGCAGCTCGGCCTTGCGCCCGCGCTGAGCCACCTGGATCGTGACATTCGTGCCGCGCCGCTCGCGCAGCCACGCCTCCAGCTCGGCGGTGTCTTCGGGCAGGGTCGGCACGAGCACCTGCTTGGGGATGTCGGCGGCGGCGGCGTCTCCGTAGGTGCGCTGGAGCACCTGGTCCACCAGATCCGCTCCGGAGATGTCGATCTCCTTCTCGATCGTGGTGGCCCGCACACCCCGGACGCGGCCGCCGCGGACGACGAAGTGCTGCACGGCGGCAGCCAGTTCGTCCTCCGCGATGCCGAACAGATCGGCGTCGGTGTCGGGGGCGAGCACGAGGGCGCTCTTGTTGAGCACCGCCTCGATGGCCTGCAGCTTGTCGCGGTAGCCCGCGGCCGCCTCGTAGTCCATCGCGGCCGAGGCCTCCCGCATCCGCGCGGTCAGCGCCTTGGTGAAACGCTGGTCGCCGCCGGCCATGAAGGCGACGAAGTCGTCGACGATCGCGCGGTGCTCCTCGATCGTGACCTTCATCGAGCATGGTCCGCCGCAGCGTCCGATCTGCCCGGGGAAGCACGGCCGCCCGGACTGCATGGCCTTGCGGTACGACGCGTCGCTGCACGTGCGGATCGGGAAGACCTTGATCATCAGGTCGATCGTGTCGTGCACCGCCCACACCTTCGGGTAGGGCCCGAAGTACTTGGCGCCGGGGATGCGCCGGTTGCGTGTGACGATCACCCGCGGCGCCTCGTCGGCGAGGGTGATCGCCATGAACGGGTACGACTTGTCGTCTCGGTAGCGCACGTTGAACGGCGGATCGAACTCCTTGATCCACATGTACTCCAGCTGTAAGGAGTCCACGTCGCTGGCCACGACCGTCCACTCCACGGATGCGGCAGTGGTGACCATGCGCCGCGTCCGCTCGTGCAGCGAACGCAGCGGTGCGAAGTAGTTCGACAGGCGCGCCCGCAGGTTCTTCGCCTTGCCGACGTACAGCACGCGCCCGTCGGCATCGCGGAACCGGTAGACGCCGGGATTGGTGGGGATCTCGCCGGGCTTCGGGCGGTACGGAAGCTGCGACATCCGCTCGCGGGATGCCACCCTCAGCCGGCCTTGCGCTCGAGTTCCGGCTCGCGTGCCTCGCGCATCCCCAGCACCTCGGCCAGGAACGCGCCGGTGTGGCTGCCCTGTGCTCGCGCGACCTGCTCCGGCGTGCCGGTGGCCACGATCTGCCCGCCGCCGGAGCCGCCCTCGGGGCCGAGGTCGATGATCCAGTCCGCCGACTTGATGACGTCGAGGTTGTGCTCGATGACCAGGACGGTGTTCCCCTTGTCGACGAGGCTGTTGAGCACCTCCAGGAGCCGGCGCACGTCTTCGAAGTGCAGACCCGTGGTGGGCTCGTCGAGCACGTAGATCGAGCGGCCGTTGCTGCGACGCTGGAGCTCGGTGGCGAGCTTCACGCGCTGCGCCTCGCCGCCGGAGAGGGTCGTGGCCGACTGTCCGAGTCGCACGTATCCGAGACCGACGTCCACGAGCGTCTTGAGGTAGCGGTGGATCGCCTGGATCGGCTCGAAGAACTCCGCTGCCTCCTCGATGGGCATCTCCAGCACCTCGGCGATGTTCTTGCCCTTGTAGTGCACGGCGAGGGTGTCGCGGTTGTACCGCTTGCCGTGGCACACCTCGCAGTCGACGTAGACGTCGGGGAGGAAGTTCATCTCGATCTTGATCGTGCCGTCGCCCGCGCACGCCTCGCAGCGTCCGCCCTTGACGTTGAAGCTGAACCGTCCGGGCTGGTAGCCGCGCACCTTGGCCTCGGGCGTCTCGCTGAAGAGCGTGCGGATGCGGTCGAACACGCCGGTGTAGGTGGCGGGGTTGGACCGGGGCGTCCGGCCGATGGGCGCCTGGTCGACGTGGACGACCTTGTCGAGGTTGTCCAGGCCCGTCACGCGCGTGTGCTTGCCGGGCACGCGGCGCGCACCGTTCAGGCGCGTGGCGAGCACTTCGTACAGGATGTCGTTCACGAGCGACGACTTGCCCGAGCCGCTGACGCCGGTGACGGCGGTCAGCACTCCGAGGGGGAAGTCGGCGGTGACGTTCTTGAGGTTGTTCTCGCGCGCGCCGACGACGGAGATCTGCCGCTTCTTGTCTATGCGCCGGCGCTTCTTCGGCGTCGGGATCTCGCGGCGCTTGGCGAGGTAGTCGCCGGTGATCGACCCCTCCTCCGCGAGGAGCGCGTCGAGGGGCCCGGAGTGCACGACGTGGCCGCCGTCCACGCCCGCGCGCGGTCCGATGTCGACGATCCAGTCGGCGGCGTGGATGGTCTCCTCGTCGTGCTCGACGACGATGAGCGTGTTGCCGAGGTCGCGGAGCTTGACGAGGGTGTCGATGAGGCGGCGGTTGTCGCGCTGGTGCAGGCCGATCGAGGGCTCGTCCAGCACGTACAGCACTCCGGTGAGGCCGGAGCCGATCTGGGTCGCGAGACGGATGCGCTGCGCCTCGCCGCCGGAGAGCGATCCGGCCGACCTGCTGAGGTTGAGGTAGTTGAGCCCGACCTCGATGAGGAACTCCAGCCGCACGCGGATCTCGCGCAGCACCTGGGCGGCGATGTGCGCCTCGCGGTCGGTGAGCTCGAGCTGGGCGAAGAAGGCCTGCGCGTCGGAGAGGCTCAGGCGCGATGCCTCGGCGATCGAGTGGCCGTGCACGAGCACCGCGAGCACCTCCGGCTTGAGGCGGTCGCCGTCGCACACGGGGCACGGCACCTCGCGGAGGAACTCCGACCAGCGCTGCCGCTGCGTGTCGGACTCGGCCTGCAGGTACTGCCGCTCGATGTAGGGCACGACGCCCTCGAATCCCGACGCGTACCGCATCTCGCGGCCGTACCGGTTCTTCCACTTCACGGTGACCTTGTAGTTCTCCCCGCGCAGCACCGCGTCCTGCACGTCGGCCGGCAGGCGGTGCCACGGGGTGTCGAGGGAGAAGTCCAGGTCGCGCGCGAGACCCTCCAGCAGGCGCTCGTAGTACTGGAACAGGCCCTTGCCCTGCGTCGTCCAGGGGATGATGACGCCCTCGCGGATCGACAGCTCAGGGTCGCCGAGCATGAGGTCGACGTCCACCGACATGCGCGTGCCGAGTCCCGAGCAGGTCGGGCAGGCCCCGAAGGGCGCGTTGAAGGAGAACGTACGCGGCTCGATCTCGGTCAGCTGCAGCGGGTGGCCGTTGGGGCACGCGAGCTTCTCGGAGAAGGACTGCCACGCGGCATCCCCCTCCTCGTCGACGAAGTTGACCTGCATGACCCCGCCGGCAAGGCTCAGGGCGGTCTCGACGGAGTCGGTGACGCGACCGAGGATGTCGGGGCCGGCGACGAGGCGATCCACGACGACGGCGATGTCGTGCTTGTAGCTCTTCTTGAGGGTCGGCGGTTCGGCCAGCTGCACGAGCTCGCCGTCCACGACCGCGCGCGCGTAGCCCTTGGCGCTGAGCTCCTTGAAGAGGTCGACGAACTCGCCCTTCTTCTGGCTCACCACCGGCGCGACGATCTGGAAGCGCGTGCGCTCGGGCAGTTCGAGAAGCTGGTCGGCGATCTGCTGCACGGTCTGGCGCTGGATCTGCGCTCCGCACACGGGGCAGTGCGGCACGCCGATGCGCGCCCACAGCAGACGCATGTAGTCGTGGATCTCGGTGATCGTGCCCACCGTGGATCGGGGGTTGCGGTTCGTGGACTTCTGGTCGATCGAGACGGCCGGGCTCAGTCCCTCGATGAAGTCCACATCGGGCCGGTCGACCTGGCCGAGGAACTGACGTGCGTACGCGCTGAGCGACTCGACGTAGCGGCGCTGGCCCTCGGCGAAGATCGTGTCGAACGCGAGGCTGGACTTGCCGGAGCCGGACAGGCCGGTGAAGACCACGAGCGAATCGCGCGGGATGTCGAGGTCGACGTCCTTCAGATTGTGGACGCGCGCACCCCGCACGCTGAGCTTTCCACTGGTGTTTCCGGGCAGGGCGACAGGAAGGATGGGCACCCGTCAAGTCTAGGCGGGGCCTCCGACACGGGGTCTGGGTTCGCGCCCAGCGCACATCCTGCCGGCTCCCAGGTTCACCCCGCGGAGCTCGTCAGCCGCGGCGGCCGGCGAACGGTGCGAGGCCGTCGCGGAGGGCGGCGAGGGCGTCGGGGGTCATGCCGGTGGCGGCCATGACCTGCTGCGGCACGTCGAGCGCCTGCGCTCGGAGCTCGCGGCCGGCATCGGTCAGGGTGATCTCGAGTACGCGCTCATCCCCCGCCCGTCGCCCGCGGCTCACGCGACCCTGCGCCTCGAGCCGCTTCACCAGCGGCGACAGCGTCGCCGGGTCCATCGCCAGCTCGGCGGCGAGCTCGCCCAGCGATCGCGGCGAACGCTCCCACAGCGCGAGCATCACGAGGTACTGCGGATGCGTCAGCCCGAGCGGCTCGAGGACGGGACGGTAGATCGACACGACGTTGCGTGCGGCGGTGACCAGCGCGAAGCACACCTGGTTCTCCAGAGCGAGGAGATCGTCGGCGGACATCCGCACCCCTTCCGATCGTTAGTACACTAAGCATCATGGCACGAAAGGATGCGGACAAGCCTCCGCTGCGTGACCGCGTCCGCAAGGCCGGCGGCTGGTACAGCTACCTCAACTCCCGGCTCATCCGCGTCGCCGGCCCCGCCTCGGTCGGCCCGTACGAGACGACGCCCGAGCCCACGCGCACGGGCCGCCCGTGCCCCCTGTGCGGCTCTCCCATGTCGGAGCACACGTTCGACCGCTCGGGCCCCAAGCCCCTCATGCACTGCCCCTGACCCGTCAGGCGTGGCCGGCGCGCTCCATGGCGCGCAGCTCCTTCTTGAGGTCCTGGACCTCGTCGCGCAGGCGCCCGGCCAGCTCGAACTTCAGTTCGGCCGCGGCGGCCAGCATCTGCTCGCTCAGATCGGCGATGGTCGCCTCCAGCTGGTCGGCGCCCTCCGCCGCGATGCCCGTGCGGCGCAGCTGCGGCGTGGGCGACTTGCCCTTGCCGTTCTTCGACGCCGCCGCATCGCGACGCGAGAGCAGCTGCTTGGTGTCGCTGGCCTCGCGGGCGAGCACGTCGGTGATGTCGGCGATCTTCTTCCGCAGCGGCTGCGGATCGATGCCGTGCTCGGTGTTGTAGGCGATCTGCTTCTCACGGCGACGATCAGTCTCCTCGATGGCCTTGGCCATCGAGTCGGTGATCTTGTCGGCGTACATGTGCACTTCGCCGGACACGTTGCGCGCGGCGCGCCCGATGGTCTGGATGAGCGACGTGCCGCTGCGCAGGAACCCCTCCTTGTCGGCATCGAGGATGGCGACGAGCGAGACCTCCGGCAGGTCCAGGCCTTCGCGCAGGAGGTTGATGCCGACGAGGACGTCGTAGACACCCGCACGCAGCTCGGTGAGGAGCTCGACGCGGCGGAGCGTGTCGACGTCGGAGTGGAGGTACCGCACCCGCACCCCATGCTCGCCGAGGAAGTCGGTGAGCTCTTCGGCCATCTTCTTCGTCAGCGTGGTCACCAGCACGCGCTCGTCGCGGCTCGCCCGCACGCGGATCTGCTCGAGCAGGTCGTCGATCTGTCCCTTCGAGGGCTTCACGATGATCTGGGGGTCGACGAGGCCCGTCGGACGGATGATCTGCTCCACGACGCCGTCGGCGATGCCCATCTCGTAGCGTCCCGGTGTGGCGGAGAGGTACACCGTCTGCCCCACGCGGTTCTTGAACTCGTCCCACCTCAGCGGCCGGTTGTCCATCGCGCTGGGCAGCCGGAAGCCGTGCTCGACGAGCGTGCGCTTGCGCGAGGCGTCGCCCTCGTACATCGCCCCGATCTGGGGCACCGTGACGTGCGACTCGTCGATGACCATGAGGAAGTCGTCGGGGAAGAAGTCCAGCAGCGTGTGCGGCGGATCGCCGGGACCGCGGCCGTCGAGGTGGCGGGAGTAGTTCTCGATACCCGAGCAGAAGCCCAGCTGCTGCAGCATCTCGAGATCGAAGGTGGTCCGCATGCGCAGGCGCTGCGCTTCCAGGAGCTTCCCCTGCGATTCCAGTTCCTTGAGTCGCTCGGCCAGCTCGTGTTCGATCGTGCCGATCGCTCGCTTGACGGTGTCGGTGCCCGCCGCATAGTGCGTCGCGGGGAAGATCGGGATGGCCTCCATCCGCTGCAGCACGTCTCCGGTGAGGGGGTGCAGCATGTAGAGCGCCTCGATCTCGTCACCGAACATCTCGATGCGGATGGCGAACTCCTCGTACACCGGGATGATCTCGATCGTGTCGCCGCGCACGCGGAAGTTGCCGCGGGAGAAGTCGACGTCGTTGCGGTTGTACTGCATCGCGATGAACTTGCGGATGAGGGTGTCGCGGTCGTACCGCTCCCCCACCTGCAGCGCGACCATGGCGCGGAGGTACTCCTCGGGCGACCCGAGGCCGTAGATGCACGAGACGGTGGAGACCACGATGACGTCGCGCCGGCTCAGGAGGGAGTTGGTGGTGGAGTGCCGCAGGCGCTCCACCTCGGCGTTGATCGAGGAGTCCTTCTCGATGAAGGTGTCGGTCTGCGGGACGTACGCCTCGGGTTGGTAGTAGTCGTAGTACGAGACGAAGTACTCCACGGCGTTGTTGGGCATGAGCTCGCGGAACTCGTTCGCCAACTGCGCGGCCAGGGTCTTGTTGTGCGCGAGCACGAGCGTGGGGCGCTGGACCTGCTCGACCAGCCACGCCGTGGTGGCCGACTTCCCGGTGCCGGTGGCGCCCAGCAGGACGACGTCGGTCTCGCCGGCGTTGATGCGGGCGGCGAGTTCGGCGATCGCCTGCGGCTGGTCGCCGGACGGCTCGTATTCGCTGACGACCTCGAACGGACGGACGGATCGGGTGGCCTGCATGCTTCCAGCGTAGGGCGGCCCTCCGACGCCCGGGCGGCCGTTCGCCCAGCGCGGAGGGGGCAGGGCTCAGCCCGAGAGCCGCTCCCACAGCGCATCGGCCCGGCTCCGGGTGTCCTCGAGTGTTCCGGTCGTGTCGATGACGACGTCGGCGAGCTTGAGGCGGTCCTCGTCGGAGGCCTGGGCGGCGATGCGGGCGCGGGCGTCGGCCTCGCTCATCCCGCGTTCGCGGATGAGGCGCTGCACCCGGATCTCGGCGGGGGCGTGCGCGACGACGACGAGGTCCCACGGATCGCTCGCGCGCGCCTCGGCCAGCAGCGGCACGTCGTACACGATCACCGCGTGCGGATCGGCAGCGGCCTCCGCGAACCGCCGGGCGGACTCGGCCCGCACCGCCGGGTGCACGATGGCGTTGAGCGCGGCGAGCTGCGCGGGGTCGGCGAAGACCCTGGCGCCCAGGGCGGCACGATCCAGGCTGCCGTCGGCACGCACGAGATCGGCGCCGAAGGATGCGGCGATCTGCTCGAGTACGGGCGACCCGGGCTGCTGGACGTCGCGGACGATCTGGTCGGCGTCGACGATCACGGCCCCGTGCTCGGCGAGACGACCCGCGATCGTGGACTTGCCCGAGGCGATGCCGCCGGTCAATGCGATCAATGGCATGACCTCGAGCATGCCATGCCCGTCCCGCGCGGGGAGTCGTGTTGACGTGTCGATGCGCTCCTGTATTACGATCCTGCTATACCGCGGGTCACCCGAGACCGGCGGCCTCCCGAAGGTGACGCATGCCCCACGCGCGTGTCGCGGTCGTCATCGAGGATGACGCGGATATCCGGTCCCTGATCTGCACCGTGCTGACAGGGTCCGGCTTCGACGTGCACACGGCCTCGGCGGGACTGGAGGGCATCGAGCTCGTCCGGCAGCTCTCCCCCGCCGTCACGACGCTGGATGTCAGCATGCCCGGCATCGACGGCTACGAGACGGCCCGCCGCATCCGCGCCTTCAGCGACACGCGCATCCTCATGGTCACTGCGCGCGCCGACGAGAGCGACGTGCGGCTGGGCCGGGAGGCGGGCGCCGACGACTACATCGCCAAGCCGTTCCGCCCGCGCGACCTGCGCGCACACGTGGAGGAGATCGTCGGCCGCGACTGACGCGATCAGCCCTCCGAGAGGATCACCGAGGCATCCGTGCTCGAGGCCGAACGGCGGGCGGCGTCCTGCGCCGCCTCCACGAGTGCGTCGAAGTCGTGGCCGACCTGGTCGGACAGCGCCACCCCGACGGCGACGGCGGGGATCACCGACAGCCCGATGTCGGACATGTCGTCGAGCGTCCGCTGATGGAGGGCGGCGGCGATGCGCCGCACGTCGGCGAAGGACGTCGTGACGAACGCGGCGAGCACCGTCCGGCGGTCGCCCTCCCCCACGATCGCCGAACTGGGCGCGTGGCGGCGCGCGCCGGCGCGCCAGGCCGCCGCGACCGCCTCCGCCTCACCCGGCCCGAACGCCGTGCCGATGCGGGAGAGGTCGTCCATGCGCAGCGCGATGACGCAGATCGTCTCGTCGTTGTAGCGGGCGCTGCGCACCAGGCGCGAGGCCAGTTCCCGGAAGGATCCGGGCAGCAGCACGCCGTCCAGCGCCATGTGCAGCGTCACGGTCTCGCGCTGCCCGCGCAGGCTGGACTCCCCGGCCCGGAGCACGGAGGTGGTCACGACCGCCGTGATGGTCAGCGCCATGGTCAGAAGCGACGCGACCGGGGTGTCGAACCACGCGCGGAACAGCTCGCTGTCGGGCCCGGCGACCAGGAAGACGCCCGTGCGCACGACGAACCACACGGTCTCGGCCGACAGGACGATCGTCAGGCCGATGCCGCTCCACTGCGCCGCCAGGGCACCCCGACGCGTCTCGACCGCGCCCAGGGCGGCGAAGGCGGCGTTCCCGAGGAACATCGCCACCGCGCCCGCCCATGCACCGCCCTCGAGCCCCGCCGACAGGACCGCGGCCACGACCACGGTGATCCCCACGACCAGGACCACGCCGGCCCCGCGCACGTCGCGCCGGTTGTAGGCCCGGCACCCGAGCCACAGGAAGCCGGTGGTCGCCACGAACGCGCCGTTGCCGATCGCCACCGCGATGTACGCGTCGGCCTCGATCGACCACACGAGGTAGCACAGCACGCTCAGGATGCCGGCGAGATACGCGATCGCCCACAGCCGCCCCGCGCCGCCCTCCTTGCGCAGCAGCGTCTCGACGAGGTAGAGCACGCCGGAGACGAGGACGACCAGCGCGGTGGCGGTCGTGATCGTGAACACGTCGATCGAGGTCATCGGGTCTCCTCCTGGAACGTGATGGGCAGGCGCACCGTGAACGCCGCGCCCGCGCCCGGCCGGGTGTGCACGAAGATCTCGCCGTTGTGCGCGTGCACGATGTCGCGGCTGATGGCCAGGCCGAGCCCGGATCCGTGGGTCGTGGAGTTGCGCACCGAGTCGGAGCGGAAGAAGCGCTCGAACAGGTGCGGCTGCTCGTCGACGGAGATGCCCGGACCCTCATCGGCCACGGTGATCCACGCATCCGTGTCGTCGCTGCTGAGCCCTGCGCGGACGACGCCGCCGTCGTGGTTGTACTTCACCGCGTTGGAGAGCAGGTTGTCCACGACCTGGCGGATGCGGTGGGGGTCCACGGATGCGGAGACGGGGCGCACCTCGGACATGTCGATCGTGATGTGCCGCTCCGCCGCGCGGGGCCCGATCGATTCGACCGCCGCCGCGAGGATCTGCGACAGGTCGACGCGCTCGGGATGCACGAGGAGCCGCACGCCCTGGCGGGACGAGGCCGAGACCACCAGGATGTCGGCGACCAGTTCGAGCAGGCGGCCCGCGTTGCGCTCGGCGACTTCGAGGTCGCGGCGGGTCTGCGGCGACAGCTCGGGTGCGTCCAGCGCCAGCTCGAGGTACCCCACGATCGAGGTCAGCGGCGTGCGCAGTTCGTGGGAGACCGAGGCGACGAGGTCTTCACGCGCGCGCAGCGCCTGCTCCTCGTTGGTGACGTCGCGCGAGATCACGATCGCCCCCGCCGGACTGCCGTCGAGGTCGGTGAGCCGCCGCGCGGTGACGATGAGGGCGCGGCGGCCCTCCCCCGGCATGCCGTACCAGACGAGCTCGTTCTCGAAGGTCTCGCCGCGGCGCGCGCGGGCGAGGGGCGCCTCGTCGGCGTCCAGGCGCGTGGTGCCGTCGGCCGCGAACGCCGGGATGTCCTCCCCGCTCCAGGTGGAGCTGCCCTGCAGCCTCGCGTGCGCCTCGTTGGTCAGGACGAGGTCGCCGGAGCGGGTGATGCGCGTGACGCCGAAGTCGACCGCATCCAGGACCTCCGTCACGACCGCCTCCTGCCGGCGCGCCCGGTCGACGGAACGCTTGAGGTAGGCGGATTGCTTCTCCAGCAGCTCCCGCTGCACGTGCGAGCGGCGCGTGTAGATGGCCACGAGCACTCCGAGCGCGGCGATCAGGATCGGCAGCAGGAACAGCGAGGCGGTCAGGCGGGCCGCCGGGTCCAGGGCGGTGAGCACGATCAGCATCGCGGTGGTCGCGGCGGTGGAGGCGATCACGCCGATGAAGCCGTACACGGAGGCGATCCACATCGCGGGGAACGCCCACAGCAGTCCGAGACCGGCCGTCGGCGCGGATTCGCGGATGAACCCGATCGCGACGATGTCGATGATGGGCAGGATGCCGGCGGCCCAGTGGGGCAGGCGCGTCCATGGGATGAGCACCGCCGCCACGGCGCCCAGGTAGATGACGGCGACGCCGATGATGTGGCTGGCGGGTCGGAGAACTTCCCCCAGCAGCAGCGCCACCACGGTGACCACGAGGGTCACCCCGCTCAGCAGGAACTGATTGAGCAGCACCGTCCGGTCGCGCGTGCTCTCCTCATCGCGGACCCGCCGCGCACCGCCGGACAGCAAGGCCATGCGCATGACAGTAGCGCCCCGTGCACCTCCATCCCCGTCGCGACGTGACACGGATGGGGCGCCCGCCCCGGCGGGGGGAGCCGGGACGGGCGCGGTGCGACGGTACGTGCGCACCCTTTGTACCGGCTGAATCCTGTGCCGACGACGGTGTTCAGCCCCGGCGGGCGAGCGCCTCGCTGCGCCAGCGGGTCCACAGCATCCAGGGGTCGCCGACGCCGGCGGCCAGCACCGCGATGTGGGCGGCGAGACGCTCGGAGAGGCGGAACCACTCCGTACCCTCGAAGCGGTCGGCGGCGAACTCGCCCTGACGGCGCTGTTCGAGCGTGCGGTCGCCGCGCTCGAAGGCGAGCAGGTCGTCGTGTCGGATGGCGGCCAGGCGCTGACGGGGGTTCGCCGTCGTGCCGATCTTCACGCGGTCGGAGTACCGCAGGTAGTACACCACGTCCACGCGCGGGGGCGGCAGGTCGTCGTCGGGGACGTCGCCGTAGCGCCACTCGCACGCGGCGCACAGCCAGCCGGACGGCCACCGCACCCCCAGTCGCGACCGGCACACCAGGCACGGCGAGGGCAGCAGGTCGGTGACGCCGTGCACGCGCTGGTCCCATTCACCGGCGACGGCGAGGTGTCGCTCGCACAGCGGCAGCGGCGTCGCGGGGAACACCGCCTCGCCGCATCCGTCCACCAGGCATCGCACGTCTCGACAGTACGTCGCGGCGCCGACACCGCTGTCCCCCGTTCGCCCTACAGACAGCCGCCGTCCGTGCGGCCTAGGGTCGGAGAGCGTCGCCGTATTCCCCCCACCGGCGGACGCGAGGAAGCATGACCACCCTGCTCACCACAGCTGCCCTGCTGCTCGCCGGCGCGTGCACGGGGCTCCTGCTCGGCATCGCACGCGTGCCGAGGATCCGTGCCGTGCCCGTGACCGTCGCGCTGACGCTGGCGACCGCCCTCGCGATCGCGGTCGTCATGGTCGGCCCCCGTGAGCCATGGCTGGGCGCGGCTGTGGCGGTGCTGATCGTCCTGTTCTCGCTGCTGTCCACGGCGTGGATGTGGAAGAACAAGGAGGGGGTGGACGCCTCCTACGGTTGGATCCTCGTCCAGGAGATCCTCCACCCGGAGCGGCTGCGCAGGCCGCATACGGAGTGACCCGGCGATCGACGGTCCGGCGCATCCGGCACCTAGCCCCGCGGTTCGTCCGGCGCGCGGGCAGCGTCGGCCCACACCTCCCGCAGGCGCTGATTGGGGCCGGGTGGGATGCGATTGCCCGAGCGGAACTGAAAGCGCCATGCCACTTCGGGAACCACCACTTCGAGGACATCGCGCGGCACCCGGTCGGCCTCTATCACGAGCTCATCGAAGGCCACGTCGACGAAGCTCGCGGTGCGTCGGGAGTCGGCGAAGTGGACGTCCTGGTAGGGATGCGTTCTGACGGTGCCGTGCCCGATCAGGCCGTAGGAGCCGCCTTGACGCAGAAGCCACGCATCCGTTCCGGGCTCCACCTCCTTCCGCGCGCCCACGGACCACTGCGTCACGAACGGCGCGCCTTCGGCGACGCGTGCCACCACCGCGGCGTACGAACCCGGCCATTCGTCCCACAGCGAGGGGTTCCAGCCCAGGATGACCCCTGCGCCCCGCCAGTAGTCGGCGCCGGACCGGCTCGTGCCCGTCATGCGACCGAACCCAGCGACCGTCGCAGAGCGGGTACCGCAAGCATCACCACGAGCACCGCGGCCACCACCCACAGCGCGGCGGCACCGAGCCAGCCCAGCGCCGCGGCGCCCAGCACGGCACCGCACGCGATGGATGCCCACATCAGCAGCTGCCGCTGCCACCCCGTGTGCTGCTCGCCCCGGGCCGCGCGCACGAGACCCTGACCGAGCTTCACGAGCGCACCCGTCATATAGGTGACGCCGAAGGGAATGTCCCCGTCCTGGGCGAACACCGTGTTCATGGCGCCCATGGCGAAGGCCAGCACGCCTCCCGCCGCCCACCGCCACTCCCCCGCCGCGACGGCGGCGGCCACGCACACCAGCGTCAGGACCATCGCGAGCACGCGGACCGGTCCCCGGCCGTGCCCGCGCGGCATCGCCGTGCCGGCCATGGCACCCGCCACGAAGCATCCGATCAGCAGCAGCGCGGATGCCGCAGCCGGGAGCGACGCGGTGGACAGATCCACGCTCGCGCGCGTGGTGTTGCCGCTCATGAACGACACGAAGTACCCGCCGAGGTAGAGGAACCCGAAACCGTCGATGTACCCCGCGATCGCGGCGAGCAGCGATGCCGTGGCCAGACGACGCCGGGTCAGTGACTTCACCATGCATGGGAGCGTATCGCCGCCCCGTGCCGGCCCATGGACGGCTCAGGCGCGGGGTCGCGGCCCCGGGGCGCGGCGGAGGGTGAGCGTGGCGAGAACGCCCGCCACGGCGCACATGGCGATGACGGCGGCGACGAAGACCGCCCACCCGGCATCGGCGAAGAGCCAGCCGAGAGCCCAGCCGAAGACGCTGGACCCCCCGTAATATGCGAGGTAGTACAGCGACGACGCCTGCGCCCGTGTGTCCGGCCGCGCAGCCGACGGCGCCCAGCCCGAGGCGACGGTATGGGCGCCGAAGAATCCGGCCGTGAAGACGACCAGTCCCACCAGCAGGGCCGGCACGAGCGGCACGAACATCAGGATCAGCCCGAAGACGCTGCATCCCACCGACGCCAGCAGCACCGGCAGCGGCCCGTGCCGCGAGACGAGCGTGCCCGCCCACGGCGAGACCAGAGTCCCCGCGAGGTACGCGAGGAACAGCAGCGTGACGACCCACGCCGGCAGCACGAACGGCGGGGCGGTGAGGTGGAAGCCCAAGTAGTTGTAGACCGCGACGAATCCACCCATGAGCAGGAACGCCTGCGCGTACAGCACGAGCTGCACGCGCGACCGCAGGTTCACCGCGAGGCGCGCGGCGATGCCCGGTCCGCGCTGGGCCAGGTGGCGGTGCGGCACGAACCCACGCGCCCTCGGCACGAGCCACAGGAACAGGACGGCGGATGCGGCGCACAGCCCCGCGACACCCCACAGCCCCGCGCGCCATTCAGTGAGGTCGGCGACCGGTCCGGCGACGAGCCGTCCGGCGAGGCCGCCCACGGTCGTTCCGGCGACGTAGCTGCCCGCCGCGGCCGCGGCGTGCCCGGCATCGACCTCCTCGCTGAGGTAGGCCAGCGCGACGGCCGGGACGGCGCCGAGGGCGATCCCCTCGAGCAGCCGGACGACGAGGAACAACGCGATGTCGCCCGCGAAGGGGGCGGCCACGCCCAGGAGGGTCGCGGCGAGGATCCCGAGCGCCATCGCCGGGACCCGCCCGACGCGGTCGGCGACCATCGACCACGGGATCACCGCCGCGGCAAGGCCCAGGGTGCAGGCGGAGACCGACAGCGCCGCCGTCGCGGGGGCGACCCCGAGGTCGGCGGCGATCATGGGCAGCACCGCCTGCGGCGAGTACAGCTGCGCGAAGGTGGCGATGCCGGCGAAGAAGAGTCCGGCGAGCAGGCGGCGGTATTCGCGGGTTCCGGGCAGGTGTCCGCTGAAGCCGCTCACTCCTCTCACGTTATTGCCTGCGGGAAGGACTACTCGTCCTCGAGGTCGCTGAGGGCGTCGAAGGGCGACTCGAGGTCACCCCGCCACGCCTCCAGCCCCTCCCGCACGGCGAGGACGGCGACCACGAGCGCGGCGACGGAGTCGGCCCACCACCAGCCGAGGAGGGGGTTGGCCAGGAGACCCACGAGCACTGCGCCGGAGAGGTACACGCACAGCACGAGCTGCCGGGCGTCTGCGAGCACGCTGCGGGATCCGAGCTCCCGCCCCGTGCGGATCTCGATCCATGCCAGCACGGGCATCGCGATCACGCTCAGCAGGGTGATGCCGATCCCCAGGGGGCTGGCGTCGGGGCCCTCGCCGCTGATGAGGCTCACGACTGCGTCCACGGTGACGTAGGCGGCGAGGGCGAAGAACGCCAGCGCGATCGCGCGAACGGTGACGCGCTCGTACCGTTCCGGATCGGCCCTGGTGAACTGCCATGCCACGGCGACGGCCGAGAGCACCTCGATCACGGAGTCCAGCCCGAAGCCGATGAGCGCGGCCGATGACGCCAGCACGCCGGCGGTGATGGCCACGATCGCCTCGATCGCGTTGTACCCGATCGTGATCGCGACGATCGCCCGGACCCGTCGATGCAGTCGTCGCCGACGGTCGGGCGAGAGGGCCGTCACGCCTGCCCCTGGCAGCATCCGTCGACCGAGCAGGACGGATCCACGCACGGCGCGCTCTCGTCCACGGCCAGAGTGACCTCCAGCAGCGCGAGGAGCCCGGCGGCGAGATGCGGATCCGCGACGGCGTACCGCGTGCGCCGTCCCTCCGGCTCGGCGACGACGATGCCGCCGTCGCGCAGGCATGTGAGGTGGTTGGAGACGTTGGAGGGCGTCAATGCGAGGTCGTGGGCCAGCTCAGCCGGATACGCGGGCCCCGCCAGCAGCGTCATTAGGATGCGCGACCTCGTGGGATCCGCCATCGCCCGCCCCAGGCGGTTCATCACGTCCAGTCCGGTCTGCGCGGTCAGCATGAGCTGATTGTACAGCCGTCACTGTACAGTCGCGTGTCCGCGCAGGGCGATGAGCCGGGCGCGGTCCGGGGCGCAGCCTCGCGTGGGGACGGAACGGCGCGAAGGAGCCGGTGCCGCGGTCCAGTCCGCTGTCGGCGGCGATCGCGTCGGCGCGAGCGTTGCGCGCGCGCCGTGCCGCACCCGAACTCCGCAAACCCGCCCGGCATCCGCCGGGTTCGAGGCGCTTCTCGCCACGCGGAGCGCATATTTGAGGAGTTCCGGCGCGACGAAGGCAGAACCCGGCGAGTGGGGCCGCGATGGAGGCGCACCCGCGCGCGGGTACAGGGGCACTCCCGGCGAGACGGAGGTGCGCACGGCGTCGAAGGTCCCGTGAGCGAACACCCTGCCCGCCCGAACTCCTCAAGAACGCGCGGCGTGGGCTGATTTCCGCACTCTTCCGACCGCGGGGGCCCCGGATTTGAGGAGTTCGGGCCGGACGAGGAGCGGGACGAGGAGCGAGACGAGGAGCAGCGCGAGGGGCGGGCCGGAGGCCGAGAGTGGCGCGGGAGCGCGGCGGGGCCACCGGGGCGGTCAGCGGAAGACGCGGCCGATCGCGACGCAGAGCTGGGACAGTTGCATCCAGGTCACGAACCGGTACAGAGGGCGCAGGAGCCGGGCCCGGACGGGGCCGACGCGGCGCGCGGGCTGCCGCTGCCACGCCTGCGTCATGCGCAGGCGGGTTCCGCCGTCGGTCGGAGCGAGTGAGATCCGGACGTACCGGGTGTTGGCGTCGGGGGCGTCGGGGGTCGAGAACGACCACGCGATGGAGAACTGCTCCTGCACCGCATCGACCTCCACCCGGATGCGTCGAAGGGCAGGCGCGATACGCAGGGGCTTCCCGTCCGGACGACGATCACGGCGGTACGCGGTGAGGACATCGCCCGGGCGGACCGGTCCGCCGGCGTCGACGACGCCTCCGATGCTCGGCTCCCAGTCCGGCATGCGGAACGGATCGGCCAAGAGCGTCCACACCTCGTCGACCGGAGCGGGCACGAATAATTCGGCGTGGCCGGTCAGCCCGTCGGTGGAGACAGGTACCGCAGGCCGCGCGGTGGGGGCGTCTTCGTCGAGGCGCCGGCGGATCGTGTCCGGCGAGGTGCCGAGCCGATACAGCACCTCCGCGATCATCCCGCTGGGCTCGTCCAGGAGTTCGCGCAGCACGGCCGCGGCGTCGCCGCGCTTGCCGCCGCGGCAGGACTCCTTGAAGATGTCCAGCACGCGGTCGCTCCAGGTGTATCCGCCGGTCTCGTTGAAGACGATGCGTCCGGGGTCCGCAGCGCCGACGCTGATACCGACCGACGCGAGCTGTGCGGCGTGCTGCTCGGCGACCGCCCGACGGGCCTCCTCGAGCGTGATGCCGCTCCCCCGGAGCACACGGCCGGCATGCTGGTCGCTGAGAACCAGGGCCAGGAAGAGATGGTCGATGTCGCTCGTGCGCAGACCCACCCGCGACGCCTCCTCCATCGCCGTCAGCGAAAGGCTCTGCGCGGTCTTGGCGACATCGGCGAGCTTGCTCACGTATTCCTCCTCGGGACGGGGATGGTCTGGTCGATCCTCTTGGCGTATTTCTTGTGCACCGCCTGACGGGAGACTCCGAGCGCATCGGCGACCTGCTGCCAGCTCATGCCTGCCCGCAGGCCCGCCTCGACCTGGCGCAGCTCGAGCGCGTCGGCGAGGACGCGCAGCGACGCCACCGCGCGGAGTCCCGCGCGCGGGTCGCTCGTGTCCGCCGCCCGCCCGGCGATCTCTCCGGCGTGCATACTGTCAACCTACGTTGCTCCGCCAGGCTTGTCAACCGGAGTTGCTTATGCCGGCGGCAACGCGAAAGCGGGCCGGAACCCGAAGGTTCCGGCCCGCTTCGTGGAGCGTGAGCTCAGTTCTGGATCAGCGACCCGACAGCTTCTCGCGCAGAGCGGCGAGAGCGGCGTCGTCGGCCAGGGTGCCGGCCGAAGCCGACTCCGAGGTGTACGAGCCTCCGCCACCGGTCGAGACGGCACCATCCGAGGAGCCACCGGCCGGAGCGTTCGCCTCGGCCTCGAGGGCCTTGGCGACGGCAGCCTTGTGGGCCTCCCAGCGAGCCTGGGCAGCGGCGTACTCCTGCTCCCACTTCTCGCGCTGCTCGTCGAATCCTTCGAGCCAGGCGTTGGTCTCCGGGTCGAAGCCCTCGGGGTACTTGTACTCCCCGCGCTCGTCGTACTCGGTGACCATGCCGTACAGGGCCGGGTCGAACTCGGTGCCGAACGGGTCGACCGACTCGTTCGCCTGCTTGAGCGACAGCGAGATGCGGCGACGCTCGAGGTCGATGTCGATGATCTTGACGAAGACCTCTTCACCGACGGAGACGACCTGCTCCGCGAGCTCGACGTGGCGGCCCGACAGCTCGGAGATGTGCACGAGGCCCTCGATGCCGTCCGCGACGCGGACGAACGCACCGAACGGAACGAGCTTGGTGACCTTGCCCGGTGCGATCTGGCCGATCGCGTGGGTGCGGGCGAAGACCTGCCACGGGTCCTCCTGCGTCGCCTTCAGCGACAGGGAGACGCGCTCGCGGTCCAGGTCGACCTCGAGGATCTCGACGGTGACCTCCTGGCCGACCTCGACGACCTCGGACGCGTGCTCGATGTGCTTCCACGAGAGCTCGGAGACGTGCACGAGGCCGTCCACGCCGCCCAGGTCGACGAACGCACCGAAGTTGACGATCGAGGAGACCGTGCCCTTGCGGACCTGGCCCTTGTGCAGGTTGTTGAGGAAGTTCGAGCGCGACTCGGACTGCGTCTGCTCCAGCAGCGCGCGGCGCGAGAGAACCACGTTGTTGCGGTTCTTGTCGAGCTCGAGGATCTTCGCCTCGATCTCCTGGCCGAGGTACGGCGTGAGGTCGCGGACGCGACGCAGCTCGATGAGCGACGCGGGGAGGAAGCCACGCAGGCCGATGTCGACGATGAGGCCACCCTTGACGACCTCGATCACGGAGCCGGTGACAACACCGTCGGTCTCCTTGATCTTCTCCACGTCGCCCCACGCGCGCTCGTACTGCGCACGCTTCTTGGACAGGATGAGGCGGCCTTCCTTGTCCTCCTTCTGGAGAACCAGCGCCTCGACGTGGTCGCCGACGTTGACGACCTCGTTGGGGTCGACGTCGTGCTTGATCGAGAGTTCGCGCGAGGGGATGACGCCCTCGGTCTTGTATCCGACGTCGAGGAGGACCTCGTCGCGGTCGATCTTCACCACGGTGCCTTCGATGAGGTCGCCGTCGTTGAAGAACTTCAGGGTCTTTTCGACCGCGGCCAGGAAGTCCTCAGCAGAGCCGATGTCGTTGATCGCGACCTGCTTGGTGGCCGGGGCGGTCGTTGCGGTAGTCATGTAGTGGGTTGTCCTATTGGGGTTGGTGTCGGGCTTCTGCTCGTGCCTCTCCCCCGGTTGAGGGATGAGGCAGTCCGCAGCCATACGATCGTCGAACGAGTTCGCGCGACGACCGAGACGAGACGGCGTGAGCCGAAGCGAAGCGGATTGTTTCGTGCGATGTCACTGCGGCCGGGGCCTGGACGTGCGGAACGAGCCACACGAGTGACACTCAAGACTAGCAAACGCCGGGGCCGGGCGAAATGTTCCTGCGCCGAGGCGTTTCGGCGGCCGCGATCGCGGCGCTGGTCACGCGGCGCGGAAGACGGGGACCCGACGTTCGGGTTCGACGACATAGCGCCGGCCCAGAGGTGACGTCCATTCGATCGCACCACCCCCGCCCTCCACCTGTCGCACCCGCCAGCCGCCGCGATGCTTCACGGTGTGGTGGCCCTGACACAGCGGCGCGAGGTTGGAGAGCTCTGCTCGCCCGCCGTCCTCCCACGCGGTCTGGTGATCGATCTGACATCGGGAGGCGGGGAGGCCGCATCCGGGGCTCATACATCGACCGGCCCGCCAGCGGACGAGGTCCCGGAGTGCGGCCGGAGGCTTGTACTTCTTCCGCCCGACCGAGAGCACGGTGCCGCGCTCCGGATGGGTAAGGATCCGCGTCCAGGTGCGAGCGGTGCCGCACAGCTCCCTGGCCCGCTCGATAGGGATCGGGCCCACGCCTTCGACCGTGGCCGGCTCGCTCTGCGCCGCGAGCTCGTCGCTGAGGAGGGCGAGAGCGGGAACGGTGACCGCCACCGTGGCCCGGATCCCCCGGGCGACCCCCGGGTGCGCCTCGACGACGCCGTCCACCAGGAGGTCGCCCACGACGTCGGCCCGGATCTGGTCGAGCGTGCGTTCTTCGCCGTCCTGCGCACGGAGGATCTGGGCGATGCCGGTGATGCGGGCGTGCACGGCCTGCGCCTCGACGGCCGGCAGGTGCACGAGCAGCCACGCCATGCCGTCTTCGCTCGGCTCGATGACCACGCGGCGCGCGGCCACCGCCTCGCGGTGCCGCTCTTCCAGGGAAGCGGCGCGCACCGTGGCGACCAGCTTCTGCAGCAGACGGCGGAAGGTGCCGAGCGGGTGCGCCTCGGCGAGCTCGACCGCAACGGCGACGACCTGATCACGTAAGACCGCCTCGACGGTGTCGACGAGCTCGACGAACACCTCCGCATGGCGCTCGGTCGTACGCCCGGCGTGCAGCGAGGCGAGCATCGCGGGGTACCGGCCGACGAGCCCGTCCGCCGTGACCAGCAGCCGGTCGGCGGCACGCTCGGTCATCTGGAGCGCGGCGGCCAGCTCCAGGCGCAGCGATCGTTCGATGATCTCGAGGCTCGACCCTCGGAACGTCGCGAGCTCCCGCAGAGCCTCACGGTGCATCGCGTCGACCCGCTCGAACCGCTCCGCGGCGAACACCGACATCATCGTCGATACTTCCGTCACGAGGTCGATCGGGTCGGGTGGCTCGGCGGAGCGGTCTTCGTCATCCCACGGCGCGTCGCCGAGGACGCTCTCCAGCCGGTCGATGCGATCCGTGTTCATGCCTGAAGACTAGAACATACCTCCGACACTCGAACGGCTGCCGCCCCCTGACTCAGCCGGTGACGAAGGAAGGCGGGAGATGTCAGTCGGCGCCGAATCGCTCGGCGGACACCACCTGCTCCGCCACGCGGCGCAGGGCGAGCAGCACCTGCTCCGGCAGCACGGTACCCAGCACGACGTAGCGGACGACCGACTCCGCCGAGTCCGTGGGGATGCCGGCGATCTCGGCCTCGGCGATCAGGCGGGCCGCGGCGACGTAGGCCGCGAGCACGTCGGGCGGGATCCGGAACCCCGCGCGCTCGACGTTCCGCAGCGCGTGAGCCAGTCCGGCCAGCTGCGCCGGATCGCACGATTCCGGCTTGCCGCCCAGCTGCGTGAAGAGATCCTCCGCCGCCGCGGTGTCGATACCGTCCTCCGCGGGCGGCGCGACGGCGGCGTGCGCGACTCCGAGGAGCTCGTACGGGGTCGGCGGCGGAGCATCCAGCGCGGCGATCACATTGCGGGTCTCGGCGATGCTGACGCCGGAGTCGACGAGCGCCCGGATCACGCGCAGCCGCTGGACGTGCACCTCGTCGTAGCTCGCCTGCGTCGCCGAGGTACGAGTGCCCTCGGGCAGCAGCTTCTCGCGCAGGTAGTACTTGATCGTCGGCACCGGCACACCGGTCGCCGCGGAAAGTTCCGAGATCCGCATCCCTCACCCCTTGACACAGATAGTAGCGCTATCCAATCTGGATAGTGAAGCTATCGAGATGGGAGCAGACAATGAGTCGGATCGTGCCGGGCCGGGCGACGCACCGCTACGAGGGCGAGCTCGTGGTGTTCCACATCGGCATGGAGATCAACCGGTGGTGGCGGCCGGACCTGTGGCTCCCCACATTCGTGGCCATGCCACGGATGCTGCGGGAGCTCAGCGTCGAGGTGGACTCCGGCATGCTCGGCTACGCCATCCTCTTCGGCGCCCGAGGACCGTACGTCGTGCAGTACTGGTCCTCGATCGACAAGCTCTATCGATACGCCTCCTCCCCCACGCAGGAGCACCGGCCGGCCTGGACGCGCTTCAACCGGATGGCGCGGAAGGCGCCGGGCGCCGTGGGGATCTGGCACGAGACGTTCCTCGTCGAGCGCGCCGAGAGCGTGTACGTGTCGACGAAGCCGATGGGGCTGCCGAAGGCGACCGAGCTCGTGCCGGTGACCAAGCGCCACGACCGCGCGCGGGATCGCTACGCCGAAGGGCGCACCAGCGCGGCGGCGCCCTCCGCGGCCGGGTGAACGGGTCGCGCGGTGCTCAGCAGCGGGCCAGGACCTGCTCCAGCGCCGTGCGGTCATCGCCGGTGACGCCCAGGTCCCACTCACCGAGCACGGCGATGTAATCGGCGGCGTACGCGCAGTGCGACGCCTCGGCCGGCGGCATCCACTCCACCGGTCCGGAATCGCCCTTCGACTGGTTCACCGCGCCGGCCGTCGCGCGAAGGTTGTCGGGGTCGTTGGCGAAGGCCAGCCGGTCCTCGTCGCTCCAGAACTCCGCGCCGTGCCGCCACGCCCACGCGAGCGGGACGAGATGGTCGATCTGCACCCGTGCCGACGTGTCCGTCCCCGAGACGAACTCCACGCGGTCGCCGGTGTAGGGATCCACGAGCACGCCGCTGAGCACCTTGCAGCCGTTGGTGCCCTCCTTCAGGACGGCGTCGTCCAGATCGCGGCGCAGGACGTCGTTGCGCGTGTCGCATCCGTTCCGGTCGAGATCGTGCCACGCCGTCCCGAAGGCCTCCCGGTAGTAGCGGGCGATCGACTGGCCGGGCACCGTGTCCAGCGCCGTGAGAGTCTCGCGGGCGCGCTCGACGTCGGCGCGCGCATCCACGGGCGCGGAAGCCGTGCCGGGGGCCGGATCGGCGAACCACCCGGGGGCGACGAGCGTCAGCCCCAGGCACAGCACAAGACCCGCGAGCACAGCGACCAGCGTGCGGGCGGCGCCGCGGGCGCGCCGGCGGGCGCGCGGAAGACGTCTCGTCGAACTCACTGCGCTTCACCGATCTTTCGCACCATCACGACGTCGAACACACGCCGTGCTGGGGCGGATCAGCTGTTGCAGGCGATCCCGTCCCCGTCCCGATCCAGATCATAGACGTCCGATCCGACCACGCCGCCGTACGATGCGGAGTGCCCCTCGACCCGCGACAGCCACCGGGAGCCGCCATGACCTTGACCACCGCCCGACTGGATCGCGCCGTGGGCGCCGTCGTCGCCTCGGCCGCCGGCGACGCGCTGGGCGCGCAGTACGAGTTCGGACCGGCGCTCGCCGACACGACGCCCGTCGAGTTCGGGCGGGGCACGTTCGGGCACGACGTCGGCGAATGGACCGACGACACGAGCATGGCGGTGCCGATCCTGCAGGCCCTCGCCGCCGGCGACCGGCTCGACGACGAGCGGGTGCTGGCGGGGATCGTGACCGCGTGGATCGGATGGGCGGCCACGGCGAAGGACGTCGGCGCGCAGACCCGCGCGGTGCTCGAGCGCCTCGGCCCCACCCCGACGGAGAGCGACGCGCTCGCCACCTCCGAGGCGGTGCACCTGGCCGCCGGACGCAGCGGCGGCAACGGCTCGCTCATGCGCACGGGCCCCGTCGCGCTGGGCCATCTCGATGACGACCCTGCGGCGCTGGTCGACGACGCCGGCCGCGTGGCGCGCCTGACCCACTGGGAGGAGGACAACGCCGACGCGTGCGCGCTGTGGTGTCTCGCGATCCGCCACGCGATCCTCACCGGGGACCTCGACGTGCGCGCCCAGGTGGCATGGCTGCCGGCCACGCGTCGCGATCGCTGGGCCGCGATCATCGACGAGGCCCTGGCGCCGGGGACGCACCCGCGCGATTTCGCCGCGCAGAACGGATGGGTCGTGCGCGCGTTCCAGGCGGCGCTGTCGGCCGTCGCCGGGTCCGCGTCGCTCGTGGACGCACTCGAGCGCGCCGTGCGCGGCGGCAATGACACCGACACCGTCGCCGCCATCGCCGGCTCCCTGGCCGGGGCGGTCTACGGGGCCGGCGCGGTGCCGGAGCCGTGGCGGCGGATGCTGCACGGGTGGCCGGGGCTGGGAGCGGATGACCTCGCGCACCTGGCTGCGACGGCGGCCGAACGCCACACCCCCTGAAACGCCGTGCGCGTCAGCGTCCCAGCATCCGCAAGTGCAGCATCGCGGCGAACCGCGCGTCGCGGTCGTTGAGGTCGAGCCCCGACACCTCCGCCGCCCGGCGCAGCCGGTAGCGGAACGTGTTGGGGTGGACGAAGGATGCCGCCGCCGCCGCACCGACATCCCCGAAGGAGTCCAGCCACGCCTGCAGTGTCTCGACGAGACGTCCGTCGCCGCGGCTGTCGTGCTCGACGAGCCGGCTCACCGGTCCGCTCAGCCGGTCACCGCGCGCGGCGAGGAGGTCGCGCAGCTCGAGCAGCAGGGAGTCGGTCTGCACGTCGGCCACGCGCGCGACGGGGCGCCGCACGGCCGCCGCCGCGGCCTGTTCCCGGAGGACCCGGAGCACCCGGAGAGCCGCCGCGCGCGACCGGGCGAGCCCGGCGATGTCATCGGATGCGGGGCCGACGGCCACAACGGCGGGCATGCGGGTGCCGACGCGCTCGAGGAACTCCTCCAGCACGCGCACCGACCGCTCCTCGGCCTCCTCCCCCGCGGCGGGGAGGATCGCGTAGACGACGTCGCCGACGAGCGCCGCTGCGGCACCGGGCTGCACGGCCGAAAGGTGCACGGCGAGGGCGTCGGTGAATCTCTCGCGCTCGGCGAGCTGCTGCTGGTCCGCTGGCGCAGTGCCGCGTTCGCCGGCCACCAGCGCCGCGGCGATCACGCACACGCGGCGTCCGGTGAGGCTCAGGCGCCCGAGCGCGTCGCTCGCGCCGCCGCGGCCCTCCAGCGCCGTGCTGACCAGTTCGGTGCGCAGGCGCCGCTGCACGTCGGCGCCGGCGCGCACGCGCAGCAGGTGCAGCGCGACGAGCTTCGCCGCATCCCGCAGCGTGGCCGTGCGCTCGGCGGTGAGGGGACCGTCCATCGCGGCCCAGATCGATCCGAGCACCTCGTCGCCGGCGCGCACGGCGATCGCGACGCGCTGGGTCGTCGCCCCCTCCCCGAGCCGGATGGGGTCGACCACGACGGGGCGGTCGTCGCGGTACAGGTCGCGGAAGACGCCCATCTCCGTCAGCACGCGGGCGTACCGCTCGGGCACCTGACGGCCGATGATCGTCTCCGCTCGCGACGCGTCCGCCTCCTCCTGACGCCCCGAGAAGGCGAGGACGCGCGAGGAGCGATCCTCGATCGTGATCGGTGCATCCAGCAGCGACGCGATGGCACCGGCGACGGCGAACAGGTCGCCGGAGGGAAGGCCGCCGAGCGACTCCACGTGGGTCTCGCCGATGTCGTCCTCCGCCAGCAGCGACCGCAGCAGAGCCGCCAACTGCGTCCAGGTCGCGCCGCGCGCGAGGCCCAGCAGGGCGATCCCGTGCGCGTCGCACGCCCCGCGCACCTCCTCGGTCACCTCGACGGGTGAGCGGACGACGAGCGCCGCCACGGCGTGCGCACCGAGTTCGTGCAGCAGCGCCGTGATGCCCTGCGCGCCGCGCACCCCGACGCCCAGCACGATCGCGCCGGGCGGGTAGACCGGTTCGTCGGCGGGGTCGTGGATGACCACGCCGCCCACATCGCGCTCGGCGTCGATGCGGCCGTGCGCGACGTCGAGGAGGGTGACGCCGAGGTCGTCGATGACGCGACCCAGACTCGACCGCGCAAAGCCCTCCGCCCGGCCCGCACTCATGAGGTGGAGCATATCCGTCAGATCGGAACCCACTCCACGGCGGTGGTCAGCTCGTCGAGGATGTGCGGCACGGGGGTCACCCCCAGACCGGGACCCGACGGCACCGTGAGGTGGCCGTCGTGCATGACGAAGGGTTTGGTGATGTCGGTGGCGTAGAAGCGCCCGCTCGCCGAGACGTCGCCGGGCAGCGTGAAGCCGGGCAGGGACGCCAGCGCGATGTTCGCGGCGCGCCCGAGGCCCGATTCGACCATCCCCCCGCACCACACCGGGATGCCGTGCGCTGAGGCGAGGTCGTGGATGCGGCGGGCCTCGAGGTACCCGCCGACCCGGCCGGGCTTGATGTTGATGATGCTCGTCGCGCCCAGGCGGATCGCGGCGGCCGCCGTCTGCGCCGAGGTGATCGACTCGTCCAGGCAGATGGGCGTCTTCACGATCTTCGCGAGGTCGGCGTGCCCGAGGACGTCCTCCTCCTCGAGGGGCTGCTCGATCAGCAGCAGGTCGAAGGCGTCGAGCTTGGCGAGGTGGGGCGCGTCGCGCAGCGTGTACGCGGTGTTCGCGTCGACCTGCAGCAGCACGTCGTCGCCGAAGCGCTCCCGCACGGCGCGCACGACGTCGACGTCCCAGCCGGGCTCGATCTTGAGCTTGATGCGCACGTAGCCCTCGTCGAGGTACCCCCCGACGGCCTCCAGCAGCTTCGGCACCGAGTCCATGATCCCCACCGACACCCCGCACGGCACGGTGTCGCGCACGGAACCGAGCTCGCGCGCGAACGAGCGGCCCTCCCCGCGCAGCTCGGCGTCGAGCACGGCGGTCTCCAGCGCCGCCTTCGCCATGCGGTGGCCCTTGAAGGGCTTGAGCACCTCGGCGACCGCGTTCGCGTCCCCGATGCCGGCGGCCCCGAGGGCGGGGATGAAGAACCGTTTCAGAACGTCGACGGCGCCTTCGGTGTACTCAGGCGAGTACACCGGGTTCGGCAGCGTGACGCATTCGCCCCAGCCCTCGGCCGCATCGGTCACCGCCTTCACCAGCAGGATGTCGCGGTCGGTCTGCGTGCCGAACGACGTGCGGAACGGCGACGCCAGCGGCATCGCCACCCGGCGCAGTTCGAAGCCCTCGATCTTCATACGGTGATTCCCTCTCCGAGCCTGATGATGTACCCCTCGGCACGGTCGAAGCCGACGACCCGGCCGCCGGACTCCAGGTGAGCGGTGAGCTGCTCGCGCAGCGTCCGGCGCCACGCGCGTGCCGCGTCGACATCGGTCCGGCGCATCCGCTGGATGTCGTCGGGCACCGCGACGGTCGCGTGGCACGGGCCGTGGGCGGAGACGGCCGGCGGATGCCCCGCCGCCGCGTCGGCGACGTCGTCGTCGCGCAGATCCCACCGCACGAGCAGCCGGTCGGTGTCGCCGTCGCTGTTGATCGCGTCCGACATGGCGCCGTAGAAGTTGGTCAGGTACTCCACCGGCAGCGCGTGCAGCTTGGCGATGTTGAAGTACGCGTTGCGTGACACGAGCGGGTCGAAGGTCCACTCGATCGCGTCGATGCCGCGCGAGAGCGCCCACCCGCGCTGGTGCAGCTTCATCGCGAAACCCACGGATCGGCCGATATGGGATGGCGCGACCCCCGCGATGTGGCTGTGCAGCGCATGCCGGTCCGGCGCCGAGTGGAACCCGATCGTCGCGCCGACGAGGTCGTCGCCGGCGAACGCGCCCGCGATGTAGTTGCCCGCCTTGCCGAGGGCGCGCAGCAGCTCGGGCGGAACGGCGGGGTTCTCCGGCCCCCGCCCCCAGATCTGCGACAGCAGGTCGACGACGGCGGCCTGCTCGGCGACGCCGGCCACTTCGCGCACCCGCACGCCGGCGGCCTCCGCCGCCGTCTCGGCGGCCGTGAGCGCCGTGGCCACGACGACGTCGGCGAACATCAGATCGGTCATGGTGTCTCCTGCTCTGCGGCGAGCTCGGCGAGAAGCGCGCGCAGCAGTTGCGTGCGCGGAGCCAGGTCGGCCACCACGACGTGCTCGTGCTCGGCGTGGGCGCCCCCGCCCACCGCGCCCAGGCCGTCGAGCGTCGGCACTCCCATGCCGGCGGTGAAGTTGCCGTCGCTCGCGCCGCCCACCGCGGTCCCCCGCAGGGGCTCGAGGTCCAGGCGCGCGGCGATGCGCTGCGCCCGCTGGAACAGGGCTGCGGATGCCGCGGCCTCCAAGGGCGGCCGGTTGACCCCGCCGCGCACCTCCAGGCGTGCACCAGGGACCTCCGCGGTGAGGGAGCGGACCGCCGCATCCACGCGATCCTGCTCGGCGGCCGTGCGCGCACGCACGTCGACCGCGAAGGTCGCCAGCGCCGGGACGGTATTGGTCGTCGCACCCGAGCGCGCCACGGTGGGGGTCACCGTCGTCCCCCGCGCCGGGTCGGCGAGGGCCGACACGGCCAGGACCGCGTGCGCGAGGGCCACCGTCGCGTTGACGCCGCGCTCGGGCTCGAGGCCCGCGTGCGCGGCGAGTCCGTGCACTCCGATCTCGTACAGCGACACGCCCTTGCGCTCGAGCTTGAGGGCCCCACCGTCGGCGGATGCCTCGAGCACGAGTGCGGCGCGCGCCCCGCGGACGGTGTCCTCGATGAGGGCGCGCGAGGCCGGCGAGCCGACCTCCTCGTCGCCGGTGACCAGCACCGTGACGCCGTCACGGTCGTCCAGCCCCGCCACGGCGTGCAGCGCCATGGCGAGCCCGGCCTTCATGTCGAAGCATCCCGGACCTGTGAGCGTCCCCTCGTGCACAGCGAAGGGCAGGCGCGTCAGCGTGCCCGAGGGCCACACCGTGTCGTGATGGGCCAGGACGAGCACGCGCGTGTGCGCGCCGAACCGCCATCGGAGGTGGGAGACGCCGTCCACGACGATGCGCTCGGGCACGCGGCCGAACAGCTCGTCCCCGATCGCGGCGACGAGGTCGGCCGAGCGCGCCACGGCCGCGGAGTCCGCGGAGGGCGACTCGCACTCGACGAGGCGACGCAGCGTGCCGACGAGCACGTCGGTCGCGACGTCGGAGGAAGCGGTGATCATGCCGGGACGTCGACCTTCTCCGCCGGTGCGCCCGCCGCATCCGCCGCCGTCGCGGCATCCGGCGCCGAGACCCGGTCCGACACCTTCGGGGTCGCCCGCGCACCGAAGTGGAGGTACTCCTCGCCCGTGGGCAGGGAATAGAAGGTGAGGGTCATCCAGGTCTGCGTGCCGGGGGCGCGCAGGGCGAAGAGGTGGTCGTCCAGGGGCACCAGCGGGTACTCCTCGACGGTGTGCGGCTCGAGTTCCGCCAGCGGCCCGAGCATCGTCGTGCGCAGCCGCGGTCCGTCCTCGCCGGCGAAGACCTCCATGCGCACCGAGGCACGCTCGTACGTGCCGACGAACGGTGCGAGGTCGACCTCGACCGGCTCGGCGGGGACCGTGACGGGGTGGCTCATGTCCAGACCGGAGAGCTCGGCGAAGATCTCACGGTAGAGCTCCTCGTACAGGTCGCGCGTGTTGCCGCCGTTGGTCAGCAGCGTCACGGCCACGCCGGACTCGGGATGGATGCGCAGGAACGCCGCCTGCCCGAGGGTGTTCCCGTCGTGCCCGTACAGGCGGTCGCCGTTCCAGTCGAACCGGATCCAGCCCAGCCCCCACGAGTCGCCCAGGACGTGCTTGTCGGGTACCTCGGCCTGGAACGCCTGCATCTGCGCGACGGTGTCCTCGCTGAGCAGTCGCTCCCCCGCGGCCGTGACGCCCCCGGTCATGTGCAGCCGGGCGAAGGCGAGCACGTCCTCGGCACGTGAGGTGATGAGCCCGGCCGGGCCGATCCCGCGCGGCAGGAGCCACGCCGGGGTCACGATCTGCTCCCCCGCCACCTCGACGTGTCCCACGGCCGCGCCGTGGAGGATCGCGTCCTCGGGGAGCGTCACGGTGTGCGTGAGACCCAGCGGCTCGTACAGCAGTTCGCGCATCGCCGCGTCCCACGTCCTGCCGGTGAGGATCTCGATGATCCGCCCGAGGATGGAGTAGCCGGAGTTGCAGTACGACCACGTGGCGCCCAGCGGATGGTTCATGCCCGCCGTGTCGAGGAGGCCGACGTACTTCTCGATGCAGTCGTCGCCGCGCCCGGTGTCGGTGAACACGTCGCCGTCCAGCCCGCTCGTGTGCGTCAGCAGGTGCCACACGGTGATGCCGTCGGTGAGCTCGTCCTCGCTCAGCCGGAACCCGGGGATGACGTCCTTCACCCTGGTGTCGAGGGCGAGCCTGCCCTCATCCACCAGGCGCAGGACGACGCTCGCCGTCCACACCTTGGAGATCGACCCGATCTGGAAGATCGAGTCCTTCGCCACCGGCGCCGTCTCGACGTTCTTGTTGAGCGTGCCATGAGCGGCGACCACGACATCGTCGGCGCGGCCGTCGCCCAGTCGGAGGATACCCAATTGCGCGCCGGGGACCTTGTGGCGCTTGGCCAGCGCCGTCAGGCGCCGCTGCCAGTGTGCCGCGTCGATCGCGGCAGGACGGGGGCCCGCCGCATCCGCCGCGTACTGCTCCACCCACTCCACGACGCGCGTGTTGTAGTCGATCCGGTGGCTCGGCGTTCCCGAGAGCGGGAAGAGGTGGCTGCCGCCGGGGTAGAGCACGAGGCGGGTGGGCACGCCGCGCTCCCGCAGCGCCAGATGCCACTGCTCGGCCTGCCCCACGGGGCAGCGCACGTCGGCGCCCCCGTGCAGCACGAGGGTCGGCGTCTGCACGCGGTCGACCTGCGCGTACGGGTTCATCGCGGCGATGCGCTCGCGGTCGCGCGGGTCCCACGGCATCGCCGCCACCTCGAACACGTTCAGCAGATGCGCTTCGTCGGCCGTGCCGCCCATGCTGATCAGGTCGCTGACGACCCCGCCGGCCACGGCTGCGGCGAACCGGTCGTCGCGACTGGTCAGGTAGCACGTCATGAACCCGCCGTAGCTGTACCCGGTGACGGCGAGGCGCTCCGGGTCGGCGGCGCCCTCGGCCACGAGCTGGTCGACCGGCTCGAGGAAGTCCTTCGCGTCCACCTCGCCCCAGCGGCCGTTAACCGCCGTGAAGAACTCCTCGCCGTACCCGTCGCTGCCCCGCGGATTGAGCATGAGGACGCTCCATCCGCGGCTGACGAGCTCCTGGTGGTAAAGGTGCATGTCATCCACGGCGCCGTTCCACGCGTTGTGCGGGCCGCCGTGCACGTCGACGAGGAGCGGGGCGGGGCCCGATCCGGCGCGGTCCGGATCGCGCAGCAGCCAGCCCTGCACCGTGACACCGTCGCTGATGGTGAAGTCGCGCGATTCGCGCACGAACAGCTCGACGCCGTCCAGGGCGGCGCCGTGATCGGTGACCACCTGCTCGGCGCCCGAGGCGAGGTCGATGCGCACGACCTCGCCGAACGAGGTCGCGGTGGACAGCACGATCGCCGCGTGGTCGCCCGCGACGGCGAGCCCTGCGACCACGTGCGCGTCGCCGCCGTGCACGACCCGGGGCTCCCCGCCCTCCAGCGACACGGCGTACACGTGCGTGCAGCCGCGGTCGCGGGCGGCGAAGACGACCTCGCCGGCCGCCGACACCTGCGGCAGCCCGCCGGGGTAGCCGGGCCCGCCGGGCATGATGTTGCGATCGAGGGATGCGGCCAGTTCGGCCGCCTCGCCCGTGGCCGGGTCGACGCGGTACAGCCGCGCGATGCCGGCGGGCTCCCCCGGCCACCCCGCGACGACCATGCGTCCATCCGGCGCGTAGGCGACGGTCGCCGCCACCCCGCCCTCGAACGCCACGACCGCCGGCGGCGCGGCGGGGTCGGACGGATCGAGCACGTGCACCGCGGAGCGATAGGTGAGATCGTCCACTCCGACCGGCTTGGCGACGTAGGCCAGGCGCGTGCCGTCGGGTGACCAGGCCGGGCTTGAGGCGAACGCGTCGGCTTCGGTCAGCTGCCGCACCTCGCCGGACGCGATATCCAGGGCATGCAGCTGGGTGCGGATGCCGCGGAGGAAACCCATGCCGTCGGCCTGGTACCCGGCGCCGTCGGTGACGATGGGGCTCGATCCGCGTGCGGCGCGATCCTCGTCCGTCTCGTCCCCGTCCGCGAGGAGGTCCACGGGCGCCGCGAACGCGATCGTCGCGCCGTCGGGGCTCCACACCGCAGCGCCGGCACCCAGCGGGAGGCTCGTGCGCTGCTGCGCCTCTCCCCCCGCCAGCGGCAGCGTCCACACCTGTCCCTCGCGCAGGAACGCGAGCGTCCGGCCATCCGGGGAGAACACCGGCGCCGCATCCGCGGAGCCCAGCGTCAGCCGTCGCGGCTCGGCGCCCCGCTCGGCCAGCCACAGGGAGCTCACCGGCCGGTCGGCCTGCGTGTCGACGCCGCCGAGGACGTACGCGAGCCGGGCGCCGTCGGGCGAGAGCGCCGGCTGGGCGGGGATCGTCAGAGCGGCCAGGTCGCCGATACGCAGTCTGCGAGTCACGGGTGTTCTCCTTGCGCGTGAAGCGGGATCCGGCCGGGGATGGCGGCCAGGAGTTCGCGGGTGTAGTCGTCGCGCGGGTCGCTCAGGACCTCGGACGTGGGACCCTGCTCGACGATGCGGCCGCGGTGCATCACCGCGACGCGGGAGGCCACGTAACGCACGACGGCGAGGTTGTGGGAGATGAAGAGCATCGACAGCCCGAGCTCGGCCTGGAGCTCGCGGACGAGGTTGAGGATCGCCCCCTGGATCGACACGTCCAGCGCCGAGGTGATCTCATCGGCGATGAGCACCTGCGGCCGGCCGGCGAGAGCCCGCGCGATCGCGACGCGCTGACGCTGACCACCCGACAGGTCCGCCGGATACGCACCGGCGCGCGCCGGGTCCAGGTGCACGAGGTCCAGGAGCCGCTCGACCTCGGCTCGCTGGGCGGAACGGCTCATCCCCCGAGGCAGGATCTCGGCGATGCTCGCCCCGATCGTCATGCGCGGGTCGAGCGAGGAGAACGGGTCCTGGAACACCATCTGCAGCGGACGGCGACCACGGCGCGGGTCGATCGGCCGGCCGTCCAGGAGGATGCGGCCCTGGGAGAGGGGAACGAGTCCCACCGCCGCGCGGGCGACCGTCGACTTGCCCGACCCCGACTCGCCCACGAGCCCGAGCACCTGTCCATCGGGAATCGTGAAGCTCACGTCGTCCACGGCGGTCGTGGCCGAACGGCCGGATCCGAACCGGACGCCGACGCCCTCGAAACGCAGTTCGCTCATGCCACCACCTCCTCCGGGTCGCGCGCCGGCACGACCGGGACAGGGAGGGGCTCACCCGCATGCCAGCACGCGACCCGGGCGCCCGTGGCATCCGCCACCAGCGGGGGCTCCACGGCGCGGGAGTGCGCGTCGGCGAGCGGGCAGCGCGCCGCGAAGGCACAGCCCGCGGGCACATGAGCCGGATCGACGGGGCGGCCGGGCACCGTCGCGAGCGGACGGTCCAGGTCGGTCTCCATGTCGGGCACGGCCGCCAGCAGCGCGCGCGTGTACGGGTGGCGCGCGCGGGCCAGCTGCGACACGGGGAGGTCTTCCACGATGCGCCCGGCGTACATCACCAGCACGCGGTCGCAGATCTCGGCGACCACTGAGACGTCATGGCTGATCAGCAGGATGGCGACGTCGTCCTCGTCGCGGATGGCCTTCAGCAGGTTCAGCACCTGTCGCTGCACCGTCACATCGAGCGCCGTCGTCGGCTCGTCGGCGATGATCAGCTTGGGGCTGCCCATGAGGCCCATGCCGATCATCGCGCGCTGGCGCATGCCGCCGGAGAACTCGTGGGGATACTGCCTCGCGCGCCGTCCGGGCTCGGCGATGCGGACGGCGCCGAGGCGGTCCACGGCCCGCGCATGCGCCTGTCGGCGGGTCATGCCGCCGTGGTGGATCGCGACCTCGCCCAGCTGCGCACCCATGCGCTGGGTCGGGTTGAAGCTCGTCATGGGGTCTTGGAAGACCATCGCCAGCGACGTGCCGAGCAGCCGTCGGTGCTCGGCCGGGCCGCCCTCGAGGAGTTCGGTCCCGAGGAAACGCAGGCTCTCGGCATCCACCACCCCCGGCGACTCGACGAGCTGCGCGATGGACAGCGCGGTGAGCGACTTGCCCGACCCCGACTCCCCCACGATCCCGACGACCTCGCCGCGGCGCATCGTGAAGCTCACGCCGCGCACCGGCGACACGGGGCCGTCGGCACCGGGGAAGGTCACGGTGAGATCGCGCACCGCGAGCACCTCGTCGGCGTCGGGCGCGGATGCGGTGCGCGGCGGGCGCGGCTGCACGCCGGCGAGGGTCGCGATGAGGCCCGTGCTGCGGATTCCCAGGGCGCGTGCGGCCGCCTCCCCCACGAGGTTGAACGCGAGGCCGGCGATGACGACGGCGAGGCCGGGCGCGAGCGCGGCCAGGGGGTTGATGTAGATGCCGGAGAGGCCCTCCATCATGAGCCTCCCCCAGTCGTACTCGGGCGGCTGCACGCCCAGGCCGAGGAACGACAGCCCCGCGAAGGACAGCAGTGCACCGCCGGCGCCGATCGTCGCGTTGACGATGAGGGGCTCGCCGATGTTGGGCAGGATGTGGCGGAACAGCACGCGCACGCGCCCGACGCCGCCCACGCGCGCGGCCGCGACGAAGTCGCGCGCCGCGATGCCGGCCACGAGCGTCTGGCACAGGCGCCCGAACGCCGGCGCACCGGCGAGGCCGATCGCGAGGGTCGCACCCACCCAGCCGCTTCCGAAGATGACGGCGAAGAACAGTGCGAGGAGCAGGCCCGGGAACGCCACGGCGATCCCCACGAACCACGTGACCGGTCGGCCGGCCCGCCCCAGCAGGTAGGGGGCGACGCCGAGCAGCAGGCCCGCGCTCACCGCGACGAACGTGGCGGTGAGGGCGAGGACGACCGACAGGCGCGTGGCCACCAGCACCCGCAGGAGGAGGTCGCGCCCCAGCCCGTCGGTGCCGATCAGGTGCTCCCCCGAGGGGCCGGCGAGGATGTCATCGGTGTCGAACGTGTCGGCCTGAGCGCCCCACAGGATCGGCGCGAAGACCGCGGTGAGCAGCACGAGGGCGAGCAGGACGGCGGCCGTCGCGCCCAGCGGCGTCAGAAGGGTGCGGCGCAGGATGCGCATGTCAGTGCTCCCCCACGGTCGTGCGCGGGTCGAGCGCGGCCAGCACGGCGTCGACGACCGTGTTGATGATCAGCACGCCGGCGCCGTACACGAGCACCGTGGCCTGCACCATCGGGTAGTCCTTCGTCTGGATCGCCGACACGATCGTGGAGCCCAGCCCCGGCCACGCGAAGACGTTCTCCACCAGCACGGTGCCCACGACGAGGGACCCCAGCAGGAGCCCGCCCAGGGTGAGGGCGGCGGTCACGGCGTTGGGAAGAGCGTGCGTGAGGTGGATGCGCCACGCCGGCAGCCGCTTGGCGCGTGCCGTGCGGACGAAGTCCGCCTCCAGCACCCCGAGCATCTCGACGCGGACGATGCGCGCGAGCACGGCGGCGGGCCCGAGCGAGAGGGCGATGACCGGCAGGATGTAGGACTCGGGGCCGCTGCGCCCGGCGATCGGGAGCCATCCGAGCGAGACGCCGAAGACGGCCACGAGCGCGACGCCCAGGAGGAAGTCGGGGATGGCGGAGACCAGGACGCTGCTCGTGGCGAAGCCCAGTTCGAGCTTGCGCCGCCGGCCGCGGCGGGTGGCGACGGCCATGATGACGCCCAGCGGAACGGAGATGACCACGGCGAAGGCGAACGCGAGCAGGGCGAGGCTCGCGGTGGCGGGGAGCCGCACGGTGATCACGTCGATGGCCGGGAGGTTCGACTGGATCGACGTGCCGAAGTCGCCGACGAGGAGGCCCCGGAGGTAGTCGATGTACTGCACGGGCAGCGGATCGTTCAGCCCGAGCGACTCGCGCTTGGCGGCGACCAGCTCGGCGGAGGCCGTCGGCCCCAGCGCCGTGCGCACCGGGTCGCCCGGGATGAGGTGGATCATCAGGAACGCGGCGGTCACCAGGATCCACAGCGACACGAGCAGTCGCCCCGTCCGCCGGAGGATGAACCGCGGCCAGCGGGAATCGCGGGCGCGGCGCACCTCCTCGCGGGGCGGGGCGACTGCAGTGCTCATGGGGGACGTTCCTTCCGGCGCCGGTAGGCGGGCGCGGTTACTGCGCGAGGAGGCGGATGCTCGTCGGGATGACCGTGTCGATCATCGTGAACTCCGCCTTGTTGCCGAAGGTCTTCACCACGTTGTTGGCGAACGGCACCACGTCGGCGGCCTGGAACAGGGCCTCCTCCGCCGCCTGCCACGCGTCGCATCCCTCGGTGCCGGGGATCGTCATCGCCTCGGCGACGGCGGCTTCGTAGTCGGCGTTCTGGATGCCGGCGAAGTTGGTGCCCTCCGGCGCCGTCGGTCCCGAGACGAAGCCGACGACCTGGTCGGGGTTGTTGACGTTCAGCGGCACCCAGGCCATGTCCCAGTCCCCGGTGCCGAAGATGGCGTTGGACAGCGTCGTGGAGTCGTTCTGCGTCGCGGTCACCTGCACGCCGATCTCCTCCCACGCGCTGACGGCCAGTTCGGCCGCCGACGTGCCGCCGGTGCCGAGCGTGTTGGCGTACAGGAAGGACAGGGCGAGCTTCTGCCCGTCCTTCTCACGGACGCCGTCGGCGCCCTCGACCCATCCCGCAGCATCCAGTGCCGCAGCGGCGGCGTCCACATCGGTGGCCGGGACGTTCCCGCTGACCGCGTCGTAGTCGCAAGATGAGGGCTCGACGACCGTGAGCCGGGTGGCCGGGGCGCCCGCGCCGCTGGTGAGCACCTTCTGCAGCTCGGCGAGGTCGAGCGCCTGCGTCAGCGCGATCCGCACCGCGGGGTCGCTCGTGGGGCGGGTGTCGTCCTGATTGAACCAGTGCTCGCCCACGAGCGCCTCGACCTGCTGCGAGTACAGGCCCGCGCCATCCAGGCGCTGGGCATCGGGGCCGACGATGGCGGCCGCGTTGACCTCACCGGACATGACGAGGTTGGCCGCGGTGGTCTCGTTGGGAATGACCCGCGCCACGATGGTGGCGGGCAGGCCCTGCTCCTGCGTCGTGGCACCGCCGGGGCCCCACGCGTAGTCCTCGTTCACCTCGTACGTGTAGTGGTCGTTCTGGACGGCCTCGGTCAGGACGTAGGGGCCTGTGCCGAGCGTTCCATCGCTCAGCTGTCCGCGATCCTCCATGCCGGCCTCGCACACCATCGGGAGGTTCGCCAGGCCCTGGAGCACGAAGGGCGCAGGGCCGGCCAGCGTGATGGTCAGGGTGCTGCCGTCTGCTTCGGCCGTCGCACCGGGCGGGAAGAACGTGCCCAGGAAGGGGCTCTGGTTCTCGGGGTCGCCGATCCAGGTCAGATTCTGCGCCGCGGTGTCGGCCGTGAACTCCGAGCCGTCCGAACACGTGATGCCCTCGTTGAGGGTCAGCGTGACGGTGTCGCCCTCGAGCTCCCACTCCGACGCGAGCTGCGATTGGATCTCGCCCTCTTCGTCGAGGGAGACCAGCGAGTCGTAGGCGAACTGGCTCAGCTGGAACAGCGCGCTGACGGCGGACATCTGCGGATCCAGCGCCCCGGGGTCGGCCACCATCGACAGCGTGAACGTCCCGTCCTCGACGTAGTCGGCATCACCGCCGCCGCCGCCACTGCCACCGCCGGCGCATCCGGCCAGGGCGACGACGCCGATGATCGCGGTCGCCGTCGCCAGCGCGGGTCTCGTGAACGTCTTCATGCGGGTTCTCTCTTCTGAGTCGGGTGGTGCGCCTGTCAGTCGGCGCGCGAGATCGCGCGTCCGTAGTGCATGTGCGTGCGGCGTCCGTCGCCGTCCTCACCGAGGAAGGCGTACACGACGTGCATCTCCTTCATGGTGGGTTCGACCGCGATGAGCGAGTCGGCATCCAGGCCCACCAGCTGCACGTGCTCGGCCTCCTCGCCCATCTCCGCGGCGATGCCCTTGGGGATGCTGTCGAGCCAGATCCGCCCGTCGTCGTCGACGCTGACGGTCATGTCGAACGTGGAATTGGAGTAGAACCCCACGAGCGGTGCCGCATCCACGGGCACCTCCTCCGTGGGCACGGTGGGGAAGCCGGGGAGCTCCACGCCGGCGACGTCCGTCACGATCGTCTTGACGACGTCGCCGAACAGGCCCATGACGTCGCCGCCGTTGGTCAGGAGAGCCACCACCAGGCCCGCCTCGGGAACCACGCGGAGGAAGGCGGACTGCCCGATCGTGCCGCCGTCGTGACCGATGACCGTGGGTGCGCCCTCGACGAAGATCTCCCAGCCCAGACCCCATGCCTCACCCATTCCGGTCAGGCGGGGAAGGGAGATCTGCCGCTCCTGCATCGCGCGCACCGACTCCTCCGACAGCACCCGGGTGCCGTCTGCGGCCAGTCCGCCGTCCAGGTGCATCTTCGCGAAGGCGACGAGGTCGCGCGCCGTCATGGCCAGCATCGATCCGGCAGGTTCGTTGGATTTCGCCAGCGCCCACACCGGCGCCGGCGTGGGGGCGCCGTCCTCGCCCTCGCCCATGTGCCCGACGGCCGCACGGAACAGAATCGCCTCGTAGGCGCTCGGGGCGACGGAGGTGAGCCCGAGGGGCGCGGCCAGGTGCTCGGTGAGGGCAGCCTCCCAATGCGTCCCGCGCAGCACCTCGATGAGGCGCCCCAGCACGGTGAAGGCCGCGTTGTTGTAGGAGAAGATCTGCCCCGGCGCGAACACCTGCGGCAGCACGGCGACATGCTCGAGGTACTTCTCGATGGCGTCCTCGCCGCGTCCGGTGTCGGTGAAGATGTCGCCCTCGAAGCCGCCCACATGGCTCAGCAGATGACGCGTCGTGATCGTGGCGGCGGCCGCCTCGTCGGCGACGCGGAAGGCCGGCAGGTACTGCCGCAACGGCGCATCCAGATCCAGCAGCCCCTCGTCGACGAGCTGCATCACGAGGGTCGTGGTCCACACCTTCGTGATGGAACCGATCTGGAAGACCGAGTCGGGGGTGGCGTCGACTCCCGTGGCGGTGCTCAGCACGCCGGCCGCACGATCGACGATCACGCCGTCCTTCAGGACGGCGACCGCGGCACCGGGTACCCCGTGCTCCGAGACCAGGCGGGCGAAGTCCGCGTCCAGAAACGCGGCGATGTCATCGGGGGTACGCATGGTCTCACCATAGGGACGTCTGTCGGGCGGTCGTTGGTTCGATTCGACGGATATGACACGCGAACCTCGTTCGATCGCACAGGTCGCAGCGGCTGCGGACGAGAATGATGGACCGTGATGAATACGACGATCCTGCGCGGCGGCCGCGTCATCGATCCGGTCGCCGGGACGGAGACGGTCGCCGACGTCGTCATCCGTAATGGCCGCGTGGAACGGGTCACCGCCGGTACCGGCGGGGCCGGTGCGGGCGATCCCGGTGGCGGCACGGTCGATGGCGGCACGGTCGTGGACGTGACGGGGATGGTCGTGGGGCCCGGGTTCGTGGATCTGCACAGCCACGTCCACTCCATCGCGGGGCAGCGGCTGCAGGCCTTCGACGGCGTCACCACGACGCTCGACCTCGAGGCCGGCCTCATGCCGATCGACGCCGCGTACGCCGCCGCCGCGGCGGAGGGCCGCGTGCTGAACTACGGATTCTCGGCGTCGTGGTCGGATGCGCGTGGCCAGGTACTGGCGGGCGTCACGCCCGCCGCCGACTTCCACGCCTCTTCCGCCCTGCTCGGCGACGCCCGGTGGCAGCGCACGTCGTCGCCCCGCGAGCGCGCCGCGTGGCTGAGCCTCCTCGAGGGCGAGCTCGCCGCCGGCGCCCTCGGCATCGGCGTACTGCTCGGCTACGCACCGCGATCCGACCCCGCCGAGTACGTCGCGGTGGCCAGGCTCGCCGCCGCCGCGGGGGCGCCGACCTTCACGCACGTGCGCGATCTCATCGAGCTGGACCCCACCACGCCGATCGACGGCTCGCGGGAGGTGGCGCTCGCCGCGGCAGAGACGGGTGCCGCCATGCACCACTGCCACGTCAACAGCACGTCCCGCCGGCACGTCGACCGGGTGCTGGGCGACCTGGAGGCCGCGCGCGCGTCCGGCTCGCGCATCACCGTGGAGGCATACCCGTACGGCATGGGCAGCACGAGCGTGGGCGCGGCCTTCCTCTCCCCCGAGCGGCTGCGGGAGACGGGATTGTCGCCGTCGAGCATCGTCATGCTCGGCAGCGGCGAACGGATCGCCGACGAGCGGCGCCTCCGGCAGGTGCGGGAGTCCGACCCGGCCGCGACGTGCTTCGTGGAGTTCCTGGACGAGCGCGACGAGGCCGACCGCGCGCGCCTGCGCCGCTCGCTGGCCTTCCCCGACGCGATCGTGGCCAGCGACGCGATGCCCCTGGAGTGGCCGGACGGCCGGCCCGACTCGCGCGAGTGGCCGCTGCCGGCCGGCGCGTCGACGCACCCGCGGACGGCGGGCACGTTCGCCCGCAGCATCCGGCTCATGGTCCGCGAGCACGGCCTGTGGGACTGGGTCGAGGCGTTCCGCCGCTGCGCGTACCTGCCTGCCCGCGTGCTGGACGAGGTCGCCCCGGCGATGCGCACGAGGGGCCGGCTCGAGCCGGGCGCGGATGCCGACCTCGTCGTGATCGACCCGGACGCGCTCACCGACAACGCCTCCACGGCGGATCCCGTGCGTCCCTCCAGCGGCGTCCGTCACCTGCTCGTGGGCGGGAGCTTCGTCATCCGCGACGGGCAGCTCGATCCCGCCGCCTACCCCGGCCGCGCCGTGCGGGGCCGGCCGCGCTGACCCGCGCCGCACCGCTCGGCCCGGCCGCCCGGGCCTGCCACCCTTCCGCCCTGCGCACTGCTCGGGGCCCCCATCCCGAACTCCTCAAAACCGAGGGCACGCGCGGCCAAAACCGGCCAAACCGGGCGTCGCGGCGGCCGAAGTGAGGAGTTCGGGCAGCGGCCGCACGCGGCACATGCCGCCGGCCCACTGACCACGCGCGACCGGGGTCCGCCCCTGTCGTCCCCCGTTCCTCGCCCCCGGCCGACCCCAACTCCTCAAATCCGCGGACATCGCGGCCGGAATCGGCTGCAACTGCACCGCAATGCCCGAGATTTGAGGAGTTCGGGCAGCGGGGCAGGCGGGACGCGCAGGCGCGAGGCGGGACGAGGGGGGCGGATGAGGCGGGCGTGAGGGGCGGACGCAGCGGGGGTGCCGGACAGCGGCTGCTACCGCCACTCCTCCCGGGTGGCCGGCGCCGGGGTCTCCGGCCCGCCCCGTCGCGCCCGCGCCAGGAGTGCGAGCTGACCGGGGCGGTCCATGGCGTGCAGCACGCAGGGCCCGACCTCGCGCTCCCATGCGGCGGCGAAGGCTTCGGCATCCTCCCGGCGACGTCCGACGAGCGAGGGCACGGCGAGGAAGTGCCCCGCCGGCTCGCGCCGAGCCGCGCGACGCAGGGCGAATCGCACCGCGGCAGAGCGGCCCCCGCGTCCGGTCTCGAGCAGGAAGCGGGGCGTGCGCACCGGCCCCAGCAACTCCGCCATCGCGTCGGCGAACACCTGCTGATCCGCCCGCGCCGCCGAGGGCGCCTCGATCGTCAGCGGGATGAGGCCGGCCTGCGGATCCGCCTCGACCACCACGATCGCCGGCTCCGTGTCGGCGACGCGGCCCGCGCGGCGCAGCGCCGCCCACACGAGCGCCGCGATGCGCCGGTACGGCTCCGACCCCGCAGCCGCCTGCGCGCGGGTCTGCCGCCACGTCGCCGCCAGCGGCACCGCGTTGCCGATCCCGGCCACCACCACCGTGATGCCGGCCACGATCCCGAGCTCCGGGGAGACCAGTGCCCCGGCGGATGCCGCGACCGCACCGGCGACGGCGGATGCGGCCAGCACGCCGCCGAGCGCGGCGCCGACGGCGCGGGAGGCCGGCGCGCTGGTGCGGAACACCGGGGTGTGGGGCCGTCGCGGCACGAGGGCGGACACGACCTCCCGATCGGCGTACTCCGCACCGATGCGCCACTGCGCGCGTGTGGCGCGGCGCTCCGGAAGCGGCGACGCGGCGTTCAGGGCCTGGACCGAGGCGTTCTCGTCCTTCGCCAGCACCGCATCCACCGCCGCGCGCTGGCCGGCCGACAGGGCGATGGAGAGCCCGCGCACCACGCGCGCCGGATCATCGACGTCGAGCCCCCACAGCCGCGCGTGCTTGCGGCGCAGCCGCGTCGCGTCCGGCTGGGCCTGCAGCGGGAAGGACGAAGGCAGGAGCGCGGTGACGGTCCAGTTGTGCGCGACCTTGTCGGGCCACGCCGGGTCCAGGCGCAGCGTGCGCCCCCGCAGCTGCTGGGTCGCCGACGCGCTCGACACGGCCGTCAAGTCGATGAGCGTATTGACCGCCGGGCAGTCCCAGCCCTCACCGAACAGCCCGCGCGTGCCGACCACGACCTGCACGGCGCCGCGGGTGAGGAGGACGGATGCGGCGCGCACGAGCAACGCGGCACCCACGCCGGGCGCGTGCAGTTCGGACGCGTCCGGCGACTCCAGCAGCGCGGCCGCGGCGACCGGCACGCCGACCAGCTCCTCCAGCGCCGGCACCAGCCGGTCGGCATCGCGCGTGGCGATGCGCGTGCGCCCCCCGGTCACGAGGATCGGGGTGAGGCGGGAGGTCCCTGCATCCGCCACCAGCGTCGCGAACGTGCGGAGCGCTCCGGCGGTGCCGACGAGCCCGCCGTGCGTGTTGCCGTGCTCGGCGAAATCCGTGACGACCAGGGCGCGCAGCCGCTCGCCCAGCGCCGCCTGCTCCAGGCGGAGGATGTCGCACGCACCGTAGTCCTTCCCGAGCGAGGAGGCGAGCATCGTATCCACCGGGTCACGCGTCCGTCGCACGCCCCGGTCGGTGAGCGCGTAGCCGAAATCGGCCAGCAGGCGGCGGATGCGGTGCCATTGCGCCTGCGCGGCGGGATCGGGCAGCACCCGATCCAGCGCGAAGCGGGCCAGCAGGCGCAGCGACTCGTCGGTGCTCGGCGGTCGACGTGCGACGTCGGGGATCCGCGCGACGAGCGGATGCTGCGGAGCGACCGTCCCCAGCATCGCCGACGCCGCCTCGGCACCGGCGAAATCCGCCGCGAACGCCGCGGCCAGCCGCGCGTCCACGGGGTCCTCCGGCAACGGCGGCGGCTCCAGCGCCGACCGCGGCGGCTCGGGATCGGGCTCGGGCTGCAGGACGTCGAGGAGGAACTGCAGCCCCGTGTCACGGGCGAACGTGGTCCGCAGGAGCACGGCGAGGCCCTCGGCATGCGCGGCGAGGAAGGCGAGTTCTTCGGCGGTGGGCTCGGCGAAGCGCACGAGGTCGCGGTAGGGCGCGAGGTTGCCCTCGCGCACCACCGCCGGCACGGGCACTTCGTAGTCCACGTCGCCCAGGAGCGAGGTGTAGTTGTCGTACTCGTCGGCGTCGTCGGGCGAGGGCAGGGTCGCCGTCAGCCCGATCAGCAGGGGGCTGCCTCCCGCCGCCCGCAGCCGCGCGACGAGGGTGGCCACCACCACGGCCCAGTGATCGAGCAGGTGATGGCACTCGTCCAGCACGATCGTGTCGACCTCGTGCGCCACCAGCCGATCGATCAGGGCGAGGGCGTTGGGATGCAGCACCGAGGCGAGCGCGTCGGCATCCTCCCGCACGAGCCGTCGCCGCAGCGTCCGCGAGCGGCTCGCGATCCCCCGCCGGTAGGCCGGGCGGTTCTGCGCCTCGAGCTCCGCGAGCCACTGCTCCGCCGCCTCGGGCGAACGCCCGTCCCCCTCCAGCTCGTCGCGCCACCGTGCGTGTGCGAGGACGGCGAACGGATTGGCCGCATCGAGCACGCTGAGGGCCTGATACGTCAGCACCGTGAGGTCGGCGGGGGATCCGGGATCCTCGGACACGGCACCGGCGTCCGGGGCCAGGGACCCGGCCGCACGTGCCCATTGCGCACGGATGGTCGTGGTCGGGGTCAGCACGACGGCGCGGCGACCACGGCGGGCGGCGAGCAGCAGTCCAAGGAGCGTCTTGCCCGACCCGGGCGGGGCGACGATGTGCAGGGGCGAGCCGGCATCCGTGTCCACGCGCTCGAGCACGTCGGCCTGATAGTGCCGGAGGGTGCCGGTGAACCGCCACGACGCCAGCGCTGTCGTCGTCGCGCCCGGCATCATCCCAGCATAGAAGTTCTGTTTGACTGAACCGGTGGATACACATTGGTTGAACGCGCCCGCGGACGAGGTGGGCGCCGCCATGGCGGCGGTGCGGCGCGACTCCCGTCCGCGCTGGGTTCCCACCAAGCGGCAGGTGCTCGTCCACGTCAACCACTGCCTCATCCTGTGGTACCTGTGCATCGCCTTCATGATCATCGGGGTCCGCGTGGACTCCTACCAGGACGGGGAGACCACCGCCGGCGACATCGCGGGACTCACCGGGATCATCGCGATCCTGGCCGCCTGGCTGTTCGGCACGTACTGGCTGCGCCGGTGGGCGGCCCGTCCCCCCTCACCCCGCGCACGCCTGAAGGACTGGCGCCGCGACCTCACGGCGCTGGCCAACGGATTCCTCCCCAGCCCCAGCCGGGATGCGACCTTCGCCTCGGTCATCACGCCGCGCAACCGGCGCGTGCGGGAGTATCCGCGATTCATCGGGCCGGGCGTGGAGTTCGGCACGCTCGAGCATCAACGCGCGAAGTCGGTCAGGTGGCACTACATCGCGGTCGCCCTGCCTGCGCCGCTGCCGCACCTGATCCTCGATGCCACGGCCAACAACCGGCGCGGCAGCGATCTCCCCGTGGACGTGGGCCGTTCGCAGCGTCTCTCGCTGGAGGGGGATTTCGACCGGTGGTTCCGCGTGTACACCCCCACCGCCTACGGGGCCGACGCGCTCTACGTCCTCACCCCCGACGTCATGGCCGCCTTGATCGACGAAGCGAGCGGCTACAACGTCGAGATCGTCGACGATGCACTCGTGTTCTTCACCCCCGCGATCGTGGACTTCGGATCCCCCGAGCACTGGGAAGCCGTCGGTGCGGTGCTGAGCTCCGTCGTACCGCGCATCCTGGCGAAGGCTTTCCACTACGTCGACGAGCGCGTTCCCGGGCAGGAGGTGCCGCGCGCATTGACCGCCGTCCGCACCGCGCTGGCGGACCCCGAGGTCGCCTGGACGCCCCCGGCGCCCCGCATCGGCGCGGACGGCCGGCGCCTCGACGTCCGCGACCCCGAGACGGGCCTGGCTCCGATCCTCCGTGCCATCGGATGGTTCGCGCTTCTGGTGTTCCTCTACCCCGTGCCCGGGATCTTCGCCTTCGCCGGATTCATGTCGGTCATCGACGGGCACTGAACCGCGGCGAGATCGGGCCTCGACCTCCGGCCGCGACGGCGTCACACTGGTGCGATGGCAGTGACGCTCGAGGATGTGCGCGCGATCGCGCTGTCCTTCCCGGAAACCGTCGAGGCTCCCAGCGGATACGGTTTCGGCCCCACGTGGCGTACGCGCAACGGGATGTTCGCGTGGCAGCGCACGCCCACCCCGGCCGACCTGGCGCAGCTGGGCGAGGAGGGCCGGTCATGGCCCGAGGGGGACGCCGTCGCCGTGCGCACCGACGGGCTGGACGAGAAGGCCGCACTGTTGGAGACCTTCCCCGAGGCTTTCTTCACCATCCCGCATTTCGAGGGGTGGTCGGCCGTCCTCGTCCGCCTGGATGCCATCGACGCCGCGCATCTGGGCGAGGTGCTCACCGGCTCGTGGCTGCTGAAAGCGCCCAAGCGCGTGGCCACGGCATGGCTGGCGGCCCACCCGGGACGGTGATCGGGGTGCGCGATACGGCCGGCGGTCCGTTCGTCGTGACCCTCGTGGTCAACCTGCCCATCACGAAGCTCGACGCGCTCGAGGTGATCGCCTTCGTCTCAGATGGCCCCGTGGAGCACGCCGGCACCGCTCACCCGCGGGTGAGCCTGGCGCCCCATGTGTGGGCGGAGGTGCAGATCCCGAAGTTCGCCGACCCGCCGCCGCTCGCCGTCGACATCTGCTCCGACGCCTCCCTCGCCCTCGCGCGCGAGCATGCGGCGCTCCTGTCCGCGGCCCTGGAGCGAGTGGGGTGGCGCGTGCGCCCGCCGCACGGCGCGGACGAGTAGCGCGACCCCACCCCGGCAGCGACCCCATATATGCCGCTGCCGCCATGCCGAGCCCGGCCGTTTTGGCCCCGCCAGCGGCAGGGTTCTAAGCTCATGCCCAACGCGGAATCACACCGCCGTGAACACCGTCCGCAATGGATGCGGCGCTGCGCCGCTGTGCTGGAGAACGATGAACGACGACTCGACGACACCCGGATCCGGAACCAACCCGCCGTCGGGGGCTCCCGATCCTGCCGTCACCCCGCCGCCCTCGCCCGCGGTGCCGCGCTCCTCCGCGCCGCACCCCGCCCCGCCGCAGGGGGTGCCTCCCTACGCCGCAGCCCAGTACGCCGCGCCGCCGCAGTACGCGACCCCGCCGCAGTACGCGACGCCGCCGCAGTACGCCGCACCACCCCAGTACGCGACCCCGCCGCAGCACGCCGCGCCACCGCAGCATCCGTCGTCGCAGCCCGGCCCGCCGCCGTACGGCTCTGGGCCGAACAGCGGCCCGCACCATCCCGCCGGGGGCCAGGTGCCACCGGGATACCCGCAGCAACCGCCGCAGGCGCCACGGCGGCCCGACCCGCGCCCGAAGACCATCGCCATCATCGCGCTGGTGGCCGCCGCGGTGGGCCTGGTGATGGCCGTCATTCCGTTCGTGGTGTGGTTCTCCGGGCTGCTGCTCCTCGCCGGCCTCGTCCTCTCCCTCATCGCGCTCATCAGCCGCAAGCAGGGCGGCACGGGCTTCGCGATCGGCGCTCTGGCCACCTCGGTGGTGGGAGGGCTCCTCGCCGTCGTGATGGGCATCGTCACGGTCTTCTCCCTCGGCGGCATGTTCGCCGCGGAGGACGGCATGAGTTCGGAGAGCTCCCCAGCCCCGTTCATCGAGGAATCGGAGGAAGGGTCCGGCGCGATCGGCGGCGCCGTTGAGCTGGAAGTCACCGAGATCGCGTTCGCGCCCGACGAGTACGACCCGTCGGCATGGTGGTACGTCGTGGTGATGGAGAACCCCAGCAGCGACCACGTCTACGATTTCGCGCCGATCGAGCTCGACGCCCTGGATGCCGATGGCGCCGTGATCGAGTCGCGCACCGACTACGCCAGGATCCTGCCCGGAAAGATCGCGCTGAGCGGTATCTTCTTCGACGTCGGAGAGCGCGAGGTCGACACGGTGGAGGTGCGTCTCCCGGGCGTCGACGAGGCATCGCCCGTTCCCGCCGAGGAGGTCGGCGAGTTCGTCTTCGAAGACATCCAGGCCACCGCCGGCACCAACTCCACCGCCGTGCGCGGCACGGTCCGCACCACGTTCGACGTCGTCCCCGAGGCCTTCGAGATCACCATCGTCGCGCGCGACGCCGACGGCACGATTCTCGGCGCGGACTGGAACTACATCACCGAGGTTCCCGCCGACGGCAGCCCCGTACCGTTCGAGGGCCGCTTCTTCCAGGTGATGCCCGACGACGCGGAATACGAGGTCTACGCCTACCGCTGATCGGCATCCGGCTGGGCCGCCGGAGCGGTGCCGGGTGCGGGCGCACGAGCGCCCGCACCCAGGCTCCGTCCAGGGAGAAGGTGCAAAGGTGGGGGTTTTGTGTCCGCATGACGCGGGCGCAAGGCGCCGCCCGACGGCGCGATCCCCCATACGGAACTGGTCTCATGCGCTCCACAACGTCGACGTCTTCTGCCCGCCGCACCCTCCGCCACGCCGCCCGCCGGGCCCGCCGCCGCCCGGTCCTGGCCGCCGGCGGACTCGCCCTCGGAGTCTTCGCCGCCACGGTCCTGACCGGCACGGCGCCCGCCCCGAAGGAGGACACCGCCCAGGCGGCCCCCTCCTTCGCCCTCGCCTCGTATCAGGTGACGGTCCAGCCCGCCGAGCCGCAGGAGGTCCTGGATGCGCGCGCGGCTCTGACGACGGCCGAGACCGCGCTGGCTGAGGCTGCCACCGTCACGAATGACATCGCCGCCTCCGGCGTCGACATCGGCGAGCCCGCGCCGACGGTCGACACCGCCGCGCTGGAGAGCGCCGCTCAGCGTCTCACCGACGCGCAGGCCCTCCCCATCCCGCTCCTGCCCCACGTCACCGACGAGGTGACGCTGCACGCCGCCACCGTCGACACGCGCGTCGACCAGCTGCGCGGCAGCCTGGACGGTGCCCTCGCACGCAAGGCGGAGGCCGAGGCTGCCGAGAAGGCCCGTGTCGAGGCGGAGGCCGCCGCTGCCGCCGCGGCCGAAGAAGCAGCCGCCGCGCAGCCGGCTGCCGCCTCGTCCGCTGCGCTTCCCGCCGCCCCCCTGCCCGCCGGCGGCGGAAGCGGCGACAACAGCCCGGCCGGCGCGCAGGCGACTGCGCGCGGCATGCTCGGCGGATTCGGGTGGGGCGACGACCAGTTCGGATGCCTCGTCTCGCTGTGGCAGAAGGAATCCGGCTGGAACTACCAGGCGCAGAACCGCTCCAGCGGTGCATACGGCATCCCGCAGGCGCTTCCCGGCAGCAAGATGGCCTCCGCCGGTGCCGACTGGGCGACCAACGCCGGCACCCAGGTGGCCTGGGGCCTCGGATACATCTCGGGCCGCTACGGTTCGCCGTGCGGCGCGTGGTCGCACTCGCAGTCGGTCGGCTGGTACTGAGCCGCGTCGACCCTCGAGGCGCCGCACCCTTCCCACCCCCACGGCACCGATAGCGCATTCCGGCGCGCGGTTCCAGCCCACCCGTCTCGTCGAACGAAGAGCCGCGCGGCGATGAGAGTCGACGGCATATTCCGGCAACCGCATACCCTCGAACACCGCGGGGTGGCGCGCTCGAAGCGCTCCCACGGGGTGTGAGAAGACCGTGAGCACAGTCTCATCTGCCCGCGCAGCCCGCCGGGAGCCCCCTACGTTCGGTGTCCAGTCCGAATCAGAACGGCCGCCCACACGGTGCGACCGAACGAAAGGGGAGGACTCATGAAGAACACGGCGAAGAAGAAGATCTCGGCTCTGGCCGCAGCATCCGCCCTCGCACTCGGCTTCGGCGCGGCCGGAGCGGCACCGGCGACGGCGGCCGAAACCGCCTCGGTGGACCTCGCCGACATCGCGCCGGTCCAGTCGGCCACCAATGACGTGTCCTTCGTCGACGCGTATGGGGAGACCTTCGAGATCACCGTCACCACGACCTGGCAGCGCACCTCCGCCACACAGGCGACGCTGGGCTCGATCGTGGTGCGTCCCAAGAGCATGCCGCGGGGTGACTGCCTCGGCTTCTTCGATGTCGGCTCCACCTCGAACATCGGCTTCAACCAGGGCGGCGGCACGCTGTGCCCGGACGGGTACCTGACCTTCGCACCCAACACCGCGGTGACGACCTACGCCGGATCCACCACGCTCGGCCAGCTCACGTTCCGCACCCCCGACCCGGGTGACCCGTTCGGGGGCGGGGCGAAGACCATGGTGATCGAGTACGCGACCTGACGCACGGGAGCGCACGCACGAGGGAGGGGCCGCCAGAGGGTGGTCCCTCCCTTCTGCGCCGGGTCAGTCCATCCCGCGCCGGCCGATGAAGCCGGCGAGCACCGCGTACAGCAGCGGGAGGACCGAGACGACGATGAGGACGGAGCCGAAGACCGCCGCATCCGGGCGCAGCAGCACGCCGCCGATCAGGAGCGCGGCGAACAGCACTGCGGCCAGCACCCGCCGGCCGAGGCGTTCGAGTGCGCGCAGGCGCCGCTCCAGTCTCGGCACCTGGGCCGTGAGCCGCCCGTCCTCGATGCGCGACGCGAGCTCGTCGAGCCGGCGGGGAAGCCGCGCGACGAGGCCGGCGTAGTCGGCCGCCTCCGTCATGGCGGCCTGGGCGAGCCCGCCCCGCTCCTCCTGGATGAGCCGGTTGGCGTAGGGCTCGACGGCATCCCAGATGTTGAACGCGGGGTCCAGCGCGCTGCACATGCCCGAGGTCAGCGACATCGCGCGGATGATGAGGAGGAAGTTCTCCGGCAGCTGGAACGGCAGCGCGCGGACGGTGTCGCCGAACTCGACGGCGAACGCGCGGAACTCACGGGGATCGACCTCCTGCAGCTCGGCGAAGCCCATGCCGCCGAACCGGGCGAACAGCTGGGTCATCGCACGTTCGAGTTCGGCCGTGTCGGCGCTGGGCAGCAGCACACCCACGTCGCGGATGCCGTCGACCAGCCCCTTGCCGTTTCGGGTGGCCGCCGCGATGAGCACGCGACGCAGGCCCCGACGGAGGCCGTCGGGCACTTCGCCCATCATGCCGAAGTCGATGAACGTGAGGCGCCACGGACGCCCCGCCGCGCTGCCGAGGTCGTCAGCGGACCCCGGCCCCCGCACATCGGGCGGGGTCAGCGGGGTGACGAAGATGTTGCCGGGGTGCGGGTCGGCGTGGAAGAACCCGTGCACGAACAGCTGGTCGAACATCACCGCGGCGAACCCGGCGGCCACCTGGGCCGGATCGATCCCCGCCGCGCGCAGACCGTCGAGGTCGCTGATCTTGATCGCCGTGACATCCTGCAGCGTCAGCACGCGCCGCGTCGTCCGCTCCCACACGACCTCGGGCACCGCCACGCGCGGATCGCCGGCGAACCCGGCCGCGAAGCGCTCGGCATTCGCCGCCTCGTGCAGATAGTCGATCTCCTCCAGGCTCGTGTTCGCGAACTCCTCCACGAGCGCGGGGACGTCCACGCGGTCGGCGACGACGCGCACGCGGGTGAGCCACGCGGCGACGCGGCGGAGCGCGCGGAGATCGACGTCGATGACAGCGTCGATCCCCGGCCGCTGCACCTTCAGGACCACGTCCGAGAGCCCGGTGTCCCCGGCGTCCGGCTCTGCGAGCCGCGCCCGGTGGGCCTGCCCGAGGGATGCCGCCGCCAGCGGGTCCGGGTCCACGAACGCGAAGGCGCGGTCCAGCGGAACGCCCAGCTCCCTCTCCGCCAGTGCTCGGATCTCGGCGAACGGCACGGGCGGCACCTCGTCCTGGAGGCCCTGCAGCTCGGTCGTGATCTCCGGCGGCAGCACGTCCAGGCGTGACGACAGGAACTGCCCCACCTTGATCATGAGACCGCCCAGATCGACCGCGAGCACGTGGAAGCGCTCGGCGATGCGGCGCAGCCGGGTTGCCCGCCCGCGCGCCGCCAGCCCGCCCAGCCCGAGCCGCGGGAGGAACAGCTCGAACCACCACGACTGCACGAGGTAGCGCGCGGCGAACCGCGTGATGCGGCGGTACCGCGCGCGCATCGCGTAGACGTCGGTCGCCGACCCATCCCGCCGCCGACGCGCTGCGGGCACGCGGTCAGTCCCGCGCGAGGATGGAGAAGATCTTCCGGCGCGCCTCATCCAGCACGCTCACGGCTTCCCGGATCTGGTCCGAGCTGCCCGAGCGGCCCACCTGCGCGACGGCCTGCGCGAGGTCGATGCCCGACTTCGTCAGCGCCGAATGCCGACCGGTGTCGCGCGAGCCCGAGCTCTCCCACGGCGTCGCCCCCTCGGCAGCGGCGACCTGACGGCCTGCCTCCGTGAGCGCGTACGTCTTGCGTCCGCCCGACTCCTCAGCCTCGATGAGTCCCTCATCCGCCAGCAGCTGGAGCGTCGGGTACACCGAGCCGGGGCTGGGCTTCCACGTCCCGCCGCTGCGCTCCTCGATCTCCGAGATGATCTGGTACCCGTGCATGGGGCGTTCGGCCAGCAGCGACAGCACGGCGGCGCGGACGTCTCCGCGCCCCATGCGCGTGCTCGGCTGCTTCGGCATGAAGGCGTTTCGCAACTGCTCCATCGCGTCCCAGATGCCCGTCGCCGGCCAGCCCGCTCCGGGGCCGGCGCTGCCCGACCCGCCTTCTCCGCCGCGGCCGGGGCCGCCGAATCCCGCGAACCCGTCGCCCAGGAATGAACCGCTCATGATGACCTCCGTAGCCCGAGCCCGGTCGGCTCGGCGATACGTAACGATATATCGCTCACCACCGGATCAGAAGGGCACTCGGAGAACTGCCAGGTGCGGTCAGATGTCGCTGAAGTCGTTCGCGGGAGCCTGGAGCTCTGTGACCACGTCACCGTCCAGCACCAGCACCACGAACTCGACGCCCACGGCCCCCGGATTGCTCAGGGAGGTCGTGCCGGGGACCTCCTGCGAACCGATGCCCAGATGCTCGGCCGTTCCGTCGCCGTCCTCGTCCCAGATGTCCCAGGCGCCGGCGGCCACGGCCTCGGCGCGCGTGGAACCGACCGCGATCCCCTCCGCGGTCTCGACGCGGTGCCCACCCACGAACGCCGAGCGAACCCAGACGCTGGCTCCCATCTCGGGGAAGTCGCTCACGGCAACGCCGTCCCACTCGTAGCGCGTACCCCAACTGGTGCCATTGCCCCACGGATCCTCGATGTCGGTGACGACGGGGGCCGCACCGACGAGTCCGCCGACGAAGGTCACGACCTCTTCACCGCGCTCGAAGGAGGCGCCTGTTCCGCCTGTCGGGTCGGCGAACCCGTCCAGCGTCATCACCACGACCGGTGCGGCCGTCGGGGTGGGCGTCGGGGTCGGCGTGGGGGACGGAGTGGATGCCGCCGACGCAGCGGTGGGCGAGGGAGAGGGGCTCGGCTGCGCCGCGCAACCGGTCAGGAGCAGGCACGCGACGACGACCGCCGTGATGCGGCTCTTCATGGCGGCAATCTAGCGCTGTGGCCCGCGGGCGCCTACCCCGGCCGCAGCGGGCACGCCTAGCCTGGGCGTATGGCCCAGACCTGGAACGACGTCCGCCCCTACTTCGAACGCACCGCCGTCGCTCACGTCGCGACGCTGCTGCCCGACGGCGCGCCCCATTCCGTCCCGGTGTGGGTCGGCGTGGAGGGCGACCGGCTCGCGTTCTTCACGCAGGAAGGCTCCCGTAAGGACGTCGACCTGCAGCGCGATCCGCGCATCGCCCTCTCGATCACGCACCCCGATCAGCCGCTGGACATGGCCTTCGTGCGCGGACGCGTCGTCGAGCGCATCGAGGGCGAGGAGGCGATGGCGGTCGTCGACCGCATCGCCGAACGCTACACCGGCGCGCCGTACGAGATCCGCACGGGCTTCGTCGCCTTCCTCATCCAGCCCGAGGTGTGCTGGTCGCGGGACTACGCCGGCCAGTGACCGGCGGTCGCCGGGTCACGCCAGGTTCGCCGCCGCCCATGCCCGCAGGCTCGTCGGTGTCGTGGTGAGGACCGAGCGCGGCTGTTCGGGGACGTACCCGTCGCGGATGCCCGCCGTCATCAGGACGATGGCCTCCACGTGCGCATCGGGCAGCCCGACGCCCCGCAGTTGTGCACGCACGTCGTCATCACTCACCTGCTGGGGCTCCACGCGGTGTCCGAGGACGCTCTCGAGGACGCCGGCCACCTCCCGGAACGAGAGGTCCTCCGGGCCCTGCACGCCCAGGACGTGCCGTCCCGACCAGCTCCGCGAGAGCAGGCGGCCGGCTGCCACCGCCGCGATGTCCTCCGGCGCGACCCACGGCAGGGGGCGGTCGAGGTCCATCGCGGTGGTCAGCACGCCGGCGCCGATGGAGTCGAGGTCCATGAGCAGGTTGGTGAAGAAGTAGCCGCAGCGCAGGTGGGTCACCGACGCGCGCGTCGCCTCCAGCGCGACCTCGGTGGCGGCCAGTCCGTCGATCTCGCCCACGCCGTGCCGCTTCTCGGCTCCCCCACTGGATTGGAACACGACCCGGTGGATGCCGTTCCCCTCGACCGCCGCGGCGATGTTCCGCGCGGCCACCGCGTGCGCCTCAAGCGGATCCCGGTCCATGCCGGTCGGACTCACCCAGTACACCGCCTCCAGCCCGCGCGTCGCCTCGGCCACGGCGTCCGCGTCCCACGCGTCCATCCGCGCGGTGTCGACATGCTCGGCGATGTCGCCCTCCAGCGTCGCCGGATCCCGCAGCAGCGCGCGCGGACGCTCCCCGGCCTGCACGAGCAGACGCAGCAGGTGCTGCCCCACGTGCCCCTTGGGCGTCGTCACTCCGATGGTCATCGGTCCAGGTCTCCTCTCCGGTGTCTCCTCCACCGCCGGCCGGCGGACGGCTCCACGCTAGAACCAGATGTGGCCGCATCCTGACCGCGATTCGTAAGATGGCGCCGTGGCCGACGTGACCGAGCGGATGCTGCGCCTGCTGGCGACCCTGCAGGGCGGGGGCTCGTTCTCGGGCGAGGATCTCGCGCGGCGGCTGGGCGTGAGCCCTCGCACGCTGCGGCGGGATGTGGACCGGCTCCGCGCGTACGGGTATCCCGTCATGACGCGGCCGGGCCCCGGCGGGCACTACCGCTTCGCCGTGGGGCAGCGCCTGCCGCCGCTCCTCCTGGAAGACGACGAGGCCGTCGCGGTCGTGATCGGCCTGGCCGCCCTCACCGCCGCCGGGCCCGCACACCCGGGCGCACTGGCGGATGCGGCCGGACGCGCCTACGGCAAGGTCGACACGCTCCTGCCCGCACGGTTGCGCTCCCGGGCCGCGGCGCTGCGCACCACGATCGAGGCCGAGCGGGCGCCGGCGCCGGAGGTCTCCGCCCGCACGCTGGGCACCCTCGCCGAGGCGATCGCCGCGGGAGAGATCGTGGCCTTCGACTACCGCGACGCCGGGGGCCGCCCGAGTGCCCGGCGCGTGGAGGCCCACCGGCAGGTGAGCATCGATCTCACGTGGTACCTCCTCGGCTGGGACCTCGGCCGTGGCGACTGGCGCGTCTTCCGGACCGACCGGATCGCGAATCTGCTGCGCACCGGAGCCCATCACGCCGGGCGGGCGCTGCCCGCCGAGACCGCCCTGGAGTTCCTGCGCTCAGGCCTCAGCCGCGCCGCACCGTGACGCGCCGCTCAGTACCAGTTCGTGGCCTGGGAGTGCCCCCACGCGCTGCACGGCGCCCCGTACGCCCGCTGGATGTAGTCCAGCCCCCACGCGATCTGGGTCGCGGCGTTGGTCTGCCAGTCGGGGCCGGCGGCGGCCATCTTGCTGCCCGGCAGCGCCTGCGGGATGCCCGTGGCCCCGCTGGAGGCGTTGTACGCCTGGTAGTTCCAGTTCGATTCCTTCTCCCACAGCGACACGAGACAGGAGAACTGGTCGCCGCCCCACCCGTAGCGCTCGGCCGCGAGCTGCTGCGCGTACGCGCGCGCACCGGCGGGCGTGTTGACCGCGGCCAGGAGCTCCGCCCGCCGCTGCGCTTCGGCGGCTGCCGCGGCCTCGGCCTGACGCTGCGCCTCGGCGGCGGCCTCCTCGGCGGCCTTCCGGGCACGTGCCGCCTCCAGCGCCTGGGCGACCTCCACGGTCCGGGCGTCCACGGCCTGCGCATGCGCGCCGGCCTCCTCGGCGAGGGCGGGGAACAGCAGCACGGGGACGAACGTCGCCTCTTCGAGTCGCTCGACAGCGTCGCTCAGCGCGGTCGTGTCGATGGCCGGCTGACCTTCCAGCTCGAGGCCGGATGCGGTGACCTCCGCCTGCAGGTCTTCCGCCGACTCCAGCGACGTCTGGGCGGCGGAGAGGGCGGCTGCCGCATCCGGGGCGCTGATGGCGACGGTGTCGATGTCGGCCGTGAGCGCGGGCGTGAGGACTGCTGCCGTGGGCGGGGCGATCGGTCCTTCCGACGCGTTCTCGGCGGCGACGGCGGCGACATTCGTCGTGCCGAGGATGCCGAGCACGGTGCCCAGGCAGGCGCCGACGCCGGCCACGAGGCGACGGGAGGGACGACGGGCGGATGTGTGCGGAGAGCTGGAATGCATGGAGCTGGAACGCATGGAAAGAGGGCCCTTCGGATCGCGGGCGCGCCGCAGCCGCGTGCCTGTTCGGGTCAGGCAGGCGGCGTCCCGTCGATCGACCGGCCGCTCCGGGTGCGGCGGGCGCGCCGAGTCGGGGTCGGGCGCGAGCGTGCCTCTTCGGGTGAGGCACACACCGAGTCTGCGCGGCTGGTCTGGACGGTTCATCCGCGTTGCCTGGGCGCCGCGTGTACGACCTCAGTTCCCGACCGGCGTCACCAGCCCATCGATCCGGGCGTCCCCTTGAACGGACCCGCGACGTCGGGGGTGATCCAGCCGCCGTAGAAGCCACCGGGCTGCGGCACCACCTCGACGCCGTCCACCGTGCAGTGGTCCATGGGCGCGGCGTACACGGCGACGCGGCCGCGGAGGAGCTCGTAGCCCGCCGACGGCTCCGGGTAGTACCACGCCGCGCCGCGGCGCACCTGCCCGCCGCCGGTGACGTCGAAGTAGCGTGCCGCGCCCTTGTACTCGCAGAACGACGACCCTTCCGCCGGCGCGAGCGTGCCGGGGCCGAACGCGTCGATCGGCACGTAGTACACCGGCGGATGGCTCGTCTCGAGCACCCGCACGACGTCATCCGTGTCGACGAGCGTGTCGCCGCCGAGTTCGATGCGCACGCGCCGGGCGGTGCGGTCGACGCGTGGCGGACGCGGATAGTCCCACACCGATTCCTGCCCCGGACCGGGGGGATCAGGAGTGGGACGGTGCATCGCCGCTCACGGCCGCTGGGAACGGTAGTACGCCAGGAGCGAGCGGGTGGAGGCATCCTGCGCCTGCAGCGCCTCGGCATCCCCTTCGATCGCGGGCGCGATCTGCAGCGCGAGCTGCTTGCCCAGCTCGACGCCCCACTGGTCGAAGGAGTTGATGCCCCACACGATGCCCTGCGTGAAGGTGATGTGCTCGTACAGCGCGATGAGCTGGCCCAGCACGGAAGGGGTGAGGGCCGGGCCGAAGATCGACGTGGTCGGCCGGTTGCCGGGGAAGGTGCGGGCGGCCACGAGTGCCCCGGTGGTCCCCTCGGCCTCCACCTCCTCGGCGGTCTTGCCGAACGCGAGAGCCTTGGTCTGTGCGAGGAAGTTCGCCAGGAACAGTCCGTGCACGTCGCGGCCGTCGTCCTGCAGCGGATAGGCGGGCTGGGCGAACGCGATGAAGTCGGCGGGGATCAGGCGCGTTCCCTGGTGGATCAGCTGATAGAACGCGTGCTGGCCGTTCGTGCCGGGCTCTCCCCAGAACACCTCTCCCGTGTCGGTGGTCACTGGGGTGCCGTCCCACCGCACCGACTTGCCGTTGGATTCCATCGTGAGCTGCTGCAGGTACGCCGGGAACCGGTGCAGCTGCTGCGCGTAGGGCAGCACGGCGTGCGACTGCGCGCCGAGGAAGTTCGTGTACCAGATGTTCAGCAGGCCCATGAGCACCGGCACGTTGCGCTCCAGGGGCATGGATGCCACGTGCTCGTCGACGGCGTGGAAGCCGGCGAGCAGTTCCCCGAACGCATCGGGCCCGAGCGTGATGGCCAGGGAGAGACCGATCGCGCTGTCGACGGAGTAGCGCCCGCCGACCCAGTCCCAGAAGCCGAACGCGTTGGCGGGGTCGATCCCGAACTCGGCGACCTTGTCCAAGGCGGTGGAGACGGCGACGAAGTGGTGCGCGACGGCGTCGGTGCGGGATGCGTCGGTGTCGTCGATCGCGCCGGCCTCGGCCAGCTGCGCCCACAGCCACTCGCGGGCGAGGCGGGCGTTGGTGAGGGTCTCCAGCGTCGTGAAGGTCTTGGACGCGACGATGAACAGCGTCGTCTCCGGGTCCAGGCCGGCCGTCTTCTGAGCGACGTCGGTCGGGTCGATGTTGGAGACGAAGCGCGCCTCGATGCCCGCGTCGGCCAGGGGCTTGAGCGCCTCGTAGACCATGACAGGACCGAGGTCGGACCCGCCGATGCCGATGTTGACGACGTGCGTGACCTTCTTGCCGGTGACCCCCCGCCACTCCCCCATCCGCACGCGGTCGGCGAACGCGGTGAGCCGGTCGAGCACCTCGTGCACATCGGCGTCGATGTGCTGGCCGTCGACGACCAGTTCGGGGCTCGCCCCCGCGGGGCGGCGCAGAGCCGTGTGCAGCACGGCACGGTCTTCGGTGGTGTTGATGTGCGCGCCGCGGAGCATGTCGGCGTACCGTTCGGCGACGCCGGTCTCCTCGGCCAGCTGAACGAGGGAGGCGAGGATGTCGTCGGTGACGAGGTTCTTCGACAGATCCACGTGCAGGTCGCCGAGCGTGTGCGTCATCCTCTCCACGCGGCCCGCGTCGGTGGCGAACCAGCCCCGCAGATCAGGGGTGAAAGAGTCGCGCGCCGCGCTCAGGCGACTCCAGGCGGACGTGGACGTGGGGTCGACAGGTGCACTCACCCCTCCACGCTAGCGTCAGGAGACCTCGCGCAGGGCGAGCGGGAGTTCGGCTGCCAGCTCGCGGGCGAGGAAGCCCAGGCCCAGCCGCTCGGTGAGGCGGTCACCGGCCCGTGCATGCACCCAGCTCCCCCAGACAGCGGCCTGAGCGAGGCCGGTGCCGCGTGCGGCGAAACCGGCGATCGCCCCGGAGAGGACGTCACCGCTGCCCGAGGTGGCAAGGCCAGGGCCGCCGCCGTGGATCCGCCATGTCGCGCCGTCGGACGCGGCCACCACGTCGTAGCACGTCACGACAGCGCGGTAGCGTTGTGCGACCTCCGCCACGACGGGGGCGAGATCATCGCGCAGGTCGGCGCCGGGCTCGCCGTCGCGAAGGATGGCCAGCTCGTCCCGGTTGGGGGTGAGCACGAGCGCGTCGGGCAGGAGCCCCCGATCGATTCCGGGGAGCACCCCGAGGGCGTACGCGTCGAGCACGAGGCACCGCGGACGTGCGTCGGCGATGGCCAGCAGCGTGTCCCGGGTCTCGTCGGCATCGTCGAAGCCCGGGCCCACGAGGACGGCGTCCGCGCGCGCGAGAGTGTTCCGGGCGGAGTCGTCGAAGGCGTCGGAGGCGTCGTCGGGCAGCGCGTAGACCGCCGCCTCGGGCAGCACCGCCCCCAGCTGGGCGTCGATCGACCCGGGCGCGAAGACGCCGAGGCGCCCCGCGCCCACGCGCAGCGCCGCCTCCCCTGCGAGCATCACGCCGCCGGGAGTGCGCCGGGAGCCGCCGACCACGACGACGTCCCCGCGGGCCTTCTTGTCGTCGCCGGGGTCGGGGAGCCCCCACGCCCTCAGCCGCTCGGGGGTGACGGTCTCCGGCCGGCGCGCCGCATCCGCCTCATTCCGGTCGGACATCGGCGCTCCTCGCATCGGGTGCCACCGCCGGGTCGTCGGGCGTGCCCACGGGTCCCTCGTCGTCGGGCGTGCCCGGATGCACCGTCACGTCGGCGCCCTCCTCCTGCAGGTGACTCACATCCGCGAACGCCGTCACGCCCCACAGGCCGTCGCTGAGATCCAGGCGCGTGACGGAGGCGTTGAGCACCGGATGGGCGGCGGCGAAGTCGAGGAGCTCCTCCTCCTGCAGATTCCGCAGCAGGCAGGTGATCAGGGTGACGATCGCGTCGTGCGCCACGATGAGCGCCGATTCCTCCGGACCCGACATCAGATCGCGCAGGAACGAGCGCAGCCGCAGCGCGACATCCGCCCACGACTCCCCGCCGGGCGGGCGGTGGTAGAACTTGCCGAGGTGTCGTCGCCGCTGCGCCTCCTCCGGATGCAGCCGCGCGACGCCGGTCGTGGTGAGCAGGTCGAGGATCCCCAGCTCCCGGTCGCGGATGCGCTCGTCCACGCCGACGACGACGGGTTCGTCCCCGAGTGCGAGGGCGAGGGTCTGCCGCGCGCGGAAGTACGGCGACACCCAGTACGCCGCGATGTCGTCGCGGTGCTCGTCCAGCCATCGCCCGAGCGCGACGGCCTGCTCCTCCCCGGTCGGCGAGAGCGGCACGTCGGCGTCGCGGATGTCCAGCGGGATCCGCTCCAGTCCCTCCCGCTCGGCACGCGTCGCGGCCACGTTCCCCACGCTCTCGCCGTGGCGCACGAGCCACAGAGTCCTCATCGGCATCCGCCCAGCGTAGGAGTCGGGCACCGGCGCGCGCCGGGGGTTGCGCTGGGGCCCCTCACCCCTCAGCCTGCGTCAGCGGCACGCGCAGGAGGCGATCGTCGCCGTCGACGGGCGATCCGCGGCCGTCGGTGTTGTTCGTCAGCAGCCACAGGTCGTCGCCGGCGACGACGGCATCCCGCATCCGCCCGTACTCCCCCGTCCACAGCGCCACCGTGTTCCCCGCGAGCGCGTCGTCGGCGATGTCGAGCATCCACACCCGCTCTCCGCGCAACCCGGCGACGAACACCGTGCTCCCCGCGGCCGCGAGGCCGCTGGGGCTCGCCTCCGACGGCTCCCACGCGAGGATCGGGTCGACGTACGCCGCATCCCCGGCGACCCCCTCGTGCACGGGCCACCCGTAGTTGCCGCCGGCCACGATCCGGTTGACCTCGTCGTACGTGTTCTGCCCGAACTCGCTCGCCCACGTCTGCCCGTCGGCGGTCCACGCGATCCCCTGCACGTTGCGGTGCCCGAGGGAGTACACGCGGCTGTCGAACGGGTTGCCCGGCGCTGCCTCCCCCTCCGCCGTGAGACGCAGGATCTTGCCCGCGAGGGATGCCGGATCCTGCGCGGCGTCGCGCAGGCCCGCGTCGCCGGTGGTGACGTAAAGGAAGCCGTCGGGCCCGAAGGCGATGCGGCCGCCGTTGTGGGTGCTCGCGCGCGGGATGCCGTCCAGCACCATCTCGGGTGCCCCGAGCCCGCGGCTCCCGGCGTCGCCGGTCAGCGGCATCCGCACGACGCGGTTCTCGGTCTCGGCACCGTGGTAGGCGTACAGCCACGTCTGCTCGTCCTGCTCGCGGACGGCCAGGCCGTGCAGGCCGCCCTCCCCGCCGGGAACGACGCCGGGGATCCGCCCGACCTCGCGCACGCTCCCGTCTGCGCGGATCTCGGCGACCGCGGCCGTGTCGCGCTCACTGACCAGCTGCGTGCCATCGGGCAGGGGCACCACCGACCACGGCGCATCCAGGCCGGTCGCGACCACCGCCGGCTCGGCACCGGGCCGGGTGTGCGCCGCCGGTGTCGCCACGACCTCGCGGTCGGGGCCGGGCGTCACGGTCACCGGCGCGGGCGCTGCCCGCTCGGGGACGGCGGCGCATCCGCCCGTGAGCAGGACGATCGCGAGCGCCCCGGCGGCGGCAGACCCGCGGAAGGACATCGGGACCACGGACGGACGGACGAACCTGCCAGGCGCTGCCATGCCCCCACGCTACGACGGCACGCTGCCGCGCGGGCCGATGCGGCGCCGGCGATCAGTGCGGCGCGTGGAAGGCGGCGTCGCCGCGCTTCCAGTACCCCTTCACGACGATGCGGGCCGGGTCCAGGCCCCACCGCTCGACCGCGAGGGCACGCCCTGGTCGCACGACCGCCTGCTCGGCGGCGATGAACGCGAACACGTCGCCGCCGGGGCGGTCGGCGGCATCCATCGCGTCCAGTCGCGCCGCCAGCGCCGTGCCGCCGACGGCGTCACCCCGGTGCACGTACGACACGGAGACACCCGCGGGCGCGTCGATGGGCAGCTCGTGCGCGGCGTCGGGCACTTCGATCAGCACCGTGCCCACGGCATCCGCCGGCATGGATGCGGCGAAGCGGCGCATCGCGGGCACCGCGGTCTCGTCACCGGCGAGGAACCACGCGTCGGGCGTGCCCTCCAGCACCATCGAGCCGCGGGGTCCACCCACGCCCACCGGCGCTCCCAGCGGCGCGGACGCGGCCCACTCCGCCGCGACGCCGCGCTCGCCCTCCGCGCCGTGGATGGCGAACTCCACGTCGAGCCATCCCTCGCCCCAGGCCAGCGGCGTGTACTCGCGACTGGGAGCGGCACGCATCTGCTCGACCGTGTCGACGGGGCCGCCCGGGAAGAACAGGCGCATGTGGTCATCGCACCCGAGGGAGGCGAAGCCGCGCAGATCGTCGCCCTCCACGCGCACGCGCACGTACGCGTCCGTCACCCAGTCCCGCCGCGCGAGCACCGCCGAGCGGAACCGCAGGTCGAGCCCGCGGCGCGCGAGCGTGAAGGCTGCCGAGTGCACATCGGTCATCGTTCCATCCTCATCCATCGGGTGCAGCCCTCGCGGCCGCGCATCATTCCCACAGCACGACCCGGCGGCCGTCGAGCTCCACCACGTGCGCGGGCGTGTCATAGAGCGCCTCGAGCCGCTCCGCGGTGATCACGTCATCCACGGGTCCGTGGTGCACGACGGCACCGTCGCGCATCGCCACGATGTCGTCGGCGTAGCAGGCGGCGACGTTGATGTCGTGCAGCACGACGACGATCGTCATGTCGCGCTCGGAGGCGAGGCGGCGCATGAGCTTCATGAGGCTCACGCCGTGCCGGGGGTCGAGGTTGTTCAGCGGCTCGTCCAGCAGCAGGTGGTCGGTGTCCTGGGCGAGGGCCATCGCGACGAACGCGCGCTGGCGCTGTCCGCCGGACAGCTCGTCGAGGAAGCGCGTGCGCACCGCCTGCAGATCCAGCAGCTCGATCGCCGACTCGACGTGCACGCGATCCTGCGGCGAACGGCCCGATCCGCCGTGGGGGAATCGGCCGTAGGCCACGAGGTCTTCCACGCTCAGGCGGATGGCGAGGTGGTTGTCCTGCCGGAGGATCGCGAGCCGGCGGGCGATCTCACGCGAGCGGGTGGTCGCGACGTCGCGGCCGTCGACCGTGATGACTCCCCCGTCGGTGCCGATCAGCCGGCCGATCGCCGCCAGGAGCGTGGACTTGCCCGCACCGTTGGGGCCGATGATCGCCGTCAGCCCCGTCCCGATGTCGAGGGTGACGTCGTCCACGGCGACGAGCGCGCCGTGGCGCTTGACGACGGATGCGGTGGTGATCATGTCAGCGGGCCCTTCCGGTGAGGACGAGGAGGAGGAAGAAGATCCCGCCGACGAATTCGATCACGACGGGCAGTTCGGTGCCGAAGCCCAGCAGGCGGTCGAGGATCAGCTGGCCGCCGACGAGCGCGATGACCCCGATCGCGATCGTCGCAGGGATGCTGCGGGAGTGGCGATGGCCCACGGCGGAGTAGGCGAGGTTCGCCACCAGCAGGCCGAAGAAGGTCACCGGCCCCACGAGCGCGGTCGAGGCCGCCACGAGCACCGCGATCACGACCACGACGTGCATGACGGTGCGACGGTGGTCGACCCCGAGGGAGATCGCGCGATCCTCCCCCAGCGACAGGACGTCCAGCGCGCGGCGGATGGGCCACAGCGACGCCAGCGCGCACACCACGAGCACCGCGGTGGGGGCGAGGAGCTCCCGCTCCACGGCGGTGAAGCTCGCGAAGACGAGGTCCTGCACGATCGCGAAGGTGTCGGGATCGAGGAGGCGCTGCAGGAATGCGGTGACCGAGCGGAACAGCACTCCGAGCACGAGCCCGACGAGCACGATGACGTGCAGGTCGAGCCGGCGCCGCTGGAAGAGCCATCCGTACAGGAGCACGACCACGACGGTCATGAGCACGAGTTCGACGAGCCAGGAGGCCAGCGGGGGCGCCGCCAGCAGCACGGTGGGGCCGAGGACGAACGCGGTCACCACCTGGATCGCCAGGAACACCGCGTCGAAGCCCATGATCCCGGGGGTGAGGATGCGGTTGGCCGTGATCGTCTGGAACAGCACCGTGGCCACGCCCACCGCGGTGGCGGCGAGGGCCATGCCCGCGACGGTGCGGCCGCGCAGCCCCAGGGCGTACTCCCACGCGCCGGGGAGATCGGTGAGCACGTAGATGCCCGTCACCCCGACGGCCAGGACGACCAGCAGCCCCAGGCGCCACGGACCGCTCGTCCATCGCCGCAGCCCTCGCCGGCCCGGCAGAACCGCCCTCACCGTACGACCTCGCGTCGACGACGGGCGGGCGTGCGGCGGCGGGTGCCCGCCGTGTCGGCCGGGCGGGCGGTGCCCAGCAACATCCACAGGAACACGACGCCGCCGACCACGCCCATGACGACGGAGATGGGCAGCTCGTAGGGGAACCGCACGACGCGCCCGATGATGTCGCACAGGAGCACGAGCGCAGCGCCCAGGAGCGCCACCAGCGGCACGGCACGCCGCATGTTGTCTCCGATGAGGCGGCTGACGATGTTGGGGGCGATCAGGCCGAGGAAGGGCAGCGCACCGGTGACGACCATGAGGATGCCGGTCACCACCGCGATGATGCCCACGCCGAGGGCCAGCACGCCGCGCGTGTGCAGCCCCAGCCCGCGCGCGGTGTCCTCCCCGAGGCCGGCGAGGGTGAAGCGATCGGCGGCGAACCACGCGATCGCCGCCGCCGCGGCGGCGAGGAAGAGGATCTCGTAGCGGCCGCGCAGCACGGTGGAGAAATCGCCCACGCCCCAGCTGAGGAGCTCCTGCAGCGCGTCCGTGCGGTACGCGATGAACGTGGTGACCGCGCCGATGACGGCGCCGTAGAGGAGGCCGACCACCGGGACGAGGACGCTGGAGCGTGACGGGATGCGGCGCACGAGCGCCAGGAAGCCGGCGACCCCGGCCAGCGCACCCACGGAGGCCACGACCGCCTTGGCCCACAGCGGCAGGCCCGGTGTCGTGAGCAGGACCGCGAGGAGTGCGAGGCTCGCCGCATCCGTCGCGCCCGTGGTGCCCGGCTCGACGAAGCGGTTGCGCGTGAGCAGCTGCATGATCAGGCCCGTGATGGCGAAGGCGGCGCCGGCCAGGATGAGCGCGACCGTGCGGGGAACCCGGCTGGCGAAGAGGATGAACGCGTCGAGCTCGGCGACGCCCACGAACAGCGAGACCGTCGCGAGGGCGGCGACGCACACCACCCCCGCGACGATCAGCACGGTCGGACGACGGTTCAGCGGACCGCGTCCTTTTCGCGTCGGCGGACCGGGGTCACGACGCGACCGCTTCCTCGACGGTGTCCAGGACGGCGGAGATCGCGGTGAGACCGTTGATCACGATGTACAGCTCGCCGGCGGGCAGCAGCACGATCCGGTCGTTCTGCGCCGCCGCGGTCCGCTCGACCAGCTCGTTGGCGAGGGTCTCCTCTGCACTGCCGCCGTCACCCGTGGCCGCGCCGCGGTCGAAGGCGAAGATCCACTCCGGGTCGGCGGTGAGGAGGAACTCGTTGGTCACGGAGTCGCCGTGCGGCGATCCCTCCGCACCCGGCAGCTCGGCGGCGGGGACGGCGGGGGTGAATCCGAGCTCGTCGAAGAACCACCCGAAGCGGGAGCCCTCGCCGAACGCGCTGTACTCCCCGCCGGAGACGGCCAGGACGAGAGCACTGCCCGACGCCGCGGCGGCGAGCGCATCGATGCGCTCCTCGATCTGCCCGGCCAGCTCGGCGACCTCGTCCTCTCGGCCGAAGATCTCACCCAGCTGCGCGGCGCGCACGAGGCCCGCGGCGGGGTCGAAGGTGCCGCCGGGGGTACCGGTGAGGTCGATCGTCGTGGCGATCTCGGACAGCTCGTCGTACTGCCCGGTGCTGCGGGCCGCCGTCACGATGAGGTCGGGGCCCAGTTCGGCGACGGCCTCGAAGTCGGGCTCGAACAGCGTGCCGACCTTGGGGAGGTCGGCGTAGTCGGACAGGTAGTCCGGCAGCACGACGTCGGGGATCGCGACGACGGCGTCGCCGGCGCCGATGGCGTCCAGGGTGTCGAGCGTGGCGATGTCGAACGTGATGACGGCCTCGGGCTCGCGCGGCACCTCCACGGCGGCCCGCTCGGTCGAGGGGTCTTCACGGTAGGACGATTCCCCGTCCTCCTCCACGAGCACGAGGGTCGGCTGCGCGTTGTCGACCACGACGGTCTCCGCCGCATCCGCGGGAGCGGCATCCGCGCTCGGGGTGGAGCAGGCGGTGACGACGAGGGCGAGGGCGGCGAGACCGGCGAGCGGCGCGGCGGAACGGAGTCGAGAGGTCATGAAGGTGAGGCTACCCTAACCTCTCGCCTCATCCCGTCGCCGCGGCACCGGCCGGTGCCCCCACACGGCCCGTGTGCACGGCTCATTTCCCGGCACGACGTGGGACGATTCCGCGACCGACGCGGCGGCAGTCGTTACCCTTCCGTTATCCCGACCATGGCGGCGCTGCGATCCCACAGCATCTTCGCGAGCGCCGGATCGTCGGCCAGCCGGCTGGTGCGCGCCACGCGGTTGTTCGCGTAATACTCCCCCGGCCGCCAGTCCACGCCGGGCTTGCCCATCGCGAGCCACGTCAGCCGCGACCCGCCGATCTCCGTCGAGGTCAGCACGCGCTTCATCACCGGATTCGTGTAGAGGAAACGCCACGATCCGACGGATGCGGCAGCGAAGCCGCTCGCAATGGCGCCCGGGTGGAACGCCACCGGGTGGATCCCGGCATCCCCGTAGCGACGGTGCAGTTCCTTCGTGAACAGGATGTTCGCGAGCTTCGCATTGCCGTACGCCGCGCCCGGGGAGAACCGGCGCTCCCCCTGCAGATCGTCGATGTCGAAGCGCGCGAACCGGAGGGCCGCCACGCTGGAGGTCTGGATGACGGTCGCACCGCTCTCCCGCAGCCGATCCCTCAGCAGGTTCGTGAGCAGGAACCCGCCCAGGTGGTTCACCTGGAAGGTCAGCTCGAACCCGTCGCGGGTCACCGTGCGGTCTCCGAAGATCCCGCCGGCGTTGTTGGCGAGCACGTCGATGCGGGGATAGGACTCCGTCAGCACGGCGGCCAGTTCCCGCACCTGCGACAGATCGCTGTAGTCGGCGACGTGCCAGGGTGCGTCGAGAGCCTCCGCCACCGTCCGGGTCTTCTCCGGATCGCGACCCACCACGACGACGTGCTCACCCGCCTCGCTCAGCTGCCGGGCCGATGCCGCGCCGATCCCGTCGCTGGCGCCGGTGATCACGATCGTGCGCGCCATACCGCCCCCTCTCGAGCCCCCGGCAGATGCGCGCCCGGCCTCACAGGTCGATCTTCTCGTTCTCGCCCTCCATGCGGTCGCCGGTCACCTTGTGCTTGACGAAGGCGACGAGGCTCGCGACGCGGCCGCCGGGGCTGTCCCAGTACTCCGCGCTGTCGGCGTCCACCTTCAGCAGCACGATGTCGGGGTCCTCCGGCCCTTCCGGGAACCACGCCTCCAGTCCCGCGTTCCACTGCTCGCGCAGTTTCGCGTCATCCTCCACGACGTGCGCGGTGCCCGACAGCGACAGCCACGAGTCGTTGCTGCTGAACGAGACGCCCACCGTGGGGTCGAGGCGCACGTGCTCGACCGCGGAGGCCTTGCGGCTGATGACGAACCACAGGTCGCCGTCGAATTCGGTCTCCTGCACGGTCAGCGGATGGGCCACGAGCTTGCCCTCGGCGGTGCGGGTGGTCACCATCGCGAAACGGAAACCCTTCAGCAGCTCGTTCAGCTTGGTCAGTTCAGAGGTATCGGCGGTCATGGGAGCCTTCCTTTCGAGGATCGGACCCGTCCATGCAATCCCGCGCGCGCCGGCGCCCGCGAGCCGTTGACATCCGGCGCGATCCGTGCGGCGGAGGGAAGCCCGGCACCGGTCGCGCGGCCGCGTTCCCCGGATCAGGAGATGTGCCCGAATCAGGCCCGATCCGGCCCCATCCGTCCTGATTCCGGCGATTCTCCTGAATTCGGGCACGATGCGGATGGCGGGAGCGACCGGCGGCAAGCCCTGGACGAGAGGGTGCCCGGCACGAAGACTGAGTGCAGCGGGCGCGCCGCGCATGCAGGGAAGGGCCACTGTGGCAGACAACGTCGCCGAACAACTGATTCAGCAGCTCCAGGATGCGGGGGTCACGCGCATCTACGGCATCGTCGGCGACTCGCTCAACCCGATCGTCGACGCCGTGCGCCGCACCGGCGGCTCCGCCGAGGGCGGCATCGACTGGATCCACGTGCGCAACGAGGAGGCTGCCGCCTTCGCCGCGGCCTCCGAAGCCCAGCTCACGGGGAACCTCGCCGTGTGCGCGGGCAGCTGCGGGCCGGGGAACCTCCACCTCATCAACGGGCTCTACGACGCGCATCGCTCCGGTGCGCCGGTCCTGGCGATCGCGAGCCACATCCCGACCGTGGAGATCGGCTCGGGCTACTTCCAGGAGACGCACCCCGAGCGCCTGTTCACCGAGTGCTCCAACTACTGCGAACTGGTCTCGACCCCCGAACAGTCGCCGCGCGTGGTGAACTCCGCGATCCGCCACGCCACCGGCGGATGCGGGGTCGCCGTGGTCGTGCTGCCGGGCGACCTGGCCGCGGACAAGGCGGCCGGCGCCGCCCCGCCCTTCGTCCCCGCCCGCCGCGGACGGATCGCCCCGCACCCCGTCGACGTCGAGAAGCTGGCCGCCGCGATCGCCGAGGCCGAGAAGATCACGCTCTTCGTCGGCGACGGAGCGCGCGACGCCCGCGAGCAGGTCCTCGCGTTCGCCGGCCACCTGCAGGCGCCGATGGGGCACACCCTGCGCGGGAAGCCGTGGATCCAGTACGACAACCCGTTCGACGTCGGCATGTCGGGACTCCTCGGCTACGGCGCGACGGACTGGGCGATGAAGGAGGCCGACCTGCTGATCCTGGTGGGCACCGACTTCCCCTACGCCCAGTTCTTCCCCGACGGAGAGCACGTCGCGATCGCGCAGATCGACGCGGATGCGACTCGCCTGGGCCGCCGGGCAGCCGTCCGCCACCCGGTGCACGGCGACGTGGGCCGCACCCTCGCGGCGCTGCAGGAGCTCCTTCCCGCCCGCACCGACCGGACGTTCCTCGACTCGGCGCTGGCCCGGCACCGCCGAGCGCTGGAGGACGCCGTGGCGGCGTACACGGACTCCGACGACGCGCCGATCCATCCTGAGCGCGCGATGACCGCGATCGACCGGGCCGCCGCATCCGCCGCCGTCTTCACCGCCGACACCGGCATGGGCAACGTCTGGCAGGCCCGCTACGTCACCCCCACGCGCGACCGGCGGCTCCTCGGCTCGTACGTGCACGGATCGATGGCCAACGCACTGCCCCAGGCCATCGGCGCGCAGTTCGCGCATCCCGACCGGCAGGTGATCGCGATCGCCGGCGACGGCGGCCTGTCGATGCTGCTGGGCGAGCTCATCACCGCCGCCGCCTACCGCCTGCCGATCAACGTCTTCGTCTTCAACAACTCCACGCTGGGCCTGGTGAAGCTGGAGATGCTCGTCAACGGCTACCCCGATTTCGGCGTCGACGTGCCGATGGTCGACTTCGCCGCGCTCGCGGGGAGCCTCGGGTTCCTCGCGCAGCGCGTGACCGATCCCGCCGACCTGGATGCCGCGATCACCACCGCTCTCGCCCATCCGGGCCCGGCGCTGGTCGACATCGTCACCGACCCGAACGCCCTCTCGGTTCCGGGGACCGTCACCGCCCAGCAGGTCACCGGGTTCGGGCTGTCCATGGCCAAGCTCGTCCTCGGCGCGGAGCAGACCGGGGGCCTGCGTCAGGTCGTCGACACCGCCAAGAGCAACCTCAAGCACCTGCGGGGGCTGTAGCGAAGGGAACACGATGGACGACATGCCGCCGCAGTCGGCGACCGGCAAGGTGCTGTGGCACTTCACGATGTCACTCGACGGATTCGTCGCGGGACCCGGGCACACGATGGAGTGGATGTATGGAATCCACGATCGCCCCGGCCTCATCGACGAGTACACCTCCACCACCGGCGCGGTCCTGGGCGGGCGCGACGGATGGGAGGCGTACCCCGACGCGTCGGCGACCTACGGCGGGCAGTGGCAGGGGGCGACGTTCGTGCTGACGCACCACCCCGAGGATGCCGCGCCGTCGGCGGGCGTCACGTTCCTCTCGTGCGACGTGGCAGAGGCCGTCGCGATCGCGCGCGCGGCAGCCGGCGGCAAGAACGTCGAGGTGCTCTCCCCCTCTCTCGGGCGTCAGCTGCTCGAACGGGGACTGCTGGATGAGATCGACATCCACATCGCCCCCGTGCTGCTGGGTGACGGCATCCGCCTGTACGACAACCCCGGCGGGCAGCCCGTCCCGCTCACGCTCGTGAACGGCGACGCCGGGCGTGTCACCGTCGACGTACGCTACCGGCCGGTGCCCTCACCCGGATGAGCGCTCCGGCTCACAGCTCGACGCTCTCCTCGGCCGGAACCGGGGTCTGCTGGTACAGCGCGAGGCGCCATCCGCCGTCCTCCCGCACGTAGACGCTCGTCATGACCGCGTCGAAGGGCGGGCCGCCGGATGCCCGGAACGCCCGGCCGCGGTACACGAACGCGGCGGAGTCGGGGCCGAGGCCGATGAGCCGCTCGTCGGTGATCTCGTACGCCGACCACGCCGGCGCATCATCCAGCGACGCCACGACGGCGCCGCGGTCGAGCACCGAGCCGTCGGCGAGCACCATGACGGCGTCTTCGGTCATGACGGTGCCGTAGAACTCCCCTCCCGTGCCATCGCACAGGGCGGTCCATCCCGCATGCTCGAGCCGGAGGAGTTCGGTCAGATCGATCGCCATGCCTCCGAGTTTCCGTGACGGCCCGCGCCGCGCGCAACCGGTCGGGAGCGAGATCAGCGCGCGTCGACCGGCAACGGCAGCGGCACTTCGCGCGACCGGTCCCACGGCTCGGTCCAGCCGAGCCGGTCGAACAGACCATCCAGCAGCATCCCGGTGAAGCCCCACACCAGGTGCCGCTCGCCCGTCTCGTTCGGCAGGAGGAACGCCGGCGCACGCCACTCGCGTCCCTCCGCCCGGCTGACCGTCACGCCGCGGTGGGCGGGATCCAGCAGATCCGCCACAGGCGCGCGGAACACGTCCGCCGATTCCGCGTCGTCCACGACGTGCACGGGAGAGGGATGCCGCCACCATCCGAGCACCGGGGTCACGACGTGCCGCGAGTACTCCAGCGGGATGGGTTCCAGCGCCCCCAGCACCTCCACTCCGGCAGGATCCAGGCCCGTCTCCTCCTCGGCCTCGCGGAGCGCGGCCGCGATCGGTCCGTCGTCGCCCTCGTCGATCCGGCCGCCGGGGAACGCCACCTGCCCCGGGTGCGAGCGCAGCGTCGTGGCGCGCGAGAGCAGCAGCACGTCGAGGTCGCGGGAGACCGCGCGCGACTGCGCGTCGTGGTCGCTGGCGCGTGCGTCCAGCACGCCGAAGAGGATCAGCACGGCGGCAGGCCTCGCCGCGAACCCGTGCTCGACCGGCTGCGCCTCGGTCACCGACCGCGCGAGCGAGACCAGTTGGGACCGCGCGCTCAGGGCGGCGTGATCGGCGCTCATCCGTTCAGCGTACGACGACCGGCCGACACGCAGGCGACTGCCACCTCATCGGCGGCTCCGGCGGTGGAATGCTCCCCGTCCCCGTGGCGTTGCTCCTCACGATGGAGAAGACGGACGGATCGGGATCGGTGGCGCTCGAGCTGTACTCGACGTCGTTCTGCGGCGCGTGCCGGCGCACGCGTGCGGTCCTGGACCGCGTGCGCCAGCTGCTGCCGGAGATCACCGTCATCGAGCACGACGTCGCGTTCGAGCCCCACCTCGCCGAAGCCCGGGGCATCCGGTCCACCCCGACCGTTATCGTCCGCGGGGCCGGCGGCGCCGAGACGATGCGCGCGGACGGCGTCCCCACGATCGACCACGTCCTCGTCGCCGTCGCCCGCGCGATGGATGCGGCGAGCGCGGGAAGTCACGGCGCGCTCCCAGCTTCGCGGGACCAAAACAGCGGGGTGCATCGTTCTCCCCGGTAGACGCCGCAGCCAGCGCCGTCACCCAGGAGGAATCGTGAGCAACGAGTACCGCAAGACTCCCGAGGCGCTCAGCCGCCTCACCCCCACCCAGTTCCGCGTGACGCAGGAAGAGGGCACGGAGCCGCCCTTCCGCAACCGCTACTGGGACAACCACGAGCCGGGCATCTACGTCGACGTCGTCTCGGGCGAGCCGCTGTTCTCCTCGACCGACAAGTTCGACAGCGGGACCGGCTGGCCGAGCTTCACCCGCCCTCTCGACACGTCGGCCGTCGTGTCCAAGACCGACCGTACGCTGTGGATGACGCGCACCGAGGTGCGCTCGGCGATCGCCGACAGCCACCTCGGGCACGTCTTCGACGACGGACCCCGGGAGGCGGGTGGAATGCGCTACTGCATGAACTCCGCCGCCCTGCGCTTCGTCCCCCTCGACGAGCTCGACGAGCAGGGGTACGGCGCCTACCGCACACTTTTCACCGACACGAAGGAGAACGCCTCATGACCAGCGGACCCACCGACACCGGAGCCGTCACCCGCACCCCCGGCACCGAGACCGCCGTGCTCGCCGGCGGCTGTTTCTGGGGGGTGGAGGACCTCATCCGCCGTCAGCCCGGCGTGCTCGACACGCGCGTCGGCTACACGGGAGGGCACAACGACCATGCGACCTACCGCAACCACCCCGGCCACGCCGAAGCCGTGGAGATCGTGTTCGACCCCACGAAGACGACCTACCGCGACATCCTGGCGTTCTTCTTCCAGATCCACGACCCGTCGACCCTGAACCGTCAGGGCAACGACATCGGCACGAGCTACCGCTCCGCGATCTTCCCGCTCACCCCCGAGCAGGAGCGCGTCGCGCGCGACACGATCGCCGATGTGGATGCGTCGGGCCTGTGGCCGGGCAAGGCCGTCACCACGATCGAGCCGGCGGGCCCGTTCTGGGAGGCCGAGCCCGAGCACCAGGACTACCTGATCACCTACCCGCACGGGTACACGTGCCATTTCCCGCGCGCGGACTGGGTGCTCCCCCGTCGCGAGCAGGCGGCGACGGCGTGACGCCGGATTTCGATGCGCTGACCGAAGACGACCTGCGACGGGGCGGCAGCGTCAAGTGGACGATGTTCCCCGACGTCATCGGAGCGTTCGTGGCGGAGATGGACTTCGGTGTCGCCCCGCCGGTGCGCGACGCGATGGTGTCGGCACTGGATCGCGGCCTCACCGGGTACCTCCCCGCGCACCTGGACGAGAGCCTCGCCGCCGCGACGTCGGACTGGTACCGCACGGCCTACGGGTGGGAGGTCCCGGCCGGCCGCGTGCACCATGTCCCCGACGTCATCGCGGCCTTCGAGCTCACGATCGAGCGGTTCACGCCGCCGGGCTCGGCCGTCATCGTCCCCACCCCGGCCTACATGCCCTTCCTCACGGTGCCGCAACTGCACGGGCGCCGCGTGATCGAGGTGCCGAGCATCCCCGTCGACGGCCGCAGCACGATGGACCTCGACGGCATCGCACGGGCCTTCGACGACGGGGCGGAGCTCCTCGTCGTGTGCAACCCGCACAATCCGCTCGGCACCGTCTTCACCCGCGCCGAGCTGGAAGCCGTCTCGCACGTCGTGGCCGGCAAGAAGGGGCGCGTCTTCTCCGACGAGATCCACGCTCCCCTCGTCTACCGTCCGGCGCGCCACGTGCCGTACGCATCCATCTCGGAGGAGGCCGCCTCCCACACGATCACCGCCGCATCCGCGTCGAAGGCGTGGAACCTCGCCGGACTGAAGTGCGCGCAGGTGATCCTCTCCAACGAGGCGGATGCCGCGGCGTGGGAAGAGTTCGGATTCTGGGCCGGCCACGGCACGTCCACGCTCGGCGCAGTGGCTCACGCGGCAGCGTACACGCACGGCGGGCCGTGGCTGGAGCAGATCGTGGACTACCTCGACGGCAATCGGCGTCTGCTGGCCGAGCTCGTCGCCGAGCACCTCCCCGACGCGCGCATGTCGATGCCGGAGGCCACCTACATCGCCCTCATCGACTTCCGCGCCTACGGTGTGCCGGGTGACCCGGCCGAGTGGTTCCGCACGCACGCCGGAGTCGCGATGACCGACGGGGCGGCGTGCGGCGTCGCGGGCATCGGGCACATGCGCTTCGTGTTCGCCCTCCCCCGGCCGCTGCTGCGCACCGCGATCGAGCGGATCGCCTCGGCGCTGACCAAGGCCGCGCACGCGTGAGGAAGTCTGCGCCACACTGGAGCGCATGAGCGACGGAGCCGAGCGGCCGTGGGTGCTGCACGTCGACCTGGACCAGTTCATCGCCGCGGTGGAGGTGCTGCGCCGGCCCGAGCTGGCGGGGCTCCCCGTCATCGTCGGCGGCCGCGGGGACCCCACCGAACGCGCCGTCGTCTCCACCGCGTCGTACGAGGCGCGCGAATTCGGGGTGGGGTCGGGGATGCCGCTGCGCCTGGCCGCGCGCAAGGTGCCCGACGCCGTCATCCTGCCGGTGGATGCTCCCGCCTACACCGCCGCATCCGAGGAGGTGATGGCGACGTTGCGCGGGCGGCCCGACGCCGTCGTGCAGGTGCTCGGGTGGGATGAGGCGTTCGTGGGGGTTCGCACCGCCGACCCGGAGGGCTATGCGCGCGAGCTGCAGGCGGCGGTGCTGGAGCGCACGCGCCTGCACTGCAGCGTCGGCATCGGCGACACCCTCGTGCGCGCGAAAGTCGCGACCGGGTTCGGCAAGCCGCGCGGAGTGTTCCGGCTGACGGCGGAGAACTGGCTCGACGTTCTGGGCGACCGCCCCACGCGCGACCTGTGGGGCGTGGGGTCGAAGATCTCCCGGCGGTTGGAGAATCTGGGCATCGCCACGGTGACGCAGCTCGCCCATGCGGACGAGGCGCCGCTGGTCGCCGAGTTCGGACCCCGCATGGGCCCGTGGTACCGGCAGCTCGGCCGGGGCGAGGGCGCGAGCGTCGTCGACGACACGCCGTGGGTGGCGCGCGGGCACGGCCGGGAGACGACCTTCCAGCAGAACGTCGCCGACCCGGCCGAGATCGAGCGCGCCGCGCGCACTCTCGCGGCGCAGGTGCTCGACGACGTCGCCGCCGAGGGGCGGCCCGTGATCGGTGTCGGACTGAAGGTTCGGTACGCGCCCTTCACGACCAAGACCTTCACGCGGAAGGTGCCGGTCACCTTCGAGCGCGATGCCGTGGTCGCGGCGATCCTCGCGCTCGTGGCGAAGATCGAACCCGACCGGCCGCTGCGGCTGCTGGGCGTGCGCGCGGAGATGCAGATGCCCGACGACGCGCGGGAGGGTCACACCCCCACGCGCAGCGGGTGGTGATCAGCGGCGGCTGAGGCGCGCGTCCCCCCTGGTCCACGGCACCGATGCATCCGGCCGTGCGGCCCGGCCGCGCGCCTCGCCATCGCATCGGACGACCACCGCCCAGTCCGCCAGCGAGGTGCCGGCTGCCTCCAGCCGATCGCGCACGCGTCGCACGGCCTTCGCGCTCGGCGTGCCCTGCACCGCGACGTGCGCCATGTGGGTGGCCACGATCTCGGCGATCGCGCGCACGAGGGGCTTCGGCCACCGCATCCGATCGCCCATCGACCGGACGAGCACCGCGCCGCGCTCGGCGTGACCCCACGACGTCAGCCGGCCGTTGCGGCGGCGCGTCGTGTCGGGTTTGCCCACGTCGTGCAGGAGCGAGGCGAGGACCAGCAGCTCGCGTCGGTCGGCGTGGATGTCGTGCTGTACGGCGTGCGTGGCGGCCAGGTCGGCGGCCCACAGCGAATGCACGAGCACGTCCCCCTCGGGATGCCACACCGGGTCCTGCGGCGTCCCTGCGAGCGCAGCCAGTTCGGGGACGACCTCGATGAGGTGCCGGTCGCGGAGCGCACTCGAGGGCTCCGCGCTCGTTCGGGCGATCTCGCGCAGCCGCGCCCCGATGTCCTCCGCCATCGCTCCATCATTCCGCGTAGGCCGCCGCCGCACGGTCAGTCGAGGTGGCGGAAAGCCTCCCACATCGCCGTCCACCCCTGCACCGGGCCCCAGCACACCGTGATGGGCCTTCCCTGCTCCTCGTTGCCGACGCCGACGCCGTTGTCGAGTTCGTCGACGACCTCGCACGCGTCGAACACATGCGTCACGAACCGGCCCTGTCCCCCGGCGATGACGACGGTGTCGGTGGCCTCCGCCGGTCCGCCGAGGTCCCACAGTGCATTGTGCCCGCTGAAGATCGGGACCCCTGTCGTGCCGAACCGGTCCACCGCTCCCGCCTCACCGTAAGTGGAGGTGATGATCGCCTCCGCGCTGGAGGCCACGACGGCGGCGTCGATCTGCCCCGCGTAGCGCTCCCAGCCGACCTGGTCGCCCACGGCGGAGTTGATGTCGCCGATGCCCGATGCGGCGAGGGCCGGGAGCGGGAGGACCGGGAGCGCGAACACCGCGCACGTCGCGGCGTTGACGGCCACGAGGGTCCACGCCCACCGGGTGCGACCTCGGGTACGCACCCAGTCCGCGACCGGAACCGCGCCCACCGCAACGAGCACGGCGAGCACGCCCGCTGTGTAGTAGAACTGCGTTCCGCCGACGAAGACGAACGCGACGATCACGGCGAAGGTCACGACGAGGAACCGCAGCGGACGCCACCGCGGTCGGCGCAGAAGCCCGTGCAACGCGGCGACCCAGAAGACCGCCAGCACCGGACCGACCAGCAGGATCAGCATCGGCCACATGAGCACCCGCACCTCGGTGGCGTTGTCCTCGGCGCGTGCGGCCCCCATGGCCAGCTGTGGCCACCCGTGCGTCACCTGGTAGACCGCGCTCGGCAGAGCGAGGGCCGCCGCGGCGGCGACTCCGGCCCACAGCCACGCCGAGGCGAACCACCGGCGCGGACCGCACATGGCCAGTCCCCCGGCAATCCCCACCATGAGGACGACGACGAGGAGCTTGTTGAACGTGCTCGCGCCGATGATCGCACCGGCGGCGAGCCACCAGCGCCCGTCGTCGCGCAGGACGGCACGCACCGCGCACAGCAGCGCCGCCGGCCACACGAGCAGATCCAGGCTCGCCGTGAGCAGGACGTGCCCGAACATCAGCGTGAGGGTGGCACCGGCCATCCCCCACACCGTCAGAGCTTGCGCGAACCGGGTACCGCCCACTTCGCGCGTGATGAGCGCGAGCACCGGCAGCGAGAGTACGGCGCACAGCAGCGGAACGATCCTGAGCGCCACGACGCCGTCGCCGAACAGCGCGATCACCGCGTGGGCGATCACGGGGGTCAGCGGCGGCTGATCGACGTAGCCGGGTTGCAGCGGCAGCATCCGGAAGTACAGCTCGTCACGGTGATAGCCGTACAGCGGCGCGACCACCGCGAGGACGACCGCGAGGGCGAGCATGGCGGCAGCCACGGGGCCGAGCGCGAACTCGTGCCGCACGAGCGGCCGCTGCGGCCCGCGCACGGCACCGGCCCCACTCCCCCCGCCCCGGCGCACGACGACAGACTAACCGCCGCACGACGTCCCCGGTCGGACTCACGACCCCCGTTGCGAGGAGGCATCCGGCACCATGTCCGGGCACACCTCCCCCGGCTCGATGAGACGCTCGTAGTGCCACGGCTCGTTGGCGTACACCTGGCACAGGCCGTACTCCGCGCCGTGCTGGCTGAGCCACGACTGCGCGTCGACGGAGCCGATGTCCACCGCCTCCCCCGTGACGTGACTGGATTCTTCGGGCGTCGCGACGAACTGCCGCGCGACGTCCTCGCTGCCGTAGGTCTCCACGGCGACGCCGAGCAGCCAGTCCTGGTACGGCACGCTGCGCCACCCGCTCGTGACCGGGAGGTCCAGCCCCGCCCCGGCGGCATCGGTCGCCGCTTGCCGCATCGCGCCGAGCAGCGCCGGATCGAGCTCGCCGATGGCGGGGAGGTGATCGTCGGTCACCGAGACGGCCGCGCCCTCGGGGATGTGGCCGTCCTCCACGCGGGGACTGAAAGGTGCCGTCGCGAACGAGGTGGTGAGGCCGGCCACGACGATCACGCACGCCGCGACGATCGCCGCGAGGCACACGGCGAGCGCGACGAACGTGGCCTGGCGCACGCGGGAGGGAGCGGTCACGAGGGTGGTGGAGATCTGCATGCGACCCATCCCAGGCCGCGGGGCGTTGCCGGGGCGTATCCGACTTCCCCTACACCGGCGATATGCACCCCCGCCTAGCATGGGGGCGTGCGCGTACTGATCGTCGAGGACGAGCCCTATCTCGCCGAGGCGATCCGTGACGGTCTGCGCCTGGAGGCGATAGCCGCCGACATCGCCGGCGACGGCGACACCGCACTCGAGCAGCTCGCGATCAACGCCTACGACGTGGTGGTGCTCGACCGCGATATCCCCGGCCCCAACGGCGATGAGATCGCCCGCTCGCTGTCGCACGTGCCGGCCGGACCGCGCGTGCTCATGCTCACCGCCGCCGACCGGCTGGATGACAAGGTCACCGGCTTCGAGAGCGGCGCCGACGACTACCTCACCAAACCGTTCGCCCTGCGGGAACTGGTGCTGCGCCTGCGGGCGCTGCACCGCCGCCCCGCCACCGGCGCTCCGCCGGTGATGGAGCGGGCGGGGATCCGCCTGGACCCCTTCCGCCGCGAGGTCTACCGCGACGGACGGTACGTCGCCCTCACCCGCAAGCAGTTCGCCGTACTCGAGGTGCTCATGGCTGCGGGAGGGGGCGTGGTCAGCGCGGAGGAGCTTCTCGAACGCGCGTGGGACGAGAACGCCGACCCGTTCACCAACGCCGTGCGCATCACGATCTCCGCCCTGCGCAAGCGTCTGGGCGAGCCGTGGGTCATCGGGACGGTCCCCGGCGTCGGCTACCGCATCGACGTCGACCCGGCCGCATGACGGACCCCGGCCGATCCCGTCCGCCCGGGCTCTCGGTGCGCGTGAAGCTCACCCTGAGCTACGCGGGATTCCTCCTGGTCGCCGGCGTCGCGCTGTTCGCGGTGGGGTTCCTGCTGCTGCGGTTCGTGCCCGACGCGAACATCCAGGACCTCAGCGGCCTGTTCGTCCCCAACCGGTCCGACCTCATGGAGGTCTTCGTCCGGTACGCGTGGTGGGCTCTCATCGCCCTCCTGGCCTTCGGCCTCGCGGGCGGATGGGTTCTCGCCGGGTTCGTCCTGCGACCGCTCGGACGCATCACGGAGGTGGCGCGCCGCGCACGCGACGGATCTCTCGGATCCCGCATCCGGCTGCCCGGGCGCCGCGACGAGCTGACCGATCTCGCCGACGCCTTCGACGCGCTCCTGGAGCGCGTGCAGCACACGATCGACGAAGAGCGCCGGTTCGCCGCGAACGCCTCGCACGAGCTGCGCACGCCGCACACGATCGTCCGCACCCTCGTGGAGGTCGCGCAGGCCGATCCCGCCGGTCGCGACGTCGATCTGCTGCTCGCGCGCATCGGGGAGACGAACGACCGCGCAATCGCCACCACCGAGGCCCTGCTGTCGCTCGCGCGCGTGGGTCGTGGCGACGCACTCGAGCGCGAGCGGGTGGATCTGGCCGCGATCGCCGCCGAGGCCGTCACCGACGTGGCAGCGGATGCGACCGCCGCCGACGTGCGCATCGACACCGCCCTCTCCCCCGCAGCCGTGACGGGCAACGCGACGCTTCTCGCCCGCCTGGCGGGCAACCTCGTCCACAACGCCGTCATCCACAACGGCACAGGGGGCCGTGTGCGCGTCACCACGATGGATGCGCCGGGCGGGGCGTCGTTGGAGGTCGTCAACACCGGCGCCGTGATCGATCCGGCCGTGGCCGCCACCCTGACGGAGCCGTTCGTGCGCGGAGCCGGCCGCGCGCGGGGCTCCGACGGCCCGCAGGGATCGGGTCTGGGCCTGGCCCTCGTCGCCGCGATCGTGCACGCCCATCGCGGAACGCTGGAGGTCATCGCACGCCGCGAGGGCGGGCTTCACGTGCGTGTGACGCTGCCTCGCTGAGCCCGCGCGGCGACGGCGAGCGCCCGCACGAGCGTCACCGCTCCGACGCCCACGGCACCGCCGACGGTGTTCCACAGCACGTCGGGGGGATCGGGCACCCGCCCCGGGATGCCCGCCTGGAGGTATTCCACGGCCACCGACACGACGAACCCGGCGGCCACGGCGAGCGGCCATCCGCGCAGCGGCAGCAGCAGCGCAAGGGCGACGCCCAGCGGGACGAACATCGCCGTGTTGAGCAGTCGCTCGGCCTCGGCGTACGCCACACCGCCGAACACGGGCAGCGTCGTGGCATCCGCCCAGTCCAGGAACGCGCGGCGCGCAGGGCCGACGATCATGCGGGGAGCGAGCGTCAGCCCGGCGACGACGGCGAGGGCGAGGGCGGCGAACAGACTCCGGACGAAGACGCGCATGCCGCCATCCCACCCCGCGTCGTGTTGCGTCGGCGTATGCGAACCGTCGATCCCCCCGGTCCCGGATCCGGGCGACCGGGTGCGCCCCTTCCCCGTCGGTGCTATCGTCCTGACCGCCCACCGTCCATCTCACCGAAGGATCGCATGAGCACCACGACGGCCCCCCGCGAGCAGTGGACCGGTCAGGTCGGCTTCATCCTGTCGGCCATCGGCTCGGCCGTCGGGCTCGGCAACATCTGGCGGTTCCCCGGTGTCGCGTACGAGAACGGCGGTGGCGCCTTCCTCATCCCGTATCTGGTCGCGCTGCTGACCGCCGGCATCCCGATCCTGTTCCTGGACTATGCGATCGGTCACCGCTTCCGCGGGTCGGCGCCGACGTCGCTGCGACGGCTGGGCGGGCCGCGCGGGCGCTGGCTGGAGTCGCTGGGCTGGTTCCAGGTGGCGATCGCCTTCGTGATCGGGCTCTACTACACCGTCGTGATCGCGTGGGCGGCGAGCTACTTCGTGTTCTCCTTCGACCTGCGCTGGGGCGACGACCCGGCCGGTTTCTTCTCCGGCGACTACCTGCAGACCGGTGACCCCGGCCTGAGCCTCGAGTTCGTCCCCGGCGTGCTGATCCCCCTGGCGCTCGTGTGGATCGTGACGATCGCGGTGCTCGCGGCGGGCGTGGCGAAGGGCCTGCAGCGGGTCAACGTCATCTTCCTCCCGCTGCTGGTGGTCGCCTTCCTCGTGCTGGTGGTCCGCGCGCTGTTCCTCGACGGCGCCGCGGTGGGCCTGAACGCGCTGTTCACGCCGAACTGGGCGGCGCTGGGCGATCCGAACGTGTGGATCGCCGCATACAGCCAGATCTTCTTCTCCCTCTCCATCGCGTTCGGCATCATGATCACCTACGCCTCCTACCGGCGCCGGCGCTCGAACCTGACCGCCCCCGGCCTGGTCGTGGCGTTCGCGAACTCGTCGTTCGAGATCCTCGCCGGCATCGGCGTGTTCGCCACGCTGGGGTTCTTCGCCGTGCAGCAGAACCTGGCCATCGACGAGCTGGAGGGATTGACCGGGGTGGGGCTGTCCTTCATCACCTTCCCGGCGATCGTCTCCGAGATGCCGGGCGGTGCGCTGTTCGGCTGCCTCTTCTTCGGCTCGCTCGCGATGGCCGGCTTCACCTCGCTCGTCTCGGTGCTGCAGGTGGTGTCCGCGGCTGTGCAGGAGAAGTTCGCCCTGTCGCGGCGGGCCGCCGCGCTGGGGGTGGGCACCGTCTCGGCGGTGCTGTCGGTGCTGCTGTTCTCCACCACGACGGGACTGCTGGCGCTGGATGTCACCGACCAGTGGGCCAACAACATCGGCATCGTCGCTTCGGCGGTGCTCGGATCGGTGCTCATCGTGTGGGTGCTGCGCCGGGCGGGCGAACTGCGCTCCCACCTCAACGCCGTCTCGACCTTCCAGGTCGGCCGCGTCTGGGTGGCCCTGGTGGGCGTGGTGGCCCCGGTCGTGCTGGGCTACATGCTCATCCAGCGGATCGTGACGCTGATCATCGAGGGGTACGGCGGCCTCCCCGGCTGGTATCTGCTCGCCTTCGGATGGGGCTCGATCGCATTCATCGTCGTCGCCACGATCGTCCTGTCCCTGCTGGCCTGGCGGCGGTCGCCGGATGAGTTCACCCCGTGGCCGCCGTATTCCGCGGCGTCCGCCCGTCGAGAGGAGCAGAGCTCATGACCGCCCTCGCGATCGTGTTCCTCGCTCTGGCCATCGTCATCCTGTGGGGCGGGCTCGTCGCCAGCATCCTCTATCTGCGGGCACGACCTGAGCGCGCCGACTACCCGCCGGGGGGCGAGGACGACGAGCGCCCCGCGCACGCCATCATCGAGCGCGACACCTGACCGGGCGGGTCAGTCGTTCTCGTCGGCCTCGTCGCTGTCGCGGCGCGAGGGCACGGGCGAGGCGGCCGGTGCCGCGGGGGGCGGCGGAGGAAGCTGATCGCTCTCCCCTGCGGCCAGGCGGGTCTTCTCCTCGGCGTTCACGCCTCGTCCTCCTCCTCGGCGACGTCGGCGTGCTCCTCGGCGGATGCGGCGTCTTCGCGCACTTCGTCGGTGACGGCGTCGGTGGGAGGCGCGTCGTCGGCTCGGGCGTCGTCGTCGTGCCGGCCGTGCGTGATGTCGCTCATGGGAGTCCTTTCGTCCGTTGCTTCCAGCCTCCTCGGCGCATCGTCTGCGACAAGACCCTGGACAACGCCCCCGGCGCCGCGTACAGGCGTAGCCTGGGACGGTGACACCGACGACAGAGCCCGCAGGGCGGATGGAGGTACCCGGCGCTTCCCGCGCCGGCACGAGGTAGCCCGGCATCGCCGCTCCCTCTCGCCTTCGGGCCTTCACCGCGCGACCGCGCACCGTTCCGCCTCGCCTCACCGGCGAGCGCTGTCACGAAAGTTCTCGTCATGCTCCCCGTTTCCGACGCCCACATCCGGGCCTCCTTCCTCAATGCGTCGCGCAGCGAACGCAAGAACCTCTCCCTGCCGGCCGGCTTCGACACCCTCGAGTGGGACAAGCTGGACTACCTCGGCTGGCGCGACCCCAGGCTCCCGCTGCTGGGCTACGTTCTCGTCGAACTGGACGGCGAGCTCGCCGGCGTCCTCCTGCGCCAGGCGGAGGCGCGTCCGCGCTCGCGGGCGCAGTGCGCGTGGTGCGCCGACGTGCAGCTGCCCAACGACGTCGTGTTCTTCAGCGCCCGGCGCTCGGGCGACGCCGGCCGGCGGGGCGACACCGTCGGCACGCTCGTGTGCGAGCACTTCGAGTGCTCGCGCAACGTACGGAAGCTCCCTCCTGTGGCCTACCTCGGGTTCGACGTCGAGGCTGCGCGCCAGCGGCGGATCGAGGCGCTGCGCGAGAACGTGGGCGGTTTCGTCCGCAGCATCCGCGACGGCACCTGACCGGCCCCGGGTACCCGCTCCCGAGTGAGGTGTCAACCGTGCCGGTCCGGCTGCGGGATCCCCATAGCGTGAAGGATGATCCCGAGAGTCGAGGATCCGGACGCGGGCCTGGAGGCGATGTGACACGCGTGTCTGTCGTCATCCCGGTCAAAGACGACGCCGCACCGCTGCGCCGCTGCCTACGCGCTCTGACGCTGCAGACACGCGCGCCCGACGAGGTGATCGTGGTCGACAACGGCTCGTCGGATGACTCGGCGGCTGTCGCGCGGGAGGCGGGTGCCCGCGTGATCCCGTGCGAGCGCCCGGGGATCCCGGCGGCGAGCGCGTGCGGCTACGACGCGGCGACGGGCGACATCGTGCTGCGCCTGGACGCCGACAGCCTGCCGGCGATCACGTGGGTGCAGACGATGACGGCGGCGTTCGAGCGCCGCCCGCACGTGGGGGCGTTCACCGGCGGTGCGCGGTTCGTGGACGGACCGCGCCGGCTGCGGGCGCCGCTGGCGGCGGTGTACCTGGGCGCCTACACCGCGGTGTCGTACACCGCGCTCGGGCACCTCCCCCTCTACGGGTCGAACCTCGCCTTCCGCCGCGACGTGTGGCGGCGCATCCGAGGGAAGGTGCATCTGTCCCCGGGCGTCCACGACGACTTCGACCTCGCCTTCCACGTCGGCCTGCGCTACCCCATCGGCTACGCGCGCCATGCCGCGATGGGGGTGTCGATGCGCCCCTTCGGCGATCCGCGCGCCTTCGCCGTGCGCACGATCCGCGGCGTGCGCACCGTCGTGGTGCACTGGCCGCAGGACTTTCCGCCGGTGCGCTGGGTGCATCTCCTGATGCGCCGCGCGCTGCAGTGGGCGGAGGCGGGACGCCGTGCCTGACACCGACGCGCTGATCGGACCCGCGCGGGCTCCGGAGCTTTCCCTCATGACGTTGAACGTGCTGCGTGCGCGCAAGGGATCCGCCGGGTGGCTGCGCCGGCGCGACCGCATGTACGCGCTGCTGCGCCGCGAGCAGCCGACGATCCTCGGCGCACAGGAGGTGCTGCCGCACCAGGCGGATGTGGTGCGCGACGCGCTGGGTCCCTCATACCGCTTCGTCGGCCGGGGACGTGACGCCGACGGCGGTGGCGAGGGATGCCCCGTGTTCTGGGACGACACGCGCCTGGAGCTGGTGGACTGGGACCAGCGCGCCCTCTCCACGCGTCCCGAGGTCGCCGGTTCGAGATCGTGGGGATCGCTGTTCCCTCGCATCCTCACCCGCGTGCGGTTCTCCGACCGCTCCACGGGGGCGCTGTTCGTGGTGCTCAACACGCACCTGGACGTGCTCTCGCCCCTCGCCCGGGCACGCTCGGCGGCGCTGCTGACCGAGAGCGCCGGGGACGGTGCGGCCCTCATCACAGGCGACTTCAACGCCGGGCCCGACTCGACAGCGCGGCGCCGACTGGCCGCGGCCGGGTTGTCGGACACGTGGGAGCTGGCGGCCACGCAGCTCACGCGGGAATGGGGCACGTACGCGAGCGGCCGCCGGCCCCGCTCGGGCGGGACCCGCATCGACGCGATCCACGCCCGGGGGTTCGACGTCGTGAGCGCGGGCATCGATGCGCGTCCCGTGCGCGGCGGGCGGCCCTCCGACCACCTGCCGGTGCAGGCGGTCGTACGGATGCGGGGTGCCGGCGCATGATCGAGCGGTTCCTGCGTCCGCCCTCCGGCACCGCCGAGTGGCTCGCCGACGCGCTACGGGTCGTGGGGCTGCTCAGCGTGTTCGTCGCCGGCTTCGTGTGGAGCCCCACCGACGCCGGCATCCTGGCCTTCACGCTCCCCGCGCTCGTGCTCCCCCGCTTCCTCGGGGTGCGGGCGGGGTTCGACATCCTCTTCAGCGTGTCGGTGCTCGTGGCGGCGTGGAGCAACGTCATCGACCTGTACCGCACCGTGCCCGGGTGGGACCTGCTGGTGCATTTCGAATGCACCGGCGTGCTGGCGGTGATGCTCTACGTCTTCGCCGGGCGCCTGCGGATCATCCCGGACGTCGTCGGGACGCGCCCTCCTGCCCGCACCCCGATCGTCCTGGCGACGATCATCGGCCTGGCCATCAGCGCCCTGTGGGAGATGGTGGAGTGGGCCGGGTACACCTTCATCACCGACGAGATCTTCGTCGAGTACGCCGACACGATCGGCGACATGGCCGCCGGCGGGCTCGGTGCCCTGGTGGGCGGGCTCATCGCCACGCGCGTGCACCTTCTGGAGTGAGTCTGCCCGTCAGGGCATCCACGACGCGCTCGGCATCGGACCGGTAGGAGCGGCCGGCCCTTCACCGACGGCGATGTCCGCCACGACGGGGTAGTGGTCCGAGGGCGGGAACCCGCCCGGCTCATCCCGGATGATCCAGGCCCGCGTCGCTTTCGCGCCCTCCGTGCCGGGCAGGTAGCGGATGTGGTCGATGCGCCGGTTCCACTGATCCGCGCACTCCGACGGCGCGAACCGGTTCGTCTCGCTCAGGGTCCGCGGGTCGGCACCCGGCTCGGCGGCGTCCCACACGTCGTCCAGCTGCAGGCCGGCCAGCGCCGGCTGGCTCTGGTCGTAGTTGAGGTCGGCGAGGAGGATGCTGGGATTGGGTCGCTCGGCGCGACCCTCCCGCACGAGCCGCTGCAGTTCCGCCACCTGCAGGGCCGTCTCCTCGACCCGCTCCGGCTCCCAGCTCACCGCGCCGACCACGACCCTCATCAGCCCGTTGGGCCGTTCGATCGTCGCCACCAGGGCGGGATTGCGGCGCCCGTCCGAGGGCAGGTCCACGCGCTCGGTTCCCACGATCGGCCAGCGACTGACCAGGCCGAGCCCCATCACGGCGCCGTCACCCTCCGGCGTGGCGGGCGGGAGGTCGCCCTCTACGAAGGCGGCATGTCCGCCCAGCGCTTCGGCGAAGACGTCGGCCTGCGTCCGTGCGTCCTCTCCCCAGCACTCCTGGATCCCGAGCAGGTCGGGCTCCGTCGCCCGCGCCACCTCGACGAGCCCCGGCTCCCGCTCCTCCCAGTTGTCGCCGAACCGCCACCACACGTTCCATGTCATCGCCCGGATACTGTCCATGCGACGAGGGTAGGAGACCTCCCCGACACCGTCCACGGGAGCGGTGCGGGGAGAATGGGAACATGTCGACTCGCCGCGCCGCCCTGGGCGCCTTCGCCCTCGACGCGGTCCTGGTCACCGTCTTCGCCGCCATCGGCCGGGCCACCCACGAGGGCGACCCGTTCGGACCGGGCGGATCCGGGCTCGCGCAGACCGCGTGGCCGTTCCTCGTCTCCCTCCTCGCCGGATGGCTCATCGCGGTGGCCTGGCGGCGCCCCGCCGCCGCTGTGCGCACGGGTGTGCCGGTGTGGGCGATCACCGTGGCCGGCGGGATGCTGCTGCGCGCGGTGTCGGGGCAGGGCACCGCGGTGGCCTTCATCATCGTGGCGACCGGAACGCTCCTGGCCTTCCTCGTCGGGTGGCGCGCGATCGCCGCCGGGGTCGCCAGGCTGGGTAATCGGTGAGACACCACATCCCGTCCGAGACACCGGGCGACGCCGGGTGTCTCGGACGGCAAGTGGTGTTTCGGCCGAGGGTGAGGGAGACGCCGTCGGGAACCGACCGCCCGCGTGGCCGGCTGAGCGAGCCCGTCAGTCGCTGACTGTGAGGTCGACCTGGATCTCCGCGGCCACGCGCTCGAGCTCGCCGCGGACGTCGTTCACATCCAGCCCGGCCGGAACCCGCGCCTCGATCGACGCCTCGAACAGGCTCCCGCCCGACATCGCGGCATCCCGCACCTCTGTCGTCATCCGGTCGATGCTCAGGCCGTGGGCGCTGAGGGCAGCCGTGATCTCGCGCACGATTCCGGGGTGGTCGTTGCCGAGCACCTGCAGTGCCAGATGCCGGGCGGGTGCGTGGGCCGCGGATGCTGCCCCGACGGCAGCGACCGTCACCAGGCCCTCCATGCCGCTCAGCGCCTCGCGCAGCTCGTCGGCGCGGTCATCCGGCACCGAGACCTCCACGATCCCCGCGAACGCCCCCGACAGCTCCGCGAGCTGGCTGCTCCCCCAGTTGCCGCCGGCGGCGTCGACGACGGTCGCGACGGCGGCGACGATGCCGGCGCGGTCGTCGCCGACGAGGGTGAGCACGAGGGTGGTCATGGCGTCAGCGTACCGAGGGGACCTGCCCGGCCGCAGTCACCTTCGCAACACGTGGCGGCGGCGGCACGGAGCCGGTAGACCGGAGTCATGACACGTACGAGCGACTGGCTCGCCGGCTATGAACGAGCGTGGCGCAGCAAGCACCCCGATGATGTCCGCGCACTGTTCACCGACGATGCCGAATACTGTTTCCGCCCCGACGATCCCGAGCCGGCGATCGGAATCGACGCGATCGTGGCGATGTGGGGCGAGGACGAGCCGGCCGAGCCCGTGCACGACCTGCGGGTGCTCATCGAGAACGACGAGCTGGGCATCGTCACGGGATGGGTCGGCTACCCCGGTCATGAGAAGTACTCGAATCTGTGGGAGGTCCACTTCGGCCCCGACGGCCGTGCGCGACGGTTCGTGGAGTGGTACATGGCCCAGCCCGCGCCGGCGTCGTGACATGTGGATCGGATGGATCCGGTTCGACCTGCTGCTGGGCGACGTGCACTCCCTCAAGGAGAAGCGCAGCATCCTGCGCCCCATCCTGGCTCACCTGAGCCGGCGCACCGAGGCGGCGGCCGCCGAGACGGGCGCGCACGATCTGCACCGCCGCGCGGAGATCGGGGTCGCGGTCGTCGCCGCGACGCCCGCGCACGTGCGCGACGTGCTCGACACCGCCGAGCGCGTGATGGCGGAGCATCCGGAGGCGACTCTCCTCTCCGCCGGGCGCGGCCTGCACTCCAGCGACGACTGACGGCCCTCGCGGGGGTGCGGAGCGCATTCTGGACGCGGCGCCTGTGCACAACGCGGGTTCTCCACAGGGCGCCGTGGTCCCGGGTTTCCCGTGGCGGGAATGTCGGTGGCCCCCGCTAGCGTGAAGGAATGGAAAACAGCTTCGGGCCTGGGGAATTATCCTCCGGGGATGCCGCCCGCATGCGGGCCGGCCTGACTGGCGCGCGAGAGCAGGAAGCGATCATCGCCCGAGCGCAGGCGGCGCGGATCCGCCACCACGCCGCGCTCGTCGAGGTCGCCCTGGAGCAGACGGCGCGCATGACGTCGCGCGACTCCCGTGAGCGCGAGATGCCGATGCGCTCGCTGGCCGCCGAGATCGCTTTCGCGACGCACGTGCACGACCTCACCGCGCAGAAGGAACTGAACGACGCCTACACGCTCGTGTCGAAGCTGCCTGCCACGGTGGCGGCATTGCAGGAGGCGCGGATCTCCCAGCGGCACGTCACGGTGATGCTCGATGTCGGCGTCGGAATCGACGACGACGATGTGCGCGAGGCATGGGAGCAGACGGTCCTCGATTTCGCCGTCAAGGAGACGCCGGGTCGGACGAAGGCGTACGCACGTGAGCTCGCCGAGGCGGTCAACCCGGTGGGGATGGACGAGCGCCACGCGCGCGCTGCGGAGACCCGCGGGGTCAGCATCCTCGATCTCGACGACGGGATGGCCCTCCTCCAGCTGCGCCTTCCTGCCGCCCTCGCGTACGGGATCCGTGACCGCATCCGCCGGCAGGCGCGCGTGATCCGTGACGAGGCCAATGCCGAACGCGCCCGACGCGGCGACGATCCGGCGAGCGCTCCGGATGCAGGGGCCGAGCCGGCGGTGGACGACGCACGCACGCTCGCGCAGATCGGTGCCGATGTGGCCGCTGACATGCTACTCACCGGCGCCCCCGCGATCGACCCCACCACCGGCGACCGGCACCCCGGCGGGCTGGGCGCGATCCAGGCGCACGTGCAGGTGGTCGTGCCGGTCCTCACGCTCCTGGGTACCGTCGGCTCCGGTGCGAGCCTGCACGGACAGGTCCCGATCGATCCCGACACCGCCCGGCGGCTCACCGCCCACGCTCCCGGCTGGGATCGGGTGCTGGTTCATCCGGTCACCGGCACGGTCCTCGAGGTCGACCGGTACACGCCCCGCCCGGATCAAAGACGGTTCCTGCAGGCGCGCGACCAGCACTGCCGGGGCTTCGGATGCCGCCAGCCCGCGCACCGCTGCCAGATCGACCACAATTCCGAGCACCACGACGGCGGCCGCACGGCCGTCGGCAACCTCGCCCACCTGTGCGTCCGCCATCACACCCTGAAGTCGGAGACGGCGTGGACGGTGCGGCAGCGCGCCGACGGGACGCTGGAGTTCACCAGCCCCCTCGGCAGCACCTACACCGACGATCCGCCGCCCCGTGTGGTGTTCATCCCCGACACCGATCCGCCGCCCTTCTGACCCGGACCCGGCCCTCCACTGCTACGACGAAGCGGACACCCCCTGATCGGGTCGCAGCTTCGACGTGATCACGGCGTACCCCGTAGACCACCCCGTCATGACGGCGGCGAACCCGATGCCGGCAGCGACGAGCTGTGGCGAACTCGAGTCGACCGCCCCGCCGATGAACACGGCGACGAGCAGTGCGACGGCGAGAACGGCCGCGGCGCTCATCCAGAGGCGCACCGACCGAAGCCTCGCGCGCTTTCTCATGCGCAGGCCACGCACAGGGAGGCGGTCGGGCGCACGTCCATGCGCTCGGCGGGGATGGGCCGCCCGCAGCGCGCGCAGATACCGTAGGTGCCGTCGGCGATCCGCGCCATCGCCGCGTCGATCTCGGCCAGCTCGCCCAGCGCCGCCCGCCGCAGCGCGTCCACCCGCGACCACTCCCCCGACAGCGTCGACCCCTCAGGGTCGTGTTCGTCGTCGGCGGTGCCGTCGGCGCGATCGTGCAGCAGGGAGCGCTCGTCGGCGTCCAGGCGCTCGAGCCGCGTCAGGACGTCGCGGCGCAGAAGTTCCAGGTCCGGCATGCCTCCACGCTACGCCCGCTGTCACAGGCGCTGGCCGCCGGAGGCCTCGATCCGCTGGCCGGTGACCCACGCCATCCGTCGATCGAGGAGAGCGGCGACGGCCGCCCCGATGTCGTCGGGCTCGCCGATGCGGCCCATCGCGATCATGGGCAGCAGCACGGCACGGTACTGCTCGTCGTCGCGCACCGCTCCCCCGCCGAAATCGGTGGCCGTCGCTCCCGGTGCGATGACGTTGACCGCGATGCGGCGGGGCCCGAGCTCGCGCGCGAGGTACACGGTGAAGGTCTCCACCGCGCTCTTGACCGCGGCATAGACCGCCATGCCGGGGGCGGCCATGCGCGTGAGTCCGCTGGACACGTTGAGGATGCGGCCGCCGTCTGCCAGCGCGGGTGACAGCTGCTGGGTGAGCAGCACGACGCCCGTGAAATGCACGGCGACGAGGCGGTCGATGCTGTCGCGGTCGAAGCCCCCGAGGGGCGCGGTGCCGCCGTAGCCGGCGTTGTTCACCAGCACATCGAAGGTGTCGCGCGCCCACACGGTGCCCAGGGTGTCGCGCAGGCGCTCCGCGAACTCCGCGAAGGTGTCGGGGGCGGTGGTGTCCAGCGGGAGTGCCACCGCCCGCCGCCCGCGCGCGTGGACCTCGGCGACCACGGCGGCTGCGGCCTCCGCGTCGCTCCGGTAGGTGAGGACGATGTCGTCGCCGCCGTCGGCGAGGGCGAGCGCGGCGGCGCGGCCCAGCCCACGGGAGCCGCCGGTGATGAGGATGATGCGTTCGTCGGTCATGCCTTCAGGCTCCGCCGCATCCGTCCGCCGATCCAGGTCGCGGCCATCGAGGGACCGGCGATCCCTGGCTCAGCGTCGCGCACGCGAGGAGGATGTGGGCATGCATCAGCTCGCCGAGTTCCTGCGCAAGCGCCGCGAGGCGCTGCAGCCCGAAGACGTCGGGTTGACGCGCGGTCCTCGACGGCGCACGCCCGGCCTGCGGCGGGAAGAGGTCGCCGCACTGGCGGGGATGTCGACGGACTACCTCAACCGGCTGGAACAGGCGCGGGGGCCGCGGCCGTCCGTGCAGATCCTCGCCGCACTGGCCCGCGCGCTGCACCTCGACCGCGCCGAGCGCGACCACCTGTTCCGGCTCGGCGGGTACGCCGCTCCCGAGCGGATCACTGCAGATCTGCACGTCTCCCCGGGGATGCAGCGGATCCTCGAGCGCCTGACCGACACACCCGCGCAGGTCGTGACGGAGTTGGGCGAAACCCTCGTCCAGACCGAGCCCGCCCGCGCGCTGCTCGGCGACGCGCGGCAGCTCGACGGACTGCGGCGCGTGGTGGTGTACCGCTGGTTCACCGAGCCGGAATCCCGGGATGTGTACGCGCGAGCCGACCACGACGCGCGGGGGCGCACGTTCGTCGCCGAGCTGCGCGCCGTCTACGCCCGCACCGGCGACCGCTCACGTGCGGGCGCCATCGTCGCTGAACTGCAGCGGCTGAGTCCGGACTTCGCCGCCGTGTGGGCCGACCATGAGGTCACCGAGAAGCATCCGATGACCAAACGCTTCGCGCACCCCGACGTGGGCGAGTTGACGCTGCACTGCCAGACCCTGCTCGACACCGAGACGGGCCACCGTCTCCTGGTCTTCACCGCCACGCCGGGTACCCCCGACGCCGAGAAGCTCGACCTGCTGCGCGTCATCGGCACACAGCTGTCCGCCCGCTGAGGCGCGCGCGGCCCGCACTGCGCAACCCCGCCTCATCCGTCCCGTGTCCCTGCGACACTCGGTGCATGCGCATTCCCGCGACCTTCCGCTCCCCCCGGCGCGGGCCGCTGCTGCAGGTGCTGAAGTCGGCCATCGCGGTCGTCGCGGCGTGGATCGTCGCCGCCTGGCTCGTGCAGGGCCCGCCGCCGGTGTTCGCGGCCATCGCGGCGCTGCTGGTGGTGCAGCCGAGTCTGAACCAGTCGTTCACGAAGGCCATCGAGCGCAGCATCGGCGTGGTCGCCGGCGTCGTCATCGCATCGGTGCTCGGCATCCTGCTGGGCACCCATCCGTGGGTGACGCTGCTGGCCACGGCCGTCGCGCTCTTGGCGGCGTGGGCCCTCAAGCTCACCCCGGGCACGTCGAACCAGGTGGGCATCAGCGCGCTCCTGGTGCTGTCGCTGGGCACCGCGACGCCGGGATACGCCGTCGACCGGGTGCTGGAGACCCTCATCGGCGCGGTGATCGGCTTCCTGGTGAACCTCGCCGTCGTGCCGCCGGTGGCTGTCGGCCCCGCGCGCGAGAAGAGCGACGGACTCGGCAGCGAGATCGCCGACGCCCTCGACCGCCTCGCCGGCGCGCTCTCCCATCCCCGCACGAGGGCGGAGCTGGAAGAGCTGCTGCTGACCGCCCGGTTGCTGCGTCCCATGCGCGACGCCGCCGAGAAGGCCATCGACGATGCCAACGACTCGCTCACCTTCAATCCGCGGGGGCGTCAAGTGCGCGCCGCCGTCGCCCGCGCGCAGGAAGAACTCGACATGTTCGGCCCGATCAGCACGCAGGTGATCGGGATGACCCGTGCGGTCGTCGACCGCTACGACCCCGGCATCGTCGACGAGCCGTCGGTGCGCGCCATCGCCGAGCAGCTGCGCCGCGCCGCTCATGACGTGCGCCTGCGAGTGTCAGCCGGCGCGGTCGCCGGCCCGTCCGACCCTCATCCGGGCGAGCCGCCCGCGCTCACGCGCCCGCTGCAGGTGACCGCGCCCTCGGCCGATCACTGGGTGCTCGTGGGGTCGCTGCTGGTCGATCTGCACCGCATCCACGAGAACCTCGTCGGCGACTGAGGCCCTCAGCGGGCGAGCGCCTCCGCGATCGGGGTGTCGCCGGAGCCGAAGCGGATGAAACGGCCCACGGTGTGGTCCTCGGCAAGCGCGGCGGCGATCACGGCGGCCACGTCGGCACGCGGGACGGCGCCGTCACCCTCGGGGTCGAGGGCGATGCGGCCGGTGGGCGGATCGAGGGTCAGGGCCCCCGGCCCGAGGATGGTCCAGTTGAGCGTGCTCGCACGCAGGTGGTCGTCGGCGGCCAGCTTCGCGTCCGCGTAGGCGTAGAACGGGTTGTCCGGATCCACGCCGTGGTCCGGCGATGACCCGATCCACGAGACCATCACGTACCGCCGTACGCGGGCGGCCTCCGCCGCATCCATCGAGCGGATCGCGGCATCGCGGTCGACGGCGTACGTGCGCTCGCGGCTTCCGCCGCCGGCACCGGCCGCCCACACGATCGCGTCGTACCCCTCGAACGCCTCGCCGAGGTCGGCGCCGGCCTCCAGGTCGAGCACGAGGGGGGTGGCCCCGGTGGCCGACACGTCGTCGGCGTGCGCCGGATTGCGAATGACGGCGGTCACCTCGTCGCCGCGGGCCACCAGCAGGGGCGCCAGGAGGAGGGCGACCTTGCCATGGCCGCCGAGGATGAGAACACGGGAATCAGTCACGCCCCCACGCTAGGGGCCGCACCCGCGCCGAAACGAGGGCTTGACGCCGTGCTCAGGCGTCGACAGCAACCGGCTCGGCGGCGATCGCCGCAGCCACGGTGCGGCCGGCGCGGTTGGCTCCCACCGTCGAGGCCGACGGCCCGTAACCGATGAAGAACACCCGCGGGTCATCGAGCGAACGCGACTCGGCCACCCGGAAGCCGCCCTCCGGCGTCCGCAGACGCAAGGGGGCGAGGTGATCCAGTGCCGGGCGGAAGCCCGTGGCCCACAGGATGACGTCGGCGGCGAGGAACGATCCATCCGGCATGCGGACGCCGTCCTCCTCAATGCGGGTGAACATCGGCAGACGCTGCAGCACGCCGCGATCCCGCGCGCGCTCCGCCCAGGGCGTCCAGTGCATGCCGGTGACCGAGATGACGCTGCCCGGAGGCAGGCCCTGACGCACCCGCTCCTCCACACCGGCGATCGCGGCCACGCGGGCGGGGATGTCGAAGTCCTCCTCGATCCACTCGGGTTCGCGCCGGGTCATCCACAACGTCGTCGCGACGCGGGAGATCTCCTCCAGCAGCTGCACGCCCGAGACCCCCGCTCCCACCACGATCACCCGCTGACCGGCGAACTCGTCGGCCGAGACGTAGTCGGCGGTGTGCAGTTGGCGTCCACGGAACAGCTCCTGGCCGGGGTAGTGCGGCCAGAAGGGCCGGGTCCACGTGCCGGTGGCGTTGACGATGTACCGAGCCGACCACGCGCCGCGGTCCGTCTCCACAAGCAGCCTGCCGCGCGGGTCGGTGTCCACCGCGCGCACGGCGCGGACGGCGACGGGGCGCTGTACGTCCAGGTTGAAGCGCCGTTCGTACTCGGCGAAGTACGGCGGCAGCACTTCCCGCGCCGGCGCGTCCGGGTCAGCCGGTGGGACCGGGAAACCGGGCAGCTCGTGGATGCCGTTGACCGTGGCCATGCGCAACGACGCCCAGCGGTGCTGCCATGCGCCACCGGGCGCATGCTCTCGGTCGAGCACCACGAAGGTGGCCGCATCCGCTCCCCGCGTCACCGGCGAGAACCCCCGACGACGCAGGTGGTAGGCGGCGGACAGGCCGGCCTGCCCCGCCCCGAGCACGGCGACATCCACCTCGCGGGGCGCGTCGGTGTCCATACCCGCCAGAACCACCCGGCGACCCGCGCTATTCCGCGGCCACGTCGCCGTCGAGGTACAGCCAGCGTCCGCCGCGGCGGGCGAACCGACTGCGCTCGTGCAGGACCCCGCGCGAGGTGCCGCTGCGCCACGAGGCGCGGAACTCGACTCTGCCCTCGTCTCCCGCGACCGACTCGTCCACGATCTGCAGGCCCGTCCACTGCACGTCGGGATCGAGCTGAACCGGGTCGGGAGGACGCGTGCGCGGATGCCACGTTCGCTCGAGGTGACCCGCATCCCGCATCCGGAACGCCGTATAGCGCGAGCGCATGAGCCGCTCGGGGGTCGGCGCGGGATCCCCGGCCAGGAGCGGCCCGCAGCAGCTGCCGAACGCTGCACCGCTTCCGCACGGGCACGGCTCGCCGTCGTCCGCACGCACAGCGGAGGCGGCACCGAACGACATGCCCGCCACTGTATCCGCACTGCGCGGAGCGGGCTTTCCACACCCTCGCCGCACCAGCGCCGCAGCGGGGACGGGATCCGTACCATGGGGCCACCGGCGAGAGGAGCACCATGTCCGGTCGCAGCGTTCCGCCGGCTCTTCATCAGCCGTATCCCGGCGCTCCCCCCGTCTACGGCCCCGACCCGCGTCGCGCCATTCCGTCGCAGGGCCCTTCGGGGCTCGCCGTCACCGCTCTCGTGCTGGGTGCCGTATGCCTGGCGGCCGCGGTGGTTCCCGTCGCCGGGCGGCTCCTGCTGGTGCCGCTGCTGCCGGCAGCCGTGATCGTGGCCGTCGTCGCGATCGTCCGCCGCGCGGTGCCGCGGGGTCTGCCCATCACCGCCCTCGTGCTGGCCGCGGCGTCGGCGGCGATCGCCGCCTGGTCGTTCGTGATTCCATGGGGCTTGTCGAGCTGGCCGTGGGAGGCGGGAGACGCACCGCCCGCCATCGACGAGCCGTTCGTGCCCGACGATCCGGGGAATGCGGACCCGCCGCTCGAGCCGGAGCTGGGTGTGCCGGGACTGGAGGGAGCGGGAGCTTCTCGGGCCGACCCACTCGCGTACGGCACGACCATCACGATCGTGGACGAGAACTCCGGCTCGGACGTGTGGGCGATGACCGTCACCGCGCCAGAAGACGTCACCGCCGCATCCGGTGCGGTCGAAACGGAACCGGCCAACGGCGCGTACCTCGCGGTGACCGTCGAACTGACCAACCTCGGCGGCGACGTGCTGGATCCGGCGAGCGACTACGACTACTCGCTGTACTCGTGGCTGCTCACCGGCGACGGCGGGCGTGCCGATTCCGAGCATCTGCCCGAGCTGACCGGTCTTCCGTCGACGTGGGACATCCCTCCGGTGCCGGCGGGTGACACCGTGCGCTACGCGGAGGTGTTCGACGTGGCGACCGACGTGTCGGCGACCGGCTACTTCGTCCTGGAGCTGCCCGGCGACCGGCTGGTGTACTGGGGCCCTGCCGGCTGAGCGCAGGGTGAGCGCGGCGGGTCAGGCGACGGAGCCGCGCGCGTTGTAGACGACCGCGTCCGCCTCGCCGTACGCGGCGAACACTCGGACGGCCTCATCCCGCCGGACGTCCGTCACGACGCGGATGCCACGGGCCTCGAACTGCTCGATCCAGTCACCCACGACCGGTCCCTCGTCGAACCCGCTGAGGGCTTCCAGCTCGGGACCCTCACCCGCCACGACGAGCGAGCGGACGCCGCTCCACATCGTCGCGCCGTAACACATGACGCACGGACGCCAATTGACCACGAGCTGCAGGTCGGCGCCGGACGCCCCCAGGTCCCACCGCCCGAGCGCGGTCTGGGCCAGGCCGATCGCGGTGACTTCGGCATGCTGCGAACTGAGCCCCGAGCTCAGCACGACGTTGACGCCGGCCGACACGAGTCGCCCCGACTCGGCCTCGACCACGATCGCCGCGAACGGACCGCCGTTGCCCGCACGCCAGTTGCGGTCGGCGAGGGCGTTGACGAGATCCATGCGGTCTTCCAGCGTGGGCAGCGTCTCCGGCAGATCGGGCAGGTCGGCGACGAGCCAGTCGGGAAGCGTGGCGGAGAGAGCGGTGGCGAGAGTCATGCCGCCATCCTGCCCCGTGCATGTTTCCACCCTGCTACGCCCGATGTCGCACGTGTTGTGGATAACGGGTGCGTCGAGAGGGTGTCGCTCCTAGCCTGGGTGCCATGCTCGCCCGAGTCGCCCGCGCCTTCGTCGTCCTCGCGGTGGCTGCCGCCGCGGCGACCGGATGCGTCGGCTCCCCCGAGCCGCGCGAGACCACCCCCACGCCGCTCACCGACGAGCAGGCCTTCGCCGCCGCCGAAGAGACCTACCGCGCCTACATCGATGCCCTCAACCACGTCGACCTGAGCGACCCGACCACGTTCGAGCCCGTCTATGCGTGGACCCAAGGATCCTTCGAGGCCGATGAACGCCGATCCCTCTCCGAGATGCATGCCGACAGGTGGACCATATCGGGCAGCTCAGTGCTGGCGCACACGGAGGCCATCGCTGTCACGCCTACCGGAAGCGTTCGCCTGGAAGTATGCGTCGACGTCAGCCAGGTACGACTCTTGGATACCGACGGGAACAGCGTGGCCGCATCGGATAGGCCAGACATGCAAGAACTGGAAATCGAACTGACGCCCGCATCCACCGACACCGGCTATGCGGTGTCTGAATCTGCTGGCGCCCAGAGGGACCTACAGTGTTGAGGACCACCGGGATTCTCGTGCTCACCGCTCTCGTGTTTACAGGAGCTCCTACGCCCGAGCGCTGCGGCGCGGGAAGTCTGTGGGGATCCAACTGCACCTCGAACTCGGGCAGCCAGATCGACATCGTCGGAGAGACGACCACGCCGCAGCGCCCGCCGAAGGGCGGAGGGAACTCGGGCGGATCGGATTCCACCGGTCCGGGGTCGCCCTCGGATGCCGAGGCCCTGCCGCCGGGCTGCACGCTCATCGGAGGCGGCTTCGCGGTGTGCGAACCGGTCGAAGGCGAAGTGCTGCCCGGCATCCCTGCGGTGACGGCACGGGATGTGGCGAGCTTCGCGCCGGGAGGTCCGGCCCTGGAAGGAGAGCCCGACGGGGTCGGGGTGGTGGGCATGCCGGTGAACTTCGTCGCCTCCGCATCGGCGCAGTCGGTCAGCGGCACGCTGTTCGACCGCCCCGTCACGGTGCGTTTCACGCCCTCGGCGTTCGTCTTCGACTACGGCGACGGCACCACCGCGCGCTCGACCTCCGGCGGAGCATCCTGGGGCGACCTCGGGCAGGCGCAGTTCACCCCCACTGCCACGAGCCACGCCTACGGCGAGCGCGGCGTGTACCAGGTGGCGGTCTCCATCGAGTACTCCGCGGAGGTCGACTTCGGGGTGGGGCGGTGGTTCCCCGTGAACGGGCCCGTGACCTCCACGACGGCGGGCTACCCGGTGGAGGTGTTCGAGGTGCGCACGGCACTCGTCGACAAGACGTGTGCGGAGAACCCCTCCGGCCCCGCGTGCTGACGCGGCGCCCCCTACAGTGATGCCGTGCGGTTCATCGACACGGCCGACGGCGCCCGCCTCGCCGTCGAGATCCACGGCTCTCCCGGGTCAGTGCCGGTCGTCGTGCTGCCCGGCGGTCCGTGCCGCGACCCCGCATACCTCGGCGACCTCGCCGGCCTCGCCCAGACGCGGGCGCTCGTCATCCTGCACCCGCGGGGAACCCCCGCGACCGGCGGGCTCTCCCGCGGGTGGTGGACGGATGCCGCCGACCTCATCCGCGTCGCCGACCACCTGCGGGCGCCCGCCGTCGACGTCGTCGCCCACTCCGCCGGCACGCGGCTCGCGCTGGCAGCCGCCGCCCAGCACCCCGGCCGCATCCGATCTCTGGCGCTCGTGACACCCGCCGCCGCGTGGCTGACCGGTGCGCCGCACGACGGCGAGGCGCTGGCCGCGGAGCGCAACGAGCCCGAGATCGCCCGCGCGCTGGCGTCGATGAAGGGCGAAGCGCCCACGGACGAGACCGCGTTCCAGCGAGCACTGGAGGCCGAAGCGGCCGCCGGGTACGCCCGGTGGACGCCGACCGAGCGGCAGCACGCCGCCGTCGGTGCGATGACGTGGATGGCGGCCTCGGCATGGTTCCGCGACTTCCCGGGTGATGCGGCCGCGCGCATCAGGGCCGCTCCCCTGCCGCCGACGTTCGTCCTGGGCGGGCGCGCCGACATCCTCAGCGGCGTCGAGCCGGTGAGGGCCTACGCCGACGCGCTCGGCGCGGATCTGACGTTGCTGGAGAACTGCGGCCACTATCCCTGGGTGGAGCAGCCCGCCGCCTTCCGCGCCGCCCTCGACGACTGGCTGCTCTTGCGCACCAGTTCCGCGCCGTCGATCGGCAGCGTCTAGTCTCCTGGAATCCCTACGGACACCTGCCCGACGGCGTTCCGCGCTTCTCGGTGCAGCTGCAGGGTGGTGCGCCCGGACATGACGGCGAGGGTACCGAAGGTGAGAAGGATCCCAGCCCCCGTGAGGATCCCGAAGCTGCTGTCGCCCCTGACGACGTGTGTCACCAAGATCGTCGCACCGGATGCGGCGGCAAGCACGTAGACGATCGTCTGGGCGAGCGCGCCCCGGAAGCTGGTGGCCGTCGCGGACATGCCGCCACTGTATCGGCACCGATGAGGCGGACAGTAGCCTGTCGAGGTGTCCACTCGGTCAGACAAACTGCTCCTGCTCGACTCCGCGTCGCTGTACTCGACCAAAGACCCGTTTTCAGCGCACGTCGTCGGCACGTCACTCTGAATTGACCCACACGAGGGTCGCGCCGCAGGACAGAATCGACAAGATGACCATCCGTTCAGTCGAGCTCGGCATCCCGTACACGGGTTGGCCCGTCCGTTCCGATGGCGACTACGAATTCGGGCTGACGTTCCTTGATCCGGCTCTGGTCGAACAGATCATGGAGTGGGCAAAGGAGTTCAATCGTGAGTTCGATGACGAGACCGGGTGGCGATCAGAGAAGGCTCGTACCGAACACCTCGCGGAAGGTCGACGACTGCAAGCCGCGCTGCAACACGAGGTCGGCAACACCTTCCGCGTCGAGCTCGACCCCTTGGGCTCAGGCCTGACTCCGCTCTGACCACACTCCGCTCGCACAGTCGCGGGCACCCACGAAGGAGAATCCCGTGCAAGAACGAGTCATGTTGCTGGACAGCGCGTCGCTGTACTTCCGGGCGTTCTACGGGGTGCCCGATTCGGTGCGCGCCGCGGACGGAACCCCCGTCAACGCCGTGCGGGGTCTCCTGGACATCGTGGCGAAGCTCGTGAGCACGTACCACCCGACGCATCTGGTGGCGTGCTGGGACGACGACTGGCGGCCGCAGTGGCGAGTCGACCTCATCCCGAGCTACAAGACGCATCGGGTCGCCGAGGTGGTGACGGGCTCCCCTGACGTGGAGGTCGTACCCGATCCGCTCGAGGTGCAGGTCCCGATCATCCGCGAGGCGCTCGACGTCCTGGGGATCCCGATCGTCGGCGCCGCCGAGCACGAAGCGGACGACGTCATCGGCACCCTCGCGACGCGCGCCGACATGCCCGTCGACATCGTCACCGGCGACCGCGACCTCTTCCAGCTCATCGACGACGCCCGCGACGTCCGGGTCATCTACACCGCACGCGGCATGAGCAATCTCGAGATCGTGACGGATGCCACGGTCCTCACCAAGTACGGGGTGCATGCCGCCCAGTACGCCGACTACGCGGCGCTGCGGGGCGACAGCTCGGATGGGCTTCCCGGCGTCGCCGGCATCGGGGAGAAATCCGCTGCCACCCTCCTCACGGCGCACGGCGACCTCGCCGGGATCGTCGCCGCTGCCGAGGCGGGCGAGGGGATGCCGGCGGGCCAGCGTGCGAAGATCCTGGCCGGCGCCGACTACCTACGGGTCGCCCCGACGGTCGTGGAGGTCGTCCGTGACCTGGACCTGCCCCCGGTGGACGACCGTCTCCCGGACGTGGACGAATCGCGGCGCGCCGCCGCCGAGGCCCTCGCGCAGAAGTGGAATCTGGGCTCGTCCATGAACCGCGCCCTCGCCGCGCTCGCCGTCTGACGCTCCCCGAGCGGACGCGGGTTCAGCGGCCCGCGCGACGGACCGCGGCGAACGAGGCCGCCAGCAGGACGGTGTACACCGCCGCCACGACGATCAGCAGGGTCAGCACCCCCGACCAGTCCCCCGTGGCCGCGTACACGGCGCCCAGGACGGGCCCCGCCAGCGCGCCGATCGCGTAGCCACCGCCCTGCACGAGCGCCGACATGCCGGCCGCCTCGCTGTCCGAGCGTGCCCCCTGCACGAGCGCACTGAAGATCGCGACGAATCCGCCGGAATGGCCGATGGCGCCGATCGAGAGCCACAGGATCATGAGCGACGGCGCCGTGAGGACGCCCACGGTGAGGACGAGCCAGCTGCCGCTGATGATGGCGACGGTGACCCATGACGGCGCGACGCGCGTCAGCGCAGGGACCACGAAGGCACCGATGATGCCCGCCCCCTGGAAGATCGACGCCAAGGCGCCGGCGGCGGTCTGATCCAGCGCGAGCAGGTCGCCGGAGATCACCGGCAGCCACGTGGTGAGGCCGAAGTAGATGAAGGTCTGGCACGCGAAGGTCGCCAGCAGCAGCCAGGGCACCGGGCGGCGCAGGAAAGAGCCGCCCTTCGCCGAGATGACGGGCATGGGCCCGGTCAGGGTGCGCGGATCGATGTCGTCGCTCGGTCCCGGCCGCACGGCGTCCTCGCCGGAGTATCTCGTGGCGGGGTCGACGCCCACGCGACGCCACCGGGCGAGGTGCGCTCCCCACAGGAGGATGCCCGCCACCGTCAGCAGCGACCACAGCAGCAGCGCCAGCGGCCAGCCCGTGAGCGCGGCCAGTGGGGCCGTCAGCAGCGACGTCAGCAACGACCCGGCATTGAGCATCGCGACGTAGGCGGCGGTCACGAGGCTCACGCGCCCGGGCGGCACATCGCGGCGGATGATGACGGGGATCACGATATTGCCGACGGTGATCGCGGCGCCGATCACGACCGTGCCCGCCAGCATCCACCCGAAGCCCGGCACCGCCCGCATCACCGTGCCCATCAGGACACCGGCGAGGGTGATCAGCAGCGCCCGCTCGGGCCCGGAGCGGCGGATGACGAACGCGGCGACCGGCGTCAGGATCGCGAACATCAGCACGGGAACCGTCGTCAGCAGCGCGACGGATGCAGGCGTGAGCCCGAGGTCGCGCTCGATGTCGCGGAGCACGGGCGTCGGCGAGACGATGGGCCCGCGCAGGCTCAACGCCGCGACGAGCACACCCCAGATCAGCAGCCACGGGAGTGCCCGCCCGGCAGCAGGCGCACGCCCGGGGGTCATCCCCCCAGTTTACGAGCGCCTCATCGGTCGCGGCCGAGCCATTCCCGCAGCTTCGCCAGCGGCCACGTCGTCACGATCCGCTCGGCGGGAACGCCGGCACGCTCGGCGCGCGCCGCACCGTAGTCCAGCAGCGACAGCTGGCCGGGGGCATGCGCGTCGGAGTCGATGGCGAACAGGCAGCCCTTCTCCAGCGCGATCGCCAGCAAGTCATCGGGCGGATCCTGACGCTCCGGGCGGGAGTTGATCTCGACCGCGACGCCGTGCGCCGCACATGCCTCGAACACGGCCACCGGGTCGAACGTCGACGGCGGGCGGGTGCCCCGGGATCCCTCGACCAGCCGCCCCGTGACATGCCCGAGGACATCGACGTGCGGGCTGGAGACGGCGGCGACGAAACGCCGGGTCATGGGGCCGCGCTCCATCCGCAGCAGGGAATGCGCCGACGCGACCACGACATCCAGTTCATCCAGCAGGCCGGGCTCCTGATCCGGGGCACCGTCTTCGAGGATGTCCACTTCGATTCCGCTGAGGAGCGTGAATCCGTCGCCGCGGAAACCCTCGACCACGCTCAGCTGTTCCCGCAGCCGCTCGGGAGACAGGCCGTTGGCCACGCGCAGCCGGGGCGAGTGGTCGGTCAGGGCCAGGTATTCATGGCCCAGGCGCCGCGCGGCATCCGCCATCGCCTCGATGGGCGTGAGCCCGTCGGACCACTCGCTGTGGCTGTGCAGATCCCCCCGGAGGGCGCCGCGCAGTTCTGAGGGGCCCGCCATGCCCGCTTTCTCGCGCAGGGTCGCCAGATACTCCGGCACGCCGCCGGCCAGCGCCTGCTGGATGACGGTGTAGGTCGACTCGCCGATGCCCTTGCGTCGGCGCAGACCCGGATCGCGCAGCTGCGCGTCGTCGAGGCCGGCGATCGCGTCGGCGGCCGCACGGAACGCCTTGGACTTGTACCTGCTCGACCGCTCCCGCTCGAGCAGATACGCGATCTCGGTGAGGGCGTCGAGCGGGTCCACGGATCAGCCCGCCAGCTCCTGCGTGGCTGCGACCCACGCGTCCAGCTTCGCCGCGGCCCGGCCGTCGTCGATGGCAGCGGCCGCCTCGTCACGAGCCTGGGCGAGCCGCTCGACGATGGGCTGCTGGGCCTGCGCGGGGTCGCGGAACAGCCGGTAGGCGACGATGCCGGCGGCGGCGTTGAGCAGCACGATGTCGCGCACGGGACCCGGGTCGCCGGCGAGCACGCGGCGCACGACTGCGGCGTTGTGCGCGGGGTCTCCCCCGAGCAGATCGTCGATGTCGGCCAGGGGGATGTCGAGATCCCGCGGGTCGAGGTCGTGCTCGTGCACGTCGCCCAGGCTGATCTCCCACAGGCGGCTGTGGCCGGTCGTGGTCAGCTCGTCCAGGCCGTCGTCGCCGCGGAAGACCAGCGCCGTCGCCCCTCGCGTGCGGAAGACGCCGGTGATCAGCGGCACGCGATCCAGGTGCGCCACGCCCACGGCGTTGGCCTCGGCGCGGGCGGGGTTGCACAGCGGGCCGAGGAAGTTGAAGACGGTGGGCACGCCCAGTTCGGCGCGCGTGGGCCCCGCGTGGCGGAACCCGGGGTGGAATGCGGCGGCGAAGGCGAACGTGATGCCCGTGCGGGCGAGGGTCTCGGCGACGGCCTCGGGGCTCAGCGTGAGGTCGATGCCCAGTGCGGAGAGCACGTCCGAGGAGCCCGACGACGAACTGGCCGCCCGGTTGCCGTGCTTGACGACGGGCACACCGGATGCTGCGGCCACGATGGCCGCCATGCTCGAGACGTTCACAGTGCCGTAACGATCTCCGCCGGTGCCGACGATGTCGAGCACGTCGGCGGGGACGGGCAGCGGGAGCGCCGCCTCGAGGATCGCGTCGCGGAACCCCACGATCTCATCCACGGTCTCGCCCTTGGCCCGCAGCGCGACGAGGAATCCGGCCAGCTGGGAGGGGGTCGCCTCACCGCGCATGATGCGGCGCATCGCCCAGGTCGACTCCGACACGCTCAGGTCTTCTCCGCCCAGAAGGCTCGTGAGAAGTTCGGGCCACGCATACTGCTCCGCCATGCAGCGATCCTATCCAGCGGCCCCGTCCCGGCGCCGGGACGGGCTCTGGGAGCACCCGCAGTCAACTCGCGGGGGATTCTTAGGCCTCCCTAAGTCCCGGGTAAGGCGAATCAGGCATCGCCGGTGCCAAACGACGGCCTCGGAATCGGCCATAATGGGGAGTGTGACCACGCCAGCGACATACCCCCAGGCCCTCCGGTCCGTGAAACGGCCCGACCCGGTCGCCGTTGGCACCATCGTCTGGCTGGGCAGCGAAGTCATGTTCTTCGCCGGCCTCTTCGCGATCTACTTCACCCTGCGCAGCACCTCCCCTGAGCTGTGGGCGGAAGAGACGCAACTGCTGAACGTCCCTTACGCGACCGTCAACACGATCATCCTCGTGCTGTCCTCGGTCACGTGCCAGATGGGTGTCTTCGCGGCCGAGCGCTACCAGCCGTACCGCACCGGCGGCAGCCCCCTGAAGTGGGGCATGGTCGAGTGGTTCTACCTCACCTTCTTCCTGGGCGCGATCTTCGTGTCGGGTCAGGTGTGGGAGTACGCGCAGCTGGTCGCCGAGGGCATGCCCATCACGGCCAACCCGTACGCGTCGGCCTTCTACCTGACCACCGGGTTCCACGCGCTGCACGTCACCGGCGGTCTCATCGCCTTCCTGTTCGTGATCGGCCGCGCGTACGCCGTCAAGAACTTCGGGCGCAAAGAGATGACCACCTCGATCGTCGTGTCCTACTACTGGCACTTCGTCGACGTCGTCTGGATCGCCCTGTTCCTCGTCATCTACTTCCTGAAATAGAGCGGAGCTGCACCTCGACATGGCACGTGAGAAGAAGCGACGCTCCACCGGCCGCCGGAGCCCCCTGGCCGCGGCCGTCCTGATCGGCGTGGGCCTGCTGATGACCGGCGGTCTCTACGCCGGTGCGACGGCAGCCATCGCCGCGACCGAAGACGAATCCCCCGCCAACGCCACCCTCACGGTGGAAGACGGCAAGAAGCTGTTCCAGGCGAACTGCGCGACTTGCCACGGACTCGACCTCCAGGGCAGCGAGAACGGCCCGTCGCTGTACGGCGTCGGTGAGCTGTCGGTGCACTTCCAGGTGTCCACCGGCCGCATGCCGATGCAGGCGCAGTCACCCCAGGCCCCGCAGAAGCCGGTGCAGTTCACCGAAGAGCAGATCGATGCGATGGCCGCCTTCGTGCAGTCCACCGCTCCCGGCCCGACCTACCCCGAGGCCGAGGTGCTCGAGGGCGAAGGCGCCGACCTGTCCCACGGTGCGGAGCTGTTCCGCATCAACTGCGCGATGTGCCACAACGTCGCCGGCGCCGGCGGTGCGCTCACCGAGGGCAAGTACGCCCCCGGCCTGCACACGACCACTCCGCTGAACATGTACGCGGCCATGGTCACCGGCCCGCAGAACATGCCCGTCTTCAACGACTTGAACCTGACCCTCGAGGACAAGCGCGACATCATCGCGTATCTGGTGTTCCTGCAGGAGAAGGACTCCCCCGGCGGCTACGCGCTCGGTTCGCTCGGCCCCGTCGCCGAGGGCCTGTTCATCTGGGTCTTCGGAATCGGCTCGCTGATCGCACTGACGGTGTGGATCACAGCGAAGTCCAACTGACACCCGCCGACCAACGACATTTCGGAACGCACGAGGAGCACCATGGCACACGAGGACGACGCGCTCGAGCACGAGAGGGCTTCATGGAAGCCGTCTTCCGGGCTCGCGGTCGCGGTGACGGATCCCGTGCGAAGCCCGGAACTCCCGCCGCACCGTGAGCGGATGACCGACAAGGACCCCAAGGCCATGCGCCGCGCGGTCCGCGTCGTCTACACGCTGTTCTACCTCTCGGTCGCCGCCAGCATCTGGGCCATTGCCGCCTACATGCTGTTCCCGATCGAGTCCGGCGCGCTCATCGACATCCGCTACAACAACCTCTTCGTCGGACTCGGCATCGGTCTGGCCCTCCTGGCCATCGGCCTGGGCGCCATCCACTGGTCCAAGGCGATCATGTCCGACAAGGAGTACATCGAGCCGCGTCACGCCACGCGCGGTAAGGACTCCACCCGCGCCGCCGCAGTCCAGGCCTTCGCCGACGCCAACGAGGAGTCCGGCTTCGGACGGCGGACCATGATCCGCAACTCGCTGTTCGCCGCGCTGGCCGCGTCGATCCTGCCCGGCATCACGCTGTTCCGCGGCCTGGCCCCGGAGAACACGCCGGAGCACCCGCACGCGGGTGACCCCGTGTACCTGATGAGCCACACGATGTGGAAGGAAGGCACGCGCCTGGCACACGACCCGTCGGGCCGCCCCATCCGCGCGTCCGAGGTCACTCTGGGATCGGCGTTCCACGTCATCCCCGAAGACCTCGCCGAGGTCAGCCATCACGACGGCTACCTCGAGGAGAAGGCCAAGGCCATCGTGCTGCTCATGCGCCTCATGCCCGAGGACCTCGTCGAGGCCGAGGACAAGAAGGACTGGTCGTACGACGGCATCGTCGCGTACTCCAAGGTCTGCACGCACGTCGGATGCCCCGTCGCCCTCTACGAACAGCACACACACCACCTGCTGTGCCCCTGCCACCAGTCGCAGTTCGACGTCGCCAATGGTGCGGCCGTCATCTTCGGCCCCGCCGCCCGTCCCCTGCCGCAGCTTCCGATCACCGTGGATGACGAGGGTTACCTCGTCGCTCGCAGTGACTTCCACGAGCCCGTCGGCCCGAGCTTCTGGGAGCGCCATTGAGCACCACGACTCATCCCACGGATAACGTCACCACCGAACCGGCGAGCCACACCGGACCGGTGAACGCCGGCCGTGATGGAAAGCCTCTCGGCGGACGTTTCGTCGGCGCCGCGTCGAACTACATCGACGAGCGCACGAGCATCTCCGGTTTCGTCAAGGAACTCGGCCGCAAGATCTTCCCCGACCACTGGTCGTTCATGCTCGGTGAGATCGCACTGTGGAGCTTCGTCGTCGTGCTGCTGTCCGGCACGTTCCTGACGTTCTTCTTCGACGCCTCGATGGTCGAGACCCACTACGACGGCGCCTACGAGCCCATGCGCGGCATCGCGATGTCGGCGGCGCTCGAGTCGACCCTCAGCATCTCCTTCGACCTGCGCGGTGGGCTCCTGGTCCGTCAGATCCACCACTGGGCCGCGCTCGTGTTCGTCGCCGGCATCGGCGTGCACATGCTGCGCGTGTTCTTCACCGGCGCCTTCCGCAAGCCGCGTGAGCTGAACTGGGTCGTCGGCTTCATCCTCTTCATCCTCGCGATGGGTGAGGGCTTCACCGGCTACTCCCTGCCCGACGACCTGCTCTCCGGCAACGGCCTGCGGATCATCGACGGCATGGTCAAGGGCATCCCGGTGGTGGGCACGTGGATCTCGTTCCTGCTGTTCGGCGGCGAGTTCCCCGGAACCGCGATCGTGGGACGCCTGTACACGCTGCACATCCTGCTGCTGCCGGCGATCCTGGTGGCGCTGCTGGTCGTGCACCTCATGCTCATGATCATCAACAAGCACACGCAGTTCGCCGGCCCCGGCCGCACGAACGACAACGTCGTGGGCTACCCGATGATGCCCGTCTACATGTCCAAGATGGGCGGGTTCTTCTTCATCACGTTCGGTGTGATCGTCCTGATCGCGTCGCTGTTCACGATCAACCCGATCTGGAACTACGGACCGTACGACCCGTCGCCGGTGTCTGCCGGTACGCAGCCCGACTGGTACATCGGATTCGCCGACGGTGCGCTGCGCCTGGTGCCTCCGCACCTCGAGTTCGTCCTGTGGGACCGCACGTGGTCGTGGAACATCCTGATCCCGCTGATCGTCCTGGGCCTGTTCATCGTGCTCGTCCTGATCTACCCCTTCATCGAGGCGTGGATCACCGGTGACAAGCGCGAGCACCACCTCGCCCAGCGTCCGCGCAACGCCCCGACCCGTACCGCCATCGGCGCCGCCGGTGTCACGTTCTACGCGGTCCTGTGGGCGGCGGCGTCCTCCGACATCATCGCGACCCACTTCTGGCTCACGATGGAGGGCGTCATCCACGCTCTGCAGGCTCTGCTGATCGTCGGGCCGATCATCGCCTACTTCGTCACGAAGCGCATCTGTCTCGCGCTGCAGAAGAAGGACCGCGAGATCGTCCTGCACGGCTACGAGTCCGGACGCATCGTGCGCCTCCCCGGTGGCGAGTACATCGAGGTGCACCAGCCCGTCGACGAGTACGAGCGCTGGAAGCTCATGGACGTCGACACCTACGCACCGCTGGTCGTGCGTCCCAACGCACAGGGACGCATCCCGTGGCACGAGCACCTGCGCGCCGGCTTCTCGCGGTGGTTCTTCGAAGACCGCCTCACCCCGCTCACGCAGGCGGAGCTGGATGCCGCGGCCGCACATCAGCACCACGACCTCGACCACGTCATGCACGACGCCGAGGAGGAGCTCGAGGCTTCCAACCAGCGCGCGATCGAGGAGGGGCGCCCCGTGGCGGCCCCCCACGACCAGACCGCGGTCGGCGAGTTCCCCTCACCCAAGCGCCTGGACGAGATGAACGAACCGCGCGGCGACGACACCGCCAAGTAACATCCCCGGAAGGCCCCGGTCCGCCCTGCGGATCGGGGCCTTCCGCATGCCTGGCAGGATTCGAGCGCGGCTCGGCACCCGGGGCGGCGCACCGCTCGGTGGCGCTCCCCTAGCCTGAGGCCATGCCGCACCCCTCCGCATACTTCCGCGCGCGCCTGGCCGCGGAGACCGACCCCTCCGACGTCTACGCCGCACTGAACGCCGGCGAACCGCTCACCCTCGTCGATGTGCGAGGCGCCGATGCATGGGCCCAGGGCCGCATCCCCGGCGCCGTGCACGTCCCCTACCGCCAGATCGCCGAGCGCGCACCGTACGAGATCGATCCGGAGGTGCCGGTGGTGGTGTACTGCTGGAGCCCGGGCTGCAACGCCGGAGTGAAAGGCGCACTGGCCTTCGCCGAGCTCGGCTACTCCGTTCGGGAGATGATCGGCGGATACGAGTACTGGGTGCGCGAGGGCCAGCCCGTCGAGAACGACGAGGGACCCCTCGCCCGGGTGTTCGACCCGCTCGTGATGACCGTGCGCTCCCCCGCGTCGCAGCCTGTGTAGCGACGGCTCTCCGCCCTGTAAAGCCCTTCCCTGCCCGGGGCGTGGACCGGGGAGGCTGGAATCATGAGCACCTCCGACCCTGCCTCCGTGCCCTCGTCCGCCACGCTCCCCACTCCCGGGCAGCGGCGCGCCGCCCGGTCGGGGCAGAACGCCTGGTCGGGCGTGCTGTTCGGGTTGGGCCTCGTGGCCTTCGTCGACGAGGCCGTCTTCCATCAGCTCCTGCACTGGCACCACTTCTACGACCGGGGCACCACCGAGCTCGGCCTCGTCTCGGACGGCGTGTTCCACGCGATCAGCTGGTTCGCCACCATCGCGGGATTGTTCCTCCTCGCCGATCTCCGCCGACGGGATGCGCTGTGGTGGCCGCGCTGGCTCGGCGGCGTCCTGACGGGCGCAGGCGGCTTCCAGCTGTACGACGGTCTCATCCAGCACAAGGTCATGGGGCTGCATCAGATCCGGTATGTCGAGAACCTGTTGCCGTACGACATCGCCTGGAACCTCTCGGCGGCGGTGCTGCTGGCCGCAGGTGTGGTCCTGCTCGTGCGCACCTCCCCCGCCCGGGCGCTGGCGCGCGCGGAGGCGAGGTGAGCGTGCCCAGCATGGGCGGCCATGCCCACGGCGCCGCCGCCGCCGGCGGCTTCCTGGACGGCGTCGTGCTCGCCCTGGCCGCCCTGGCGATCCTGACATACGTCGCCGCGGTGGTCGTCTCCCATCGGCGCGGGCGGGAATGGCCCCGGGTCCGGGTGGCCGCGTGGATCGCCGGCGTGGTCCTGGCGGCCGCGGCGCTGGCCGGCCCCTTCGCCGCGGCCGCGCACGGGGACTACGTCGCCCACATGGGCACGCACCTGCTGGCGGGCATGCTCGCGCCGGTGCTGCTCGTGCTGGCGGCTCCCGTCACCCTTGCCCTCCGCACGCTGCCCGTGACGCCCGCGCGACGGCTGTCGGCGCTCCTGCGCTCCCCCGTGGTACGCGTGATCAGCCACCCCGTCACGGCGGCTCTCCTCAGCGCCGGCGGACTGTGGGTGATCTACCTGACACCCGTCTTCGAGGCGATGAGCGACCCCCTCGTGCACGTCCTCGTCCACGGGCACCTGCTGGCTGCGGGCTACCTCTTCACCTCGGCCGTCATCGGACGCGACCCCGCACCGCATCGGCCGTCGCGGCCGGTCGTCGCCGCCGTTCTGGTGCTCGCGATCGCGTCGCACGCGATCCTGGCGAAGTACCTTTACGCCCAGCCACCGGCAGGCGTCCCGCTCGCCGACGCGCAGGCGGGGGCCCAGTTCATGTACTACGCCGGCGCGTGGGTCGAGGCGGCGATCATCCTCGTCTTCTGCGCCGACTGGTACCGCGCGGCCGGGCGCGACCTCCGCGTGGGTCCTCAGCCCGTCTCGACGTCCTCGGTGAAGTAGCCGGCGGCCGAGCCGAAGAACACGGGGCCCGTCGCATCCGCGGAGTCGTCGACGACATCGCACACCACGGCCGTGACGTTGTCGGCGCTGCCGGCCTGCAGCGCGTATGCGACGATCTCCGCCGCCGTGTCGCGCGGGCTCCTACCGGCCGCCAGGAGCGCCGCCACTTCGGTCTCGGGGGCGTAGTCGGTGACCCCGTCGCTGCACAGCAGCCATCGGTCGCCGACCACCGGCTGCCGTTCGCTCACCGACACGACATCCTCCTCGCCGCCCCCGAGGGATGCGGTGATGATGTTGCGGCGAGGGTGCGTGGCTGCGGCCTCGGGGGCCAGCAGCCCGGAGTCCACGAGGGCCTGCACGTACGAGTCGTCACGCGTCTCGCGAGTGAACCACCCGTCCCGCAGGAGATAACCGCGGGAGTCGCCGGTGTGGGCGACGAGGAGGGAGCCGCCGGCGCCCACGAAGAGCCCCGTGAACGTCGTGGACATCCCCTGCAGAGAGGGATCGCGCAGCACGTGCGCACGCAGGTCCCAATTCGCCTCGCGGATGCGGACGAGGAGCGCCTCCGCATCCGATGCGCCCACCGGGCCCGCCACCAGCCGGTGGACGAGTGCAGCGGAGGCCAGGTCGCCGGATGGCCCCCCGCCCACGCCGTCGGCCACCGCGGCGCCCCAGGACGCCGTGAAGGCGGCGTCCTGGTTGGTCGCGCGGTGGGAGCCGATGTCGGAGACGGCGGCCGCGCTCAGGCGGATCGGCACGCGCCGCTCAGCGTGCGAAGTATCCGCGGTAGTACTCGAACACCCAGCCCACGATGGCCACGGCGAAGATGGCGATGCCGATGGGCATGAGCCACGCACCGACGGCCAGACCGATCATCGCGATGGCCGCCGAGAAGGCGAGCACGATCGGCCACCACGACCACGGGCTGAACTCGCCCATCTCGGGGTCGCCGTCGTCGATGTCGGCGGTGAGGGTGTCTTCGGGCAGCTCGCCGCCCTGTGCGCGGTGCACGCGCTGCACGTAGAACGCGATCAGCGCGGCCATCAGCGCGGCGAAGACGAGCGCGACGGTTCCGACCCACTCGATCCGTGTGAGGACGTCACCGGTGTAGAACAGCATCGCCCACACGGTGTAGGCGATGCCCACCACGAGGAAGAAGACCGACAGCAGCCACCACAGGCCCACGTTGGTGCGCATTTACTTGACCTCTCCCTCGGCGGCGTCGACGACCGGGGCGTCGGGGGCGTCCTTCGCCGGACCCACGCCGACCGGCACGCCGGCCTCGGGGTGGTTCAGGTCGAACGCCGGACGCTCGCTGCGAATGCGTGGGATCGACGTGAAGTTGTGGCGCGGCGGCGGGCACGACGTGGCCCACTCCAGCGACGCACCGTAGCCCCACGGGTCGTTGACGGTGATCTTCGGCGCCTTGCGGGCCGTGATCCACACGTTCAGCAGGAACGGGATCATCGAGGCGCCCAGGATCATCGCACCCACGGTGGAGACCTGGTTCTCCCACGTCCAGTTGTCCTGCGGCGAGTAGTCGGCGTACCGGCGGACCATGCCGTCGACGCCCAGCCAGTGCTGGATGAGGAACGTCATGTGGAAGCCGATGAACAGCATCCAGAAGTGGATGTAGCCCAGGCGCTCGTTGAGCATCCGCCCGGTCCACTTCGGCCACCAGAAGTAGAACCCGGCGAACATCGCGAACACGACCGTGCCGAACACGACGTAGTGGAAGTGCGCCACGACGAAGTAGGAGTCCGACAGGTGGAAGTCCAGGGGCGGCGAGGCGAGGATGACGCCGGTCAGACCGCCGAACACGAACGACACGAGGAAGCCGAGGGCGAAGACCATGGGCGTTTCGAAGGTGAGCGACCCGCGCCACATCGTGCCGATCCAGTTGAAGATCTTCACACCCGTTGGCACCGCGATGAGCATCGTCATCAAGGCGAAGAAGGGCAGTAGCACGGCTCCCGTGACGTACATGTGGTGCGCCCACACCGCGACCGAAAGCGCGGCGATCGCGATCGTGGCGTACACGAGGGTCTTGTACCCGAAGATCGGCTTGCGGCTGAAGACGGGGAAGATCTCCGAGACGATGCCGAAGAACGGCAGCGCGATGATGTACACCTCTGGGTGACCGAAGAACCAGAACAGGTGCTGCCACAGCAGCACGCCACCGGCGGCCGGGTCGTAGATGTGCGAACCGAGCACGCGGTCGGAGGCGGCGGCCAGGATCGCGGCGGCCAGCACCGGGAACGCCATCAGGATCAGGATGCTGGTGATCAGCGTGTTCCACGTGAAGATCGGCATGCGCCACATCGTCATGCCCGGGGCACGCATCGTCAGGATCGTGGTGATGAAGTTCACCGCGCCGAGGATCGTACCGAAACCGCTCATGCTCAGGCCCAGCATCCAGAGGTTCCCGCCGACACCTGGCGAGAAGCTGGCGTTGGCCAATGGCTGATAGGCGAACCATCCGAAGCCGGCCGCACCGGCGGGGGTGAGGAAGCCGGACACCGCGATGAGCGAGCCGAAGAGGAACAGCCAGAATGCGAAGGCGTTCAGGCGCGGGAAGGCCACGTCGGGCGCACCGATCTGCAGCGGCAGGATCGCGTTGGCGAAGCCGGCGAACAGCGGCGTCGCGAACATAAGCAGCATGATCGTGCCGTGCATCGTGAACAGCTGGTTGTACTGCTCCTTGGTCGGCACGATCTGCATGCCCGGCTCGAACAGCTCGGCGCGGATGATCAGCGCCATGACACCGCCGAGCATGAAGAACATCACCGAGGCGATGAGGTACAGGTACCCGATCGTCTTGTGGTCGGTGGAGGTGATCCACTTGACGATGATGTTGCCCTTGCGCTCGACGCGCGATCCGCTCATCAGCGCCGCCTGACGCGGCGGGAGCGTGGTGGGACGGCCCGGAGCGGACTCCTGGGGGGGAAGCGTGGTGGTCATGCTCGCTTAGCCTTCCTCGGCGCGCCCGAACCCGGTGTTGCCCTGGAGTCGGTCGTAGGCCTCGTCGATGTCGCCGGTCTGTCCCGCGTCGCGGAGGGTGTCGAGGTAGTCCTCGTACTCCGCCTCGCTGACGACCTTGACGTTGAACAGCATCGCGGAGTGGTACTCACCGCACAGCTCGGCGCACTTGCCGGCGTAGGTGCCCTCTCGCGTCGGGGTGAACGACCAGAAGTTGTCGCGCCCGAGGTACATGTCCTTCTTGTACAGGAAGTCGATGACCCAGAAGGAGTGCGCGACATCGCGCGACTGCAGTTCGATCCGCACCGTCTTGTCCACGGGCAGGTACAGCGTGGGCAGGGCGTCCTGGTCGACGTATCCGTCGCCCTCGGGCTCGGCCTGCACGCCCATGCTCCACACGGCGTCGGAGAAGTCTTCGTCCTCGCCGTTGTACTGGAAGTCCCACGCCCACTGCTTGCCGTACGCGGTGATGGAGACCTCGGGGTCTTCGTACTGGGTCTCGAGGATGTCCTGGTCGCGTGCCGTGAAGGCGAAGAAGCCGACCACGAGGATCAGGGGGACGACCGTGTAGAAGATCTCGATCGGCATGTTGTAGCGCAGCTGCACGGGCAGACCGGTCTGGCCCTTGCGGCGGCGGTACGCGACGGCGGCCCACAGCATGAGGCCCCACGTCACCAGACCGACGACCAGCAGCACGATCCACGAGTTCACCCACAGGCCGGCGACCATGTCGACGCGGTTGGTGGTGGGGACGCCATCCTCCTGGAAACCGGGCAGATACCCGTGGAGCTGGGTCGGGCTACACCCGGCGAGCACTGCAGCCGTCGCGATCCCAACCGGGAGGGCGGCCCAGCGGAGGCGGCGTTTCGAGGGCACGGTGCACCTTTCCGGGACGTGAATGTTGCTTCCGCCAGTCTAGAGCAAGCTCTCACGCTTCTCAGGCCAACCGCTCAGGCTGGCGGACGCGAAAACCCGCGGGACGGGGCGATTATCGCTCCCGAGCCGCGGGTCCTGGCGTGTCGTGCAGGGCCGGAATCAGCCGGCCCCAGGTGTCAGTGGAAGCTGTCGCCGCAGGCGCAGCTGCCGGCGGCGTTGGGGTTGTCGATCGTGAACCCCTGCTCCGAGATGGTGTCCTTGAAGTCGATCGTCGCGCCGTCCAGGTACGGCACGCTCATCTCGTCGACGATGACCTCCACGCCGTCGAAGTCCACGGCCTTGTCACCCTCGAGGAAACGCTCGTCGAAGTACAGCTGGTAGATCAGGCCGGAGCATCCGCCAGGCTGGACGGCCACGCGCAGGCGCAGGTCGTCGCGGCCTTCCTGCTCGAGGAGGCTGCGGATCTTGCCGGCGGCGGCGTCGGTCAGTGCGACACCGTGGTCGCGGACGGTCTGGTCGGTCGACAGCGCGGTGTCGGTCATGACAGGCCCTTTCGTCGGTGCGGGGTCGCGGTTCGGACTCTGCGAGTCTACGCCGCCCCCGCGGGCGTGCGGCGGTTCACACCGTGCGCGCGTCGAGGCTCTCCAGCAGGAGCGCTTCGGCGGCCACGGCGTGACGGAACGTGTCCAGGTGCAGCGACTCGTTGGGGCTGTGCGCGCGGGAGTGCGGGTCTTCCACGCCGGTCACGAGGATCTGCGCCCCCGGGAACTGCCGCACGAGGTCCGCGATGAACGGGATCGATCCGCCCACGCCCACGTCGACGCTGGGCACGCCGTATCCCTCCTCGAACGCTGTGCGCACATCCGCCACGGCCCATCCGCCGGTGTCGACGAGGAAGCCGTCACCGAGGTCGACGTCGGAGAAGGTGAGCTCCGCGCCGAAGGGGGCGTGCGCGCGCAGATGCGCCTGCATCGCCGCGTACGCCTCCTGGGCGGACTGCCCGGGGGCCACGCGCGCGCTGATCACGACGGAGGTCTCCGGCGCGAGGGTGTTGGAGGCGGCCGCGACGCTCGTGGCGTCGATCCCCGTGATCGTGATCGACGGCTGGTTCCACATGCGGCTCAGGATGGGTCCCCGCCCGATCGGCGAGACGCCGTCGGGGAGCCCGGCCTCGGAGCGCAGGGTCTGCTCGCTGTAGTCGGGGGTCGCCGCATCCCGCGCCGTCATGCCCGCCACGGCCACGGCGCCGTCGTCGTCCCACAGGGTCGAGAGGAGCTTGACGGTGGCGAGCATCGCGTCGGGGACCGCTCCCCCGAACATGCCCGAGTGCGACGCGTGGTCGAGCGTGCGAACGCGCAGCGTGAAGCGCGCGTTCCCCCGCAGCGAGACCGTCAGCGCCGGGGTGCGCTCGTCCCAGTTGCCCGAGTCGGCCACGACGATGGCGTCGGCGCGGAGTGCGTCGGCGTGGTCGGAGAGGAACTGCCCGAACGAGCGCGAGCCGTACTCCTCCTCGCCCTCGATGAACACGGCGACGCCGAGGTCCACGTCGCGCCCGAGCGCCTCGATGACCGCGCGCAGAGCCGCCACGTGCGCCATCACGCCCGCCTTGTCATCGGCGGCACCCCGGCCGTACAGGCGGCCGTCGCGCACCGTCGGCTCGAACGGCGGCGAGTCCCACAGCGCCTCGTCGCCGGCGGGCTGGACGTCGTGGTGCGCGTACAGCAGCACGGTGGGGCGTCCGTTCCGCGCCGCGCGCGTGGCCAGCACCGCGGGCTGACCGTGCTCGTCGGTGCCGGGGATGGCGGCGGTGGCGACCTCGACCCGGTCGAAGAAGTCCAGATCGCGGAACAGGGCGGCGACAGCCTCGGCGCTGCGGGCCACCTGGGTCTGGTCGAACGCGGGCCACGCGACGGACGGGATGCGCACGAGGGTGCCGAGGTCGGCGAGGGCGGCGGGGATGACGGATGCGGCGGCTGCACGTACGGCGTCACGGCGGGACAGTTCGGGGGTCATGCGGGTAATCTTAGAGAGCCCGCATCCGATGTCTCCGAGGTTCCCCGTGGCCAAGACCCCCGCCCCCGCGTCCAACGACGCTCCCGTCGACCCCGCCCGCCCGGGCTCCGGCAAGGGACGCGCGACGCCGACGCGCGCCGAACGGGAGGCCGCGCGCAAGCGCCCGCTCGTAGCCGACACCAAGGAGGCGAAGGCGCGCGCCCGCGCCGAGCTGGCCGCCCGGCGCGAGAAGGCGCGCCTGGGCATGGCCGCCGGCGACGAGCGCTACCTGCCCGCCCGCGACAAGGGCCCGCAGCGCAAGTTCGCCCGCGACTTCGTCGACGCCGGATGGCACCTGGGAGAGGGCGTCATGCCCTTCATGGTCCTGGTCATCCTCGCCACCCTGATCCCGCTGGCCGTGTTCCAGTACTGGGCGTTCGTGGCGCTGTGGATCTACATCCTCTTCGTCGTCGGCGACATGATCCTCACCTCCATCCGCGTCAAGCGCGCCGCGCGCGAGAAGTTCGGTGCCACGCGCATGGAGAAGGGCCTGGGCTGGTACGCCGCGATGCGCACCGTCCAGATGCGCTTCATGCGCCTGCCCAAGCCGCAGGTCAAGCGCGGCCAGCACCCCGCCTGACCCGCCCCGGTCCCGCCCGCCGCCTCCGCGTCCGCCGGCCTCCCACACCCGCGAGACTGCACGCCACCGGCGAAACAGGGCCATAATGTCGCGGTCTCGCCGGTGGGCAGCAGTCTCGCGAAACTGCGATGCGCGGCGAGCGGATGCGACGCGGGTCAGAGGCCGCGGTTGATCTGCCGGGCCCACAGCGGCCCGCGGTACAGGAACCCGGTGTAGCCCTGCACGAGCGTCGCGCCGGCATCGAGGCGTGCGCGCACGTCGGCGGCGGTCTCGACCCCGCCGACGGAGATGACGACGAACTCCGGTGGCACGGCGGCGCGCACGAGTCGCAGCACCGCCATCGCGCGCTCCTTCAGCGGAGCGCCGGACAGGCCGCCCTCCCCTGCGGCCGCGACGACCTCCGGCGAGGTCCGCAGGCCCTCACGCGAGAGGGTCGTGTTCGTGGCGATGAGGCCGGCCAGCCCCAGCTCCACCGCGAGCCGCGCAATCGCCTGGACCTCGTCGTCGGCGAGGTCGGGCGCGATCTTCACCAGCAGCGGCGTCTCCCCCGCGGCATCCCGCACGGCCGTCAGGAGCGGTCGGAGCGTGTCCACCGCCTGGAGGCCGCGAAGCCCCGGCGTGTTCGGGGAGGAGACGTTGACCACGAGGTAGTCGGCCAGCGGGGCGAGGAGCCGGGTGCTGCGGACGTAGTCGGCCGTCGCGTCCTCGACCTGCACGACGCGGCTCTTGCCGATGTTCACGCCGATGACCGGGCGCGTGCGCCGGCGACGCAGCCGCTCCAGGCGCGCGGCGGCAGCCTCCGCGCCGGCGTTGTTGAACCCCATGCGGTTGATGACGGCGCGATCGGGGATCAAGCGGAACAGCCGCGGACGCGGGTTGCCCGGCTGCGCCAAAGCGGTGACCGTACCGATCTCCACATGCCCGAACCCCAGTGCCCACAGGCCCTGGACCATCCGCACGTCCTTGTCGAATCCCGCGGCCACCCCGAACGGCGAATCGAACACGAGGCCGAGCGCCTCGGTGCGCAGCGACGGAGCGGGTGCCGTCAGCCGGCGGGTGATCCACGAGAACGGCGGGACGCCGAGGAGCCGGATGACCGGGACGGCGAGGTGGTGGGCGCGCTCGGGATCGATGCGCGAGAGCACGAGGCGGAAGAGCGTGGGGTACATCCCCGCCAGCCTAGAGGACCGCGCTATTCGGCGACCGCGCTATTCGGCGAGCGAGGCGGCGCGGCGGGCGGAGTGGTCGGCGCGCAGCAGCCCGATCGCGGTCTCGAAGTCCTCCAGCGACTCGAACGCCTGGTACACGCTGGCGAACCGCAGGTACGCGACCTCGTCCAGCTCACGGAGCGGACCGAGGATCGCCAGGCCGATCTCGTTCGCCTCCACCTGCGAGGCGCCCGTCTGGCGCACGGCCTCCTCGACGCGCTGGGCCAGCATCGCGAGGTCGGCCTCGGTAACCGGCCGCCCCTGGCACGCCTTGCGGACGCCCGACATGACCTTCTCGCGGCTGAACGGCTCGACGACACCCGAACGCTTGATGACGTTCAGGCTCGCCGTCTCGACGGTCGAGAAGCGTCCGCCGCACTCGGGGCACTGGCGGCGGCGGCGGATGCTGAGGCCGTCGTCGCTCGTGCGGGAATCGATGACGCGGGAATCGGGATGACGGCAGAAAGGGCAATGCATGGCATCGACAGACTACGCGACGAGGTCACCCCTCGTGCGGCCCCGCATCCCCGGAGACTTGGAAGCGCGCAGTGACCGCCTCGCCGTGGGCGGGCAGGGCCTCGGCTTCGGCGAGGGCCACGATGGCCTCGCTGACGACCGACAGCGCGTCGCGGTCGTACTCGATGACCTGCTGAGGGCGCAGGAACGTCGCCGCCGACAGCCCGGCGGCATAGCGTGCCTGACCCCCCGTGGGCAGCACGTGGTTGCTGCCGGCGAGGTAGTCCCCGAGGCTCACGGGCGTGTACGGGCCGACGAAGACGGCGCCGGCGTGCACGAACCGCTCCGGATGCGGGTCGGCCATGTGCAGCTCGAGGTGCTCCGGCGCGTACGCGTTGCTGAAGGCGACGGCGCCGTCGGCGTCGTCGACGAGCACGATCGCCGACTGCGGTCCGCCGAGGGCGGCCTGCACCCGTTCGGAGTGCCGCGTGCGCCGGGCCCGCGCGGCCACGGCATCCGCCACCGCATCGGCCAGCTCGGGTGAATCCGTCACGAGCACGGCGGATGCCTGCTCGTCGTGCTCGGCCTGGCTCACCAGGTCGGCGGCGACGAGGTCGGCGTCGGCCGTGGCATCGGCCACGACGAGGATCTCGGTTGCTCCGGCTTCGGAGTCGGTGCCGACGCGGCCGGCGACGGCGCGCTTGGCGGATGCGACGAAGTTGTTCCCTGGCCCGGTGACGACGTCGACCGGTTCCAGGCCCAGCGACGGCACGCCGGAGGCGAACGCGCCGATCGCGCCGGCACCGCCCATCGCGTAGACCTCCGTGACGCCCAGCAGGTGCGCGGCGGCGAGGATGACCGGGTGCACACGGCCGCCGAACTCGCGCTGCGGGGGCGAGGCGAGCGCGACCTCGTCCACACCCGCGACCTGGGCCGGCACGACGTTCATGACGACGCTGGAGGGGTACACCGCCTTGCCGCCGGGCACGTACACGCCCACGCGCCGCACCGGCTGCCAGCGCTGCGTCACGCGCGCACCGGGGCCGAGCTCGGTGGTCACGGGCGGAGGCACCTGGGCTGCCGAGGCCTGCCGGACGCGCCGGATCGCCTCCTCCAGCGCCGCGCGCACCGTGGGATCCAGCGTCGCGACGGCTTCGGTCAGGTGTATCTCCGGAACGCGGACGGCGTGGCCACTGACGCCGTCGAAGCGTTCGGCCTGCTCCCGCAGGGCGGTCTCGCCACGGTCGGCGACGTCGGCGACGATCGCCGCGGCCGTCGCGAGGGCTTCATCGCGGGCGTCTGCCGCGCGCGGGACGGCCTCCAGAAGCTCGGCTGCGGTGAGGGCGCGACCGCGGAGATCGATGGTGCGAAGCATCCCTCCAGGCTACCGCGCGCCCTCCCCGCCGATGATGCGCGTCCGGGTCAGCCGCGGGTCACGCCGCTGACGTCGTGCAGGTAGCCGATGCGGCCGTCCTCGTGGCGCACGACGAAGACCTCGCCGCGGTCTTCGAGCACGAGCGCCCACGCGGTCGGGCCGATGCGGAACAGCGGAGCGCCGTACTCGTCGACCACGTCGCGCTCCACCGGAACGAGCGCCCAGAATGCCTGCTGCTGCGCCGGGGCGCTGTGCGAGGCGGATGCGACGGTGTCGTCGGTGGCCGTCCACTCCTGCGTCTGCGTGCCGGTCGCCGCGGGTGCCTGCTCGTCGCGCAGCGGGGCGAACACGTCGGTGTCGTAGGAGCCGGTGTCCTGCTGCGCGGCCGCCGGCTGCGCAGCGGCGTCGCCGGCCGTGTCGTGCGCGGCGGCAGGCTGCGGAGCGTCGTAAGACGTGGTGGGCGCGGCCGCCGGGTCGTAGGCGTGCTGCGGTCCGCCGCCGAACGCGGTTCCGTCGACGGGGGCGGGGACGGGGGCGTGCGCGGTCTGCTGGCGTGCGGGGCGCTCGCGGACCGGCCGCGGGGTGACCGCGCGGACGGGCCGTGCGTTGCGGTGGGCGGGCGCCTCGGGGCGGCCCTGGAAGTCCTGCTCGAGCACCGGGATGATCGGGGCGAACACGGTCAGCGCGACGCCGGCGAGCATGAGCACGACCTCGACCCACACGACCCACGAGCGCGTCCAGAAGTCGGTCTCGATCGCGATGGCGATCGTGTCCCACAGCCACGTCAGCCACACCAACGCGGCCACCGAGAACGCCACGGAGGCGAACTGGTCGATGCCGAGCGATCCGACGCGGCGGATGCCCTGCGGCGAGAGGCGACGCAGCACCAGGAGGAACACGGCGACGGTGGGCAGCCCGATCGCGAGGATCCAGGACAGGCCCGAGACCCACACGTTGTCGCCGCCGAAGAGCGGGCGCGCGTTGCCCCCGGCGATGTTGAGCGGGAAGAAGGAGATGACGAAGGCCACCAGCCACACGCCGGTGAGTGCGACCTCACGGATGGTGAACGGTCCGACGCCGTACTGCGGCGGGTTCTCCTGGTCGGCTCCGCGGCTGTCGTCAGCCTGCGCAGGCGGTGCGTCGGCGGCCGACGCCTCGGTGGTCGTCGCCTCGGCGCCGGGGCCGTCGGCGGCCACAGCATCCTCGCGGGCGGGCGCGCGGGCGATGGTGGTGTCGTCCAGTTCGGGGTCAGTCACGATGGTCCTCTCCAAGGGGGCGGGGATGATCCTACTCAGGGTCGGCGGCGCATCGCAGGATCGCACCGCCGGTTGACAGCGGAGCTCAGCCCAGGCAGTTGGGGCCGAGCAGTCCCTTGAGTTCGCCGTACAGGTCGGCGGTCACCCGCACCGGATGCGGTACTTCGAACACCTTCGCGGTGCCCGACTTGTGGAGCTTGAGGGTCACCTCAGTCTCGCCGCGGTGACGGTGAAGGGTCTGCAGGAGTTCGCCCACGAGATCTTCGCTGGCGCGCTGCTCGGGCAGGATCAGCACGAGCGGACCCGACTCGTCCAGGGCCCCCAGGTCGGGCGAGAACGCCGACTGCGCGTGCAGGTTGAGGCCGTCGTCGCGCCGTGACACGCGCCCCCGCACGACGAGGATGGCATCGGCCTGCAGCACCGGCGAGAACTCCTGGTAGGTCTTGCCCATGAACATCACGGTGACCTCGCCGTTGAAGTCCTCGACGGTGATCATGCCGTATGGATTGCCGCTCTGCTTGGCCACGCGGTGCTGCACGGAGGTGACCAGTCCGGCGATCGTGACCTGGTCGCCGTCCTGGACGTCCTCCGAGGAGAGGAGGTCGTGGATGCCGATCGAGGCGTGCTTGGCCAGCGCCACCTCCAGGCCGGCGAGCGGGTGATCGGAGACGTACAGCCCGAGCATCTCCCGCTCGAAAGCGAGCTTGTCCTTCTTCGTCCACTCGGGGCGGTCGGGGACCTTGGCCACCTGGTGCGGCTCGTCCCACAGCGAGTCGAAGTCGAAGCCGACCTCGCCGTTGGCCTCGCGGCGCTTGTCGAGGACGGCCCCCTCCGTCGCATCCTCGTGGATCTCCAGCAGCGCGCGCCGCGTGGCGCCGAGGGAGTCGTACGCACCGGCCTTGATGAGCGATTCCACGGTGCGCTTGTTGGCCACGTGCAGCGGGACCTTGGCGAGGAAGTCGTGGAAGGAGGTGAACGGCGCCTCCTGACGGGCCGTGACGATCCCGTCCACGACGTTGGCCCCCACGTTACGCACGGCGCCCAGGCCGAAGCGGATGTCTTCACCGACGGCGGCGAAGAAGCGGATCGACTCGTTGACGTCGGGCGGGAGCACGCGGATGCCCATGCGGCGGCACTCGTTCAGGTACACCGCCATCTTGTCCTTCGAATCGCCCACGCTCGTCAGCAGCGCCGCCATGTACTCGGCGGGATAGTGCGACTTCAGGTACGCCGTCCAGTAGGAGACGAGCCCGTACGCGGCGGAGTGCGCCTTGTTGAAGGCGTAGTCGGAGAAGGGCAGCAGGATGTCCCACAGCGACTTGATGGCGGCCTCGCCGAAGCCGCGCGCGACCATGCCTCCGTGGAAGCCCTCGTACTGCTTGTCCAGCTCGGACTTCTTCTTCTTACCCATCGCGCGGCGCAGGATGTCTGCCTGACCGAGCGAGAACCCGGCGACGCGCTGGGCGATCGCCATGACCTGCTCCTGATAGATGATCAGGCCGTAGGTGGTGTCGAGGATGTCCTTGAGCGGCTCCTCCAGTTCGGGATGGATCGGGGTGATCTCCTGCTGGCCGTTCTTGCGCAGCGCGTAGTTGATGTGGGAGTTGGCGCCCATGGGGCCCGGGCGGTACAGCGCGATGACGGCGGAGATGTCTTCGAAGTTGTCCGGCTTCATCAGGCGCAGGAGGGAGCGCATCGGCCCGCCGTCGAGCTGGAAAACGCCGAGCGTGTCGCCGCGGGAGAGCAGGTCGTAGGAGGCCTGGTCATCCAGCGGCAGATCCTCCAGCACGAGGTCCTGACCGCGGTTGGCCTTGATGTTGTCGACCGCGTCGTTGATGATCGTGAGGTTGCGCAGCCCCAGGAAGTCCATCTTGATGAGGCCGAGCGACTCGCACGCGGGATAGTCGAACTGCGTGACGATCTGGCCGTCCTGCTCGCGCCGCATGATCGGGATGATGTCGATGAGCGGTTCGCTCGACATGATCACGCCGGCCGCGTGCACGCCCCACTGGCGCTTGAGGTTCTCCAGCCCCACGGCGGTGTCGAAGACCGTCTTGGCCTCGGGATCCGTCTCGATGAGGGTGCGGAACTCCCCCGCCTCCTTGTAACGCGGGTGCTCCTTGTTGAACATGCCGTCCAGCGGCATGTCCTTGCCCATGACCGCCGGCGGCATGGCCTTGGTGAGCTTCTCCCCCATGCTGAAGGGGAACCCCAGCACGCGCCCGGCGTCCTTGAGGGCCTGCTTGGCCTTGATGGTGCCGTACGTGACGATCTGCGCGACGCGCTCGTCGCCGTACTTCTCGGTGACGTACTGGATGACCTCGCCACGGCGGCGGTCGTCGAAGTCGACGTCGAAGTCGGGCATCGACACGCGATCGGGGTTGAGGAAGCGCTCGAAGATGAGCCCGTGCTGCAGCGGATCGAGGTCGGTGATGCGCATGGCGTACGCCGCCATCGAGCCGGCGCCGGATCCGCGGCCGGGACCCACGCGGATGCCGTTGTCCTTGGCCCAGTTGATGAAGTCGGCGACGACGAGGAAGTACCCCGGGAAGCCCATCTGGGTGATGACGCCGGTCTCGTACTCGGCCTGCCGGCGGACGTCGGCGGGGATGCCGTCGGGGTAGCGGAACTCGAGGCCCTTCTCGACCTCCTTGATGAACCACGACTCCTCGGTCTCCCCCGCCGGAACGGGGAAGCGCGGCATGTAGTTCGCCGACGTGTTGAACTCCACGTCGCACCGCTCGGCGATCAGCAGCGTGCTGTCGCAGGCCTCGGGATGGTCGCGGAAGATCTGGCGCATCTCGGCCGGGGACTTCACGTAGTACCCGTCGCCGTCGAACTTGAACCGCTTCGGGTCGTCGAGCGTGGATCCCGACTGCACGCACAGCAGGGCGGCGTGGCTGGTGGCGTCGTGCTGGTGGGTGTAGTGCAGGTCGTTGGTGCCCACGAGCGGGATGTCGAGGTCTTTGGCGATCTTCAGCAGATCGCCCATGACGCGCCGCTCGATGGAGAGGCCGTGATCCATGATCTCGGCGAAGTAGTTCTCCTTGCCGAAGATGTCCTGGAACTCCGCCGCGGCCGCTCGTGCGGCGTCGTACTGACCGAGCCGCAGCCGCGTCTGCACCTCGCCGGAGGGGCACCCCGTCGTGGCGATGAGCCCCTTGCTGTAGGTCTGCAGCAGCTCGCGGTCCATGCGCGGCTTGAAGTAGTACCCCTCGATGGAGGCCTTGCTGGAGAGCCGGAAGAGGTTGTGCATGCCCTCGGTCGTCTCCGAGAGCAGCGTCATGTGCGTGTACGCGCCGGAGCCGGACACGTCGTCGCTGCTCTGCTCCGGCGTGCCCCAGCGCACGCGCGCCTTATCGGCACGGTGGGTGCCGGGGGTCACGTACGCCTCGATGCCGATGATCGGCTTGATGCCGGCACCCTTGGCGGTCTTGTAGAACTCGTACGCGGCGAAGGTGTTCCCGTGGTCGGTGACCGCGATCGCCGGCATCCCCTGGCGGACGGCCTCCTGGACCATCGGCCCGATGCGGGCGGCTCCGTCGAGCATCGAGTACTCGCTGTGCACATGGAGGTGAACGAAGGAGTCGGATGCCACGGAGTCGAGTCTACGTTCGGGGACCGACATGGCAGCTGCGGCGATGCGCGCGCCGCCTAGGGTGGAACCATGGCCACGCCCGAGTTCGTCCTGTCGCTGCGCGAGAAGATCGGGCACGATCCGCTGCCGCTGGTCGGGGTCACCGCGATCGTCTTCCGCGACGAGAAGGTGCTGATCGGCAAGCGGGCCGACAACGGCAGTTGGCAGCCGGTCTCGGGGATCGTGGACCCGGGCGAGGAGCCGGCGGATGCGGCGGTGCGGGAGTGCCGCGAGGAGGCCGGCGTCACCGTCCGCGCGACGCGCCTCGCCCTCGTGCAGCAGGTCCCGCGCATCACGTACGCCAACGGCGACCAGGTCGACTACCTCGACCTGGTCTTCCGGTGCGACTGGGTGTCGGGTGAGCCCCATCCGGCCGACGGCGAGCTCACCGAGGTCGGCTTCTACGGTCTGGGCGAACTGACGGATGTCGCCCAGGAGCACGTGCGCAAGATCGCCCTCGCCGTCGCGGAGGACGATCCGGCCTCCTTCGCCGGAGGGCGTTAGAGCGGCAGGCGCATCAGCACGCGCGGGAAGCCGTCCAGGCGCGATCCGGTCTCGGCCGCGACGGTGAACCCGGCTTTCTCGAACAGCGCCCTCGTGCCGACGTACGCCATCGTGAGGTTCACCTTCTCGCCGCCGTTGTCCACCGGGTAACCCTCCACCGCGGGTGCGCCGTGGGCGCGGGCGAACTCGACGGCACCCGCCAGGAGAGCGTGCGAGATGCCGGTGCCGCGATGGCCGGGGCGCACGCGGATGCACCACACCGACCACACCGGGAGGTCGTCGACGTGCGGGATCAGCCGGGCGGTCGCGAACGTCGTGTCGGCGCGGGGTGCCACCCCGGCCCATCCCACCACCTCACCGCCGTCGTAGGCGAGCACGCCGGGGGCGACGTCGCGGGCGCACAGCTCCCGCACGTACGCGCCGCGCGCCTCACCGACCAGCTCGCGGTTGAGCCGGCTCGGGATGCGGTAGCTCAAGCACCAGCACACGTTCGCGTCCGGCCGCTTGGGACCCACCATCGTCGCCACATCGTCGAAGGTCGACGCGGGCCGCACGTCCACTGTCATCCCCGCAGTGTGCCATCCCCCTCCGACACCTCGGCTCACCGAGGTCGGAGCATCCCGCGTATGTCGGAGGATGTGCGCGGCATCCTCCGACATACGTGAGATCCTCCGACCGGGCGAAGAGCGCCGACGCGTCAGTCGGTGCGCAGGAGATCGAGCGCGTGCTGCAGGTCCGGCGGATAGGGCGAGGTGAAGGTGCTCCACTCCCCCGTCGCGGGATGGGCGAAGGCCAGCTGACGGGCGTGCAGCCACTGCCGGGTGAGACCCAGCCGGGCCGAGAGCGTCGGGTCGGCGCCGTAGAGCGGGTCGCCGACGCACGGATGGCGGTGGGCGGCCATGTGCACGCGGATCTGATGCGTGCGCCCGGTCTCCAGGTGGATCTCCAGCAGCGCGGCGCCGGGGAACGCCTCGAGCGTCTCGTAGTGCGTGACGGAGTCCTTGCCGGTGGGGGTGACCGCGAACTTCCACGAGTGCGTGGGATGCCGCCCGATCGGTGCGTCGATCGTCCCGGCCAGCGGATCGGGGTGCCCCTGCACGACGGCGTGGTAGATCTTCTCCACCTCGCGCTCCTTGAACGCGCGCTTGAGCGCGGTGTAGGCGCGTTCGGTCTTGGCCACGACCATGAGCCCGCTCGTGCCGACGTCCAGGCGGTGCACCACGCCACGCCGCTCGGCGGCGCCGCTGGTGGCGATGCGGAAGCCGGCCGCCGCCAGTGCGCCGAGGACCGTCGGCCCCTCCCACCCCATGGAGGGGTGCGCGGCCACGCCGGCGGGCTTGTCGACGACGACGATGTCGTCGTCGTCGTAGACGATCCCTAGGTCGGCCACGGCGACGGGGACGATCTCGGGCTCGCGCTTGGGCGTCCACGACACCGTGAGCCATGCGCCCGCGCGCAGCCGGTCGGACTTGCCGAGCGTGCGTCCGTCCTGCTCGACGCCCCCCGCGTCGGCGACCTCGGCCGCGAAGGTCCGAGAGAACCCGAGCATCTTCGCCAGCGCGGCATCCACCCGCGCCCCCTCCAGGCCATCGGGCACCGGCAGGCTTCGTGACTCGGCCATCAGCGGGTGGGCGTGCCGGGGTCGTTGCGATCGGGGTCGGCGGCGGCATCCGGATCGGCGGTCGCCCCCGGATCGGCGGCGGACTCCGGATCGACGGCGGCCTCCGCCTCGGCGCGGGTCTCGCGGGTGCCGTCCAGGCGCAGCCCCAGCAGCACCAGCAGCGCGACGCAGATCATCATGGTCACGATGAAGATGTCGGCGACGTTGTAGATCGCGGGCATCATCCACGGCGTGGAGATGAAGTCGACCACGTGCCCGACCGGGAACCCGGGCGCGCGCAGCAGGCGGTCGGTGAGGTTGCCCAGCACGCCGCCCAGGAGCAGACCCAGGATGACCGCCCACGCGCGCGAGGTCACGCGCGTGAGTGCCAGCCACACGATACCGACGGCCACTGCGGCCAGCGCGATCGTGAACAGCCACGTGACGCTCTCTCCGAGGGAGAAGGCGGCGCCGGGGTTTCGGACGAGGTAGAACTGCAGGAACTCGCCGAGAACGGGCACCGGCTCTTCCGGTGGAAGCTCGGCGATCGCGAGGATCTTCGTGAACTGGTCGGCGGCCAGCACCGTCACCGCGAGGATCGCGATGAGGGTGCCGGCCGCCGCCTTACGCAGGGGTGTCCGGCTGCGCACCGTCCGGGCCTAGAGACCGATCGCCGAGACCGGGGTGGATCCGGACGGCGTTGCGGTGGTGTCGAGGTCGCGGAGCTTGCCCTCGATGTAGCTGCGCAGCTGGGCGCGGTAGTCGCGCTCGAACGCGTTGAGCTCGGAGATGCGACCCTCCAGCACGACGCGCTCCTTCTCCAGGCGCGCGATCTCGTCGCGGCCCTTGGCCTCGGCCTCGGCGACGATGGCCGCCGCGCGGGACTGCGCCTCGGAGATGAGCTGGTCACGCTGCGCCTTGCCCTCGGCGACGTGCTCGTCGTGCAGGCGCTGGGCGAGCTCGATGATGCCGGCGGAGGTGGACGCGGGGTCGCCGGAGGTGGCGGGAGCGGGGGCGGGAACCTCCGACACCACCGTCTCGGCCGGGGCCTCGGCGGCCGGCTGCTCGGCGGCGGCGGGCTGCTCGCCCGACTCGTACGCGGCGAGCTTGGCCTTCAGTTCCTCGTTCTCGGCGAGGGCCTTGCGCCACTCGACGACGATCTCGTCGAGGAAGTCGTCGACCTCGTCGGGGTCGAAGCCCTCCTTGAACCGGACGTGCTGGAACTGCTTGGTGACGACGTCATCGGGGGTCAATGCCATGGTGGTTCCTCTTTCGAGAGCTGGTCGCTGGCCGGTTCGGACGGCGCTGCGGGCCGTGCGTGCTTCGAGCAAGCATAGTCCGCGGCTCCGGAGGCTGTCGAAGCCCCCTGGCCGTTCAGCCTGCGGCCAGCGAACGGGTGACGCCCAGCAGCACGAAGCACAGCAGCATCGTCAGTGCGAAGGCGAAGTCGATCGCGACGGGGCCGACCCGCAGCGGAGGGATGAAGCGACGGAACAGCTTGATCGGCGGGTCGGTCACGGTGTAGACCACCTCGGCGGCGACGAGCGCCGCTCCCCGAGGCCGCCACGAACGATTGAACATCGGGATGTACTCCAGCACGAGCCGCACCAGCAGCGCGATCACGTACAGGAACAGCAGCGCGTTGAGGACCGTCGCGACCAGGCGCAACACTTCCACGATCGGTTACGGCTGAGCGAACGCGACGGACTCGGGGTCCGCCTGCGCGAGCGCGCCATCGCCGGAGACGGCGATGTTCTCGGGAGAGAGCAGGAACACCTTGCTGGTGACCCGCTCGATCCGGCCGTACAGCCCCATCGACAGACCGCTCGCGAAATCGATCAGGCGGCGCGCGTCGGCGTCGCTCATCTGCGACAGGTTGATGATGACCGGAACGCCCTCGCGGAAGCTCTCGGCGATCACCTGCGCGTCGCGGTACTGCTTGGGGTGCACCGTCAGGATCTCGCTGACCGGCCCGGGGGTGGGCTGTCGCACCACCGAGGGCCGATGGATCGGCGTGATGGGTGCGGCCTTCTCGACGGCCTGTGGCTTGCGGCTCGTAGGCTGCGTCGCCGGCTCGTCGAAGGTTTCCTCTTCGTCCGCGAGGCCCAGGTACACCATCGTCTTCTTGAGCGGGTTCGACATCGCATCCTCCGTTCGCTCGTCTGTTCCGAGGCTAGCCGCGCACGGGCCTCGGACCCGTGATTGCCGAGCCGATCCGCAGGTGTGTCGCGCCCATCGCGACCGCCTCGGGGTAATCGCCGGTCATTCCGGCCGAGATCCAGTCCGCATCGGGCACGACGCGCCGCACGGCCTCTGCAGCCCCGCGCAGGCGCTCGAAGGCACGGGCGGGCTGCTCGTCCAGCGGAGCGACGGCCATGACCCCGCGCAGGCGCAGCGTCGGGCAGCCGGCGACATGCGCGGCGAGGGATTCCGCCTCGCCCGGGGCGACGCCGCCGCGCCCGGTGTCGTCGGTGAGGTTCACCTGCACGAGCACGTCCAGCAGGTCGCCCTCCTCGGGCGCCGCCGCATCCAGGGAATCGGCCAGGCGCGCGCGATCGACCGAGTGCACCGCCGAGGCGACGGCGCGGATGGCGCGGGCCTTGTTCGTCTGCGCCTGCCCGATGAAATGCCACTTCAGGCCGGGCAGCGCGCCCACCTCGGTGGCCTTCGCCGACAGCTCCTGCTGCCGGTTCTCCCCCACGTCGCGCACGCCCAGGTCGTACAGGTCGGTCACCAGGCGCGCGGGGTGGAACTTCGTCACCACGATTCGGGTGATGCCGCCCGGGTCCCTTCCGGCAGCACGGGCGGATGCGGCGATCCCCTCGTCGACGGCGGCCAGACGCTCGGCCAGTGCGGTGTCCATATGCCCTCCCGGCAGACGACGAGGCGGGCCCGGGGCATGCCGGGCCCGCCTCGTTCGATCGGTTCCTACTTCAGGAAGTCGGGGATGTCGAGATCGTCGTCGCCGAACGCGGAGTCGTAGGCCGGCTCCGGCATCCGCGCCGCGACGGGCACCGACTCCCGGGCCACCTGCTTCTCCTCCGCCGCCGATGCGGGCGCCGACGCCGAGGCGAGCGGGTCCTCCACCGGAAGCGGCGGCAGGACGGGCGTCGCGGGGCGCTGCGCGGCCCCCACGGCGTCCAGGCGCAGCGAGGGCTCGCCACCGTCGAAGCCGGCGGCGATGACCGTGACGCGCACCTCGTCGCCGAGGGTGTCGTCGATGACGGTTCCGAAGATGATGTTGGCCTCGGGGTGCGCGGCCTCCTTCACCAGCTGGGCGGCGTCGTTGATCTCGAAGATGCCGAGGTTCGATCCGCCCTGGATGGACAGCAGCACTCCGTGCGCGCCTTCGATCGACGCTTCCAGCAGCGGCGACTCGACGGCCAGCTCGGCCGCCTTGATCGCCCGGTCGGCACCACGTGCCGATCCGATGCCCATGAGCGCGGATCCCGCACCCTGCATGACCGACTTGACGTCGGCGAAGTCGAGGTTGATCAGTCCGGGGGTGGTGATCAGGTCGGTGATCCCCTGCACACCGGCAAGGAGCACCTGGTCGGCGGTGGCGAAGGCCTCGATCATCGAGATGCCGCGGTCGCTGATCTCCAGGAGGCGATCGTTGGGCACGACGATGAGGGTGTCGACCTCTTCCTTGAGCTTTCCGACGCCCGCCTCGGCCTGGCTCTGGCGGCGGCGCCCCTCGAAGGAGAAGGGCTTGGTCACGACACCGATGGTCAGGGCGCCGATCGACTTGGCGATGCGGGCCACGACCGGCGCGCCACCGGTTCCGGTGCCACCACCCTCGCCCGCCGTCACGAACACCATGTCGGCGCCCGCGAGTGCTTCCTCGATCTCCTCGGCGTGGTCTTCCGCGGCGCGACGACCCACCTCGGGGTCGGCACCGGCACCGAGTCCTCGCGTGAGCTCGCGCCCCACATCGAGCTTGACGTCGGCGTCGCTCATGAGCAGCGCCTGCGCGTCGGTGTTGATCGCGATGAACTCCACGCCGCGAAGGCCCAACTCGATCATGCGGTTGACGGCGTTGACGCCACCCCCGCCGACCCCGACGACCTTGATCACGGCGAGGTAGTTCTGGTTCTGGCTCATGCCGGCCTCCATATCCCGAACTTTAAACCTCATCTAGAGGGTTAAAGAATTGCGCGGTATGCAATTCCTGATCTGAACGTAGGTGGATGCGGCGGCGCCGGCGGCAACGGCGCGGGCGTGTCGCGACATCCCCTCACGAACTCGTGTCAGCGCACCACGACGGCCGTCGGCGACGACACGTCGTACACGCTCGTCTGCGCGGGAGGGCGGGCCTGCATCGTCTTGTCCAGCGTGAGCGCCTTCATGGCGGAGTTCTCCGCGCTCCCCCACACCACCGTCGTGTTCGTCGCGCCCAGGGTCAGGGTCACATCGTCCGCGGTGGAGGCGGAGACGGCGGTGACCTGGAGCCGGATGGGCTCGGGCAGCGCGCGCATCACCGTGCCGGCGGCGCGGAAGGCCGGCGAATCCAGCCCGCCCGTGATCGACAGCAGCGGCTGCCCCGACGGGGCCGTCGGCGTGGTGGAGAGGGCGACACCGGCGGCGTCGACAACGGTGAAGCCGGCAGGCGATTCCAGGACGCCGACGGGCGTGCGCTCCACGATCCGCACCACCAGGTCGTGCGGCGGGCGTGCCTCCAGCGTGTACGACTCCACCAGCGGGAACCGCACGAGCGCGGCCTTCACGGCGCTGTCGTCCACGAGCGGCAGTGGCGTGCCGAGCTGTCCCTCGAGCGCCTCCGTGACGGCGGCGGCATCCAGCGCGCTCGTGCCGGCCACGTCGATGCGCTGCACGGCGAACAACGGGCTGTACGCGGCGCCGACCGTGCCCAGCACGAGCAGCGCGACCGATGACGCGACACCGATCCACAGCATCCGCCGCCGGCGCTGGCGCACCGTGAACCGGCGGACCTCTGCCCGCAGCGCGCGCCGGCGGTTGCGCGAGGCACGCCAGACATCGCGGAGGTGCCAGCGTCCGGGCGTCGGTTCCGGCGGCGGCTCGGGCGCCGGGCGCCGCGGTTCTCCCGGCAGGAGCGGGATGATCGGCGCTGGGACCTCGTCCTCGAGGGCCGGCCGGCTCGGGCGCGACTCCGCAGGGGGCGGCGGCAGCGGGTGGGGCCGACGCATCCCGGTCATCCCGCGGCGTTCTCGTCGGTGCGCGCGAGGGCCTCGAGCACCTGCGGGATGATGAGGTTCACGTTGCCGCAGCCGAGCGTGATGACGTAGTCACCCTGCCGTGCGACGGCGGCGGTGTAGTCGGCCGCCTCCTGCCAGTCCGCCACGAAGTGCACGCGGCCGGGGTCGGTGAACGCCTCGCTGACGAGGGCGCCGGTGACGCCGGGAACCGGATCCTCCCGCGCGCCGTAGACGTCCAGCACGACGGTGTGGTCGGCGTGGGATTCGAGCACCTCGGCGAACTCCCGGTACATCGCCTGCGTGCGCGAGTACGTGTGCGGCTGGTGCAGCGCGATGATGCGCCCGTCCCCCACGACGGTGCGGGCAGCCGCCAGCGCCGCGGCGACCTCGGTGGGATGGTGCGCGTAATCGTCGTACACGCTGACGCCGCGGCGCACGTCGTGCAGCTCGAACCGGCGGGCCGTGCCGCCGAACCCGGACACCGCGTCGGCGGCGGCGGCGAGGTCGTGGCCGAGGGCGAGCAGAACCGCCACCGCGCCCGCGGCGTTGATCGCGTTGTGGGCGCCGGGCACCTGGAGCCGGACGGGGACCGAGGTGCCGCCGGCGGTCAGGGTGAAGGACACCGGCCCCTCGGTGCGGAGGTCTTCCACGCGCACGTCGGCGGCGGCATCCTGCCCGAACGTCACGACATGGCGGTGGGTGAGACGCTCGCGCACGCGCTGCGCGCCGGCGTCGTCGGCGGAGATCACGACGGCCTCGCGCGCCCCGTCCGCGAAGCGGGCGAACGCCGCGTCGAACGCGTCGAACGAGCCGTAGTGGTCGAGATGGTCGGGGTCGACGTTCGTGATGAGGGCGATGGAGGTGTCGTAGAGGAGGAACGTGCCGTCGGATTCGTCGGCCTCGATGACGACGACGTCGTCGGAGCCGGTCGCGCTGGAGACGCCGTACTCGGCGATGACGCCGCCGTTGACGAAGGTCGGATCCTCACCCAGTCCGCGCAGGGCCGTGACGATCATGCCGGTGGACGTGGTCTTCCCGTGCGCTCCGGCGACGGCCACCAGCCGTCGCCCGCCGATCAGCCAGTGCAGGGCCTGGGACCGGTGGATGACGGCGAGGCCGCGCTGCTTCGCGGTGACGAACTCGGGGTTCTCCGGCCAGATGGCGCCCGTGTGCACGACGGTGTCGGCGTCGCCGAGGTGGGCGGCATCGTGCCCCACGTGCACCGTCGCCCCCCGGGCCGCCAGATCGCGCAGCGCCGGGCTGTCCGCGCGATCCGAACCGGACACGCGGATGCCGCGGTCCAGGAACATGCGCGCGAGCCCCGACATGCCGGAGCCGCCGATTCCGATGAAGTGGGCGGCCTCGATGTGCTCGGGGATGGGCAGGCTCAGGTCGGGGCGAATCATGACCCGATCATCCTAGGTCGGCGCACCTGGGCGTCCGCTCCGGCGCGCGGGGCGGCCGTGGCGCGGCCGCGGCGTCTGCCGAGGCGCTGGCCCGCGGCCATCCGCCGTCCGCACGCTTGCCGGAATCAGGAGAATCGCCGGAATCAGGACGGATCAGGGCCCAAACGTCCTGATTCCGGCCGTTCTCCTGACTTCGGCGGCGGTGACGCGGCCGACGCCGACGCCGGCGGGGTCAGCGGCGGCGCGCGAGGGCCTCGTCGATCAGGCCGATGACGTTCTGCGTACCGGTGCGCGTGCCCACCGAGGCCGCGGCATCCCGCATCGCCTGCAGGGCGCCGGCGTCCTGCAGGAGCGGGACCACCTCGGCGCGCACGCGCTCGGGGGTGAGTTCGGCGTCGGGGATGATGCGGGCAGCACCTGCGCGCACCGCCGACGCCGCATTGAGGCGCTGCTCGCCGTTGCCGACGGCGTAGGGGACGTACACCGCGGGGATCCCCAGCGCGCTGACCTCGCTCACCGTCGCCGCCCCCGAACGGGAGACGATCGCGTCGGCGAGGGCGTAGGCCAGGTCCATCCGGTCGACGTAGCGGACGACTGCGTAGCCGGGCACGCCGGGGTCGGGCAGGTCCGACCGGTCGCCGGTGACGTGCAGCAGCTGCCATCCGGCCTCCAGCACGTCCTGCCACGAGGCGCCGAACGCCGCGTTGAGGCGCTCGGCCCCGAGCGAGCCGCCGAAGACGAGGAGCGTCGGACGCGCCGCGTCGAGACCGAAGTGCTCGGCGGCGGCGGAGCGGGATGCGGCGGCATCCAGGTCGACGATCTCCTGTCGCAGGGGCATCCCGACCACGCGGGCCCCGCGCAGCGGCGTGCCCGCGAAGGCGACGCCCACCGCGGCGGCACCGCGTGCGCCGAGCACGTTCGCCAGGCCCGGCTTGGCGTTGGCCTCGTGCACGACGACCGGCACGCCCGCGCGGCGGGCGGCGACGTAGGCGGGGGCCGAGGCGTAGCCGCCGAAGCCGGTGACCACGTCCACGCCGCGGTCGCGGATGTGGGCGCGCACCTGCGCGATGGCGCGGCGGAAGCGGGTGGGGAAGGTCGCGGCGGCGCGGTCGGGGCGGCGCGGGAACGGGACCTTGTCGACGAAGAGCAGCTCGTATCCGCGCAGCGGGACGAGCCGGGCCTCCAGGCCCTCGCGCGTGCCGAGGACGTACACGGCGGCGTCGGGATCGCGCTCGCGCAGGCCGTCGGCCACCGCCAGCAGCGGGTTGACGTGGCCGGCCGTGCCGCCGCCGGCGAGGAGGTAGGTGGTCACCATCCGACCCTAACGGCCGCCGCCTGAGCGTTCCCGCAGGGCGCGGTCAGCGCTGGCGGACGGGGAGCGTGCGGGCGAAGGACAGCAGCACTCCGCACGCCAGGAGCACGGAGAGCAGGCTCGTGCCGCCCTGCGACATGAACGGCAGCGGGACACCGAGCACGGGGAAGACCCGCAGCACGACGCCGATGTTGATGAGCGCCTGCCCCACGATCCAGATCGTGATGGCACCGGAGACGATGCGCACGAACGGGTCGTCGGTCTTGCGGATGATGTGGAAGGCCCCCACGGCGAACAGCGCGAACAGGCCCAGCACGACGGCACAGCCGATGAGCCCGAGCTCCTCCCCCACGATCGCGAAGATGTAGTCGTTCGCGGCGGCGGGGAGCCAGTCGTACTTCTCCTTGGAGTTGCCCAACCCCAGCCCGAAGATGCCGCCGGACGCCAGGCCCCACACCGCGTGCAGCGACTGATAGCACGTGTCGTAGTAGCAGTCGACGGTGTCGGGGTTGAGGAAGCTGAAGATGCGCGCACGGCGGTTCTCGCTGCTGAGCGCGAGGGTCAGCACGGCACCCACGGCCAGGATCGCCGGCAGGATGAAGATCCGCAGGCGAACGCCGGAGAAGAACAGCGCCGCCAGCACCACGAGGAACAGGATCATGGCGGTGCCGAGGTCGCGGCCGGCGAGGACCGTGGCGATCACGAGCGCGCCGACCGGGACGACGGGGATGAACACGTGCGCCCAGGAGCGCAGGAGGGTGCGCTTGCGGTACAGCACCGCGCCCATCCACAGTGCCAGGGCGATCTTGAGGAACTCCGCCGGCTGGAACTGGATGCCGCCGAGGGAGACCCAGTTGCGGTTTCCGTACGACTCCACGCCGAGGCCGGGCACGAAGACCAGGAGCTGGAACGCGGTCGCACCGATGAGGGCGAGCCACGCGACCTTGCGCCAGAAGCTCACCGGGAACCGGCTCGCGACGAACATCAGCGGGATGCCGAGGACGGCGAAGATCCCCTGCTTGATGACGTGCTCGAACGGGTCCTGCGCCCCGCCGAGGGCGGAGGTGGCCGAGAGCACCATCACGAGGCCGAAGCCGGTCAGGAGCAGCGCGGTGGAGGCGATGAGGAGGAACTCGCTCGGCACCGGCGTGAACACGCGGCCGAGCGAGACGCGTGCGGCCAGTCCGCGGCGCGAGGGCCCCTCGGGGTCAGGCGCCTGGGTCGGGGGCGGTGTCGTCGTGGTCACGTGCACCCCCCTCTCCTGCGCTGATGCGTTCCCTCACCGCGTCGGCGAAGCGCCGGCCGCGGTCGGCGTAGGACGAGAACTGGTCGAAGGACGCCGCCGCCGGTGCCAGCAGCACCACGTCTCCGTCGCGGGCGATGTCCAGCGCCAGGTCGACGACCCGTGCCATGACGTTCTCAGTCTCTGCGGCGTCGACCTCGAAGACGGGGACTTCGGGGGCGTGTCGCGCGAACGCCCCCACCACCTCTGTGCGGTCGGCTCCGATGACGATCGCCGCCTTCGCGCCGCCCCCTCGGCCCGCCACGAGGGGGGCGATGTCCACGCCCTTGAGCATGCCGCCGACGATCCACAGCGCGCCGGGATAGGCGGCGAGGGAGGATGCCGCGGCGTGCGGGTTCGTGGCCTTGGAGTCGTCGATCCACGTGACACCCTCGTGCACGGCGACGACCTCGATGCGGTGCGGGTCCAGGGCGAACGACCGCAGCGCCGCGCGGATCGCCGCCGGCTCGACGTCGCGCGAGCGGGCCAGGGCGCTGGCGGCGAGGATATTGGAGACGATGTGCGGAGCGCCGAGCCCCTCGGCGGCGAGCTCGGACACCGTCGTCAGCTCGAGGGCCGACGAGCGCCGCTCGGCCAGGAACGCGCGGTCCACGAGGATGCCGTCGACGACGCCGAGGTCGCTGGGGCCGGGGACGCCCAGGTCGAACCCGATCGCGCGGGCCCCCTCGACCACATCGGCGTCCTCGACCATCTCGCGCGTGGCGACGTCGGCCTTGTTATAGACGCAGGCCACGCGCGTGTTGCGGTACACGACCGCTTTCGCGTCGCGGTAGGCCTGGAAGGAACCGTGCCACTCCAGGTGGTCGTCGGCGAGGTTCAGGCACACGGCGGCATACGGCGACAGCGGGTCGGGGCCCGCCACGTCGGCCAGCCCGAGGTACCACAGCTGGTGGCTGGAGAGTTCGACCACGAGCACGTCGAAGCCGCCGGGGTCGCGCACGGCGTCGAGCACCGGCACCCCGATGTTGCCCACCGGTGCGGCGCGCAGGCCCCCGGCCACGAGCATGGAGGCGGTCAGGCGCGTCGTCGTGGTCTTGCCGTTGGTGCCGGTGATCAGCATCCAGTCCGCGGGAGATCCGTCCGGGCGCAGCACCTTGTCGCGCACGCGCCACGCCAGTTCGATGTCGCCCCACAGCGGCGTGCCGCGCTCCTGCGTCCACGCGATGACCGGATGCTGCGGCGCGAAGCCGGGCGAGGCGATCACGACCTCGGGGTCGAACGTCGCGAGCTCCTCCGGCACCTCCTGCAGCGGACCGGTCCACAACCGCGCACCGATGACCGGCAGCAGCCGCGCGTACTCCTCGTCGGCCGATTCGGTGAAGACGTACACGTCCGCGCCGAGCTCGGCGAGGGTGTCGGCGACGGAGAAGCCGGTCGTCGACAGCCCGAGCACGGCGACCCGCAGTCCGCGCCAGTCGGCGTGCCAGCTGGTCAGGGTGTCCACGCGTGCGGTGCTCATGCGCGGGAGAGCCATTCGACGTAGAAGAATCCGACGCCCGAGACCGCCAGCATCCCGGCGATGATCCACATCCGCACGACGATCGTGACCTCCGACCATCCGCGCATCTCGAGGTGATGGTGGAGCGGACTCATGAGGAACAGCCGTTTGCCGCGCGTGATCTTGAAGTACGCCCGCTGCAGGATGACCGAGCCGGACGCGATGACGTACACGCCGGCGACGAGGACGAGGAGCAGTTCCGTGCGGGTGAGGATCGCCATGGCGGCGATGACGCCGCCGATGGCCATCGATCCGCAGTCGCCCATGAAGACCTTCGCCTTGGGCGCGTTCCACCAGAGGAAGCCCACGAGCGCGCCGACGAACGCGGCGGAGACGATCGCGAGATCGAACGGGTCACGGGTGTTGTAGCACGCCGGCTGCACGGCCTCGGCGACGTTGGTGCACACCTGCTGCACCTGCCAGAAGGCGATGAGGCTGTACGCGCCGGTGACGAAGATGCCCGAGCCTGCGGCCAGGCCGTCCAGCCCGTCGGTGACGTTGACGGAGTTGGATGCGGCCACCCCGATGAAGGAGACCCACGCGAGGTACAGCAGCCAGCCCAGGATCGGGCCGAGCGCGAACAGCGACAGCAGCGGGATGTCGCGGAAGACCGAGATGTACTCCGACGCCGGGGTCTGGTTGACGCGGTTGGGGAAGTTCAGCGCGACGATGCCGAACGGGATCGTCACGATCACCTGGCCGACGATCTTGCGCCAGCCCGAGAGCCCGAGACTGCGCTGGCTGCGCACCTTCATGAAGTCGTCGATGAAGCCCACGGTGCCGAATCCGACCATCATCCAGATCACGAGCCAGCCGGAGATGGTGGGCGGATTGTTGCCGGTGAACGTCCCGACGAGATAGCCGACGATCGTGCCGACGATGAAGATCGTCCCGCCCATCGTGGGGGTGCCGCGCTTGGCGGCGTGCGAGGGGTTGTGGATGTCTTCGGGGGTGCGGATGACCTGACCCCAGCCCCACTTGCGGAACAGCCGCAGGAAGACGGGCGTGAGGAAGAGAGTGAAGGCCAGCGAGATCGCGGCTGCCGTCAGGAGGGATCTCACGAGAACGATTCTCCCAGACGATCGCCGAGGAACCTCAGGCCGGCGGAGTTGGACGACTTCACCAGGACGCGGTCACCGTCGCGGAGCTCGGTCAGGAGGTAGGCGTGCGCGGCGTCGGCGTCGGGGAAGAACACCGCCTCACCGTCCCACGAGCCCTGCGACACGGCCTCCAGGAACATGCGCCGCGCCTCGGCGCCGACGACGACGATGCGCTGGATGCCCAGGCGCACCGCGAGCAGGCCGATGCGGTCGTGCTCCTCGCCCGCGTACTCCCCCAGTTCGCTCATGGCGCCCAGCACCGCGACGGTGCGCTCGCCGGGCCGTGTGATCTGCGCGAGGGTGCGCAGGGCCGCGGCCATCGAGTCGGGGCTGGCGTTGTAGGCGTCGTTGAGGATGCGGACCCGCTCCGACCCCAGCGGCTGCATGCGCCACCGCTCGGCGATCTCCAGGGTCTCCAGGCGCGCCACGGCGTCGCGGGCGTCGACACCCAGCGCGGTGGCGGCGGCGATGGCGGCGAGGGCGTTCATGATGTGGTGCTCGCCGAGCACCTGCAGGTGCAGGGGCATCGCCTCCCCGTCGACCTCGAGGTCGGCGCGCGTGCCCGCTGCCGTCACCTCGACGTCGGTGGCCCGCACGTGCGCGCTGGGCCCGCGGCCGAACCAGCGCACCGAGACGTCGCGCTCGGCGGCGAGTGGCGCCATGGCGCTCACACGCGGATCGTCGGCGTTGAGGACGGCCAGCCCGCCGGGGCGGAGGGCGCGGACGAGTTCGGACTTGGCGGCGAAGGTCGCCTCGATGCCGCCGAATCCGCCGGCGTGCGCCATCCCGACCATCAGCACGACGCCCACATCGGGCGTGACGAGTCCGGCCAGCCGTGCGATCTCGCCGCGGCCGCTCGCGCCGAACTCGCTCACGAGGAAACGGGTGTCCTCGCGCACGCGCAGCATGGTCAGCGGTGCGCCCACGGAGTTGTTGAACGACGCGCGCGGTGCGACCGTCTCGCCTTCGCCCTCGAGGATGCGGGCGAGCATGTTCTTCGTCGTGGTCTTGCCGTTGGACCCGGTGATCCCGACGATCCGCAGGTGGCCGCGTTCGCGCACGCGTGCGACGACCTCCCGCGCGAGATCGGCGAGGGCGCCGACGGCGTCGGGCACGACGATCTGGGTGATCGCGTCGTCGACGGGGCGTTCCACGAGCGCCACGGCGGCGCCGCGCTGCAGCGCGGCATCCACGAAGCGATGGCCGTCCGTGGTCTCCCCCGGCTTGGCGACGAAGATGCCGCCGGGTTCGATCAGGCGCGAGTCGGTGTCGACGGCGCCGGACACCACCGTGTCGGGGGTGTCGGAGCCACTGAGGCGGAGGTCGCCGCGGACGGCGTCGGTGAGCTGGGTGAGGGTGAAGGGGATCATGAGTGTGGGGGCCGCGCGTCAGCCGAACTTGGGCAGCTCGGGAGTGGCGGAGCCGGAGGGCATGACGCGGTAGGTCTTCAAGACCTGCGTCATCGCCTTCTGGAACGCCGGCGCGTTGGCCGCAGACGATTTTACCGTCGCCGGCTCGTCCAGCGTGACCGCGACGACGAACTTCGGGTCGTCGGCCGGCGCGTAGCCGATCATCGTCGTGAAGTAGGCGCCGGCCTTGTACCCGCCCGCGCCGTCGGATTTCTCGCCCGTTCCGGTCTTGATGGCGACGCGGTATCCGGGGATCTCCACCTGCTTGGCGAGCGTGCCCTGCGTCGCGACGTTCTCGAGCATGAGCGACACCTCGTCGGCGGCCTTCTCGCTCACGACCTGCTGACCGGTGGCGTCGGGGACGTCGGTGACCGTGCCGTCGGGGCGCGTGCAGCCCTCGACGAGCGACAGCGGCATCCGGGTGCCGTCATTGGCGAGGGTCTGGTAGGCGCCCACCAGCTGCGGGACCGTCGTGGTCAGGCCCTGCCCGAAGTTGACGTTGTAGAACGTCTGGTTGTCCCACTGGTCGATGGGGCGCAGCACACCGGGTTCCTCACCCTGGAAGTCGATGGGCGTGTCGACGCCGACGCCGAAGCGCTGCAGGTAGTCGTAGCGGGTCTGTGCGCTCACGGTGTCGCCGAACTTGGAGATGCCGACGTTGGAGGAGTCGACGAGCACGCCGGTGAGGGTGTAGTTGTTCACCGGGTGCACGAAGGGGTCGCGGACCCGCGCACCGTTGGGGAACGACTCCTTCCAATCGGCCGTGACGGTGGAACCGGGGTTCGCGCCGCCGGCGTCGATGGCGATCGCCGCCGTGAGCGCCTTGAAGGTGGAGCCGGGCTCGAACGTGTTCGTGAAGATGCGGCTGCCGCGATCGTCCGGATGCGACCCGTCGACGTTGTTCGGGTCGACGGTGGGGTACTCCGCCATGCCGCGAACCTTGCCCGTCTCCACCTCCACGACCGTGATCGTGGCCGATTTCGCGCCCGTGTTCTGTGCCTGCTCGGCCGCGAGCTGCTGGAGGTACCACTGCAGGTCGCGGTTGATCGTGAGCTGCAGCGTCCCGCCGTCCACGGCCGGGTCTTCCACCGCGGTGCCGGGGATCGTGACGCCGTCCTTGCCGCGCTGGAACAGGAGCTTGCCGTCCGTCGCGGTCAGGCAGTCGTCCTCTGCCTGCTCGATGCCCGCCAGCGGTTTGCCGTCGGTGCCCACGAAGCCCACGAGGTTTCCGCCGACGGCGCCGTCGGGGTACATGCGCGAGGGGTGCTGGTCGAAGTAGAGGAACGGGATGCCGAGCGCGACGAGGCTGCGGTACTGCTCCGTGGTGAGGCCACGTTTGAGGAGCGCGTACTGCGAATCGGGGTCGTTCGCCTTCGCGTCCTCGACGACCTGCTGCACCTCCTGGGGCGTCTGACCGGTGATGGCGGCGATCTCCGCCGCCAGTTCCGGCCAGCTCACCTCGATGCGTTCACCGTCGGGTCCCTCGCGGCGGATCCCGTTGACGTTCGAGGGGTCCAGCTGGGCGTCGTACAGCAGGATGCTGCCGGCCAGGGTCGCGCCCTGCTCGTCGACGATCGTGCCGCGGGTTCCGTACAGCGTGCGCTCGGCGGCGAAACCCAGTGAGAGCGAGTCCTCGATGTGCTCGCCGGCGTTGACGACCTGGATGTCGACGAGGCGCACGACGAAACCGACCAGCACGGCCAGGACCACCGCGAGGGCGACCACCGTGCGACGGCGCGGGCTTCTCGTGCTGCGGGTCGTCATGGCGCCTATCGTGTCGCGGGAGTGGGCAGGCCGTCGGTGATCGGCGGGGGTGTCGTCGATCCGGTCTCCCCGGCCGCCTCATCCGCCGCATCGGGGACGAGGGGGACGCCCTTGATCGTGGCGTCCGGCGCGGTGACCAGCGGCGTGTCGGTGATGAGGGCGTTGGGGACGGCGCCGCGGTTGATGGCGTCGACCGCCGACGCGTCGGCGGCGGCGGAACCGGTGCCGATGATCGCCCCGTCGCTCAGCCGCAGGTACGACGGCGACTCGTTGATGACCATGCCCAGCGCCGCGGCGTTCGCGGCGAGGTACTGGGGCGAACCCAGGCCCGCGACGTCGTCGTAGAGGATCTGCTTCTCGTAGGTGAGGTCGCGCTGCTGCTGCGTCAGGGCGGCGACTTCGTACGTCCCCTGGGTGGTCAGGATCGACAGGCCCATCTGGGCGAGCGCGATCGCGACGGCACCGGCGACGGCGATGACGCCGTAGGCGAGCTTGGGGCGCTTGTGCCGCGCGGGTGCTTCGACGACGTGCAGGCGCCGCGCCGGCGTCTCGGCCGGGCGGCGCAGCGGCAGGGCATGGGCGAGATCGGTCATGCCGCCTCCCGGATCCGTTCGGCCGCGCGCAGGCGCACGGGGGTGGCACGTGGATTGCGGGCGCGCTCCTCGTCGGAGGCGAGTTCGGCGCCCTTGACCAGCAGGCGGAACCGCGGGGCGTGCTCGGGGAGCTCGACGGGCAGGCCTGCGGGAGAGGTGGATGCGGTGGCCTCGGCGAGGAGCCGCTTGACGAAGCGGTCCTCCAGCGACTGGTAGGACAGCACGACGATGCGCCCGCCGAGGTTCAGCAGGTCCAGCGCCGCCGGCAGCGCCCGCTCGAGAGCGGCCAGTTCGCCGTTGACCTCGATGCGCAGGGCCTGGAAGACGCGCTTGGCGGGGTGCCCGGCGTTCAGGAGCGCGGCGGGGGTGGCGGCGGAGAGGATCTCCACCAGGCGCCCCGAGCGGACGATGGGCTCCTGCGCACGGGCGGCCAGGATGGCGCGCGCGTAGCGGCCGGCGAGTTTCTCCTCGCCGTAGCGCTCGAAGATGCGGCGCAGGTCGCCTTCGCCGTAAGTGGCCAGGACGTCGGCGGCGGTCATCCCCGCGCTCTGATCCATGCGCATGTCCAGCGGGGCATCCTTCGCATACGCGAAACCGCGGTCGGCGACATCCAGTTGCAGCGAGGAGACGCCGAGGTCGAACAGGATCCCGTCCACGCGGCGAACACCGGCCGAGGCGACGGCCTCCGCGATGCCGTCGTACACGGTGTGCACGAGGGTCACGCGGTCGCCGAACGCGGCGAGGCGCTCCCCCGCGATGCGCAGGGCGTCGGTGTCGCGGTCCAGGCCGATCAGGCGCGCATGCGGGAACCGCTCCAAAAAGGCCTCGGAGTGGCCGCCCATGCCCAGCGTCGCGTCGACGAACACCGCGCCGGGCCGCTCGAGGGCGGGGGCGAGCAGCTCGACGCAGCGCTCGAGAAGGACCGGGGTGTGGATGTCGCGGGAGTCCATGATGCGGGGGCTTCGGCCCGGGGCTCTGATCCCCATCCGCGTCGACCTGGCGCCGGGGAAGTGCGTCAGGGCGAGCGGCTGGGAATCACAGCCGGGGGTCAGAACAAGCCCGGGATCACCTCCTGCTCCATCTCGGCGTACGTCTCTTCGTTGCTCTCGGCGTAGGCGTTCCACGCGTCGGCGTTCCAGATCTCCGCGTGCGCTCCCACGCCGGTGACGACGAGGTCGCGCTCGAGTCCCGCGTACGCACGGAGCGCGGGCGGGAGGGTGATGCGGTTCTGGCTGTCGGGCTTCTCTGCGCTGGCTCCCGACAGGAACATGCGCAGGAAGTCCCGCGCCTGCTTGTTGCTCAGTGGTGCTTCCCGGATGCGCTCGTGCACCCGTTCGAACTCCGCCGTGGAGAACACGTACAGGCAGCGTTCCTGCCCACGCGTGACCACCACGCCCGCGCCGAGGTCGTCGCGGAACTTCGCCGGGAGGATGACGCGGCCCTTGTCGTCGAGCTTGGGGGTGTGCGTGCCGAGCAGCATCCGTGCACCCCCTCCGTCCCGGCCCTGCGAAGTACCACCACTTTACTCCACTCTCCTCCACTTAGCTATCACTTTGCGCGAGATACCGGGCTTCGCGACGCCTCGGCCGCCACGAGGGCACAAAAAAAGCACCGACTCCGCAGAGTCGGTGCTTCGTGTCGTCCCGGGCGTTTCGCCCGGGTCAGCGGCGGGTCAGTTCCCGTCCTGCCGCCGGTCCCAGCGATCGTTCATGCGATCCATGAACGACGCGCCGCGGCTCGGGGCGGCGGCCTGGGGGCGGGAAGTGGAGGGACGTGCCGGGCTCGCCCCGCGCATGGGGGTCACGGCGAGGATGACGCCGCCCAGCATGACGGCGAATCCCACGACGCCCAGGATGACGCCCAGAGTGTTCATGCCCACGGTCACGCCGAAGATCAGACCGCCCAGTCCGACGAGGACGAGGATCGTGCCGTAGACGATATTGCGGTAGCTCAGAGCGTGTCCGGGCGCGGTGACGACATCGGCGTCGTTGCGCATGAGATGGCGTTCCATCTCATCCAGCAGACGCTGCTCCTGTTCGGAGAGTGGCATGGAACCCCCTCGGATGCTTCTTGGCGACAATTCTACGCGTGCGGTCAATCACTAGGCTAGGGCCGTGTCACCCTCCCCGGAGTCCATCGAGGCTGTTTCCCAGCGACTGAACACCTTCCTCACCATCCGACGGAGCGAGGCCGGTGAGCTCGGGGCCGAAGCCGGACTGCTGGCGGACACCGCCGCCGACGCGCTGGAGGGCGGCAAGCGGCTGCGAGCCCGCTTCTGCCTGACCGGATGGCGCGCGGTCGCCTCCCCCCGCGCCGGCTCCCCCACCCCCGACGATGCTGTCGGCGCAGCCGCCGCGCTGGAGATCTTCCACGCCGCCGCGCTCGTGCACGACGACCTGATCGACAACTCCGACACGCGCCGCGGCCGCCCGGCCGCGCATCGTCGGCTCGAGGCCGACCACCGCCGCCGCGGCTGGCACGGCGACGCCACGGCCTTCGGCCGGTCCGGCGCGGTCCTGCTGGGCGATCTGCTCGTGGCGTGGAGTGACGACCTGCTGGAGGAGGCGATCGCCGCGACGGCGGTCGACCGGGCAGTGGCGACGCGAGCGGCGTACGCGCGGATGCGGCGCGACGTCACCGTCGGCCAGTTCCTCGACGTCGCCGAGGAGTCCGCCTTCTCGACGCAGCCCGACGCCGAGCACGCCGAGCGGGCACTCCGGATCGCGTCGCTGAAGTCGGCGCGGTACAGCATCCAGCAGCCCCTGCTGATCGGGGCAGCCTTGGCCGGCGCCGATGCGGCCCAGGAGGAGGCGCTGTCCGCCTTCGGCCACCCCGTGGGGATGGCCTTCCAGCTGCGCGACGACGTCCTGGGGGTCTTCGGCGACGCATCCGTCACCGGCAAGCCCTCCGGCGACGACCTGCGCGAGGGGAAGCGGACGGTCCTGGTGGCCTTCGCACGCGAGGAGCTGCCCACGGGCGCCCGCCGCGTGTTCGATGAGCTGATCGGCGATCCCACCCTCGACGAGGAGCAGATCGCCTCGCTGCAGCGGACGATCCGCGACACCGGCGCGCTGCAGCGCACGGAGGAGCTCATCTCCTCCTACGCCCTCGAAGCCGACCGGGCGCTCTCGGGCGCGCGGCTGGACAACGCCGCCGTCGGGGAACTGCGCGACCTGGCGCGGGCAGCCACGACGCGCACGTCCTGACTCCGCGGGCCGCGCCTCACGCGAGGGTCTGAGCGACCCGCCGCACCTCGCTCTTGCGGCCCGCGCGCAGCGCCTCCAGCGGAGCGACGCCGATCGTGTCGTCGGGCGTGAGCAGCCAGTCGATGGCCTCGTCGTCGGTGAAGCCGGCGTCATGCAGCACGATCACGGTGCCGCGCAGGGACGACAGTGGACGGTCGTCGACGAGGAACAGCGCGGGTACGGCGAGCGGCCCGTTCCGGCGCGACCCGATCAGGTGGGAATCGTCCAGGAGGCGTCGCACGCGTCCGAGCGGCTCACCCAGCACCTCGACGAGTTCGGGAAGGGTCAGCCAGGTGGTTTCGAGGGGAGTGCCTGTCACGCTTTCACTATCTCACCTCCGCCGGGTCGCCGGCACGGCGATCCTCGGCCGCGCCGGCGGCGCTATCTCTCGCTATTCACATCCGTCACAGCCTTCACTCTGGTTGACACCCGCACCGGATCCGTGACAGCGTGACGGAAACCGAGAACGGAGCATCCCCCCATGCGACCCTCAGGGCGAACCCCCCGCGCCCGCTCGCTGGTTTCCGGCCTGCCCTTGGCACTCGCCGGATCCATCGCGCTGGCCCTCACTGCTGAATCCGCGCACGCCGCACCGGCACCCGCAGACCACACCGACGCCGTGCCCGAGAGACGCGATGCCGCCGGCGGCAAAGTCGTGGCCCACCGCGCCGCGCTGGCACTGGCCGCACCGGCCGACCACGTCGTCGTGGCCGGTGACACCGTGAGCACGATCGCCGCGCGCTACGGCCTGCGCACCCCCGACGTGCTCGCCGCCAACGGGCTGGACTGGTCCTCCGTCATCTACCCCGGGCAGGTGCTGCGCCTGGCCGCATCCGCCCCCGCCCCCGCCGCCGCGGCTGCACCCGCCCCGTCCCCGGTGGCCGTGCTGCACACCGTGCAGGCCGGCGACACCGTCAGCGCGATCGCGCGCGGCAACGGCGTCAGCACGCAGGCCGTGCTCGACGCCAACGGCCTCACGCGGGAGTCCATCATCTACCCGGGCCAGACCCTGGCGATCCCCGCCCCCGTCCTCTCGGCAGCGCCCGCCGCCGCCTCCTCCCCCGCGCCGGCGGCCGACGGACTCGATGCCGAGCAGATCGCGAACGCGCAGCTGATCATCGCCATCGGGCGCGAGCTCGGCGTCTCCGAGCGCGGCATCGCCATCGCGCTGGGCACCGCCATGCAGGAGTCGTGGCTGCGCAACCTCGACTGGGGCGATCGCGACTCGCTCGGCCTGTTCCAGCAGCGGCCCAGCACCGGATGGGGCACGGCGGAGGAGATCCGCGACCCCGCACGATCCACGCGGGCGTTCTTCGGCGGCGCCGCCGACCCCAACGGCACGCTCACGCGCGGCCTGCTCGACATCCCCGGGTGGGAGGGCATGTCGTATACCGACGCCGCGCAGGCGGTGCAGATCTCCGCATTCCCCGAGCGGTATGCACAGTGGGAGCAGCCGGCGTACGCGTGGCTCGCGGCGCTGGGGTGAGCGGGAATCGTCAGGGAACAGCTGTGTAACGGGGTGAGCCGCTCCCAGGCCTTGCCGGGCCCGCTCCGTAGACTCTCTCCGTGAGTACGAGCCAGGCCGACCCGCTGATCGGACGTCTCGTCGACGGCCGATACCGGGTTCGCGCGCGGATCGCGCGCGGCGGCATGGCGACCGTGTACGTCGCGACCGACCTGCGCCTGGAGCGTCGCGTCGCACTCAAGGTCATGCACGGGCACCTCAGCGACGACGCGGTGTTCCAGAGCCGCTTCATCCAGGAGGCTCGTGCAGCGGCGCGCCTGGCCGATCCGCACGTGGTCAACGTGTTCGACCAGGGCCAGGACGGCGACATGGCGTACCTCGTCATGGAGTACCTGCCCGGCATCACGCTGCGCGAGCTTCTGCGCGAGCACCGCCGGCTCACCGTCCCCCAGACCATCACGATCATGGATGCGATCCTCTCGGGCCTCGCCGCCGCGCACCGCGCGGGGATCGTGCACCGCGACGTCAAACCCGAGAACGTGCTGCTGGCCGAGGACGGCCGCATCAAGATCGGCGACTTCGGGCTCGCACGGGCCACGACCGCGAACACCGCGTCGGGCCAGATGCTGCTCGGCACGATCGCCTATCTCGCCCCCGAGCTGGTCACACGGGGCACCGCCGACGCCCGCAGCGACATCTACGCCCTGGGCATCATGCTCTACGAGATGCTCACGGGCGAGCAGCCGTACAAGGGCGAGCAGCCCATGCAGATCGCGTTCCAGCACGCCACCGATTCGGTGCCGCGCCCGAGTGTGAAGAATCCGGGCGTGCCCGAGCAGCTGGACGAGCTCGTGCTGTGGGCCACCGAGAAGGTGCCGGATGAGCGGCCTCTCGATGCCGGCGCGATGCTGGATCGCCTGCGGGAAATCGAACGCGACCTCGGCGTGGCCCCGCAGGTGGCGCGCGCCGTCGCGGTGGGCACCTCGACCGCCGACGACGTGACCGACTCCGCCGAGCTGACCAAGGTGCTTCCCCCCAGTGTCGTCACCGCACCGGCGCCGCCGGAGGAGTCGGACAACGGCGCGCGGCTGCGGGCGCGCACCAGGCGCCGCGCCGCCAAGGGCGGCTGGCTCTTCGCCCTCGTGCTGCTGATGGCGGGCCTGGCCGGCGGTGCCGGCTGGTGGTTCGGATCGGGGCCGGGATCCATGGTCGTGGTGGCCGACGTGACCGGGGGCACCTTCCCCGAGGCACAGGCCCGGCTGCTGCAGGACACCCTCATCTCCGCCGAGGAGGGGATCTACAACCTCGACATCGCCGCCGGCACGGTCGTCGGCACCGACCCTGAGCCGGGGACGCGGGTGGATCGCGAGACCACCGTCACGGTGCTCGTCTCGCTCGGGCCGCGCCCGCAGCAGGTCGAACCCCTCGCGGGGATGTCGGCCGAGCAGGCCCGCGGCATCCTCACCGGCATCAACCTCCTCGTCACCGACCCCGATGCGCAGGAGTTCACCGACGCGCCCGCCGGCTCGGTCCTGGGCGCGACCCTCACGCCGCGCGCGGGCGGCGACCCCGCCGACTGCACGCAGGGATGCGCCGCGCTCGAGGGCGACACCGTGTCGCTGCTCGTATCGCTCGGCCCCATCCCCGACGTGACCGGCGACAGCGTCGACCGTGCCACCGCGCGCCTCTCCGACGCCGGCCTGCAGGTCTCCGGCGACCGGGCGTCGGAGTACAGCAATTCCATCGCGGAGGGCGATGTCATCGGCATCCTCGCCCGCGACGGCGGAGGCAACTGGCGCCCGGGCGATACCGTCCAGCTGCTCGTGTCGGAGGGGCCGCGCCCCATCCAGGTTCCCGACGTCGTCGGCCGCACGGTGTCCGAGGCGTTCGACATCCTCCGCGACGCCGGCTTCGAGCCCGGCACGGCCCTCCCCGAGCTCGTGTGGGGCCTGTTCACGGTGAGCCGCACGGATCCCGCCGCCGGCACGTCGCACCGCCCCGGCACGTCCGTCCGGATCTTCGCCACCGGCTGACCCCGGTCCCCCACCTCACCCCCGCGAGACTGCACGCCACCGGCGAGACCGCGACATTATGCCGCTGTCTCGCCGGTGGGCTGCAGTCTCGCGGATCGCGCGCGGGCCGAGGGGCGCGGGGCGCGCGCGGGTCAGAGCTGCTCGAGCTCCTCGGCGACGAGGAAGGCCAGCTCGAGGGACTGCATGTGATTCAGGCGCGGATCGCACAGGGACTCGTAGCGCGTCGCGAGGGTGGCCTCGTCGATCATCTCCGAGCCGCCCAGGCACTCCGTCACGTCGTCGCCCGTGAGCTCGACGTGGATGCCGCCGGGGAACGTGCCCACCGCACGGTGCGCCTCGAAGAAGCCGCGGACCTCGTCCACGACGTCGTCGAACCGCCGCGTCTTGTAGCCGTTCTCCGACGTGATGCCGTTGCCGTGCATGGGGTCGGTCACCCACAGCGGCGTGGCGCCGGAGTCCTTCACCGCCTCAAGCAGCGGGGGCAGCGCGTCGCGGATCTTGCCCGCACCCATGCGCGTGATGAAGGTGAGGCGGCCGGGCTCGCGCTCGGGGTCGAGCTTGTCGATGAGGGCCAGCGCGGTCTCGGGCGTCGTGCTCGGACCGAGCTTCACGCCGATGGGATTGCGGATGCGGGAGAAGTAGTCCACGTGCGCACCGTCGAGGTCGCGCGTGCGCTCCCCGATCCACACGAAGTGCGCCGAGGTGTTGTACGGCGTGCCCGTGCGCGAGTCGATGCGCGTCATGGGCCGCTCGTAGTCCATCAGCAGGCCCTCGTGGCCGGTGTAGAACTCCACGCGCCGCAGCTCGTCGAAGTCGGCGCCCGCCGCCTCCATGAAGTTGATGGCGCGGTCGATCTCGGCCGCGAGGCGCTCGTACCGCTGGTTGGCCGGGTTGGAGGCGAAGCCCTTGTTCCAGCTGTGCACCTCGCGGAGGTCGGCGAAACCACCCTGCGTGAACGCGCGGATGAGGTTCAGCGTCGACGCGGCGGTGTGGTAGCCCTTCAGCAGCCGCGCGGGGTCGGGCTTGCGCGACTCCTCGGTGAAGTCGTAGCCGTTGACGATGTCGCCGCGGTACGCCGGCAGCGTCACGTCGCCGCGGGTCTCGGTGTCGCTGGAGCGCGGCTTGGCGAACTGCCCGGCCATGCGGCCCATCTTCACGATCGGCATCGAGGCGCCGTAGGTGAGCACGACGGCCATCTGCAGCACGGTCTTGACCCGGTTGCGGATCTGCTCGGCGGTCGCCCCCGCGAAGGTCTCGGCGCAGTCGCCGCCCTGCAGCAGGAACGCACGCCCTGACGCCGCGCGCGCCAGGCGCTCGCGCAGCGTGTCCACCTCACCGGCGAACACCAGCGGGGGCAGCGTCGCGATCTCGGCGGATGTCGCGGCCACCGCATCGGCGTCATACCACTGCGGCTGCTGCTTGATGGGCAGTGTCCGCCAATGATCGAGACCGTCGAGGTGCTGAAGCATCCTCGAAGTCTATCGCCGCGCCGGAGCCCCGGATCGCGCGCGGTCGGCGAGGATGCGGTCCTTCACGGTGGAGGCGTAGACGTCCTCGTACTCCTGCTCGCCGAGCCGCTGGAGGGCGAGGGTGATCTCGTCGGTGACCGAGCGGAGGATGTACCGGTCGCTCTCCATGCCGGCGAAACGGGAGAAATCCAGCGGCTCGCCGATCACGATGCCCACGCGCCCGATCCGCGGGATGCGCTTGCCGATCGGCTGGATGGTGTCGGTGTCGACCATGACGACCGGCACCACCGGCACGTGGGCTTCCAACGCCATCCGCGCGATGCCCGTACGGCCGCGGTAGAGCTTCCCGTCGGGGCTGCGCGTGCCTTCGGGGTAGATGCCGAGGAGTTCGCCCCGGCCGAGGACCCGGAGTCCGGTGTTGAGGGATGCTTCCGATGCCTTGCCGCCGGTGCGGTCGATCGCGATCTGACCCGTGGCGCTGAGGAAGGCGCGCGTGGCCCATCCCTTCAGTCCCTTGCCGGTGAAGTAGTCGCTCTTGGCGAGGAAGGCCATTCGCCGGTCGATCATGAGCGGCAGGAACACCGAGTCGGCGAATGACAAGTGGTTGCTCGCGAGGATCGCCGCGCCCTCGGTCGGGATGTTGCGGCGGCCGACGATCCACGGGCGGAAGATGGCCTTGAGGACCGGTCCGATCACGACGTACTTCATCAGCCAGTAGAACATCGTCAGCGACCCCTGCCCGCCAGGTCGGCGACGCCGATGAGTCCGGCGTCGTTGCCGAGCCGCGCGAGGGCGAACTCGGCCATCGGGCGGTCTCCGCCGCCGGGCAGCGAGGCCGCGTAGGCGGCGCGCACGGGCTCGAGGACGACGTCGCCCAGTTGGGCCACTCCCCCACCGATGACGAAGACTTCGGGATCCAGGACCGCCTGGAATCCGCCGCACGCCTCCCCCAGCGCGCTCGCGACGCGACGCAGCGCCTCGAGGGCGCCGGGGTCACCGGCCTGCACGAGACGGGAGATGTCGGTGCCGTGGATCGTACCGTCGGCGTCGCGCACGTCGGCCAGGGCCTGACCGATCCCACCGCGGGCGGCGATCTCCGCGGCTTCGCGCTGCAGCGCCCGGCCGGAGGCGTACTGCTCGAGGCACCCCTTCTGCCCGCAGCCGCACAGCAGGCCGTCGCGGAGAAAGCGGACGTGCCCGAGCTCGCCACCGGAGCCGAATCCGCCGCGGTACAGCGCCCCGTCGGAGACGACGGCACCGCCCACGCCGGTTCCCATCGTGAGCATCACCATGTGCGAGCGGCCGCGGCCGGCGCCGAACCGGAATTCGCCCCATCCGGCCGCGTTGGCGTCGTTCTCGATCGACACCGGGGCCTGCAGCCGCGACTCCAGCACGGCGCGCAGCGGCTCGTTGCGCCACGCGATGTTGGGGGCGTGGATCACGGTGGAGCGGTCGCGGTCGATGAACCCGGCCGCCGCCACCCCGATCGCGGTGACGTCGTGACGCGAACGCAGCTCCTCGGCCATCGCGACGACGGCGTCCACCAGTGCGGGCACCTCCACGGGGGTGTCCACGCGGCGCTTGTCGAGGATGCCGCCGGCGGCATCGACGACTCCGCCGGCGATCTTGGTCCCGCCGATGTCGATTCCGACGTTGAGCACCGCGCTCCCTTCCGGCCGACGACGCGACGACGGCGCCTGCGAGTCTAGTCGCGCCTGCTCGGGGCCCACCTCGGCGTCCGGATACACTCGATCCATCCGAAACATGTGCTTTCCGGTACCGAAGGAGCTGCCGTGACCGAATTCGTTGTCCCGCCGATCGTGCCCGCCGATCCGTCCGCCAACATCTCAGACCTGCTCGCCGAACGCGTCGCCGCGACGCCCGAGCGCGCCCTGTTCGCCGTCCCCGACGGGCCGGGGTGGCGGGAGGTGTCGGCCGCCGAGTTCCAGCGGCAGGTCATCGCTCTGGCCAAGGGCTTCGCCGCCTCGGGCATCCAGCCCGGCGACAAGGTCGCCTTCCTCGCGCGCACCACGTACGACTGGACGCTCGTGGACTTCGCGCTGTTCTACGCCGGGGCCGTCATGGTGCCGGTGTACGAGACGAGCTCGCCCGCCCAGATCCAGTGGATCCTCTCCGACTCCGGTGCCATCGCCGTCATCGTGGAGTCACCGGATCACTCCGCGCGCCTGGACGAGGTCCGCGCCGACCTCCCGCTCCTGCGCGAGGTGTGGGGCATGCACCTGGGCGACCTGGACAAGCTGGTCACCGCGGGCGCCTCGGTGGAGGATGCCGAGATCGAACGCCGTCGCGCCATCGCCAACGGTGACGACATCGCCACCCTCATCTACACCTCCGGCTCCACGGGTCGCCCGAAGGGCTGCGTGCTCACGCACAGCAACTTCGTCGAGCTCTCCCGCAACTCCGCCAAGGCGCTGCACGAGGTCGTGGAGGCGCCGGGGGCGTCCACGCTGCTGTTCATCACCACCGCGCACGTGTTCGCGCGTTTCATCTCGATCCTCAGCATCCACGCGGGGGTGAAGGTCGGGCACCAGCCCGACACGCGTCAGCTGCTGCCGGCGCTGGGGTCGTTCAAACCGACGTTCCTGCTCGCGGTGCCGCGCGTGTTCGAGAAGGTGTACAACTCCGCCGAGCAGAAGGCCGAAGCCGGCGGCAAGGGCAAGATCTTCCGCGCCGCCGCCGCGGCCGCGATCGAGCACTCCAAGCTCCTGCAGGACGGCAAGAAGGTCCCGCTGGGCCTGAAGGTCAAGTTCGCGCTGTTCGACCGCCTCGTCTACTCCAAGCTCCGCACCGCCATGGGCGGCCGCGTGCAGTTCGCGGTGTCGGGGTCGGCGCCGCTGGGCGAGCGCCTCGGACACTTCTTCCACAGCCTGGGCGTGGTGATCCTGGAGGGCTACGGCCTCACCGAGACCACGGCGCCGGCGACGGTGAACCTCGCGACCAAGTCCAAGATCGGCACGGTGGGTCCGGCGCTGCCGGGCGTGGGCGTGCGCCTGGCCGAGGACGGCGAGATCGAGGTGCGCGGGGTCAACGTGTTCAAGGAGTACTGGCGCAATCCAGAGGCCACCGCCGCGGCGTTCGACGGCGACTGGTTCAAGACCGGTGACCTGGGCTCCTTCGACTCCGACGGCTTCCTCACCATCACGGGGCGCAAGAAGGAGATCATCGTCACCGCCGGCGGCAAGAACGTCGCCCCCGCGGCGCTGGAGGATCCCATCCGCGCGAACCCCATCATCGGGCAGGTCGTGGTCGTGGGCGACCAGAAGCCGTTCATCTCCGCACTCATCACGCTGGATTCGGAGATGCTGCCCACGTGGCTGGCGAACAACGGCCTGGCCGCCGACATGCCGCTGGCCCAGGCGGCGCAGCACGAGGTCGTCCACCTCGAGGTGCAGCGCGCGATCGACGGCGCCAATGCGCACGTGTCGCGGGCGGAGTCGATCCGCAAGTTCACGATCCTGCCGGTGGAGTGGACCGAGGCGAGCGGACACCTGACCCCGAAGCTCAGCATCAAGCGCACGGTCATCCTGAGCGACTTCGCCGAGCACGTCGAGGAGATCTACAGCGCACCGGTCAACACGACCAACGTCTCGCTGCCGTAAGACGCGATCCGCCGGGGCTCCTGGTCAGAACCAGGAGCTCTCGCGGATCTCCTTCATCGCCTCCCGGCGGGTGTCGGCGGGCAGCCGCTGCAGGAAGAGCTTCCCGTCGAGGTGGTCGGTCTCGTGCTGCAGGGCCTGCGCCATGAGGCCCTCCCCCTCCAGCACCAGCTCGTTGCCGTCCAGGTCGATGCCGACGACCTTCGCGTAGGGGTGACGCAGTGCGTCGTGCCATACGCCGGGGATGGAGAGGCAGCCTTCGCCGGTGGGCACGGGGTCACCGGCGGTCTCCACGAGCACCGGGTTGAGGATGTAGCCGATGTCGCCGTCGATGTTGTAGCTGAAGGCGCGCAGCCCCACGCCGATCTGCGGCGCCGCGACACCGGCGCGGCCGGGGGGCTCGACGGTGTCGAGCAGGTCGCGCACGAGGGCGCGCACGCCGTCGTCGATGTCGGTGATCGGTGCGCTGACGGCGCGGAGGACGGGGTCGCCGAAGAGGCGGATGCTGCGGACGGTCACAGCGTCACGCGGCCGGAGCCATCGACCGCAGGCCTTCGACGACCGCGGCGGCCAGCTGGCGCGCCGCCTGCCGCGTGGCCGGCTGCAGGTCGCGGAAGGTGATCTCGCTGCCCGCTCCGATGAGCGGGTCGTACGGCATGCGCACGACCGAGCGCACGCGCGTGCGGAAGTGCGTCTCCAGTTCCCGCTCGCTCACCAGCGGCGTGCCGGGGCGGCCGTTGTTGAGCACGACCACGGCGTTGCGCACCTGATCGGCGTACCCGTTCGTCTCCAGCCACGTCAGGGTCTCGGACGCCAGCCGCGCTTCGTCGACGCTGAGCCCTGCCACGATCACGAGCTCGTCGGCCATCTCCAGGGTCGCCCCCATGACGGAGTGGACGATGCCGGTACCGGTGTCGGTGAGGACGATGGAGTAGTAGTGCGCGGCGACGGCGGCGACGTCGTGGTAGTCGCGGTCGCTGAAGGCCTCCGACACGCGCGGGTCGGAGTCCGAGGCCAGCACGTCCAGGCGCGTCTCGTCGCGCGCCACGATCGTGGAGATGTCGTTGAAGCCGGTGACCTCGCCGCGCACGCGCGCGAGGTCGCGGACGGTGCGGCCGCCCACGCGGCCGATCCGGTCGGCGAGCGTGCCACGGTCGGGGTTCGCGTCGATCGCGATGATGCGGTCATCCCGCGCGGAGGCCAGCGCCATCCCGAGCAGCGTCGTGATCGTGGTCTTGCCCACGCCGCCCTTGCGCGAGAGCACTGGCACGAACCGCGCGCCGCCGGGAAGGGGTGCGGCGATCCGGACGTCGAGCTGCTTGCGCTCGCGGGCCTTGCGGCTGTCGCCGAGGTTGATGCGGTGCCGTGAGAGCGAGTAGACGATCTGCTGCCACAGCCCCTCCGGCTCGGCACCGCTGAGCTGTCCCCGGTCCAGAAGGCGGTCGGCCGTCAGCAGGTCGGAGGTCTCGCGGTTCGGCTCGAACTCGCCGAGGCGCTTGGAGGTCAGCGCGATCTCCGGCTGGGGCGGGTGCACCCGCTCGACGGCGTGCGCGCGGTCGAGGCGCGCGTGCTCGTCGGCGTGGTGCGCGGCGCGCCGCGTGGTCGGGATGGCGCCGGTGAGCGGCACGGGGTCGCCGACCGGGACGGATCGGCGCGTGGATGCCGCGGGCTGCGTGGCCGCGGCAGCGGCCACCGTCTCGGGTTCGGGCGCGGTCTCCTCCCCCGCCGGCGGCACGTCGGCCGCATCCGCGGGGGCGTCCTGGGCGACCGGAGCGTCGGAGGCGACGGTGCCCGTGGCGACGGTGTCATCGGAGGCGGTGTCCTCGGAGGCGGTGTCCGCGGCGACCGTGTCATGAGAGGCGGTCTCGTCGGCGACAGTGGCGGCGGGAGCGTCGTCGTGGACTTCCTCCGCGTCGTGGATGTCGTCCGAGCGCCACGCGGCGGCGTCGCCCTCCGGCGCGTGCTCGAGGATGATGTCGCCGGTGGGGATGTGCTCGATGGAGATGTCGTCGACGACCTCGTCCTCGGCGAACTCGTCGTCATCCGCGTTCGGAAGCGTCACGCGCACCTGCGCGGTCGCGGCCCCGAGGATGCCGATGCCGGCGGTGTCGACGCTCCCGGCGTCGGTGAGCATGCCGTGTTCGGGCTGCTCCTCAGGGGTCTCATCGAGTCGGTCGGGGGTCACAGCAGGTCTCCAAACGGGATCAGGGCGCGCGCACCCATCCCCCCAGGCTACTGCGCGGGGCGGATGACGACCAAAAGGTCCCCTGCGTCCACCTGCTGCGTGCTGCCCACCACGAGCCGCTCCACGACGCCGTCGACGGGGCTGGTGATCGCCGCCTCCATCTTCATCGCCTCGATCGAGGCGACCGCCTGACCGGCCGCGACGGTGTCGCCGACGGCGGTCTTCAGGGTCACGACACCCGAGAAGGGGGCCGCGACCTGACCGGGCTTGGAGGTGTCGGCGCGTTCGGCCGACCGCGTCTCCACCGCGATCGAGCGGTCGCGGACGAAGACGGGCCGCAACTGGCCGTTGAGCGTGGTCATGACGGTGCGCATGCCCTTGTCGTCGGCGTCGCCGATGGCCTCGAGACCGACGAACAGCTGCACGCCCTTCTCGATCTCGACCATGTGCTCGGAGCCGGGCACGAGCCCGTACAGGTAGTCGGCGGTGTCCAGGACGCTGAGGTCGCCGTAGGTCTCCCGCACCTCCGTGAAGGTGCGCGTCGGCCCGGGGAACAGCAGGGTGTTCAGGCGCTCGCGGCGCTGGACCGACGTGCCGGCCAGGTGCACCGCATCCTCGTCGGTCAACGGCGTCACGCCGATCTTCACGTCGCGCCCGGCGAGCACCTTGGTGCGGAACGGCTCGGGCCATCCGCCCGGGAGATCACCCAGCTCGCCGGCCATGAAGCCGACCACGGAGTCGGGCACGTCGTACTTCTCCGGGTTCGCGGCGAAGTCGGCCGGGTCGGCCTTGACCGCCGCGAGGTGCAGCGCGAGGTCGCCGACGACCTTGGACGACGGGGTCACCTTGGGCACGCGGCCGAGGATGTCGTTGGCGGCGGCGTACATCTCCTCGATGAGCTCGAAGTCCTCCGACAGGCCCAGCGCGATGGCCTGCTGGCGCAGGTTCGACAGCTGGCCGCCGGGGATCTCGTGCCGGTACACGCGTCCCGTGGGGCCCGGGAGCCCCGACTCGAACGGGCGGTACAGGTGGCGGACGGCCTCCCAGTACGGCTCGAGGTCAGAAACCGCCTGCAGGTCCAGTCCGGTGTCGCGCTCGGTGTGGGCCAGGGCTGCCACGAGGGCAGACAGCGAGGGCTGGCTCGTGGTGCCCGCCATCGGCGCGGACGCCGCGTCCACCGCATCCGCACCGGCCGCCGACGCGGCCAGCAGAGTCGCGAGCTGTCCGCCGGCGGTGTCGTGCGTGTGCACGTGCACGGGGAGGTCGAACCGCTCGCGCAGCGCCGACACCAGGCGCGAGGCCGCCGCGGGACGCAGGAGCCCCGCCATGTCCTTGATCGCCAGGACGTGCGCGCCGGCGTCGACGATCTGCTCGGCCAGGCGCAGGTAGTAATCCAGCGTGTAGAGGTTCTCGGCCGGATCCAGCAGGTCGCCGGTGTAGCACACGGCCACCTCGGCCACCGAGCGGCCCGTCGCCAGCACCGCATCGATCGCGGGGCGCATCTGCGCGACGTCGTTGAGCGCGTCGAAGATGCGGAAGATGTCGATGCCGCTGTCGGATGCCTCGGCCACGAACGCGTCGGTCACCTCGGTCGGGTACGGCGTGTAACCGACCGTGTTGCGCCCGCGCAGGAGCATCTGCACCGCCACGTTGGGCAGCGCGCTGCGCAGGGCGTCCAGTCGCTCCCACGGGTCCTCGCCGAGGAAGCGCAGCGCGACGTCGTACGTGGCGCCGCCCCACGCCTCCACCGAGAGCAGCTGAGGCGTCAGGCGCGCGACGTACGGCGCGACGATCGCGAGGTCCTTGGTGCGCACGCGCGTTGCCAGCAGCGACTGGTGGGCGTCGCGGAACGTCGTCTCCGTCACCGCGAGGGCGTTCTGCTCGCGCAGTGCGCGGGCGAAGCCCTCCGGGCCGAGCTGCTCCAGTCGCTGACGCGATCCCGCGGGCGCGGGGGTCAGCACATCGAGCGCGGGCAGCTTCAGCTTCGGGTTCACCGAGACGGGGTTCTCCCCGTGCGGACGGTTCACCGTCGCATCCACGAGCCAGTTGAGGATCTTCGAGCCGCGGTCCTTGGACTCCCGGCCGCGCAGCAGCTCGGGGCGCTCGTCGATGAACGACGTGCTGACATCGCCGGCGAGGAAGGCGGGGTCATCCAGCACCGCCTGCAGGAACGGGATGTTGGTGGACACCCCGCGGATGCGGAATTCCGCGAGCGAGCGCCGCGCACGGGCGACGGCGGCGGGGAAGTCGCGCCCGCGGCACGTGAGCTTGGCCAGCATCGAGTCGAAGTGCGGGCTGATCTGCGCGCCCGCGGCCGTCGTGCCGCCGTCCAGGCGGACGCCTGCGCCGCCGGGCGAGCGGTAGGTGGTGATCTTCCCAGTGTCGGGGCGGAAGCCCTGCGCCGGGTCCTCCGTCGTGATGCGGCACTGCAGCGCGGCGCCGCGCAGGCGGATGTCGTCCTGCGCGAGGTGCAGCTCGTCAAGGGTCTGCCCCGCCGCGATGCGCATCTGCGACTGCACGAGGTCGACGTCGGTGACCTCTTCGGTCACGGTGTGCTCGACCTGGATGCGGGGGTTCATCTCGATGAAGACCACCTCGCCGGTGCGCGGTCCCGCCGTCTCCAGGAGGAACTCCACGGTGCCGGCGTTCTGGTAGCCGATCGACTGCGCGAACGCGATGGCGTACCGGTGCAGCGCGTCGCGCACGTCGTCGGAGAGGTTGGGGGCCGGCGCGATCTCGATGACCTTCTGGTGCCGGCGCTGCACGGAGCAGTCGCGCTCGAACAGGTGGACGGTGTGCCCGGCCTGATCGGCGAGGATCTGCACCTCCACATGACGCGGGCGCTGCACGGCCTGCTCGAGGAACATCCGGGGGTCGCCGAACGCGCTCTGCGCCTCGCGCATCGCCTCGGCCAGCGCGGGTGCCAGCTCGCCGGCGGAGTCCACCCGGCGCATGCCGCGCCCGCCGCCGCCGGCGACGGCCTTGGCGAACAGCGGGAACCCGATGTCCTCGCCCTGCGCCACGAGCGCGTCGATGTCGTCGGATGCTTCGGTCGAGCGCAGGACCGGGACGCCCGCGGCGACCGCGTGCTCCTTGGCCGTGACCTTGTTGCCGGCCATCTCCAGCACTGCGGCGGGCGGACCGATGAAGGCGATGCCGTTGGCGGCGGCCTTCTCGGCCAGCTCCGGGTTCTCGGAGAGGAAGCCGTAGCCGGGGTAGATCGCGTCGGCTCCGCTCTCGCGTGCGACGCGGATGATCTCGTCGACGTTCAGGTAGGCGCGCACGGGATGCCCGCGCTCGCCGATCTGGTACGCCTCATCCGCTTTCAGGCGGTGAAGGGAGAACCGATCCTCGTAGGGGTACACCGCAACGGTGCGGGCTCCCACCTCGTAGGCGGCTCGAAAAGCACGGATGGCGATCTCGCCGCGATTGGCGACCAGGATCTTTCGGAACATGCACACCTCACATGGCGGCCGGTTGAGTGTGCACTCAGCCTAGGGGACGGTAACGTAGACCCTTGTGCACGTACTCTCCGTCAGCTCGCTCAAGGGCGGCGTCGGCAAGACCACCGTCACGCTCGGTCTGGCCTCCGCGGCCTTCGCCCGCGGCGTGCGCACCCTCGTCGTCGACCTCGACCCTCAATCCGACGTGTCCACGGGCATGGACATCCAGGTGGCGGGCCGGCTGAACATCGCCGATGTCCTCGCCAATCCGCGGGAGAAGGTCGTGCGTCAGGCGATCACGACGAGCGGCTGGGCCAAGGTGCACCCCGGCACGATCGACGTGCTGATCGGCAGCCCGTCCGCGATCAACTTCGACGGCCCGCATCCGAGCGTCCGTGACGTGTGGAAGCTCGAAGAGGCCCTCGCCACCATCGAGGCCGACTACGACCTCGTGCTGATCGACTGCGCACCGTCGCTGAACGCGCTCACGCGCACGGCGTGGGCCGCGAGCGACCGCGTCATCGTCGTCACCGAGCCCGGCCTGTTCTCCGTCGCCGCCGCCGACCGTGCGCTGCGGGCGATCGAGGAGATCCGTCGCGGTCTCTCCCCCCGCCTGCAGCCCCTCGGCGTCGTGGTCAACCGCGTGCGCCCGCAGTCGATCGAGCACCAGTTCCGCATCAAGGAGCTGCGCGACATGTTCGGCCCGCTGGTGCTGAACCCGCAGCTGCCCGAGCGCACGTCGCTGCAGCAGGCGCAGGGCGCGGCCAAGCCGCTGCACGTGTGGCCGGGCGATTCCGCACAGGAGCTCGCCGCCGACTTCGACGCGCTGCTGGACCGCGTCATGCGCACCGGCCGCATCCCGATCCCCGGCGACGTTGCCAGCGTCTGACCCGCCTCCGAAATCAGGTGATTCGCCCGGATCAGGATGGAATCGGGCCGAATCGGCCTGATTGCGTCGATCTTCCTGATTCGGGGCGCGCACGCACGCGGGTCGGATGCTACGCGGTGCGCTTCGCGCGGTGCGCCGCGAGCTCGTCGACCGGGTCCGGCGCGGTCGCGTCGAACTCCACGAGCGTGGACTCGACCTCCCGGAGCACCTTGCCCACGGCGATGCCGAAGACGCCCTGGCCCCGACTGACGAGGTCGATGACCTCGTCGTTGGACGTGCACAGGTACACCGATGCGCCGTCGCTCATGAGCGTCGTGCCGGCGAGGTCGCGGATGCCGGCGGCGCGGAGCTGGTCCACAGCGGTGCGGATCTGCTGGAGCGAGATTCCGGTGTCCAGCAGGCGCTTGACGAGCTTGAGGACGAGGATGTCGCGGAAGCCGTAGAGCCGCTGCGAGCCGGAGCCGGAGGCGCCGCGCACGGTCGGTTCGACCAGTTCGGTGCGCGCCCAGTAGTCCAGCTGGCGGTAGGTGATGCCGGCCGCACGAGCGGCGACGGCACCGCGGTACCCGACTTCGTCGTCCATCTCCGGCAGACCGTCGGTGAACAGGAGGTCCGAGACGAACCGAGGTTCGCCGACTGCTTTTCCAGCGGTCATGCCAGGAACCTCCTCGGGGAATCGGATACATCCACGCTAGAGGAGCGAGGGGCCTGCGGCAACGACATCCGCATCGCGGGTTCGGCGTGTCGCGCCATCACGACATGATGCGATCGATCGCGTCGCGCACGAACACCGCGCGCACGTCCTCGAGACGCTTGGCGAGCTCCGGAGCGAGCTCGCTCGCCCGCGCGCGGGACGCAGCATCCGGGCGACGCATGAGCGTCGCCAGCGCCGACTCGATGAGCGATGCCTCGCGCTCCGCGCTCTGGCGGAGGCTCCGCAGATGGCGCGGCTCGATGCCGTGGCGATCCAGCGCCACGAGCGCCCGCAGCAGCGCCAGCGTCTGATCCGTGTACGTCTCGGACGCCGTGATCATGCCGGTGCTGATCGCATCGTTGAGCAGCTGCGGCGCGGCCCCCGCGGCGGCCAGCAGCTCCGCGCGGCGGTACCGGCGCGGAGCGGGCACGATGGAGGGGACGGAGCTGGGCGGCGACGGATTGCGGCCGGCGTCGAGCTCGGCGAGGTAGTCGCGGATGACGTTCAGCGGCAGGTAGTGGTCGCGCTGCAGCGTCAGCGCCAGGCGCAGCCGGTCGAGGTCGGCGGCGCAGAACTTTCGGTACCCCGACTCCGTCCGCGTGGGCGAGACGATCCCCTGCACCTCGAGGAAGCGGAGCTTGCTGGAGGTCAGCGAGGGGAACTCCGGCGTCAGCCGTGCCAGCACCTGGCCGATGCTGAGCAGCCCCGCGGACGACGAACGTCCACGGGCGGATGCGGCGGGCATCAGGCGTCGGCGGCCGGCGGGAGGTCCGCGGGCGAGACGAAGAAGGTCAGGCGGAACTTGCCGATGCGCACCTCGGCGCCGTTGGCGAGCGTCGTGCGGTCCACGCGCTCTCCGTTGACGTAGGTGCCGTTGAGGGAGCGCTGGTCGACGATGTCGAAGCGCACGCCCTCGCGGATGATCTCGGCGTGCCGGCGCGAGACCGTCACGTCGTCGAAGAAGATGTCGGCCTCGGGGTGACGACCGACGGTGGTGACGTCGGTGTCGAGCAGGTAGCGGGCGCCGGCGGTGGGACCGGAGCGCACGAGCAGCAGGGCCGCTCCCGAGGGCAGCGCCCCGATCGCCTCGATCTCGGTCTCGCTCAGTTCGCTCCCGAACGGCACGAAGGACAGGTCGGCGTCGTGGCCGAAGGTCTGCGTGGTGTCGTGCGAACGGACCTCCGAAGAGCCGTTATCGGCGTCGCGCCGGATCTCGCCCGGCTCGGGTCGACGTGTTTCGTCCACGAGTCCTCCTTCCTCATCCACACTAACCGAAAGCGGCGGGCCTGATGCGGCCTCTCCCCGGGCCGACACGGCGCTGGGCCGCGCTGCGCGTCGGCGTTCGGGCGCCGGATTCCGGATCCGCCGAGCCCGGCGGGAATTCGAACCTACTGACAAGGAGTCCACCGTGTCGAGTCCGCACCTGCCTCGGCTGTCTCCCGAGCTGCGCGGACGGGCGGCCTGCGGCCCCAACGGGGCCCCGGGTAGGCTCGGAAACGTGACCCCCGACCGCTTCCGCATCCACCCGCTGACCGTCCTCGCGACGGTCCTCCTGATGGCTCTCACCGTGCTGTGGGGCGCCGCTTCGCCGGCCGCGGCGCACGATGAGCTCGTGTCCACCGACCCGCCCGCCGGAGCCGAGCTCACGGCCCTGCCCGAGGCCCTCACACTCACCTTCAGCGCGGAGCTGCTCGGCGGCGACGAGGCGAACCAGGTGCAGGTGACGGATGCCGCGGGCACGGCGCTGACCGACGGACCCGCCGTCGTGGCGGGCACGACGCTCACGCAGGCGCTCGCCGGCGACGCGAGCGGCAGCATCCAGGTGGTGTGGCGCGTTGTCTCCAGCGACGGCCACCCGATCTCCGGTGAGTTCGCCTTCACGGTGACACCGCCCGTCCCGGCGGAGACCCCGACCGCCACCCCGGAGCCCATCGAGACGGCTCAGCCCACCCCGTCCGCCGAGCCCTCCCCCGCCGCCACGCCGATCTCCGACGAGGACGCCGCGGGAGCTGCGGACCCCCTGCCGTGGATCGTCGGCGCGATCGTGCTGGTGGTCGTGATCGGTCTCGTTCTGTACCTCCTGGTCATCCGCCCGCGGCGCGCTCGCGCCGGCTCCGGCCCGCGCGACGGACGATAGGCTGGGAGTCATGCCTCACTACGACGTCGTCATCCTCGGCGCGGGCCCCGGCGGTTACGTCGCGGCGATCCGCAGCGCTCAACTGGGCCTCTCTGTCGCGGTCATCGAAGAGAAGTACTGGGGCGGTGTCTGCCTCAACGTCGGCTGCATCCCCTCGAAGGCGCTGCTGCGCAACGCCGACCTGGCGCACACGTTCCACGCCAAGGCCGACCTGTTCGGCATCTCCGGCGACGTGCACTTCGACTTCGGCACCGCGTGGGATCGCAGCCGCAAGGTCGCCGACCAGCACGTCAAGGGCATCCACTACCTGATGAAGAAGAACAAGGTCACGGAGTACGACGGACGTGGCACGTTCGTCGACGCGAACTCCATCGACGTCGCCGGCGCCAACGGCTCCGTCGAGCGCGTGACCTTCGACAACGCCATCATCGCCACCGGCTCCACCGTGCGGCTGCTGCCGGGCGTGAGCCTGAGCGAGAACGTCGTGACGTACGAGGAGCAGATCCTCAACCGCGAGCTGCCGAAGTCGATGGTCATCGTCGGCGCCGGCGCGATCGGCATGGAGTTCGCGTACGTCCTGACCAACTACGGCGTCAAGGTCACCATCATCGAGTTCCTCGACCGCGCCCTCCCCAACGAGGACGCCGAGGTCTCCAAGGAGATCCAGAAGCAGTACCGCGGGTACGGCGTGGACATCCTCACCTCCACCAAGGTGGAGAAGGTGGAGGACTCCGGCGACAAGGTCACCGTCACCTACACCGGCAAGGACGGCGCGCAGGGCTCTATCGAGGCCGACCGCGTACTCATGTCGATCGGCTTCGCTCCGCGCGTGGAGGGCTTCGGTCTCGAGCACACCGGCGTCAAGCTCACCGAGCGCGGCGCCATCGGCATCGACGACCACATGCGCACCAACGTCCCGCACATCTACGCCATCGGCGACGTCACGGCCAAGCTGCAGCTGGCCCACGTGGCCGAGGCGCAGGGCGTCGTGGCCGCCGAGACGATCGGCAAGGCCGAGACGATGACCCTGGGCGACTACCGGATGATGCCGCGCGCGACCTTCTGCACGCCGCAGGTCGCCTCCTTCGGCCTGACCGAGCAGCAGGCCCGCGACGCCGGCCACGACGTCAAGGTCGCGAAGTTCCCCTTCACCGCCAACGGCAAGGCCAACGGCCTGGGCGAGCCGATCGGCTTCGTCAAGCTCATCGCCGACGCCGAGCACCTCGAGCTGCTGGGCGGGCACCTCATCGGCCCCGATGTATCCGAGCTGCTGCCCGAGCTGACCCTCGCGCAGAAGTGGGACCTGACGGCCCTCGAGCTGGCACGCAACGTCCACACCCACCCCACGCTGTCGGAGGCGCTGCAGGAGGCGTTCCACGGCTTGTCGGGTCACATGATCAACATCTGAGGTCTCACCCGCCCGACCTGCGGCGCCGCCCCGACCGAAGCCGGGGGCGGCGCCGCAGTGTTTCTCCGCCGGCCGTGCGCGCGGGTCAGCGGGCGAGGGTGCGGGCGAGCTTGGAGTCGGATGCGGCGGGGCGGGCGCCCACGGCGGCCACCGCGGCATCCACCGCGGCGAAGAACGCCGCCTGCCAGGCCGGATCGGCCGGCGCGGCGGGGCCGAGCTCGACCTCCCATTCGCGCCACTCCGATTCGCGGCCGCTGCGCTCGTCGCGGGCGCGCACGCGGTCATCGACGAACTCCGCGACGAGGGCGCCGGCGGTGTCGCGCAGTGCGTACGCCGTGCGGGTGTTGCGCACGCGGGCGAGCGGGGTGAACGGCGGCTCGGCCCACTGCGCGATCGCGGCGGCGACGGCCGCGGGGACCACCGGATCCTCCGCATCCTCGTCGAGGGGCCACTGCCACTCGTGCCGGCCGTCGGGCGCCGACACCTTCACGTGCCACCCGGCGTCCGGGCCGCCGGAGCGGCGGCGTACGGCCACGCGCGCCCGCGCGAGCGCGCCGTCGGCGGTGTCGAGATAGCGCGCGTCGAGTTCGCGGACCTCCGCCTCGTCCGCGTGCGCGATGCCCGGCAGCGCCGACCAGTCCGGCAGCTGGGTGCCGTCGTCCGCGTCGTACTTGCGCTCGACCTCGATCGAGCGGCGCGGTTCGGCGTCCGCCGTCACTCCAGGCGCCCGTCCTCATTGGGGTTGATGTCCTCGGTGCCCTCCACGAAACGGAACGTCGCCTCGGTGGGGCCGTCGTCCTCCCCCGTGTGCGTGAAACCGCCCTCACGGCGGTAGACCAGCTGGCCCTCGCCGTAGCCGACGATCATGGTGTCGTCGGTGTCGTCGTCGAGGGGAAGCACCTGGCCGTCCAGCGGCCCTCCGGTCAGTCGTGCGATAGCCATGCCCACAGCGTAGTCCCGGGCAGGAGCCGCGGAGCCGGGGAGGGCGAGAGCCTAGACTCACTCGGATGAAGGCCCTGCGCACGTTCACCGTCCGACCCGTCCTCTCCGAGCGCCTCGCGCCGCTGGACCGGCTGGCGTCCAACTGGCGCTGGTCGTGGAGCCGCGCGACGCACGCCCTGTTCGCGTCGATGGACCCCGGCCTGTGGGCGCAGGTGGGCGAGAACCCCTCGCGGATGCTGGGAGCCCTCGGCCAGGCACGGCTGGACGAACTGGGCCGCGACGAGCAGTTCGTCGCGCGGGTGGACGAGGAGGACGAGCGCCTGCGGGCCTACCTCACCGGCGACCGCTGGTTCCAGTCGCTGCCGGGCCCCAAGCCCGCCCACATCGCGTACTTCTCCCCCGAGTTCGGCGTCGACGGCTCGCTGCCGCAGTACTCCGGCGGCCTCGGCATCCTCGCCGGCGACCACCTCAAGAGCGCCTCCGACCTGGGCGTCCCACTCACCGGCGTCGGGCTGTTCTACCGGGCGGGCTATTTCCGTCAGTCCATCGCCGATGACGGATGGCAGCGCGAGAGCTATCCCGTGCTCGACCCGTACGGGCTCGGCCTGACGCTCCTGCGCGAGGACGACGACACTCCCGTGGAGATCACCCTCGCCGTCACCGGCGGGCGCACGCTGTCGGCGCGCGTGTGGGTGGCCGACATCGGCCGCGTCCCCCTCCTGCTGCTGGATTCGGAGACCCCCGCCAACCCGGAGGACCTCCGCCACGTCACCGACCGCCTCTACGGCGGCGGCGGCGAGCACCGCCTGCTGCAGGAGCTGCTCCTGGGCATCGGCGGTGTGCGGGCCGTGCGGGCGTGGTGCCGCATCACCGGCCGGGAAGAGCCCGACGTGTACCACACCAACGAGGGGCACGCCGGCTTCCAGGGCCTGGAGCGGATGGCGGAGCTCATCACGGGCGAAGGCCTCGGGTTCGACGCCGCCCTCGCGCAGGTGCGCGCCTCGACGGTGTTCACCACGCACACGCCGGTGCCCGCCGGGATCGACCGGTTCTCCCGCGACCTCGTCGCCGAATACCTCGCGACGGACCTCCTCGCCGGCCTGGACGCCGATCGCGCCCTGGCCCTCGGTGCCGAGGACTATCCGGGAGGGGACGCCGGCGTGTTCAACATGGCCGTGCTGGGTCTTCACCTCGGGCAGCACGCCAACGGCGTCTCGCGTCTGCACGGCACCGTCAGCCGGGCGATGTTCGGGACGCTGTGGCCGGGAGTGGACACCGACGAGGTCCCGATCGGATCGATCACCAACGGCGTGCACGCGCCGACGTGGGTGCATCCCGCTCTCAAGGCACTCAGCGAACGGGCCTTCGGCGACGCCCTCACGACCGAGCACGACTGGCGCGACCGCGACGTCGTCGGCGACGGCGAGCTGTGGGCGGTGCGCACCGCGATGAAGCAGGAGCTCATCGCCGAGGCGCGCGGCCGCCTCGCCGCCGCCGGATCGACCGCGGGCGCGTGGGCGGGGAACGTGCTCGACCCCGACGTCCTGACGATCGGCTTCGCCCGCCGCGTGCCCACGTACAAGCGCCTGACGCTCATGCTGCGCGACCCCGAACGCCTCACGCGGCTGCTGACCGACCCCGAGCGCCCCGTGCAGATCGTCATCGGAGGCAAGTCGCATCCGGCCGATGACTCCGGCAAGCTGCTCATCCAGCAGCTCGTGCGGTTCAGCCGCGACCCCAGAGTCCGCGACCGCATCGTCTTCCTGCCCGACTACGACATCACCCTCGCCAAGACGCTGTACCCGGGGTGCGACGTGTGGCTGAACAACCCGCTGCGTCCCCTCGAGGCGTGCGGGACCTCGGGCATGAAGGCGGCCCTGAACGGAGCCCTCAATCTGTCGGTGCTCGACGGATGGTGGGACGAGTGGTTCGACGGACGCAACGGCTGGGCGATCCCCACCGCCGACACGGCCACGAGCGACTCCGAGCGCGATGACCTCGAAGCCGCCGCACTGTACGACCTCATCGAGCATCAGCTGGTGCCGGCGTTCTACGACCGCGACGGCGGGATCCCGGTGGGCTGGCTCGAGCGCGTGCGCCACACCATGACGGATCTGGGCGCCAAGGCCACGAGCGACCGGATGGTGCGGGAGTACGTCGGTGCCCTCTACACGCCCGCCGCCGTCCACGCGCACGCCCTCGCCGCCGACGGCCACGCCGCCGCGATCGAGCTGGCCGCCTACATCGCACGGGTTCGGGCAGCGTGGGTCGGCGTGCGCGTGCGCAGCGTGGACGCCTCGGGGCTCGCCCAGCAGGCGCGGGCGGGCGAGCGGCTGATCGTACGGGCGGAGGTGGAGCTCGGCGGCCTCGACCCCGCCGACGTGGCCGTGCAGCTGGTGTCCGGGCGCGCCGACGCCGACGGCGACCTCACCGGCGAACGGAGCGTGCGCGCGCTGGACCCGACCGGCGCGCATGAGGGTGCGACGGTGTTCGAGACGATGCTGGACCTGGATGTCACCGGTCCCTTCGGCTACACCGTGCGCGTCGTGCCGCAGCATCCGCACCTGGTCTCGGCGGTGGAGTTCGGCCTGGTCGCCTTCGCGTCATGACCGCACGACCTTTCGTCCTCCTCGCCACGCGCGCGGAGGACGGCCCCGCCGACGAGGAGTACGCGCTCTTCCTGCGCGCCAGCGGGCTGCGCCCCGAGCAGCTGCGTCGCGTGCGGCTGGAGGCCGGGCCGATGCCCGACATGGACCTGGACGCGGTGTCGGGCATCTTCGTGGGCGGCAGCCCGTTCAACGCCTCCGACCCCGACGAGGGCAAGTCGGCGGTGCAGCGGCGCGTGGAGGCGGAGTTCGCCGATCTGCTCGCCGAGGTCGTCGCGCGGGACGTGCCGTTCCTGGGGGCGTGCTACGGCGTGGGAACGATCGGCACGCATCTGGGGGCGAGGATCGACCGGCGGTACTCCGAGCCGATCAGCATCGTGCCGGTGACCCTCACCGACGCCGGTCTCCTCGATCCGCTGCTGGCGGGGATGCCGCGCACCTTCGACGCCTTCGTGGGGCACAAGGAGGCCATCAGCGACCTCCCGGCGCCCGCCGTGCTGCTGGCGTCCTCACCGTCGTGCCCGGTGCAGATGTTCCGCGTCGGCCACAACGTGTACGCGACCCAGTTCCACCCCGAGCTGGATGTGGACGGGATCACGACGCGCATCCACGCGTACGCCGCGCACGGCTACTTCGCCCCCGACGAACTGGATGTCACCCTCGCCGCCGTGCGGCGGGTGCGCGTGAGCGAGCCGGCGCGGATCCTGCGGGCCTTCGTCGCCCGCTACGCGCGCTGACGCCGGGCGACCGAGACGACCGGGATGGGGCCGGTCACCTCGGGCCGGGCGCGCGCGAGGGCGGGGCCGAGCCCGAGATCCACCAGAAGCACCTCGCCGGAGAGCTCGGGGCCGCGTCCGCGGACGAGACCGGCTTTCACGGCACCGAAGGTCACCGTCGTGGTCGCCGGCAGCACGACGTCATCGGCTCCGCCGTCGTCGGGATGCAGACCGCTGGGCAGGTCGACGGCGATGACGACGGCCCCATCCCCGCGCACCACGGGCAGGAGGGATTCCACGACCGCGCGGGCCACGCCACGCAGGCGCGGATCGGCGGAGACCCCGATGCCGAGGATGCCGTCGAGGATTACGGCGTAGTCCCCCGCACCCTCGCGCAGCTCACCCGCGCCGCGGAGCACGGCGCCCGCCGACAGCGCCGCGGCGAGGGCATCGCGGTGGGCCCGGTCGGAGGTCAGGACGATGTCGACGCGCTGTCGCGGTCCGGCGAGCTCGGCAGCCGCATACAGCGCGTCGCCGCCGTTGTCCCCGCCGCCGGCGAGCACGAGGAGCCCGCCGGGGGTCTGCGCGAGGCGCTCGCGCACGACGCCGGCCAGGGCGGTCGCCGCCTGGCGCATGAGGGGCTCGCCCGCGGCCAGCAGCGGAGCCTCGGCGGCACGCACGGCGGCGGCGCTGTAGGCGGAGCCGAGGGCGTTCTCACGCATTCGCGCGCTCCTCCTCCTCCGCCTCGCGGGCCGCGGCCAGCTCGGCCGAGACCGCCTGGACCTCCTTCTCCGCACGACGGACGCGGAACTGGGCGAAGGTGGCGGCACCGAAGCGGGCGCTCACGCGGTCTTCGTCCTCCTCCACGCCCATGACGATGTACGCGGCGGCGATGAGGATCACCTGGCTGGAGAGGTTCAGCCACAGCAGCAGCGCGATGAAGGAGGCGAAGGTGGTCAGCAGCGGGTTGGCGGCGGCGCCCCCGACGAACAGGCCGGACAGCTGCTGCAGGACCGTGAGACCGAATCCGCCGAGCATCGCGCCGAGCCACAGGGTTCGTGGACGCGCCCGGATCCCGGAGAGCAGGCGGAAGGACACTCCGACGACGAGGGTGTCCAGGACGAAGACGACGAGCGCGGAGACCAGCCAGGCCACGAATCCCAGCGCCGGCTCGCCCTCGGGGATGCCGAGCCAGCCGGTCAGGACCGACAGGCCCGCCGTGGCCAGGAAGGTCGCCGCCGCGGCGGCGGCCAGGCCGAGTCCGATGCCGATCGCCAGGAGGAGGTTCCGCAGGATCACCCAGATGAACAGGACGTCGTCGACGGCGACGCCGGCGATCGACCGCAGCGCCGAGCGCAGCGACCCGACGGCGCCGATCGCGGCACCGACGAGACCGATCGCCGAGACGATCCCGGCCACGGTCAGCCCCGTCGGGGCCCGGACCGCATCCAGGTCGATGACTCCGACCAGGCCCGGGACGGCCGCATCCAGGGCACCGACGAGGGCGTTCCATGCCTCCCGGTTGCCGGCGAGCCACAGCGCCGCGACGGAGAAACCGAGCAGCACGCCGGCGAAGAGGGCGAACAGGGTGCGGTAGGTGACCGAATCGGCCAGCATCGGCCCGCGGTGGCGGCTGTACAGCAGGAAGGCGCGCACGGGACGGCGGGCCAGCGCCCAGGCGGTGAGGCGGGACACGACCGTACTCGACATGTCGCCAATCTAGCCGCGGCCGTGAGCCGCGCCCCGGGGCTTGACGCTCATCGCGCGCGGGGTCAGTCGCCGGTGAAGGCGGGCACGGCGGCGGCGAGGATCGCGAACCAGGCCCCGCCCAGCATCCACGGGCCGAACGGGATCGCCGTGCGCGCCCGGGCGCGGCGGGTCAGCAGCAGCGCCACGGCGTAGAACCCGGCGAGGAGGAACCCCGCGAGCGCACCCACGAGCACGCTCTCCCAGCCGAGGAACCCCAGGTACGCACCGATGACGCCGGCGAGCTTGACGTCGCCGCCGCCCATCGCGGCGGGGCGCAGCATCCGCAGCGCCAGGTAGAACGCGAACAGGGCGAGGGCTCCCCCGACCGCCGGCAGGAGTCGCTCCGGCGCGCCCTGGGCGATCGCCGACACCGTCAGCAGCACGGCGGCGATCGGGTAGCCGGGCAGCACGTACCGATCGGGCAGGCGGTGCGTGCGCGCGTCGATGACGGCCAGGACGACGGACTGCACCGCGAACAGGGCGTACGCGAGGAGCGCGCACGCCACGGCGGCACCGAGCGCGACGGTCATCTCAGCCGTCCAGGATGTCCAGGTCCACCGTGACGGGGCCGCCTTCCACGAGCCCCTCTCCTTCACGCACCGCGCGCTTGAGCGGCAGCGCGTAGGTGCCCGACGAGCCGGGGAAGATCGAGGTGCGCCACGTCGTCTCCCCCACCGTCGCCGCCACGCGCACGGCGCCGAAGCCGCGCGCGAACGGCTGCATGACTTCGCGCACCTCCGCGCTCAGCTCCTCCGGCACGTCGGCGAAGAACCACGCCGTGTCCTGGCGCGCCTGCCACCGGTAGACGCGGGTCTCGAAGCGCAGGTGCATCGTCACCGCCGGTTCCCGGGAGCGGGCGCGTCGTCGCGAGGCCACGTGATGTCGCCCGCGCGCAGGGGCCGGGCGCTCTGCGCCTCGTGCGCACGATGCCACGGCGAGCCTTCCGGCCAGCTCGCGGCGAACGTCGGGACGACCCGCCACACCCGTCGCAGCAGCGCCGACGGGCGGGCGAACGGGCGTGCCGACACCGGCATCCGCAGGTCGGGGTCGTAACGGACGCCGTCGCTCGGGCGCAGGTGGATGGTGAGGTCGAGGTCGTCGTGGATGATCGGGTTGGTCCGCTCGACCTGATCGCGCACGCGCTCCCACACGCGCGAGCGCATGGCGAAGTTCGATCCGAACACCAGCGGGACGCCCAGCCACTGCTTGACCCAGAACGTGCCGCCGCCGATGTACCAGTGGTCGCCGAGATAGCGCACGAGGGGTGTGGCGCCGTAGAACTCCGAGCCGCCGGTGAGCACGCCGAGGTCGGGGTCGGCGGCGAAGGCCTGCGCGATGCGGGCCACCCAATCCCGGTGCGGACGGGAGTCCGCGTCCAGGCGGGCGATGAGGTCGAACCCGCGCGCCTCGTCGTATCCCCGCGCCGCCGCCGGCCAGATCCCCACCAGCGGTTCTGTGATCACGCGCGCGCCGTGCCGGCGGGCGACGTCGGCGGAGTCGTCGGTGCTGACGTTGTCCACGACGATCACCTCGTCGGGCCGGCGCGTCTGCGCCGCCAGGGCCTGCAGACACTCCTCGAGGTAGGGCGCGTCGTTGCGGCACGGGATGACGACGGCGATGCGCGGGAAGACGGACACGGGGGCCACGCTACTCGCGCCGCTCGCGGGGTGCGGTGGAAGCCGCGCCGCACGCCGCGACCGTCCCGGTCACCGGATGACGACGGGGGTGCCCACCGGCAGCTGCCCGAGCCGCGCGATCGCCTCGGGGCCGAGCCGCAGGCAGCCGTTGGAGATGCCGCCGGAGCGGGCGTCGTGGTAGTGGAAGGCCGTGACGGCCACCGGCGCGCCGCCGAAGCCGTCGAGGGTGGGCGACTGGACCGAGAGGTAGACCAGCGGATGACCGCGCGTGTACGTCAGCGACGGCTCCGAGCGCACCATCATGACGAAGGAGCGACCGCGCGGGGTCGGAGTGCCCTCCGCGCCCCACGCGTAGTCGTCGGCGACGCGCTCGCGGGCGCCGTCGCGGCCGACGACGTCGATCGTGCGTGCGGAAAGGTCCACCTCGACGCTCTGCTCCCACGCCGACAGCTCCATGTCCTGCGCGCGCACCCACCCGGTCACCTGCCCCGGATTCCCCGCCGACGGCAGCGCGGCGCGGCCGGTGAGCAGCACGTGCAGCCAGTGCTCCTGGCGCTCGATCACGGGCACCGTCGTGCCGTCGTAGACGTGGTCGCGGGGCAGGGTCGCCACCGGCGCCTGCCCGGGGACGGCGAAGACGGGGATGCGTTCGGCGCTGGCGCGGGCGAGATCGCCCGTGAACGCCCCGGCCGGGTCGGCGTCCACCGGGAGCGCGGGGATCACGGCGTACACGTCGACCTGGGGAAGCTGGTCGAGCGGATACGCCGTGGTGTCGGCGGGATGCCCGCTCGGGCTCGGCGTGGGCGTCGCGCTCGGCACCGCGGCCGGGCTGGTGGCCGCCGGTGAGGCCGCGGGCGGTGCGGCGGGCCGGCTGGATGCGACCCACACGGTCACCGCGCCGGCGGCCACCAGCACGGCTGCGACCGCCATCGCGATGGCGCGGGCACCGCGCGAGCGGGGCGCGGGTCGGGAGTCGGTCACCGTCCCATGCTCCGCTGTGCGGTGCCACGGGGCAAGCCGCCCGAGCCGTCCGGCCGCGCCCGCCGCGTCACCAGAACGTCGACAGCGGCCGCCGCGGCGACGGCGCAGACGTAGACGACCAGATCGCGCGGGTCGAAGACGGTTCCCAGCACGAGCAGAACGGGCGGGAAGGCGGCACCCCACGTCAGGGGCAGGCCCGTCAGCTGGAACACCTCCACGGCGACGCACCACGCCGCGGCGGCGAGCGCCACGCCGACCCGCCGGCGCGGAAGCAGCAGCACGCCGGCGGCATACACCGCCGCGGCGTACAGCGCGTCACCCGCGATGTCGGTGGCCGCCGTGTCGGGCGCGAGGCCGTGGACGGCGAGCCCGGCCACCACGATGACCGCGAGCGCGGCCGAGGCGGCCCACCGTCGCAGCCGCACGGGAGACATCATGCTCCCCATCATGGACGACTCCCGCTAGCGCTCGGGCGTGGGGTTCTCGCCGTGAGGGCTGGGCCTGGGTCACTGATCCGCCCCGCGGGGCCTATCCCTCCGGACAGGGCGGACTGATCGTGCGGCCGGGGTGCGCGGCATCCGCGGTGCGCAGGCTGGAGTCATGGATGCACAGACCCCCACCCCCACCCCCACCTCGACCCCCGATCGGCGTCGCGCCCCGCGGGGGCGCATCGCGCTGGCGGCGACGACGGCGGCCGTGCTCGTCGCCGGTGCGCTGGCCTTCGGCGCCGCCGCCCGCACGACCGCGGCCGACCCTGCCGAGAGCGCGCTGGAGGAACGCCTGCAGTCGCTCGTGGACGCCGGTTACCCCGCCGCCCTGGCCTCGGTCACGCGCCCGGACGGCACGAGTATCGACGTGTCCGTCGGCGACGGCGACCTCAGCTCCGACCGCGAGACCCCTGAGGACGCGGAAGTGCGCGTGGGCAGTAACACGAAGATGTTCGTCGCCACCGTGGTCATGCAGCTGATCGAGGAAGGCGCCGTCTCCCTCGACGAACCGATCGAGACCTACCTGCCCGGCGTCGTCACCGGCGACGGGATCGACGGCGCCGCGATCACCGTCCGCGATCTGCTGCGTCAGACCTCGGGCCTGCCGGAGTCGTCCGAGGTCGTCGCCACGGACCCGTTCGGCATGCAGGACGTGTACATCTCCGGGCGCGACCTGCTGGACATCGCCCTGGCCCAGCCCGCGACGTTCGCGCCGGGTGACCGCTGGGAGTACAGCAACACCAACTACATCGTGCTGGGCCTCCTGGTCGAACGCGTCTCACAGCGCCCGCTGTGGGAGCAGATCGACGAGCGGATCGTGCAGCCGCTGGAGCTCGATCACACCTACCTGCCCGTGCCCGGCGAGCGCGAACTGCGCGGGGCGCACGTGGAGGGCTACCACGCCGACTTCCCCGGCGAGCTGCGGGAGATCACCGACATGGATCCCGCCTTCGGATGGGCCGCCGGCGCGGTGGTGTCCACGCCCACGGAGATGAACCGCTTCATGCAGGCGCTGCTGGGCGGCGAGCTGGTGAGCGAGGAGAGCGTGGCGCTCATGCAGGACACCGTTCCCGCCGACGATCCCTTCCACCCCGACCTCGGCTACGGACTCGGGCTGCAGACCTACTCCCTCGAGTGCGGGGTCATGTGGGGTCACGGCGGCGACATCCCCGGCACCCAGACGCGCAACGCCGTGGCACCCGACGGCACCGCGGTGACGATCGCGGTGACCGCACTGCCGTGGGCGATCGCCGATCCCGCCGACGAGGCGGTCCTGCTGCCGAAGTACGAGATCGTGATGGACGCCCTCGACGAGACGCTGTGCGACTCGTGACCTCGGACCACCACGACCCGGCTGCCGGCGCGGATCCGCGTCGGCAGCCGGCGTGGTTGACTTCCTCCATGTCCGTCGCTCCGGCCACCCCGGCATCCCGGATGCGCGCGGCCGTCGCGCCGGTGCTCACGGCCGCCGTCGCGCTGGGGTACGTGGGCATCGACCTCACCGGCGTCGACGAACCGGTGCTCTCGCCGCTCCCTCCCCTGGCCCATGCCGCCCTGGTGGTGCTGCAGGCCGCCGCACTGCTGTGGCGCGAGCGTGCGCCGCGGACGGTGCTGGGTGTCGTCGTGGCGCTGGATCTGCTGATCCTCGCCACCAGCGGAGGCCAGCTGGGCATCGGCTCCCTGGCCGTGCTGATCGCCGTCTACGCCGTGTGGCGGCGGGATTCGCCGGGCGCCGCCGCGACTCTCGCCGGCGCGGCCGTCGCGACGATCGTGGTCAGTGCGACCGCGATGGCGGTCGCCGGCCTGCCGGTGCTCTTGATCGCGGTCGCCGCGACGGCACGGGTTCTCCTCCTGTACGCGCTGCCCGTCGGCGCCGCCGAGTACGTCCGCAACCGCGCGCGCCTGACCGTGGCGGAGCGCGAGCGCGCGGCACTGGTCGAACGGGGCCGGCGCGAGGAGACCGAGCGCGCCCTCCGCGCCGAGCGCACCGCCCTCGCCCGCGAACTGCACGACATCGCCGGCCATCACCTCTCCGGCATCATCGTCACCGCCCAGGCCGCCTCCGCCCTCGCCGCCACCGACCCCGCACGCACACGCGACCTGCTCGGCACGGTGCAGGAGGAGGCACGCACGGCACTGGCCGACCTGCGCCGCACCGTGGGGCTTCTGCGCGACGAGGGCACGGACGCCGACGGGTCCCACGCACCGGTCGCGACGCCGTCGCTGGCGCGCGTGCCGGACCTCGTGGCGCAGGCCCGCACGGCCGGTCGCCGTGTCCAGCTCGAGATGGACGACACCCTCCCGCCGCTGTCTCCGCTGGCCGACGCCACCGTCTACCGCATGGTGCAGGAGTCGCTCGCCAACGTCGCGCACCACGCCCCCGGCGCCGCATCCGTCGTGCGCATCGAGTCCGCCACCCGGATGCTGCGGGCTGCCGTGAGCAACGACCGCCCGCCGGCTCCGGCGCCCGCGCCCCGCCGGACCGACGGCTACGGCCTCGCCGGGATGCGTGAACGCGCCGACCTCATCGGGGCCCGGCTCACCACCGGCCCCACGCCGGACGGCGGCTGGCGCAATGAGCTGGTCGTCCCCCTCGGGGGCGACGTGGAGGAGGAACGCGCATGATCCGGGTGCTCATCGCCGATGACCAGACCATCGTCCGCGCCGGACTGTCGGTCATCCTCGGCGCCGAAGCCGACCTCGACGTGGTCGGCGAGGCCGCCGACGGCGCCGAGGCGATCGCGCTGACCCGTTCTCTGCGCCCCGATGTGGTCTGCATGGACATCCGGATGCCCGGCACCGACGGCATCGCCGCGACCCGCGCCATCTCCGCCGACGCCGACCTCGATACCGAGGTGCTGGTCCTCACGACCTTCGACATCGACGACGACGTGTTCGCGGCGCTGGAGGCGGGGGCGGCGGGCTTCCTGCTCAAGGGGGCCGATGAGGCCACACTGGTCGCCGCCATCCGGTCGGTGGCCGCCGGCGAGGGCACCCTCGATCAGCGGCTGACCCGCCGCATCCTGCGGGAGTTCACCGCGCGGCGCCGCGCCCCCCAGCCGCAGACCGCCCTCCCCGTCGCCCTCACCGAACGTGAGCACGACGTGCTCGCGCTGCTGGCCGAGGGGCTGTCCAACAACGAGATCGCCGCGCGCCTGTACGTCGAACCGACCACCGTGAAATACCACCTCGCCCAGATCCTGCAGAAGACCGGCGCCCGCGATCGCCTGCAGGCGGTGCTGTGGGGCATCCGCACCGGCGCGATCGAGGTGCGCTGAGGCGGATCAGGGCAGCACGCCCGCCGCTCGCGCCGGCGCCGCGTACGCCTCGGCGAGCGTGGCGACGGTGTCGTGCGCGTTGAGACCGCTCGGGTTGGGCACGACCCAGGTCTCCGCCCCGCCGATGCGCTGCTCCTGCCGCCCCGCCTTCGCACGGGGACGGTCGAAGCCCTGCCGGTACGCCGTGATCCCCACGACCGCCACGACGCGGGGGCGCCAGCGCGCCGCATCCGCCGCCACCCGCTCCGCCCCTGCGCGCAGCTCGGGTCGCGTGAGCTCGTCCGCGCGCGCGGTGGCACGGCGGACGAGGTTCGTGATGCCGATGCCCGCCTCCAGGATGATCGTGCGGTCGGCCTCGTTCAGCGGACCCGAGAACGCGGGGAGCCTCGGCAGGATTCCCGCTGCCACGAGCGCCGGGTAGAAGCGGTTGCCGGGGTGGGCGAACGGTGTCCCCGTGGCCGCCGTCCACAGCCCCGGATTGATGCCGACGAACACGAGCCGGGGCCGGGCGGGCATCAGATCGGGGATCGTCGCGTCGCGGTACGACTCCAGTTCGGCGCGCGTGAAGCCCATGTCAGCAGGGTGTCACCACAGGGGGTGGATGTGCGCGCGCAGCCGCTCATCGTAGACGCGGTGCACGGCGGCATCGAAGCCGGCCAGGTCGCCGCTGTCCAGGAGCGCCGCGGCATCCGCGTTCGCCTCGGCCTGTGCGGGGTTGCGGGCGCCGGGGATGACGCTCGTGATGCCCGGCTGCGCGGCGATCCATGCCAGCGTCGCCGCCGGCAGCGGCACACCCGCCGGCAGGGCTGCGGCCAGCTCGGCTGCCGCGGCGACCCCGGTCTCGAAGTCCACGCCCGAGAACGTCTCGCCCCGATCGAACGCCTCGCCGTGACGGTTGAAGGAGCGGTGGTCGTTCGCGGCGAACGTCGTGGCGGCGGTGTAGCGGCCGGAGAGCAGGCCGGAGGCCAGCGGCACCCGGGCGAACACGGCGACCCCGGCGGCGCGCGCGGCGGGAAGCACCTCGTCGAGGGGCTTGAGCCGGAACGGGTTGACGATGATCTGCACGTTCGTCACATGCGGGCGGGCGATGGCGGCGAGCGCCTGGGCGCACGTCTCCACCGAGACGCCGTACGCGGCGATCGCCCCGTCGGCCACGAGCGCGTCCAGCGCGTCGTAGGTCTCGTCCGCCTCGATGACGGCCGAGGGTGGGCAGTGCAGCTGCACGAGGTCGAGCGTGTCGACACCGAGGTTGCGCCGGGAGCGCTCCGTCCAGGCCCGGAAGTTCTCCGGCGTGTAGTTGCCCGGCTCCTGCGCCATGCGCCGGCCCATCTTGGTCGCCACCGTGATGCCCGCTCCCGGCCGCGAGGCGAGGAAGCGGCCGATGATGGTCTCGCTGCGCCCGTCGCCGTAGACGTCGGCGGTGTCGAAGAGGGTCACCCCGCGGTCTGCGGATGCGGCCAGCACGGCCGTCGCGTCATCCTCGCCGACATCGCCCCAGTCGCCCCCGAGCTGCCACGTGCCCAATCCGATGACCGAGACCGAGCGGCCGGTGCGGGCGAGTTCGCGCTGCTGCATGGGGGATCCTCTCGTGCCCGGCGGTGTGCCGGCCGACTACGACCCTGCCACACCCGCGCCGCGTGCGGCGGGCACGGTCACGGGAAAGGTGACCGTGCGCGCGACCGCTCGCTCGCGTTCACCGCTGAGGGCGCCGCGCCGCGGATCGGCGACGAAGACCTCGACCGCACGGGGATCGGGGAAGCGCAGCAGCTGCACCTCGACGGGGTCGGTCTCCGTGCCGTCGCCGAAGACGCGCAGTGACACCTCCGCACCGTGATCGGGGAGAAACGCCAGGACGGCGTCCTCGTAGTCGTGCAGATCCTGGAGCCGCCCCTCACGGGCCCACAGGAGGCAGCACAGCAGGTGATCGTTCTGCGAGTCGTCGCGTGCGGCCATGCCTCACACCCTCGCAGAAGCGCCGGCGCGCGTCATCAGGTATTCCGGCCACGTGACCGCTCCCCGTGCCGCTCCGGGCCCGGCGAGGTTGCGTCCTTCGCGGTAGGCGGCACCGATCGCCCCGCCCAGGGGCACGCGCACCGTCGGCCGTCGTCGCCGTCTGATCCGCAGCAGCGGGCCCACGATCTCCGGCACGTCCAGCACGGCCGGCCCGGCGAGGTCGGGGACCCGGCCTGCCGGCGCGCCCAGCGCGATGCGCGTGAGTCTCGCGGCCACCTCGGCGACCTCGACCGGCTCGAAGCGCAGGCCCCGCGGCGCGGGGACGACCGGGAGCCGGGCCATCGCCCCGATCGTGGTGAGGATGAAGTCGTGGAACTGCGCCGCGCGCAGGATGCTGTACGGAACCCCGCACGCGCGGAACTCCTCCTCCGCCGCCGCCTTGGCGCGGAAGTAGCCGATCGGCATCGCGTCGGCCCCGATGACGGAGATCAGGACGAGGTGCGCGACACCGGCGCGGCCGGCCGCGGCGGCCACGTTGCGCGCCGCGACATCGTCGCCCTTGCGCCCGCCGGCCAGGTGCAGCACCACGTCGGCGCCATCCATCGCGGCGTCCAGCCCGGTCCCGGCGACGGTGTCACCGTGCAGGACGGCGATGCCGTCCGCGCCGGAGTGCGCCGTGCGGCTGAGGACACGGACGGTCGCGCCCTCCGCGCACAGCAGTGGCACGACATGGCGTCCGAGGTTCCCGGTTCCTCCGGTCACGAGCATCGCGGGCATGGTGGTCTCCGTCTCCGGGCGGGATGTCGCCCGATGCGTTGACGGTGCAGCGTGCCGCGGTGTGACCGCCGCGTCGGCGCACCGCGCTTGTTGTATGCGATGTCGTGTTGTGCATGCAATACTCGCCGCATGGCTAAGGTGTACGAAGCATTGAAGGACCTCGTCCTCTCCGGCGCCATCCATCCGGGCGTGCGCGTATCGGAGGCCGAACTGTCGGAGCGGCTGCATGTGTCCCGCACTCCGGTCCGCGAGGCGCTGGCCCGCTTGGAAGGGGACGGCCTCGTGCACGCGCGCGGCCGGGGCGTGCGCGTCGCGTCGTTGGACGTCGCGGCGCTGGTCCTGGTTCTGGAGGCCCGAGAGGCGCTGGAGTCATGGGCGGTGGGCCGCGCGGCCGAACGCGTCGCCGCCGGGCTGGTCCCCCCGGCGCGCCTGGCCCGCCTGCGTACGCTCGCCGCGGAGGCGGACGAACGCACGCGCGCGGGCGAACTCGCGTCAGCCGTGTCGGCCAACCGGGAGTTCCACCTCGCCGCAACGGCGCTGTGCGAGAACGCGCTCGTGCAGCGCACGCTCGAGGGGTACTGGAACCTCATCGCCATCGCCACCCGCGCCGGTTTGGACGAGGCCCGCCGGGCCGACAGCGTCGACCGGGAACACCGCGGGATGCTGGATGCCCTCACCGGCGGCGACGCGGCGGCTGCGGCCCGCCTGGCCGCCGACCATGTCCGTCGGACGCGAGAGGTCCTGTCGAAGGAGGACTCATGAGCCGCGCGCACACCTACTCCCTGTCGCTGGAGTGGACCGGCAACCGGGGCACCGGGACATCCGGCTACCGGGACTACTCCCGCGATCACGTCGTCGCCCATCCCATGGCCCCGCCCATCCCCGGCTCCTCGGATCCGGCCTTCCGCGGGGATCCCAGCCGCTGGAACCCCGAACAGCTCCTCGTCGCCTCCCTCTCGCAGTGCCACATGCTGTGGTACCTCCACCTCGCCGGAACGGCGGGGATCGTCGTGACGGAGTACCGCGACGACGCGACCGGCACGATGACGGAGGACGCCACGGGCGCCGGCAGGTTCTCCGAGGTCGTGCTCCGTCCGCGGGTCCTCATCGCTCCCGACAGCGACCTGGACCTCGCCGAACGATTGCACGGCCAGGTGGGCGACTACTGCTTCATCGCCCGCTCGGTGAACTTCCCGGTGCGCCACATCCCGGTCGTCACACGTGGGGCGCCCATCCCGTCATAGCCCTGACGGAAGAGAGCGAGCGGCGACATGACCGACCCCCGGATGCTGGCCCGATGGCACGAGTCGCAGCGCCCGCGCCTGGTCGCCATCGCCGTCAACCTCCTGGGCGACGCCGCTGAGGCCGAGGACGTCGTCCAGGAGGCATGGCTGCGCTTGCAGCGCACCGATCCCGCGGGAATCGACAACCTCGCCGCATGGATGACGACGGTCGTGTCCCGGCTGAGTCTCGACGTGCTCCGCTCCGCCCGCCGGCGACATGAGGCACCGCTGAGCGCCGAGCGATGGCGCTCGCACGCGGATGCTGCGCCCACCCCGGAGGAGGACGCAGCCGCCGCCGACCGCGTCGGCGTCGCCCTGCTCGTGGTGCTCGAGACCCTCGGACCTGCCGAGCGGCTCGCGTTCGTCCTGCATGACGTCTTCGGCCTCTCCTTCCCCGAAGTGGCCGCCATCCTCGACCGCAGCGAAGCGGGGTCCCGGAAACTCGCTTCGCGCGCGCGTGCCCGTGTGCGCGGCGCGGCGCCGTCGCGCACGGCGTCGCGCGCGGACGACCGGCTGGTCGCGGCGTGGCTGCGCGCGGCGCGGGAGGGCGAGTTCGCGACGCTGCTGGAGCTGCTGGATGAAGGCGCCGTGCTGCGGGCCGACTACGGCACGCACAGCGAGACGATCCGCGGCGCCCGCGACATCGCGGGGCGTGCGGCGCTGTCGGCAGCGCTCGCGGCTCGCTCCACGCGCATCCTCGTCAACGGACGTCCCGCCGTGGCGGCGGTGGTGCGCGGCCGCGTCGTGTCGGTGATGATCTTCGGCATCCACCACGGGCGCATCACCGCCCTGGAGGTACTGGCCGGCGCCGAACGACTGCGCACCATCGCGGGGCTGGATGAGGCAGTTGGGCTCGCCTGACACGAAACTGGGGGTCCCGCTCGCGCTCGCCACTCCGCTACTCTCGCCTGCATGGCATACACGAAGCACGGGGCGTTCGGCCGCCTCGCCCTGACGCGGCTGCGCAGCGCCTGACGGCGCGCCCCGCTGACTGAACAGCCGGTCGCTCCGCTCCGGACCCTGCACCCGGACCCGCGAGCGTGACCCTCCGCCCCTCTCTAGGGGCGACTCACGCCGCGTCGTCCGCGTGCTCCGCACCCGAGTACGACTGGATCTTTTCGCATGCCCATGCACTCTCCGTACGGCGGCCGTGCCGAGCTCGGCCAGAACTTCCTCCGCGACCCCCGCGCCATCGCACGCGCGATCGATCTCGTGCGCTCGACGCCCGGCCCCATCCTCGAGATCGGAGCCGGCGACGGCGCCCTGACTCTCCCGCTGTCCCGCCTGGCCCGCCCTCTGCGCGCGATCGAGATCGACCCCGTGCGCGCTCAGGCGCTGCGCAGACGCGCCCCCCACATCGACGTCGTCGCCGCGGACGGGCTCGCCGTGCCGCTGGATCGGCCCACCGTGGTCAGCAACGTCCCGTTCCACCTCACCACGCCGCTGCTGCGCCGCCTCCTGCACTCCGGGACGTGGACGCACGCCGTCCTCGTGCTGCAGTGGGAGGTCGCCCGCAAGCGGGCCGGGGTGGGCGGTCGCACGATGATGACCGCTCAGACCGACCCCTGGTTCTCGTTCTCACTGGAGGGGCGCATCCCCTCCCACGCGTTCTCGCCCCGCCCGGGCGTGGACGCTGGCCTGCTGCGCATCCAGCGGCGCGCCACTCCGCTCGTGCCCCTCGCCGAGCGCGGGTCGTACGCCGCGTTCGTCCGCCGGGTGTTCACCGGACGCGGCGGCACGCTGGCGCGCCTGGTCGCCCGCGCCGCGCCGGGTTCCTCGGCCGCCGCGGTGGCGGATGCGCTGGCGCGTGCGGGTGTGGCCCCCTCGGCGCTCCCCCGCGACGTGCGGCCTGTGCAGTGGGCGGAGATCTGGCGCGCGACCCGGCCCACCGCTGTAGACAGGCGACAGCGGTGAGCCGGCCGGCTCAGGGGGTCAGGACGTTGCCGGCGATGTGCCCTCGACCCACTCCACCAGTTGCCAGATCAGACCGTTGGGGTCGGCGAACTGGCAGAATCGCTCGCCCCACGGCTCCGTCTCCGGCGCCGTCACGACACGCGCGCCGGAGGCCTGGATGCGCGCGAACTCCGCGTCCAGACCGTCGACGACGAACACCAGAAGAAGGCCCTGACCCGCCGCTCCGGCCACCTCGGCCGGCCGGAACGTTGCCAGGCCGGTGGCCAGGAAGATGAGGTTGACCCCCGCTGTGGGGTGCCCCAGCGACACGAAGCCCTCGGAGGACATCTGGTCCTGGAATCCGAAGTTGCTCCGGGCGAAGTCCGCCGACGCCTCCACGTCAGGCACGTTGAGAGAGATCGCTGATTGGTTGATGTGCATGGACACTCCCTTCCGAGTTACCGCGTACACTGTACGGATAAAGGGGGTGCGACACAATGGGGAACGTGCCGAAGACGCTGATCGACCTGCTGTGGCGCGGGCACCCGAACGCCCCCGACGGCGGGAGCCGCGGCCCCCGCGCGAAGCGATCGACGACCGCCGTGGTCGGCGGGGCGATCGCGCTGGCGGACACCGAAGGGCTGGACGCACTGACCGTGCGGGCGCTGGCGCAGTCGCTCGGGATGTCGACGATGTCGGTGTACACCCACGTGAATTCGCGCGACGACCTACTGGTCCTCATGACCGACAGCGCGCACGCGACGATGTCGCTGCCGCCGTACCGGGGCACAGACTGGCGCGCGCGCGTGCGCGCGGTCGCCGACTCCAACCTCGCGCTCCTGACCGCCCACCCCTGGCTTCTCGAGGTCCACGACCCGCGCTCGGCCCTGGGACCGGGCACCATCGCCAAGTACGATCACGAGCTGCACGCGTTCGACGACACCGGGATCGACGGCGTGGAGCGCGATGCCGCCCTCACCTTCGTCCTCGATTTCGTCCGGGCCAACGCATCCGCCCGGCTCGTGGCCACGGGGTTCGACGCGGTCTGGTCGGACGCGACCGTGAAGCTCGGCGAGTACGTCGGGCGGGACTACCCACTCGCGCGCCGCGTGGGTGCAGCGGCGGGCGAGCGCATGGGCGGCCCGTACAGCCCGGCCGCCGCCTGGGAGTTCGGCCTGGGCCGCATCATCGCCGGGCTGGCCGCCATCATCGACGAGTAGCCCGCCGCCGCGGCGTCGTCCTATCCGGCGTCGTCCGACCCGGCGGATGCCGTTCGCTGCGACTCGTTCCACAGCCCCGACGTGAGCGCACCCACCGCGCCATCGTGGATCTCCTGCCAGTTGCGCCCGCCCCGCGCGAAGGTCCGGTGCACGCCCGGCGGCACGTCACCGTCGGGGATCGGCGCATCCAGCCACGTGCAGGGGCGGACGTGTACGAGGTCGACGCCTGCCGCATCGGCGCTCCCGTCGTAGCGCCACCCGCCGCCCAGGCGGCCCAGCCAGAAGAGCCCTTCGGCATCCCGCGTCCACACGAACGCACCCTCGGGTGCCGCCGCGAACCGCTCCAGCCGGCGCGCCATCCGCTCGTCGTAGCGGGCCGCCACCTGCTCGGCGGCCGCCACGAGCGAGGCGGGCGGGGATGCCAGGACGCCGCCGATCCCGCACAGGCCGTGCGTGAGGGCGCGTTCCACGGCCGCTCCCCCGTCCACGTCGGGCCGCCGCGACCGCAGAGGCGCGCGGAAGACCCGGGTCGATGCCGTCACGGATCCATTCTCACGGGCGGAGGCCCGGTCGAAAGCCCGTCCACCGCAGGTCCACGGGAAGGTGACTCATGTCGTTGAACATCATCATCGTCGGAGCGGCTCCCGCACGGTAGGTGAGCACGGTCAGCCCGGCATTCGCGCTGGTGAGGTCCAGCCAACGCGCGGGAGGGGCCTCCAGCGCGTGGCGCACAAGCCATGCGATCGGGTAGTCGTGCGTGATGAGCACTTCATGCCGCTCCGTCACACCGTTTCCCGCGGGCCCCGCCGTCGCGAAGCGTTCCGTGAGCGCATCCGCTGTCCGGCGGCCCGCGGCTGCGTCGGCCTCGGCATAACCGTCGAAGAAACCCGCCCAGCTCGCGGGCATCGTCTCGGCGGGCGGGACGTAGGGGATGTTGTCGATGAGCTCGGCAGCTTCGGCTACGGGTGCGTCTGTAAGGTGCCGGACGAGCTCGAGGGCAGTGGCGGCGGCGCGGGGCAACGGTGAGTGCCAGATCGCGGTGATGGGCAGTGCGGCGAGCCGTTTCCCCAGCAGTTCCGCCTGCCGACGGCCGGTCTCGGTGAGTGTTCCGAACGGGTCGGCTGCGCCGTGACGTGCGATGTAGAGGTGTCGTGTCGTCATGGTCGCGCGTGATGCGGGATGGGCGTGGCGGGTGTTCTCACTTCTGCTCCTTCGGATGTCTGGGCGCGAGGTGGATGTCGACGGTGCCGCGCGCCCCATCGATGGTGAGCGCGGCGGATTCGATGATGCGGCCGGTGGCGCCCGGGACGCCCAGGACAGCGGGAATACCGTGCTCGCGGGCCACGATCGCGGCGTGGGAGAGGGCACCGCCGGTCTCGGTGACGACGCCTGCCGCCACGCGCAGGAGGGGCGTCCAGCTGGGGTCGGTGTACCGGCATACGAGGATGTCCCCGCGCCGGACTCGCGCGAAATCCGCCGGTCCCGTGACGATCCGCGCCGGACCACGCGCGATCCCCCGGCTGCCCGGGATGCCGCGGAGGGGGGAGGACGCCGTGGCGCTGGCGGGCGAGGGGACCTCAGCGGTCACGGGACGTGCCTGGAGGATCCAGATCCCTCCGCCATCCATGGCCCACTCGATGTCCTGCGGTGCGCCGAGCAGGTCGGCGATGCCCTCGCCCAGCCCTCTCAGAGTGTTCGCCAGAGCGTCATCGAGTGTCGGTGCGACGCGCTGCGGCTCCGGGACGCGGCGCGTGCGGATGGTGTCTCCCGAGCGGTCGGAACGGGTGAGCTTCCGCCCGATCGTGCGCATCACGGTGCCGTCGTCGTGGACCTCGTACCGGTCGGGATCGACGGTTCCGCCCACCGTGCCGATTCCCAATCCCCACGCGCTTTCGATGCGAGTGACGTGCCCCCGGCTCGAGGTGAACATCACCCCGGAGACACGCGCGTCGACGAGGCGCTGGACGAGAACGGCCATCGCCGCCGGCCCGGCGAGCGCCCGGCGCGCGCGGCCATGACGATACGAACGGGCACGGTCGGAGTGCAAGGAGGACCAGCAGGTGCGGACGGCGGCGCTCACCGACGCGACGTCGCGCGCGCCCAGCACTGTGGCGTACTGGCCGGCGGCGGAGGCTCCCCGGGTGTCCTCGTCGCGTGCGGAGGAGCGCACCGCCACGGGGGCGCCGCCCCAGCGCGACAGGTGTCGCGCGATCGACTCCGTCAGCTCCGGTGGGATCACCGGCCCCCCGGCGCCGGACCGGACCGCGTCATCGTGGACGTCGGCGTCCGGCGGAGCGCTCGGCGTCGCTGCGGCGAGGTATGCGGAGAAAGGGATGACGAAGCCCTCCGGAACGGGGAACCCCGACCTGCGCAACGCGCCCATGGTCGCCGCCTTCCCCCCGCAATCCTGCGCGACGGCGTCCTCGAGCCAGCGGATCACGACACCTCCTTCAACACAATGTTGACAACGGCTCGTTGATTCTTCATGCTGGTGCCGTGATCCGCAAGACCCCCATCGCCGAAGCGGCGCGAGAAGACCACGCAGCGGCAGACCGTTACCGGACGGCGCGAGCGACCCTGCACGAGCACGGCGCGAGCGCGCTGGACCCCCGACCGTGGCGACCGGCGTCGCACCCGTCCGCGGTCGACCTCGCCCAGTTCGCCCTCTGGCGGTCAGCCGACCTCCCCACCGACGGACTGCTCAGCGCGCTCACGCTTCTCGCCGAGGCCCGCGCCGAAGTCGAGGGGCTGGAAGCGGGGCTGCTGTTCGTCGCCCGCAGCGCCGGTCTGACATGGGCTCAGATCGCCGAATCGATGGGATTCAACTCCCCGCAGGCCTGCCAGCAGCACTACAACCGCCTGACCGAGCGCAGCGGCCGCCGATGACGCACGCCTCAGCGTTCGGAGTGCTCGTCCTGCACTCCGTGCGCCTCACCGGTTTCGCCGACACCCCCGAGGTCGCGGAGCGGTTCGACCTCGAGCCCGCGCCGACCGCCGACGCACTGCGCGACTTCCAGGAGCAGGGGTGGGTCCAGCACTCGACGTTCCTCGACATCGCGGGGTGGTCGCTGACGGAGACGGGAAAAGCGGAGAACGAGCAACAGCTCGCGAAGGAGCTCGACGACGCCGGCGCACGAGAAGCGCTCACCAGGGCCCACACGGACTTTCTGCCTGCCAACGCACGTCTGTTGGCGGCCTGCACCGACTGGCAGGTGCGCCCCTCCCCCACGGACGTGCTCGCCCACAACGACCACCGGGACGTGCAGTGGGACGCCGGCGTCCTGGCGGAACTGGACTCAGTCGAGGAATTCCTGAGCCCGTTCACCCGGCGACTCAGCGGTCGATTGGAGCGGTTCGCCGGATATGACACCCGTTTCGCGGCCGCACTGCGGCGGGCGCGGGCGGGAGACCATGACTGGGTCGACCGGGGAGGCGTCGACTCGTGTCACCGCGTCTGGTTCCAGCTTCACGAGGACCTCATCGCAACCCTCGGGCTCACACGCGGGCAAGCCCCCTGAGGCGGGCGAGGCCGCGCCGCACGAAGGTCGGCTCACCTCGCTGCGCGTGGCGCGACGGGTTGCCGCAGGAGAGTCCGGAGCTTCTCCGGCGCGACCGTGCGGAAATCGCTGAAGTAGATCTCGTGATGCCGGCCGGCCATCCGCAGGCCCTGTGCGGGGATGACCTCCTCGTGCATGCGCTCGAGCACGGGCGCCTCGTCGTCGAACGAGCCGACGTGCAGCGTCTGCACGCAGCGGCCCTCCGAGAGCCCCTCGAGGCGGACGTCGGCCAGGCGCGCCGGCGGCGCCTTCGCTCCGGCCTGGGCGACGGCATCCGCGATCATGGCGGTCTCGATCCAGTCGGGGACCAGGAGCATCATGGTCCAGTCCCACCGGGACTTATCGCGCGATGCGGTGAACGCCGCCATGTCATCGGCCCACCACAGTCCTTCCAGGGGCGGGACGACGTAATCGCGCCCGAGCTCGCGTTTGCTGGCGAACTTCACCTTGTACGCCACCGGGTACAGCGCCTCCAGCGCCTCGGCGTAGGCCGGTGAGGTGTTCGGGTCACCGTGCCCGTCGATCATCAGGTACTGCAGGTCGGGCACATCGACGAGGCGGAACTCACCGCGCCGCGCCCGGTAGCTGTCGAGCGTCTTCTTCAGGTCGATCTTCTCGGTCATCGGACACCTGGGCCCGCTCCGCGAGCCACGACCTCTCTGCCTTCATGAGGCTCAGCGAGTAGGAAAGAACTTCGGATGCTGGCTTCGGGACGGGTCCGAGGGCGCGCTCGGCGGCCTCGACCGCCGAGATCCGCGCATCCACGTGCAGCAGCCGGGCGCCCAGCGCCGCGGCGTACTCGCGCTCGGAGAGCAGCGGGGAGTTCGCGACCCCGACCAGCACGGGGTGCGGGGTGGGAGCCGTGTCGGCGATGAGTGCGCGTGCGCTGCGGGCCGCAGCATCCCGCCCCTCCGCCGTGGCGCGGAACACACGGCGCGACTTCGCACCGCCGCGTGCGTGCTCGGCTGCCACGAGACCGCGCTTCTCCAGTTTGGCGAGCAGGTAGTAGATGGAGGAGAAGCCGATCTCGGTCCACTGCCGGATGCCGCGCTGCTCGATGACCTGCTCGAGCTCGTAGCCGTGCTGCGGGCGCTCGACGACGAGCCCCAGGACGGTCAACTCGGCGGGCGTGAGTTCCACAGGGCTATCCTAGCGCCAGAATAGCGGTTCGTCCTTGACGGATGCGACGGATGCGGTTGGGATGTCGGGATGGCGGTCATCGGCGACGTCCTCGCCCTGGGCACGTCGCTCGAGCGCTCCTCCCCCGCCTACGTGCGCGGGAGGCTCAAGTTCCGCGTGGGTCAACTCGTCTACGTCGCCTTCTCGCTGGACGAGGGCGTCATGGGGTTCGCCTTCCCCAGGGAGGAGCGTGAGGCGCTCGTGGGCGGCGACCCCCGCAAGTTCCAGCTGCCCTCGGCATCCGACCTCCGCTTCAACTGGGTACACGCGGATCTCGCGGCGCTGGAAGCCGGCGAGGCGCGGGAACTCGTCGTGGATGCGTGGCGCATGGTCGTCCCGCAGAAGCTCTCGCGCGCCTACGACCTGGCCCACCCTCACGGACCGGGCTGATCCGCACGGTCGCACCTCACCCGGCGACCGCGCCGTCGTCGCGACGGTCGTACTCGTTGCGGGCACGGATGATGTACTCGGTGTTCTCCTCGGTCCAGGCCACCAGCGACTGCACCGTCGCGTGCAGGCCCCGTCCCACCGAGGTGAGGCTGTACTCCACGCGAGGGGGGATGACCGCGTAGACCTCCCGATGCACCAGGCCGTCGCGTTCCAGGTTCCGCAGCGTCACGGTGAGCATGCGCTGGCTGATGCCGTCCACGGCGCGCTGAAGCTCGGTGAACCGCATCGGGGCGCCGTCGAGCAGGGCGATCACCAGCAACGACCACTTGTCGGCGATGCGGTCGAGGATCTGCCGGACCTCGCAGTCCTCGCGCCGGTCCCACTGGAAGGCGTCCCACCCCTCGGTTCCCCTGGGGTAACCGGGTGACTGCAAAGTGCCTTCTTCCGTCATGCGTCCATGGTGACCCAGGATGGGGCCTCGAACAATAGGTAACCGAACACGGAGAACCCCATGTCACGCCCTAATCCCACGGCACCCCTGGCGAAAGCGGCCCTCCTCGCCGTCCTGTGCGGCGCGGCCTTCCTCGAGGGCATGGACGTCGCGATGTTCAACGTCGCCCTTCCCTCCATCCGCGCCGACCTGGGCTTGACCACCCCGCAGGTGCAGTGGATCGTCAGCGGATACGTCGTGAGTTACGGCGCTCTGATGCTCGTCGGCGGGCGCGTCGCCGACGCCTACGGACATCGCCGCGTCTTTCTCGTCGGGCTGGCCGCGTTCGTCGGGTTCTCACTGGTGGGCGGGCTCGCCGACGACGCCTGGGTCCTGATCGCCATGCGCGTCCTCACCGGTGCGTGCGCGGCCTTCCTCATGCCGGCGGGCCTCGCGATCATCAACACGACGTATCCGGCCGGTCACGCGCGCGATCGCGCGGTTCTCATCTACGCCGGCATCGGGGCGGCGGGTTTCTCGACCGGCCTGGTCGCCGGCGGCCTGCTGTCGATGCTGGGCTGGCGCTGGGTCTTCCTCTTCCCCGCGGGCGTCGGACTCGTCCTGTTGGCCGGGGCATCCGCGCTGGTCCCGCGCGATGTCGGGAACCGGCGCGCGTCGCGCGTGGACTATCCCGGCGCGGTGCTCATCGCGGCCGCGGTCGCGTTCGCCATGCTCGGCATCGAGTCCCTCGCCCACCACGCCGGCCCGTTCCCGCCGGTGGCGTGGACCGTCGCGGCCGTCGCCGCCTTCCTGCTCTTCATCGTGCGACTTCGCCGCGCCGCCGAGCCGCTCCTGCCCCTCGGGGTGCTCTCGCAGTCGTCGGCGGTGCCGGCGGTGGTCGGAGCCGCGTCCCTCGCCGCCGGTTTCGCGGGCTTCCAGCTCGTCTTCGTGATCTACCTGCAGGAGTCTCTGGGATGGTCCGCTTGGCACTCCGCGCTGGGCATGCTGGTGGTGGCGATGGATGCGGTCCTGGCACCCCTGGTCACGCCCCTTCTGGTCCGGCGATTCGGGGTATGGCCGGTGGCCACCGCCGGGCTCGGCTTCGCGCTCCTCGCCTACACGCTGTTCCTCCCGCTGGATGGCACGGACCATTACCTGGACTTCCTTCCGGGGCTGGTCGCCGTGGGGCTGGCCTTCACCCTCGCCTACGGCCCGCTCACGATCGCCGCCACCGAGCGCGCCCCACGCGAGGACCAGGGCGTCGTCAGCGCGGTCCTGTACACGTGCTTCCAGTTCGGTGCCGCTCTCGGCATCGCCGGGGCTTCGGCCCTGCATTCGAGCGCCACCGAGACGATTGGAGACGGCCTGACGGCGCTGAAGATCGCGCTGATCGCGCCCATCGCGGCGGCCGCGCTCGGGTTCGCGTCGGCCGTGGTGACGACGATCCGGCGGCGGTCGCGGCCCCGGCCGGCAGCATCCGTCCCCGCGACCTCCCCCACCGAAAGGTCAGCGTGAGCCGTCGGACGCGACCGGCGGATCGGGCGCCGGCCCCACCGCGGCGAGGCGACTGCGCAGAAAGAAGATGTACGGGATCATCACGGCCGCGATGATCCCCGCCACGACGGTCTCACCCCAGACGGAGTCGGACGTGAGCGTGCCGCTGAGGTTGAACAACGCGTGGAAGACGGCTCCGGGCAGGATGCTGCCGGTCAGAACGACCCCGTAGGCCAGCGCGATGCCGACCAGGATCGCCAGCACGATCTGCACCAGCTGCTCGGGGAGCGAGTACCCGCGGAGCAGGTTGACGACGTGCCCGACCCCGAACGTGACACCGGAGACGACGATCGCCCACGTCGTCCGCCCCTCCGCCCTCAGTGCGCGCAGCAGGAACCCGCGGAAGACGAGCTCCTCGACGAACCCCACACCCGCGACCAGCAGGATCGCGAAGACCACCGTCTCCGTGTCCAGTCCGGGAGCCCATCCCTTGCCGTAGGACACGAAGGCGGTGACGAAGAGCGGGATGAAGAAGGCCGTCGCCGGCAGCGTGCCCGGTTGCACGCGGCGCACCCCGTAGAAGGCGAGCCGGCGCGTGCGCCGGAGATAGACGAGCAGGACTGCGGAGAGGATGAGCAGAACGATGCTCGTCGCCCCCGGGAAGTTCAGCACTCCCCCCACGACGTCGCCCACGTTGACGGCGACGATGTAGATCCCGATCCAGATCAACGCGTGCCAGAGGGGCTGGCTGTCCTGGAGCTTCCGCATGCGACCCCACCCTCCGACGCTGCGCGGGCGCCGTCGGACCCGACGCTAGACCCCGCCGCGTCAGGGAGACAGGGCCGGGTCGGGGATCACCACCGTGCGCCCTTCGCGCGCGTGGATCGAGCCCGGTGACGCGAGGATCGGCTAGCGCGGCCGGGAGGCTCCGCGTCGCGCGTCGCAGAGCCGTCGGCGCGCCAGGAGGCCCGGAAGCCCCCCGGGGCCGACCCGGGTGAAGACCAGGACGAGCGACAGGACGGCGAAGACGAACGCCAGGCCGCCCCATCCGCCGGGCAGAGCACTCAGCAGAAGGTACCCGCCGATGCCACCGAGATAGCGCATGAGCCTTGCGACCCACTCGTCACCGGGGCCGCCGGCGAATCGGACTCCGACGGCGATGTCTCCGATGGTCCGCCCCGTCGCCATCACGACGGCCAGCGTTCCGATGATGGCGGCGAGGGTGCCGGTGACGCCTGCGATCGTGCCGGCGATGACGGCCGATCGATCCTGGACGACGAACTGCAGCCAGAGCTGGACGAGGATCCCGGTGCTCCCCTGAATGATCAGCGCGGCGACGAGGTCGCTGACCATCGCATAGATGCGGCGCCCGCGCGTCACCTCGCCGCCCGGTGCCGCACTCGTCGACGCGACGCCTGCACGCATCGCGCGAGGCAGCGCCAGCGCGAGCAGCGACCCGATCACCGCACCGATCGTATTCGTGAGCAGGTCGTCCACGTCGAAGACTCGGTACGCACACGGATAGAGGCCCCACACCCCCGTGAGCTGCGTGAACTCCACAATGGCCGAGATGCTCAGACCCAGCACAGCGGAGACGACGACGCCACGCTGCCCGAGCACGCGGACGAAGCAGCCGAGCGGTACGAACAGCGCGACGTTCAGGAGCAGCTGCAAGACCGCGGGGTTGGTCAGGAATGCGCCCGGCGCGGAGATCGCCTCGAGGATGTCGGCGACGAACTGCGCGGGATTGAGATTCACCCCCGCGCACACCATCGTGTCGGGGTCGGGAAGCGGCAGGAGCGTGTACGTCCAGATCGCCCAGAAGTAGACGAGGGCCGCCGACCACATCGCGAGTCGGCTCAGCGGCAGCCGCCCCCCGTGCCGATAGCTGGCCGCCACGAAAGGCACGAACAAGAGGAAGCCGACGATTCCGCCGATGAGGACGGCGAGGAGGGCGAGCACGAGTTGGTCGCGCATGATGCTGAGCGTAACGAATCGCCCACCGGCCGGCGCACACGGAATCTCCGAACCGTCTGCGGTGTCGTCGATGAGCACCACCGCGAGCCTCGCGGCACGCCGGGAAGGCCGTGTACCGCCGGTGGTTCCGCCTCCCCGGGTCGGGCGCGCGGATGCGCCGGGACTTCCGCGCCGGCGGCGGGGAGGACGCGCACAGCGACTTCCGGAGCATGGACAGCGCACCCGAGGCACTGGAGTACCGGTCGCACTATCTCGACATCGTTCCCGGGAGCCGGATCGTCTTCACCTACGAGTCGATCATCGACGACGTCGTGAGGTGGGCGTCCCTCGTCACCGTGCTCCTGGCCGACGCCGCCGCCGCCACGCTGTTGACCTGGACCGAGCAGGTCGCCTTCCTCGTCCGCACCGGTGACGGCAGCGCGGATCTTCCGCACCTGCGGGGCGGCATCGCCCTGCGCCTGAACGGGCTCTCCGCCGTGCTCGGCGAGGAAGCGACGCGCCTGCGAGGCTGAGCCTCGCCGCGTCAGGGAGACAGACCCGGGTCGGGGATCAGCACCGTGCGATCGTGGCTGCCGCCGACGGCGTCGCGATATCCCACCCGGACGAGCGTCCCGCCCGCCGTCGAGTCGACGACGCTCACCTTTCGCACCCGTGGATCGAGCGGGGTCAGATCTCCGGTGCGCGAATCCATCAGGCCGATGACGACGGAGTCATCGTCGCGGTCGCGATGCTGGACGATGAGGACCGTGGCGCCGTCGATGTCGCCGCGGGTATCGATCGTCCATCCCGTCGGCAGCTCCCGCGTCGTGAGCTCGCCGTCACGCCCGTCCACCCACTGCACGGAGGCCCGGTTCACCAGACGCACATCCCCGCCCACCGGCTCATACGACTCGAGCCAGTCGCCACCGGTGATCTCCGTCGTCCAGCCGCGACCGCCCGTCAGCGGCGTGCCCACGGCAACGGGCCGGTCGTCCTCGTAGCCGAACGTGACGAACGTGTCGCCCGCGATCACCCACGCGTTGTGCGAATCGTCCGCCAGCTCCACGGTGGTGGCGGTCTGCCCCGTGCGGGAATCCACGACGGTGTGCCGGCCCGCTTCCGCGTCGGACAGGACGATCCACTGAGCCTCGGGAGTCCACCGGCGCGGGTTGAAGGACGATCTACCCCCGCTGCTCGCGACCGCCCCGGACTCCGCCTCCCACACGCCCTCGCGCGTGCGGCGGTCCACGCCGAGGGTGCGCTCTCCGTCGGTGAAGACGACGACGTCGGCGTTCGCGGAGAAGGGTTCCGCATCACCGACCTCGGCAGACCACTCGGTCTGCCCCGTCGCCGTGGAGACGGACATCGCCGATCCCTCCGACGTCCCATCGGCGAACACCACGACCGAGTCTTCCGCCGAGACGGCGGACCAACTCGGCGCCCGGGCGGCGTCGTCGTTGACCCAGAGGACCGACCCGTCCGGGGAGTACCCGACGAGGGCGTTCCGATCCCGTTCGACCACGACGCGCACGTCGCCCGTGCCGCCCACTTCCCAGTAGTCGTCGACGTCCTCGCTGGGCGAGATGCCGGCGAGCACCCGCGAGCCCGACGGCACGGGCGGCTGAACATCGATCGCGATGCATCCGCCAGCCACCACAGCGGCGCCGGCGACAAGGCCGATGAGGGCCGAGCGCCGCGTTCCGCTCAGTGCGCACACGAGCGCCAGTCCGACGACGACCAGTGACGCCACCCACACCGCCCAGCCGAGGTCCAGGACGACCGCGGCCACTCCGCCGGCCACACCCACCGCGCCGAGAATCGCGGCGGCGATCGCTGCGCCACGCCGGGGCCCGGCGAAAAAGGGCGCGCGCGACGGTGGGTGAGCCTCGGTCATGGTGTCTCCGCTCTGCAGGATCAGCACGTGGCCGGGGTTTCCCACGCTATCGGGCGCGCCACCCGGACGTCGGTGGGCGCGCCTATCCTCACCGCATGTCGACTCCCCTCAACGAACACCTGCTCAGCCGCCCGCCCGACCACGCATCATCCGAGACCTTCGGCCGGTTCATCGGCTCGTGGCGGCTCGAGTGGTCGCGACCGGGTGACCCGGCTGCGCCGGATCATGCCGTCGGCGAGGTCCACTTCGGCTGGGTGCTCGGCGGCCGCGCGGTCCAGGACGTGTGGACGGTGCCGGGGCCCGGGCAGCCGGGCGCCGGCGAGGCGCCCTATGGTTTCCACGGCACGACGGTGAGATTCTTCGACGAGGTGCTGGGGGCGTGGCGATCCACGTGGATGGAGCCGGTCAACGGGCGGGTGCGGAAGTTCATCGGCCGAGAGGTGGGCGACGAGATCCACCTCGTCAGCACCGACGACGCGCCTTTCCTCCGGTGGCGATTTACCGAGATCGGCCCCGACCGGTTCGTGTGGCTGGGCGAGTACTCCGACGACGAGGCGCGCACGTGGCACGTGGAGGAACGCATGCTCGCCCGCCGGCGCTGACGGTCGGGAGCCCGCCGTGTGATGAACCCGGTTCTCACCACTCGGTGGAAATAAGGGTGAGCTACCGACGCGAAGCCGCCGGTGCCACTGCCATCGTGGCTGCATGCTCGAAGAACACGGAGAACCCCTGACGACGCAGCGGAGGCCGGCGGCGCGGCCCGGCGCCCTGACCGGGACACGCGACACCACGCCGCATCCCCTGACCCGGCCGGCCGCGCCCGGGAGCGAGCGTGCGACCCGCTACGCCGGGGCGATCAGCCTTGCCGCGGCGCTGGGTGGCACCCTGCTGTGCGCAGCCGGGACGCGCGGCCCGGTTGCGCGCTGAGGAGGGCCGACGCATGGCCTGGAGCACACGTGAGCTCGCCGACCTGGCGGGCACGACCGTGAACACCGTCCGTCACTACCACCGGGTCGGTCTGCTCGACGAACCCGATCGCAGGTACAACGGCTACAAGCAGTACGGCGTGCGCCACCTGGTGCGGTTGCTGCGGATCCGGCGGCTGGCCGACCTCGGGGTGCCGCTGTCGCAGGTGGGAGTGGTCGGCGCAGGTGGGGAGAACACTCCCGAGGTGCTGCACGCGCTGGATGCCGAACTGGCGGAGAACATCGCACGTCTGCAGCAGGCCCGTGCCGACATCGCGGCGATCCTGGATGACGGAGCCCCCGCCGACGCGCCCCCGGGTTTCGCGTCCGTCGCCTCGCACCTGTCCGAGGCCGACAGTTCGATCATCCACATCTACTCGCAGCTCTACGACGAGGAGGCGATGGCGGATCTGCGGCGCATGGTCGAAGTGGATGCCGAAGCCGGCGCCGTCGGCGACGAGATCGGCGCTCTCCCCGCGGATGCGGACGAGGTCACCCGGCAGCAACTCGCCGAGAAGCTCGCGCCCTCGCTCGCGCAGAACCTGATCGAGTACCCGTGGCTGTCGGATCCGGCGGGGCACCTGTCCAAGAGCGCCTCTGTGACCCGACAGACCTTCATCCAGGCCGTGACCGAGCTGTACAACCCCGCCCAGCTCGACGTGCTCGCGCGCGCGGGATTGCTTGCGCAAGAGCTGCTTTCCGCGCACCGCTCGGCGGATGACGACGCTTCGCCGTCCGTGCGACACACCTCTTGACCTGGTTCTGAGAACACGGTTTCTACTGGGCACCGGGTCGAGAGATCTCCCGATCCGCCGTCCCGAAGAAAGAAGTCGGAGCCATGAATCCCCTGCAGGAACTCGTCAGCAACTTCCAACAGCTCGTGAGCCAGGTGCCCGAACTCGTTCAGCCCCTCATCGTGATGCTCGCCGCCGCCATCCCCTTCCTCGAGGGGGAGTTGGGAGCCACGATCGGCATCATCGGCGGCCTCCCTCCCCTGGTCGCCGGCATCGCCGCGGCCATCGGCAACTTCGTGAGCGTGCTCCTCGTGGTGCTGCTCACGTCCGGGGCACGCACCGCCGTCGCCACCCGCCGACCGATCCGGGTGGGAGCGGGTGTGGGAGCCGGATCACCCGAGGCATCACGCTTCGATGAGCCGGCCGACACGTTCGATGAGATCACCTCCGCCAAGCCCGAATCCAAGGGGCGGGTGCGCTTCAAGAAGTGGCTCGTCCGCTTCGGCGTCCCCGGCGCGAGCATCCTGGGTCCCCTGGCCATCCCGACCCAGATCACCTCCGCCATCCTCGTCGGCAGCGGCGTCGCCCGCGCATGGGTTCTGCTCTGGCAGGCGGTGGCGATCATCTTCTGGACGACCGTGACGACCGTCTCGGTGTGGGCCGCACTCACCTTCGTCGTCGGCGTCTGACCCCAGCGGAGTGGAGAGGACATCCCATGTCGCGCGATGAGCCGGTCACCCTCGGTGGGGGCGAGCGACTGCCCCGGTACCGCTGGTGGCAGGCGTTCTCCCGCTCCCTTTTCCATCTGCAGCTCGCGGGCGGGAACGGATCACTGCAGACCTGGTCGGTGGATGTCCGTCCGGGGGGCGATGCCGACAGCGTGGTGCGCGCACGACTGTACCTCGACGGTGTGCACCAGGCCACGGCGAAAGTCCCGGCAGCGTTTCCGGTGCCCGGCGGAACCATCGAGGTCGCCGTGAGCGCCTTCGGGGTCAAACGGAGTCACTACGTCACTTTCGACGGGAGGGAGCGTCAGCTCTCCCCCGATCCCTCCTCCGCCGAGGGACGGCGTGCCCGATTGGATCGAACGCACCCCGGGGTCAGCCGCACCCTGGGCGTCGCGTCGATGGTCGTCCTCGCGGTCGCCCTCGTTCTCGGCATACCGCAGATTCTCGAGCAGATCACCCAGATCCCTCCGGTCGCCGAGACGGTGGGCACATTCTCCAGCCCCGTCCAACTCCCCGGGTGGGTGAACATCTCACTCCTCGTGGCGACGCTGGCCGCCAGCACCGAGCGGGCGCTGCGGCTGCGCTACAACTGGCTCCTCGACGGCGGGCTCTTCGGCGGCGACTAGAGACCGCGTCCCGCAGACTCGTCCGAACTCACCCACGGCGTTCCCGCCACCCCCAGCCCAGGAGAGCCCCATGTACGTGCCCCGCCCCGGTGACATCGCCCTGCCGCCGACCGTATCCATCGACCTGAGTCACCTCGTCGCCGCGGCGCTCGACTCGGCGTCGCCGGCGCCGTCGCCACGGGCGGAGAGCATGGCCCTGATCTCGGCCCTCGCGAGCTGAAGCCGGTCGATACTCGCCGACAGATCCGCCTCGATCAGGCGGAGCATCCGCTCGTCTGAGTGCGATTCGTCGTCCGGGGGGATCTCCGCGATGGGAACGCCGCGCTCCCTCAGACGCCGGATGTGGAGCAGTTGCCGCAGGTGGCTGCTCCCGTAGTGCTTGTAGCCGTTGGCGCCTCTCTCGGGTTCGTCGAGAAGGCCTATCCGGTGATAGTGCCGCACGGCGTTGACCGTGGTTCCGGCAAGTTCCGCCAGCTCTCGTGTGCTCCAGGACATTCGATCGACCTCATCTCCGTCGATCTCAGTCCACGCCCTGTGGTCGGGACCGGGTCAAGCTCGGCGCCGGGTCCTGAGGCATCGAGCCAAGGTCAGAGCTGCAGTTCCTTGAGGTGGCGACGGGAAGTGATGCCCAGCTTCCGGAAGATGCTCCGCAGGTGAGCCTCGATCGTCCGCGGACTGAGGAACAGCGTCGCGGCGACCTCCCGGGAGGTGGCTCCGGTGGCGACCAGACGTGCGATGTGCAGCTCCTGCTCCGTCAGCACCACGCCGGGCGCGGATGCGCGTGCACGCGGGTGCTCGCCTGTGGCGCGCAATTCCTTCGCCGCACGTTCGGCGAACCCCGCCGCGCTCATGTCGGTCAGCATGTCGTGCGCCGTACGCAGCTGCTCGCGCGCATCGCGGCGGCGGCCTTCCCGGCGGAGCCATTCACCGTAGACGAGGTGGGTTCGGGCGAGGTGACCCGCGGCGCGGGAACCGGTCAGCTGCTCGATCGCTTCGCGGTAGTGCCCTTCCGCATCGCTGTCCTGGGCGATCAGCGCCTGTGCACCGGCCGCCAGACCGCGCGCCCAGTGCGTGCCGCTCGCCTGCGCTCGCACGCCCAGCTCGTCGGCGGCTGCGCGAGCCTGATCCAGGCGCCCGGACCGCGCGGCCGCTTCGACGAGCTCCGGGAGAGCCAGGCTCACGACGGCGAGCTCATCGGACTCCACCGCGCGCTGGGCCGCGGTCAGGGCGGGAAGGAACTCGCCGGTGGCGTTGTGGAGCACGGCGAGCGCGTAGTGCGCCAGCGTGACCTCCGCTCCCCGACCCTCCTCCCTCCCCCGGACGCTTTCCCGGTGGAGCGCGGTGGTCTCCGCCGTCCGTCCGCGCCACGACGCCAGGATGAGGTCCCCGTACCGCAGGGAGGCCGCCCCTGTCGCGCGAGCGATCGCCGCGGCTTCCGCCACGATCGCCTCCGCACCGGTGAAGTCGCCACTCAGGGCGAGGGCGACGGAGTGCGAGACCAGGGCGGCGCGAAGGGTCGCCAACGCCCCCGCCTTGCGGGTGATGGCGACATTGCGCACCGCCAGGTCGTGCATCAGATCGTCGTCGAAGAGCGCGAGGGCCGTGCGGTTCGCGAGCCACAGCCAGCGGTCGCTGTCGGTCTGCCCGACGGCGTCTCTATCGAGTTCCTCGTCGCAGAACGATGTCAGCGCCGCCCGGAGCCGGCTCACACCGGCGGTGTAGCCCTCCGTATAGATCGACACGAGACCGTCGAGCAGCAGGTCGAGGGGCCGGGGAGGCTCCGGCGCGCGAGGTGCGGCCCGGGCGGCCTCGGCGGCGCCGCGCACATCGCCGCCGATGATGATGGCGGCGTTGAGGGCGAACAGAAAAGACTCCCGCGCCATCCTCGGCTCAAGCGGCGTCAACGCACGCGCAGCATCCAGGAATTCCAAGGGGACATCGTTGCCCTGCGCGAGGTAGAAGGTCGTGTGCGCGCGGAACAGAATGAGCCGAGCCGCCTCAAAAGGACTGAGCGGTCCTTGCGCGGCGAGCGCGAGCAGCGTCAACGCCTCGTCCGCCGCGCCCGCCTCGTATTTCGCCTGCGCCGCGAGGGTCGCCCGCTGTGTGCGCAGCGCGGGTTCGGGCGTGAGCTCGGCCGCACGCTGGAGGAACGCAGCAGCCGCCGCCATACCGCCGCGGGCGAGCGACCGGTGGCCGGCGCGCTCCAACTCGTCGGCGACGTCCTGGTCCGGGCCGAGGGCGGCCTGCCCCCGATGCCACGCGTGGCGATCCGGATCGATGCGTGCGTCGCCGGCAGCCGCCAGCGCCTCGTGCGCGCGACGGCGTTCGGACGGCGTGGCGGCGGCGTAGACGGCAGAGCGCACCAGGGGGTGACGAAATCGGACCGCCGAGTCGATGCGGAACAGTCCGGCGTTCTCCGCCGGAGCGGCGGCGGAGCGGGGGATGCCGAGGTGCGACGCTGCCCGGAACAGCAACGCCACCTCACCGGTCGGTTCGGCAGCAGCGACCAGGAGCAGCCCTTGCGTCTCCCCTGGCAGCGCCGCCGACCGCTGCAGGAAGGCCTCCTCCATCCGGCGTGCGACGCTCGGTCGCTCCCGCGCCCCGAACCCGCTCGCCAGGATCTCGGGGCGGGAGTTCCGCGGCAGTTCCAGCAGCGCCAGCGGATTCCCGTGTGCTTCCGCGACGACGCGATCGCGGACGGCGTCGTCGATCGGGATGCGGATCTCCGCAGCCAGCAGCGCCCGCGCGTCGCTCTCCCCGAGCCCGCCGAGAGTCAGTGCCGGCAATCCGTCGAAGGGTGCGGACTCGCCGTGGTCGGAATCGCGAGCTGCGATGAGCAGTGCCAGGCGTTCGGCGTACACGCGCCGGGCCGCGAAGGCGATGACCTCTGCCGAGGCCTGGTCCAGCCATTGCGCGTCGTCGATGAGGCAGAGGAGCGGCCGCTCGTCAGCGCTCTCCGCCAGCAGATTCAAGACGGCGAGGCCGACGAGGAACCGGTCGGGCGGGGAGCCCGCCTTCGTGCCGAACGCGATGGCGAGCGCGTCGTGCTGGGGCTCGGCCAGCGCGGCGACGTGCTCCAGAAGAGGGGCACACAGCTGGTGCAGCGCCGCGTAGGCGAACTGCCGCTCCGACTCCATGCCGATCGCACGCACGACCCGGAACCCCGATGGCTCGGCCACGGCGCCGGCGTAGTCCAGCAGTGTCGACTTCCCGATCCCGGCCTCACCGCGGGCGACCAGGACGCCGCCTCGGCCGGCCTGCGCTTCCGCCAGGACGCCTTCGACCCTCGCCCGCTCCTCCTGGCGTCCGAACAACCGCACGCGTCACCCCCGTGAACATCAGTCAGGAACGGGACCGGCGTCATCGGTTCGCACCTAACGCGCCCCTCAACCCTGTGCTCACCCCACACTATGGCCCCGGCGCTGCATCCCGTCCCGGTCGGCGCGACGGGCCCCACATCTCGAGCTTCTGCGGATTGCGGACAGCCCACACCCGCGCGATGCGGCCGTCGTCGGTCGCGGCGAGCGCGAGCACGGCGAGCGTGCGGTCTTCGCCGTCGGTTGCCGCGAGCCCCGGCTCCCCGTTGACCAGTTCCTCGCCGATGATGAGGTCGGGCTGACGATCGCGCACGCCCAGGAGGAACGTCGCGATGGCCTCCGCCCCGTGCAGCGGTTCCAGGGACGCGGATACGAGGCCGCCGCCGTCCGTGATGGCCGTGGCCTCGGGGTCGAGCACGTCGATGAGTGCGGCCAGATCCCCCCGCTGCCATGCGGCCTTGAATGCCTGCACGGCTGCAGCATGCTGGGCGGGCCGGACGGGCGTCCGCTGCTGCTCACCGATGCGACGACGAGCCGACCAGGCGAGCTGGCGGCACGCCGCCGGTGTGCGCCCCACGACGTCGGCGATCTCGCCGAAGGTGTACCGGAAGACGTCGTGGAGCACGAACGCGACCCGTTCGGCCGGCGTCATGGATTCCAGGACGATGAGCAGCGCCATCGACACCGAGTCGTCCAGGGCCACCCTGTCCGCGGGGTCCATCTCCCCCGCCGCCCCCTGGCTGCTCCATCGACCGACTGCGGGCAGGGGTTCAGGAAGCCATTCGCCGACGTAGTGCTCCCGGCGCGCACGGGCGGAGTCGAGCATGTCCAGCCCGATGCGGCTGGCCGTCTTGATGAGCCACGCGCGCGGGTGCGAGATGCTCCGTCGTTCGTGATCGCTGAGCCGGTACCAGCGGCTGTAGGTCTCCTGCACCGCATCCTCCGCGTCGGCGAGCGAGCCGAGCAGGCGGTAACTCAGCCCCAGAAGGACGCTTCGTTCGCGGATCGCGTCCGCGAACTCCGGCGGCTCGCCGGGCTGCGATGTGGCGCCTGCCGGCATCCTTCGTCCCTTCGCCGCATCCGTACGGTCATTGTGCATGGGATATCCCCTCGCGTCGTCGGTCCTGGCTTCGGAGAGGCCCGACATGCCCATGGACCTCGACGTACTCGCCTCCCGGACGGCGGAGGATCCTGCCCGTCTCGTGGCCGCGGAGGGCGACATCGCGGTCTCTGCGCTGCAGTCCGAGGCAGATCCGTCTCGTCAGGGAGAACGCGGCGAGGGGGCCGAGGACGAGGGTGAGCCGTAGGGCGAAGGTCAGGCCTTCGTTGCTCAGCGCGAGCTTCATCGCGATCACATCGCTTCCGCCTGCCAGCCACAGCACCCCGTACACGACCACGCCCGCGACGCCGATGCCGGTGCGTGCCGGTGCGTCCCGCGGCCTGGTCAGCACGTGGTGCGCGTCCTGGTCGCCCGTGAACCAGCCCTCGACGAACGGGTAGCTCATCGCCGCCAGGAAGAACAGCCCGGCTGCCCCGATGGGCACGAGGAGCGCGGGTGTCCAGGTGCGGTCGAACAGCACCACCTCCCATCCCGGTGGCACCAGGCGCTGAGCACCGTCGAGGAACGCGAGGTACCACAGCGCTCCCCCGCCCGCCGAGGCGACGGCAGGATCGGCCGGCCCGTACACCCAGATGGGATTGACCGTGGTGGTCGCGGCGATCACGGTCAGGATCCCGGAGACGACCATGAAGAGGCCGACGCTTGTGACCAGGGCGACCTTCATCGGCCGCCCGACGACGTTGTGCTCGGTGCGCCCGGGCCCCGGGAACTGCGGAGGGCGGTGCAGGAGGCTCAGCGCGCCGATAGCGACCAGAAGCACGACGATGATGCCGGGGAGCACCATGACGTGCACAGGGTAGAAGGTTGCGATCGCACCGCCGGGGAAACGGCCCTGGAAGATGAGCGCCGACAGCCATGTGCCGATGACCGGGATGCCCCTGAGCAGGCCGTCCATCACCATGAGGCTCGTGCCCGACAGGGCGTCGTCGGGGAGGATGTGGCCCAGCAGCCCGGCCGCCATGCTCGACAGGAGGACGCCGATCCACAGCAGCCAGGTCAGCTCACGAGGCTTCCGGAACGCGCCCGTGAAGAAGACGCGCAGGATGTGCAGCATCACCGCCGCGATCATCGCCGACGCGCTCCAGTGATGAAGCTGGCGCACCAGCAGGCCGCCGCGGGTCTCGAACGAGACCTCGAGCGTCGATTCGAACGCTTTCGACACCTCCATACCGCGCAACGGTCGGTAGGCGCCTTCGTAGATCACCGCAGTCGTCGAGGGCTCGTAGAAGAACAGCAGGAAGACCCCGGACAGCCCGCACACCACGGCACTCGCCACGGCGACCTGCCCGAACAGCAGCGACCAATGATCCGGGATCACCCGTCGCTGCCAGGACGAGATCACCGTCGCGATGTTGGTGCGGTCGTCCAGCCAGCGCGCCAATCGGTCCGTGAGCTGCCCGGTTCCGTGCTCTGAACGACTCAACGACTCGCCTCCTCTCGCGGCCGGCCGATGCGCGCCGCGTAGACAAGGACGACGTAACCCGTCGAAACGTCAGGCGAGACGCCACGCCGCTCGCCGCCCTGACAATCCGCACGACCGTCTCGTCTCCCTCACTGAGAGGGACCCTCCCGTCCCGTGGATGCGAATGAAGGAGAAGAACATGTCCCAGCCCGTCACGTTCGTCAACGTCATCGAGGTGGAGCCGTCGAACCAGCAGGAGTTGATCGACCTGCTGATCGAGGGCACCGAGAAGGTCATCTCCACACGGCAGGGATTCATCTCGGTCACGCTGCTCGCCAGCCTCGACAGGACGCGCGTCATCAACATCGCCGTCTGGGAGAGCGCCGAGGATGTGAAGGCCACGCAGAGCGACCCGGCGGCAGTCGAGTACGCCCGTCGCACGGCAGCCATCGCGCGGCCCGGTCCCGGTCGGTACGCCGTGGCAGCCGAGTTCACCGCCTGACCCGAGCGACGGGGGCGGCACGGGCGCATCTGAACGACAGCGAGCCGTCTTCGGTCGCACCCTCCCCTCCGTGGCAGATTCGGGCTTGACCTTGATCCTGCATCAACCCCGCATCCTGAGTGCAGCGGCCCCCGCAAAGGCGGCGCGGCGCATCGAGAGAGGCGGATGATGTCGAGTTTCATCGAGAAGGTCGTCGGCGACATCGGCAACGGGTCAGAGAACGGGAGCCGCCGGTCATGACCGCGGGGACGACAGGTGCGCCGGCGATCCGGGTGCACGCGCTGGAGAAGTCGTACGGGAAGCTCGCGGTGCTGCGCGGGGTGGACTTCGAGGTCGCCCCGGGGAGCATCTTCGCCCTCCTCGGCTCCAACGGCGCGGGCAAGACCACCGTCGTGAGGATCCTGTCCACACTCCTGCGCTCCGACGCGGGGACGGCCGCCGTCAACGGCTTCGACGTCTCCTCCCAGCCGGCACAGGTACGGGAGTCCATCAGCCTCACCGGTCAGTTCGCCGCCGTGGACGACATCCTCACCGGGCGGGAGAATCTGGTCCTCGTGGCCAGACTCCGCCACCTGACGAACCCGGGTGCGATCGCCGACGACCTGCTCGGCCGGTTCTCACTGACGGATGCCGGCGGGCGGAAGGTCGGCACGTACTCGGGCGGCATGCGCCGACGGCTGGACATCGCGATGAGCCTGATCGGGAACCCGCCGGTGGTGTTCCTGGACGAGCCGACCACCGGCCTTGACCCGGAGCTGCGCATCGAGGTGTGGAAGGCCGTCGAAAAGCTCGCAGCGAGGGGGACGACGGTGCTGCTGACGACGCAGTATCTGGATGAAGCCGAGGAGCTGGCCGATCGGATCGCCATCCTGCACAAGGGCCGGATCATCGTCGAGGGAACCCTGGACGAGCTGAAGCGACTGCTGCCGCCCACCAGAGTCGAGTACGTCGAGAAACAGCCTTCCCTCGAAGACATCTTCCTCGCGCTCGTGGGCGCGGACAGCGACAGCGGCGCCCGGTACGACGGTGCGGACGAGAAGGGATCATCATGACCACGCGCTTCTTCGGCGACACCGCCACCCTCACCGGGCGTTCGATGAAGCACGTCACCCGCAGCCCCGACACGATCATCACGACAGCCGTGATGCCGATCGCGATCATGCTGCTGTTCGTCTACGTGCTCGGCGGCGCCGTGGACACCGGCCCCGACTCCGCTTCGGGGGGATACATCGACTATGTGCTGCCCGGCGTCCTCCTGATCACGGTGGCGATGGGCATCTCGTACACCGCGTACCGGCTCTTCACCGACATGCAGGGCGGTATCTTCGACCGGTTCCACTCCATGCCCATCGCCCGCTCGGCAGCGCTCTGGGCGCACGTGCTGACCTCGCTGATGGCCAACCTCATCTCGGTTGTGCTGGTGATCGGCGTCGCGCTGCTGCTCGGTTTCCGCGCGGATGCCGGCGTGCTCGGGTGGCTTGCTGTGGCGGGCATCCTGCTCCTGTTCATCCTTGCGCTCACCTGGGTCGCAGTCATCGCCGGTCTGTCGGCGAAGTCGATCGAGGGCGCCAGTGCCTTCTCCTACCCGCTGATCTTCCTGCCGTTCATCAGCTCCGCGTTCGTGCCGACCGAGTCGATGCCCGGCCCTGTGCGATGGTTCGCGGAGCACCAGCCGGTGACCTCCATCGTGAACACCATCCGCGATCTGTTCACCCAGCAGCCGGTGAGCGGCGACATCTGGATCGCGCTCGCGTGGTGCGTCGGCATCTTCGTCGCAGCGTACGTCGCCGCGAAGGTCGTCTACCGGCGGAAGATCTCCTGAGGCAGGGTGAGTGCCATGCTCGCGATCAGCCAACTCGCCGCGTATGCCGGGGTGACGGTGGCCACCGTCCGGCACTACCACAAGATCGGGCTGCTGCCCGAGCCGGAACGCGACCGCTCCGGGTACCGCAGCTACGACGCCGCTGCCGTCGTGCGGCTGATCCGCATCCACGTGCTGGCCGGCGCCGGCGTACCTCTTGCCCAGGTGGAGGACCTCCTCGACGCCGGCCCGGACGAGTTCGCCGTGGGGGTGCGGGCCATCGACAAGCGGCTGCGTGCCGAGGTTCGACGGCTGCAGGACTCCCGGAGGCGCCTCGCCCGGCTCGCTGCCGGCGAGTTGGCCGCGCTCCCCGCGAGCGTGGTCGGCTACCTGGACCGGCTGCGCCGGCTCGGCATCGCAGAGCGGTACATCGAGATGGAAAGAAACGCCTGGATCATGGTCGCCGCCCAGCTACCAGACCAGATCGACGCCGTGATCGCCCAGAAGCACGCCGACCTGGATGACCCCGACATGGTGCGGCTCTACACGCTCTTGAGCGACGGGATGGATTGGACGGCGGACGACCCGCGCGTGGTCGAGGCCGCCGACGTCCTGCACCGGATCAACACGCGTGCCGTCGAGGCGGGCACGGCCGGCGGCGACGGGTTGGACGACCGCTTCGTCGCCCTGCTGGACGCGACCATGGTTCAGGCCGCACCGGCTGCGAGGCGGCTGCTGACTCTCCTGGAGGAGCGGGGCTGGAAAGGCTGGACCCGCGTCCAGCGAGTACTCGCCGACGAACACGCCCCGTAGCCGACCCCGCCGACTGCACCCGGTGATGCCGCGCCCGGCCTCGCCGCATTCGCTGCGCGCTGCCCGCGCGCTCTCAACGAACCCCCTACGAACGGACCCATCCACATGGCCATGACCGACAATCCGATCGAAGTCATCGATCTGCGCAAGTCGTTCGGCTCCGTCGCAGCGCTCGACGGCCTCAACCTGACCGTCCGTCCCGGGGAGATCGCCGGCTTCCTCGGGCCGAACGGCGCCGGCAAATCGACCACGATCCGGGCTCTGCTGGGGTTGCAGCGGACGGATTCCGGCATCGCCCGGCTCTTCGGCGGTGACGCGTGGCGCGATGCTGTCGCCTTGCACCGCCGGTTGGCGTACGTTCCCGGAGATGTGAGCCTCTGGCCGAACCTCACCGGCGGGGAGGCGATCGATTACCTCACACGGCTGCATCGCCAGTCGTACGACAGCGCGACCCGACAATCCCGCAAGGCCGAACTGCTGGACCGCTTCGACCTGGACCCGACGAAGAAGGCACGGACCTATTCGAAGGGAAACCGCCAGAAGGTGGCACTGGTCGCCGCGTTCCTCACCGACCCGGAGCTCTACATCTTCGACGAGCCGACCTCGGGTCTGGACCCGCTCATGGAGGCGATCTTCACCGAGCAGGTCCAGCAGGCCAAGGCCGCCGGCAAGTCTGTTCTGCTGTCCTCCCACATCCTGAGCGAGGTCGAGAAGCTCTGTGACACCGTGACCATCATCCGTAACGGTCGCACTGTGGAGAGCGGCAGTATCACCGAGTTGCGCCACTTGTCCCGCACTGCGGTCACCGCCGTGGTCGCGCAGGATCCGACCACGCTGCGGTCCATCACCGGAATCCACGACCTCACCATCTCGGCGGGAGAGGACGGCACCCGGGTCGGGTTCGCGGTCGACGCGGCCGCCATGGGCCACGTTCTCGTTGCACTCACCCAGCTCGGCGTGCACGCGCTCGCCGCCGCACCACCGTCGCTCGAGGGACTGTTCCTGCGGCACTACGGTGATTCCGCCGGCGCCGTCGGCGGCCTCGAACAGTCCAGGGCGGTCCCCCGATGACGTCGGAAACTGTCGCGCGCACCCGCCCCATGGGTCAGACACCCATCTGGGTTTCGGCCACGGCGGGCACCGGACACCTTCTGCGGTTCCTGCTCCGACGCGACTGGAGGCGCCTGGCCGTGTGGGTCGGGTCGCTCGCAGTGTTCTGCGTGTACTACGCGACAGCGACCAGCGCGCTCTACCCGACGGCAGAGGACCGCCAGAACCGCGCCGCATCCATATCCAACCCGGGTGGCGTCTTTCTCAGCGGCCCGGGCTACGGAACGGACGCCTACACCGCCGGCGCGATGTTCGCCAACGAGATGACCATCTGGCTCATAGTGCTCCTGGCGGTCATGAACATCCTCCAGATCACCCGCAACACCCGCTCTGAGGAAGCAAGCGGCCGGGCCGAGCTGGTTCGCGCTCTGCCTGTCGGGCGACACGCGGCGCAGGTGGCCGCCTTCCTTCTGGTCGTGATCGCGGATGCAGCTTTCGCCCTCCTGGGCAGCGGGCTTCTGGTCGCTGCAGGGCTGCCCGTTGCCGACACCGTCGCGATGATGGCCGGCCTCCTGACGACTGCGCTGGTGTTCGCTGGGGTCGCCACGGTCACCTGCCAGCTCACCCCGCACCCACGAGGCGCGTCAGGTCTGGCCATGGCTGCCCTCGGGCTCGCATTGATGATCCGTGGTGCGGGGGACATCGTGCAGCAGCACGGCAGCCCGCTCTCCTGGTTCTCGCCCCTCGCCTGGCCGCAGCAGTTGAGGGCGTACGTCGACCTGCGGGTGTGGCCGCTCGGGCTGAGCGTGTTCGCGATCATCCTCACCATCGCGATCGGCGCTCTCCTCGCATCGCGTCGAGACCTCGGCGATGCGCTCCTGCCCGAACGCGCGGGTCGCTCCGACGCAGCGCCCGCCTTATCCCAACCATTCGCGCTGGCCCTCCGACAGCAGCGGACCTCGCTGCTGTCGTGGCTCGTCGGCTGCGTCGCGATGTTCGGACTCACCGGCCTGTTCGTCGGCGAAGGGTTCGGCGACGTCCTACGGGACATCGCGGATCAGAACGACCTCACCGCGGCGATCTTCGGAGGCGATCCGCTGGCGGCGTTCTTGGGCCTGATGATGCTGCACAACGCGCTCGCCGCCGCCGTTTACGCCATCGCCACGACCTTGCGCATCAAGTCCGAAGAGGAGGAGGGGCGCCTGGGAATGACCCTGTCGCGCCCCGTACCGCGGGCCACCGTGCTGCTCTCGCATCTGACGGTGGTCGGGCTGGGCACATTCGTTCTGGTCGCCGTGGGCGGCGCGGTCGCCCTGTGGATCGGAGTCTTCATCTCCGGGGGCGACGTCAGCCTCGGAACCCTGCTCACCAGTGCCGGGGCGTTCTCGCTCGCCATCGACGTGATGCTCGCGTTCACCGCCGCGCTCTACGCGTGGACACCTCGAGCGACCCCGCTTGCGTGGACGCTGTTCGCGTACGTCGTCATCGACACGTTCTTCGGCGTCCTCCTAAACCTCCCCGACGCACTCAGGGCGCTGTCGCCGTTCTGGTGGATCCGCGAGTATCCCGCGACGCCGCTCAACCCGGCGCACCTGATCGGCCTGGGAACGGCAGCGCTTGCACTGATCGTGGTCGCCGTCGCGGGCTTCCGCCGACGTGACCTCTCCGCGGGCTGAGTGAAACGCGGGCGACCCGGTCAAACCTGCGAGCCCCGGCTCGACCGGACGATCGCGGTCTTCTCGCACACGATGACGGGATCCTCGCCGCGAGCAACGAGATCGAAATAGCCGTCCGCGAAGGCGAGGTCCGGCACCTGACCCTCCGGCAGCACGAGCTCCGGCCGGGGACGGGCGAAGTCGCCTGGGTCGCGCGCCGCACCGCGGCGATGCGCCGCGATCACCTCCGCGAGCGCGGCGCCCACGGGCTTGACCTGATTGTCCACGGTCAGCAGGCCGAGGTCGTACTCGAGCTCGTCGAAGCCCGTGAGTGAACGGTCGATGTCGTGGGAGCACCACCAGGTGACACCCCACGGCTTCGCGATCAGGGCGTTCCGCAGCAGCGCGGCCGCGAATTCGGGCAGCGCGTCGTCCGGAACCCACTCCGTGGAGACGCCGATCTCCTGCAACCACACCGGCCGGCCGACCGGCCGACCGTACGCCCGGCCCAGTTCGATCAGGTACCGGGCAAGGTGGAGCGTCCCCGTGCCGTCCCTGCCATAGCGTTCGAGCGCACCCGTGAAGTAGACCCACGAATGGATGCTCGTCACCGCACCCGCTTCCCCGAGGTGCTCACGGCTGAACGGCGCGTCATCGCGCAGCCACGGCATATGGTCGACGCCGATCGTGTGCAGTCCGCCCGGCATCACACGCTCGGAGTGCTCAAGCAGCATGTTTGCCCACGCGTCGCCCTCGCTCCGCGTCACATCGTTCCCGCGGTACGACGCGAGCGCGTTGGGCTCGTTGCCGATGTCGATCCCGAGGACGTTCCGGTGGCCCTCGACTGCGCCGGCCACCGCCGTGATCAAGCGCCGCTCAGCGTCGAGCGCCTCGGGGTCGGTGAACAGATTCGTCGACTCGCGCTGCCACAGTGGACGGAAGAAGGTGCCGGACATCCACCCGTTGAGCACGCAGATGACGACATCGAGACCGCACTCGGCGGCCATCTCCACGACTTCGGTCAATCGCGTGAGCATCGTGGGGCTCACGAATGTGCGGTTGGGCTGGAAGTACGTCCACAGGCACTGCAGTCGGATGTGGTCGAGCCCGAGCCCGGCGATCGCCTCCAGGTCGCGCCGGATCGAGGCGGCGTCCCAGTCGATCCAGCCGTACAGCCAGGCCTTCGAGGGCGTGTAGTTGGCTCCGAACCGGCAGTCAACCGACATGTCGTTCTCCTTCGTGCCCGTCATCCGCGGCGAGGGCGATGATGCGGACGTCCCGGGGCGCGACGCGGATTCGGCCGTCCGCCGGATCGGTGACATGAGCGGAGGTGACGTCGACCGTGCGCTCAAGGTCGCCGTGATTGAGGAGGAACAGGTATCGCCCACGACGGACCGCCTCGATTCCAGGCGGCAGGTCGGGCAGCGTCGGGCCGATCCCGGCATCGGCCGCGAGCCGGCCGGCCGTGGCGATCAGCGACGCCTCATCCAGTGAGGCAGCGAGGTACGTCGCGCGTCCCGCGCCGTGTGCGCGACTCGTGATGACCGGGGCGGCCTCGAGATCGCCGCCGATGAACGTCGCGACGGCTTCCGCTCGCGGTTCGAGGTCGAGGAGCTGCACGTGTTCCGCGAAGCGCGCGTAGGCCAGTTCGCCCTCACCGTCACGGCGCACGAGCCGGCCGGGGTGAGGCGAGCCGACCGCCGCGGAGATCCGGGCCGCACCCGGAGCGGGGGACGGGATCTCAGCGAGCGGCCAGTGCTCGAGCACCCGGACCCCGAAGAGTTCGCTGAGCGGTCCCGGGTACCCGCTCAGATGCACGCCGAGGGTGTCATCGACCACACCCGTGAGATGGGTGCCGACCACATGACCGCCCGCCGCGACGAACGCGGAGATGCGCTGCGCCGTCGACTCGGAGACGAGGAAGTGGCTCGGGAGCACCAGGAGACGATAGGTGTCGAGGTCCGAGTCGACCGAGACGAAGTCGGTGGCGATGCCGAGTTCGAAGAACGCCGCGTGCCATCGGCGCAGCTCGCCGTCCGGTGCGTCGGCGTCCGGGCCGTGCACCTCGCGCCGGGCCCACAGGCTGTTCCAGTCCAGCATGATGGCCACGCCGGCATCCACGCGGTCGCGGACTGCGGTCTCGATCGTCGCGAGATCGCCGCCGAGCCCGACGACCTCGGCCCAGCGCCGCCCGACCGGCCCCGCGTGGCCGACCATGCCCGAGTGGAACGTCTCGGCGCCACGAATCGAGGCCCGCCACTGGAACTGGCAGATGCCCTGAGCGCCGCGCGCGACCGCCTGCATCGACCACAGCCGGAACTGCCCCGGGCGTTTGGGCGTGTTGACGTCTCGCCACTGCACCGCGCCGACGGCCTGTTCGAGGATGATCAGCTCCTTGCCCTCGGCCAGCGAGCGCATGAGGTCGATGTGGAGCGCGTTATCGCGCGCACCGCACGGATCGTTGGGGTCGGGATAGGTGTCGTCGGTGACGAGATCCTCCGCACGCGCCCATTTCCAGTAATCGAGACCGTGGAACAGCCCCATGAAGTTGGTCATGACCTGAGCGTGCGGAGCAACCGCCTTGATCAGGTCGCGCTCGGCGGTGAACTGGCCGAGCAGCAGATCGGATCGGAACCGATTCCAGTCGAGGTACTGTGCCGGGTTGCCGAAGTCGGAGGTGGCCCCGGGCGGCTGGATCTGGTCCCAACTTCCGAATCGAAGGGACCAGAAGGCCGTGCCCCACGCGTCATTGAGCGCATCCAGCTCTCCGTATCTGCGGCGCAGCCAACCCACGAACTGCGTGCGGCACCGGCCGCAGAAACATGCCGCGGCGCCGCCGAACTCGTTCCCCGAATGCCACATGACCACCGTGGGGTTCAGCGCGTACCGCCGAGCGAGTTCGGCCGTCAAACGCCGCGACGCGCTCCGGTAGACCGCCGAGCTCGGGCAATGATGCCCGCGGGTGCCACCGGACCTGCGTCGGCCGTACTCGTCGATCGACGCCAGCTCCGGATCCAGATCACCGAGCCACGCCGGCGTCGACGCGCTCGCCGTCGCGAGGTCCACCGCGATTCCCGCCTCGCCGAGGCGGTCGATCAGGTCGTCGAGCCACTCGAACCGGTACTCGCCCGGAGCCGGCTCGATGATCGCCCAGGCGAAAACGCCCAGGGTGACGAGGTTCACCCCGGCCTCGCGCATGAGGCGGAGATCCTCATCGATCGTCGCAGCATCCCACTGTTCGGGGTTGTAGTCGCAGCCGTACCAGATCATGTGTCAGCCCTTCACAGATCCGAGCGTCAGGCCCGTCCGCAGGAACCGTTGCATCAGGAAGAAACCGATGACCAGCGGGATGACCGTGAGCAGTGAGCCGGCCAGGATCAGGTTGTACGTCGCCGCGCCTTTGTCGGCCTGCCACGCGTACAGCCCGAGCGTCACCGGATAGAGACTCCGGTCGGAGAGCATGATGAGCGGGAGCATGAACCCGTTCCAGGCACCGACGAAGCTGAACAGACCGACGGTGGCCAGCGCCGGAGCCATGATCCGCCCGGTGATCTGCCCGAAGATGCGGAGTTCGCCGGCTCCGTCCATCCGCGCGGACTCGATGATCTCGTCCGGCACAGCGCCTTCCGCGTACACCCGGCACAGGTACACCCCGAACGGGCTGATGATCGAGGGGATGATGATCGACCAGATCGTGTTGGTGGCACCGACGGACGCCGCCACCAGATAGAGGGGCACGGTGAGCAGGGCGCCGGGGATGAGCAGTCCCGCGACGACGCCGCCGAAGATGAGCTTGTCTCCCGGGAAGCGGAACTTCGCGAGCGCATAACCGCACGCGCCCGACGTGATGGTGGCACCGATCGCCGCGGCCAATCCGTAGCCGACGGAGTTCCCGAACCAGATCGGGTACAGGCCTCCGTCGCGTGCGAAGACGGCCTGGATGTTCTCGATGAGGTTCATCTCCGCGAACCAGAAGCCGTTCGAGGAGAACAGGTCGGCGTTCGATTTCGTCGCCGAGACCAGGAGCCACCACACGGGGAACAGGAAGTAGACGGCCGTAAGCACCAGCACCCCGTTGACGATGAGCCGGCTGCTCCATGCGGGCCTGTGCATCAGGACTCACTTCCTCGGGTGGACAGCTTGCGGTAGACGATGGCGAGGATGCCGGCGATGATCGCGATCAGCACGGAGATGGCCGAACCGCGCTCGAAATTGTTGGCAGCGAACGTCGCGTTGTACGCGAGCATCATCGGTGTCCATTCGGCGCCGATAGCGGTGGTGATGGTTCGCAACACCACCGGCTCGTTGAAGAGCTGGATGGAGCCGATGGTCGACAGCAATGCCGTCAGCGCGATCGGACCCCGGATCAACGGTGCCTTGATCCGCATCGCCAGAACCCAGCCGTTGGCGCCATCGATCTGCGCTGCCTCGATCACCTCCTTCGGGATCGACTGCAGTGCGGCTGTGTAGATGATCACGTTGTACCCGGCCCACGACCAGATGGCGATGTTCGCGATCGAGAACAGCACGGTCGGAGCTCCCAGCAGATCGATGTCCCACCCCCAGGACTGAACCAGCTGGATGACCGGGCTCAGCTGAGGAACATAGAGGTACGCCCACAGGAGCGACGCCACGATGCCGGGAATCGCGTAAGGGAGGAAGCTCGAGAGCCGGAAGACCCCACGGCCCCTCGCCGCACGGGAGTCGATGAGGAGCGCGATCGCCATCGCGACGACGAGCATCACGGGGATCTGGATGAGCCCGTAACCGAAGACCCGGAGGATGCCCTCCCAGAAGACCGGTGAGGTCACGACATCCACGTAGTTCGCGAGGCCGACGAAGACGTCCGTAGGCGGGCCGATCCCGATTCCCGACGTCTGTTTGCGGAACACGCTGCGAACGAGCGAGTAGCCGAGCGGGATCAAGTAGACCACCAGGAAGAGGATCACGAACGGTCCGACCAGGACCGTCAATGCGAGCGGGGGGCGGGACCGCCGCGAGGCGGTCCCGCCCGGGGTGCGGCGTGTCACGGCTCGGTGACCGAGATGCCCAGAGCCTTCATCGACTCGATCTGCTGCGCCTCGAGCGTCGCGAGCAGATCGCTGAGCGTGCCCGAGCCGTCCTTGAACGCGGACATGGAGTCGCCCAGCACGGTCATGCCCTCCGTCCACGTGGGCGAGTACCGCCACGGGCGCATCGCGAGTGCGTACTCGGCGAGTTCCTGGTTGATCTCCGCTCCACCGAAGAACGTCTTGACCTCGTCGGGCGTCGACATCTCGTCCGTCTTCATCGCGGGGAAGCTCTTCAGGCTCAGGATCGCGTCCATGTCGGTGGTCAGCCAGTTCGCGAACTGCATGGCCTCGTCAGGGTGCTCGCAGCCCTTGATGGCCAACTGCGCGCCGCCACCATTGGAGGACGAGGCGACGTCGCCTTCGGTCCAGTTCGGCATCGGGGCGATGGCCCATTCGCCGGCCCCACCGCTGACGTTCCCGGCCAGCAGTGGCGCCTGCCATGCGCCGCCGATGACGGCGAGCTGGCGACCTTCGCTCAGGTCGTTGTAGAACGTCGGGTCCCAGCGGTTCGTCATGTTGAGGAGGCCCTCGTCACGCAGTCGCTGCCAGTAGTCCGCGACCTCCTCGGACTCGGGATTGGTGATATCCACGCTCCATGCGTCATCCGAGATCTCGAACCACGGGTCCGACTTCTGCCCGACCAGGGAGATGAAGTCGGTGTGCGAGTCGCCACCGAGCCCGATCAGGTACGTACCGGGTGCCTTGGTGGAGACATCGCGCGCCGCCTGCTCGAACTGCTCCCACGTCGCGGGGACATCGATGCCGAGCTCGGCGAACTTGTCGGCGCGGTAGTACATGGCCATTGGGCCGCTGCCGGACGGAACGCCGTAGGTGGCCCCGGCGTAGTTGACCAGCTCCCATGTGCTCTCGAGGTAGTCGGACTCGTAGCCGGCGACTTCGTCGGTGACTTCGGTGAGCGCGTCAGCTACGAGCAGTGACGGGATGTAGTCATAGGGCATGAGCATGAGGCACGGCGCGTCTCCGGACTGGAGCGCGGCCATGAGCTTCGCGAACTGCTCGCCCCAGGAGCCGTCCGAGGTCGACAGAGCGACCTGGATATCGGGGTTCGCCTCGTTCCACTCCTCGACGAGGACATCCGTCCCCTGCAGCCCAGACCAGTATTCGATCGTCACCGGGCCCTCCGCCGCGGGCTCTGCAGTCGTGCCGCATGCCCCGAGCAGTCCCGTCGCCGCGATCACCGCGGGTATTGCGGCCCAGCGCCTCTTGTGCCTTCTCATGTGCTCTCCTCCTGGTCCTGCACGCGTCTTCGCGTGCTGCAAAACGGAGACGCGATGCGGATCGGGGAACCCCGGCTGCCGCGCGCGCCTTTGGTCGCGGCGAGGCATCCGCGGCGCTCGGCGCCAGGACAATATCGTCGCTGGGAACTGCAACTGGTACGGCAGTGAGGTTACACGGTTTACCAGATCCTCGCAATGTGCGATCGTTTCACCATCGACCGCCTCGCTCGTGGGCCAGGATGGGTGCCATGGATCCGACCTACGGGTACACGATCGACAGCCTCCTCGCCATCCGACCCCCCAACGCCCCCGCGGACTTCGCGCAGTACTGGGGCGCCCGATATGCGCAGGCCCGCGACATCCGCCCGATGCCGGTCATTCGCCCGAGCGCACAGCCCGCTCCGCCGGCAACGCGCTTGTACGACGTCGAGTTCTCGACCACGGACGGGCTGCGCCTCGGCGGCTGGCTCACCCTCCCCGCAGACGGGCGGGTCGAGCGCGGCCTGGTCGTCAGCCACGGATACGGCGGACGGCTCGAGCCCGAGCGCGTCGCGCCCGTCGAGCACGCTGCCGTGCTGTATGCCTGCGCCAGAGGGATGGGGGCCCGAAGCCTCACCGACGGCATCCCGGCGGTCGCCGAGCGGCACGTCCTCCACGGGATCGCCGATCGCGAGACCTACGTGCACGGAGGGTGCGCGGCCGACGTGTGGTGCTCGGTGAGCGCGCTGACCGAACTCGTCCCGGCCGTCGCCGGCCGCGTCGCGTATGTGGGCGGAAGCTTCGGGGGCGGAATCGGCGCCCTCGCGCTCCCCTGGGAGGATCGAATCTCGGCCGCATGCCTGTCGATCCCGAGCTTCGGCCATCACCCGGTGCGCGTCACGCTGCCGTGCACGGGCAGCGGCGAGTCGGTCCGTCGCCACGTCGAAGCGCACCCGGAGGCGATGGACGTCCTGCAATACTTCGACGCGGCCACCGCCGCGACGATGATCACCGTCCCCACTCACGTCGCACCTGCCCTCGCCGATCCTGCCGTCCCGCCGCCAGGACAGTTCGCCATCGCGAACGGCCTCGGCGGCGAGCGAGAGGTTTTCGTGCGCGCCACGGGGCACATGGACCACCCCGGCGCGCCGGAGGAGGCCGAGGCGCTGCGAGCATCCCAGCGCGACTTCCTCGCTCGGACCTGATCGCCGGAGCACCCCGGCCCTGTCAGCGCTGCGGACCGATTCCGTAGGACGCCCGCTGCACGAAGCGCGCAGGCAGAGTCCGCCGGACGGGCCCGACCGTTTCGGCCTCGAGGCCCGCCAGGAGCATCCGCCCCGCGATCTCGCCGAGCTCGACGTAGTCGCACGCGATCGTAGCCAACGGCGGCGACAGGTACGGGGCGAGCGGAATGCCATCGAACCCGAACACCGCGACCTGCTCCCCCACCCGCAGCCCCGCCTCCGCAATGGTGCGCATGCCGGCCGCCGCCATGACGTCGTTGGCGTAGAACACCGCCGTCGGCGGTTCGTCCACGGCGAGGATCTCGCGCGTCGCGTCTTCGGCACCCGACTCGGTGAACCCCCCCACCGCGAGCAGATCGGAGCGCAGCCCATGCCGCTCGAGGACGCCTGCCCAGATGTCTCGGCGCCGCCGCGCATGTTCCAGCGCGGGATCCCCCATGACGTGTCCGATGCGGATATGGCCCCGAGCGATCCAGCCGTCGAGCGCATGGCGAATCGAGTCGTCGGAGTCGTGGAAGACGGCGGGAATCTCGACCCCCGGCGGCGGATCGCCGATCACGATCGCCGAGGCGCCGAGTTCGTCCAACAAGGCGAACCGCGGATCGGCGTCGCGGAGATCCGCCACGATGAAGGCGTCGACGCTGCGTTCGGCTCGCCAATCCCGGTAGCAGAGCTCTTCCTCCGTCTCATCCGAGACGAAGCGGATCGTCAGGGCGTACGCCTGCTCCGAGAGCACCCGCTCCAATCCCGCAAGGAACAGCGGAAAGAACGGGTCCGCCCCGAGAAGATCCGGCTCGCGCCTGAGTATGAACCCGATCGTGTGCGCCGGAGAACCCTTGATCGCGCGGGCGGCGGTGTTGGGTCGCCAGCCGAGCTGATCCGCCGCTTCCATGATGCGGTCGACCGTGCTGGAGCGCAGGCGGTAACCGCCGTTGAACGCCCGCGACACGGCGTTCCTCGACACGCCCGCGAGGTCTGCGACATCCTGCGCCGTCACCCGGCGACGTCTGGGGGTCGACATGATTCTCGGCGCACCCGCCGTCACTCGGCCCGCAGCTCGTATGACGCACGCGGGAGGAAGCGCCCGGCCAGCGTCGTCACGGGCGGGACGGATCCATCCGTTGAGAGCAGGGTCATCAGCTCACCGCCGACGACGTCGCCGAGCTCGTCGAAGTCGCAGACGATGGTCGCGAGCGGTGGTGAGAGATACTGCGCCAGCGGGATTCCGTCGAATCCGGCGACGGCGATGTCTCCACCCACTGTGCGACCCGCGTCCGCGAGCACCCCCATGCCTGCGGCTGCCATGATGTCGTTCGCGTAGAAGATCGCAGTCGGCGGTTCGGCAGCGGCCAGAAGAGCGCGGGTCGCCACCTTCGCACCGTCTTCCGTGAACCAGCCGGTCTCGAACAGGTCGGAGCCGAGCCCGTGCGTGGCCAGGGCGTCGGCCCAGATCGCACGCCGGCGCAGCGTGTGCCGCAGGTTGGGGTCGCCTGTGACGTGCGCGATCCGGGTGTGACCGCGCTGGACCCACCCGTCGACGAGCTCGCGGATCGAGGCGTCGGTGGTGTGATAGACGGCCGGCTGAGAAACCGCACGCCCGGGGTCACCGACGATGACGCCCGGCAGATCGAGCTCGTCGAGCAGCGCGAACCGCGGGTCGCCGTCGCGCAGGTCGGAGACGATGACGCCGTCCACGCGGCTCTCCGCGACCCAATCGCGGTAGCAGCGGGTCTCCTCCTCCTCACTCGTGACGAACCGGATCGTGATGCCGTACGCGTGAGCGGAGAGCACTCGCTCGACACCCGCGAGGAAGAGCGGGAAGAACGGGTCGGAACCGAGCAGCGCGGGGTCGCGGCGGACCACGAACCCGATCGTCCTCGCCGGGGCGCCCTGGATGGCACGCGCAGCCGCGTTGGGCCGCCAGCCCAGTTGCTCCGCGGCGTCATGAATGCGCTTCACCGTGCTCTCGGGCAGCCGGGAGGCGCCGTTGAACGAACGCGAGACGGCCCCTTTCGAGACTCCCGCGAGAGCGGCGACGTCGTTGATGGTGACCCGTCGGCGACGCTCTGACATACGCCGAGGGTACTACCGCCCACCGTCGGCGCCGGGTCGCATCGGCACACGTACCGCGGACGGGATGAGCTTGGCGATATTGCGCTCAACGCAATATGCTCGCGGTGTGCTGGAATCCGGACTCGACATCCTGCGAATCGTCGCCGAGGCGGACCACCCCCTCACGGCCACCTCGATCGCGCAGCGTGTCGGCCTGCACGTGTCCTCGGTCTCGCGCACGCTCGGCGTGCTCGTTCGGCACGGATATCTCCGCAAGCCGACCTACCACTCGTTCGCTGCGGATCTCGGCCTCCTCGCGCTTGCCGGACGGTCGGCGTCGTCACTGACGGAGATCACCGCGACTCTCGCGCCGGTCGAACGGCTCGCCGGCGACACCGGACTCCAGGCCACCCTCGCCGCCCTGCACCACGACGAGGTGCTGTACCTGCACCAGTCCCAGCACGGACGGACGACATCCGCAGTGGCGGGTGGCTACCCGCTGCACCTGTCGGTCGTCGGGCTCCGCCTGCTCCTCGATCTGCCGGCGCCACGGGCCGTCGAGGTGCTGTCGATGGCGGCGCGCCGCTACGGGTGGGACCGACCTACGCCGGGGACGCCCGCCGACCCCGAGAGCTGCCTCACCCGCGCGCGGGCCCAGATTCAGGATGGCGTCCTCCGGATCGACGCCTGGGGCGATCCCTCCGTGCTGGCCGCAGCGGTCGCCGTCACAGTGCCGGGGCGCGCGCCACTCGCCCTCGCCCTCGTGGGTCCGCGTCCGCCGGGGGACGCCGATGCATTCGTCCGCGAGCACCTCGCACGCGGCGCCGAACACCTCCGCAGTGCCCTCATCTAGGAGAACCATCGTGCTGAGAGAACAGTCATTCGACCTCGTGGTGGCCGGCGGCGGTATGGCGGGTGTGTGCGCCGCGATCGCCGCCGCCCGGGAGGGCCTGCGCACATGCCTGGTCCACGAGCGTCCGGTGCTCGGCGGCGTTGCCTCGAGCGAGATGCGGGTGACCGTCCACGGCGCAGGACACAATCACTCGTTCGCACGCGAGACCGGGATCATCGCCGAGCTGCTGAGCGAGGAACGGCGCCGCAATCACGAGCCGATCAACGAGAACGGCTGGACCAACTCGGTGTTCGACCAGGTGCTCTACGACTTCTGCATACGGGAACCGAACCTGACGCTGCATCTGAACACCAGCGTCATCGGAGTCGAGCTCGAGGGCGCCGACGAGGTCGATCGTGCACCCCACACCGAGAAGGGCTACTACGAGCGCGAGGCCTGCGCGCCCAGCCGCCGGCTGACCGCCCTCCGAGCCCGCACCCTGTCGGCCGAGGTCGATCTCCGGCTCGCCGCCGACCTGTTCATCGATTGCACCGGCGATGCGTTCATCGCCGACCGGGCCGGCTGCGGCTGGCGGATGGGCAGCGAATCCCGCGCGGAGCACGGCGAGGCTCACGCTCCCGAGCAGCCCAGCACCGCCACGATGGGCAACTCGATCCACATCCGGGCCAAGGACGTCGGCAGGCCCGCGCCGTTCACGCCACCCGAGTGGGCAGTGCGACTGGATGACCCGTCGTACTTCTACGAGCAGGGCCGCGTGCCCAACGACCCGCACGGCGGGTTCTGGTGGATCGAGATCGGGATGCCGTGGCACACGATCTTCGACAACGAGACCATCAGGCACGAGCTCACCCGGTATGCGCTGGGCGTGTGGGACTGGATGAAGAACCGGGATCCCGAAATGAGGGAGCGCTGCCGCGACTTCGCGCTGGACTTCGTCGGCCAGGTGCCCGGCAAGCGCGAGAGCCGACGCGTGTTCGGCCGCCACTGGCTGACCGAGCAGGAGGTCCAGGCGCACACGCCGTTCCCCGATGCGGTCTGCTACGGCGGCTGGGGCATCGATCTGCACACGCCGGGCGGACTGCTCGCGGAGACTTCGGAACCGTCGGCGGCCGAGCGCTACCAGGAGGATTCCGAGTACGCGAGCAAGATCTATGTGCGCCCCTATGGCATTCCCTTGCGCAGTCTGATGGCGCGCGATGTCGACAATCTGCTGCTGGCGGGACGCTGCATCAGCGTGACCCGGGCCGCTCTCGGCTCCGTGCGGGTGATGGCGACGACGGCATCGATGGGGCAGGCCGCAGGCGTGGCCGCCGCGGTGATGACTCAGCGCGGCATCACGCTTCCGGAGTTGGCGGCGGAGGCCGCGGAGGGCGGCCCGGCCGTGCGCGAGGTCCAGCAGCGCCTGCTGCGCGGCGGCGCGTTCATCCCGGGCGTCCGCAATCACGACGACTCCGACCGCGCGCGCTCGGCCACCGCCTCGGCGTCGTCCCGGCAGCTCATGCACGGCCTGTCGCCGACCGACCCCGCGCCGTTCGAACAGCTTGCGAACCTCCCCGAGGAGGGGGCGTACGGGCTCGAGGGGGAGGTCGCGCAGCTGCTCTGGTTCGATGGCCGGCTCGATACCGTGTCGCTCTGCCTCGACAACACCGGCGACGCCGACCTGCGCCTCCCGTTGCGCCTGGTCCGCGTGGGCCACGTGTGGGACAACCGGAAGGGCGGCGACAGCGTGCTCGCCGAGGGTTCGGTCGGTGTCGTCCCCGGCACCGCGCGATGGGCGCACTGGCGGGTGGATCTCGCCGACCTCGCGCCCGGCTGGGTGCGCATCGAGACGGCAGCGCCCGCACCCGGGCTCCGCTGGCGCTACGCCAGAGGCGTCATGCCCGGACATTTCGCGAGCCGCAGCCTCTCGCCCACCCGGCTACGCGATCTGCATGCCTCCTTCGCCTACCGCGCCGCCCCGGCTCAGGACGCCTTCGCACCCGCCGAGGTGCTGTCCGGGGTCACCCGGCCGACGACCAGCACGGCCACGTGGCGGAGCGATCCCGGCGCCGGACTGCCGCAATGGCTGGAGCTCGCCTGGGAGGACGCGCAGCCGATCGAGCGCGTCGAGGTCACCTTCCCGGGCTCACTGCTTCGTGACGTCCACAGCACTCCACCGTTCTACGTCGAGCCGCAGACCGCCAAGGACTACGTGATCGAGGTCGAAGGCGTCGAGGCCGTTCGGGTCGAGGGGAATACGCAGTGGCGGCGCGTCCACCGGCTCGAGACCGCGGCGAAGGCTCGCAGCATCCGGCTGATCGTCCTGGCGACGAATGGCGATCCGGCCGCGTCCATCGCGGAGATCCGCTGCTACTGACGTCGGGAAATGGCTGCGCCGCGCCCCCGGATGGGCGCGGCGCAGTCGTGGCCATGCGGCGGCGGTGATCAGGTGAGCGTGAACACGACCGTCTGACTGTTTCCCGCGACGTCGAAGAGAACCAGCGAGTTGACCCCGGCGATCGCGCCGAACACACCCGGCTCGATGAAGTTCAGGTCTGACCACGCATCGTCCGACAGGTCCTTGACGGTTCCGTTGAGTTCGATGCGATCGATCTTCCCCGCGTCATGGAGTTTGAAGCTCACCAGGTCGTAGCCATCGCCGGCCTGCACGGTGAATCGGTCGCCGTTCTTGACCGCCGCCGTGGGCGGTGTCGAGTCGACCACGAGATCGAACGTCCCCGTCCGGGAGACGTTCCCGGCGGCGTCATGAGCGTTGAACTTGACGGTGTATTCGCCGTCAGGCACCGTGACCGAGGCCGTGTGTGTTGCCGACACCGCACCGTCGACGGCTGACTGCGTGCTCCGCACGAGGGTTCCGGCACGGTAGACGTTCGCCACGATCCTGCTCAGCCCCTGATCGTCGGAGGCATCGACGCGGAGGTCGATACTTCGCAGCGGTCCCGCCGAGCTCGGCGTCACGAGCGTCGCCTCCGGACGCACCTCATCCGGTGCGGACGGCCCCTCGTCCCACGCCCGGACATAGTCGACGGCGAGCACGCTCGGGGCTTTCGGATCCCGCGCGTTCGACGCCGCGAGGTTGAGGATGAGGTACTGACGATCGGTCGTCCCGAGGTAGTGCGTCGCCAGGTGGACCCCGTCGTAGTAGAAGTCGATGTTGCCATCCGTACGCCAGTGCGCACCGTAGACATGCCAGGCGTCCGGTGCGACGTCGAGGCACGCGCGTTCATCGATGTCGGGTCCGTGCACGCTCGCGCAGGCCTGGCCGGCCAGGCCCTCCATCACGTCGATCTCGCCCGTATGCGGCCAGTTGTGGCTCTCACCGTTGAGCCAGAACGCCGGCCAGTTGGCGATGCCGTGCGGGGCCTGCTCGGTGCGCATGCGCGCCTCGACGAAACTTCCCGGGCCGACGGCGAACTTCTTCCAGCTCTGGATCATCGCCCCCGCGTAGTCGTATTCGAACGAGGTGCCGCGGCGCTCGCACTCGGTCGCGCGCTCGACGAAGTGCAGCTCGAGTGAACCGTCCTGGATCCGGATGTTGTCCGGGTCGTAGCACTGGATCTCCGTGCCGACGTTGACAGGCGTCGTCATCTCGCCGTCCACGCCGTCGACCCACCCGCGGTTCCAGACGCTCGCGTCCAGCGCCGGCGCGTCGAAGCCGTCGTCCAGCAGCACCGAGGTCATGGCTCCAGCCACCTCGGGCGGCGCAAGCGGATGCGGCTCACCGGCCCCGCCGCCGGGCGGGCACTCGAGGGGGGTCACGTCGAAGACCCACTCGGTCTGCGCACCGGGCGTCAGCGAATATCCGAGCGCTGCTTCGGCTGTGACCGTGAGCTCATTCCCGGTGCGTGCCTGCGTGTACGAGACGCCGTCGAGCTCGGGGATCACGATCACCGGTTCGATGCCGCACGCCGAGGCCTGCCGGACCGGCGGTGCGGGCATGACGCCGCGCACCGTGTCCCATGCCCGCACGTAATCGACCGCGAACGTGCTCGGCGCGACCACACGATTCGGCCAGGCTGCGACGTTCAGGATCGGATACATCGGATCGGTGGTGCCGAGCGCGAAGCTCGCGGTCGGCATGCCGTCGTAGTAGATGTCGACCGTGCCATCGACCTTCCAGTGCGCGCCGACCGTGTGCCAGGCGTCCAGCTCGAGCGCCGCACACCGCTTCTCGCTGGCGCCGTCGGCCCGCGTGACTGAGGCGCACGCGCCGCCCGGTTCGCCCTTCATGAGTACCACGGTGCCGTTGCTCGGCCAGTTCAGGCTGCGTCCCTGCATCCAGACGGTCGGCTCGTTCTCGATCGCCCCCGTAGTGCCTGGTAGATAGACGCGGGCCTCGAGGAAGCTCCCCGGCCGAACGGTGAACTTGCCGTAGGAGTTGATCATTCCCCCGGCATAGGCGCGCTCGACGCCGCCGCAGGTCAGATTCTCCTCCGTGAGGTCGAGCGCGACCTCACCGCCGCTGACGGTGACGTTGTCGGGGTCGTAGCACTGCGCCTGCCCGGCGTTCACCGGAGCGGTCACGTCCGCGCCGTTGCCGAACCATCCCTTCGTCCATACCGTCGAGTCCAACGCGACCCCGTCGAAGTCGTCGTCGAGCAGCACGCCCGTCACCTGGTCGGCGATCGCCGGCGGTGCGCTCGGCACCGGCGGAGCGCCCGGCTCCTCCCCCGAGGCGGGTGTCGCGCTCAGTGTCGCAGCAACCACGGCAGATGCCGCGAACGCGGTCAACAGGGGTCGTTGGCGTCTCATCCGGGACGATTCCTCTCGCCTCATTGCGCGGCGGGACCGCTTATGAGCCCACCGGAACGGAGCACGACATCCAGCGTTCCTTGCGTTATGCCGCCTGAGGCCCTGCCACCGTACGCGAGCAGGTTAACCGGTTTACCAGACCGTCGTCAACGGTGACGTCAACAGTGACGGCCGGCCCTCCGATGGCGATCACCCCGCGCAGGAAGTGCGCGACCGTCTCAGGCGGCGAGGGCGGCCTTGGCGTCGACGGTGTCCTGATCGGCGAGAACCTCCGGCGCGCCCGCCTGGAGCCCGTCGAGCGCCGCGGTGACCACGTCGGCCGGGTCGTTCTTGGGGATGTCCCAGCCGGCCATCATGTCTGTCTCGGTGGCGCTCAGATAGAGGCCGGTGACCTGGGTGCCCTGCCCGACCAGTTCCAGGCGCACGCCGTTGGTCATGCTCCACGAGGCGGCCTTCGACGCCGAGTAAGCATTGGCGCCGGCGACCGAGAGCCAGGACAGGCGCGAGTTCACGTTGAGGATGCCGCCGCCCCCGTTTCGGGCCAGAACCGGTGCGAACGCGCGGACCATCGCGAGGGGGCCGAAGAAGTTCGTCTCGAACTCGTTCCTGATCGCGGCGAGCTCCCCGGTGACGAGATCGGTTCCGGTGGAGACACCGGCGTTGTTGATCAGGAGGGTCAGGTCGGTGGCGACGGCGGCCACGTCTGCCACCGACGCGGGGTCGGTGACGTCCAGCGCGAGCGGGACCGCCCCCGGCACATCGATGGTCTCTGGGTTCCTCGCGGTGGCGTACACCTTCGAGGCCCCTCTCTCCAGCAGGTGCTGGACGAAATGCCGGCCGATGCCGCGGTTGCTGCCTGTGACGAGTGCCACGCTTCCTTCAATGTTCACGCGACTAACGTAGGACGCTTCCTCGCGCCTCTCAATGCCAAAACTGCTCATATCGATATCTGTAACGCTCAACTGGGATACGCTCAGGCACCATGGACGCCCTATCGGGACTCATCGACACTCAAGGGGTGCGGGGAGTTCTCGGCGCACGCATCGCCGCCGGGGAGGACTGGGGCTGGTGGTCGGCGGAGACACCGGGGGCAGCCTTCCACGCCGTGACAGCGGGCACCGTGTGGATCGCTCCGGAGGGCGGCGATCCGGTGCAGCTGCTGCCCGGCGACCTGCTCCTGCTTCCGAGCGGCGGTGCACACGCCCTGGCGAGCGATCCGGACACGCTCGCCCGTACGTCGCCGCAACGCTCCGACGACCCCTTGGTCGCTGGGGACGGGACCGTTCGGATGGGGCGGGGTTCGGCGCGGACGCATATCCTCTGCGCGCATTACGCCCACGATCCCGTCACCTCCGCCCCACTCCTCGCGGCGCTCCCGCCGGTCCTGCTGCTTCGCGGGCAGGGCGAGGACGAGGGGCTCGCCGAGACGGTCAGGCTGGTGGGGCGGGAACTGGCCGCACCGCGACCGGGGAGCCCGGTCGTCCTGGCCCGCCTCATCGACGTGCTGCTCGTACAGGCGTTGCGCGCGTGGTTGGCCCGTGAGGACGACAGCGCTGCTTCCCCGCTGCACGCCGTCCGCGACCCCGCGGTCAGCGCGGCGATGGCGTTGATAGACGCCGCCCCGGGCGACGCATGGACGGTCACGAGGCTCGCCAGAGAGGCCGCTGTGTCGCGAGCGACGCTCGCGCGCCGCTTCCCTGCGATCCTCGGCGAAACGCCGGCCGCGTACCTCACCCGCCGCCGGCTCGATCTCGCCGCACGCCGACTTCGCGACACCGACGACACCCTCGAAGTGATCGCTCAGCACGTCGGCTACACGTCTGTCTATGCGTTCAGTCGTGCGTTCCGCCGCCAACAAGGCGTCCCGCCCGGCCGGTTCCGCGTTGCCGCACGCGCCGGCACCATCGCCTCCTGAGCTCTCCGTGTTCTCGCGTTCGGTACCGTGACAGGATTCGGCTACCGAGAGGACGGGCTCACCGCTCGATGTGCAGCCTCTTACCGACCGGTCGACCCCTCGATAGCCCGCGGCCACGTGCGGAAGCTGATCAAGGAGCCTGAGCTCACGACGCGGGGGGTCGCGATGCGCGGAGCTTCTTGCCCCGGTCCCAGTGCGTCGTGTCAAGCGGGGCCCCGTCGGTGTTCCATCGCTCCCAGAGACCGTGTTTCTCGTCGTCGAGGAAGCCTCCGCGTTGGAGTAGACCCCCGGTCGCGCGGTACCAGACCCAGCTCCCGTGCAGCTTTCCGCCTTGGTACTCGCCCTCCGATCGCAGGGACCCGTTTGTGAAGTAGTGACGCCAGACGCCGTGGCGGTTCCCTTCGACGTACGCGCCGGTGTTGATCCCGCCGTGTGGGTCACTCTCCGATCACCATCCCGTCCTGCGGCCCTCGTCGTCGAGCGCGTTGGGGGCGGAGTCGGCGCTCATGCGGGGCTCGTGAGCTGGATCAGATTGCCACAGGTGTCGTCCAGCACCGCCGTGACGACAGGCCCCATCGTCGTCGGCGTCTGCCGGAAGGTGACGCCCCGCGCACGGAGCTCCGCATGGACAGCTGCGACGTCGTCGACCGCGAAGGAGGTGAAAGGGATGCCGTCCTCAACCAACGCCTGCTTGTACGCTTTCGCGGCCGGGTGGGCGTCGGGCTCCAGCAGCAGCTCGACGCCCTCAGGTTCCTGCGCTCCGACGACCGTGAGCCACCGGTACTCCCCCAGCGGGACGTCCGTCTTGGCGACGAAGCCGAGCACATCGGTGTAGAAAGCGAGCGCTTTGGTCTGGTCATCGACCAGCACGCTCGCGACGTTGATCCTGGGCATGGCTGATCACTCCTCGAGTGTGGGTAGTGGCCAGCGGTCGACGATCGACCGCAGCGGTTCAGTATTGAGATGGTGGATCTTCGTGCGCCCCTCCCTGCGCGAGCGGACCAGATCGGCTTCCTCCAGCACGGTCAGGTGCTGCGAGATGGCCTGCCGCGTCGACGTCCTGCCGTGCCGCATTGCCAGACGCGAGCAGATTTCGAACAGCGACTGCCCGTCGCGGTCGGTCAGCTCGTCCAGGATGATCCGCCGAGTCGGGTCGGACAACGCTTTGAAGACATCACCCACACCGGAACTATAGGCAACTCTTTACTTGCATGTCTATGGTCCACCTCGCACGTCGCCCTCAGGACTTGCGATCCGGCGGCATCGCCGTGGACGCCGTGGCTCCGGTGTCACCAACCTCCGGCTGCCGCGGAATCGTGCAGCTGAGCGAAGACAGGCCCAACGCGCTTCTGGAGATGCTCTGGATCCGCGAGGCCCACAATCTCTGCCCCGACGGTGTAGATCTCCCGCCTCTGCTGGTCGACACGCCCGCGGGCCCGATTGAACGAGTTGCCTCCACAGCGGAACGGAGCGAGTGGGAGCGGGCATGGCCGAAATTGTGGCCACAGGTGGTGGGTCCGCGCCTGGCATGCCGGGCTGACCAAGATCGTGGTTATTCCCTGCGAGGGCGAATACTCACGCAGGATCAGTCCCAACGCATTGCTGATGACTGGCGCCGCTCGCAACGATAGCGCCGCCTACCAACGGCCTCTCGACTCGCTCCGTTGACGACTGAACGGACCCCCTCCGCGCTCGCCAAACGCGGGCACCCAGGTACGCATCTCGCGCGAAGCGCGGAGTGCGACCGGCCGCCGGCCCCGTCCGGCTTGCGCGCGCCTGGCTCGTGATTCGCTACGTCGACACATGACCGAGCGCCGCTTCACCATCGATCCTTCGGTTGATGCTGCCTACCTGCCGGTCGCGCCCTTGATCGACGCGGGCGAATCCGTAGAGAACGTCGTCATCGAGCGCTCAAACGGGACGATCGTCCTGGATCTCGATGCAGAGGGCCGCCTGCTCGGTGTTGAGATCCTCGGCGCATCGGCGCTCCATACGCCCCTCACGCTGGCGGACGCCGAGGTGCTCTCATAGCGACCGGCGAGGAAGCGCAATAGCTGCGAGCCAACAGTTGTGGAGGAGATCCGTCGACCGCCCGCACGCCGCAATCCGTTCCGCGCTCCGAGCCGTACCCTAAGCGACCGCTCCGATGCGCCGGCGAAGGTACTGGGACCGCCCACTCCTCAACGCGCCAGCCGACGGGGAGGCGGTCACCGACTTTCGATAACAAGCGCCGCGCCGCTGATACGCGGCCCCAACGTCAGTCGTAGGCGCGGTGCATGTGCCGGCCGTCGTCGCCCGGTAGACGTCGAAGACGAACGACTCCCCCGCCGGCTCGGTGGCTTGGAAGCGCCAGCCGTGAGCACGGCGTGCACGGTAGCGGTCATCGCCCGGATAGGGATCCGAAGTCGTGCGTAGAGACGGCTCACCCCCGGCACGGTTGACTGTGGGTCCCAACAGAGCGGGTGAGCCGCAATGGTTTCGTCTACGGCCCACCGGTGGTGAGTCCTATCGGACCGTCGCGGTCTCCACGGTTGAACTCGCCGTCTGCGTCTCGGAGCTGACGGGCTGCGATTGCGGCACGCTGTTGTCGATGTACTCGACCGGGGGACGGGGCGTGCGGTCGACGATGAGTCGGGTGACGTCGGCGCGGGCATAGTGCCCGGCCGGATCCGCTGCCATCTTGGACACCGGAATCAGGGAGAGGTCGATGTCGGCATAGACGATGCCCTCCTCATCCTCGGGGATCGGAGCGGTGAGCCGGCTGCCGTCGGGTCCGTAGATGCGGCTCGAGCCGCCGCCACCACCGCCGAGCAGCGCTCGCTGCTCGTCCGTCTTCGCGAAGAGCTCCAATCCGGCCGGTCCAGTAACAGTGGTGGCTGCCAGAACGAAAGCTCCACCTTCGACGGCGTACACCTGGCTGGCGGCCATGTTGACTTCTTCACCGAGCGCGTAGGCGCCGCCGCGGTAGAGGCAGAACGACGGCCACGAAGCGACGTGCACCTGCTCTCCCAGTCCGTACATGGCGTACTTGGTCAGCGGTTGCAGGTGCTCCCAGCAGTTCAGCGCGCCCAACCTGCCGATACCCTCGACGTCATGGACGGCGATGTTGCTCCCGTCCCCCTCCCCGAAGAGCGCTCGCTCCACGTGCGTGGGCTTCAGTTTCCGGCGCGTCGCGATCGTGGAACCGTCGGCGCCGAAGATGAATTGGGCCATGTACAGCGACCCCTTGTCACGCTCGCTCGCTCCCATCACGACGGTGATGCCGTGCTTACCGGCGGCGTCCGCGAGGCGCTGAAAGTTCTCATCCCCGATGGCGATCGAGTTCTCGTGGTAGCCCGGAACGAACGCCATGCCGGCCGACTGAGGGCCGAGCCAGAGAAAGTGCGGGTAACCCGGAATCCATGTCTCAGGAAACGCAACGAGTTTGGCGCCATTGGTGGCCGCTTCCCTGATGAGGCTGATGGCCTTGTCGACGCCAGCGGCGACATCGAGCCACGCCGGTTCCGCCTGAATTGCTGCGGCCTTGAACGGTTCTACCTTGGACATCGCCACTCCTCTGGGAGACACTTGCTTCCAGATCAACGTACGAGAGTCGATCCCGACCGCCTTGACTGTGGATCTCACGATGCTTGACGATGCGTCTCAACTTGGGAATGGCGATGGCACCGACCCCACGAGAACAGGTGGATCTGCGGACTTGGCGAGAGCGTCTGAGCGAGTCCTTCGTTCGGCTGGATGTCCTGTCGCTGCGCTCGGATGATTATCTGCGCACGCGGATGTCCACCGCCGTGAACGGCTGGGTCCGGGCGAGCACCGTCGATGTGCGAGGCGAGCCTCACGTGGTACGTCGAAGCCGGGCACGCACCACGGACGATGGCGGGGCACTTCTCGTTTCCGTGCAGCTGGGAGGCACCTGCGTCGTTCGTCAGGGTGGCCGCGAGGCCTTCCTCGAACCGGGCGACATCGCTGTCTACTGTTCAAGCGAGCCGTACGATCTTGCGTTTCCAGGTGGGACCCATCGACAGGCGGTGTTGCAAGTCCCACTCGCCGACACGGTCGCCATGAGGTCGCTACTGGGCAAGACCGCCGTGCGCGTGCCCGGGTCGCACGGGCTCGGTCGCGCGGTCGGCCCCCTCATCACAGCGATCCCGCGCGCTATCGAAAACTCGAACGCCGTCGAGGCTGAGCGGCTGACGCTGTCCGGGTTAGATCTGCTGGCGCTCTCCCTATCCTCTGGCGATCGGATCTCCCGGTCGGCAGAACTGCTTGATAGGGCGCGCGCATTCATCGCGATGAACGCGGACGATCCCTCGCTGACCCCACCCTCCATCGCCGTCGGCGTGCATCTATCTCTCGCGCACCTGCACCGGGTATTCCAGCAATCCGACAACAGCGTCGCCGAGACCGTCAAGAACATCCGACTCGAGCGTGCGGCCGCCGACCTCAGAGATGAGGGCCTCCGCGAATGGACGATCGCGGAGATCGCGGAACGTCGCGGCTTCGCGGACGCCTCCTCGTTCTCTCGCGCTTTCGCCTCGAGATTCGGCATGCCACCTATCCGCTGGCGGAATGGGTAACCGCTCAGGCCGACGAATACGGTCAGGACCCACAATGCCGCCGAATCTGCCGTCTCCCCCTAGCAGTGCACAGGCGAGGCGGTTTGTCCGTATTCCGATCGGTGAGCGACACCTACCTAGGCGAGGTAGCTGACGATTCTGATGATCGCGTTAAGTTGTGGTCGATGGCGGACATGTACGAGTCATGGGGCAGATGACGCTGGATGACCTCCTTGCTCGATCGGGATCGCTGACTGAGCAGTCGACGCGGGTCGACGCGCTTGCAGCCGAGATGGCGCGGGAGATCACGACCGAGGTGCGACGACCGTGGTGGCGGCCGCGGTCAGCCGTGGCGACGGTGACTCTTGCAGGTGTCCTCATCGTCGGCGCTGGCGCCGCGGTGGCGGTGCCGTTACTCAACGACTGGTGGATGTGGGTGCCGTCCGATGACTTGTCATTCCGGTCCGAGCCGATCGCCGTCGACGGGGCGGTTGTGACGTGTGAAACCCAGTTGCGAGCACTCGCCGACGGGAAGACAGCGGGTGATGACTCCATCGAACGTCTCCAAGCAGCACGGGCCTGGCTCCGCTCGGTAGATCTTGCCTCGTTCGCCGATGAGGCGCGCGAAATACGAGAGATCGGAGGAGTCGGTAACGGTCCACCGGAACTTGCTGACAGCATGGCGTTGGCCATCGCGATCGGGCTCGAGATGCAAGAGCGCGGGCTGACCGGCGGCGGCGTGAAACTCGACAGCTCCACGAACTGCCCGCCGGAGGTGTTCGATGAGTGATTCGGGTACGCCGGAACCGGGGTCTTCGGAATGGCTGCGGATGATCGCTCCGGAGCTGCTGGCCTTTTTCCGTCGCCGCGTTCGTGTTGACGAAGACGCAGCCGACCTGCTGTCGGAGTGCCTTCTTACCGCGTGGCGTCGGCGTGCGGCGATACCGGTTGGTGATGAGCAGGCGCGAATGTGGGTGTACGGGGTCGCTGGCAACACGGTGAGGAACTGGGCGCGCAGCAACCAGCGCCACCACCGACTCGCTGACCGCCTGCGACAACAGCTGCGGATCGCAAGCGTGCCACCTCAGCTTGACGAAGTCCGCGCCGCAATCAGCCGCCTCCCAACCGATCAAGCCGAACTGATCCGACTTGTGCACTGGGAAGGGTTCAGCGTGATCGACGCGGCGACAGTTCTTGGCGTCAGCGAATCCACCGCGCGAGGCCGGTACCAGCGCGCACGCCACACACTCAGCGACGACCCGACACTCAACGCATTGCGACCCGCCGCCGCAAAAGCAGACCCATTACGCGACGCCCGATAGGTCCGGTCGGTCAGTAGGCGCCTCCCCGCTCAATGGCGCGTCCGCTCTGAAGCGGATTCTCACTCGGGCGGCGCGGCCCTCGTTTAGGACTGCGAAGGTGAAAGCCAGCCCAAGCAGAGGCCCAAACCAGCGATGAAGGCCGGGGCCAAGCAGTGATACGACAACGGTACGGCTCTCACCACCGGACCGCCACGCATCCCAGCCGGCACCTCAGGGCCCGCAGGCGGATCGATCAGACCCCCAAACTTCGAGGGTCAGGTGTCTACGGCGCCCATACTCAGTAGGTGCGCCCGATGCCGCTCCACCGTTCCGATGCAACCGGATGGGAGTCGAGCTAGCCGACGCTCAGCGCCGCGATACGGCGCTGAGCGGATAAGAAGATGGCATTTGCGATCACGTGGTCACGTCTCACCAACTAGGAAGTCCCGGGAACCCTCAGGTTCCCGGGACTTACCGGTCGGGATGACAGGATTTGAACCTGCGACCCCTTGACCCCCAGTCAAGTGCGCTACCAAGCTGCGCCACATCCCGGTCCGTTGCCCGCAAGCGGACAACTCCACCATCCTACCCGCTCCGCAGACCTCCCGCGAACGCGCGCGGCCGCGTCCTCCCCATGGCGGGCGGCCCGAGAGTTCTCCACAACCCTCCTCGACATTCGAACGAATGTCCGAGGTTCGTGGTTCCATGAAGTATGGCGAACCCGGTGGACGCCCTCCTCGACACACTGACCGCGCTGCGGTCGGCGTGGGTCGAGGCGAGCGGTTCCGGCGCGGATGAGCGCGGCATGTCGGCGGCGGCGCTGCTCGACATCAATCAGCGCATCGCGGGAGCGCGTCGCCTGCTCGACGGTGTGCACGCGCGCGTGGCCGCCGAGATGTCGGCGCGGTCGCGACCGGAATTCGGCTCCGACGGGCTGGCCAGACAGGCGGGGTTCCGCTCCCCCGCCAAGCTCATCGCCGCCGCCACGGGCGGCCACACCGGCGACGCCGTGCGCCTCATCCAGGTCGGCGAAGCGACCCGCGAACGCACGCTCTTCTCGGGCGAAGCGGCACCCGCACGCCACCCGCACATCGCCCGCGCGCTGCACGACGGAATGGTCAGTGTCGCCGCGGCGTCCGCGATCAGCGCGATGCTCGACCGCGTCGCCGTCCGCGTCGACGCCGACACACGAGCGGATGCAGAGACCGCACTCGTCCGGCAGGCACCGCTGCTGTCCCTCGACGAACTGCACGCGGTCCTGCGTCGCGCGGAGGCGCACCTCGACCCCGATGGCCTCGAGCCCGTGGTGGGAGAACTGCACGGGCAGCGGTCGCTGAAGATCCAGCAGGACGCCACCGGAATGACCGTCCTCACCGCCCGCCTGGATGCGGAGACCGCCGCCCCTATCGTGGCCGCCATCGACGCGATCGTCACCACTCAGCTCCGCACCTCGCGCGGACACAACACCGCGTCGGGTCTGACCGTCGACGGCCCAGCCGGCGATGCAGCCGATGATGCGCCGGCCACGAACGGCGGTCCGGTGGCTCCCGAGACCCGCTCTCTTCCGCAGATGCGCGCCGACGCGCTCGCGGCGATCTGCCGGCACGCCTCCGGCTGCGACCAGAACACTCTGCCGAAGCCGTCCACCGCGGTCGTTGTGCGCATGGATCTCAGCCAGCTGCGCGAGGGCGCGGGTGTGGCGACGATCGACGGCATCGAGCAGCCCATCGACGCCGGCACCGCCCGCAGGATGGCCGCCGCCGCCGACCTCATCCCCTGCGTCCTCGGAACCGCGAGCGAGGTCCTCGACTTCGGCCGTGCCCGCCGCCACTTCAGCGCCGCGCAGCGACTCGCACTCGTCGAACGCGACGGCGGATGCGCGTTCTGCCATCTGCCCCCCGCCTTCGCCGAAGCCCACCACATCCGCTGGTGGCAGCGCGACGGCGGAACCACCGATCTGGCCAACGGCATCCTGCTGTGCACCTCGTGCCACCACCGGGTGCACGCGGACAACTGGGAGATCCGCATCGAGGCCCCACCCGGCGCGCCACCCTCGGCGGGCACGGTCTGGTTCATCCCACCGTCCCATGTCGACCCGCACCGCGCACCACGGCTCGGCGGACGACGACGCTTCGACCCGCTCGCCTACCACCTCGTCGCCTGATGCCCGATCTGGCGAGTGTCGGGACACCGGCCTATCGTTCCGGCATGAGCGTTCAGATCCTCCCCGCCACCGCCGACCGCTTCGACGACGCCGAGCATGCCCTCACCGGCGGCGGCGACGGCCCCTCCTGCCAATGCCAGTGGTGGACCCTGCGCAACGAACCGTTCCGCACGACCACGAAGGAGGAGAAGATCGAGATGCTCCGCGCAGAGCTTGCCACCGAGCCCTCCCCCGGTCTCATCGCCTACGTCGACGGCACCCCCGCCGGGTGGGTCCGCGTCGGCCCCCGTGTCCGGCAGGCCCGCATCGCCGCCACGCGCATGATCACGGCAAACTCCCCCGAACCGCTCGATGACCCCTCCGTCTGGGCGGTGACGTGCTTCGTCGTGCGCAAGGAGCACCGCGGCTCCGGGCTCATGGCCCGCCTCCTGGATGCAGCCGTCTCGCACGCGCGCGACGGCGGCGCCCGCGCGGTCGAGGCCTACCCCTTCGATCCGACGGTCAAGAAGCGCCCCGCCAACGAGCTGTACCACGGCGTGCTCCAGGTCTTCACGGACGCCGGATTCGACATCGTCGCCCAGCCCCGCCCCGACCGGGCGCTCGTATCGCTCACGCTCGACGCGTAGCGCCGCGCGCAGCATCCACCTCCAACGCGACCACGACACCCGTCATGACGAGCGCGGCCACCACGAACTCGCCCACCGCGAGGAGTCCCGCCAACGCCACGAGCACGCTCCCCGCCACCAGAACCACCGACACCCACCGCGCCACCCGGCGGCGCAGCAGCAGCGCCCACGCGCTCACGAGGAACACCGCCAGGGGTGCCGTGAGGGCCAGGCCGGCCGCCGCATCCGAGATCTCCGTATGCCCGGTGACCTCGTCGATCTCCACCTCCACGCCCGATGACACGGCGCCGACGGCCGCGAAGATCACGTAGTGCACGTACCCGAACGTGAAACCGCCCCGGAGCTCCCCGAGGCCGTCGTACTGCTCACGCGCGAAGTAGATCCACCAGATCGCGGCGGTGATGAACAAGCCCGACCCGGCCAGCCACAGCAGTTCGGCGACGTGCTCGCCTTCCGCGATCGCGTCGATGAGCGCATTCGCCGAGGCCAGCAGGCTCTCGCCCAGCAGCAGGAGGGTGAACAGGCCGAACCGCTCGGCGATGTGGTGCGGATGCCACTGCGTCCGCCCCCGCAATTCCGCCCACACCGGCACCGCGAGTTCGGCGATCACGAGCAGCCCGAAGGTCCACGCCGGCGCCTCATCGCCCAGCACCGCCGCGCGAGCCACCCACAGCACCTGCACCGCGCCGATCCCCGCCGCCATCCGCACCGCCGTCGGACGCGACGCGGAATCGGATGCGGCGACCCGCAGCCACTGCGCCACCATCGCCAGCCGCATCACGACATAGCCCAAGGTGATCACGGTGTAATCGGAGAGCAGCATGGCGTCGCGGACACCGGCGGCCAGTACCAGCACGCCGCCCATCTGCACGATCGCCAGCGTGCGGTACAGCCAGTCGTCGGTATCGAACGCCGACGCGAACCACGTGAAGTTCATCCACGCCCACCACACCGCGAAGAACACCATGAGGTAGGTCAGCACCCCCGCCCCGATCCGTCCTTCGCTGATGAGGTCGTGCAGCGTGCTCGAGGCCTGCGATACCGCCACCACGAAGACGAGGTCGAACAGCAGCTCCAGGGGCGAGGCCACCCGATGGGACTGGAGCGCATCGCGCGCCGTCATCCGTCGCAGGCCGAAACGTGCCGCCGCATCCGTCATGCGTCCGATTATGGGCCGCGGGTGCGCGGCGGCGCCCCTACGATGAGCGGATGACCACCGCACCGATGCAGGCCCGCCCGGCGACGCGGACGGCGATCGGCGGATTCGTTCCCTACGCCCTGATCTCCGTGGTCCACGTCGGCGCCCTCGCTGTCGACGCCTCCGCGATCGCCGGCCCCACCAAGCTCCTGCTCATGCCCGCCTTGGCCCTCGCGGTGCTGTGGGCGGCGCGCCCGCTCCGCGCCGGACGGACGCTCGTCCTCCTGCTCGCGGCCATCGGCATGTCGTGGCTGGGCGACGGCGCGGCGACGTTCTTCCCGTTCCTGCCCGAACTCCCCGTCATGCTCGCGTGCTTCGGGCTCGCGCACCTCGCCTACATCTGGCTCTTCGCCCGCGAGCTCCCCGCCCGGCGCCTGCCCCGCTGGACGGCGGTCTACCTCGTGTGGTGGGTCGTCCTGCTGGCCGTGCTGTGGCCCCACCTCGGCGCGCTCACCGTCGCCGTCGCCCTGTACGGCATCGTGCTGGCCGGCACCGCGGCCACGGCCGCCCGCACCACCCGCATGATCACGTGGGGGGCGGTGTTCTTCCTCACCTCCGACACCCTGCTGGCCTTCCGCATCTTCGTCCCGGACGCCCTGCCGGAATGGACGGGCGCCCTCGTCATGCTCACCTACACCCTCGGCCAGGGCCTCATCGCCGCCGGCGTCGTCCGCGCGCGGAGGATCTCGTGACGGCCGGCTCCGTCCGCCTGGACTCGTGGCTGTGGGCGATCCGCGTGTACAAGACCCGGTCGGCGGCGACCACCGCGTGTCGCGCCGGTCACGTCCGCGTCAACGGCGAACGCGCGAAAGCGGCGCAGCAGGTCAAGCCCGGCGATGAGCTGCGCGTGCGGATCGCCGGGTTCGACCGCATCCTGGTGGTGCGGGAACCGATAGCGAAGCGCGTGGGAGCGCCGCAGGCGGCGCTGGCCGTGGACGACCGCACGCCGCCGGCTCCACCGCGCGAGAGCATCCCCGCGTTCGCGCAGCGCGACCGCGGTGCCGGCCGCCCCACCAAGCGCGAGCGCCGCGAGATCGACCGCCTCCGCGGTCAGTGAGGCTCAGGGCAGCCGCTCGAGCAGCCAGCCCGCACCGTGCACGGCCGCACCCACGGCGAGGACGCGGTCGGCGAGTCCCCGATCGCTCGTGATGACCGTCACCTGCTCCCCCGCCTCCACCGCGCGCGCGGCCTGAGCGGCGATCTCGTCGTCACCGGAGGCGGGAGCCTCGACCACCTCGACGGAGCGGGATGCCGCGGCCGCCGCATCCCGCGCCCGCCCCTCCAGCACGACCACGACGCGCGGGAACCACGTGTGCTCGTCGAGGGAGAGCACCGCTCCGGGAACCCCGCCCGCCAGCCATCGCTCGACCCGGTCCATCAGACGTCCCGCCGCCCCCGCCCGGTCGCGCCACCAGCCGTCCGGCACCGACCCCACCACGTTCGCCGCGTCCACGATGATCGTGGGGCGCACCGGCAGGAGCGTCCGGAGGCGCCCCCACGCTCCCGCGAACCCGGGGTGCAGCGGGTAATCGTCGACGGCATCGACCGGCACCCACGACAGCTCCACGCTCTCGGGGTCGCTGATCACCGGCTCGAACGGCTGCACGACGTCGGCGACCACGGTGGCGTACGACCAGAAGCCGAGGTCGAGGACGCTGACGAGGCGAGCGCGCACCGCACCGTCGGGGACGCCGGCCTCCTCCGCGGCCTCGCGCATCGCGCCGCCCACGGCCGACTCGTCCTCGTGGCGGGCACCGCCGGGCAGGCCCCACGTGCCGCCGAAGTGGCTCCATGCCACGCGGTGCTGCAGCAGCACCCCGCGGCGCGGGTCCCATGCGAGCAGTCCCGCGGCGCCGAATCGGCCCCAGTACCGCTCCCCCGTGGGCGCGACCACCCACGCGTCGCCGGGATCCCGCGGCCCCGACGGGCGTCGCGGTTCTCCGGGTCGGGGCGGCTCGGTCGTCACCTCTTCAGCCTGTCACACGCCCCGCTGCGCTCAGCGCTGCCGGCGCTCCCGGATGCGCATGTTCAGCACGATGGGCGTGCCCTCGAAGCCGTAGATCTCGCGCAGGCGGCGCTGGATGAAGCGGCGGTAACCGGGATCGAGGAACCCGGTCGTGAAGAGGACGAAGGTGGGCGGCCGCGTGGACGCCTGCGTACCGAACAGGATGCGCGGCTGCTTGCCGCCGCGCAGCGGATGCGGGTGCTCGGCGACGAGCTCGGAGAGGAAGGCGTTGAACTTGCCCGTCGGGATGCGCTGGTCCCACGACGCCAGCGCTGTCTCCAGCGCGGGCACGAGCTTCTCGAGGTGACGACCGGTGCGCGCGGAGATGTTCACTCGGGGCGCCCATGCGACGTGGGCGAGATCCTGTTCGATCTCCCGCTCGAGGTAGCGCCGGCGATCCTGGTTCTCCAGCTCGGGCGTCGTGAGCAGGTCCCACTTGTTGAACGCGAGCACCAGGGCGCGACCGGACTCGAGCACGAGGTCGATGATCCGCACGTCCTGCTCGCTCAGCGGCTGCGACACATCCAGCACGACGACGGCGACTTCGGCCTTCTCCAGCGCGGTCGAGGTGCGCAGCGACGCATAGAAGTCCGCGCCCTGCTGCAGGTGCACGCGCCGGCGGATGCCCGCCGTGTCGACGAGGCGCCACAGGCGCCCGCCGAGTTCGACGACCTCGTCCACCGGGTCGCGCGTGGTTCCCGCCAGTTCGTTGACGACCACGCGCTCCTCGCCGGCCGCCTTGTTCAGCAGCGACGACTTGCCGACGTTGGGGCGGCCGAGGATCGCGACGCGGCGCGGGCCGCCGATCTCGAACTTCGCCACCGCCGAGACCTCGGGGAGCACCTTCATGACCGCATCCAGCAGGTCGGCGACGCCGCGCCCGTGGATGGCCGAGACAGGGTACGGCTCGCCCAGGCCCAGGTTCCACAGCGCGGCGGCCTCGGGCTCCTGCCGCGCGTCGTCGATCTTGTTGGCCACGAGGAAGACGGGCTTGCCGCTGCGGCGCAGGAGCTTCACGACGTGCTCGTCGGTGGAGGTGGCCCCCACTCGTGCGTCGACGACGAACAGCACGACGTCGGCGAGGTCGATCGCGATCTCCGCCTGCAGGGCGACCGAACGGTCGATTCCGCGGGCGTCCGGTTCCCATCCGCCGGTGTCGACGAGCGAGAAGCGGCGGTCCATCCACTCTGCCTTGTAGGTCACGCGGTCGCGCGTGACACCGGGGGTGTCTTCCACGACGGCCTCACGCCGGCCGAGGATGCGGTTGACCAGCGCCGACTTGCCGACGTTGGGGCGACCCACGATCGCCACGACGGGAAGGGCGGGAAGGTACTCGATCCCGTCGCCGTCCTCGGCGAGACCGGCGAGGAGCTCGGCGTCCTCCTCATCCAGGTCGAAGTCTTCCAGGCTCGCCCGGAGAGCCGCGGCGCGCTGGTCGGCGAGGGCCTCGTCCAGCTCGTCCATCTTCTCGGCGAGCTGGTCTGGCCCGCCTTCGTACTCGTCTTCGTCAACGCCCATCGAGGGCTCCAATCGTGCGTTCGACGACGGCGAGAACCGCGTCGACGGTGTGGGGGAAATCCAGGTCGGTCGAATCGACGACCTGCACGCCGGGGGCGGCGGTGAGGAAGTCGACGACGGTGGAGTCGGATGCGTCGCGGCGGTGCAGCGCGGCCGCGACGGCGGCGGCGTCCTGTGTGGTCACTTCGGCGCTGCGTCGCGCGGCGCGGACCTCGGGAGCGGCGGTCAGCAGGATGCGGACGGGTGCGTCGGGAGCGACGACCGTCGTGATGTCGCGTCCCTCCACGACCACGCCCGGCAGTCCCGACTCAGCCACGAGCCCGCGGAACAGCGCGTTGACGCCGTGGCGCACGGCCGGGATGCGCGCCACGCCGCTGACGGCGTCGGTCACGCGCGACTCCCGGATCGCGGCGGTCACGTCGTGCCCGCCCACGCGCACCCAGTACGCGTCCGGGTCGAGCGAGATCGCGAAGTCGAAGTCGCCGAACACGTCCAGCACGGCCGAGGCGTCGGAGGTGTCGGCGCCGTGCTCGAGGGTGTGCCACGCCAGCGCGCGGTAGGCGGCGCCGGTGTCGAGGTAGCCGAAGCCCAGTCGACGGGCGACCTCCTTCGACACGCTGGACTTGCCGCTGCCGGCCGGGCCGTCCACGGCGATGATCGTCGGGCCGGCGGTCATGGTGGACTCCGTCGTCGATGTGGACTCAGTCATTGGTGCTCGCAATCCGCCAGCCGCGCGCGGTCAGGCCTTCGGTTGCCGGGCGGACGGCGTCGGGGACGACGCTGATCTCGGCGAGACCGAACTGCGCGCCGGGCGAGTGCTCCAGGCGCAGGTCCTCGACGTTGACGCCCAGGTCCCCGAGCTCCCCGAACAGGAGCCCCAGCTGGCCGGGGGTGTCGTCGATCATCACCACGAACGAGTCGAAGCGGCGGTTCTGCCCGTGCTTGCCCGGCAGACGCTCGACGCCGTCGTTGCCGCGGCGGATGGTGTCGGCCACCGCGCGGCGTGCGCCCGGGGCATCCGGGGCGCGCAGCGCCGCCGCCACGGCCGAGAGGTCGGCGGCGAGCGCGTCGAGCACGTCGACGACCGGCTGCGCGTTGGCGCCGAGGATCTGCACCCACAGCTCGGGGGCGGAGGCGGCGATGCGCGTCGTGTCGCGCACGCCCTGTCCGGCCAGGCCCAGCGCCCCGTCGGGGGCGTCCACGAAGCGTCCGGCCAGCAGGCTCGCGACCAGCTGCGGCACGTGCGAGACGAGCGCGACGGAGCGGTCGTGCTCCTCCGGCGACATCTCCAGCGGGACGGCGCCCAGATCCAGGGCGAGGCCCTCCACCAGGGCGAGGTCGTCCGCCGGCGTTTCGCCGTCGCGGCACACGACCCAGGGGCGACCGATGAACAGGTCGGCGCGCGCGGAGATGGCGCCGCCGCGTTCGCGTCCGGCCAAGGGGTGCGAGCCGATGTAGTGCGTCAGGTCGATCCCGCGTGCGCGCAGCTCGTGGAGGGGCTGGAGCTTGACGCTCGCGACGTCGGTGACGACGACGCCGGGGTGGGCGGACAGCTCACGCGCGATGACGTCGGCGGTGACATCGGGAGGCACGGCCACGACGATGAGTGACGGGGCGTCGTCGGGCTGCGCCATGCGCCCCGCGCCGTAGTCCACGGCCAGCCGCAGCTGCGCGGGAGACGCGTCATCCAGCGCCACGTCGATGCCGCGGGCGGTGAGGGCGTGGCCGATGCTGGAGCCCAGGAGCCCGGCTCCGACGATGCGGACCGTCCCTCGAACGCGCGGGGCCAGCGGTGCGGCCGCGCGCGCGGAAGAGTTCGTCGAATCGCTCACGGGGTGTCGTCCGGTGCGCCCTCGCCACGGGAGAGGGTCAACAGCGCACCGCGTTCCAGCTTAGTCAATTCGCGTGCCCGCCCGACCGGGAGGGTTCCCAGGTGCAGCGGACCGAACTGCCGGCGCACGAGCTCGACGACCGGATGCCCCACCTCGGCCATCATGCGGCGCACGATGCGATTGCGGCCGGAGTGCAGGGTCAGTTCCACGAGGCTCGAGTCGCCCGAGGCATCCAGCAGGCGCGCCTTGTCGGCGGCGATGGGTCCGTCCTCCAGTTCGATCCCGCGCGTCAGGCGTGCGATCGTCTGGGCCGTCACGCGCCCCTGGACCCGGGCGATGTACACCTTGGTGACCCCGAAGGACGGGTGTGCCAGGACATGCGCGAGGTCGCCGTCGTTGGTGAGCACGAGCAGCCCGCTGGTGTCGGCATCCAGCCGGCCGACGTTGTAGAGGCGCTCGTCCCACTCCGCGGTGAAGCGGCGCAGATCGGGACGGCCGCGCTCGTCCTTCATGGTGCTCACGACGCCGGTGGGCTTGTTGAGCATGACGTAGCGCTTGCCGGTGTCCAGCTGCACCGCCACGCCGTCCACGTCGATGAGGTCGGCATCCGGATCGACGCGGCTGCCGAGCTCGGTGACCACGACGCCGTTCACGCGAACGCGTCCCTCGACGATGAGCTGCTCGGACACGCGGCGCGAGGCCACGCCGGCGTTGGCGAGGGCCTTCTGCAGCCGGACCCCCTCGGTGCTGCGCGGTTCGCTCATCGCACGCCCTCCAGGTCGAAGCCCTCGGAGCCGTCATCCAGCAGCGGCGAGATGTGGGGCAGCTCGTCGAGGGAGTTGATGCCGAGGTTCACCAGCAGCGCGTCGGTGGTGCCGTAGTTGATCGCGCCGGTCTCGGGGTCGGTGGACACCTCCGTGATGAGGCCGCGCGAGAGCAGGGTCCGCACGACCGAGTCGACGTTGACGGCGCGGATGGAGGCCACCTGCCCGCGCGTGACGGGCTGCTTGTACGCGATGACGGCGAGGGTCTCCAGCGCTGCCTGCGACAGCCGCGACGGCGCCTGGGTGTTGACGAACTCCGACACGAGGTCGTCGTACTCGGCCCGCACGTAGATGCGCCACCCGCCGCCGACCTCGCGCAGCTCGAAGCCCCGTCGCGGCCCGCCGGTGCGGCCGTCGTAGTCGTCCACGAGCGCGTCGACCGCCTGGCGCACCGCGGCGACGGGCGCCCCCACCGCGGCGGCGAGGCTGACGAGGCTCTGCGGCTCGTCGACGACCATGAGGATCGCCTCCAATCGGCGCGCGACATCGCCCGTCGCGGTCGAAGGGTCATCGGTCATAATCGGCTCCCAGAGTCGCGAGGTTCTCCTCCGACCACCGTTCGGCGGTCCAGCGGAGCGTGAGTTCGCCGAGCGGTTCGACCTGCTCGAACGACAGTGCGGCGAGCCGGTACAGCTCGAGCACCGAGAGGAATCGGGCCACCACGACCCCCGTCTGCGTGACGCCGGCAACGAGGTCGCGGAACGTGAGCGCACCCGAGTCGCGCAGCAGCGTGACCACGACGGCCGCCTGCTCGCGGATGCTCACCAGCGGCGCGTGGAGGTGGTCCAGGCCCACGCGCGGGATCTCCTTGGGCGCGAAGGCGAGCAGGGCGAGCGCGGCGAAGTCGTCGGGGCTGAGGCTCCACACAAGCTCGGGAGCGGCGTTGCGGTACTTCTCGTCCAGCCGCACGGCGCGCACGTGCCGGCGGTCTTCGGACTGCAGGCGCTCGGAGAACCAGCCGGCCACCTCCTTGAACGCGCGGTACTGCAGAAGCCGGGCGAACAGCAGGTCGCGGGCCTCCAGGAGCGCGACGGATTCGGCGTCGACCAGTTCGCCCTGCGGCAGGAGGCCGGCGACCTTCATGTCCAGCAGCGTCGCTGCCACGACGAGGAACTCGGATGCCTCGTCCATCTGCGCGTCCGGTCCCATCGCCCGCAGGTAGGCGATGAACTCGTCGGTGACGGCGCTGAGGGCCACCTCCGTGATGTCGAGCTCCCGCTGGGAGATGAGGGTCAGGAGAAGGTCGAAGGGGCCGTCGAAGACCGGCAGCGAGACGCGGAACCCACCGTCCGTCGCGTCAGGCGACGGCGCCACGGGCGACCAGCTCCCGCGCGAGGCGCAGGTACGCCTGGGCGGCAGCGTGCTCGGGGGCGAACTCGGTGATCGGGACGCCCGAGACCGACGCATCCGGGAACTTCACGGTGCGCCCGATGACGGTCTCCAGCACGTCGTCGCCGAACGCCTCGACCACGCGCTCGAGCACTTCGCGCGAGTGCAGCGTCCGCGGGTCGTACATCGTGGCCAGCACGCCGTCGAGCGTGATGGCCGGGTTCAGGCGGTCGCGCACCTTGTCGATCGTCTCGATCAGCAGCGCGACGCCGCGCAGGGCGAAGAACTCGCACTCCAGCGGGATCACCACGCCGTGGCTCGCGGTGAGGGCGTTGACGGTGAGCAGGCCCAGCGACGGCTGGCAGTCGATGAGGATGACGTCGTACTCGGGCGCCACCTTGCGCAGCACGCGCGCGAGGATCGTCTCGCGCGCGACCTCGTTGACGAGGTGCACTTCGGCGGCGGACAGATCGATGTTGGCCGGGATGACGTCCAGGCCCTCGACCGAGGTGTGCACGATCGTCTCGTGCGGGTCGCGCTTGGTGTCCAGCAGCAGGTCGTAGATCGTCGGCGCGTCGTGGGTCTGGATGCCCAGGCCCGCCGAGAGCGCACCCTGCGGGTCGAAGTCGATCGCGAGCACCTTGCGGCCGTACCCGGCGAGGGCCGCGGCGAGGTTGATGGTCGTCGTGGTCTTGCCCACGCCGCCCTTCTGGTTGCACAGGGCGATGATGCGCGCGGGACCGTGGCCGTCGAGCTTCGGCGGGGTCGGGAATCCGTGGTAGGGACGACCGGTCGGGCCGAGGGTGACCTCGTCACCCCCTGCCGCGGCTTTCGCCTTGCCCTTCGTCGTGCTGCCCGCCACCGACTCTCCTGCCCTTGCCATTACGTGCACCGATTCTAGCCGGGGTGACCCCGCGCCACGGGATGCGCGCCGCATCCGTGGGTTACCGGGCGCGCGGATGCGACGTGGCGTACACGTCGCGCAGGGCGTCGACGCTGACGTGGGTGTAGATCTGCGTCGTGGACACCGACGCGTGCCCGAGCAGCTCCTGCACGACCCGTACGTCCGCGCCGCCCTGCAGGAGATGCGTCGCGAACGAATGGCGCAGGGTGTGCGGCGAGACGTGCGCGGTGAGGCTCGCACGCTCGGCCGCCTGCTGCAGCACGAGCCACGCGCTCTGCCGCGACAGGGGCGCACCGCGCATTCCGAGGAACAGGCGCGGGGTGGCCGGTCCGCGACGGGCGAGCTCGGGGCGCACGCGCGTCAGGTAGGCCTCCACCGCGCGCCGCGCGAACGACCCCACCGGGACGATGCGCTCCTTCGAACCCTTGCCGCGCACGCGCAGCACGTCGCCGTGCGCGAGGTCGTCGACGTCGAGCTGCACGATCTCCGACACGCGCGCGCCGGTGGCGTACAGCAGCTCCAGCAGCGCCCGGTCGCGGATGCCCGCCAGCTCGCCGGGCGCGGCATCCTCCGGCGCGGGTCCGGAGGCGTCGATCAGTTGCGACACCTGGTCGATCGTGAGCGCCTTCGGCAGGCGCCGCGCGGCCTTGGGCGGGCGCAGGCGCCCCGAGGGATCGTCGTCGGCGATGCCCTCGCGCGCGAGGAATCGATGCAGGCCCCGCACCGAGGACTGCAGGCGGGCGAGGCTGGATGCTGCCGGCGGGGGCTGCGCGGAGGCGCGCTCGGCGGCGAACTCCGACACCAGGGCGTCGGTCACCTCGTCGGTGTCGTCCACACCGTGGCCGGCGAGCCACTCGACGTAGCCGGCGAGGTCGCGCCGGTAGGCGGCCACGGTGTGCTCGGAGAGCCCGCGCTCGAGCGAACTGTGCCGCAGGTAGGCGTCGACCGCGCGCGGGAGGCGCACGTCACCGCCCCGCCGCGTCGCCCGCCTCGCGCCGCAGCACCTCGGCGGCGGCGAGGACGCTCGCCACGAGGATGCCGTTGGTCACCCGCCCGGCGATGACGGCATCGACGGCGTCGCGCAGAGGCACGCGGGCGAGCGTCATGTCCGCCTCCTCGTCGGCACGCGCGAACGCCTCGGGGGCGTCCGACAGTCCGCGCGCGAGGAACACGTGCACGACCTCGTCGTTGCCGCCGGGACTCGTGCGCAGCGACAGCAGGGGCTGCCAATGCTCGGCGACGAGGTCGACCTCCTCGGCCAGCTCGCGCCGGGCCGTCTCCAGCGGCGGCTCCCCCGCCACATCCAGGAGCCCGGCGGGGATCTCCCAGTCACGCAGGCGGAGGGGGTGACGATACTGCTGGATCAGGACGATCCGCTCCTCGTCGTCCAGCGCCACCACCGCCGCAGCACCGGGATGCTCGACGTACTGCCGGACGATCTCGCCATCGCCGTAGCGCACGGTGTCGGAGCGGACGTTCCACACCGCTCCGCGGTAGACGACGTCGCTGGCGACGACGTCCGGCTCCACCGGCTCGTCGTGCAACTGGGCGGCGTCCACGTCAGGCCTGCTCGACGTCGAACAGCTCGCTCGCGCGGTGACGCTCGAGCGCCGCCCCGATGAGCCCGCGGAACAGCGGATGCGGCTCGGTGGGACGCGATCGCAGCTCCGGGTGGGCCTGCGTGGCGATGTAGTACGGATGCACGTCGCGCGGCAGCTCGACGTACTCGACGAGGCCGAGATCGGGGTTGGTCCCCGAGAACACCAGGCCCGCCTCGGACAGCTGGTCGCGGTACGCGTTGTTCACCTCGTAGCGGTGGCGGTGGCGCTCGGACACGCGGGAGGCACCGTACACCTCCTCCGCGATCGAGCCGGCGAGGAGGTCGGCCGGGTACAGGCCCAGCCGCATCGTCCCGCCGAGGTCGCCGCGGTCGAGGATGTCGACCTGCTCAGCCATCGTCGCCACGATCGGGTTGCCCGTGTCGGGGTCGAACTCGCTCGAGGACGCGTCTTCGATGCCGGCGACGTGACGGGCGTATTCGATGACGATGCACTGCAGGCCCAGGCAGATGCCCAGGGTGGGGATCCCCTGCTCGCGTGCGAAGCGCAGCGCGCCCACCTTCCCCTCGATCCCCCGGATGCCGAAGCCACCGGGGATGACGATGCCGTCCAGTGCGCCGAGGGCCTTGGCCGCCCCCTCGGGCGTCTCGCACAGGTCGGAGGGGATCCACGTGATCTTCACGTGGGTCTCGTGGGCGAACCCGCCGGCCTTGAGGGCCTCGGTGACGGAGAGGTACGCGTCGGGCAGGTCGATGTACTTGCCCACCAGGCCGATCGTGACCTCGTGCTTGGGGTTGTGCACCGCCTCCAGCACCCGCTGCCAGCGCGACCAGTCCACCTCGGCGGCCTTGCCGATCCCCAGCGAACGCACGATGTAGTCGTCCAGGCCCTGCTCGTGCAGCATCGAGGGGATGTCGTAGATGCTGGGCACATCCACCGCGTTGACCACGGCGTCCTCATCCACATCGCACATGAGGGCGATCTTGCGCTTGTTCGACTCCGTCACCGGACGGTCGCTGCGCAGTACGAGCGCGTCGGGCTGGATGCCGATGGAGCGCAGCGTCGCGACGGAGTGCTGCGTGGGCTTGGTCTTCTGCTCGCCGGAAGCGCCCATGAACGGCACGAGCGACACGTGCACGAAGAACACGTTGTTCCGGCCCAGCTCGTGGCGGATCTGCCGAGCCGACTCGATGAACGGCTGCGACTCGATGTCACCGACCGTTCCGCCGATCTCGGTGATGATGACGTCCGGACGCGGCTCCTCGGTGGCCTGCAGCCGCATGCGGCGCTTGATCTCGTCCGTGATGTGCGGGATCACCTGGACAGTGTCGCCGAGGTACTCCCCGCGGCGCTCCCGGGCGATCACCTGCGAGTAGATCTGACCCGTGGTGACGTTGGCCGCCTGGCTGAGGTTGATGTCGAGGAATCGCTCGTAGTGGCCGATGTCGAGGTCGGTCTCTGCGCCGTCGTCGGTGACGAAGACCTCCCCGTGCTGGAACGGGTTCATCGTGCCGGGGTCGACGTTCAGGTAGGGGTCGAGCTTCTGCATCACCACGCGCAGCCCGCGGGCGGTGAGGAGGTTGCCGAGGCTGGCCGCCGTCAGGCCCTTCCCGAGAGACGAAACGACACCACCCGTCACGAAGATGTGCTTGGTGGTGTCGTTCACATGTCCCGCGTCTGAAGTCTGCATCACGGGCTTCGATCCTATCAGCCGGGTGTCGGGGTTCCGCTGCCGCGGCGCGCGCGGGACCGGTTCCCTGCAGTCTGCCAGGAACCGCGCGTCCTCACGATCGCCGGCGCGTCGCGTAGTGGTTGGCGATGGCCAGCACGACCGCCGCCACCGCGGGAAGGCCGAGCAGCGGGAACAGCGGGTCGTCGTCCACGGAGTCGGCCGTGCGCCACACGAAGAGGATCGATCCGGCGAGAGCGAACCACGGCGGGATCCACCGCACGACTTCGCGCAGGAGTCCGGGCTCCGACACACGCCGCACTCCGCCCAGGCGCAGGATCAGTCCGAGCAGCGCGCACCCGGCGGCTCCCAGCAGCAGGACCAGCGGCACTGCGGTCGGCAGCGCGCGCGCTGCGCTGTCGAGCCACCACGACTCCTGTCCGACGTCGGCGAACGTGCCGGCGGGGAACACGAACCGGATGCCGACGTCCCGGCTCGCCTCGTAGGTCCATCGCCCGTCCGCGTCGGGCAGCAGTTCCCACCGGTACACGTCCTCACCGCCTGCGCCGCTGGTGACAGCCGGAAGCCCGGGGGCCTCGACATCCAGGTCTCCCTCCAGCACGCCGCTGTCCTCGTGCAGCTGCGCGCGAAGCTCGGCGGGCACCCGTACCGTCATCGCCACGCGTTCGATGTTCTGCTCCGGCCACGACCACGCGTCCCGCCAGCCCTCGTTCAGGGCGGTCCACTGCACGTGCTCGTACCACCGGCCGTCCTGCTGCACGGCGGCCGCCGCATCTGTCAGCCGATAGCGGATCTGAACGGTGTGCTCGCCGCCCCAATCCCGCGTGAGCTGGGTCTGCACGAAGGCCATGCCCTCCTCGCGCCGCTGCTCGTACGGCACGGGGTCGCCGTCGACGGTCACCTCGGTGACCTCCAGCCCCGTGTCGTGCCCGTGCACGACGTCGCGCCATTGGCGCATGACCTGGGGCAGGGTGTCGCGTTCCTCCTCGACGAAGACGGTGAGGGTCTCGGTGACCGTGACGGTCGCCTTGCCCGCCTCCGTCCGCTCCAGCCGCGCGTCGGCGGTGATCTCGCTCACGAGCCAGCCTCGCGATCCGGGGAGGTCACCCGAGTACGCGAGATCCTCCGGTGCCGACCGCTGCGACGGCGACGGGAGGGCAGCCGCCACCACGATCGCGCCGACGACGGCGAGCATCGCCGCCGCGCGCACGCCGAGGCGCGCGGCGGTGAAGAACCCGGCGCGCAGCCCCGGATCCCGGTGGCCGCGCTCGTCCAGCAGACGCCGCACGATTTCCCGCGCGCGCCGTGGCTTGGCGAACATGACGACGTAGGGCAGCAACTCGTCGCGCAGGGTGATGCGCTCGTCCATGCGGGTCTGCTCGAGGTAGAGCCGCAGACCCAGCAGGTGCTCTCGCGCGAGCGCGCCGGCGCGGGTCAGCGGCCGTGCCGACAGCGCGATGACGAGGATCACGAGGGCCAGAGCGATCGTGGCAGCCACGATCGCGAGGGGCCACCAGTAGACGCTGAGGATGACCTGGTAGGACAGCTGCCGCACGAGGCCGAACTGCACGAGCGTGAGGGCGAGCGTCGCCCCGATGAACACGTCGCGCACGATCCCGCGCGGAACCCGGCGCAACTTCCGGACGAACTGCTCGCGCCACGCCGGCGCGAAGAGGTAGGTCCGCCACTCCGGCCAGAGGTGCCACGGCCGCCCCGTCCGCCACGCGATCCGGCCGATCCGCGTGATCGGCCGCTCGCCGATGCCGGCGTGCCCGTCACTGATCGCCTGGACCAGCGGGGCCGTGAGAACCTGCCGCATGAGACGGGAGGCCAGCGGCGCCGGCACGCGCGGGTCGGGTTCGTACTGCGGCACGAACCACGCGCGGCCGCGGGCGTCGTTCCACACCAGCGCGCGGGCGGCCAGCACGAACAACAGGCCCACGGCCAGCAGGAGCAGGGGAACGAACGGACCGACCACGAGCACCCAGTACAGCGGCGCCGGATCGGGCATCGTGAAGGTGCCCTCGGCGAAGCGCAGCGTGAACCAGATGTCCGTGTGCGGCGGCATGTTCTGATCCACCGTCACGACGTAGGTGACCGCATCGGCGGTCTCGCTGTCGGGCGTGAGGGTCGTCGCGTCCGCCAGCAGCGTCCACGACATCGCCGCCCGCGGTGTGCGTTCGAGGGCGTCGTGCAGCTCCCTCGGCACGATGAGCGTCATCTCCACGCCGCGGATCCCCTGACCCCACGAGGGTCCGAGGATGTCCCACTCCAGCAGGTCCTGCAGGCGTCCGGTGGAGGCATCCTGTTCGGGGTAGGCGACGTCGGACAGGGTGTAGCGCACGACGAACTCATGCCGGCCGGTGAGGACGCTCCCGGTGTCCCAGGTCAGGGACGTGGCCGTGGCGCCCACGCGCGCGGCGACCTCGACCGGGTCTCCGTCGAACTCGCCGCCGGTCACCCGCGGGTGCAGGTCGTGCCCTTCGTAATGCGAGGCGATCGTGCGGGTGATGCCGGTCTCTTCCACCCCCTCGGGGAAGTCGGCCGTGATCTGCTCCTCGACGTGCACGAGGAGGCGGCCGTCGTCGGTGCGCTCGAGCTCGAATCTGGCGTCGACGTCGTGGGCGATCCAGTGCTCGGTCACTTCGCCCGCCGCCGAGGTGATGTCCTCCAACGAGAGCGGTTCGTTGATCACGGGGCCGGTCAGCAGCACCTGCCCCGCGGCGGCGACGAGGAGCCACACGAGGGCGTTCGTCAGGCGGACGCGACGCGAGCCCTTCGCGCGGGCGCGCGCCTCCAGGCGGAGCAGGAGGCCGCCCATGCCGCGGTACAGGCGCGTAGGCCGGCGCGTCTCGACCGGGACGGCTCCGTCGGGTGGCGGCTCGACGGTGAGGTCGATGCCGGGTGTCTCCGCGCTCACCGGGCCGTGCGCCCGGTGTCCAGCAGCTCGCGCGCGTGGGCCAGTGCGGCCTCCGAATCCGGCATGCCCGACAGCAGTCGTGCCATCTCCGCCTCCCGCTCCGCACCCTCCAGCCGGCGCACGCTCGACGCCGTCACCGCACCGTCCGTGCCTTTGACCACCGACAGGTGATTCCCCGCGAACGCCGCCACCTGGGCCAGGTGCGTCACGGCGATGACCTGCGAGTTCTCCGCCAGCCGGGCCAGGCGACGGCCCACCTCGATCGCGGCGGCACCGCCGATTCCTGCATCCACCTCGTCGAACACGAAGGTGGGGACAGGGTCCACGCCGGCCAGCACGACTTCCAGCGCGAGCATGACGCGGCTCAGCTCACCCCCGGAGGCCCCGCGGGCCACCGGTCGGGGTTCGGCGCCGGGGTGCGGAGCGAGCAGGATCGTGACGTCGTCGCGACCGCTGACGGAGGGCGTTCCCGGCATCACGGAGACGGTGAGGGTCGCATCGGGCAGCGCCAGCGCATGCAGCTCATGCGTGACGGCCTCCCCCAGACGCGCGGCCGCATCGGTGCGCGCGGCGGTGAGCACGTCGGCGGCGTCGTCGAGGCGCTCGGCTGCCGCAGTGCGCTCGGCCGCCAGACGCTCGATGCGGTCGGAGTCATCGTCCAGCTCGGCCAGCCGGGCCGATCCCGTCTCCAGCAGCTCCAGCGCGGCCTCCAGGCTCCCGTGGGCGCGCGACAGACCGGCCAGCACGGCGCGCCGCTCCTCCACCGCGGCCAGCTCATGGGGGCCGGTCTCGTCCAGGTCGGCGAGCTGGCCCGACAGGGCCGCGGCGACATCGGCGACGCGGTACCCCACCTCGGCGAGCTGCTCGGCGAGTTCGGCCAGTGCGGCATCGCCCACCCGCTCCAGGGCGCGGCGGGCCTCGGCCAGCAGCGTCGTCACATCCGGCGCGCCGGTTTCGGAGGAGAGCGCCTCGTGCGCCGTCACGACCGCCAGACGCACCTCCTCGACGTTGCTGAGGCGTTCGGCGCGAGCGGCCAGCTGCTGGTCCTCCCCCACCACCGGCGCGGCCGCCTCGATCTCGGCCAGACGGATGCGGAGGTCCTCCGCCTCGCGCGCGCGCTGGTCGCGATCGTTCTCGAGCATGGTCAGCTCGGCGTCGAGGGAACGCCACTCCTGGTACGCCCGGCCGTAGTCCGCCAGGGCGCGCGCGACCGCCGCGCCGCCGAAGCGGTCGAGGGCGTCGCGCTGGGCCGCAGCGGAGCGCAGCCGGAGCTGCTCGGACTGACCGTGCACGACCACGAGGTCATCGGCGAGGTCGGCGAGCACGCCGGCCGGCGCGGTGCGCCCGCCCACTGTGGCCCGGCCGCGGCCCTCGCTGGAGATGGTCCGGCCCAGGTACACCTCGGCGCGGCCGTCGCCGATCGGTTCCACCTCGCCCCCCGCCTCGCGGACGCGCTCGGCCACCGGCCCCTGCTCGGGCACGATCCACACACCCTCCACCGAGGCCTGGCCGGCTCCGGAGCGCACGGCGCCGGAATCGGCCCGCTGCCCCATGAGCAGCGCCAGGCCCGTGACCACCATCGTCTTGCCCGCACCGGTCTCGCCCGTGATCGCGGTGAACCCGGTGCCGATGGGCAGGGTCGCGTCGGCGATCACTCCGAGGTCGCGCAGGTGCATCTGCTCGATCACGCCGTCCCCCTGTCCGGGCCGCGCCAGCCTTCGACGGGCAGCCGGAACTTGCGCACGAGGCGGTCGGTGAACGCAGCCGGATGCAGTCGGGCGAGGCGCACCGGCACGCTGGAGCGACGCACCACGACCCGCGCACCGGGTGGAAGATCGTGCGAGCGGCGCCCGTCGCACCACAGCACGCCGCCGCCACTCGTGCGCTCGAGCACTTCGATCGCCACGGCAGCTCCCGGGTCGACCACGAGGGGCCGGGCGAACAGCGCGTGCGCCGACAGCGGCACGACGGCGATGGCCTCGACGTTCGGCCAGATGACCGGGCCGCCGGCGGAGAAGTTGTAGGCGGTGGATCCGGTCGGCGAGGCCACCACCACACCGTCGCATCCGAAGGACGACAGCGGGCGCCCGTCGATCTCCATCACCACTTCCAGCATGCGTTCGCGACTGGCCTTCTCGACGGTGGCCTCGTTGAGCGCCCACGTCTCGTACACGACCGTGTCGGTGGCGTCCTTCACCCGCACCGACAGCGCCAGGCGCTCCTCGACGCGGTAGTCGCGCGCGATGACGCGTCGCACCGCGTCGTCCATATCGTCGCGTTCGATCTCGGCGAGGAAGCCGACGTGCCCGAGGTTGATGCCGAGCACCGGCGCGGTGCCGCCACGTACCAGTTCGGCGGCGCGCAGGATCGTGCCGTCACCGCCGAGGACGATCGCCAGTTCGATGTCGGCCAGCGGCACGTCCACGGTCAGCGTGCCCACCCCCGACAGATCCAGCAGGTCTTCCAGCTCTGCGCGGTCCTCGACGGAGAGCACCGGACGGGCGCCGGCCGCACGCAGTTCGCTCACCACGTGCCGCGCCGCGTCGACGGTGTCGTCGCGACGGGAGTGCACGACCACCAGGATGCTGCGTTCGCTCGTGTTCATCGGGTACCGGCCACTTCGTTCACCGTGCCTGACCATTCTGACGGATCGCTCCCACCTGCCGTGGTCAGGTGCGCCACGATCTCGCGGTTGCCGTGCGTGCCGGGAACCGGCGATCCGATGAGCCCCGCCGTACGCAGTCCCACATCCCATGCCGCCCACAGGACGGTGTTCACGGCATCGGCCCGGAGCGCGGGGTTTGTGACCAGCCCGCCTTTCACCGCCGTGCGGCCGACTTCGAACTGCGGCTTGATCAGCAGCACGATGTCGGCGCCCGGGGAGGCGACGGCGGCGACGGCGGGCAGGACGTGCGTGAGGGAGATGAAGGAGAGGTCGCCGGTGACGACGGCGGGCGCCTCGGCGACGCCGGTCGCGGCGGCGAGGTTCGCCGCATCCATGTACCGCACGTTGTACCCCTCCACCGCGATGACGGCCGGATCGGCGGCCACCTGCGGCGCCAACTGGCCGTGGCCCACGTCGACGGCGAGCACGGGCGCGGCGCCGCGTTCGCGGAGCACCTGCGTGAACCCGCCGGTGGAGGCGCCGAGGTCCAGCGCGACCCGGCCGGCCACATCGATTCCGAAGGCGTCCAGCCCCGCGATGAGCTTGTGCGCGGCTCGGCTGACGTACGAGTCGGCTGCGGCCACCTCGAGGTGAGCCTCGTCGGCGACGGGCGTCGAGGCCTTCACGACGGGACGCCCGTCCACGCTCACGACCCCCGCGGCGATGAGCTGCGCGGCGTGGGTGCGTGAGCGCGCCAAGCCGCGGGCGGCCAGGGCGGCGTCCAGGCGTGCGGTCATCCGCGCGACCCGCTGTCGGCGCCGGGACCGGACTCCAGGCGCCGAGCGAGTTCGTCGTGGAGGGCGGCGTAGGCGTCCGCACGGTCGGCCAGCGGCTGCGACTCGATCACGCGCAACCGGCTGATCAGCTCGTGCCCGGCATCGGTGGCGGTGTCATCGGGCTCGGGCATGCCGCTATCGTAACGACCTACACGCGCCAGAACGGGTCGGCATACACGCCTTCGGGCACACGGAACCCGAAGATCGCGCGTCCGGACGACCACACCGCCGCCGCCGCGGCGCGCACGAGGTCGATGTGGCGGTCGCCTTCGTCCACGACGCGCAGGTCGGGGCCGTCGATCTCCACGACCGAGCGACCGACGGTGGTCCGCTCGCCTCGGACCACCGTCTCGGGGTACGGCTCGAACAGTTCGCGCAGGTCGCTGACGATGAAGTCCGGACGCGCGTCGGGCGGGGCGGCCAGGAGGTGCTTGGGGCGGTCGATGCCGGTGAGCACGAGGGCGGAGCGGATACCCGCGCGCGAGGCCCCCTGGATGTCGGTGTCGAGCCGGTCTCCGATGAACAGCGGCGCGCTCGCTCCGAAGCGAGCCACCGCCTCGGCGAAGATCGGCGTCTCGGGCTTGCCGGCGACCGTGGCCAGGCGCCCCACGGCGGTGTGCACGGCCGACACGAGCGTGCCGTTACCCGGTGCGACCCCCCGCGCCTGCGGGATCGTCCAGTCGGTGTTGGTGGCGATCCAGGGGATCCCGCCTTCGCTCTCCGGAGTCTGCAGCGCGTACGCGGCCTCGGCCAGCTGCATCCAGCCGACCTCGGGCGCGAAGCCCTGCACGACGGCGGCCGGGGCATCGTCGGCGCTGCGCGTGACGGTGTACCCGGCCTTCTCCACCTCCACGACCAGACCCTCGCCGCCCACGACGAGGATCGTCGCCGGAGGCGGCACGATGCCCCGCAGGAGGCGCATCGCCGCCTGCGGGCTCGTGACGACTTCGTCGGGGCGCACGGTGAGCCCCAGCTCGGTCAGATGGGCGGCGACGGCCGCGTCGGTGCGTGAGGCGTTGTTGGTGATGTAGCCGAGCCGGCGGCCTTCCCGTGCGGCACGGTTGAGGCTCTCCACGGCGTGCGGGATGGCGCCCGGGCCGGCGTACACGACGCCGTCGAGGTCGGCGAGGACCACGTCCACTCCGGCCAGGGGTGCGTCGCCCAGCGCCGGCTTACGGCGCCCGATCACCGTCCCTGCTCCCCGGCATCCTCCGCAGCCGGCTCACCGCCGTCGTCGTCCTCGTCGACGTCTTCGACGACGATCACTTCACGGTCGGCGACGCCGGTGGCCGCGTCCAGCGCGTCCTCGGCGATCTGAGCGCGGGCGTACCACTGGGCCGCCTCCTCGTCGCGGCCGAGTTCTTCCAGGACGGTCGCGCGCGCGGCGAACAGGCCGGGGCTCCACTCGAACGCGCGGTCGGGATCGAGTTCGGGGATGTCGAGTTCGCGCAGCGCCTGGTCGGGCTGCCCGAGGTCCAGGCGCGCGCCCGACATCGCGATCGCCAGCTGCACGCGCACCGGCACCGGCAGGGTCGAGCGGTCGACCGAGCGGCCGACCTCGAGGGCGCGATCCGGGCGCCCCACTCCCCGTTCGCTGTCGACGATCAGCGGCAGCTGGTCATCGCGACCGGAGATGCGGCGGTAGGTGCGCAGTTCCCGGAGCGCCAGGGCGAAGTCACCGACCGCGTACGCGGTGATGGCCGCGGTCTCCCGCACCACCGCGACGCGACCGGCGCGACGGGTGGCGGCGAGGGCGTGCTGGTGGGCCAGCGCCGGGTCCTCGTCGATGAGCCGGGCGGCCATCGCGAGGTGGCGGGCGACGTGCTCGGCGTTCTCCTTGCTCAGCGTCTTCAGCTCGTTGCGCGCCGGCGCCGCCAGATCGCGCGCCGTGATCTCCTCGGGCAGCGGCGGCTCGGCCACGCGCGCGCGACGGTCGTCACTGGTCGGGATCGGCCGGGGCGGCCGCCGGTCGTCACCGCGGCGCGGTGCTTCGCCGCGGCGCGGTGCGGGTGTGCGGCTGGCACCGAAGTCGCGCCGCCGGTCGCCCTCGCCCGAGGGGCGGAACGGACGATCACTCGAGCCGCGGTTGGGCCGCTCCCCGGCGGGGCGGAACGGACGATCACCGGACCCGCGATTCGGCCGCTCCCCGGCGGGGCGGAACGGACGATCACCGGAAGCACGATTCGGCCGCTCCCCCGACGGGCGGGGGCGTCGCTCGCCACCGGTGCGATCCGACGAGCGCGGACCATCCTGACGCGGGCGCGAACGGCCCTGGGATCCTCGGTCGTCGCCGCGGCCACGCGCGTCGCGCGCTTTGCGATCGTCGCGGTCGTCGCGGTCGTCCGTCGCCACTGGTCACTCCTACTCATCACCCGAAAAGGTCTGTAAACGCGAAATGGCCACCCAGCGTTGGGTGGCCATTTCTCGGAAGAAGTCCGGCGGTGTCCTAC
>NZ_SPQW01000003.1:0-252857 GCF_004570445.1 Microbacterium sp. dk485
AATCTCACCGGCCAGCAAAGCTGACCGCGAGGTTTTTTGGCATTTGACAAGTGCACGCTGTTGAGTTCTCAAGGATCGGATGCTCCTGCTACTCAGCCTTCCAGCCTCGCCCGCAGGGCAACTTCTCTATCTTAGACCCACTCGATCAGACTGTCAAATTAGCGCCTCCGTGACGATCAGACGTCACCGAACGGCGCTCCATGACGGGCTTCCGGAGCGGGTACCTCCATTCTACGCCCGAGGGCACGAGCTCTCAATGAGAGTTCATCAGAAGGGAGGCTGTTCTCCGCTTGAGGGGGGTGAGGCTCTCGGCCTCTCCGCTTCCCTGTGGGGCGAACGATCAATAGCTTACGACGCGCCTGTCGAGCCCGGCAACTCGGGCGCACCCCGGGCGTGTCGCGGCCCTGCCCTCAGTGTGCGGCCCGCTCGTAGCGGGCCGAGAGCCGCGTGAATGCGCGGGCAAGTTCCGGCGGGTCGACCTCGTCCATCTCCGCGTCGAAACGGCCCAGCGCGGCGGCCAGCGCGACCCAGGACCACGACCCGGCGGTGTACCGGCACCGGTCGGGACCGAGCGCTTCGACGGCACCATCCCCGGCGAAGGGCACGACGTCCCCCGCCGGCAGGTGCAGGACGACACTGCCGGTGCAGGGCCACGCGTTCGCCGCGGACGAGCCCTTGAAGCGCGCCGACACGTACTCCGATGCGTCACCACCGGGGACCTCCCGCGGCGAGAAGCGGGGACCGGTGGGGGTGCGCGGAGTGATCCGGTCGGCGCGGAAGATGCGCCACTCGTCGCCGTCGAGATCCCACGCGACCAGGTACCAGCGGCCCGAGGCAGCGACGAGGTGGTGCGGCTCCACTCGCCGCGGTGGCGCCGGGCCCGTCACGGGGGTGCCCGCGTCGGCCTGATCGAACCGCAGCACCTCACGGGCGCGGACGGCATCGGACACGGCGACGAGCACCTCCGAAGCCACCGCGGGAGCGGGAGCATCCCCCGTGCGTGCGGCGGTGGTGAACTCGACCGCCTGCAGTCGGTGGCGGAGGCGCGAGGGCAGGACCTGGCGGACAGCGGCGAGCGCTTTCAGCGCGCCTTCCTCGATGCCCGCGCCCGTGACCGTCGCTGCCTGCAGGGCGATCGTGAGAGCGATGACCTGCTCGTCGTCGAACAGCAGGGGCGGAAGTTCGCTCCCCGCCTCCAGGCGGTACCCGCCGTCCGGACCCATCGCCGCCTGAACGCGGTACCCCATCTCCCGCAGCCGCTCCACGTCGCGGCGGACGGTGCGGTGACTCACCCCCAGCCGATCGGCCAGCACAGCGCCCGGCCAGTCCCGTCGCGCCTGCAGGAGCGATAGCAGGTCGAGCAGTCGGGCAGTGGTGGTGGGCACGTCTCGAGAGTAGTTCGTGTGTAGGACCGGAACTGACCTCTACTCCTGTCACGGTGGAGACAGCCGGCACAGGTCCGGCGTACCGAGGAGGAGCACCCATGCCCATCGAGACCACCACCCACCTCAATCTCCACGGCGAGGCCCGCGCGGCCCTGGAGTTCTACCAGTCCGTCTTCGGCGGTCACCTCACGATCGCCACCTACCGCGACGTCGGTATGCCCGCCGATGCGCCCGGCGCCGAGAACGTCGTGTTCGGCAGCCTGCAGAGCGAAGATGGCTTCCGGATCATGGCGTATGACATCCCGGGGCCGGCCACGCGAGCCACCGGGGGCGCCACCCGCCGGGAGAACGGCGTCACCGTCACCGACCAGCCGTTTTTCGTCTCCGTGCGCGGCGACACCCTGGACGAGGTGAAGGGCTACTGGGACGCGCTGTCCGCCGGCGCCTCGATCGTCGAACCGCTCGCGGCCTCGGCGTGGAGCCCCGGCTTCGGCATGCTCACCGACACCTTCGGCGTGACGTGGATCCTCGACGTCGCTGCGGCGGACCGCGCGGAGTAGGCGTCCCTCCGGCCGCCGTCAGGATCCGGCGTGATCCTGCGGCGGCCGATCGGCGCGCTCGGCGAGGCGCTGCAGTTGCCAGCGAGGCATGTCCGCGAGCCAGGGAACTGGCGCCGCCTCTCCCACCCGCGCATCGACCGGGAGATCGCCGGCGCGCAGCGCCTCCACATAGGCACGATCCTGTGCGATCCGGCCGCGCAGCCGGTCCCCGGAGGCCACCGATCCGTGGCCGGGAACGACGGCTCCCACCTTTTCGGCCACCTCCTCGAACAGCCCGAGCGCCGCGAGGTAGTCCTCCAGCGGCTGATCGGCATCCACGTCGACGAACGGCATCAGGATGTCGGAGAGCATGTCGCCCGCGATCAGAACACCGCCCTCCTCCACCAGCAGCGCCGCGTGACCTCTGGCGTGCGCCCGGTGCTCGATGATCCGGATCGCGGGGCCCTCCCACGGAATGCGTTCGGCACCCCGGGGCAGCGCGGTGATCGCTCCGAACAGCTCGAGCGGGATCTGATCCGCGTACTCCGGCGGCAGGCCGGCAGCCACCTGCGCCGGCCAGTCCGGCTGTGCGAGCAGCTCCGCCATCGTGGCGGCACACAGCGCCGTGCCGTAGCGGGGTGCGTCGCCCAGCGCGGGGTGCCACAGGACGTGATCCCAGTCGGGGTGCGTGGCGAACCCGGCGACGATCCGCTGTCCCATCCCGCGGATGTCGTCGGCGAGCTGCGTCATCTCGTCGTCCGTCAGCCCGGGATCGACCACGAGCACACCGTCCCGGCCCCGAACGACCACGGAGTTGCTCTGGAGGAACTCGCTCTCGGAGACGAAGACGCCGTCGGCGATCTGCGTCAGCATGAGCGGCCCTCCGTGTGCGACCGTGCCGGCCGGGGTTCGGGGTGTGTCATCTTCGTCTCCTGTTCGAGGGCGGACGGGGAATCAGCCGAACGCCATGGCGGCGACGGCGAGGATGCAGACCACGATGCCGACTCGCTGACTGCGCGCGACTCGTTCCCTCAGGAATCCGGCGGCCAGCAGGACGGTGACCGCGGGGTACAGGGAGGCGAGCACTCCCGCGATGCCCAGTCCGGTCGTGCCGCTGGCGATGAAGAAGGCGAGGGTGCCGGAGGCGCCGAGCACACCGGCAGCGCTCCCCCACCCCAGCACTCCGACCGCAGGGCGCCACACCTGTCTCAGGGTGGCCGCCGTCACGACGGTGAGGACCGCGCCGGTCAGCTGATTGAGGGCGAGGGGCGCCAGGCCGGCGTCATCGGAGATCTGCGCCAGCGCGACGAAGAGGACTCCGAAGCCGACGCCCGCCAGCGTGCCGTCGACCAGGGCACCCCGCATCGCCGAGGGCTGCGCGGAGGCATCGCGGGCGACCAGCCAGATTCCCGGCAACGCCACGATCATCCCCGCCCAGGCCAGCCATCCCGGCCGCTCCCCGAGGACGGCGCCCGCCAGCACGGGCAGGATCGCCGCGCCCAGCGCCGAGATGGGAGCCACCAGCCCCATCCGGCCGCGCGCGAGCCCGCGGTACAGGAAGATGCTGCCCGCCGCCGAGCCCACCCCGGCGACGACCGCCCACGCGAAGTCCGTCGGCACCGGGCTGCCGGGCAGCAGCGCCCCGGCCGCGGCCATCACCACCGCGCCGGCGGTCTGCCCCACCAGGACGACCTGCCAGGTGGTGTACCGGCGTGACCCGAGCCCGCCGACGAAATCCGAGGCACCGTACGCCACGGCGGAGGCGAGGCCGAGGAGGATGCCGAGGCTCATGCATCGACTCTGCCGTCCGGGCGGTCCGGGGTGAAGGTCCGCTTCTCTGTCCGTGGACTGGACCATTCGGCTGTAATGGGCCGATGACAGTGGAGTGGGCGCGCGGCGGTCCGGATCTTCTGGTGTTCCTCGACCGCGACGCGGGCGGCCTCGGCAGCCAGATCCAGGCTCACCTTCGGGCCGCCATCCGTGAGCGGCGACTCGTCTCCGGCGAACGACTCCCGTCGACTCGGCGCCTGGCCGCCCTGCTCGGAGTCGCCCGCGGCACCGTCGTCGAGGCCTACGAGCAGCTCCTCGCCGAAGGTTACGTCCTCTCGACGGTCGGTTCCGGCACCCGGGTGGCGGCGACACCGTCGTCCGAGGAGGTGAGCGGGCACGTTGCCGACCCGGTGTCGGCCGTGTCACCTCGACCGATCGACTTCGAGTACGGCATCCCCGACCTGCGCACGGTGCCCCTGTCGGATTGGAGCTGGGCGGTGTCGAAGGCGACCTCGACGCTGCCGACGGCTGCGCTCGGCGACGACGACCCGGCCGGATGGCGGCATCTCCGCGACGTCGTCTCCGCCTACCATCGCCGCGTCCGGGCCGGAAGCGCCACCACCGACGACACCGTCATCGTCGCGGGCTTCCGGCAGGGCTTGACCTTCGCGCTCGCGACGCTGGCCCGGCGTGGCACACACGCGATCGCGTTGGAGGATCCCGGACCGCGCGACCACGACGTCATCGCACAGCGGGCGGGCCTGCAGGCGGTGCCGGTTCCCGTCGACGAGGAGGGGCTGGATGTGGGCCGCCTGCGCGAGACCGGTGCACGCGCCGTGCTGCTGACGCCGGCGCACCAATGCCCGACCGGCGTCGCCCTCGGGCCGTCGCGACGGCGCGACCTCATGGCGTGGGCGGAAGAGGTCGACGGGGTGATCCTGGAGGACGATTACGACGCGGAGTTCCGATACGACCGGCAACCCGTCGGGTCGTTGCAGGGACTGAACCCTCGCCGGGTCATCGCGTTCGGCTCGGTCAGCAAGACCCTCGCGCCGGCGCTCCGACTGGGATGGGTGCTCGCGCCGCCGCAGTGGCGCGACGGGATCATCGAGGAGAAGCAGCTCACCAGTCGCGGAGCCCCGAGCCTGGACCAGGAAGCGCTCGCGCTCCTGATGGAGACGGGACGGTTCGATCGCCATCTGCGGCGCGCACGGGAGGTGTATCGGGCCCGCCGCGACGTCTTGGCCGCGGAGGTCGATCGCGCCTTCGAGCCGGGCCGGCTCACCGGACTGGCCGCCGGATGCCACGCCGTCCTGCAGCTTCCCGCCGGGGCGGACGAGCGGGCCGTGTCCGCGACCGCCGCAACTCTGGGCGTTGTGGTCAACACGCTCGGCCGATACCGGTTCTCGGCAGAGGGTCGACCGGCGGAGCCCCTCGCGCCGGCACTCGTGATCGGCTTCGGCAACGTCGACGAAGCCCGCATCCGCGACGGTGTCCGCATCCTCGCCGCCGCCGCAGGCGTGCAGCCCTGACCGGAACGCAACCCCCTCCAGCGTCCGCGGCGCCGCCGGTCAGGATGGGCCATGCGCACTTCCCGCGTCCACGCTTTCCGTCACGCCGGCCTGATCTTCGACGTATCCGACACCGGGCCCATCGACGGACCGGTGATCGTTCTGCTGCACGGATTCCCGGGATCCCGTCGTACGTGGGACGCCGTCGCACCGCTGCTGGAGGCCGGCGGCGCCCGGGTGATCGCGTTCGATCAGCGCGGCTACTCCCCCCGCGCGCGACCGTACCGCCGACGCGACTACCGCGCCGCCGACGTCACCGGCGACGTGCTCGCCCTGCTCGACGCGCTCGGGAGCCACCGCGTGCACGTCGTCGGTCATGACTGGGGCGGATTCGTCGCGTGGCGGCTGGCGACCGCCGCTCCGCAGCGACTGAACGGCATCACCGTGCTCTCCACGCCGCATCCGAGCGCGATGCTGCGTTCGCTGCTCTCCTCGACGCAGGGCCTGCGGTCGCTCTACATCGCCTTCTTCCAGCTGCCGTGGCTGCCCGAGGCCGTGCTGCGGCCCCGCCTCGCGCGCCTGCTGCAGTCGTCGGGGCTTCCGGCCCCCATCGCCCAGGAGTATCAGCGCTTTCTGTCGCAACCGAAAGCCCTCCGCGCGGCCCTGCACTGGTATCGCGGCATGTCGCTGCCCGACCGGCGCCGGCCGCGCCGGGGCAGCTCGCGTGTGCACGTGCCGACCACGTACGTGTGGGGCAACGGCGACCAGGCGCTCGGGCGACGCGCCGCCGAGCTCACACGGCACTGGGTGCACGCGCCGTACCGCTTCGTCGAGGTGGACGAGGGGCACTGGCTTCCCGAGCTCGCCGCGGAGAGGGTGTCGCAGGAGATCCGCGCCACCCTTCCCGCGACACCGCACTACGCCGCGTCGACCGAACCGGGCGAGTCGACGAGGCCGTCGACGTCGTCCGGCTCCGGTTCGGACAGGTAGCGCTCGAGGCTGTCGTCCAGTTCGGCCAGCCACGGGGTGTGGTGCACAGCGGCCATCGTTCCCGTCATCACGGACGGATAGACGGCATCGCGGTACCCGAGGATGTTCACCTGCTTGTCGTGCTTCCAGGCCAGGAAGATCCGCACGACCTCGTCGAGGTCGAACATCGGATAGTCGGTCAGTTCGATCAGGTCGCGGATGTAGTCGGCCTGGAACCTGATCTCGTCGGCCGGTCCGTTGAGTTCGCTGAACCGCCGGCGCCACGCATCCATGTCCTGCCGACGCGCCTGCGGGCCGGGGAGCTCGAAATCACCCAGGATGACGTCGCGGACGAACCACGCCTGCGCGTCGAACATGTTGAAGGTGAACCACTGGTCCTGCGCGCCCAGGTAGAACAGCCGGTCGTTGGCCTCGGAGACCACGCCGCGGTACAGGCCGTCGGGGTAGAGGCAGTTGGGCGAATCCAGCGCGAGGTCCGAGGGCAGGAACGGGTAGTGGTGCAGATAACCGGTGCACAGCACGACGGCGTCGAACTCGCCGCTGGTCCCGTCGCTGAAGTGCACGGTGGATCCTTCGAAGCGCTCGACGAGCGGCACCTCCCGCATGCCCTTGGGCCAGTCGAATCCCATCGGCTGGGTGCGGTAGCTGAAGGTGACCGAGCGCGCGCCCATCTTGTACGCCTGCACGCCGATGTCTTCGGCGGAGTAGCTCGCGCCGATCAGCAGGACATCCTTGTCGGCGAGGGCCTCCGCCCCGCGGAAGTCGTGCGCGTGGCGGAGGCTCCCGGGGAAGGTCTCGATGCCGGCGAACTCGGGCACGTTCGGGTAGCTGAAGTGTCCGCTGCCGACCACGACGTAGTCGAACTCGCTGGTCTCGGTCCGATTGGCGGCCATGTCGTGGACCGTCACGCTGAAGGTGTTCGTGTCCTCGTTGTACTGGACCCAGCGCACGACGGTGTTGAAGCGCACGTACTGCTTGACGTCACTCTTCTCGACGCGGCCGTTGATGTAATCCCACAGCACGGCGCGCGGTGGGTACGACGAGATCGGACGCCCGAAGTGCTCGTCGAAGGTGTACTCGGCGAACTCCAGCGCCTCCTTCGGCCCGTTGGACCACAGGTTGCGGTACATGCTCGAGTGCACCGGCTCACCGTGCGCATCCATGCCGGTGCGCCACGTGAAGTTCCACTGCCCGCCCCAATCGGCTTGCTTCTCGAAGCACACGATCTCGGGCATCTCCCGGCCGGTGTGTCGAGCGGACTCGAAAGCCCGAAGCTGTGCCATTCCGCTGGGTCCGGCTCCGATGATTGCGACGCGAGAAGTCAAACCGTTCCTATCCTGGCCGGGGCCATTGAGCGACGACGGCGGCAAGATCCGCGGCGGATGCCGCAGGGCGCACCGACGTGGTGGGCAATCCGTTCCGCGCACCATCGGCGGGTCGGCGATGGGACTCTTGCGGAATCGATCACTGCATGGTAAAAGCAGCGACTTTCACGATTTTACCAGGTCGCCTCTCGTGCGCCCGCGGGCGGTCGGAATAGTTGAGCGTTCAAATCAGTTGAGGATGCCATGAGCACCAGCACACCCCTCGCCGCCGATACGGCGATGGGGGCGGTCACCCTGAACGTGGCGGACCTCGACGCGATGACGTCGTACTACCGGGACGGCGTCGGGCTGGCGGTGATGGAGCAGACGGGACCGCGTGTCACCCTCGGGCGCTCGGGACGGCCGGTCGTCGTGCTCGTGCACACCCCCGAACTGCGGCACGCGGGGCCGCGCGAGGCCGGCCTGTTCCACACGGCGATCGTCTTCGACACCGAGGCGGCGCTGGCCGCCGCGGTCTACTCCGTCGCCCGGCTGCGCCCGGCTTCCTTCACCGGGTCCAGCGACCACCTGGTCAGCAAGGCCTTCTACTTCGACGACCCCGAGGGCAACGGCGTCGAGCTGTACTGGGACCGCGACCGCACGACGTGGAGCTGGATCCACGGCCAGGTCGAGATGTCCACGCTGTTCCTGGATCCGAACGCCTATCTGCGGGAGCACCTGGACGAGCGCGGACTCGCCGGGGAGGCGGTCGGAGACGCCCGCGTCGGGCACATCCATCTGTCGGTCGGCGACGTCGCGACGGCGCGCGACTTCTACGCGACCACCCTCGGGTTCGACGTCACGCTCGCGCTGGGCGACCAGGCCGTGTTCGTCAGCGCCGGTGGATACCACCATCACATGGCGATGAACGTGTGGAACAGCCGCGGCGCGGGTCGCCGGCAGCGCACCCTGGGGCTCGGCCGCGTGGACCTCGAACTGCCGACCTCCGATGACGCCGGCGCGCTGGCCGAACGGCTCCGGCACTACCGGGTCCCCGTGCGCGACGACGGCGGGAGCGTGCACTTCGAGGACCCCTGGGCCAACGACGTCAGCCTCACCGTGGCCCCCTCGGCCACCTCGTGACCGGCGCCTCCGAGGCATGGCGCGACCTCATGCTCGCGACGCACCTCCTCGACACCGCACTCGAACGGCAGGCCCAGCGCGACGGCGGCATCTCGCACGGTCACTTCAAGATGCTCGTCCTCCTGAGCGCCGCGCACGATCAGACGCTCGGCCTGAAGAGCCTCGCGGAGTCGCTCCGCTTCTCCCCCAGCCGTATCAGCCATGCGATCACCGCGCTCGAGGGTCAGGGGCTCGTCGCGCGCCGCCCCGTCACGGGCGGGCGGCGCGCCTTCGAGGCGACCCTGACGCGGAAGGGACGGCTGCTCGTGGGCACCGTCCTGCGCGGGCAGCGGCGGGAGATCCGCGACCCCCTCCTGGACGGCCTGGGCGGTGAGGGCACAGCGGCCCTCGGCGACCTCAGCGCCCGCATCATCGCCCTGCTCGACCGCGAGAATCCGGACGTGGCCGACCGCTGACGGCGCGCTACGCGGCGAGCTGCGCGAGGATCTCGGCCCTCACATCCGATCCGGACGCCTCGGCGATGCGCCCATCCGCCACGCGATAGATGACGAACTCCGCCACGTTGACGTGCCGGCGGGTGGGGGCGACGCCCTGGAACACTCCGCCGTGCGTGCCGCTCCCCCGCAGGTGGACCGCGAGGCGATCGTCCTCGACGAGGAGCTGGATGCGCCGCCACCGCCAGTCCGGAAACGCATGGAAGAGGTCGACCATCTCCTCCACCCACGCATCCGCTCCGCCGGGGAGGTGCGCGCGACGGACAGCGGGCTGCACGAACGAGCGGATCGCCTCCAGGTCGTGCCGGTTGGCGGCGTCGAGGTAGTCGGCGTACCACTCCCGCATCTGCCACGACTCCACCCCTCATTATCGGCACGGGCCAGGCCGGCCCGGCTTGCAAGGCGAACCGTCACGCATTGAATGTCATCCATGCGTGACATACTGACGCCATGATCCTGGACATCCCGGTGGCGGTGTACCTCGCCTTCCTCGCCGCGACGCTGCTCATCGCGGTGGTCCCCGGTCCCGACCATGTGTACCTGGGCGCCGTGGCCCTCCGCGACGGACGACGGGCGGGGACGGTGGCGGCATCCGGGATGGCGGTGTCGATGACCGTGCACACCCTCGTCGCCGTGACGGGCTTGGGCGCGCTCCTCACGGCCGCCCCCGCGGCCCTCGTGATCATCCGCCTGCTCGGTGCGGCCTACCTCATCCACCTCGGGATCGGCGCGCTGCGCGCTGCCGACGCCGCCGCCGCCCCGGCTCCCGCATCCACCGGCCGGAACTTCTGGCGCGCGATGGTGGTCAACCTCACCAACCCCAAGATCGTCATCTTCTTCCTCGCCTTCCTCCCCCAGTTCGTCGACGCCGACGCCGGCAACCCCACGCTGCAGCTGCTGGCGTTCGGCCTGTCGTTCGTCGTCATCGGGTTCGTGGTCGACGTCGTGTACGCATCGCTGGGCGGCCTGCTCGGGCGTTTCCTGTCCGGGCGGGGCACGAAGGCGCGGGTGCTGTCCGTGATCAGCGGATGCGTCTACCTGGCCCTGGCCGCCCTGGTGCTCGGGACGGTCGTGGTCGATGTCGTCTCCGGCGCCGTCGGGCGGTGACGCCTGCGCCATCGTCACGTGTTAGCCTCCGATCAGCCGTGACAGAGGGGGAACCGATGACCGACCAGACCTCCGCGGTGGTGGAGGCGCTCCCCCTCCCCCTGCTGATACGGATCGTGAACGAGTACGGCGACGCGCCGCGCTCGGCAGCGGGCGAATCCGCGTCTCCCTACCCTCCTGCCGACGCGCTCGGCCAGGAGGACACCGCCTTCTGGGCGCACCGCGCAGCGCCGCAGGAGAAGGTCTTGGTGGAGACGGCCAATCTCCTCCACCCGGTCTTCGCCGCAGCATCCGGCGGCGAGTGCGCCGATCGACTCAACACGGTGATCGCCGAGGCGGGACTGACCCCGGCAATGACGGCGCGGGAATGGGACGTGCGCGAGCAGTGGCGCACCTGCCGCCCTGGGCGCACGCTGCTGGCGGCCGCCACGCTCGCGCTCCTCCATCACCTGCGCAGCGATCCCGACGTCAGCCGCCTGGGCACGTGCCTGGGCGATGCGTGCGTCGACGTCTTCGTCGATTCCTCCCCCGGACGCCGGCGGCAGTACTGCTCGCTGACGTGCCAGAACCGCGCCCGCACGCGCGCGTACCGCGCCAGGCGCGCCGCCGCATCGCGTTCTGCGCAGTGAGCCCGCCCTCCCGGGAGAGGCCACCCGCTGCGGATAGCGCACCGCGCGCCTGACGGCAAGGCGGTTCTGGAGACCGCGGTGCATCGGGTTCCCTGGTGGTCGACGCGCCGACCCCTTCCTGCGGCGCCATACCGAGAAGGAGGAGTTGTGGACACGACAGCCCTCATCTGGATCATCGTCGCCGTCGTCGTCGTGATCGCGATCATCGCGGTCGTCCTGGTCGCCACCGCGAAGGGACGGCGGGAACGGCGCCAGCACGCGCAGCACGAGAAGGCGGAGAAACTGCGCGCCCAGGCGAGAGAGGCAGACCTGGGCGCGCGTCGGCACGAGGCAGAACTCGCGCAGGCCCGCGCCGACACCGCGTCGGCGCAAGCGGAGTCCGAGCGGGCCAAGGCCCAGGCGGCCCAGGCCGACGTCGACGCGCAGCGCCGCGCCGCCGACATCGACCAGCACGCCGCCGACGCCGCCAAACGCCGTGACGAGCAGGCCGAAACGCTGCGCAAGGCCGACAAGGTCGACCCCTTCGTCGACGGGGAGGGCCGCGATCGCGGAGCTTCGGGCGAAAACACCCGTTCGGATCGCGGCGCTCCGGGCCACAACGACGGACCCGAACGCTGATCCGCCTGCCCGACATGTGGTCCGCCTCCCGGCGCCGCGCCGGAGGTGATGTCGCGCCTGAAGGACGACGAAGGTCCCCTGCGAGTGCAGGGGACCTTCGTTCAATCCGTGGGGGCGAGATCTCCGCCCCGGGCTGGGCTCAGCGGCCGTTGCCGGCCTCACGGCCTTCGCGGTCGTAGTACTCACGGCTGCCGGACTTGGCCAGTCCGCGGCTGATCATGTAGCCGATGGTGAGCAGCGTGGCGTACAGCCAGACCTGCTCGGCTCCGAACCCCTGGCCGTCGTCACCGTTGTCCACGACGAGGGACGCGATGAACATCCCCGCGAGGATCACCACGTACGCGATGAACTCCGTGGTCTTGAACGCGGCTTTGGTCTCGGTCGAGATGCGGGGGGTGCGGGCGGCGAGAGAGGTATTGCTCATGAATGGTGTCCTTTTGGGGTTTTCGGGTGCTGGCGCGCGTTTGGCGGCCCCGTTGAGCTAATCAGTACGCATGGATGTCGCCTCCGCCCTTGCTTTCGGAGGGAAGCGTCAGGAGAAATCTCCGCGGTCGGGTACCGGTGGGGCATCGTAGTGGTCCGGCCCCGCCCCGGCGATGGGGCGGGGCGGACCGGCCCCGTTGCCGACAATGGCGGGATGCTCGCTCGTTCGGCCGACGTCGTCGGCACCGCCCTCCGCGGACTGTTCACGCTCATCCTCCGCTTCCGGCGCCCCCGGCCCATCCACACCCGCGGTCTCGTCCTGGAAGGCGAGCTGACGTGGCTCGGGGCTGCCGCGGCATCCGGCATCTCGTGGATCGACGACGCACCGCCGGATCCTGTGGGCGTCGTCGCCCGCCTGTCGAGGGCGGTGGGGCTACCGGCTCGGCTGCCGGATGTCATCGGACTGGCACTGCGCGCCAGCGCGGGCGGGCGCACGGTCGACCTGGAGCTGGCCTCGACCGGGATCGGATTCCCCTCGCGGTTCCTCCTCGTCCCCCGGCACACCCCGACCGGCGCGACGTTCGGCAGCCTCCTGCCCTACCGGTCGTCGCGCGGGCCGATCCTCGTGTGCGCGCGCAGTGCCCGGAGGCGTCCCCTACCCGCGTCGACGTCCGATCTGGCCGCCGCCCTGCGCGAGGAGCCGTGGCGCGTGCGCCTGTACTTCGCAACGCCGCGCGGCCGGTGGCATCCCTTCGCCGAGGCGGCACTGCGGCCCTCCGCCGACCAGGAGGACCGCGAGCTCCGGTTCGACTCCGTGCGCCATCCGCTCCCCGGCGCGGGCACCTACCGGTGGGTGGAGCGCGTGCGCCAGCCGTCATACCTTCGGGTCCAGGGCGCGCAGTGACCGACGCGCATCGGGTCAGTGCACCGCCGCGCCCACCAGTTCCGTGACCTTCGCCTGCACCGCCGGAGTCCATGCGCGCACGGCGAAGCCGACGGGCCACAGGTCGCCGTCATCCAGGTGCGCGCGATCCTCGAACCCGATCGTGGCGTAGCGCGTGCCGAATTTGCGCGCCGGCTGGATGAAGACGACGATCTTGCCCTCGTCGTTGGCGTATCCCGGCATGCCGTAGTAGGTCTTGGGGACCAGCTCGGGGGCGACCTCGCTCACCACGGCATGCAGTCCCTCCGCCAGCGCCTTGTCCTCGGGTTCGAGTGCGGCGATCGCCTCGAGGACGGCCTTCTCCCCGGCAGCGCGGTTCTTGCCGGCCTTCTCCTGTGCGCGCAGCTCCTTCGCACGCTGCTTCACCGCTTCGCGCTCCTGTGCGCTCAATCCGTCGGAGGTGTCGGTCTTGGCCATGGCGGGCCATCCTTTCCGGTCGTGGTTCTGGCTCTCACGGTAGGGGCCGCCGGCGCCGGGTGCTTCTCCGATCGTGACCGAAACGACGATGCCCCCGTCCGCGCAAGGCGGACGGGGGCATCGGAAGGCGGTGTGTCACATGCCGCGTATCTGCTGACGGGTGGGGCAGTCGAACGGGTCGCGCGCGGCCAGTCCCACCTCGTTGAGGTAACGGATGACGATGGCGTACGACTCGATGAGGCTCGTCTCGGTGTACGGCACGTTCAGGTTCTCGCACGCCTCGCGCACGACCACGCGGGCCCGCGAGAGGTAGGGCCGGGCCATGCTCGGGAACAGGTGGTGCTCGACCTGGTAGTTCAGGCCGCCCATGAGGGCGGTCGCCCACCAGCCGCCGCGCACGTTGCGGGAGGTGCGCACCTGCTTGGTGAAGAAGTCGAGGCGGGCGTCCGGTGCGATGACCGGCATGCCCTTGTGGTTCGGGGCGAAGGACGCACCCATGTAGACACCGAAGACGGCCATCTGCACGAAGATGAAGGCGAAGGCCATGCCCAGCGGCAGGAAGAGGAAGACGGGCACGATGACCGCGGCCAGGCGCAGGAGGATCAGGGACAGCTCGAGCCAGCGGCCCTTGATGGGCTCACGCGTGGTGACGAGGTACTTGATGCCGAGGAAGTGGAGGTTCCAGCCCTCCATGGTCAGCAGCGGGAAGAACAGCCATCCCTGACGCTGGGTGATGAAGCGGACCACGCCGCGCGCCTTGCGGGCGTCGTCCTCGACGAAGGAGATGGTGTCGATCTCGATGTCGGGGTCTTTGCCCACCCGGTTGGGGTTGGCGTGGTGACGGCTGTGCTTGGAGTCCCACCAGGAGTAGCTCATACCCACGAGGGCAGGGCCGATGAAGCGGGAGAGGCGGTCGTTGGCCGGACCGGAGGAGAGGATGACGCGGTGCGCGGCCTCGTGAGCGAGGAACGCGATCTGCGTGAAGACGATGCCGAGTCCGGCGGCGATCAGGAGCTGGAACCAGCTGTCGCCCAGCAGGATGAAGCCGGTGATGAGACCGGCCAGAGCGACGAGGAGTGCACCGGCGACCAGGGCGTAGAACCACTGGGCACGTCGGAGCAGCCCCATCTCTTTCACCACCTGCGAGACCTGGGTGTAGGCCTTCGCAACGGGCGGGAATGACTCACGGGTGGCGTACGTCTGCCGGACCGGACCCATGGTGGCCGCGACGGGGGACAGAGTGGTCAAGAGACTCCTTGGTTGTACAGCAAGACCCGGGAGTCCCAGCTGAGACGGTGCGGGAAGCGAAATGAACGACCCGCTGTTGCCGACCATACTTGGGACGGCAGTGCCCCGTGTGTCAACTTGCGGATCCACAGAGAGTCCACAGGCGGGGCAGGGTATAGAAAAAGGATGCGGCGGGCTTTCGCCCGCCACATCCTTCGGGTCACACGAGGCGGATGCTCGAGGCCTGGGGGCCCTTCGGGCCACGCTCGACGTCGAACTCGACGCGCTGTGCCTCTTCGAGCGAGCGGAAGCCGCCACCCTCGATCGCGCTGTAGTGCGCGAACACGTCGGGCGAGCCGTCCTCGGGTGCGATGAAGCCGTAGCCCTTTTCAGAGTTGAACCACTTAACAGTTCCGAATGCCATCGGATCTCTCTTTCTTGAAGAGGGGCCGCGACGGCGACCCCGATGACCGCGACGAACACATCGCGGAGATATGGGGCGACGTCGCCCGAGATGGGGGTGGCCACAGTCGTAGCCGGAGGCGGTCTCGAGCGCGTGCTGCGCTGCGGAGAGGTCCGCGAACATTCCCAGGCGTACCCCTACGGCGTCGTGCGCGGAGAATCCGGCGGCATCGACCGTGACGTGCCCGGCGTACTCGTCGCGCGAGTGCGCGACATACACGTCGAGATCGGCCTTGAGCCACGTCAGCAGAGCGGGGGGTACGGCGGTGGAGAGAAGTGAAGAAGAGATGTGAAGAAGTCGATTCAGTTCGTGCAGTCCGGTTCGGCAATGATCGTCACGGAGTGCGGGGGTTTGCCCGGTCGGGCGTTGCCCGTCTTTGGACATTCCAACCGGACAGCCGGCGTGCTCGTATGCGCGCCGTTCTTGAACACTACAGCAGTGCGGCCGAAAAGTCGCGTTCTCGGACGGATGACGTCAGTTGTGCTCGTCCCAGTCGAATCCGGCGGTGGTCCCGGCGAGCACGGCAGCACGGCGGCGGATGCTCCACGCCGCGAGCTCCTCACCCTCCAGCGACAGGGGCAGCTGAGGTTCGGATCGCACCGCGGCCAGCGGCATGCCGGCGCCCAGGGTCAGCCACGCCTGCGCGGGTTGACCGTCCAGCAACGCCGGGAACGAAACGAGTTCGGTGCGCCCCTGGTCGGCGAGCACCCGGACATACTCCAACAACGCCTCGGCGACGTCGTCACTGGTGGCCAGGCGGGCGCCCGTGACGAAGATGTCGAACATCTGCTCTCCCTCGCATGTCGAGCGCGCTCGGGTTGCGCGTTCACGATCGATCCATGTTCATCAAGATGCTCGCACAGACCTAGCCCTTGACCCCGCGGCGGGCCCGCGCTAGACAAAGCTCACCACAAGAGGTAGAGCGCTCCCACCACGGTGAGCACGATCACGAGCCGCTCGAAGACCTCCTGCCGCAGACGCCGGGCCAGCACCCGGCCGGCCAGCGCTCCCACGATCACGGCGGGAAGCAGCCACAGGTCGATCCACAGGCTGTCGACCGAGAACAGCCCGAGCGCGGCGGCGAAGGGCACCTTGCCGATATTGACGACCGCGAAGAACCATGCGGCGGTGCCCAGGAACGCCTTGACGGGGAAGCGGGCCGCCAGGAAGTACATCGACATGACCGGGCCGGCGGCGTTGGCGACCATGGTGGTGAACCCGCCGAGGGTGCCGTAGACGGCCGCCGCGGGCCACCCGCCGCTGGGCTCCCGTCCGCCGCGCGCTGCCGCGTACCGTCGCCACAGGGTCACCGCCACCACGAGCAGGAGCAGGACGCCGATGACGCGCCGCACCCCGACGTCATCGGCGACGGCGAGGAAGACCACGCCGAGGAGGATGCCCGCGAGCACGGCGGGAATGAGCCGCACCAGCATGCGCCATTCCGCGTGCCGACGGTACGTCCACAGGGCGAACATGTCCCCCACGATGAGCAGCAGCAGGAGGGTGGCCGTCGATTCGCGGGCGGGGAGGACGGCGGCGAACAGGGCGACGGCGAGCGTGCCGGCGCCTGGGAGCGCGGTCTTCGACAGCCCGACCACGACGGCGCCCAGCGCCAGTAGCATCCACGAGACGATCGTGAGATCGTCGAGGGCGACGGCACCGGTCACCGTCCCAGGCTATGCCCCGTGACGCCGCGGCTCGGACACGCGGAAGGGGGCGAGCCCGACGGCCCGCCCCCGCGCATGATCGCCTTACTGCTCGATCGGCTGCGGTGCGTCCGACTCGTGTGCGCGGATCGTGGCGTCACCGGCCTCGGTGGACACCTCGATGCGGCGCGGCTTGGCGCGCTCGCTCACGGGGATCATCACCGACAGCACGCCGTTGCTGTACGACGCGCTGATGCGATCGGTGTCGATGCCCTGACCGAGGTTCAGCTGACGCACGAAGGTGGCCGCCTCCCGCTCACGGGTGATCCACTTGACGCCCTCGCCCGAGGCGAGCGTGCGCTCGGCGCGGATCGTGAGCAGCTGGCCGTCCACATCGATGTCGACGGAGCCCGGATCCACACCGGGCAGGTCGGCGGTCAGAACGTAGTGATCGCCATCTCGGTACAGGTCCATCGGCATCCGCCGCGGACCGCGACGGGTGTCGAACAGGGCCGACGCGAGTCGGTCGAAGTCACGGAAAGGGTCGGTGCTCGCCATGGTTCCTCCTTCTCTGCGCGTGCCGGTCAGGCCGGCGGTGTGTCCAAGTTGAGCCTGGTCGGCTCAAGTGCGATCAGATTAGCACTCGGCAGGGTCGAGTGCCAAGACGTCTCCGAGAGGGTTCCGGGGTCAGCGACCAGCCGCACGGGCGGCGAGCTGGCGGCGCCAGTCGGGCGGAACCCGGCCCTCCGGGCCGGGCGAGGGCTGGGACTCGGGCCTGCTGGTCGGGGCCGCCAGATCCGGTCCGTCGACCATCGCCTCCTCCTGGTAGTCCCACCACCAGTCCTCGCCGGGCTCGAAGCTCTGGATGTACCGGTGACCCGTGCTGTGCCAGTGGGCGGTGGCATGCCGCGACAGGGAGTCGTCGCAGCATCCGACATGCCCGCACGCCGCACAGCGGCGCAGATGCACCCACCACCCCCCGTGGGCGTCGCAGTCGATGCATCCCGCCGACGAGGGCGGGGCGGTGGGGTCGATCTGAGCCGGAGTCATCCCTGCTCCCGGGGGTGTTACGGGGCGAGCGGGCTGCCGCCGATGCTGCTGTCGTAGACGGCGGCGAGGGCGAACAGCTCGTTGAGGAGGTAAGCGGCGAAGACCACACCGAGGATCAGGCCTCCCACCGACACGGCGATCCAGGCCCACACCGGGCCCAGGCCCTTACCGGTCTGACGGCGCAGCACGACGCCGCGGCCGATGACGTACACGCCGTTGCTGATCACCAGGGCGAAGAAGATCCACGCCCAGTGGAACGGCTTGTCGATCCCGCGCGCACGCAGCGCGCGCCAGTCGAGGTAGGCGAAGACGATCTGCGCGGCGATGACGGCGTAACCCAGGAGTGTCAGCAGCAGGCTCGCGCCGGCGAACGATGCCACCCACTCCGCCGACGCGGAACCGCTGGGGTCGAGCGCAGCGGCTCGCAGGAGACCGTTCCAGTCCAAGAAGAACACCGGCACGACGCCCACCAGCGGCAGGAACACGATCAGCCAGATCCACGGCGTGTCGGTCGGGATGTCGCGTCGCACCGGCGCGGGGGCGGCGGGCGCCGCCGACGGGTAGGACGGGTAAGCGGCGGGCGCCGAGGAGTAGGCGGCAGGCGCCTGCTGCTGGTACGGCGGGTACGCGGCGTTGGCCTGGGCACTGTTGGTCGGAGCCGCGGGCGCCGGATTGGCGGGCTGGGCCGGGGCGGCAGGCTGGGCCGGGGCGGCGGCAGGCGCCGGGTTCGCGGGCTGGCGCGCTTCGGTCCACGCCGTGCCGTTCCACCAGCGGTGAACGGAGGGGTTGTCGGGGTCGGCGTACCAGCCCGGGGGGAACTGCTGTGCGTCGGTCATGTCGATCCTTCCGAAGTGCCCGTGTTCGGGTCGAGTCTAGGGGTCGCCGAACTCAGCGGAAATCACGGGATGAGTGCGCCACGCCCACCCTCAGGTCATCGAATCGATCGGCGACGAGGTTCGTCACCCCCTCCACCGAGCGCTCCAGGATCCCGCGGACGATGAGGGCCGGCGACTCCCGCACGATGCGTCGGTGACGGTCCCACACGCCGACCGAGCAGATCACGTTGACCAGCCCGTGCTCGTCCTCGAGGTTGAGGAACGTGATGCCCGATGCCGTCGCCGGTCGCTGCCGGTGGGTCACGAGCCCGGCGACCTCGACCCGGCGGCCGTTCTCGTGCGTGCGCAGCTCGCGCGAGGTGAGCACTCCGCGCGCGTCGAGCTGGGAGCGGTAATGCGCAAGCGGATGATCGCCCGGCGAGATGCCGGTCGCCCACAGGTCGGCGGCGAGCACCTCGTAGCTGGTGGGGTCGGGGAACAGGGGCGGCTGCACCGACACCATCGACTCGGGCAGGTACTCGGCGCGATCCTGTGCGGCCGAACCGGCGCTCCAGATCGCCTCCCGGCGCGTGATGCCGAGGCACTCGAAGGCACCCGCGGTGGCGAGGGCCTCCAGCTGCGCGGCGGTGAGTCCGGTGCGGCGCACCAGGTCGCGCAGATCGCGGTACGGACCCGACGCCTCCCGCTCGGCCACGATGCGCTCGGCCGCCTTCGTGCCGATCCCGGTGACGGCGGCCAGCCCGAGGCGCACGGCGAACCGCCCGTCCCGGCGGTGCGCCTCCGACTCGTCCGGCTCGGTGGGGTCGAAATCGCCCACCGGCGGCTGCACTCGCTCGGCGCACGCCTGCCGCCCCGTCGGCGGAAAACGAGGGGATCGATCCGCAGCATCCTCGGTTCCCGGGATCCCCTCGGAATCCGCGTGCGGTTCGAGGAGGGCTTCGACTCCCGAGCGCAGCAGATCGGGGCGGCGCACCTCGACGCCGTGCCGGCGGGCGTCGGCGCTGAGGGTCGCCGGTGAGTAGAACCCCATCGGCTGGGCGCGCAGCAGTCCCGCCAGGAACGCCGCGGGGTAGTGCAGCTTGATCCACGAGCTGGCGTACACCAGCAGCGCGAAGGAGAGGGAGTGGGATTCGGCGAAGCCGAAGTTCGCGAACGCCTGGATCTTGTCGTAGATGCTGTCGGCCACCTCGCCGGTCAGGCCGTTTCGGGCCATGCCGGCGTACAGCTTCTCGCGGAGCTTCTCGATCCGCTCCACGCCGCGCTTGGACCCCATCGCCCGGCGCAGGAGATCGGCGTCCTCGGCCGTGCAGTCCCCCACCGCCACGGCCATCTGCATGAGCTGCTCCTGGAACACCGGCACGCCCATGGTCCGCTCGAGCACCGGGCGGAGCTTCTCGTGGGCGTAGGTCACCTTCTCCTGCCCGAGCTTGCGCCGGACGAACGGATGCACCGCACCGCCCTGGATCGGCCCGGGCCGCACGAGCGCGATCTGCACGACGAGGTCGTAGAACCGCCGCGGCTGCAGGCGCGGGAGCAGTCCCATCTGCGCGCGGGACTCGACCTGGAAGACCCCGATCGAATCGGCGCGGCACAGCATGTCGTAGACGGCCTTCTCCTCCTTGGGGATCGTCGCGAGTTCCCACTCCTCCCCCGTGGCGTCGCGGATGAGGTCGAAGCAGTACTGCAGCGCGGCCAGCATCCCCAGGCCCAGAAGGTCGAACTTCACCAGCCCCATCCAGGCGGCGTCGTCCTTGTCCCACTGGATGACCGTGCGGTCCTCCATGCGCGCATGCTCGATGGGCACGACCTCCCCCACGGGACGGTCGGTGAGCACCATCCCGCCGGAGTGGATCCCCAGGTGCCGCGGCGCCTTGAGCAGCTCGGTGGCGTACGCGAGCACCTGATCGGGGATGTCGTGGTCGGCGCCGGTGTCCAGCGCCGCCCCCCAGCGCTCGACCTGCTTGGACCACGCGTCCTGCTGCCCCGGCGAATGCCCGAGGGCCTTGGCCATGTCGCGCACGGCGTTCTTCGGGCGGTATTGGATGACGTTGGCCACCTGCGCGGCGCGGTCGCGGCCGTATTCGCGGTACACCCACTGGATGATCTCCTCCCGGCGGTCGGAGTCGAAGTCCACGTCGATGTCGGGCTCCTCGTCGCGAAGGCTGGAGAGGAACCGCTCGAAGGGCAGGTCGTAGGCGATCGAGTCGACCGCGGTGATATCGAGCAGGAAGCACACCGCACTGTTGGCCGCCGACCCACGGCCCTGGCACAGGATGCCGCGGCGCCGAGCCTCCTGCACGATGCCGTGCACGATGAGGAAGTAGCCGGGGAAGTCCTTCATCTCGATCACCGCGAGCTCGCGCTCGATGCGGTCGCGGTCCTTCGGCGTCAGATCGGGGTACTTGCGCGGCACCGCCTCCCACACCAGGTGCCGCAGCCACGTCATGGGCGTGTGCCCCTCGGGAACCTGCTGCTTCGGCAGCGCGGGCTTGGCCCGCCGCAGGGGGAAGGCCAGCTCGTCGGCGAGCGTCACGGTGCGCGACACCGCGCCGGGGTAGCGCGCGAAGCGGCGGGCCATCTCCGCGCCCGAGCGCAGGTGCGCGCCGGCGTGGGCGGGCAGCCATCCGTCGATCTCGTCCAGGCCGCGGTTGGCGCGGACGGCGGCGACCGCCGCGGCGAGGAGCTCCCGTTCGGGCGCGGCGTAGTGCACGTTGTTGGTGGCCAGCACCGGAAGCCTCCGCTCGGCGGCGAGGGCGGCGAGCACGTCGTTCTGGCGGGAATCGAGCGGGTTGCCGTGATCCATCAGCTCCACATGCACCGCCTCCTGGCCGAAGAGCCCGACGAGCCGGTCGAGCTCCGCGGCCGCTGCATCCGCCCCGCCCTCGGCGAGCGCGCGGCGGACGGTGCCCTTGCGGCATCCGGTGAGCACCGCCCAGTGCGGATCGCGCGGACCGCCGGAACGCTCGGCGAGCTCGTCGAGGTCGTACACCGGCCGGCCCTTCTCCGCGCCCCGCAGCTGGGCGGCCGTGATCGCCGCCGCCAGACGGTGGTACCCCTCCTCCCCGCGGGCCAGGACGAGCAGGTGCGATCCGACCGGATCGGGTTCGCCGTTCTGCGGCCCTGGGAGCTCCAGCGACAGCTCGGCGCCGAACACCGTGCCCAGCTGCAGCGCCTCGGCCGCCTCGGCGAAGCGGACGATGCCGTAGAAGCCGTCGTGGTCGGTGACCGCGAGGGCGTGCAGCCCCAGCCGCTCGGCCTCCTCGGCCAGTTCCTCGGGCGAGGAGGCGCCGTCGAGGAACGAGTACGACGAGTGCGCGTGCAGCTCCGCGTACGGCACCGTATCGGCGGGACGGTCGATGGCCGGGGGGACATAGGGCCCGCGCTTGTGCGACCACGCGGGGCTGTCGCCGCCGTCGGCGCCGGCGGGAACGGGGCGCGGTCGGCGCCGGTCGCTGAGGGTGCGCTCGATCTCCGACCACGGCACGGGCGGGTTATGGAAGCCCATCAGCTCCCCTCTCCGTGCGGCCTCGCCGGCGCCGGCCCCGGGGGTGCCGGCGACGCGGAGGGGCGGCGGGCGGAGCGAGGGTCAGTCATAGCGCCCCTCCGCGGTCCACGCGCCGTCCTCCTCCACCAGCAGCCACGCCGTTCCGTCGTCGTCGACCACCTGGAAACGGTGCGCGCGACGACGGCGCGCCGCATCCCACCCCCGCTCGCGGATCGGCCACGGCCCCGCCCATGAGCGGATGCGGCTGCGCCGCGCCCCCGCGGCGAGGAAGGCCGGCGGGGCGCTCAGAACCTCCCGCTCCCCCACCACCACCGTCGCCCCCGCGACGTCGGTGACCTCCACCGTTCGCGGCTCGGGGTAGACGGTGGTCGGCAGCGGATCGGGCAGGCTTCCCGGCCACGGGCGCGCACGTTCCTTCGCCACGATCGCCCGGTCACCCCACGGCACGAGCACCTGCCGCTCGACCAGCCAGCGACCGCCGCCGATCGCCGGGGTGAGCACGCCCCGGTGACCGAGCATCGCCTGCACGCGCGAGAGGGCATGGTGCACCCGTTCCTCGGGGCCCGAGCCGAACAGTCCGATCACGTGATGGGAGGCCTCGTCCACGGCCTCGGGCGAGATCCGCACGCGTGCGACGCCGCTGCCCAGGATGCTCTGGGCGTCTTCGGCGAGCTGCCATCGCACCCGGTCGACGACGGCTGCCGCATCGAAGGATCCCGGATGCAGCCACACCCGTTCGCTGCGCTCCCCGCGGTCTCCGGTGAGCTCGACGCGCAACTCCGTGCACACCAGCCGTCGCTCGCCCAGCGCCGAGACGAACTCGTCGGCGGCGATGCGCATGCCGAAGGCGATCTGGTCGGCCAGCTCCAGAGGCGGCTCGAAGACCACCTCACGGTGCAGCTCAGGTGGCGGGGTGCGCGGCTCGATCGGGCGGGAGTCGCGTCCGCCCGCGAGCGCGTGCAGCCGCACCCCCTGCTCGCCGAACCGTTCGCGCACGCGGTCGACGCCCATCGCCGCGAAGGCACCGAGAGTATGCACGCCCAGCCGCGCGAGCAGCTCGGGGAGACCGGCCTCGCGGGAACCCGAGCGTCCCGGCGACCCCGCCGGGAACCCGGTGGAGGCATCGAGCACGGCCACCGACAGCGGCGCGAGGAATTCCGCCGCCTCCCCCGCCGGCACGACCAGTACGGGATCGTCGGGGCGGGCGGCTCGGGCGGCCAGCTGGGCGGTGAACAGCCCGTCGGCGATCCCCGCGCACACGGCCGCCACACCGCCTCCTCGAAGCGCGGTCACGAGGGTGCGCGCCGCCTCCGCCTCTCCCCCGTAGTAGCGGGCGGGCCCGCGCGCCCGCAGGGCGCACAGCCCGGGACGCACGATCTGCACGCCCGGGGCGAGTTCTTCGATCCGGGCGACCAGAGGCGCGAAGGCACGCGCATCACGCACAGGATCGGCCGGGACGACGCTCAGCCCCGGACAGGCCGCTTGTGCGTCTCGCCGGCGCTGGCCACGTCGTACGCCCGCGGCCCTCGCCGCATCCGAGCACGCCACCACGACGTTGTTCTCGAACACCGCGACGGGAGCGCCGGGGTCGAGCGCGGCGCCGTCCAGAAGGAGTGCGGTCACCGGCCAGTCGGGGAACCACAGCACGAGACTGCGCACGGGTGACAGCACTCAGCCCACCGCCCTCACCTCGGACAGCTCCGGCACCGCCTCCAGGCGGGGCCGCGCGGCGGCGGCCGGCCCGAGAAGCGACACGGTGCCGTCGGCGGCGGGCAGCAGCATCCGCGCCCTGCGCGCCGTCGGCGACCGGCGGCTCGTCACCGACACGGTCAGTTCGCGTCCGGCGAGATACCCGTGCCCGGCGCCCAGCCCCGCCCAGCGCGGATCGGCGACGTCGATCGCCGCCTCCGCCTGCGGCCACGGCCCCTGCACGAGCAGCACCGTCCCGCGGTCGCGCAGGCGGGCCGCCAGACGAGACACCGCGCTTTCGGTCACGCGCGCCGGCGGACGCACGGCGACCACGGGCATCACTTCGGCGATCGTCGCGGTGATCGCCAGCCACCGCGGACCGGGCTCGGGCACGAACACGAGCCGGTCGAGGTCGAGCCCGTACCGCTCGGCGGCCTCGGCGCCCAGGTCGGGCATGCCCACCGCCGCACACCAGGCGCCGTCCTGCGAGGGCCGGGCCATCAGCGCCAGCAGCAGGGCGGTCGAGGACGCGAGGGCGTAGGCGGATCCGGGGCGCAGCCCGCCGCCGGGGAGAAGGCCGGCGAAGGCGGGGTGCGTCGGCAGAACGGGGGCGTCGAGGCGACGGCCCTGCATCCGCTCGAGCTGCGCACGCAGCTCGCTCACGTCACGCAGCGCCTCCGCCTCGGTCCGCACGATCGCCCTCACTCCCACAGGCTAGAACATCTGTTCTAGGGTCTCAATCCCGTGGTTCGAAGATACGAACGGCCCCCGACATCCGGAGGCGTCGAGGTTCAGGCGGCCAGGGCCAGGTAGGGCTCCCAGCGCGGATCGGCGCGATCGGTGCCGCGCACCGTCCACTGCATCCCCCGCGGCGGGCCGGGGATCATGCGCAGCTCCCACGACATCTCCTGCGGCGTGCGGTCGCCCTTGAGGTTGTTGCAGCGCAGGCAGCAGGCCACGAGGTTCTCCCACGAGTCCGCGCCGCCGCGCGAGCGGGGCAGGATGTGGTCGATCGTGGACGCCGCCTTGCCGCAGTAGCCGCACCGGTGCGCGTCGCGACGCAGGACGCCCCGGCGCGTCACCGGCACCCGTCGCGCGCCCGGCACGCGCACGTACCGGGTGAGCAGGATGACGGCGGGACGGTCGTAGCTGTTCATCGCCCCCCAGACCGGATCACCCTCGACCCGTTCGATGACGGTGGCCTTGTCGTTCATGACGAGCACCAGCGCCCGCTTGAACGACACGACCGCGAGCGGCTCGTAGCCCGCATTGAGCACCAGTGTGCGCATTCCGCTTCCTCTCGAATGGCCGGGACGGATTCTCGGATATTCGACGTGCGACGGATCAAGGGGTGCGAGGGCATGAAAAAGGCGCTGTCTTCACAGACAGCGCCACGATGTCACGGCGGGGCCGCGGCATCCGATTCCATGATGCCGAAGGACGAGCAGGCCGAGCGCATCCGTGGTGCGGATGCGAGGTGTGCTGCCCATCGGCGACCTCCGCTTTCTCTCAGCGTCGCTGACAGGGTAACCCACGGGGCGGAAGGCGGGATCGGCTGCGGGCAAACGCGCTGCGGCGTGTCGGGCGGCGGTGATCCACCCAGGAGCGTCAGCTCGCGTTGACCTGCAGCCAGCCGTACGGATCGACGACGGAGCCGTTGACGTGCACCTCGAAGTGCAGGTGGCACGCGGTGGAGCTGCCGGTCGAGCCGACCACTCCGATGAGCTGACCGGGGGCGACCGTCTGGCCCGACTGCACGACACGGCTGCCGTAGGTCATGTGGCCGTACAGGGTGCTCACGCGCTGGCCGTTGATGACGTGGTCGATCGTGACCGCCACGCCGTAACCGCCGAAGCTCTCCTGGGACACGCGCACGACACCGCCGGCGGCGGCGAACAGCGGCGTGCCGCATCCGGCCAGCAGGTCGACGCCCTGGTGGTAGCCGGAGTCGCCCAGCCCGCGGCCGAGCCGGTAACCCGACAGCGGCCAGCGCACTTCGCCCGAACCGGGCGCGGTCATGGACAGGTCGACCGACGAGAGCGTCGTCACCGGAGTCGCGGCGGCGCGGGCGCGGGCACGCTCTGCGGCGGCTTCGGCGGCCTTCTTCTTCTCGATCTCCTCGGCCGTGGTCGCCGCGTACGAGCTGCGCTCGAGCTGCATTCCCGACACGTCGGATGCGACCACGAGCGTCTGGGCGTCATCGGCGGACATCTGCTGGAGGGTCTGAGGCTCCTCCTCCGGCTGCCACGCCGCGTAGGCGGGGAGCGCGACGGTGGCGATCAGGCCGGCAACCATGGTCAGGATGGCGGCGCTGCGCAGCGGGGTGGTCTTGCCCGATCGCACCCGCGCCGGCGCGGAAGGTCGCTCGACGGCGCGCGGTGCGCGCGCGACGGGGCGCGTCTTCTCACGGGGTGATGTGCGCGCTCGGGTTCGGCGCGTCATGTCGGTGATGTTCTGCTCGGGTGCAGATTCCACCGGCTCGGTCTCTTCAGCCAATAGTTCCTCCGGCGCCTCCGCGCCGTCAGGCACTGGTTCGTCGGCACTCGATGTCTGGGCACGATATGCGGGTTCAGCCCTCCGCAGACGACGAACCGATGAGGCAGCCTGCGCGGGGTCCGACGGTGGGCTTCTCACCTGTGGACGGGGTCGAGGCTACCGGAAGGTAACGAATAAGTCACGTTCAGGGGAACCCTGTGGAAAACCTCTCGGCAGATCCGGATGTGGGAACTCAGCGCCGGTCGTCGACGAGGAAGATGTGGGATGCCACTTCGACGGGCAGCTCGAGTGCCTCCTCGCTGCCCTCCATCTGCACCAGGACGTACCCCTCGCTGAAGCGGTAGTCCCCGCGCGCGCCGGGCATGACACCGGCCGCCTTGAGCTGCTGGAGCAGCTCCGGATCGACCTGGGCGGGCTCGGCGAGCCGGCGCACGGTGCCCTCGATGGGCTCCCCCGCCTCGGTGAGTCGGCGCACCAGCCCCACGACCCCCTGCTCGAACGTGTTCGCGGGGACGTCGCCGAGCTGATCGAGCCCCGGGATGGGGTTGCCGTACGGCGACTCGGTGGGGTGGCCGAGCAGCTCGACCAGACGTCGTTCCACCTGCTCGCTCATGACATGCTCCCACCGGCATGCCTCTTCATGTACGTATGCCCAGTCGAGGCCGATCACGTCACTGAGGAGACGCTCTGCCAGGCGGTGCTTGCGCATGACGTCGACCGCCTTCTGGCGCCCGGCGGCGGTGAGCTCGAGGCGGCGGTCATCCGAGACGACGACGAGTCCGTCGCGCTCCATGCGTCCCACCGTCTGCGACACCGTGGGGCCGGAGTGACCCAGGCGTTCGGAGATCCGTGCCCGCAGCGGGACGATGTTCTCCTCCTCGAGTTCGAGGATCGTGCGCAGGTACATCTCCGTCGTGTCGATGAGATCGGTCATGGGGGTGTCCTCGGCGCTCGGGTGGAGCATCCAGCCTATCCAACGCGGCGGACGGCGGCCCCGGGCGGACGAGGCGGCATCGGCGACCGCCCTACAATCGAGCCATGCCGCACGTGGACCTGCCTCGCGACCTGCTGCCCGCCGACGGACGCTTCGGATGTGGGCCGTCCAAGATCCGCGGAGCGCAGTTGGAGGCGCTGGTCACCCGCGGCGCCACCCTGCTGGGAACCTCTCACCGCCAGGCGGCCGTGAAGGGCCTGGTCGGCAGCGTGCGCGCCCGCCTGGCCGAGCTGTTCCGCCTTGCCGACGGCTACGAGGTCATCGTCGGAAACGGCGGGTCCACCGCGTTCTGGGATGCCGCGGCCTTCGGACTGGTCGAGCAGCGCGCTCAGAACCTCGTCTTCGGGGAGTTCGGCGGCAAGTTCGCCGCGGCCGCGAAGGCGCCGTGGCTGCAGGCCCCCGACGTACGCAGGGCGGAGCCGGGCACGCGCACGGTCGCCGAGCCGGTCGAAGGCGTGGACGTCTACGCGTGGCCGCACAACGAGACCTCCACCGGCGTGGCGGCCCCCGTCGTGCGGGTCGCCGGCGACGCCGGTGCGCTCACGGTGATCGACGGGACGAGCGCCGCCGGCGGCATCGACCTGGAGATCGGCGAGGCCGACGTCTACTACTTCGCCCCGCAGAAGAACCTCGGCTCCGACGGCGGCCTGTGGTTCGCCGTCGTCTCCCCCGCCGCCATCGAGCGCATCGAGCGGATCGCCGCATCCGGCCGGTACATCCCCGAGTTCCTGAGCCTGAAGAACGCGCTGGACAACTCCCGCCTGCAGCAGACGCTCAACACCCCCGCGCTCGCGACGCTCCTGCTCCTGGACGACCAGCTCGGATGGATCCTCGACAACGGCGGACTGGCATGGGCCGGCGCCCGCACGCGCGAGTCGTCGCAGCTGCTGTACGACTGGGCCGAGGCATCCGCCGCGGCGACCCCCTTCGTCGCCGATCCCGCCGACCGCTCGCCGGTCGTGGTGACGGTGGACTTCGATGAGCGGGTGGATGCGGCGGCCGTGGCCGCGAGCCTGCGATCCAACGGAATCGTCGACACCGAGCCGTACCGCAAGCTCGGCCGCAATCAGCTGCGCATCGCGACGTTCGTCTCGATCGACCCCGACGACATCCGCCAGCTGATCCGCTGCATCGACTACACGATCGAACGGCTCTGACACGCACCCGCCCCTGGCGCGGGCGGGCGGACTGAGGCGCCGCTCAGGCGGCGCTCAGTCCTCGTCGTCCGAGTCGTCGTCGTCGTCCGAGTCGTCGTCCTCGTCCGAGTCGTCGTCCTCGTCCGAGTCGTCGTCGTCGTCGTCGTCCGAGTCGTCGTCCTCGTCCGAGTCGTCGTCCTCGTCCGAGTCGTCGTCGTCGTCGTCGTCCGAGTCGTCGTCCTCGTCCGAGTCGTCGTCGTCCGAGTCGTCGTCGTCGGAGTCGTCGTCCTCGTCGGATGCGGCGGGGTCCAGCTCGTCGATGTCGACGCCGTCCAGGTCGCCCGCGTGCAGGATCGGCGACCCGTCGTCATCCAGCTCGTCGTCGTCGAGATCGTCACCGAGAACCTCGTCGATCTCGTCGTCGTCGAGCTCGTCGGAGTCGTCCCGCTCGTCGAGGTCGGACTCGCCCGACTCGGCCGAGGCGCGCGCAGTGGCCTGATACTCGGCAAGGCGCACCGCCCACGGCACCCATTCCGGCGCGACGAGCGCGTCGTCACCGGGGAGCAGCTCCACCTCGAGCACCGTCGGCTCCGCGTCCTCGACACGGGCGACACTCACGGTCCAGAACCATCCCGGGTAGCCGGCGAGGCGGTTGGCGAAGCGCAGCGAGATGACGCCGTCGCCCTCATCGAGATAGCCCACCGGCTCGCCGATCGACGCCTCGGAGGTCACCTCCAGCAGGGCGGCGCGGGCGAGGTCGGATGCGCCGAGGAGGCGCTCGTCGACCGGCTCAGGCATCGAGGTCATCGGCGACCTTGCGCAGCACGGCGGCGACCTTCTTGCCGTGCGAACCGCTGGGGTAGCGTCCGCGACGGAGATCGGAGCCGATGTCGTCGAGGAGCTTGACGAGATCCTCCACGATCACCGCCATGTCGTCGGCGGGCTTCCGGGCGCGCTTGGCCACGCTGGGGGGCGCCTGGAGGACGCGGACCGACAGCGCCTGCAGGCCTCGTTTGCCTTCAGCGACCCCGAACTCCAGCCGTGTTCCGGCCTTGGGTGCGGGGGCGCCGGCGGGGAGGGCAGTCGCGTGCAGGAAGACGTCCTGGCCGTCATCGCCCGTGATGAAGCCGAAACCCTTCTCTTCGTCGTAGAACCTGACCTTGCCGGTGGGCATCGAGAACCTCGCTGAGACGGGGGTCCGCGCGGGCGCGCGGACGTGGGGTGGATCGCGACCGGTGCGTCGCCGCCTCCCAGACTACGGCACCGGCGCGAACCGCTAGGCTGGTGCGGATGAGCACGCGCCCGCACAGCGACGACCTTCCCGTCCGTCGCATCGACCGCGTCCTGGCGTTCATGTCGCTGGGACTGCTGGTGCTGTCGATCGCGTGCTTCGTGGCGATCATGATCGGGTCCGCCTCCGGCGCCGATTTCGGCTCGGGGATATGGCCGACGGTCGGCGTGACGGTCTACATCGCCCCGATCCTCGCGTTCGTGATGCTGATGACGGTCCTGGTCATGAGTTTCGTGCGAAGGGCCCGAGCCAACCGGGATCATTGATCGTGCCGCCGACATCCGACCAACGCGCACTGGCCACTGCTCTGGCCGCGATGGACGATGCGGCCCTCTCGGAACTGCTGGCCGTGCGGCACGCACCGCCGACCGCGCCGTGGCGTGATCTGTACGACGTGGCCGCCGCGCTGCTCGAACCCACCTCGATCGCACGAGGCCTCACGGCCCTGTCGTTCTTCCCCGCGCGGGCGCTGACGCGCGCGATCACGGAGGGGACAATGGTGCTCGCCGGCGACCGGGCCGAGCTGGTGGCCTCGGCACTCGTCGACGCCGAGGGGCACCCGTACGCAGCGGTGGCGGTGTCCGTGCGCGACCGCGAGGCACCTGTCGAACGCGCGGGACGGGCGGATCGCTCCACGACGGCGGAAGAGGACGCCGCTGCCGCCGAGCGCGCGTTCACCTCCGCCGCATCCCTCGCCGACCTCCTCCTGCGCGCACTGACCGCACCGCTCACGCGCATCGGCAACGGCGCCCTCGGGGCGGGCGACCGCCGCGAGCTCGTCGAATCCGGTGCCGTCCCCGACGGCGACACCGCCGATCTCCTCGTGGGGTTCGCCGCCGCCACGGGCCTGCTGCATCCCGAGGAGAAGGCCTGGCTGGTCACCCCGGCCGGCCGTTCGTGGGTGGGCAGTCCGACGCTGGAACGGTGGATGATCGCCGCCGAACGGCTCCGAGACGCCCTCCCGTCCGGGCTGCGCACCCCCGAGGGGGGATGGATCCCCGCCGCCCTGTGGGCGGACGCCTATCCGTTCGACACCGCGTGGCCCAGCCACGCCGGCGTGTGGCGTGCGCGCGCGGTGGCGTGGGGGCTGCTGAGCCCGGCCGGGGGCGAGCCGCCCTGGGCGGCGCCGCTGGCGGCCGGAGCCGCCGCCGACGGTGCGGCGCTGGGCGCCTTCCTGCCGCCCGAGGTGGACCGCGTGTACCTGCAGAACGACCTCACCGCGATCGCACCCGGTCCGCTGGCCCCGCACCTGGACGTGCGGCTGCGCAGCATGGCGGTGCGCGAATCGCATGCCCAGGCCTCGAGCTACCGGTTCAGCGCCGACACGATCGCCGCGGCGATCACCGCCGGCGAGACGGCCGATTCGCTCAGATCCTTCCTCAGCGAACTGTCGCTGACCGGCGTGCCTCAGCCGCTGGAGTACGTCCTGTCCCGCACCGCCGACCGCCACGGCCTGCTGCGGGTGGGGCGCGACCCGATCGCGGGGCGCACACGCGTGACCAGCGACGATCCCGCCGCGCTGGAGACGGTGGCCGTCGATCAGGCGCTGCGCGCCCTCGGGCTCATCCGGCACGGCGGCGCCCTCGTGTCCCGTGTGAGCGAGGACACCGTCTTCTGGGCGCTCGCCGACGCACGCTACCCCGTCGTGGCCGTCGACGAGGCCGGGATGCCGCGGCGCCTGGATCGCGCGCGGCTGGCGCCCGAGCCCACGGCTCCCGCCGCCGTGCAGCGGTACGCCGATCTCCTGGCTCGCGTGCGTGCCGGCAGCGAATCCGAAGACGCGGATGCGGCGTGGCTGGAGCGCGAACTGGACTCCGCCGTCCGCGCCCGCTCCGTCGTCGACGTCGTCGTGCGTCTCCCTGACGGCTCCAGCCGCACGTTCCGCCTGGAGGCGACGGGACTGGGTGGCGGGCGCCTGCGCGGACGCGACCGCGGCGCCGACGTGGAGCGCACGCTGCCGCTGTCCAGCATCGCGAGCGTCCACCCCGTCACATGACCCACCCCGCACCCCCGACAGTGCATCGCCTCAGCGAAAGTGCACCGGATCCGGTGCGGATTCGGCGAGTCGATGCACTCTCGGCGACGGCGGGCGCGACCGCCGGGGCGCGTTGCGACGGTAAGATGGACGGTTATGGTTGACGGCCCCCTGATCGTGCAGAGCGACCGCACGGTGCTCCTGGAAGTGGCGCATCCCGATGCGGAGAGCGCGCGCCACGAGCTCGCGGTGTTCGCGGAGCTGGAGCGCGCCCCCGAGCACATCCACACGTACCGCATCACCCGCCTGGGGCTGTGGAACGCCCGCGCGGCCGGGCACGACGCCGAGGACATGCTCGTCACCCTCGACCGCTGGTCGCGGTTCCCCGTGCCCGCGTCGGTGTCGCTGGACATCCGCGAGACCGTCGGCCGGTACGGCCGCCTCGTCATCGAGCGCGATGAGGAGGGCGCCCTCGTCCTTCGCTCCACCGACCCGGCCGTGCTCACCGAGGTCGCCCGGAACAAGCGCATCTCGCCGCTGCTGATCGGCCACCCCGCCCCCGACGTCTACGTCATCGACGCATGGGCCCGCGGCCACATCAAGCAGGAGCTGCTGAAGATCGGCTGGCCCGCCGAAGACCTCGCCGGCTACACGCCGGGAACGCCGCATCCGATCGATCTGGACGAGTCCAGCTGGCACCTGCGTCCGTACCAGCGCCAGGCCGTCGACGCGTTCTCCGAGGGCGGTTCCGGCGTGGTCGTGCTCCCCTGCGGCGCCGGTAAGACGCTCGTGGGCGCCGGGGCGATGGCCGACACCAAGACCACGACGCTCATCCTCGTGACCAACACCGTCAGCGCGCGGCAGTGGCGCGACGAGCTGCTGCGCCGCACGTCGCTGACCCCCGAGGAGATCGGGGAGTACTCCGGGCAGGTCAAGGAGGTCAAGCCGGTCACGATCGCGACCTACCAGATCCTCACCGCCAAGCGCGGCGGGCAGTACGCGCACCTGGCGCTGCTGGATGCGCTGGACTGGGGCCTCATCGTCTACGACGAGGTGCACCTCCTCCCCGCTCCCGTGTTCAAGCTCACCGCCGATCTGCAGGCCCGCCGCCGCCTGGGGCTCACGGCGACGCTCGTGCGCGAGGACGGCCGCGAGGGCGACGTGTTCAGCCTCATCGGCCCGAAGCGGTTCGACGCGCCGTGGAAGGAGATCGAGGCCCAGGGCTTCATCTCCCCCGCCGTCTGCTACGAGGTGCGCGTGGACCTGCCCGCCGGCGACCGGCTCGAGTACGCCGCCGCCGCGGACGAGGAGCGCTACCGGCTGGCGGCGACCGCCCCGGCGAAGATCGAGGTGGTGCGCGGACTCGTGCGCCGGCACGCCGGCGAGCGGATCCTCGTCATCGGGCAGTACCTCGACCAGATCGAGGTGCTGGCGCAGTCGCTGGATGCTCCGCAGATCACCGGGGCCACCCCGATCCCCGAGCGCGAAGAGCTGTTCCAGGCGTTCCGCGAGGGCGCGATCTCGCTGCTGGTGGTGTCGAAGGTCGCCAACTTCTCCGTCGACCTGCCGGAGGCCTCCGTCGCCATCCAGGTCTCGGGGTCGTTCGGCTCGCGGCAGGAGGAGGCCCAGCGGCTGGGGCGGCTCCTGCGTCCGAAGCAGTCGGGCAACACCGCGAGCTTCTACACGCTCATCTCCCGCGACACCGTCGACCAGGACTTCGCGCAGAACCGGCAGCGCTTCCTCGCCGAGCAGGGCTACGCCTACACGATCCTGGATGCCGACGACCTGCTGACCGCTGCCGCCTGACCGGCGCCGGGGCCCGCGCTAGGCCGGCGGGGGCGTGAGCCACGCGTAGCCGTGCGGGGGCAGGCGCAGCGCGGTGACCGTCTCGCCCGTGAGCACGTCGGTGCCGGCGAGGGAGGGCAGCTCCACGACCTCGTCGCTCACGTTGATCGCCGCGACGATCTCGTGCACCGTCCCGGCGGCGCGGCGCACGACGAAGGCGCGCTCGTCGAGCGCCTCGACGGTCTGATCCGCGAACGGCGAGAAGCCCGGCTGCGTGCGCCGCACCGACAGCAGGTGCCGGAGGCCGGCGAGCATGCGCGCACGGCGCGGGATCTCGGCCAGTTCGGCCGCGAGCAGGTCGGCGTCGAGGACCTGCCGGTTGATCCGGCGGGCGATCCCGCTGTGCTGCATGCCCTGCTCGTCCTGACCGGAGCCGAAGAGGGAGTGGTAGTACACCGCGGGCACGCCCACCACCGACAGCAGGATGGCGTGGGCGGCCAGCCCCCGCACGACCGCGGAGGCGTCGGGGTCGGGGTCGGCGGGATCCACGAGCGCGTCGAGGAAGTTCGTGTTGAGCTCGTACACGCCCTCGGTGCCGTCGGGGCGTCGCGCCATCGACACGCGGCCGCCGCGGGCACGCGTGCGCTCGACGAGCAGGTCGCGGTCGGCGTCGGAGAGGAGGCCCACGGTGGGGCGCAGCCCGATCCCGTCATGGCTGGCGAGGAAGTTGAACCACGTCGCCGCCGGGCCCACCGGGCCGATGCCGCTCGCCCACCGGGTCAAGGCGCCTGCCCGGCCGGTGACGAAGGCGTGCAGGACGAGCGGCGGGAGGGCGAACTGGTACACCATGTGCGCCTCGTCCGAGCCGTCGCCGAAGTACGTGATGTTGTCGGCGTGCGGCACGTTGGTCTCGGTAAGCAGGCGCGTGCCCGGGGCCACCGCATCCACGATCGCCCGCCATATGCGGATGACGGCATGCGTCTGCGGCAGGTGGATGCACGAGGTGCCCGACTCCTTCCACAGGTAGCCGATGGCGTCCAGGCGCACCGTGGTGGCGCCCCGCGACACGTATCCCAGCAGGACATCGGTGAGATCCAGCAGCACGGCCGGGGTGCGCGGATCGACGTCGACCTGGTCGTCGCCGAACGTCGTCCACGCGCGCACCTGTGTGCCGTCGGGGCGCTCGTAGGTGTGCAGCAGCGGTGTCGTGCGCGGGCGCACCACGTGCGACACGTCGAAGTCCGGCCCCGGCTCGAGGAAGTAGCCGGCGTAACGCGGGTCACGGTCAAGCCACCGGCGGAACCACGTGCTCGAACTGGACACGTGGTTGGCGACGAAGTCCAGGGCGAGCGCGTAGTCCTGACGCAGCTGCGCGATGTCGTCCCACGTCCCCAGGGACGGATCGACCTGGCGGTGATCGGTGACGCCGAACCCGTCGTCGGAGGTCCAGGGGTAGATGGGCAGCAGGTGCACATCGGTCACGACATCGCCCACGTGCGCGCGCAGGATACCGGCGAGCGTCTGCAACGGCACCTCGCCCTCGCGGTGGAACGAGCCGCCGTACGTGATGAGGTAGGCGGTGCCCTCGTCCCACCGGGCGGGGCCTGTCGTCGCGAGGGGCTCCGCCCACCGCGCCGCGAGGCGGACGAGATCGTCGAGCACGGCGGTGGCATGCCCGGGGTACAGCATCGCCACCAGCGGCGCGATGCGCTCGCGCAGGCGATCCAGCTCAGGCATCCGCGGGTCCTTCCAGCAGATCCCGCACCAGCTGCAGTCCGCGTCCGTCCAGTTCCGCGATGCGGTCGGAGAACCCCCGGATCCCCGGGGCGGCCTGGACGACGGCGGCCCATTCCTCGCGCAGCGCGAAGCCGGGGCGGGCCACGAGGCAGTCCGGGTCGGTCGTCCACAGGCGCCCGTCCTGCCACGTCCGCGCCTCGAGCGACATGCGGCCGCGGAGGCCCTGTGATCCGTCCTCGCCGCCCTCGTGGAACGTGTCCGACGCGATGCGCATCGCGTCGAGGAGCCCGACGCTCGGCAGCAGCGGCGCTCCGCACCCCAGCAGGTACGCGTCCTCGCCGAGCACCTCCCGCACCAGCTGCAGCCCCGCCCGGTATGCCGCGAGAGGCGTCGCGTCGGGGTCGTACCGCGCGCCGGGAACCGCGCCGGCGTAGAGGAAATCGAGCTTGACGTAGCCGACTCCCCACTCGCGCACGCGCGTGAACACCTCGGTGAGGTACCCGCGCACACCGGGGTGGGTGAGGTCGAGCCCGACGAGATCGTCGCCCCAGTTGTACCCTGCTTCGCCGACGAGCCACTCCGGATGCTGCCGCGCGACCGCCGAGGCCGCGCCGACGACGAACGGGGCCAGCCACAGGCCCGGCCGCCGTCCAGCGTCGCGGATCCGGGCGACCGCATCCGCCACCGAGCCGAAGCGCTCGTTCTCCGCGGTCCACTCCCCCGTGCCGCGGCTCCAGCCGTCGTCGATCTGCACGACGTCGACGGGAAGGTCGCGCGCACGCAGGTCGTGGAGGTTCTCCTGCACGTCGGCGGCGGTGACGTCCTCGAAGTACCGGTACCAGCTGCACCACACGCGCGGGGGCTCCCCGCCCGCGCGCGCGCCGGCAGCTCGGCCCATCCGGTCACCGAAGGCGCGGAGCGCCTCATCTCCGGGATCGGCGCCGGGTGCCGCCGAGGTCGTCCAGGATGTGACCGCGCCGCTGGCCGACACCGTCACCCGCCCGTCCCGCCACCGCGCGCGGATGGAGGGGACCTCCGTCGAGGCATCGGTGACGCCGTACGTGCGCACAGGCGAGCCGTCGCCGGGATCCACCACGAGCAGTCCCTCGCCCTGCACCGCGTCGTCGGCGAGCGCGACACCCGGCCGGAAGCGCATGAGGTGCTGCCACCGCTCCTGCGGGCGATGGATCTCCTCGCCCGCGCGGTACCACGTGGTCGGGCTCCAGCTCTGCCATCCCTCCCCATAGACGCGCGCATCAGGTCCGACGGCGACCTCGTCGACGTCGATCACCGGCCCCTCCCGCCTCGCACGGCCGAACGGGTCAGTTCGAGGCCGGCCGGTCGCTCCGGCGTGCCCCCGTTCGCCGCCGATGCTGCAGCGGCCATCCCCAGCCGCGCCGACACGAGCACGTGGGCGGCGGAGTTCTCCGGCTCCCGGTCTTCGGCCACGGCGGTGAGCAGCTCGCCCATGGCCCCGGCGAACCCGTCGGGAAACCACTCACCCTCCGCATCGATCGACACGCGCTCGCCGTCGCGCTCGATCTCGACGGAGTCGCTGCCGCGCAGCACGCTGCCGCGGATCGTGCCCGCGGTGCCGTGGATCCAGAACGGACACCCGCCCGAATCCGTCCGCACATCGCCGACGACGCGGATGGCTGCCGTCGCCCCGGAGGAGACGGCGATGTGGATGCTGGCCTGCCACGGGTTCGCAGCATCCGCCGGCTGCCCCGGCACGCGCGAGTCGTGGGCGGCGACCGACACGACGCGGGAGCCCTCCAGCCAGCAGCGCGAGATGTCGATCCAGTGCGCGAGGTAGTCGTTCACGAGCATGTGCGGCACGTCGTCGAACGGGGTGCCCGCCAGCGGCGGCAGTGGCTTGTCGTGCAGGTGGGTGACGCCGACGACATCCCCGATCTCGCCGGCGCGCGCGAGCAGCGTCGCCACGCGCCACGGCGGCGCCCAGCGGGCGTTCATGTTCGCGGCCACGCGGATGCCGCGGGCCGCGGCGAGCGCGAGCACCTCCGCGAGCCGGTCGGCCTCGTGGGGCTCGAGGACGAGGGGCTTCTGGGCGAGGACGTGCTTGCCGGCCGCCACGGCCGCGGCGATGAGGTCCACGCGTCCGTGCGGGCCGGTGGCGATGTCGACGACGGCGACGGCGGGGTCGGCCAGGAGGTCTTCCACCCGATCGCGCACGGTGGCGATGCCGAACTGCCCGGCCAGGGCCCGCGCCGACGACGGCGTGCGCGACGCGATCGCGACCACCGGGATCCCCCAGCGCGCGTAGGCGGGGAGGTGGGCGCTGCGCGCGATGGCGCCCGCGCCGATCAGACCGACCCCGGGCGGATCAGGCGGCACGTGCGGGCGGGAGTCGGGGATCACGTCGCCCGCTCCGGGGCGGCCTCGAATCGGAGGATCGCCTGCAGGATGCCGGGATCGCCCCGGTCCAGGCGCTCGAACACCGTCGCCACCTCGGCCGCCGCCACGACGTCGGTCACGAGGGCCGCGGCATCCACGCGTCCGGACAGGATCAGGTGCATGACGGTGCGGACGAGACGCGCCTGGTCCCAGCGGCCGCCGAGCCCGACGGGGACGCCCGCGATCTGGCTGGCCACGAGGCGGACGCGGTTGTGGTGGAACTCCTCCCCCAGACGCAGATGCTCCGCACCGCCCTGGTAGAAGCCCGCCGCCGCCACGAGGCCGTCGGCGACGACGGATCGCACCGCCTCGTGCAGGGCGCGGTCCGAGCCGGAGAGCTCGATGGCGCTGTCCGCGCCGCCCGCCATGCGCTCGCGGACGACCGCCCCGGCGCCGCGCGGGTCGCGCGCGTCGACCACCACGGCGGCACCGAAGCGCTCGGCCATCGCCAGACGCGCGGGCTGCGTGTCGGCGGCGAGCACGGACCCTCCGGCCAGGGTCGCCAGTCGCGTCGCGAGCAGCCCGATCACCCCCTGGCCGAAGATCGCGACGGTCTCACCCAGCCGCACGTCGGCGGCGAGCACCGCGTTCAATGCGATCGCGCCCACGCGGGCGAACGTGCCGAGGATCGCGTCGGCGCCGGGCGGCAGCACCCGTCCGGCGACAGCGGGGGCGGGCAGGACGGCATCGCTGCGGTGCCCCCAGATGCCGTGGACCACGTCGCCGACGACCACGCCGTCCACACCGTCGGCGACCTCCACCACCTCACCCACTTCCGAGTAGCCCCAGCCCTGCACCGGGTAGGCGAAGCCCGGCTCCCCCGGGACGAAGATGCGCCGCGCCGGATCCCACATCGAGGTGAGGTACGGGTTGGTGCCGCGGTAGGCGGTCAGCTCGGTGCCGGCGGAGATGCCGGAATACCACGTCGCCACCCGCACTCCGCCGGGCACAAGTGGCGCGGGGGCGATCTCGACGAGTTCGACCCTGCCGGGGCCGGCGAATTGGACGATCTGGGGCACGGAGCTGCGCCTTCCTTCCGGGCGGTGGGGCCGTCAGCCCTTTTCCGCCCCTGCCGTGAGCCCGCCCACGAGGAGGCGCTCCGAGGCGAAGAACAGGATGATGATCGGCAGGGTGAGGATGACGGACCCGGCCATCAGCACGGTCGTGGGCACCTCGATGCTCCCCGACAGCTGCGACAGACCGAGGGAGACCGTCCACGACTCCCGCCGTTCGACGAGGAACAGCAGCGCGAAGAGGAACTCGTTCCACGCGATCATGAAGATGAACAATCCGTTGGAGACGATGGCCGGCATCGCCAGCGGGATGCTGATCTTCCGCATCGTCTGCAGCCGGGTGCACCCGTCGATCGCCGCGGCCTCCTCGAGGGAGACGGGGATCGTGGCGAAGTAGTTGCGCAGCGTGTAGATCGACACGGCGACGACCTGCGAGACGTACACGATGAGCAGGCCCACGAGAGACCCACGCAGTCCGATCTGCGTGAACACCACGAACAACGGCACGGCCAGCAGGATGCTGGGGAAGAAGTACACCGCCAGGAACAGCGCCGACACCTGCCGGTGGCCGAAGAAGCGCAGCCGGCTGACCGCGTAGGAGCCGGGAATCGCCACGAGCAGCGACAGCACCACCGTCCCGAGGGCGACCAGGAGCGAATTGCGCATGAACTCGATGAACCCCTGACCGCCGTCCGAGACCGGGGCGAGGATGTCGAGGTACGTGGACAGGTCGAGCTCGTCGAGCGAGATCCACAGTGCGCCCGGCTCCTGCAGCAGGGAATCGAGGGTGCGGAAGCTCAGCAGCACCATGTAGTAGAAGGGGAACACCGCCACGATCAGCAGCAGGACGATCACGACCGGCCGCACAATCCGCAGGACTGTGTTCTCGATCCGGTCGCGGCCCACTCCGCGACGTGCGTTTCCCGTGCGCGGCGCCGACTCCAGCAGAGACGTGGTCATGCCTGCTCCTCCCGCCGGCCGAATAGCCGCAGGTACACCGTCACCAGCACCGCCAGGATGAGCGCGAGGATCAGCGCCTGGGCCGCGGCGGAGCCGATGTCGCCGCGAGCGGTGAGGTAGTCGAAGACGCGCACCGACACCACCTGCGTGCCGGCGCCGCCACCGGTGAGGAGGTAGATGTCGTCGAAGTTGTTGAACGTCCAGATGAACCGCAGCACCGTCAGCACGGCGATGGTGGGGAGCAGCTGCGGCAGCAGGATGTGCCGGAAACGCTGCGTCGGCGTGGCGCCGTCGATGAGTGCTGCCTCATCCAGCACTCCCGGGACGGCCTGCAGTCGTGCCGTCAGGAAGAGGAAGGCGAAGGGGAACGACCGCCACGCCTCGAAGAGGATGACGGTGATCAGCGCGATCGGCAGGTCGATCTGCAGGCCGAAGAAGGGCACCGGCAAGGACCGCTGCGACAGGAACGCTACCGGATCCTCCCAGCCCAGCACCGTGCGGCCGAACCAGTTGACCAGTCCGAACTGGGGGTTCAGCAGCGTCGACCACACGAACGTGGCGGCCACCACGGGCGCCACGTAGGGAAGCAGGAGCGCGGCGCGGATGAGCCCCCGGCCGCGGAAGGGCTTGCGCAGGGCGAGGGCGGCGACGAGCCCGACGCCGATCGCCAGGGCCGTGCCGCCGACGGCGTACACCAGCGTCGTCCACAGCGCCCCGAGGAACCCGGGCGACGTGAGGACGTTGACGAAGTTGTCGAGGGTGTACTGACCGAAGAACCCGGTACCGCGGATGTTGATGAGCCGCACCCGCTGGAACGCGAGGGCGACAGCCCACAGGATCGGCAGCACGACCGCGACGCCGACGATGATGACAGTCGGGGAGATGAGCAGGAGCCCTGCCCGGTTCTCATCCCGCCCCTGACGCGAGCGCCGCGCGCGCACCGTCCCGCGGGGTGCGGCCGGGCCCGAGGCGGGGGCCGGGCCGCTCAGGCCCGTCCCGCCGGCCAGCTGGGTCACTGGAGCGACTCCGCGATGGAGCGCACCGCCTCCGCGGCCTGCTCGGCGGCGGTGGCCGGGTCGGCGCCCTGGGACACCTCGTTGACGGCAGTGGCGACGGGGAGCTCCCCCTGCAGCGCACCGAGGAGGTCGCCCTGACCCTGCGTGATGCCCCAGCGGGCGAGGTCCTCGGGGCCGGCGGCGACGGCCTCGAGCACGTCCGCAGTGTAGAAGTCCGACAGCGGGGCCTTGGTGTCCACACCCGCCGGCAGGGTCGCCCACGCATCCGAGAACACGGTGGGCTCTTCCGGGGTGCCGGTGCGCACCGGCACCTTGCCCTCGGGGGCGATGGCGATCCAGTCCTCGTATCCGTCGCTCATCATGTACTCGATGAACGACTGAGCATCCTCGGTGTTGGCCCCGGCCGTGACGGTCCACGAGGTGATTTCGCCGAACTGTGCGGGGGTGTCCGAATCCGGGCCGGCGATGGAGGTCACGACCCCCGTGTTGGCGGCGAGGAAGGACGGGTCGGCCGCGCACTCCGGGCACGAGGGCTTGGCGTCCTCCCGCAGGCCCGCCAGCTCGTCGAGCACGAAGCTCGACCAGATGAACATGGCGGCGTCGCCGGCGAAGTAGGTGGCGCGGGTGGTGTCCACGTCCTGCGCACCGGGCACGGAGTAGTCGCTGGTCAGCTCGCCGTAGAAGGCGAACGCGTCCACGCACGGGCCCGAGTCCAGCTCGACCTCGCCGTCCTCCGAGACCAGCTCGCACCCGTTGCCCAGCCCGATCTGCTCGAACGTCTGCTCAGTGAAGGCGTCGCCGGGGGCCGTTGCCCCCACGAAGCCCGCCAGGTCGGGGCTGTCCAGCGTGCTCGCGGCCTCAAGGATCGCGTCGTACGAGTCCGGCGCATCCAGCCCCGCCGCCTCGAACAGGTCGGTGCGGTAGAACAGCATCTGCGTCCACGACTCGCTGGGAACGGCCAGAAGGTCATCGCCGTCGGAGACGAGTTCCAGCGCACGCTCGGAGAAGGTGGCCGAGTCCAGGTCGTCGATGACGGCTCCCACCGCGTCCGGATCGACCAGTTCGTTCGAGGAGAGCGTGCGCACCTGCGGAAGGGAGATGCCGCCGATGACATCCGGCAGGTCGCCTGCGGCCGCGGCGGAGGTGATCAATTGGCTGAACTGGTCCTCGGCCACCGACACGAGCTCCACCTCGACGCCGGACTCCTCCGTGTACGCATCGACGATCGCCTGCGTGGCAGCGACCCGGTCGGGCAGGTCCTCCTGCAGCCAGAACGTCAATCCATCCCCGCCGCCTCCCCCGCCGCCATCGTCGCCGGAACTGGTGCAGCCGGAGAGCACGAGCGCCGCCGCCCCCATCACCGCAAAGCCCACTGCCGTTGCACGTCGAGCCATGATGCGCCTCCTCGCGCCATCGAACGGGATGCCGGCCTGCCGACATATGCCTAGAAGCTAGACATTATTGGCGTAGCTGTCAAGCATATGATCGAGAGGTCGAACGAGGGGGTCACGATGTCCGGTCCGGGCGATGTGCTGGAACTGATCCGCACGGGGCGCGCGCTCACGCGGGGCGACGTCCTGGAGATCACGGGCCTGTCGCGGATGACGGTGTCCACCCGCATCGACGCCCTGCTGGAGGCCGGGCTCATCGTGGAGAACGGCACCGAGCGTCCCGCCTCGGGCCGTCCCTCGCGGCTGCTGGAGTTCAACTCCGCGCGGGCCACCGTGCTCACCGCCGCGGTCGACACGACCCACACCATGGTCGCCCTGACCGATCTGGCCGGACGTCTTCTCGCCGAGGAGCGCATCGAGGTCGCCGTCGCCGACGGCCCGGACCGGACCCTCGACGAGATCGCCGCCACGGCGCGCCGGGTCCTGATCGCAGCGGAGACCCCGCTGGAGCGCGTCGCGGCGATCGGCATCAGCATCCCCGGGCCCGTCGACCCCGACACCGGGCGCCCCAGCCAGCCGCCCATCATGCCGGGGTGGGACGCGTATCCGATCCCCGATCACCTGCGCGATGCCCTGGGCGTCCCCGTCCTCGTCGCCAACGACGCCGATGCCGCCGCCCTCGGCGAGCAGCGCGCCGCACATGCCGATTCACGCGCGCTGTGCTTCATCAAAGTCTCCTCCGGCATCGGCGCGGGCATCGTCATCGGGGGGCGGGTCTACCAGGGCACCGACGGCGGCGCCGGAGACATCGGCCACGTCAAGCTCGCCGGGCACGACGACGAGGTGTGCCAGTGCGGGGCGCACGGCTGCCTGGCGGCCGTGGCCTCCGGACGCGCCGTGGCGCGGGCCCTCTCGGCGATCGGCAAGAACGCCGAGTCCGGCTCCGAAGTCGGGGCGTACCTCGCGGCGGGCGACCCGGATGCGGCTGCCCTCACCCGGGCGGCGGGCCGCGTGATCGGCGAGGTCGTGGCCACCCTGGTGTCGGTGCTGAACCCGGGAGAGGTCGTGCTGGGCGGGATGCTCGCATCCGCCCCTCTCCTGGCCGGCGTGCGCGAGACGCTGTACCCCCGCTCCCTGCCGCGCGCGACGCGCCACCTCACGGTCAGCCAGTCCACGCTGGGAGAGCATGCCGGGATCGTCGGCTTGGCCACCCTCGTGGTGGAGCGGGAGTACTCCGCCGTCGCCGTCAACGCCGCCCTCAGCAGCTGAGAGCGACCCGCGATCAGGCCGGATTTCCCGGATTCCGGGCCCTGTACGGGCCCATTTCCCGCTTTCGCGCAGGGCATCCAGGCGCGCGAAGGGTTTGGTCACGATAATGAGGGCATGACCGCACCGCGCATCCTCGTCGTGGACGACGAACCGAACATCCGGGATCTGCTCGTCACGAGCCTCCGATTCGCCGGATTCCAGGTCCGCGCCGTCTCCAACGGCGCGCAGACCATCTCCGCCGTCCTCGAGGAGGAGCCCGATCTCATCGTGCTGGATGTGATGCTGCCCGATATGAACGGGTTCAGCGTCACCAAGCGCCTGCGGGGCGCCGGCTACACGGCACCGATCCTCTTCCTCACCGCCAAGGACGAGACCGAAGACAAGATCACCGGGCTCAACGCCGGCGGCGACGACTATGTCACCAAGCCCTTCAGCCTGGACGAGATCGTCGCGCGCATCCAGGCGATCCTGCGCCGCACGATGCAGACCGACGAGGAGTCGATCATCCGCGCGGGCGAGCTCACGATGGATCAGGACACCCACGACGTCACGGTCGGGGACGTCTCGATCGACCTGAGCCCCACGGAGTTCAAACTGCTGCGCTACCTCATGCTCAACCCGAACCGGGTGCTGTCCAAGGCGCAGATCCTCGATCACGTGTGGGAGTACGACTTCAACGGCGACGCAGGCATCGTGGAGAGCTACATCTCCTACCTCCGCCGCAAGATCGATCCGCACTCCTCCGAGCCGCTCATCCAGACCAAGCGCGGCTTCGGCTACATGCTCAAGGCCGGCAAGACCGCCTGAGCGGCCCGACGGAAGAAGACCTCCTGGCTCACCACAACGACGCCGTCACCGGATGGTGGCGTGGGCTCAGCCTGCGCGCCAAGGTGACCGGCGTGACCGTGGGCCTGCTCGCGATCGGGCTGGTCTCGGCCGGATTCGGAACGATGGCCTTCCTCCGCACCACCCTCACGGCGTCGCTGGACGACTCGCTGCGGCAACTGGCGTCCTCGGATGCCGCGCTGTCGGTCCTGGACGTGCAGAACTCCGGCGGCACCCTGCGCTTCACCGAGGACGAGGAAGCGGCCCCGACCGACATCTTCGTGGCGATCTACGATCCGACAGGCCAGTTCCTCATCGCGGCCGGCGGTGACGGCACGACCGCTCCGCCGGAATTCCCCTCGACCTACACGCTTCAGAAGACGCAGTTGCAGGGCCTCACTCCCTTCGCGCTGCCGAGCACCGGCAGCGGACCGCCGTTTCACGCGGCCGTCGACGTGCTGGCCGTCGACGGCGTCAGCGCGCTGTACACGCAGATGGTCGCCGTGTCCCTGGGACCCACCGAACGGGTCGTGGCCGCCTACGTCGGCATCTACAGCATCCTCGCCCTCCTCATCCTCATCGCCAGCGCCCTCCTGACGCGGTGGCTCGTGACCCTGACCTTCCGCGGCCTCGGTCAGGTGGAGGCCACCGCGATGTCGATCGCGGGAGGGGACTTCAGCCAGCGGATGTCGGACGTGGTCCCCGGCACCGAGGTCGGGCGACTGAAGACCGCCATCAACACGATGCTGGACCGGGTGGATGCGGCGATCCGCCAGCGCGACGCGACCGTCGGGCAGATGCGCCGGTTCATCGGCGACGCCAGCCATGAGCTGCGCACCCCCCTGGTGACGGTGCGCGGGTACGCCGAGCTGTACCGCATGGGAGCCATCCGCGGCGACGAGGAGGTCGCGCAGTCGATGGAGCGCATCGAGAAGGAGGCGATCCGCATGGGGGTGCTCGTGGAGGACCTCCTCGCGCTGGCGCGCCTGGACGAGCAGCGGGGCGTGGTCATCCAGCCGGTGGATCTGCGCCCCATCGCCCGCGACGCCGCGCTCGATCTGCGGGCGGCGTCGCCGCAGCGCGAAGTGACCGTCGAGGACACCTCCGCGTACGGAGGGCCGCGTGTGACGATGTCGATCACGGTCGACCCGCCCGCCGAGACGCCCGAAGACGACACCTCCGGCGAGCCGCGCCGGCGCACGACTTCTGCGACCTCCGCCATCGCGCTGGCGGGGGCGACGCTGTCGCGTCTGCGTCGCCGGCCCCGCGGCGCCGGTGACGCCGACGAGGCGGCGGACGCGCCGGCAGCTCCGGCGACCGCGCCGGTGCGCACGGTTCCCGTCGAACCCGTCGTGCTCGGAGATGAGAACCGCATCCGCCAAGTCGTGGCCAATCTGCTGGGCAACGCGCGCCGGTTCACCGGCGAGGACTCCCCCATCGAACTGCGCGTGGGGGTCTCCGCGGCCGACGAGACCGGGTGGATCGAGGTCATCGACCACGGCGAAGGCATCCCGGAGCAGATCCGCGACCAGATCTTCCAGCGGTTCTGGCGCGCCGACACCTCGCGGGCGCGGGAGACCGGCGGCTCCGGGCTCGGCCTGTCGATCGTCGCCTCGATCGTCCAGGCGCTGCATGGCACCGTGTCGGTGCGCGACACCCCCGGCGGCGGGGCGACGTTCCGCGTCGCACTGCCGCTGGCACCGCCATCCGCCGACGAGGTCTCCGACACGCGTCCGCTGCCGCGCCAGCGCTGAGTCTCCTCCACAGGGAGCCCGACCGAGGGCGGTGTGCACGAGCACGCCGCACCGCGCCCGTGCCCGCGGGCCGGCGCCCTAACGTGGCGGGACGTACTCGAAAGGAGCCTCCCATGGCCGTCTTCTCCGTCGACAGCGATGCCGTCTTCACCGCGTCGGGCGCGATCCGCGCGACCGTCGATCGCTTGGAAAGCGAATCCGCCGCGCTGCTGTCGCAGCTCACTCAGCTCCAGGGCTCCTGGACGGGCGCGGCCTCGGCGGCGTTCTCCGGCGTCGTGGAGCGGTGGCGCGCGACGCAGCGCGAGGTCGCCGCCGCTCTGGCCGAGATCGACGGTGCGCTCACCGTCGCCGGGCGCCAGTACGCCGAGGTGGAGCAGGCCAGCACGAGCCTCTTCCGCTGAGCCTCCCGGATCGCCCGGCCCGACACGTCCGGGAACGGCAGAAGGGCCCCCTCCGCAGAGGGGGCCCTTCTGTGCGTCAGACGCGGAGCGGACTCAGAAGTCCATGCCGCCGGTCGGGTCGGCCGGGGCGGCCGCAGCCTTCTCCGGCTTGTCGGCGACGACGGCCTCGGTGGTGAGGAACAGGCCGGCGATCGACGCCGCGTTCTGCAGCGCCGAGCGCGTCACCTTGGCCGGGTCGATGATGCCCTGCGCGAACAGGTCACCGTACTCGCCGGTCGCGGCGTTCAGGCCCCAGCCGGGCTCGAGCTCGGCGACCTTGTTCGCCACGACACCGGGCTCCATGCCGGCGTTGAGGGCGATCTGCTTCAGCGGAGCCTCGATCGCGACGCGGACGATGTTCGCACCGGTGGCCTCGTCACCCTCGAGCGACAGACCCTCGAACGCGATCTTGCCGGCCTGGATGAGCGCGACGCCACCACCGGGGACGATGCCCTCCTCGACGGCCGCCTTCGCGTTGCGAACGGCGTCCTCGATGCGGTGCTTGCGCTCCTTCAGCTCGACCTCGGTGGCCGCGCCCGCCTTGATGACGGCGACGCCGCCGGCGAGCTTGGCCAGACGCTCCTGGAGCTTCTCGCGGTCGTAGTCGCTGTCGGTGTTCTCGATCTCGCGGCGGATCTGGGTCACGCGACCCTCGATCTGAGCCGTGTCACCGGCACCTTCGACGATGGTGGTCTCGTCCTTGGTGATGATGACCTTGCGCGCACGACCGAGCAGGTCGACCGTGGCGTTCTCGAGCTTGAGGCCGACCTCTTCGGTGATGACCTGGCCGCCGGTGAGGATCGCGATGTCCTGGAGCTGAGCCTTGCGACGGTCGCCGAAGCCGGGAGCCTTGACGGCAGCCGACTTGAAGATGCCGCGGATCTTGTTGAGCACGAGCGTCGCGAGAGCCTCACCCTCGACGTCCTCAGCGATGATGAGGAGCTCCTTGCCCTCCTGGATCACCTTGTCGACGATCGGCAGCAGGTCCTTGATGTTCGAGATCTTCTGGTTCGCGATCAGGATGTAGGGGTCTTCGAAGACCGCTTCCTGACGCTCCGGGTCGGTCACGAAGTAAGGGTTGATGTAGCCCTTGTCGAAGCGCATGCCCTCGGTGAGCTCGAGCTCGGTGCCGAAGGTGTTGGACTCCTCGACGGTGACCACACCTTCCTTGCCGACCTTGTCGATCGCCTCGGCGATGAGCTCGCCGATCGCGGGGTCAGCGGCGGAGATCGATGCCGTGGCGGCGATCTGCTCCTTCGACTCGACCTCCTTGGCGCCGGCGAGGAGCTGGTCGGTGATGGCCTTGACGGCCTTCTCGATGCCCTTCTTCAGCGAAATGGGGTCGGCGCCGGCTGCGACGTTGCGCAGACCTTCGCGCACGAGCGCCTGGGCGAGAACGGTCGCGGTGGTGGTTCCGTCACCGGCCACGTCGTCGGTCTTCTTGGCGACCTCCTTGACCAGCTCGGCGCCGATCTTCTCGTAGGGGTCGTCGAGCTCGATCTCCTTGGCGATCGAAACACCGTCGTTCGTGATCGTGGGGGCGCCCCACTTCTTCTCGAGCACGACGTTGCGACCGCGGGGGCCCAGGGTCACCTTGACGGCGTCGGCCAGGATGTTGAGACCGCGCTCGAGGCCACGGCGGGCCTCCTCGTCGAAAGCGATGATCTTTGCCATATGTGTGATGTCCCTCCCGGATGGGGGCTGTCAGTCTGTTAGCACTCCACAAAGACGAGTGCTAAGCCATTCTGGCACTCGCCCCATGCGAGTGCAAGCTGCGACCGTGTGCGCGCGTCGCTCGGCACGCGCGCACGGGAACGCGAAGGAGGCGGCATCCCGCGGCGACTCCGGGCGCCCTCGCCCGCGGGAGTCACTGCGCGATGCCGCCTCCGAACGAGACGCGCGCGAACGGCGTCAGAGGACGCGCACTGCTTCGGCCTGAGGGCCCTTCTGGCCGGCGCCGACGGTGAACTCGACCGCCTGCCCCTCCTCGAGAACCCGGAACCCGGTCATGTCGATGTTGGAGTAGTGAACGAAGACGTCCTCTCCGTCGCCGGAGGTGATGAAGCCGAAACCCTTCTCGGCGTTGAACCATTTGACGGTGCCCTGGGCCATGCTCTTCTTCTCCTGATGCTGTCGGACGCAGGTCATCGTATCCACGGCGCAGAAGGGCGCGACCCCTCGCCGGGCAACTGTTGACACGCCCGCATCGAAGTGTTTACCGCCCGGAAACACGCGGGCGACGGCCTCAGGGCGCGGGGGTGTCGACCCGGTCGAGTCCGATGACGACGGTGAGCTGACGCCCGGCCTCGTCCTCCTCGGTCTCGGGGTCGTCCGGTGGCAGGTACTGGGCGCTCAGCGCGATCTCGGCCCCGCCGATCGTCTCGGCCAGCCCCAGCGCGGCCGCCTCGTCCGCTTCCTGGGCGTAGTAGACGGTGGTGGTGGGGAAATCGGTGGCTCCCGCGGCGCCTGCGGTGACCGCATCCGCCGACCAGCCGGCGGTGATGACGACATCGCGGATCTGGGTTGCGAGCCCTTCTTGCGGCGTCGCGTTGAGCACCAGGACGGGGTAGGTGGTGTCGACGACGGGCTCGACGACGGGGGCCGGCTCGGTGGTGGGCACCGGCTCAGGTGCCAGCGAGATCCGCCCCGACATCACGAGGGAGCCGAAGATGCCGGCCACGACGAGGACGACGGTGGCCACGGCAGCCCACAGGAACACCATCCCGCCGCGCATGCGCGGATTCTCCGCACGATGGGCGCCGACGCGGCCCGTGCTGGGGGCGAGGTCGTCGAAACGGTCGCGCGGGTACGTCGTTCGAGCCACCCCCCGATGCTACCGGGCCGTCCCCGCCCGATCAGCGAACGCCGGCGCGGGCGGCGCGGGTCGCGGCGCGCTCGTCGCGGAGCCGCCGCAGCCGCCGTACGAGCAGCGGATCGTGCTCGAGCGCTTCGGCGGTGTCGATCAGACGGCCGAGCAGCTGGTAGTACCGTGCGGGGGGCATGGCGAACTCGGCACGGATCGCCTCCTCCTTCGCACCGCCGTGGCGGCGCCACTCCGCTTCGAAGGCGAGGAGCGCGCGGTCGCGGTCGGAGAGGGGCACACCCCTACGCTAAGGCCGGTCGTGCCCCGCGACCGGGAGCCACTCCACACCAGCGCCCAGTGGATCCACCGCCGCGAGGATGTCGCCGTCCAGCGCCAGCGCGAATCCGCCCGGCCATGGTGCCGGGACGGATGACCAGCCCTCGTGCAGCGCGGGTTCGTCGATCGTGATCCACCGGCCGGCCGTCCGCGCCGCCTCGATGACGGCGCTCCGGCGGGCGCGCGGGATGTGCACGAGCACCCCCGGCGTGGTGACCACGAGCGTGGCGTCCCGCGGCGCGCGGGGGGCAGCGGCGGCGAGCGCGTCGGCGGCGTCGCCGGCGATCATCAGCGGCGGATCGGCGGCCGCCACCGCCAGCGCGGCCTCCACCCGCTCGCGCCGGCCCTCCTCGCCCGGCCACACGAGACCGGTCAGCCAGGCGCGATCCCGGGGGTCGCGGGCGTCGAGCGGTTCGAGGTCGATTCCGGCCCGCCACACCACCTCCGGCATCCGCAGCGCAGGGTCGCCCGTCAGGCGACTGCGAAGCACCACCGGCGACGGCCCCGAGGGAGGGTCGATCCGGCGCACGCCGTGCCCGGTGTCGTATCGGTAGGAGTAGCGGTCGGGGTACAGGCACAGCCCCGCGCTGGCCCCCACCTCCAGCAGCGCGATCGGACCGTCGATGAGACTCAGGGCGGGCAGGAGCGCCGCGCAGCGCAACGGTTCGTTGGTCTGGATGCGGCGGGCCGCGCATTCGGCGACGACCTCGTCGGCGTGCGCTCCCAGCCAGGCCGCCCATCGAGGGAATCCGGCCTCGGGGGCACCCAGCATCCGCGTGACGGCGAAGACGAGCGGCGGTTGCCGGTGGGTCGCGGGGATCCGGGCGAGGATCCTCGCCGTCGCCGCGTCCGCTACGATTCCCGCCGCCCACTCGGCGTACAGCGCGGAGCGGCCGGGCGCCTCCTCCCGCGCGAAGCGGTCGTAGCGGGCGATCACGGCGTCGAACTCAGGTGTGCCCACTCCGGCATTATCCGCTGGCGGGGCCGGGGTGCCGCGGGTTCGGGTTGAATGGAGGAGGAGAGGACACACCCCCATGAGCTATTCCGTTGACAAGACCGACGAGCAGTGGCGTGCCGAGCTGGACCCCCAGCAGTACGCCGTGCTGCGCCAGGCCGGCACCGAGCCCGCGTGGAGCGGTGAGCTCCTCAACGAAGAGCGCGCCGGCCTGTACGCGTGTGCGGCCTGCGGCGCGGAGCTGTTCCAGAGCGGAACGAAGTTCGATTCGCACTGCGGCTGGCCGAGCTTCTACGAATCGGTGCGCCCCGAGGCCGTCGAGCTCATCGAAGACCGCAGCCACGGCATGGTGCGCACCGAGGTGCGCTGCGCGAACTGCGGCTCCCACCTCGGCCACGTCTTCCCCGACGGTTTCGGCACGCCGACGGGCGACCGGTACTGCATGAACTCCCTCGCGCTGGAGTTCTCGCCCGAGTCCGAGGCGTGACCCTTCCCGAGCCCTCTCCGCACGCCGCCGAGGCGTCGGCCGGAACCCCCGAGCGCGGGGGCTCCGCACTCGACGCCGTCCGGGCGCGCCGGTCGTGGTCGCGCGTGACCGACGAGGCGCCCACGCGATCCGAGCTGGAGGCCCTCGTGTCGGCGGCCGGGCGGGTCGCCGACCATTCGTCGCTGCGGCCATGGCGGCTCATCGAGCTGCGCGGCGCGGATCGGGAGCGGCTGGGCCGCGCCATCCACAAGGCGCTCGGCCAGGAGGGCAGCTCGACCAAACCGCTGCGCGCGCCGCTGCTCGTGGCGATCGTGGTCAGCTACCGCAAGAGCGAGAAGGTGCCGCGCTGGGAGCAGGAGGCCGTGGCCGCAGGCGTCGCCCACACGCTGAGCCTCCTGCTGGACGAGGCCGGCTGGGGAGTCATCTGGCGCACCGGGCACTACACGCGCAGCAAGGCGGTCGCCAAGGCGCACGGGCTCGGTAAGGACGAAGCGCTGCTGGGCTGGCTCTACGTCGGCGGAAAGCCGGACACCGAGCGCGGCGGGCCGCGCAAGGGCGTGGATGCGGCGGCGCACCTGAGCCGCATGCCCGAAAAGCGCGGCCGAGGGTCGAAGAAGAACGCCGGCGGCGGCGCGAAGGACGAATCGACCGCGCTCTAACCCGCTGCCGGACGCCGGCGGCGTCGGACGACGACGATCGCGACGCCGGCGAAGGCGATCACGACGGCGGCGAGCGCGACCGGCAGCGGGGGCCCCGAGGGCGCGGGCCGGATCGCATCGAGGGCGACAGACATCGCCAGGAGCCCCACCACCGAGCCGAGGCCCAGCAGCAGTACGCCCGTGACGCGCACGATCGCGGCGGACAGGAAGATGTAGATCACGCCGATCACCCCGCCGAGGTAGAGCCACGGGTCCGCCGGCAGGGTGCGCGGTGCTCCGGCGGAGGAGATGTGCACCGCCGCCGCGATTCCGAGCACGACCGTGCCCCCGGCGAAGTTCACCAGCGTGGCGGTGAGCGGATTGCCGACCCGCTGCCCCAGGCGCCCATTGGTGCCCTGCTGCCATGCGATTCCCGCCCCCGCGAGCACCGGCAGCACGAGCATCCAGAGCGGGGGAGCGGTGGAGATCCCCGCGACGCACACGATGACGCCGGTCACCGCGAGCGCGCCGCCCACGAGGCGGCGCACGGTGACGGCCACCACTCCCCCCGGCCCGTACCCGATGCGGTCGAGGACGAGTCCGTTGAGGGTCTGCCCGGCGACGACGCCGACGGTGAACAGCGCCACGCCGATCGTGGCGACCGTGAGCCCCTGCGTCGCGACGGTGAGGGCCCCCGCCAGCCCGCCCAGCAGCATCCACACCGGCACGGCGCCGCTGCGGATGCCGCGGACCAGGCGCAGGGAGCCGGCGCGCCCTGAAGGCAGCACCGCCGTGACGGCGAGCAGGACGGCCAGGCCGGAGCCGAAGGAGATCACCGCGGCGGTGTAGCCGTCGCCGATCGCCTCGCCCAGCGATCCGTTGATGCGGGCCTGCAGCGCCGTCAGCACGCCCACGAGCACGGCCGCCGCCACGGCGAGCCACAGCGGGATCGACCGCGGTCGGTCTGCTCGGGCGTGCTCGCTCACCGGACGATGCTACGGTCTGCCGCCGCCCTCGCCCGACCGGGGCGCGTCCTCAGGCCGCACGCAGCTCGCCGCGGACGATCGAGTCACCGGAGTGCTGGGGGTCGCCGTCTTCGGGCTCCAGCGACACGTCCACCAGCACGTACTCGTCGATGTCGATGTCGGGCGGGATCGGGAAGGTGCCTTCGCTGCCCTCGAGGGTGCCGAGGCTGACCAGAGCGGTGGCATCGGCGGTGATGAGCCACACTTCCCGTGACCCGTCCCCCGTGTCGGCGTCGGCGTCCAGCGTGACGCGCACGACCCGTTCGCGGTCGTCCGTCTCGATGACCGTCGCCGACCCCCGAGCGCCGGGGTGCGCCGGGAACGCGTCGAGCGAGGCCGCCGCCACTTCGACAGGCTGGCTCGGGCGCACCGCCACCCCGATCCCGACGATCACGAGCAGGAGGGCGACGCTGGCGGCGAGGGTGAACAGCATCCGGGTGCGCCCTCGCGGGGCGGCCGGCGGCGATCCTGCGCCGGCGGCCGGAGGCGACGGCGCGGCGGGCGGCGCCGGGGGTGCGGATGCTGCGGCGGCAGGCTCGGGAGATTCGGTGGGCTGTTCGGCGCGGGGGGCGGAGATGTCGGCGAGGATCCCCTCCCAGACGCGCTCGGGAGGCGTCTCCCACTCGCCGACATCGACGGTGGCGCGCCCCACCGACACGGCGAACGCCAGTTCGTCCAGCTCCGCGGCGCACTGCGGGCAGTCGTCGAGGTGCGACCGTTCGCCGTCTTCGGCACCTTCGCCGATCGCGAGCAGCGCCATCCGCTCCGGGTCAAGGTGCGACATGACTGACCTCCAATCGGCGTCGTAGGCGGGTGAGACTTCGGCGGATGTGGCTCTTCACGGTGCCCAGCGGCAGCTGCAGGCGGTGTGCGATCTGATCGTGGGTCAGATCGTCGTAGAACGCCAATCGGATGACGGCGCGCGCATCCGGTTCCAGACGCTCGATCTCATCGGCGAGGAGGAGCCGGTCGCCCAGGTCGATCTCGGGGACCACGAGCGCCTCGGGGTCGGTGAGGCGCTGCAGCTCATCCTGGGCGGCCGCGACGCGCGCGCGCGCCTCGCGGACGTCGGCGATACGGCGCTTGGCGATGGCGACCAGCCACGTCGACAGGCCGGCGCGCGCCGGGTCGAAGGACTGACGGGAGTTCCAGGCCGAGACGAAGGTGCGCTGCGTCGCGTCCTCGGCGTCGCCGCGGTCGCCCAGCGCGCGCAGCGCGAGGGTGAACACGAGAGGCGACCAGCGGCGGTAGATCGCTTCCAGGGCGCGCTCATCGCCCGCCTGGAAACGACCGGCCACGTCGAGTTCGTCCTCGTCGGGCACCCCTGCCTCTTTCGTCGTCTGCGCCTGGAGCATGTCCACTCACCCCGTGGGGGAAGCGATGACGACTACGTTATCTTCGTACCGGCCCACTGAGGCGTCGAATGCGCCGCCGCACGTGATCAGGACGAGCGCGGGTGCCCCGTCGCGGGCGAACAGCTCGGCGACGGGAAGGTCGGTCTTGCGGTAGTAGGTCACAGCCGTCACGGCGTAGTCGAACGCCTGACCCGCGGCATCCCGCACCTGCACCGTGGCGCCGGGAGCGAGCTCGCGCAGCCGACTGAACGGGCCGATCGGATAGTCCGGCGCATCCACGTGCGCGGAGATGACGGTGCGCCCCTGTGGGCTCGCGGGGTCGGCACCGTATTCATACCAGCCCGCCACCGCCGGATCGACCGGGAGCTCCATCGCGCCGTTCCCGTCGACGCCCACCGGGACCACCGGCACCTCCACCCCGACCGCGGGTACCGATACCGCCACGGGTACGGCGGTCGCCCGGGCCGGGGCGGGGGTGGCCGGCGTCACCGGCACCTCGACCACTGCCGTGGGGGTCGGCGAGGGGAGGGCCGGTGACGCCGTGGGGGACGGCCTGGCGGCGGGCGGTGCCGAAGCACCGCACGCCGCCAGTCCGAGAACGATCGCGACGGCGGCACCCGCCGCCGCGACCGTCCGGAGGGGATGTGGCATCACCGGGTCGAGCGGGAGGACCGAACGACGCGGGTCGCGGCGACCGCGCCCACTGCCGACAGCGCGATGCCACCGGCCAGGAGGAGCGACTGGGCACCGGCGTCACGCGCGGCCAGCTGTCCACCCGAACCGGAGGGCACGCCCGAGGGGTTGGAGTGCAGGCCCTCGATCGTCTGGGTGGCCAGCGCGAGGTTGCCGTCTTCCAGGCTGCCCCACGCGTACACGATCGTGAGCGCGCCTTCGCGCACGTCCACGTCGGCCGGGCCGATCACCGGGTCGGTGGTGCCCGCGGCAGCCACGGAGGCCGAGACCACACCGGCCGGCAGGGTCAGCGTGGACTCCCCCGGGTTGGTGAGGTCTTCGATCACCGGCGCGCCGCCGGCCAGCACGTCCACCGCGGGGGCGGCGGCGTCGTGACGGACCGTCAGGCGTCCCTCACCGGCGCCGAGGGGTGCGACGTCGTTCTGGTAGGGCGTGAGGGTCGGGTCTCCGGTGGCGCTCAGGTGCGCGACGGCGGTGTAGTTGCCGCCCGCACCCAGGGTCACCGTGGCCGGTCCGAGCACCGGAGAGCTCGCGTCGGCAGCATCCGGAGCCGTCAACGCCACCTCGTAGTCGCCGGCGGGAAGCTCGAGCGGCCCAGCCAGGTCGCCGGGCTGGAAGTCGTCAAGCGTGAGGTCGCCGTTGACGTACACGTCGACGGGGGTGTCGGGGATGCCGTGCAGCACCGACAGCTGCGCGTTGCCGGTAGCAGCGGAGGCGGGGACGACGAAGCCCAGGGCGAGCACCGCACCGGCCACGACGCCGAGGGAAAGAGTCTTACGCACTGTGTTCTCCTTGCTCGGGGGCGACCCCGTGGCCACCCTTCCCCCTCTTATTCCGCCGGGCCGAGCAGTTTGGATGCAGGCGAATGAAGAAAAGTCCGTGAAAGGCGCGACGAGCCTGTCACTCGAGAGAAAGTGCCCTCCCGACGTATGCGCCGTTCCGGGAGTCCCACCCCGAATTCAGGAGGAACGCCGGATTCAGGACCGAATCCGCTCCGTCCGTCCTGATCTCGGCGGATCGCCTGAATTCGGACGCGGCGCCCGGCCGAACGGGCAGGAGGTTGATCGGTGCCGGCTACAGGACTTGAACCTGCAACCCCCTAATTACAAGTTAGGTGCGCTACCAATTGCGCCAAGCCGGCTGGTCGTGGAACTCCACGGGTGTTGGAAACTGCGGGAGTCGGGTGACGGATCACCCCCCACCTTCGGATTCTCCCTACCGAGTGTAGAGCGTCCGCCCTCAGCGTCCTTCGAGTGCTGCGCGATGGGCGAGGTAGCGCCGCTGACCCACCCAGCGCCAGGCCCAACGCGCCGGGGGCGGCATGTTCTTGTGCAGCCACTCGTCGCCGCCGTCGGGCTGCGAGGCGAGGATCTCGCCCAACTGCTGCCAGGTCTGCCCCTTCGGGATCGAGCGGCGCCCGTGCTGCGAGAACCAGTCGATCTCCGCCTTGGTGATGGTGTACTCCATCACGGGCACGATGTTGGTCTCTTCGTCGGGCAGGTGCACGGCGATGGCGGCGTTGATGCCCTCGAGCGCATCGAGCACCGGCGCGGCATCCGCCGAGCTCGCCGACGACCGCCAGGCCGGCAGTGCGGCATCCATGACCGTGAGGTGCGCGAGCAGCTCGGCGTGCTGCGCCTTCATGCGCTCGACGTGCACGGTGCAGGCCGGGGCGCGCTCGTCGAGGGCGTCCCAGAGCCGCTCGTCCTCGCCCTCATGATGGGCGTGCAGCCCCAGCGACAGTGTCTCGAGCTGCGTCGCGACGACGGCGGCGTGCGCGGTGTCGCCCTCGGCGACGCGCCGGATGAGGTCGGGCGCCTCGCCGAAGCCCCGTCGGAACATGCGGTGGATGTCGATCATGCCGCTCGCATCGCACGTCTTGGGTCCGGTGGGGACGGCGCCGCCGTGCGGCAGGGGCGTGGCAGGCATGCGGCCTCCTCGTCGACGGGATCTGCCGAGAGGATAGAGCCTCGCCTGGATCGGCGGAAGAGGGCGTCCGTGCGATGTCCGCGGATGCCGCGCCGGGCACCCCGCCGCCTCACGGCGTGGGGCTGGGCGTCCCGGACTCGGAAGGCGACGGCGTGGGGGAAGGCGTGCGGTAATACGCGTCGCTGGCGACGGTGAGGACGAACTGGGCGAACTCGGTCGGATCGTCCATCGCGCCGATGTAGGGCGTGCCGTTCACCAGCACCATGGGGGTCCCCGTCAGGGCGACGCCGTCGGTGTCGGGGATGCTCTCCAAGGCCCGGTCGGTGGCCGCGCGCGCCCAGGAGAGGAACGAGCCCTCCTCGATGCAGTTGCGCACGACCTTGGGGGCTGACGCGCCGGCGGCCTGGGCCAGCTCGGCGATCTCCTCGTCGCTCATGCCGTCGGAGTCGATCTCGGGCTGCTTGCGCAGCATCTGGTCGTTGAAGGTGAAGAAGGTGTCGGGCGAGTACGTCGCCACGCACGCGGCCGCTCCCGCCGCACGCAGGGAGTACTTCGTGCCGTTGGACTTCGACGTCAGCATGGCCACGGGATAGTACGTCAGGGTCGCTGCATCCTGACCGACCCACTTCTTCAGCTGCTCGGCGTTGGAGATCTGGAACTCTCGTGCGCCGGTGGAGAGGTAGTCCACGTACACGCGGATGTCGACGGCCCGAGTGTCGGTGGCGCCGGGGGTGGGGGTGGCCTCGCCCTCCGACGGCGCCTCCTCCTCCGGCGTCGTCTCGGCGGTCGGGGTGGAGCCGTCCACACCGGTCTGCAACGGCTCGCCCACCTCGGGGATCGAAGACACCGTGAATCCGTCCCCGTGCGCGTTGGCCGGCTGCACCTGCGGGCGCGGCCCCATCTCGGCGAACGCCCAGATGACGGCGGCGGCGGCGCCCCCGATGACGGCGAGCCCGACGGCACCGAGGATCACGCCACGCAGCAGACGCACACGCGACTGCTTGGCGTGCACCTGCTGAGCCTTCTCGCGCACCGCCTCGCGGCGGTCACGCGTGGCAGGCACCTGCGGTGTCTGATCGCTCGGCATGAATCCTCTTGCACAGATGGTGGGGCCGGGGATCCGGCGGGCCGCACGGGGGTGAGGCGGCCAGAAATGATGCTAGTCAGGCTGTCTGGGAAAAACCCAGACGGTTCGGGTTGCGTGGCATACTGAGGATCGCGCCCGATGGCGGGCGTGCGGGCCAGCCCCCGCTCATCCTCACTACGGATCGTCCGGCACGTACCTGCCGGTGAAGGAGAAGAGAACATGGCGTCTGTCACGTTCGAGAACGCAACCCGCCTGTACCCCGGGGGCACTCGTCCCGCCGTGGACAAGCTGAACCTCGAAGTCGCCGACGGCGAATTCCTGGTCCTCGTCGGCCCCTCCGGCTGTGGCAAGTCCACGTCGCTGCGCATGCTGGCCGGCCTGGAAGAGGTCAACTCCGGCCGCATCCTCATCGGCGACCGCGACGTCACCGACGTGCCGCCCAAGGACCGCGACATCGCGATGGTGTTCCAGAACTACGCGCTGTACCCGCACATGACCGTCGCCGAGAACATGGGCTTCGCCCTGAAGATCGCCGGCGTCGGCAAGGAAGAGCGTGCCGCCCGCGTCCTGGAGGCCGCCAAGCTCCTCGACCTCGAGGAGTACCTCACGCGTAAGCCGAAGGCACTCTCGGGCGGTCAGCGTCAGCGCGTCGCGATGGGCCGCGCGATCGTCCGTCAGCCGCAGGTGTTCCTCATGGACGAGCCGCTGTCGAACCTCGACGCCAAGCTCCGCGTGCAGACGCGTACCCAGATCGCGTCGCTGCAGCGCCGCCTGGGCGTCACCACCGTCTACGTCACGCACGACCAGACCGAGGCCCTGACGATGGGTGACCGCATCGCGGTGCTCAAGGACGGCATCCTGCAGCAGGTCGGCACGCCCCGCGACCTGTACGAGAAGCCGAACAACGTCTTCGTCGCCGGCTTCATCGGCTCCCCCGCCATGAACCTCTTCTCGGCCGACCTGGCCGAGGGCGGCGTGCGCTTCGGCGACGAGGTCGTGCCGCTCGACCGCGACACCGTGGGCCGCGCCAACGGCAGCCAGGTCACCGTGGGCGTCCGCCCCGAGGACATCGTGGTCGGCCCCGCCGACGGCCGTGGCCTGTCCGTGGTCGTCGACCTCGTCGAGGAGCTCGGCGCGGACGGCTACCTCTACGGTCACACCGAGATCAACGGCAAGCGCGCCGACCTGGTCGCCCGTGTCGACGGCCGCAACCACCCCAACGCGGGTGAGACCGTCACACTGGCCGCCAGCGCCGGTCACGTGCACGCGTTCGACGTCGAGTCCGGCGAGCGCCTGAACGACAAGCCGGTCGTCTCCGCCTGACACGACTCTCACACCGCGGCGCGGGTAGCCTTGGGGCTGCCCGCGCCGCGTCGTTTCCGCCAGGAGTGCCCGTGTCCCCCTCAGCCCTCAGTATCACCGCGAGCTCCGTCGACCCGGGTCTGCTGTCCCTGCCGTGGGCGACGCCTCTGGCGGAGTGGCCGAGCAGCACGATCGTCTACCTGCCCAAGGGGATCTCGCGCCACCTCGTGCGCTTCGCGAACCTCTCGGGGCGGGTGGTGGCCATCAAGGAGACCACCGAGGAGATGGCCCGGCGCGAGTACGACATGCTGGGCGACCTGCACCGCCTCGCCGCCCCGTGCGTGGAGCGCGTCGCCGTGATCGCCGGCCGGACGGATGCGGCGGGCGAGCCGCTGCCCGCGGCTCTGGTCACGGCGCACCTGCGCTTCTCCCTCCCCTACCGCGCCCTGTTCACGCAGGTGTTGCGCCCGCACACCGCCACCCGCCTGGTCGACGCCCTCGCGGTGCTGCTGGTGCGCCTGCACAACGTGGGGTTCTTCTGGGGCGACGTGTCGCTGTCGAACACGCTGTTCCGCCGCGACGCGGGCGCCTTCGCCGCGTACCTGGTGGATGCCGAGACCGGTGAACTGCATGAAGGCGGGCTCACGCCCGGGCAGCGTGCGCACGACCTGGACGTGGCGCGCACGAACATCGCCGGCGAGATCATGGACCTCGCCGCCGGCGGCCGGCTGGAGGGCGGCATCGACGCCGTCCAGGTCGCCGACGGGCTCGTGTCGTCGTACCACTCGCTGTGGGCGGCACTCACCGACAAGGAGAGCTTCGCCGTCGACGAGTCGTGGCGGCTCACCGAGCGCGTCCAGCGCCTGAACGCCCTCGGTTTCGACATCGGCGAGATGTCGATCCAGACCACGACCGACGGAACACGGGTGTCGATCCAGCCCAAGGTCGTCGACGCGGGGCACCACCAGCGCCGGCTGCTGCGGCTGACCGGCCTCGACGTCGAGGAGAACCAGGCGCGGCGACTGCTCAACGACCTGGACGAGTTCCGCGCCCGGGTGAGCCGGTTGGGCGCGGACGAGGAGATGGTCGCCCACGAATGGCTCACGCGCGTGTTCGAGCCGGTCGTGATGGCGATCCCGTTCGACCTGCGAGCGAAGCTCGAGCCCGCGGAGGTGTTCCATCAGGTGCTCGAGCACCGGTGGTACATGTCGCAGACGCGCGGGCGATCCGTCCCGATCGCCGAAGTGCTCACGTCCTACATCGACGACGTCCTGCGCCACCGCCGGGACGAGGCCACCGTGATGGGCCCGCCCACCGACACCGTGTCACTGCCGGTCATCACCGGCGCTCTGCCCGTCGCCGACGACGACGAGCAGGGCGTGGACTGGCGCGACCTCGTGTAGCGGCGGAGCCGGGGTCAATACCCCACGGTGAACCGTTCGCGGGAGTGTTTCGGCGATTCGATCTCGTCGAGGACGGCCACGGCGAGGTCGGCGCCGGAGATGAACGATTCGCCGTCCGCGTCCGTCACGAGCACGTCGCCGCCGTCGCGGTAGGAGCCGGTCCGCTCCCCCGGCGCCCACATGCCGAAGCCGCCCGCGGGGTGCACGTAGAACCAGTCCCGTCCACCCGTTCCCGACTGCAGGTCTTCGAGCACGCCGATCGCCTCGAGCGCCTCCGGCTTGTAGTCCTCGGTGAAGCCCTCGGTGTCGACCAGGCGCGGCCCGCCGGGAGCGACGAGGCTCCCGCCCGCGCCGCCGATGACGCCGACGCGCACGTTCTCCGGGAGAGCCGCGAACAGCTCCTCCAGGGCGGGGCGCACCTTGCCGAGCATGTCGCCGCGTGCCGGCACCGCCGCGACGACGACCTCCACGCCCTCGAGCTGGTGAACCAGTTCCGGCACGTCGAGGATGTTGCCCTCGATGTAGCTCGCGCCCTCCACGCGCTCGGACGGCACCGAGCGGGCGATCGAGACGACGGTGTGCCCGCGGCTCACCGCCTCGGCCACGATGTGACGTCCGGCGTAGCCGGTTCCTCCGATGACAGCGATACGGGTCACGGTCTTCCTTCCGTCGCGGACACTCCGACCATCCTGCACCGGCTCCGGCGAATCCCCTACCCCGACCCGCTCCTACTCGCGAACGGCGCGGAGGGTCGCCACCTGGTACAGGGCGACGGATGCGGCGATGCCGGCGTTGAGCGACTCGGTCGCGGCGGAGATCGGGATGGAGACGACCTGGTCGCACGTCTCGGTGACCAGGCGCGACAGGCCCTTGCCCTCCGAGCCCACCACGATCACGACGGGCCGGTCGGCCAGCTCCAGCGCCGGCAGCGCCACGTCACCGTCGCCGTCGAGTCCCAGGACGAACACGCCCTGCTTCTTGAACTCCTTGAGCGTGCTGGTGAGGTTCGCAGCGATGGCGACGGGGATGCGCGCGGCTGCGCCGGCGCTCGTCTTCCACGCCGCCGAGTTCACGCTCGCCGACCGGCGCTGCGGGATGATGATGCCGTGCCCGCCGAAGGCTGCGGTGGAGCGGATGATCGCACCGAGGTTGCGCGGGTCGGTCACGCCGTCCAGCGCGACGAACAGCGGAGTCTGCCCGCGGTCGATGACCTGTTCGAGCAGGTCTTGCGGGTGTGCGTACTCGTACGGCGGAACCTTCAGCGCGACGCCCTGGTGCACGCCGTCGAAGCCGGCCATGCGGTCCAGCTCGGGGCGGGTGACCTCCAGCACGGGGATCTCGCGGTGGTTCGCGATCGACAGCATCTCCTTGACCCGGTCGTCCATCTCCACGCGCTGCGCGATGTAGAACGCGGTCGCGGGGATCTTGGCGCGCAGGGCCTCGAGCACCGAGTTGCGGCCGGTGACCGTCTCGGTGTCGTCGTCCTTCTTCGCCTTCGAACGACTGGGGTTACCCCCGCGTCCGCCGGCGGACCCGCCGGGCTTGCGCGCTCCACCCGCCGCGGCATAGCGCTCGGCCGCGGCCTTGCGCTTGCCGGCGGGGTGCCACGCGCGGTCCTCGGCCTTCGGCGTCGGTCCGCGACCCTCGAGGGATCGCTTGTTCTTGCCGCCCGTGCCCTTGGTGGGGCCCTTCTTGCCACGCCCGGCGGACGGGTTTCCTGGCTTAGCCATCGTTCAGACTCCAATGGGTCCCGGTGGGACCGTCTTCGAGGGCGACACCGGCCGCCGCGATCGCGTCGCGGATGCGGTCGGCTGCCGCCCAGTTCTTGTTCGCGCGGGCTTCCGCGCGCTGGTCGATGAGTGCGCGGAGCAGCCCGTCCAGGGCCGCGGCCGCGGCATCCGGGGCTGACGCGACGGCACTGCCGGTCTCGAGGAGACCGAGGACGTCGAGCATCGCCGCCACGGCGCGCGACGCGGCGATCGCGCCGTCGCGGTCGCCGTCGTCGACGGCGACATTGCCGGCGCGCACGGTCTCGTGCAGGACGGCGAGGGCCTGCGGCACACCCAGGTCGTCGTCCATCGCCGCCGCGAACGCCTCGGGGATGCCGGCGGGCGTCACCGCCGCCGGGTCGCCGGCTGTCAGGCGCAGCACGCGCTGTCGGAATGTGGTGATGCGCTCCAGCGCCGCGCGCGCCTCGGCGTACGACTCGGGGGTGAGATCCAGCGTCGAGCGGTAGTGGGCCGCGGCCAGCGCGTACCGGACGACGAGCGGCTCGTGCTCGGCGAGGACGTCCTGAGCGAGCACGAAGTTGCCGAGCGACTTGGACATCTTCTGCCCGCCGACGGTCACCAGGCCGTTGTGCACCCAGTAGCGGGCGAACGCGTCGCCGGCGGCGGCGGACTGCGCCAGCTCGTTCTCGTGGTGTGGGAAGCGCAGGTCGAGGCCGCCGCCGTGGATGTCGAACTCGGGCCCGAGGTAGCGCCGCGACATGGCGGAGCACTCGATGTGCCATCCGGGGCGACCCCGGCCCCACGGCGATTCCCACGTGGCGCTCTTCGGCTCCCCCGGCTTGGCGCCCTTCCACAGTGCGAAATCGTGCGGATCGCGCTTGCCGCGCGGATCCGCGTCGCCGGCCGGCTCCATCGCGTCGACCGACTGGCGGGTGAGCGCGCCGTACGCGGGCCAGGAGCGGACGTCGAAGTACACGTCACCGGCAGCATCCGACTCGGCACCGGCGGCGTAGGCGTGACCGGCGTCGATGAGGCGCGCGATGAGCTCCTGCATCTGGGGGATCGACGCCGTTGCGCGCGGCTCGTACGTGGGCGGCAGGATGCCCGCCGCGGAGTAGGCGTGGGTGAACTCCTGCTCCATGCGGTAGGCCAGCGCCCACCACTCCTCGGAGTCGGTGGCGTTGGCGAGCACCTTGTCGTCGATGTCGGTGACGTTGCGGACGAAGGTGACCCGGCCGAACCGGTACGTGAGCCAGCGGCGGAGGATGTCGAAGGCCAGCGCCCCGCGGACATGACCGATGTGCGGGCCCGACTGCACCGTCGGCCCGCAGACGTAGATGCTGACGTGGTCGGGGTCGCGGGGAACGAAGTCGCGCAGCGCCTGCGCCTTCGTGTCATAGATCCGGACCGTCACGGTCCCAGCCTACCGGCGGGCCTGCCGCACGCCCGCTGGGCGTCGCCGGCACAGGGGCGCAGGCGGTAGAAATGATCGCATGCCCGCCGTCTTCGCCGTCCTCGCCGCGGCGGTCCTGTTCGGGACGACCGGCACGTCGCAGGCGCTGGGCCCCGACGACAGCACCCCCCTCGCGGTGGGCGTCGCCCGCCTGCTGGTCGGGGGCACGGTACTGGCCGTCGTCGGACTGGCCGTCGGCGCCCGCGCGCGGCGCCGGGAGCCCCATCCGCCGCCGGTGACGCCGCGCGCGGTCGCCCTTCTGGCGTTGACCGGAGTGAGCCTCGCGGCCTACCAGCCGCTGTTCTTCCTCGGTACCGAGCGCAACGGCGTGGCCGTGGGCACCGTCGTCGCGCTCGGGTCGGCACCCGTGCTGGCCGGACTGTTCGAGTGGGCGCTCACACGCCGCGTCCCCACGCTCACGTGGGCGGGTGCCACCGCGCTGGCCCTGGCCGGGGTCGCCCTGCTGGCGCTGGGCGGCAGGGGGCAGACGGGAGCGGACCCGGTCGGATTCGCCGCGTCGGTGGCCGCCGGCGCCACCTTCGCGATCATCGCCGTCGCACAGCGTCGCCTGTTCGACTCCGGATGGAACCCGTTCAGCGTCGCCGGCGGCATGGGCGCGACCGCGGCGCTGATCGCGGTGCTGTGCGTGCCTTTCGTCGACCTGCGGTGGGCGACGACCGGCGGCGGGCTGGTGATGTCGCTGTGGCTCGGCCTGGTCACGATCGCGGCGGCCTACACCCTCTTCACGTGGGGGCTCCACCGCCTCACCGCCGGCACGGCGGCCACCCTGACCCTCGGCGAGCCCCTCACCGCCGCGGTCCTGGGCATCGCGGTGCTCGGCGAGCGACTGTCGCTGCCGGCGGTCGCGGGGCTGGCAGTCCTGTGCGCCGGCCTCGTTCTGCTCGCGTGGGGGTCGCGTCCGCCCCGCGACCCTTCCCCCTACGCCGTGGAGGCATGACCGTGGTCACCATCGCCCTCGCCGACCTCGACGATCCCCGCACCCGCGCGCTCGTGTCGGCGCATCTGTCCGGCATGCGGGCCGCCTCTCCTCCGGAGAGCGTCCACGCCCTCGAGATGGCGGGGCTGCAGCATCCCGATGTGACGCTGTGGTCGGCGGAGGTCGACGACCGGATCGCCGGAATCGCGGCACTCTCGCGGCTGGATGACACCAGCGGCGAGATCAAGTCGATGCGCGTGGATGAGGCCTTCCTCGGCCGCGGCATCGGGCGCGCCCTCCTTCACCACGTCATGGGCGCCGCGCGGAAGCGCGGCATGACCCGACTGTGGCTGGAGACCGGATCCACCGACGAGTTCCTCGCGGCACGTCGCCTCTACGAGAGCGAGGGCTTCATCCCGTGCGGCCCGTTCGGGAAGTACCGCGCCGATCCCTTCTCGGTCTTCTTCACCCGTCCCCTCTGACGGGTCAGACGGGGAAGACCAGGGCCGTCGCGAAGGCGGCGACACCCTCCCCGCGCCCCGGAAATCCCAGGCCGTCGGTCGTGGTGGCGCTCACGGAGACCGGCGCGCCGCCGAGGGCCGCCGACAGCGCCGCTTCGGCTTCCGCGCGACGGCCGGCGAAGCGGGGACGGGTGGCCTGGAACTGCACCGCCACGTTCCCGATGCGCCATCCCGCCTCCCCCACGATCGCCGCCGTGCGCGCGAGGAAGGCCTCCGCGTGCGCGCCGGAGTACTCCGGCCGGTCAGTGCCGAAGTGCGTGCCGATATCGCCCTGTCCGGCCGCGGAGAGGATCGCGTCGACGATCGCGTGGGCGACGACGTCGCCGTCGGAGTGGCCCGAGAGGGCGGGTTCCCCCGGCCACTCCAGGCCGGCGAGCCACAGGGTGCCCGCCGCCGCGAACGCGTGCACGTCGGTGCCGATCCCTACGCGGGGTATCGGCACGGAGTGCTCGAGCGCCGCATGCGACGCCGTCGACGGGGCGACCAGGGCGCGAGCGCGGTCAAGGTCGTCGGGCGTGGTGATCTTGAACGACCGCGTGTCACCCGGGACGATCGCGACGGCTCTTCCCGCCGCGGCGACCAGCGCGGCGTCATCGGTGTATTCGCGGTCGGCGACGGCGTACGCGCTGTCGATCACGACACGCGCGAACCCCTGGGGGGTCTGCGCTGCAGCCAGCTGGGACCGATCCACCGCAGCCACGACATCGGAGCCGCTGACCTGCTTGAGCGTGTCCACGACCGGGAGGGTCGGCACCACCGCCGGCACACCGTCCGCGAGCGCGTCGAGCACGCGACGGAAAACATCCGGTGGGGTGAGGGCTCGGGCGGCGTCGTGGACGAGGACGAATTCCACGTCCGGCCATACCGCCGCCAGGCCCGCGGCGACGGACTCCTGCCGTGTCGCGCCCCCGACGACGACCGACGCGAGGTCGCGCCGGTCTCCGGATGCGGCGAGCACCTCGGTGAGCGCGTCGCCCTCACGCCCGGCCGGCGCCACGACGATCACCTGGGCGGACGGCGCCGCGAACACACCCTCCAGCGCGTGGCGCAGCACGGTGTGACGATCGATGCCGACGAACGCTTTCGGCGCGTTCGCGCCCAACCGCGTTCCGGAGCCGGCGGCGACGACGATGATGGCGATGCGGGGAACGGGCGTGATGCTCACGCCCCCACGCTAGCGCCGGGCGTCAGGAAGCGAGCACCTCGTCGAGGACGACGCCTGCGCGCTCCTCGTCGGTCTTCTCCGCGAGAGCCAGCTCGGACACGAGGATCTGGCGGGCCTTGGCGAGCATGCGCTTCTCACCGGCGGACAGGCCGCGGTCCTGGTCACGGCGCCACAGGTCGCGGACGACCTCGCTCACCTTGATGACGTCACCGGAGGCGAGCTTCTCGAGGTTCGCCTTGTACCGGCGCGACCAGTTCGTGGGCTCTTCCGTGAACGGCGCCCGCAGCACCTCGAAGACCTTGTCGAGACCTTCCTTGCCGATCACATCGCGAACGCCGACCAGGTCGACGTTCTCAGCGGGAACCTCGATGATGAGATCACCCTGCGTGACGTTGAGCTTCAGGTACTTCTTCGTCTCGCCGCGGATGATGCGGTCTTTGACTTCGATGATCGTGGCCGCCCCGTGATGGGGGTACACAACGGTCTCGCCAACCTCAAAAAGCATGCAGTTATGTCCTTTCGGCAACGTCTAGGATACCACAGCCCGCGATGCTGTAAGGTTCTCCGCTCGCCGGGCCGCTCGACACGGGACCGGCATGGAACGCGGCGGCGGACCCCATAGAATGCTGAGGAAGCTCGTCTGCTCCACCGGGAGGAACTGTGAAACCGCGCCTCATCGCGTCTGCCGCCCTGGGCGTCGCCGTTCTCCTCGGAGCAACCGGCTGTGCCTTCATCACCCCGCAGGCGACGACCATCGTCTATTCGCCTGCTGATGGCGTGAACATCCCCGACTCCGGCCCCCTCAAGGTGCGCAACGTGCTCATCGTGAGCGAGGGCGACGGCGAGGCGGGCAACATGATCGCCGCGATCGTCAACGAGACCGACGAGCCGCACACCCTCAACATCGAGCTGGGCGAGGGCGCATCGGTGGAGAAGGCCACCGTTCGTGTGCCGGCCAAGTCGAGCCTGAGCCTGGGCAACCCCTCCGACGACACTCCCCCGCTCGAGCTGGAGAACATCGAGGGACCGGCCGGCTCCACCGTTCCGGTGTACTTCCAGTCGGGCGATTCCGAGGGCGTCCTGTACGAGGTGCCCGTCCTGGACGGCGCGCTGGACTACTACAACGAACTGCTCCCCTGACGGCTCCCGCCGGTGAGGTGACCGGCGCGTTCAGGCTTCGAAGCGGTACCCGAGACCGCGCACGGTGACGAGCATGCGCGGATCGCTGGGATCGGACTCGATCCGCGAGCGGATGCGCTTGACGTGCACGTCCAGCGTCTTGGTGTCGCCGAAGTAGTCCGTCCCCCACACGCGGTCGATCAGCTGCCCGCGCGTCAGCACACGCCCCGCGTTGCGCATGAGTACTTCCAGGAGCTCGAACTCCTTGAGGGGCATGTTGATCTCGGTGCCGTCGACGGCGACCGCGTGGCGATCGATGTCGAGGGTGACGCGTCCGCCGGTGAGGATGCGGTCATCCAGCGACGGCTCGTCCTGCGCGTAGCGACGCAGCACCGCGCGCATCCGAGCCAGCAGCTCGCGGGCGGAGTAGGGCTTGGTGACGTAGTCGTCCGCACCCAGCTCGAGCCCCACGACGATGTCGACCTCGGAATCCTTCGCCGTCAGCATGATGATGGGAACGCGGGAGGTGGCTCGCAGCTGCCGGCACACCTCGGTCCCCGGCATCCCGGGCAGCATGAGATCCAGCAGCACGATGTCCGCCCCACGCTCGCGGAAGGCAGTGAGGGCGTGACCGCCGTCGCCGGCGATCTCCACCTCGTACCCCTCGCGACGCAGCAGGTAGGCCAGGGGATCGGCCAGATCCGGCTCGTCCTCGACGATCAGCACGCGGCTCATACGGAATCCTTCTCGGTCGGCGTGGGGTGGGTGAGGACCCGCCTGCGGCGGTCCTTACGCACGGGCTTCGGCTGCGGCGGGTCGCTCTCGGGGGTCGCGGCCGGAAGACGGACCGTGAAGGTGGACCCGCGGCCGGGGGCCGACCACAGGCGCACCTCCCCGCCGTGGCGCTGCACGGCGTGCTTGACGATCGACAAGCCCAGCCCTGTGCCGCCGGTGCTGCGCGAGCGCGCCTGGTCGGCACGGTAGAAGCGCTCGAAGATGCGCTGTTGCTCCGCCTCGGGGATGCCGATGCCGCGGTCGGTGACGGCGATCTCCACGACGCCGTCGGCCTCTCTCACCCCCACGCCCACGCTGGAACCGGCCGGCGAGTAGGCGATGGCGTTGGCGATGAGGTTGCCCACGGCCTCGGAGAGCACCTGCGCGTCGCCGCGCACGTGCAGGCCGCGCGTCCCCCCGCGCACGAGCGTGACCGACGCCGAGTCGGCCTGCAGCGCGTGGGCCTCCACGGCACTGGTGACCACCTCATCCACGGATACGTCGCGCACCTCCCGGAGTTCGTCCGAGGCCTGCAGGCGCGACAGGCTCATGATCCGGGCGGTGAGAGCGGCCAGGCGAGCAGCCTCCGCCGTGAGGCGCGCGGCGAAGATCCGCACCTGCGCCGGGTCGTCGGCGGCCATCTCGATCGCCTCCGACAGCAGACTCACCGCCCCGACCGGGGTCTTCAGTTCGTGACTGGTGTTGGCCACGAAATCGCGGCGCATCTCCTCCACCCGCTCCTGCTCGGTGATGTCGCGGAGCACCACGAGCGTCAGGCGCGGGGAGATGCTCGCCGCTCGCGCCGCCACCAGGCGCGGCTCTGCCGGTGCCGGGCCGCGCCGCAGCCGCAGGTTCCGCACCACCGGGGCGCCGGTGTTCCGCGCGGCACGAGCCACGTGACGCAACTCCTCGCCGGGGATGACGTCGCCGACGCGGATGCCGAAGACTCCGACTGGCGCGGAGGCGGCGAGCACGGTCGAAGAGGCGTCGGACACGAACGCCGGATCATCCATCGCCCGCAGCACCAGCGTCACTCCGTCGGGGACGTGCGACGACGTCTCGGCGCGCTGCCGGTCCCGGAGCCGGAACGCGTAGGCGATGAGAAGGACGACGGAACCCCCGACGACGACTCCCAGGATGAGAGCCAGCAGCACGAGCTGCGTTCGATCCATGCCACCAGCGTACGGGCGCTCACCGGTCGCGCCAGGCCGTCCCGGCCGCCCCGGCGTTGGGCGGGAGATACTATTCACTCGCACGGCACCGTTCGTTCACCTTCGGCCGGGAGGATCGCCACGGTGGCCGCACGTGTGTGCCGTGCCGCGAATCAGGAAGGGTACTGCGATGCGCGAAGTGTTCCATCAGTCGCTCGAGGACGTGCAGAACCGTCTCGTGGAGATCGCCGAGCTGGTGACAGTGGCCATCGACGGCGCCACCCGCGCCTTCTCCACCAGCGACGTCACACTGGCCGAAGAGGTCATCGAGGCCGACCGCATCATCGACGAGAAGGCCGTCGCCCTCGACGAGCTGGCGATCGAGATTCTGGCGCGCCAGCAGCCGGTGGCCCGCGACCTGCGCATCGTGGTCACGGCGCTGCGGGTGAGTGCGTCACTGGAGCGCATGGGCGACATGGCCGAGCACATCGCCCAGCTCGCCCGCTCGCGCTTCCCGGAGCGGGCCATCCCCAAGGGCCTGAAGGGCACCTTCAAGCGGATGGGCGAGCTCGACGTCTCCGTGGCGCGCAAGCTGACCGAGCTGCTGCGCACGGAGGACCTGCGCCTGGCCGAGGAGATCCGCAACGACGACGACGCGATCGACGAGCTGCACGTCAGTGTCTTCGAGAAGGTCCTGGGCGAGAACTGGAAGGGCGAGGCGATGGCGACCGTGGACGCGACGCTCGCCAGCCGCTACCACGAGCGCTTCGCCGACCACGCCGAGTCGGTCGCGAAGAAGGTCGTCTACCTCGCCACCGGCGACTGGAGCGCCGACCCGCAGACACTCGAGGCCTTCGCCGAATAGACGGCCCCGATCAGCCCGCGACGCGCCGCCAGACCGGATCGGCCGTCGCGAACCCCTGGACGATGCGCATGACGCCGCCCGCCTGAACGCAGCCGGCGACGAGCGAGATCAGCCCGACGAGTCCCGCCGCGATCGCGAGTGCGATGTCTTCACCCTCGAGGATCCCGCGGAAGAGGAGCGCGGTCCCGAAGACGGCGAGCAGGAACGCCAGCGCGGCGGTGATCAGGCGGACGAACAGCGGCGGCTCGAGGTTCACGAGGCGTGCCTGCACCCACCCGCGCGCCGACGGCGCGGCAGCGCCGCCGCGGAACGGGAGGCCGATCCACCACGCGGCCGCCGCCGCGAGCTGTCGCCCCGTGCGCCAGAGACGGATGAGCAGCCACGCTCCGGCGCCGCTCATGCCGACGGAGATCATGATGACGATCATGTCGACGGCGCTCACCGGGCCTGTCCAGGCCAGCAGCGCGTCGGTCATGACGAGCGTCATGAACACGCCCACGACGGTGAGGGCGTAGGCGAGGACGCCCATCCCCCACCGCGACCACCGCTCGTAGTCGGCGCGCAGCGCCGTGACGGCACGGGTGGCGTCGTACGGGTCGGCATCCGCCGACCCGACGTGGGCCAGCCATGCCTCGGACTCGGGGCGCACGAAGGAGAAAGCCACCGCGTCATCCGCCCTGCTCAGCCGCCGGCGCCGGGACGAGATCCTCCCGCGGCGCCATCGAGATGCCGAGCAGCCCGATCCTGACTCCCCGTGCCCGTTCCAGCTCGGCGGCAGGGACGAGCTCGCGTTCGTCGAGCACATCGAGGGCATCCGCGATATCGGCCTGGATCCGCCCCCGGTCCGCCTCGGCGAGGCCTGACACGGCGGCGTCCAGCCGCGCCAGATTCCGGCTCCACCGGTCGCTTCCTGCATCCGCGGGGCCTCGGTAGACCGCGAAATGCAGTGCGCCGACAACGGCATCTGCGAGCAGTCCGAGGGCAGCGAACCCGAAGTCCGCCTCCCCCTGTGCGAGCGCCAGGCCGGCGACGGCAGTGGCCGCCGCCGACGGCCCGAGATGCAGCATGCCGAGCAGCCGACCGACCTTGGGGTCGACGCCCGACGGATCCCGATGGTCGATGACGAGGCCGATCGCCGCCAGGACCGCGGCGATCGCCGCGATGGAGCCGGGAATGCGGAGGTCGAGACCCTCGTCCTGCGCGAACAGCCACCCGACGACGACACCCGCCGCGAGGACGGGGAACACGAAGCTCGCGATGTGGCTGAGGGTCAACAGGCAGCCCCACGCGCGGACGGTGTCCTTCGACAGTGCGCGCCATGCCTCGGCGGGCGCGAAGAAGGCGATCGCCCGGCGCAGCTCGGCGTCCTCGTGCAGGGCGTGCGCCTCGAGCTTCCACCAGTCGAGCGGCTCCCAGCTGCGACGCGCGCGCGCGAATCGGACAGCAGGTCCGTCGCTCATACCGCCCACGCCCCGTCCGCGGCGGGCTCCCCGGTCGCGTTCACCGGCGCGTGCAACCACCGCACGCTCGCGCGCTGCTCATCACCCCTTGCCCTGCGCGGCGACGGCGGCGGCGCCGGCGGCTGCGGCCTCGGGATCCAGGTACTCGCCGGGACCCAGCGGCAGGAGGTCCTCCCCCAGCCGGTAGACCAGCGGGATGCCGGTGGGGATGTTCAGCGCGGCGATGTCCTCGTCGCTGATCCCCTCGAGATGCTTCACCAGGCCGCGGAGCGAGTTGCCGTGCGCGGTCACCAGCACGGTCTTGCCGTCACGCAGGTCGGGCACGATCTCCGCTTCCCAGTAGGGCAGCATGCGCTCGATCACGAGCTTGAGCGACTCGGTGTCGGGAACCTGGCCGTCGATGCCGGCGTAACGAGGGTCGCCGACCTGGCTGTAGGGGTCGTCGGCGGGCAGGGGCGGCGGCGGCACGTCGAACGAGCGGCGCCACAGCATGAACTGCTCGTTGCCAAACTCCTCGAGCGTCTGCGCCTTGTCCTTGCCCTGCAGCGCGCCGTAATGCCTCTCGTTGAGCCGCCACGAGCGCTTGACCGGGATCCACAGGCGGTCGGCGGTATCCAGCGCGATGTTCGCCGTCTGGATCGCACGGCTGAGCACCGACGTGTGCAGGATGTCCGGCAGCAGGCCGGCCTCGGCGAGCAGCTCGCCGCCGCGCGCGGCCTCCGCCTTCCCCTGATCGGTGAGACGCACGTCCACCCATCCCGTGAACTGGTTGGTCTTGTTCCACTCGCTCTGGCCGTGGCGGAGCAGGATCAGGGTGTAGGGCGCGCTCATGCCGCCATCCTACCGACCGGGTCCGCCGCCATCAGGGGCCTCCCGTGCAGTGCTGGCATCATGGGATGAGTGCGTGCGTCGGTGGTGGGTCAGGTCACGCGCGGCACCACCGGCACCAATCGCCTCCGACGCGTGGACCGGTGGATCGCCCGGCATCCGGCGCTGCGGCGGGCCGAGGATCCGCTCGTGGTCGACCTCGGGTTCGGGGCGAGCGCGGTGACCACGCTGGAGCTGTACGCGCGGCTCGCCCGGGCGCGGCCGGACGTCGAGGTGCGCGGACTGGAGATCGATCCCGATCGCGTGGCTCGCGCGCAGGAGCAGCTGCACCGTGCCCCTGCCGCCGAGCGCGAGCACGTCTCCTTCGCCCGCGGGGGGTTCGAAGTGCCGACGCCGCCCGGACGCCGGCCCGCGATCATCCGCGCGATGAACGTGCTCCGCCAGTACGACGAGCGCGACGTCGCCCCCGCGTGGGGGCGCATGTGCGCGCGACTCGCGCCCGGAGGCGTGCTCGTGGAGGGCACGTGCGACGAGCTCGGCCGCGTCGCGACGTGGGTCGAAGTCGGCGCGGATGCCGCGCCGCGGAGCCTCACGATCTCCCTGCGCCTGGCGGGCCTCGGCTCCCCGGCGATCGCGGCCGAGCGCCTCCCCAAGGCGCTCATCCACCGCAACGTGCCCGGCGAACGCATCCACGCGTTCCTCATCGGCTTGGAGACGGAGTGGAACCGCGCCGCGGTGGTGGCGCCGTTCGGGCCCGTGCACCGCTGGCGCACGGCGCTGAGCTCCCTCGCCGACGCAGGCTGGCCGCTGCACAGTCGCGCGCGGTGGCGGCTGGGCGAAGTGGGCGTCGCGTGGGACGCCGTGGCTCCGGCCTGAGCGGGGCTGCTGGGTCAGCCGGCGGAGGTGCGTCGCCCGAGGCGCGGCAGGCGGGGGACGGATGCGGTGGCTCCGGCGTCGGCGGGCACCACGACCTGCTGGGCGGCTGACACGGGTCCTTGCGCGGTGTCCACGACGAGGTCGGCGTCTACGGGAGCAGTGCGCTTGACCAGGGCGAGCGCGATCGGCCCCTCCTCGTAGTGCCACGCCGCCGACGTGATCGCTCCGATGGTGGTGTCACCGGCCCGGACCTCATCCCCGCGCTCGGGCAGAATGCTGTCGCTGCCGTCCAGCTGCAGCGCCACGACGCGCCGGGGCGGGTGGCCGAGGTTGTGGACCTTCGCGACGGTCTCCTGACCGCGGTAGCAGCCCTTGGACAGGTGCACCGCCGTGCGCAGCCAGTCCAGCTCGTGGGGCAGAACGCGTTCGTCGGCGTCGGCCGCGACGCGCGGCCGCCATGCCGCGATCCGCAGGGCCTCGACGGCGTCCAGGCCCGCCAGGGCGCCAGGCGCGGACGTCCGGATGAGGCGCTCCAGCTCGGCCTGCTCCACCACGGCCTCTGCCCAGTCGCGGTCGGCGCCGGGATGCTCCAGCGGCTGCGCGTACGCGTGACCGCCGGGAGCGACCTGCGGCCACGGGTCGCGCCAGATCACCGGGATCCCGGTCTCGGCGACGGCGGAGACCCGCTCGAGCGCCGCGGCGGTGCCGCCCACGACGGCGAGGTCGGAGCGGTCGGCCACGACCACCCGGAGGCGGAACCGCATGCGCTGCAACCAGGCGAGAAGCGGTTCGGCGTCGGGGGCGTCCACCAGGAGCCACGTCGTCGCGCCGTCGTCGAAGACCGCGGCGGCGTGCTCGACCCTGCCCTGAGGATCCAGGATGAGCAGCTCGGTGGGCGTGGCCGGCGGAAGATGCGTGAGGGCCTGGGACGACAGCGAATCCAGCCAGCTGAGCCGGTCCTCCCCCGAGACGGTGAGCACGCGCCGGTCGCCGAGCGGAGCGAGCGCGCTCCCGGAGGCCAGCGCGCGCTGCTCGGCGAACGGGTTGCCGAGATGGCGGAGCCCGGTCGCGTCGGACACGGCTCCGGCGACGGTGGTGTAATCGGTCATCAGTCGGCCCGAGCCAATCGCGCCGACGCGTGCGAGGCGAGCTCGGACCCGAGGGCGGCGATGTCCCATGCCCACAGCAGGTGTCCCTCGACCAGGCCGTACATCCGCGTGGCGGCGGTGTACACCTTGGCCCCGGCGGTGCGCACCACCGCGTCGGTGGCGATGTCGATGCGGGGTCCCCGCACCTGCCCCAGGTACAGCTCGCTGATGCCGTCCGCGTGCACGAGGGAGACCTCGATGTCGAACCCGCCGGCCTCGTTGCGGAGGCGCTCGACGTCGTCGACCGTGCGTGCCGGACCGGTTGTCAGGGCGGGCAGCAGACCAGGGCCGGCATCACCCTCGGCGGCGGGGCGGCTCAGACGCCAGTACCCCATCTCGGCGACCAGCGGCGTCGGCTCGCCCTCGCCGAGCAGCCAGGCACTGCCGGAGTAGTTCAGGTAGGCGCCGCCGTCGTGACTGAAGCTCACACGGTGGCGGAATTCACCCGTGAAGTGCTGGTCGGCGGTGGCGTAGTCCAGCACGCCGGTGCCTTCCCACACGCCGACGAGCCACGACAACGGGGCGAGGTCGGCGGGGAGGTCGGTCGGCAGCTCGAACACGAGGCCGCCTTCAGCGCTGGCCGCGGTACAGGTTCTTGATGACGACGCCCGACACGAACACGATCGCGAGAGATGCGAGGCCGAGCAACCCCACGAAGAAGAGTTCGAGCGCGACAAGATCCATGTCGTCAGTCTATCCCGGAACGATCGCGGCGAGCCCGAAGCCTGCGCTGATGACGGCCATGACGACCATCGCCCCCAGCACGCTCGCCGAGACGCGCACGAGGAACTCCTGCGAGCGTCCGTACCAGAGCTGGACGACGAAGGACAGGACGAGGCACGCCCCCAGCCCGATCGTGAGCCACGCGGCACGCCACCCCTCGGGGACGAAGACGCCGATGCCGATGCCCAGGAGCGCGGCCACCACCCACACCGCCAGCACACCCCACACCGTGCGTCGCGGCGCCAACTCGGGAACGGTCATAGGCGTCATTCTCCCGCAGGTACGGCGCATCCGCACACCGCGGCGCGGGAGCGGTCCCGTCTCGCCCCTAAGATATGGGTGGATGCGGCCCGCCGCATCGGGGGAGGTCCCGGTTGGCACAGCTTCTCGTTCTGAGTTCCGCCCATGGCGGCGGTCCTGTCCTGCCCTCCCTCGAACTGCTCAGCCACCGCGTCCGCCAGATCCCCGCCGAGCCGGCGCAACTGGTCAACGCCCCCAGCGCCGACGTCATCTTCGTCGACGCGCGCGTCGACCTGGTCGGCGCGAAGTCGCTGTGCAAGATCCTCAACACCACCGGCATCGACGCGCCGCTCGTGCTGGTGGTCACCGAGGGCGGACTGACCGCGGTGTCCCCCGACTGGGGAGTGGATGACGTCATCCTCGTCGGCGCCGGACCCGCCGAGGTGGATGCACGCGTGCGCCTGGCGATCGGGCGGATGTCGAAGGAGCAGGTCTCCACCCGCATCCAGACCTCGGGCATCACGATCGACGAGTCGTCCTACTCCGCCAAGGTGCACGGCAAGCCGCTGGATCTGACCTACAAGGAATTCCAGCTCCTGCACTTCTTCGCCACGCATCCCTCGCGCGTCTTCACGCGCGAGCAGCTGTTGAGCGAGGTGTGGGGCTACGACTACTTCGGCGGCACGCGCACGGTCGACGTGCACGTGCGCCGCCTGCGGGCCAAGCTCGGCGATCTCGAACAGCTCATCGGCACGGTGCGCAACGTGGGATACCGCTTCAACGTGTACGAGGACGATCAGCTGCCGACCGCGGCGCCCTCCGCCTGATCCGGTGACGCGGCGCACGGCGTGCGACAACCCCTCGCGCCGCAGCATCCCCCGCCTGCAATGATGAGGGGATGATCGAACACGATGTGCTCGACGCCGGTCTGGGCGACGCGGACGACGACGACTTCGATGAGGCCGTCGAAGCCGTCGACGCCCAGCTGCCCGAGAACCGCTATCTCGATCGCGAACTGAGCTGGCTGGCGTTCAATCGCCGCGTGCTGGAACTCGCCGAAGACCCGACGCAGCCGACGCTGGAGCGGGCCAACTTCCTGGCGATCTTCGCCAGCAACCTCGACGAGTTCTTCATGGTGCGCGTGGCCGGTCTCCAGCGGCGCATCGTGACGGGCCTGGCCCTGCCCACCAATGTCGGCCGCGCACCGCTGGATGTGCTCGCGGACATCTCCGCCGAAGCGCACCGGCTGCAGCTGCGCCACGCGGCCGCGTGGACCGAGCAGGTGCGCCCGGCCCTGGCCGAAGCGGGCATCGAGGTCGTCTCATGGGAGGAGCTCGACGACGCCGAACGCGAGCGCCTCTCCGAGTACTTCCAGGCCCAGGTCTTCCCCGTGCTCATGCCTCTCGCCGTCGACCCGGCCCACCCCTTCCCGTACATCTCCGGCCTGTCGCTGAATCTCGCCATCCGCGTCCGCAACGCCCGCTCGGGGCGTCAGGAGTTCGCACGCCTGAAGGTGCCGCCGATGCTCCCCCGGCTCGTGCAGATCCCCAGCGCCCGGGGCACCGCACGGTACCTCCCGCTGGAGGAGCTCATCGCGAACCACCTGGGTGACCTGTTCCCCGGCATGGAGGTGCTCGACCACCACGCGTTCCGCCTCACGCGCAACGAAGACGTCACGATCGAAGAGGACGAGACCGAGAACCTCATCCAGGCGCTGGAGGCCGAGCTCCTGCGCCGCCGCTTCGGTCCACCCATCCGCCTCGAGATCACCGACGACATGGACGAGGTCACGCTCGATCTGCTCCTGAGCGAGCTGGACATCACCGAGCAGGAGGTCTACCGCCTGCCCGGTCCGCTGGATCTGCGTGGCCTGTTCGACCTGTCGCGCATCGACCGGCCCGACCTGCGGTATCCCCCGCACGTGCCCAAGACGGCGGTGGCGTTCCAGCCGCCCGAGCACAACCGCCGCGCCGACGTCTTCGCCGCCATCCGCAAGGCCGACGTGCTCGTGCACCACCCGTACGAGTCCTTCGCCACGAGCGTGCAGGCCTTCCTCGAGCAGGCCGCGAAAGACCCGCACGTCCTGGCCATCAAGCAGACCCTGTACCGCACCTCCGGCGACAGCCCCATCGTGCAGGCACTCATCGACGCCGCCGAATCCGGCAAGCAGGTGCTCGCGCTGGTGGAGGTGAAGGCACGCTTCGACGAGGCCGCCAACATCGTCTGGGCGCGCAAGCTGGAGAAGGCCGGCGTGCACGTCGTGTACGGCCTGGTCGGGCTGAAGACCCACTGCAAGCTCGCCCTGGTCATCCGCGAGGAAGACGGCGTGCTGCGCCACTACAGCCACGTCGGCACCGGCAACTACAACCCCAAGACCAGCCGCATCTATGAAGACCTCGGCCTGTTCACGGTCGACAACGAGGTCGGACGCGACCTCACGCGCCTGTTCAACGAGCTCAGCGGCTACGCCATCGAGAAGAAGTTCAAGCGGCTCCTGGTCGCCCCCCTCCACCTGCGCAAGGGCCTCATCCGCCTCATCGACAAGGAACGGCGCCACGCGCTCGCCGGCAAGCGCGCCGGCATCCGGATCAAGGTCAACTCGATGGTCGACGAGCAGATCATCGACGCGCTGTACCGGGCGAGCCAGGCGGGGGTTCCCGTCGAGGTGTGGGTGCGTGGCATCTGCTCGCTCAAGCCCGGCGTCCCCGGTCTCAGCGAGAACATCACGGTGCGCTCGATCCTCGGCCGCTACCTCGAGCACTCCCGCATCTTCGCCTTCGACAACGGCGGCGACCCGCAGGTGTACATCGGCAGCGCCGACATGATGCACCGTAACCTCGACCGCCGTGTCGAGGCACTGGTGCGGGTGAGCGCGGCGGGGCAGATCGCCGAACTGACCACATTGTTCGATCTCGCGATGAGCCCGGGCACCAGTTCGTGGCACCTCGGACCCGACGGCGAGTGGACCCGCCACAGCACCAGCGACAGCGGGAAAGCACTCGTGGACCTTCAGGAGAAGACGATGGCCACGGTGCAGCGGCGCCGCCGCGCCCGGGCGGTGCGATGACCGATCCCGCCGTCTACGCCGCCGGCGGCGTGGTGTGGCGGATGGTCGAGGGCAAGCCCCACGTCCTGCTGGTCCACCGCACCAAGTACCGTGACATCACGCTGCCCAAGGGCAAGGTCGACCCCGGTGAGATGCTCGCCGAAGCCGCCGTGCGCGAGGTGCACGAGGAGACCGGCATCCGGGTGAGCCTGGGCGTGCCGATCGGCGTCTCGCACTACCGCCTGCCGAACTCGCGGGAGAAGATCGTGCACTACTGGGCGGCCGAGGCCACCGACGCCGCCGTGCGGAGTTCGACCTTCGTGCCGAACAAGGAGATCGCCGCCCTCGAATGGGCGAGCGTGAAGAAGGCCCGCGGGAGGTTGAGCTATCCCGTCGACGTGGAGATCGTGGACGGCTTCCAGGCGCTCGTGGACCAGGGCGTCACGCACACGTTCCCCCTCGTCGCGCTGCGGCACGGGAAGGCGAAGCCTCGAAGCTCGTGGACCGGCCCCGACGCCGCACGGCCCCTGACCGGCCGCGGACGACGGCAGGCCGATGCCCTCGTCGGGCCGCTCAAGGCATTCGGCGTGCGCAAGATCGTCTCCAGTCCCGCCGAGCGCTGCGTGCAGACGGTCGCTCCCCTGGCAGCGGCCCTGGACCGCCGGATCGAGCAGACCCCGCTCCTCAGCCAGGACGCGTGGGAGGAGGGCACCGCCGACGTGCGCACGGTGGTCGGCGAGCGCGTGCGCTCCCGCCGCCCCGCGGTGCTGTGCAGTCACCGCCCACTGCTGCCGGAGATCCTCAGCGAGCTGGCCCTGGCCACCGGCACGCTCGCCGGGTCGTACCTGGGCAGCGCCTCGTCACTGGAGACGGGGGGCTTCTCCGTCGCCCACCTGTCCGTCGACCACCCCGGGTCGGGAATCGTGGCGATCGAGACTCACGAGCCGAGCGTCTGACGGCGCCGCACGTCCTCCGGGCGCACCAGCGGCGGCACCCCGGTGTCACGCGCCGCGGGAACCGTGGAGACGACCGGCCCCGATTCCGTCATGGCCGCGCGCACGCGCTGCTGAGTGCCCTCCGCACGCGCGAGCTCCCGCGCGACCTGCGCCCGCAGCGCGTCATGCGTGGCGTCGCGCAGTGCGGCGGCGGCCTTGACGGTCTTCCGGCGGGCTTGGTTCGGATGCTCCGCCCCCTCACCCGCCGCCGCTGCCAGCGCCTCGACCCAGGCAGCGCGCTTGCGCAGATCTCGTGCGGGCTTGTCGTCGATCCGCTTGGCGGTCTTGCGTGCGGCCCGGACCGCCTCCGCGACCTCCGGGAGGGCGGCGAGCGCACGCGCCTCGGCGGGGGGTCGCTTCTCCATGGCTCCACTGTAGAAGGCGCCGGAGGGCAGTGGACCGCCCGCGACGGCGCGTGCGCCGGCCGGTCCCCGTTCACCTTCCGTTCACCTGCGCTGCGGCGTCCGGTAAGGCATCGTGTCTACCGTCGAGGCGTGCCCGGTCCCGGGCCCATCTCTGAAGCCGAAGGATCCGCATCGTGAAGATCACTCGTTTCGCCCGGCTGGGCGCCGTCGCCGCGGCGGCGGCCCTCGCCCTCACCGGGTGCGCCGTCAACGAACAGTCCGGCGGCAGCGCTGCTCCTGCCGCAGACGACGGCCTGTCGGGCACCCTCGTCGGCGGCGGTGCGTCGTCGCAGGAGGTCGCGGTGCAGACCTGGACGGCCGGCCTGCAGGGCGCCAACCCCGACCTCACGATCGACTACGACCCGGCCGGCTCGGGCACCGGCCGTGAGTCGTTCCAGGCCGGTGCGTTCCAGTTCGCCGGTTCGGACCGTCCGTTCACAGTCGAGGAGATCGAGGCGGGTCCGTTCGACGCGTGCGTGGAGGGTTCGGACATCGTCGAACTGCCCACCTACATCTCCCCCATCGCCGTCGTGTTCAACCTCGAGGGAATCGACACGTTGAACCTCGACGCGACCACGCTGGCGGGTATGTTCGCCGGCACCATCACGACGTGGAACGACCCTGCGATCGCGGCTCTGAACGACGGGGTCACGCTCCCCGCCACCGACATCACCCCGGTGCACCGGTCCGACGACTCCGGCACCACCGAGAACTTCACCGACTACCTGTTCCAGGCCGCGCCGGATGTGTGGACCAGCGAGCCCGACGGAGTCTGGCCGCTGCGCGGAGGCGAAGCGGCTCAGGGGACCTCGGGGGTCATCTCCGCGGTCGAAGGCGGCCAGGGCACGATCGGCTACGCTGACGCGTCACGAGCCGGTGACCTCGGCACCGTCGCCATCAAGGTGGGCGAGGAGTTCGTGCCCTACTCCCCCGAGGCCGCCGCTGCCGTCGTCGACGCCTCCCCCGAGGAGGAGGGCCGCGCGGACACCGACATCGCGATCGCCCTGGATCGCACGACCACCGCCGCGGGCGTCTACCCCATCGTGCTCGTGAGCTACATGGTCGGCTGCGCCGACTACCAGGACGACGCCACCGCCGCGCTCGTGAAGGCGCTGTTCGAGTACGTCGCGAGCCCCGAGGGCCAGGATGCGGCGGCCGAGGCGGCCGGCAGCGCACCCATCTCCGATGCCCTGCGCGAGCAGGTGAGCACCGCCATCGACGCCATCCAGTAACCGCCGACGGGCCCGGCCCGGCTCCGGCCGGACCGGGCCTTCGTGCGGATCCCGACTCCTTCCCACAGAATCGACTCCATGACCACCACACCCGAGGTCACCCGCACCGGGGCCCCGAAGGGGACGGTGCGCCGCGGTGACCGCTGGTTCTCGGGCACGGCGCTGTTCGCCGGCTCGATGATCCTGGTCACCCTCGCCGCCGTCGCCATCTTCCTCATCGTCCAGTCGCTCCCCGCGCTGTTCGCCACCGACGCCGACGCGTCGATCCTGCCGTCCAATTTCTGGGCGTACGTCGGGCCTCTCGTGTTCGGCACGGTGTGGGCCGCCACGCTGGCCCTCATCATGGCCGTCCCGCTGTCCCTCGGCGTCGCGCTGTTCATCTCGCACTATGCCCCGCGCCGCCTCGCGCAGGCGCTCGGCTACGTCGTCGACCTGCTTGCCGCCGTCCCCTCCGTGGTCTTCGGGCTGTGGGGCATCGGCGTGCTGGCGCCCGCCGTGCAGCCGATCTACACGTGGCTGGTCGACAACGCGGGCTGGTTCCCGCTGTTCGCGGGGCCGGTCTCCAGCACCGGGCGCACGGTGTTCACCGCCGCCGTCGTGCTGGCGGTCATGGTCACCCCGATCATCACCGCGATCTGCCGGGAGATCTTCCTGCAGACCCCCAAGCTGCACGAAGAAGCGGCGCTGGCGCTGGGGTCGACCCGCTGGGAGATGATCCGGATGGCGGTGTTCCCCTTCGCCCGCAGCGGCATCGTCTCGGCGGCGATGCTGGGCCTGGGGCGCGCCCTCGGCGAGACGATGGCCGTCGCCATGGTGCTGTCGGTCTCCGGCGGCATCAGCTTCAAGCTCTTCACGCCCGACAACCCCAACACCATCGCCGCCAACATCGCCCTCAGCTTCCCCGAGGCGTACGGCCTCAACATCAACGTGCTCATCGCGACCGGCCTCATCCTGTTCGTGGTGACGTTCGGCGTGAACGCGCTCGCTCGCTACATCGTGAGCCGGCGCAAGGAATTCTCGGGGGCGAACTGACATGACCGCGACACTGACTCCCCCGACCACCGTCGTCGAACCGAGCCCGCGCCTGACCAGCGGACACCTGGCCCGGTGGGCGCCGTGGGCGCTGCTGGCCGGATCCCTCGCCGCATCCGCCGCCGTCTTCGGCGTGACGGCCGTGTCGTCGGGCAGCCCGTTCAACCTCGGCGGATGGGCCGTCGTCGGTGCGATCGTCTACCTGGCCCTGATCTTCACGATCTCCGCGATCATCGAAGGCCGGCGGAAGGCTGTCGACCGGCTCATCACCGGCGTGGTCACCGTGGCCTTCCTGATCGCGATGGTGCCGCTGGTGTCGGTGGCGATCACGGTCATCAGCCTGGGCGCCCCGCACTGGAACGCCGAGTTCTTCACGTGGTCGATGCGCAACGTCGTCGGCGAGGGCGGCGGCGCGGTGCACGCCATCGTCGGCACCGTGCTGATCACCCTCGCGGCGGCCGTGATCTCCATCCCGATCGGCCTGTTCACCGCGATCTACCTCATCGAGTACGGGCAGAACAATCGCCTCGCGCGGGGCATCACGTTCCTCGTCGACGTGATGACCGGCATCCCCTCCATCGTCGCCGGCCTGTTCGCGTACGCGCTGTTCGCCCTGTTCCTCGGTCCCGGAGTGCGGCTGGGGATCATCGGGTCGGTCGCCCTGGCCGTGCTCATGATCCCCGTGGTCGTCCGCTCGACGGAGGAGATGCTGCGCCTGGTGCCGAACGAGCTGCGTGAGGCGGCGTACGCCCTGGGCGTGCCGAAGTGGCTCACGATCGCCAAGGTCGTGCTTCCGACGGCGATCGCGGGCATCACCACCGGCATCATGCTGTCGATCTCCCGCGTCATCGGGGAGACCGCGCCACTTCTGATCACCGCCGGATTCACCTCTTCCGTGAACTACGACCTCTTCGACGGCCGCATGCAGACCCTGCCGGTGTTCACGTACACGCAGTACATGAACCAGGGCATACCCGCCGAGGCATACATCGGCCGCGCGTGGGCTGCGGCCCTCACCCTCATCGTCATTGTCATGGTGCTGAACCTCGTCGCACGCACGATCGCGCGAGTGTTCGCCCCCAAGACCGGCCGCTGACCCGGCCGCTCACACCCGAAAGAAGACCCGTGTCCAAGAGCATCGACGTCCACGACCTCAACGTCTACTACGGCGACTTCCTCGCCGTGGAGGGCGTGACCCTCCAGATCGAGCCCCGCAGCGTCACCGCTTTCATCGGCCCCTCCGGCTGCGGCAAGTCCACCTTCCTGCGGACGCTGAACCGCATGCACGAAGTCATCCCCGGTGCCCGCGTCGAGGGCGAGGTGCTGCTGGACGGCGACGACCTGTACGGTCCCGGGGTTGACCCCGTGCTCGTGCGCCGCCAGGTCGGGATGGTCTTCCAGCGGCCGAACCCCTTCCCCACCATGTCGATCCGCGAGAACGTGCTGGCCGGGGTCAAGCTCAACAACCGCCGCATCTCCAAGTCGGACGCGGATGACCTCGTCGAGAAGTCACTGCGCGGGGCCAACCTGTGGAACGAGGTCAAAGACCGCCTCGACAAGCCCGGCTCCGGTCTGTCGGGTGGCCAGCAGCAGCGTCTGTGCATCGCCCGCGCGATCGCCGTGTCGCCGCAGGTCATCCTCATGGACGAGCCGTGCTCGGCACTGGATCCGATCTCCACGTACGCCATCGAGGAGCTCATCGCCGAACTGAAGAGCGACTACACCGTCGTCATCGTCACGCACAACATGCAGCAGGCCTCGCGGGTGTCGGACAAGACGGCGTTCTTCAACATCGCCGGCACCGGCAAGCCCGGCAAGCTCATCGAGTACGACGACACAGCGACCATCTTCACCACGCCGTCCGTGCAGGCGACCGAGGACTACGTCTCCGGCCGCTTCGGCTGAGCCGCCCGTCAGTCGCGCGGGGACAGCAGGTAGCGGTTGAGGGATGCGGTGAACTCGGCGTCGATCGGAAGCTCGCGGTCGTCGATCGCCGAGACCGGCGCGGCCAGGCGCACGCTGGACACCAGCCACGCGGCATCCGCCTCGGCCAGGGCCGTCACGGGGAGCTCCTCGTAAGCGGTCGCGAAACCGCGCTCGGCGAGGTGATCGAACAGGCTCACCTGCGTGGTGCCGTGGAGGATGCCCGAGCCCGGCTCGGGCGTGACGAAGCGATCGCCGAAGCGCAGCAGCACGGAGGACGTCGGCCCCTCCAGGACGAGCCCGTCGCTCGTGACGAACAGCGCGTCGTCGGCGCCGCGGCGCTTGGCCTCCCGGATCGCGGCCATGTTCACCGCGTACGACAGCGTCTTGGCCCCGAGGAGCAGCCACGGCGCGCGGGCGGGGGCGCCGCTGTCCATGCCGCGGTCGAGGGTCACGACACGGATGCCGTGCTCCCGGGCGCGCGTGTTGTCGGGCGCCGGCGCGAGCGTCACCCACGCCGTCGGGGTCGGCCCGTGCTCCACGCCGCGGCTGAGGATGAGCTTGATGACGCTCTCCCCCGGCTCCGCCGCATCCGCCACCCGGGCGATGGCCTGACGCCACTGCTCGAGGTGCGGCGCGGGTAGGTCGCACAGGCGGGCGGAGTGGGCGAGCCGCTCGAGGTGGGCGTTCGTCTCCTGCGGGTGACCGTCCACGACGCCGATGGATTCGAAGATGCCGTCGCCGCGCTGCGTGGACAGCTCCCCCACGCTCAGCGCAGGGGCGGCCGGATCGATCTCGGTCAGGGTGTCGGCGAAGTCGGTGCGCGCGTCATCCGCGGCCGCCGGGTCGATCACGAGTGCGTAGCGCCATGCCATGCCCCGAGCCTACGGGCGCCGAACCCTGCCGGAACGGGAATACCCGCCGCGTCGACCCGTTAGACTCTGATAGCCGGGCCGCAGTAACCCCGGGCTCCATCTTTTGCCGCCGAGAGCGGCCTCGCGCCGAGAGGCGTTCTGCGGCCCGGCACTTTTTTGCCCGCGGGCGGATGCGTCAGGCCAGCGACTCGCGGCGCCACAGCGTCGCGCACGTCGACAGGTCGCCGGCATAGGTCGAGAGCCGCAGGGCGCGCGTGGTCAGAGCCGACGCACGATCGGACTCGGTGTGCTCGTAGTCGTCGGCGAGATGTGTCGCCCCCGATGCCTGCACGCGGCAGAACGCCGCCGCGCGATCCAGCGCCACCGCGAAGTCGCCGTCGAACACTCCGCGCAGGATCGCGTCGATGAGCGTGACGAGCTCCTCCGGGCTCGCCGGCGTCGGTGCGCCCGCCACGACCGGATCCGCCGACGCGATCTCCCCGCGGCCGCGTTCGTACAGGAGGGCGGCGGTCTGCGGGTCGTCGTGGATCATCAGCTGCAGCAGGTACAGCCGCCACAGGGCGCCCGGCAGTGTGCGGGCGGGCGAGCGCGACCACAGCTCCGCGATGTCGTCGATGCCGTTCTCGTCTGTGAACGAGACGAGCCTCTCGACCACATCCGCCGACGGGTCTTCGCGGACTCGCGAGAGCAGCGCCTGCGCGGTGCTGTGCGCGACGCGCGACACCTCCGCGGGGTCGTCCGCAGCGAAGATCCGGTCGAACAGTTCCGCCGGTCGCCGCACCGGCTTGTGGAAGTCCCGGGGCGAATCAGTCATCGATCCAGGCTACCCGCGGGTTCAAGGGCGGCGCCCGCCGTGCGGGGCCGCCGGGGCCAGTAGGCTGGATGTCGAGGGCCTCTAGCTCAGTCGGTAGAGCATCGGACTTTTAATCCGCGGGTCGTGGGTTCGAGCCCCACGGGGCCCACCGCATCCCGTTCATGTCAGAGCGTCCCCGTCGGCGGCCTAGCCGATGGGGGTGACCTCGGCGCGCGCGGCGTCCCAGCGACGAAGCGCCACGCCCTCGCCACTGCGCTGCGGGCCCAGGGTTCTCAGCGCCGACTCCACGGCGTCCAGCCGCAGGCGACGTGCGAGGGTGACATGCGGCGTCCATTCTCCGGGCCGGGTGTGGCGCGCGTCCGGCCCCGGCGGTGCAGCCGCATGCACCGACAGATGCAGCTCGAGCAGCTCCGACGTCGGCTCGACACGTCGCGCGAGCACGCCCCGGTCCCCGTGCCGGAAGACGATCGGCTCACCGAGCACGACCGGCACCGGCAGGCGACTCACCGCCTCGTCGAATTCCACCGGCTCGAGCGCGGGCCTCACGAGAAGCGTCACGTGCGGGCGATTGCTCGGCGACGGGTTCCGCCCCGCGCTCGACAGGCCCGCGGCGGCGAGGGCCTGCCAATCCGCGCGCACGGCCGCCTCCGATGCCGGATCCAGCAGCAGCTCGATGCTGACGATGTCGCGCATACCTTCCAGCATCCCCCGACGCCGCGGTCCGGGCTGCGAGGAGCCGTCGAACGCGCTCCCCGATGCGCAACGCTTCACCGGAGCCGGTCACCTCCCCCGCGCCGCCCCTGTCTCTGCCTGGGATGCCACCGCCCGATAGCGGACGCCGCCTCAGGAGATGTCGACGTCGGCGATCAGCCCGTCGTGGACGTGGAACCGCATCGGCCCCGTGCCGTTATAGCCGTTCCCGGTCACGGCGAGGGTCACGACGTACGTGTCCGGGTGCTCACCGGCGGCGACGTCGACCACCTCGAAGTGGGCCTGGACGCCGATGTTGTCGGTGCTGTTCCACGAGCGGATGCCTTCGTGTCCGCGGAATTCACGACCCCAGTCGTTCAGACGGGCGTCGGCAGCGAAGGCGGCGACGAACCGCTCCGTGTCGGCGGCGTTGGTCGCGTCGACGAACGTGCGGATGGCGTCGGGCAGTGCGGTCGGATCGGTCATGGCGCCCCTCGTCGTGCGGTTTGTCCTGCACGCGTCAGGAAAGCGCACACCGGCCCAGCTGTCCAGGGGATGACGGGTCAGCCTGCGCGGTACTCCTCCGGGTGCACGTGGACGGTGGATGCTGCCGCCAGCAGCTTCGACACCGGGCAGCGCGCGTGGGCGGCAGTCAAGATCTCCGCGGTCTCCTCGATCGAGGCGCCCTCCGCCGAGAGGTACGCGTCGACGTGGAACTCGTACCCGGAGCGCGCGGCGGCGGGATGCAGCTCCACCTCCACGCGCACCACCGTGCGCCGCTCCCCCGCGACCACCGCCTGCGCCGTCGCGTTCAGGCACGTCACCCACGCCAGGGCGAGCAACTGCTCCGGGTTGGATGCGGTGGCGTCGAAGTCCCGCGCGAGCGGTGAGGACACCGGCACCTCGAGTCCGCCGATCACGCTGCTGACGCCGTCCCCACCATCGCGGTTGACGGCGGCCGTCCGGTACCTCGCACTCACAGGGGAAGTATAGTTGGACGCGATACAGAAACTTCTCCGGAGTATCCGGACGTGAAAGGACGACGCGACGCGATGGTCTCTACCGGCACCGCGATCGTGGAGTTCCAAGACGTCACCAAGCGCCACGACGCAGACCCCGGCACACGCGCGGCGCTGGACGGCATCAGCCTCAGCATCCGTCAAGGCGAGATCTTCGGGGTGATCGGCGAGAGTGGCGCCGGCAAGACCACGCTCCTCGAACTCATCAACGGGCTCACCGCTCCGACCTCCGGCTCCCTCACGGTGCAGGGCGTGGACGTCACCCGACTGGGCCGCCGTGGGTTGCGCCGACTGCGGCAGCGCATCGGCGTCGTGTTCCAGGGCATCCATCTCCTCAGCAACCGCACGGTGCGGGCCAATGTCGCCCTCCCCCTGCACCTGGCACGGCGAACCGACGGGGCGGTACTCAGCCGCGCCGAAGAGCGCAGCGCCGTCGACGAGATCCTCGCCTTCGTGGGGCTGTCGCACCGGGCCGACTCCTTCCCGGCACAGCTCAGCGGCGGCGAGCGCCAGCGCGTCGGCCTCGCCCGAGCCCTGGTCGCGCGGCCCGCGGTCCTGCTGTGCGACGAGCCGACGTCGTCGCTGGATGCCTCGACCACGTCGGAGATCCTGCGGGTGCTCTCGGATGCCCGCGACAAGCTCGGCACCACCGTGGTCGTCATCACGCACGACCTCGACGTCGTCAAGGCGATCTGCGACCGCGCAGCGCTGCTGGAGCGGGGCCGGCTGCGCGAGCTGATCCCTGTGGTCAAGAGCGACTACCGCAGCCTGCCGACGTACTACGAGCAGGTCAAGCGGGAGCTGATGCCGTGAACGCGGTGACCGAACTGCTCTCCGAGTACGGCGGCGACATGCTGGAGGCCCTGGGCGAGACCGGGTACATGCTGCTGGTCTCGCTCCTGGCCGCCGTCCTGATCGGGTTGCCGCTGGGGATGGTCGTCTTCCTCACCCAGCGCGGCGGCATCGCGGAGAACCGGGCGGTGTGGTCGGTCGCGAACATGTACATCAACATCGTCCGCTCCTTCCCCTTCCTGCTCCTGGTGGTCTTCCTCATCCCCTTCACCCGCTTCGTGATCGGCACGAGCTTCGGCACGCAGGCCGCGACCCTGCCGCTGTGCTTCGTGGCGGTGGCCATATACGCGCGCCTGGTGGAGCAGATCCTCCGCGAGATCCCGCCGGGCATCTCGCGCGTCGCGGTGGCGATGGGCGCCACGGTGCCACGGGCGGTGTTCCGCGTGCTGCTGCCCGAGGCGCGATCAGGGCTGGTCTACGCCCTGACCTCCGCCGCGATCAGCCTGCTGTCCTACTCCACCGTCCTCGGCGTCGTCGGCGGCGGCGGGATCGGCGACTTCGCGATGCGCTACGGCTACCAGGAGTACAACGACGGCCTCATGTATCTCACGATCGTTCTCATCATCACGTGCGTGCTCGCCATCCAGGCCCTCGGCCATCGCACCTCCGTGCGGCTGGATCATCGCTGATCCCCCTCCCGCCACCGAGCCACCCCAGGAAAGAAGGAACACATGAGATCGTCTCGAGTCAGCATCGTCGCATCCGCACTGGGAGCGGTGCTGGTCCTCGCCGGCTGCGCGTCCGGCGGCGAGGATGCGGCGGGCGATGACGCCGCTCCGCTCACGCTCCAGGTCGCCGCGGTCACGTCGCCGATGACCGACGTGGTCGAAGCGGCCGCGGACGCCATCGAGGACGGGTACGAGATCGAGCTCGTCGAGGTCTCCGACTACGTCACGGCCAACACGATCCTCAACGACGGAGACGTGTACGCGAACTTCTCGCAGCACGTGCCGTACATGGAAGCATTCAACGCCGGCAATGACGGGACGCTCGTGGGCGTGCAGCCGGTGTACAACTTCGTCATCGCGTTCTACTCCAAGACGCTCACCGATATCGCCGAGCTGCCCGCCGGCGCCACGGTGGCGATCCCGGATGACCCGTCGAACACCGGGCGGGCGCTCAAGCTGCTGGCCGAGGAGGGCATCATCACGCTGGATGCCGCGGTCGACCCGTACGAGGCGACCGTGACCGACATCGTGGACAACCCGCACGAGCTGGAGTTCCTGCAGGTGCCGATCAACTCGCTCAACGCCGCGTACGACGAGGCCGACCTCGTCTTCCAGTGGCCCTCCCACATCGCCGCTCTCGGACTCACCCCGCAGGACGACGGCCTCCTCACCGAGCTCGACGACACCTTCGCGCTCAACCTCGTCGTCCGCGAGGAGGACGAAGGCTCGGATGCGACGGCCGCGCTGACGAAGGCGTTCACGAGCGACGCCGTCCGCGACGTGATCGAGTCCAACGCCACCATCGAGGTCGCCTTCTGAGGTCTGTGCACGGGTGAACGGATGACGACGTGGGGGTCGCGTGGGCCGTGACCGGCGGCGCCTCCCCGGGCGCGTGACTACCCGAGCGCTGCCAAGGCGAGCGCTGCGGCACGAGCGACGAGCGAATCGGCGGGGGCGGCCTCCTTCGATTCGCTCGTCGTCATCACGGCGATGAAGATCGGGCCGGCTCCTGGAGGCCACACGACGGCGAGGTCATTGCGCGTGCCGTAGCCGCCCGTTCCCGACTTGTCTGCCACCAGCCAATCCGGTGGGGCGCCGGAGCGGATGAGCGTATCGCCTGTGGCGTTGCCACTCATCCACTCGATGAGAAGCGTCGCACGGCCATCGGGGAGGAGATCCTCGGCGATGACGCTTCGCAGTGATCGGGCAAGGGCGCGGGGTGTGCTCGTATCGCGATCGTCTCCGGGAGTCGCGGAGTTGAGGTCGGTTTCGAATCGTGCCGGCATTGTGGTGTGATCGCCCATCTCCCTGAGGGCGATCTCGAATCCTGCCGGGCCGCCGAGCTCTTCGAGGAGCAGGTTGGCGGCCGTATTGTCGCTGTCGCGCAGCGCGGCTTCACAGAGGCGCCGGATCGTCAGGCCGGTACCGGCGTGCTGCTGCGTCACCGGGGACTGGAACACCAACTCCTCCTCGGAGAAGACCACGACGCGTTCCAGATCGGGGATCTTCCGGAGCACCGCGGCGACGAGGAGCGCTTTGATGGCCGAGGCGTACGCGAAGCGTTCGTCTTCCCGGTACGCCACGAATCCCCCCGACGCGACGTCCACGGCGAACACCCCGAGGCGTCCACCATGAGCGGCCTCCAGCGCTGCCAATTCCAACGTCAGATCGACCGGATCGGGTTGCTCGGCCGACCCCTCGGCGGGACGCGGCGAGCTCGGCGCGTCGACGGGCGGGCTCTTCTCCACCGCGGGCATGGACGAGCAGCTCAGCAGGAGGTTCGGCACGAGCAGGATCAGGATGATCAAGTGATGCCAGCGGGGTCCGCCGGACAGAACGCGGCGCGCCTGCCGCCTCGAGCGCGCATGCATGTGGTTCACGTGGCGCTTCGCCCGCCCTCCGTTCGGCGCCGGAGCGCCGCGATCCACCTGGATCTGGCCGACCCAGACCAGCGATTGACTGACACTTTCACCGCACGTGACATGCACGGCGAAGCAAGGAATCCGACAAGGCTACTGGCAGGGCACGCCGCCGGGATAGGCGGATGCCGACTCGGCGAAGCGCGTTCGGGATCCGCTTCGCGCGCGATCCGCGGGGTTCCGGGTCGCAGTTGAGAGGATGAGGCGTGCCCACCGTCGCCGCCCTCTACCGCTACCCGGTGAAAGGCTTCACCCCCGAGCGACGGGACGAGCTCGTCGTCCAGGCCGACGGGCGGATCGCCGGTGACCGCGTGCTCGCCTTCCGCTTCGCCACCGCATCCGAACCCGAGATGCGGGACGGGCGGGAGTACTGGCCGAAAGACCGCGGGCTCGCGCTCATGGAGTTCCCCTCCCTGGCGCGGCTGCGGTTGACGTTCGACCACGTCGGGTTGCGCGTGCGGCTGTCGGTCGGTGAACGCGTGGTGGCCGACGCGGGGCTCGACCCGGCGGGGCGCCGCGAGCTCGAGGAGGCGATCACGTCTTTCCTCGCTGAGACCTCCGATGCCCGGCGCCTGGCCGGCGACGGCGTCCTGCCCCTGCGCCTCGTCGGCGACGGGGTCACGTCGAGGTTCCAGGACCGCCCGGCCGGGTTCGTCTCCCTGCACGGGGCGGCGTCGGTCGAGGCGGTGGACGCGGCGGTGCCGGCGCCGGTGGATGACCGCCGGTTCCGCTCCAACACCGTGATCGGCGGCACGGCCCCGTGGGAGGAGCTCAGCTGGGCCGGGCGGGTGCGGATCGGCGAGGTGTGGTTCGAGGTGCAGCGGCCCATCGGACGCTGCGCGGCGATCATGGCCAACCCCGACACCGGCGAGCGCGACGCGCGCCTCCTCCGCATCCTCACGACGCAGTTCGCGCAGGACGAGGCCACCCTCGGCGTTCTGCTGCTCCCTCTCGAGGGCGGCGGTACCGTGCGCGTCGGTGATGCGGTCACCCTCGACAGCACGCGGTGAGCCGCCACGTCCGGGCTTCGCGGTCTAGGACCGGGTGCGTCGCCGCATGACGACGATGAGGACGGCCACGCCGACCACGACCACGAGACCGACTCCGGCGCCCACCAGCACGGGCGTCACCGACAGACCGGCCGACGACTCCTGCGCGTCCGCCGCTGGAGCGTCCGTGGGCGCCGCGCTCGGCGGCTCGGGCACGATCACGGTGGTCGTCGCCGGCTCCCGCCACTCGAACCGGCACGTCCGGCTCGCCCAGTGTCCGTCCGGCCACGTGTGGATGCGGCAGAGCTCATCCAGGTCAGCGGAGGGCTCGTACGAGAACCCGTAGGACATGGCGAACAGCTCATGCTCGCCGGGCCCCATCACGTCGATGGGGATCCGTACGGTCGCGATCCCGGTGTCCTCGTCGCGCACCGACGGGGTGCGCTCCCACGCCCATTCCCAGTCTTTCTCATACTCGTAGGCGCACGCCTCGTTGATCTCCTTCCAGGTGTCGGGGGCGAGTTGCCAGCCCTCGCCGGAGACGCCCGACAGCGCATGGAACTCCTCGTAAGACGACGTTCCCGCGGCGATCTCCCGAATGCGGGACAGCTGGCACTGGCGGCTCTCGGTGATCGTGTCGACAGCGCCGGCGGCGGCGAAATGCGCCTTCACCTCATCCACCGACGCCCACGTGCCCGCCGAACGCTCCCAGGTGGCGACGTACGCGGGGATGCCGTCGCTCCACTGGAGCTGCACCTCCCAATACACGGTGCCCGGATCGAAATCGTCGTCGCTCTCGGTGGCGGTGTGCAACTCCACCTCGCCCTCCGTGAGAAACTCCGCCGGCGGCGGGGCGGGGGCGGCCACCGCCGATGTCGGAACGGCAAGCGCGGTGGCGACGATGATCCCTGCGGTGATCAGGTGGGGTGCCCTCATGGCACTCAGTATCACAGGCGACCAGTCCTATATGCCGGATATCGCACACAAGCGCTCGGGGCAACTCGTTCACAAAGGGCGGATCGCCCGCAAGACTCGGGGGATGGTGTTCCTCGGATTCCACGCCTCGCATGAACAGATTCCACCCAGCCGCCTCCTCGACGACGTCGTGGCGGCCGAAGCCGCCGGGTTCGACGGCGCGATGTGCTCCGACCATGTCGCCCCGTGGGGTGTGCGGCAAGGCGAGTCGGGCTTCGCGCTGAGCTGGCTCGGTGCCGCCCTGGCGCGTACCGACTTCTCCATCGGATTCGTCAACGCACCCGGTCAGCGCTACCACCCCGTCGTGGTCGCCCAGGCCTACGCGACGCTGGAGGAGATGTTCCCCGGCCGCTTCTGGGCCGCCCTCGGCAGCGGCGAAGCGATGAACGAGCATGTCACGGGTGAGCCGTGGCCGCCCAAGCACGAGCGCAACGAGCGGCTTGCCGAGAGCGTCTCGGTCATCCGGCGGCTGCTGAACGGCGACATGGTCGATCACGACGGCCTCGTGCGCGTCCACGAGGCGCGCCTGTGGACCCTCCCGGAGACGCCTCCTCCCCTGTTCGCGACGGCCGTGAGCCCTGAGACGGCCGGGTGGGCCGCATCCTGGGCCGACGGGCTGGCCACGGTCCTGCAGCCGCCCGACGCGCTGCACGACGTCGTGTCGGCGTACCGGTCGGCCGGCGGCGCCGGTCCCTGCATCCTGCAGGTGCACCTGAGCTGGGCCGAGACGGATGCCGAGGCCCTCGCCATCGCGCGCGACCAATGGAGCAACGGGGTCGTCGGACCGCCGGAGGCGTGGAACATCGAACAGCCCGAGCAGTTCGACGCCGTCGCCGGCCAGCCGGAGGACCACGAGCTGCGGGAGGCGCTGTTCATCTCCGCCGACCTCGAAGAGCTGGCCGAGCGGATCGCGGAGCACGCGCGGATCGGTTTCGACCGCGTGTACCTGCACCACGTCGGCAAGGACCAGGCGCCGTTCCTGCAGGCGGCGCGGAAACGGCTGCTGCCGCGACTGAGGGAGCTGCTGTGAGGATCACCGACACGAGCGATCTGTGGTGGAAATCCGCGGTCATCTACTGCCTCGACGTCGAGACCTTCCGGGACTCCGACGGCGACGGGGTAGGCGACCTGCAGGGGCTCGCCTCCCGCATCGACTACCTCTCGCAGCTCGGGGTCACGTGCGTGTGGCTCATGCCGTTCTATCCGACCCCCGACCGCGACGACGGATACGACGTCACCGACTTCTACGGCGTCGACCCACGCCTGGGCACCCACGGCGATCTGGTCGAGGTCATCCGCACCGCTCGCGACCGCGGCATGCGCGTCATCGTCGATCTGGTCGTCAACCACACCTCCGACCGGCATCCGTGGTTCCAGGCCGCCAAGCGCAGCACGTCCTCGCCCTACCGCGACTACTACGTGTGGCGCTCCGATCCGCCCCCGAAGGGCGAGAAGAACCCCGTGTTCCCGGGTGAGGCCGACGGGCTGTGGGAGAAGGACGAGAAGTCGGGCGAGTGGTACCTGCACAGCTTCTACCCGCACCAGCCCGACCTCAACATCGCCAACCCCGCCGTGCGGGACGAGATCGCCAAGGCGATCGGATTCTGGCTCCAGTTGGGCATCACCGGCTTCCGCGTGGACGCGGTGCCGTTCTTCCTCGAAGTGCCCGCGGGCGAGCAGATGGGTGACCCGCACGACATGCTCCGCGACATCCGCCGGTTCCTGCAGCGTCGCTCGAGCGAAGCGGTCCTGCTCGGGGAGGTGAACCTGCCGTACGACCAGCAGGCCGCCTACTTCGGAACCGACGACGGGCAAGAGCTCACGATGCAGTTCGACTTCGCGGGGATGCAGGCGTTCTACCTCTCGCTCGTGCGCGGTGACCCCGCTCCGCTGGCGGCTGCCCTGTCGTCCCGGCCCGCGCTGCCGGTGGAAGCGCAGTGGGCGAACTTCCTCCGCAACCACGACGAGCTCACCCTCGACCAGCTCACCGACGACGAGCGCCAGGAGGTGTTCGACGCGCTCGCGCCCGACGAGAACCAGCAGGTCTACGGGCGGGGCATCACCAAGCGCCTGCCGACGATGCTCGACGGCGATCCGCGCCGCATCCGCATGGCGTACAGCCTGCTGTTCACCCTGCCCGGCACGCCCGTGCTGTTCTACGGCGAGGAGATCGGCATGGGCGAGAACGCCGAGCTCGACAAGCGTCACGCCGTCCGCACGCCGATGCAGTGGTCACCGGATCGCAACGGCGGGTTCTCCACCGCCCCTCCGTCGCGTCTGATCGCCGCGCCGCCCGGCGACGGGTACGCGCCGGCCCACGTGAACGTCGCCGACCAGCTGGAGGACTCCGACTCTCTCCTGCACTTCTTCCGCAACCTGACGAGCCGCTACCGTATCTCCCCCGAACTGGGATGGGGCGAGTTCGAGGTGCTGGAGCACGAGGTCCCCGGCATCCTCGTGCACTCCCTGCGTGCGGACGTCGGGCGAATGGTCGCGATCCACAATTTCACGGGTACCCCCGCCACGCTCGCGTTCGCGCTGCCGGACGAGCCGGAGGGCACGGTCCTGGTCGACCTGTTGGCCGCCGACCGCCTGCCCCTCGGGACCCGCGGGGCGGTCGAACTGGAGGTCGCGGCGTACGGCTACCGCTGGCTGCGGGTCTCGCGGCCCGGGGACGGCCGGGTCACCTGATCGATTCAGTCCTGAAGCGCAGCGGTCGCGGCGGTATACGCCGCGTACGCGATGACGAGGTCTTGCCATCCCTGCCCGACCGATTTGAACACGGCGGGCCCCGGTCGCCGCTCCGTGCGCGCGGGGTGCGTGCGATCGCGCACGAGTTCCCCCACGGAAACGAGACGGTCGGCCGATAGCGCGCCATCGCGGATCGCCATCACGACGTCTCCGGCTTCCCGCACCGCCGTGGCGGCGTCCTCGACCACGACGGTCGATCGGCCCATCAGCCCGGAATCCAGTTCTCGAGCATCCGGATGGTGCGACCCCACCGCGGTGACGACAGCCCCATCAGGCACCAGCGTGCCGTCGAAGATGGGGATTGCGGCTGACGTGGCGGCGGCGATGAGGTCGGCGTCGGCGACATCCGCCGCGTTTCCGGTGCTCGCCGGGATCTCCTGTGCGGCCAGTCGGCGTACGAGTGCATCGGCACTGTCGCGGCTGCGGGCGACGACGCGGATGCTGTCGATCGGTCGCACCGCGCGGAAGGCGTGGATGTGTCCTTCGGCCTGGGGTCCGGCACCGAAGACCACGAGTCGGTGGGCGTCGGGCGGCGCGAGCGCGTCCACGGCCACAGCGGCGAGCGCCGGAGTGCGCAGCGTCGTCAAGGCGGGGCCGTCCAGCAGCGCGCAGGGTGTGAGCGTGTCGGCGTCCATCAAGAGGTAAATCCCTTGAATGCGCGGCCGCGACAGCGCCGGGTTGTCGGGCGCGACGGACAACAGCTTCGCCCCCGCCATGCCCTCGTGCTCCGCTGGCATGAATAGGAGTTCGCCCCGACTGACGGGCACCCCGGCGCGGGCCGGCTGCGTGGCCGGTTCGACGCCGGCCACAAGCGCCGCCCGCAGCGCCGCCACCGCTTCGGCCCACGGCACCGCAGCGAACACCTGCTCCTCGTCCAGGAACGTCAGATCCGCCATGCTCATTCGCCTGTCCCTTCGTTGCCGTTGTGCGAAACGCCCAAGAGCGGGCGGCTACGCCTTGCTAACCTCACCGCGCCGGTCCGACGCTCGGTCCGATGGCGTGGTGAAGGAGAAAATCATGATCGCGGATGTTGCACGCCTGGCAGGGGCCGACGGCTCACCCTTCAGCTCGGCGACGATCGCCGGCGGTTGGGTGTTTCCCGCCGGGCAGGTCGGGGAGCGTGCCGACGGCTCCGTTCCGGAGTCCTTCGAGGAGGAAGTCGCACTCGCGCTGACCAATCTGCGCGGGGTGCTGGAGGCGGCCGGCAGTGACCTCGCACACGTCGTGCGCATTCAGGTGATCCTGACCGACATGGCCGATTTCTACGTGATGAACCGCATCTATCGCGACCACATCGGCCAGAACCTTCCGACTCGCTTCACCCACGGCGCCGCGCTCGCGCCGGGCTACCGCGTGGAGCTGGTGGCCACCGCGGTGGTCGCCTGACGGCTCGGCGTCCGCCCCGGCGAGTTCAGGCGGACGCTCAGGCACCGCGCACCAGCTCTGCCAGCAGACGCACGCCGTACCCCGTGCCCCCAGCCGCGCCGAACGCGTCAGAGGCGTGGCGGTAGCACGGGCCAGTGATGTCCAGGTGCGCCCACGGGATGTCCCCCACGAACCTGCTGAGCAGCAGGGCGGCGGTGGACACCCGGGCATGCGGGACACCGGGGAAGTTCTTGTAGTCGGCCAGGTCCGAACGGATCTGGTACTCGAGCTCGGGCTGCAGCGGCATCCGCCATGCCCGGTCTCCCGATCGGTCGCCCGCGGCGACGACCTCGGCCGCCAGGGCATCGTCGTTCGAGACGAGCGCGGCGTATTCGTCCCCGAGAGCGTGCCGGGAAGCGTAGGTGAGCGAGGCGATGTCGACGATGGCGCGCGGGTGCAGTTCGGCCGCCCTCGCCAGGGCGTCGGCGAGGATGATCCGCCCCTCGAAATCGGTGTTGAGGATCTCCAGGGTCGAACCGTCCCGCAGCGTCACCACATCTCCGGGTCGTGTGGCGCCGGGTCCCGGCATGTTCTCCACCAGGGGCACCACGGCGGCGAAGGAGCGTCCCGGGGCCAATGCGGGAAGCAGCGCGAACGCTGCAACCACGGCCGCCGCGCCTGCCATGTCCGATTTCATGTCCATCAGCGCATCGGAGGACTTCAGCGAGAGCCCACCGGTGTCGAAGGTGACGCCTTTGCCCACGAACGCGTACTCCGGCGACGCGTCGCCCACGGTGAGCTCGAGAAGGCGCGGCGGGTTGTCGGCCCCCTGTCCGACCGCGATGATACCGCCGTATCCGTTCGCGACGAGTTCCTCCGCGTCGCGAACCGCGACGCCAACGCCATGTGGCTCCAACGACTCCTTCGCCCAGCGCGCGAAGTCCGCGGGGGTCAGCGCGGCCGCGGGCAGATTGACGAGGTCACGAGCGGTGTTGACGGCCGCGCCCAGGGCGCTCCCCCGCCGCCACCCGGGCACCCCGGACAGTTCTCCGGAGGCGACCGGCACGGCGTCGGAGACGAAGGTGCGGGCCCCCGTCATCCGGAACCGGTACCCGCCGGCGAGCAGCCCGTCGGCGACCGCGGCCAGAGCCGCATCCGGATCCACCGTCGACGCGAAGGATTCCGCGTCGACCGTCAACGCCACTGATACCGCAGCTTCGGGATGCTGCGGCAGAGCCGCAGCGATCCGTCGTGCGGCGGCACTCGCCGAAAGTCGGAGTCCCGCCGCCGTCGCCCGCTCCCGGTCGCCGAGCCCCGTCACGGCGATGACGTCGCCCGCGGCCTGCTCGACCCGCGACTGCCCGATGGCGCCGGTGAACCCGTCGAGAAGACGCGCGTCGAGGTTGCCCTCCGGCACCTCGTCGCGCCACACCCCGCGGACCGTGACCGACGTCATACCTCACCCGTGCCGGGCACGGCCACGCCATCGAGGATGACGAGCGGACGCTCTTCTCGCCACAGCAGGGAGGGCTCCTCGAACGGATTGCCGGCGAACACGAGCACGTCGCCCACCGCTCCCGGCGCGATGCGCCCCAGACGCTCTTCGCGCAGGAGCGAGGCATTCACGGAGGTGAGGCTGCGAAGGAGTTCGAGCACTCCGGTCACCTCGCTCTGCAGGCGCAAACCCTGCAGCTGCTCGGTCTCGAGATCGCCCATGAGGTCGGAGCCGAACCCGATGGGGACTCCGGCGGCGCGTGCGCGCTCGATCGCCACCTTGCCGTGGTCGAGCACCTCCGCGTTCTTCGCGAGCCCGACCGCCGTCATCCCGAGCGACTCGCCGTGGCGTGACATCGCGTCGTAGGTCGCGAGGGTGGGAACGAGGTAGGCGTGTGCATCTGCCATCTCGCGAGCGGTCGCCTCATCCATCAGGTTTCCGTGCTCGATCGAGCGGACACCGCCCTGAAGAGCGTGACTGATCGCCTCCGGCGAGTACGCGTGCGCGGCGACATAGCTTCCCCGCCGCTGCGCCTCTTCGCTCACGATGCGGATCTCCTCGAGGGAGTATTGCGGGATCCGCAGCGGGTCCGACGGAGAGATCACGCCTCCGGACGCCATGATCTTGATCACATGGGCGCCCCCGCGCAGACGGCTGCGGACGGCCACGCGAAGCGCATCCGCGCCGTCGACGATCTCCAGGCCGGGGCCGGAATGGAAGCACAGCGTGTCATCCGGCGCCGTCGGATCTCCGTGACCGCCGGTCTGGCTGAGAGCGGCTCCCGAGTAGTAGTAGCGGGGCGAGTCTAAGCGTCCCTCCTCGATCGCGAGGGCGAGGCCGGCATCGCCACCGGCGACATCGCGTACCGTCGTGAACCCGCGTCCGAGGGCCGCACGCAACCGCTGGGCCGCGGCGAGCGCCACGTAGCTGAGGTGGCGGGTCTCGTTTCTCAGCAGATTGAGCGACACCGCGTAGGCGTGAAGGTGCGCGTCGATGAACCCGGGCGTCACCACGCCGCCGGCCGCGTCGATCTCGACGGCATCGGCGGGCGCGGGCTCGTCCGAGGCGAGGATGACCCCGTCGCGGATGACGACGTCGCAAGCGGAGAGTTCGGCCGACTCACCGTCGAAGACGAGGCCGTTGCGGATGAGAACGGAACCAGCGCGGCCGCGGAAATTCGTCACTGTGCAACCTCCGGGAAGACCTGGGCGCGTACCTCGGCGACCGCGGGGGTGCTCGCGTGTGTGATCTCGAGCGCAACGGCGACGGAATCGTCGTCGAGGCTCCCTTCCGGCCCGAGGAAGTTGATCGACCCGATCGTCCGCCCTTCGTGCACCACCGGCGTGTTGACGATGGCGCCGCATCCGAGGGACTCGATCGTCTCCCAGTCAAAGAAGAAGCTGCGGACGGCCTCGCGGTCGGCACCGAGGAAAGGCTCCTGCCCGGCGATGACCTGCTCTGCCCAGATAGGCGAGGTCTGGCTGGGGTCGGTGCGCTTTCGACCGCCGATGGCGTAGGCCTCGGGGTGGGTGGAGTACACGCGGGAGATCTCGCCCCCGTCGGGGGTGAGGACCGTGACGGTGAACAGGATGGTGCCGAGACGCTGCCGCGCCTGGTCTGCCGCTTCGGGAAGGGAGAGGGAGGTCATGGGTGGTGCTTTCCGTTCGTGGATGGTCAGGAGTCGGTGTGGTCTGAGGGTGCCGGGGAGCGCGCGAATGCCGACAGCAGCAAATGCGTCGCCAGCATCTGATCGGGATCGTCCAGGCGCACGCCGAGTTCGGCGGCCCGGCGCAAGCGCGCCTGCATGGTGTTGCGGTGGATGCCCAGACGCTCGGCTGCGCCGGCGACGGAGCCGGCGCAATCCAGGTAGGCGAGAACGGCGTCGGCGATCTCTGCGGAGTGCGCGTCGCCCACCAGCGCCGGGTACGCGATCTCGGCCATCTCCCGCGCGTCCTCGGCGGGGAGGAGCCGGGCGATCATCGCCGGGCCCATCGCCTGGAATTCGACTGCTTCGCCGTCAGGTTCGGCGAGGCGGGCCGCCAGCCAGGCACGCCGGAGAAGGAGGGCATGCTCCTCGCCGCCCGCCGTGTCCGCGGCGACGCCGACCGCGACTCGTAGTCCGGATAGCGCTACGCCCGACACATCGCGCAGCTTCGCAAGCACGTCGGCGGAGGAGTCGCCCAGCGGAACGAATCCGAACCAGGCCGAACGGGTGCGAGCCAACGGCACATGGGGGAACATCGTGCGCCAGGAGTGGCTGAGGAGCGGGCCGACCCGCCCCGCGTTATCCTCGCGCGTGCGGAAGACGGCCACCGCCAGCGGCGACTCCGCCGGCCACCGGCGCAGCCTCTCCGTCGTCGTAGCGGGAAGCTCGTCCAGGTCACGATCCTCGATACCCGTGAGCGCGGTGAACGACAACAGCGGGGCCGCGTTCGCGAGGTCATGGATCTCCTGCTCCAGGAGAAGCGCGCGTACGGTGGGCGCGGCACGCGACAGCGCTTGCACCGCGACCTCATTCTGGGCGGGTGGCACCCACGCGGCGAGTTCCTGGGCGGAGGCGCCCGGGCCGACGGGCAGTCGCATCTCCGCCGCGCCCGCCGGCTGCTCCCCGGCCGAGGACAGTACAAGGCCCCCGACGAGGAGGTCGACGCGCGCACTGCCCAGTTCCCGCGAGAGCAAGGACAGCAGATCCGCCACCGTTGTCACGGTCAGGATGCGCGAGTGCAGGGCGTCCAGTCGGGTCAAGACGCCCGCCTCCAGCGCCCCGAGTTCCCTGGCCAGGGCGAGCGCCGTGCGGTCGATGCCGGCCGCGGTCGTGAACAGCCCGACGCCGAACCGACGGGCGAGTTCGGTGACGGTCTCCGACACCGATTGATCGGAGACGATCAGCGCGACAGCTCTGCGCTCCCAGGCGTAGCGCAGCGCGACCGAGACGACCCAGCCGCCGAGGGCGAGCTCTTCTCCGAGAAGAACGACGCTGTCGGGGCCGACGGAGAGGATGTGGTCGACATCGGTGACGAGAGTGACATCCCTCACCGGCTGAGCATGCGTCGGCAGATGATGAGCGGTGAGACCTGCGCTATTGTGCGCGGCCAGGAGGTCTTGCAGCGTGACGCCGCGACGAGAGGTGCTCATGCGGACCGCCCTCCCCGTGCGCGACCGACGATGCGCACGGCCATCGGCTCGACGAGCGCACGCCCCTCGGGCGTGTACCACGGTGCAGCCGCGCGGAACGACATCAGATCGAGCTTGTTGCCCACCCACAGATCCTCGAGGCTGGCAACGCTCGCGTCCTCGGGGCGGACCATGGTGATGATGTCGGGCATGACAGCGTGGACGGCCCCGTCGACGAGCATCATGAGGATCTCGTTCTGGATCTCCAGTCTCACGATCCGGCCCTGCGCCTCGTCGACCAGCGTGACACTCGACGGACTGTCGGGCATGCCCGGGATCGATGGGCGGGAGAGGCCTTCGACCTCCGCGACCCGCGCACGGATGACCTTCTTCATCCCCAGCAAGCGCGTTAGCGCGGCGTACTTCTCCTGCGTGTGCTGGGGGGAGTTGAGGATTCGCCCGATGTCGATCAGCCGACTGACACTTCCGAGCACACCGTACTGCTGCAGCTGCGAGGCGGAGACCGGATACGACGCGGTCGCCGACCAGCCGCCCAGTTCTGCCGCCATCGCACGGACCAACCGCTCGGCGCGTGCGGGGGCAGAGACGTCCAGCACCGCCGTCTCCCCCGTCGGTCCGGTAAGACCGATCGGCCCTGCGCTGAGGCCGCCGAGCGCGAGCGTCGTCTGATGTACGAGCGGAAACACTCTCCCCATCGGGTCGGCGTCCATCAGCGGAAGCCCCGTCTGAAGCGCCACGTATACCGGCACCATGGCATTCACGCTGGCTGCGGCAAGGGGGAAGATCCCCTCGAGTCGCACTTCGAGCCGCTGCTCGAGGAGACCCAGAGCGGTGACGAACTCGTCGCCGACGGGGATCATCTCGGCGACCATGAGTCCTTTGTTGACGAACCCGATCGAGGCGGTCAGCGCGGTGGCCGGTAGGTCGTCGACCGTGGCGAGAACGGGCCTGCGGTCGTCGCGCTCGAGGAGCTCAACGGCCATGTCGCGATACTGCAGGCAGCTGGCGTGTTCGATCGTGGGGGCGACGAACATCGCTCCCGTGCACAGGTGCGCGATGTCGCCGGCGCTGAGCTGGCGACGTGTCATGCCGCGCTCCGATCGGCGCGCGACGGCACGGACGGGGGGCCGTCTCGGCGACACCGCGCACCCGTATTCGCACCATCTGCGCCTCACCGTACGTGGTGGCCAGAACGCGAGACTCCGGGATGTGGACGTGACCGGGGTCCGCTCCGGCCGCCACAAGGTTGGCACGGGCGGTGCCCTCACCGTCTGCCAGCGCCTGCGCCACATCTGCGGCGCTGGTCACCCTCACCACCCGGTTGTGCCAATACGACATCGGGGCGACCGCCGCACCGAGTGCAACGAGATCGTGGTCTGTGGTGACGGCGGGGGTGAGGCCGAAGGGCACGAGCGCGTCTTCGGCGCCCCGCACCAGCACGGTGACGGGCGGCTCCCCCGATCCGGAGAGGAGGAGTTGGGTAAGCGGAACGACGTGCGCGAAGCTCGATGCGAGGGATGTGCCGTCGGGGAGCGAGGTGCGGCTGACCACCGCAGGAAGACCGCTGATGAACTCCGCGATCCGCACCGTGCCGGCGTGGGCGACGATCACCCGTCCGTCCGACCTGCCCCCGAGGAGGGCCGCGCCGAGCATCTCGCTGGCGATCTCGGCGCGGAACGCGTGGACGGGGGTGATCGGCAGTCGCGTCAGCGGCGTGCTTCCCCCCTCATTCGTGGCGACGAGCGCCCGAGCCTTCTCCCCCGCCGACGTCGTCACCGCATCCGCGAGATCGGAGGCGATGCGCTCGGCGCTGGCGCCGAGCAGTGCATTGAGTACCGCGGTGTATTCGCGCACGAGAAGGCTGTCGCCGTAGAACGATCGTGATTCGGTGATGCTTGCCGGCGCGAGCGCGCCGCGCAGCACTTCGGCCGCGCGACGTTCGTGATCGCCGTTGCCCGGCGCACCTGCGGCGGAGACGACGATGTGCGCGCCGTCGCCGACGTCTTCCGCCAGCCGGAGGAGCGCGTCCTCATCCAGCGAGAACAGCTCCTGCCCGAGCGCATTGTGGCCACCGCGCACGTGAGCCGCCCGCACCTGAAGGGACTCCTCGAGCCACAGATGTCGGCGCGGCTGGAGCGGACGACGCGGCTCGATCAGCACCGACACCACGCGAGCGTCAGCATCCGTCCGCAGCACCCCCGTGACATCGAATACCACCACGGCGACGGGTTCGTCCAGAGCGCGGCGAAGCTCCGTGATCACCGCGGCGACCGGGCGAGTCAGTCCTCCCTGGAGGGGACGCGAGGCGAACTGCGTCCGTCCATCCGAGGTGAGGGCAGCAGCCGACACCTCGGCGACCGTTACGCGCACGCCGATCCGCATGGCGTCCTTCCGGGTAGGGGGAAGAGTCTGACTCTCAATCATCCCGCTCGGCGTGATCGCCGCGACAACCACGCGTCTCCGGCGACGGCCACGAGGATCAGCACACCGGTGACCACCTGCTGATACGTGGTATCCCATCGCAGGAGGTTGAAGCCGTTTCCGATCACCGTGAGGATGATCACTCCGACGACGGTCCGCCACACGGCGCCGGAACCGCCGAGGATGCTGGTCCCACCGATGACCACGGCCGCGATCGCGGTCAGTTCCATACCGATGGCCATCGCGGGCTGCGCCGATCCGGCACGGGAGGCCAGCACCATCCCTGCTGCTGCGGCGCACACGCCGTTGATGGCGAAGACGGAGATGTGGATGAGGGGCGTGCGCACACCGCTCAGCCGCGCCGCCTCCTCGTTGCCGCCGACGGCGTAGATGCGACGACCGAAGGTCGTGCCCCACAGCACGAAGCCGAGGACGAGCGCCACGACGGCGAGGAGGATGGTGCCGCCGGAGATCCCGGCGAACACCGGCAGCGCCCACACCCGGAACTCCGCGAGCTGATCGGCGGGTACGGCCACGATGGCCCCTCCCGTGAGGACGATCGCCACTCCCCGGTAGATGATGCTGACCGCCAGCGAGCCAATGAAGGAGTTCACCCGCGTGACGACGATCAGGGTGCCGGTGATCGCACCCAGGATGGCACCCACGACAAGAGCCGCGACGAAGCCGCCCGCGACACCGAAATGCGCCGTGAGGAACACCCCTGCGATGGCGGAGACGGCGAGGTTGGCCGAGGCCGAGAGATCGAAGACCCCCGACACGATGCACAGGGTCGCACCCACGGCGAGAAGCCCGATCACCACAGCCTGATCGAGCAAGTTGACGATGTTCTGCCCGGTCAGGAACGTGTTGGTCGCCAGGCTCAGGTACACCACAATGGCGACCAGGCCGCCGAGGATGCCGAAATCTTTCACGTCGATCCGCTTACGACGCCGGACGACGACGGTCTCTGATGTTCCAGTGCTCACGGTTTCTCCTACAGGAAGGCGGCGGAAAGGATGTCTTCGCGGGCGGCGGGGCTCGTGAACTCGGCGGCCACCCGTCCTCGACACATGACGACGATCCGGTGGGAGAGCGCCATGACCTCCTCGAGCTCGGAACTCACCACGATCACGGCCGTCCCCGCCGCGGCGAGATCGAGGATGAGGTTGTGGATGTTGACCTTGGCGTTGATGTCGACGCCGCGGGTGGGCTCGTCGATCAGAAAGACGCGGGGCGGCTCGACGAGCCACTTCCCGAAGAGCACCTTCTGCTGATTTCCGCCCGACAGCGCGCCCACGGGGACGTGTCGAACGCTGCCACGCACGTCGACCGTGGTCACGACCCGATTCACGGCGGCATGCTCGGTGCCGCGGCGCACGACGCTTCCGATCTGCCGCGCCCCGAGCGACGGGAGCGCGATGTTCTCGGACGCGTCTCGCCCCAGCATCAAGCCGCTGTCTTTGCGCGACTCCGGGACCAGCGCGAGTCCGCGGGCGATCATGCGGCGAATCGATCCCGTCCGCACGCGCGTCCCGTCGATCGTGAGGGAGCCTGACCGGATGCGATCGGCCCCGAAGATGGCACGGAGGGTCTCGGACCGGCCGCTTCCGACGAGGCCGGCAAGACCCAGCACCTCACCGGCATGCACGTCGAAACTCACGTCCGTGATGCGGTCGGTGGTGAGATGCTCGGCGCGGAGCACGACAGGTGCACCGGGCGGCACGGGAATCGGGCTGCGGGCCAGCGCGGCGACTTCGCGGCCGACCATGAGGCGCACGAGGGATTCGGTCGTGTGGGCGGACGCATCGTCGGTGGCGATCTGCGCGCCGTCGCGGAGCACCGTGATGCGGTCGGCGATCCCGAGAATCTCGTCGAGGAAGTGGGAGACGATGATGACGGTCGTCCCGCGCGCGGCGAGCACACGCAGAACGCTGAGAAGCTGCTCGGTCTCGGCCTCGCCGAGCGCGGCGGTCGGCTCGTCGAGGCAGAGGATGCGAGAGCCGCGGGCCAGCGCCTTGAGGATCTCCACCTGCTGGGCCTTGCCGAGCGGAAGCGAGTCGACTCTGGCGTGCGGGTCGAGATCGAACCCGCTGTCGGCGCACAGGGCGTCGAATAGCCGTCGATCGGCGGCCGGCGTCGCGACCCCGCCCGCCTGCGACCAACGGCCGAGGAACACGTTCTCCAGGACTGTGCGCTGCGGCACGAGCGCGAGCTCTTGTGCGATGAGGGAGACCCCGTGCGCGATCGCGTCGCGCGGAGTGCCCAGGCGCGTCGGGGCGCCGTCGAACGTCACGGAGCCCGCGTCGGCCGTGATGGCGCCGCCGAGGATCTTCAGCAGCGTGGACTTTCCTGCGCCGTTCTCTCCGAGCAGGCCGTGGATCTCGCCGGGCGCGATCTCGAGGGACACGTCGCGCAGCACGGAGATGCCGTTGTAAGACTTTCCCACCGCTTCGAGCCCGAGGAGCGGGGTCTTCTCTTGTGTCGCCGACGGAGTCACTGTTTCCCCTTTGCGGATGCGGATGCGGATGACCGGTCGACGGGACCCGCCGCGACGGCGGGCCCGGTCGACGCGGGCCGAATCAGTCGTCGTAGGTGGCGACGAAGTCCTTCAGGGTTTCGGCGGTGCCGATGCCCTTGCTGGGGGTGAGGTCGGGCTCGGAGATGGCGACCTCGACGTCCTCGCCGTTGTGCTTGCTGATCCCAAGCTCCGCAGCCGTGAAGCCGTTGAGGTACACATCGAGGGCGTACGCAGCGAACCACTCACCGTCGAGCACGGCCTGGACCGCCTGACGCGAAGAGCCGTTGCCGATGAACTTGACGTCACTGTCGGCGCCGGCCGCGAGGCGCGCGCCTCCCACCGCCTGCGAGGAACCGATGACCACATCGACATCCGGGTTTGCCGTGATGATGTCCTGGAACGCCGCCTGGCCGGCGTCGGCGGTGTAGCCGCCCTCGACCTGCGCCACGACCTCGGCGCCGCCTGCCGTTAGAGTGTCGACGACAGCCTTGGTGCGGGCGTTGTCCAACGGCAGGGCGCGGGAGCCTTCCATGTAAGCGACCTGACAGGGGTCCGATGCGGCTTCTTCGCAGGCCAGCAGACCCATCTCGCCGAGCTTCACGCCGTTGGTCACGGCAGGGTCGACGATCGAGATGGCACCCTCGATCTGCGGCTCGATGGTCTCGAAGTCGGGGCCGACCGCCGTGAACTCCACGACGACCGTGATGCCGGCGGCGATGGCATCTTCGAGGGGCTTCTGCACCACGAGGTTGTCGTTGGCCTGGATGATGATGATGTCGTACTGGCCCGACGTGGTGGCGTCGGTGATCTGCTGCGCCTGCAGCTGCCCGTCGAAGTTAGAGTCGACGAACTCCGCGGTCGCGCCGTTCTCTTCGGCGGCGGCTTCGACGCCGTCGTAAACACCCTGAGCGAAGGAGTTCGCGGCTGCAAAGCCGAAGAACCCGATGCTCAGCGCTTCGTCTTCACCGCCCCCGGATGCGGGCTCAGAGGCTGCGCCGCTGCAGCCGGCGAGCACGGCGGCGGAGGCGAGAAGGAGCCCGGGAAGTGCAAGGTACTTCTTTTTCATGGCAGTGCCGTTTCTCTTGTGTTTTTCGGGTGATTCAGGAGGAGTGCCTGTAGCCGTAGTCGGCGAGAGCCCGCTCGGCCGAGACGTAGCCGTTCTCGACGTCGTAGCGGACCGCCTCGTGATCGCGCCGGGCGGGGTCGCCATAGCCGCCGCCGCCGCCGACGGTGAGCCGCACGACCGTCCCCTTCTTGACGGGGTGCGCGTTGATCTTCAGGGTGCGCATCTCATCGGGCTTGCCCGGGTTGACGATCACCTCGGGTCCGACCGCGTCGTTACCCTCGAACAGGCCCCACGCGGGGGTCTTCGATCGCTCGAACCACAGTCCGACCACGCCATCGGCGAGGAACTCGTACTCACGGATGACCCCGTTGCCGCCGCGCCACTGACCGGCGCCGCCGGAGTCGGTGCGGATCGAGTACTCGCGGATGCGGAAGGGCCACTTGGTCTCGACCATCTCGATGGGGAAGTCCTGCAGCGAGCCGTTGACGTTGTTGATGAGGGCGGACTCGCCGTCCTCGCCCTCCCACGCCCCCCATCCGCCGAGGGTGGCCTCCATCGAGACCCAGTTGCGTCCGACGCGCGGGTCGAAGCCGGCGCTGGTGATGATCATCGAATCACCGTGGCTGGCCGCCGCGACACGATCGGGGAGCGCGGGCGCGAGGGCACGCGAGACCATGTCGATCAGCATCCCGAGGTGGGAGAAGTACCACTGGCACGCGGCCGGCGCGACGGCGCCGAGGACGGAGCCTTCGCGCACCTTCACCGTGAGAGGCCGGAATGAGCCGCCGTTGGAGTTGGTCTCGGGGCTGACGAGGATCTTGTACCCGACGCGGAGTGCGGAAATCGCCTGCGCGACGCCGCAGTTCACGGGCCCCTGCGTCTGGTCAGCGGATTCGGTGACGTCGAATTCCATCTGGTTGCCCGACACGGTGACCTTCAGCTTGATCGGGATGGGTGTGTCGAGGTTGATGCCGTCGTTGTCGAGCACGCCCTCGGCGGTGTAGACGCCATCCGGGATCTGCCGCACCCGCTCGAGCTCGAGCTCCTCGGTCTGGCGGAAGATCTCGTCACGCGCCGCCTCGATGACCTCCAGGCCGTACTTGCGCACGAGCTCCTGCATGCGGATGGAGCCCATCCGCAGCGCAGCCACCATGGCGTGCATGTCACCGATGGTCTGGTACGGGAACCGGGTGTTGGTCTGGATCAGCTCGACGACGTCGGTCTCGACGCCCGCCTCGATCAGCTTCACGGGGCCCATCCGGAACCCCTCCTGGAAGATGTCGATCGAGTCCATCGATGCGCCGACGTCCTTGCCGCCCACGTCCATCCAGTGGGCGCGGGTGGCGGAGAAGCCCACCAGCTCGCCGTCGACGAACACCGGGGCGAAGATCGTCACGTCGTTGAGGTGCGTGCCGCCGATGTACGAGTCGTTGAGGATCCACACGTCGTCCTCGCGCCAGACGTCGCGGCCGTACTTGTCCTCGACCGCCTTCGAACACGTCTCGATGTTGCCGAGGAACAGCGGGAGGCCCGCCGACTGCCCGAGGACCTGATGGTTCTGGTCCAGCAGCGCCACGACGCAGTCGCCGCCTTCGTAGATGATCATCGAGTACGCCGACCGGATGAGGGTGGCGTTCATGTCCTCGGCGGCGCTGGTCAGCGCGTTGCGGAGGATTTCTACGGTCACCGGGTCGACAGTGACCGTGGGGTCAAGAACCGTGGATGCCATGTCAGGCCTCACTTTCGATTTCGAGGTTGGTGATGATGAGGGAGCCGTGCGCGTCGACGTCGACCCGGAAGCCGGGGGGGACGACCGTCGTGGCGGTGGGCTCGATCACGATGGCGGGGCCGGCAAAGGAGTGGCCGCCGCGCAAGGCGTCGCGCTCGGTGACGATCGTGTCGAGCTCCTGGCCGTCGAAGATGACCTGACGGATCTCGTGGGCGAACTCCGGCGAGGTCGCCGCGTCGACGGTGAAGGCGCTGACGCCCTCGAGCTTGCCGACGACTCGGGTGCGCAGCGTCACGATCTCGATCGGCGCTCCCAGCGTCGAGTGCCCGTAGCGCGCCTCGTACGCGGTGGCGAAGCGAGCCCCGAGGGAGTCCAGGAAGCCCGCCTGCAGCGGCTCGTCGGCGCTCTCCAGCGGCACGGTGAGGAAGTACTCCTGCCCGAGGTAGCGCACATCCACGGCGTGCTGAGCGGTGCGGCTGGCCGCCGGCACACCCTCGCTCTCCAGCGAGTGCAGCGCCTCGGTCTCGACGGTCCGGAGCACGCGACTCATGTCCGTCGTGTCGATGTCCTCATCCAGGAAGTAGTACGGCTCAGTGAAGTCGCGCCGGATGTCGCCCTGCAGCATCCCCCATGCCGAGAACGCCCCGGGAAAGCGCGGGACGATGGTCTCCTTGATGCCCAGCTCCTTGGCGAGGAACACCGCGTGCATCGGTCCCGCCCCGCCGAACGCGACGAGCGAGAAATCGCGAGGCTCGATTCCGCGCGAGATGGTGATGGTGCGGATGGCCTGCGCCATCTGGGAGTTGGCGACGTTGCAGATGCCCTCTGCCATCTGGACGACGTCGTAACCCAGCTGCTGGCCGACGCTCTCCAGTGCCCGCACGGCGGCGTCGCGGTCCAGGCGCATCTGGCCCCCGGCGAAGTTGTCGGCGTCCACGCGGCCGAGGACGAAGTTCGCATCGGTGACGGTCGGCTCGGTGCCCCCGCGCCCGTAGCAAGCGGGTCCGGGCTGAGCGCCGGCCGAACGCGGCCCGACACGCAGGCCGCCCGCTTCGATCCATGCGACCGATCCGCCGCCGGCACCGATCGTGTGGATGTTGACGATGCTCATAAGCATCGGCAGCCCCTCGAGGACGGCCTCGGTCGAGACATCGGGAGTGCCGTCCACGACGAGCGAGACGTCGAACGAGGTGCCTCCCATGTCGACGCCGATGAGGTTCTTGGTGCCCACGATGTTCGTCAGCGCTTCGCCGCCGATCGCGCCGCCCACCGGCCCCGACAGCAGGGTCTGTAGCGGCCGCTCCCGGGCCGACTTGGCAGTCAGCACACCGCCGGAGGACTGCATGATGTGCAGCGGAGCGTCGACGCCGCGCTCGGTGAGCTGGTCTTCGAGGTCGAGCAGGTACGAACGGACCACGGGACCGGTGTAGGCCTCGATCACAGCGGACGAGGTGCGCTCGTACTCGCGCCACTCCTTCGCCGCCTCGTGCGACAGCGACACGGTGAAGTCGTCGCCGAGTACCTCGCGGAGGATCTCGCGGGTACGCAGTTCGTGCGCGGGGTTGCGGTAGCTGAAGAGGTACCCGACGGCGATGGCTCCGTAGCCTTCCTCCTTGGCCCGGATGCCCGCGGCCCGCACCGCGGCTTCGTCCAGGGGCGTCAGTTCGCTGCCGTCGTACTGGAATCGGCCGGGAATACCGATGACGTCTTTGCGCTCGACCAGCGGCTCCGGCTTGCGGTACTGCGCGTCGTAGAGGCGGTGACGGGGGCCGCGGGCGATGTGGTAGGCGTCCTGCACACCGTCGGTGGCCAGGAGCAGCACCCGCACACCACGGCGCTCGAGGAACGCGTTCAGGCCCTGCGTGGTGCCGTGGACGATGAAGTCGATGTCCGCCAAGTCGTCGATGATCGACTCGAGTCCGCTCAGCACGCCTTTGCTGAGGTGGCCGGGCGTGGTCGACGCCTTCGTCGCCCGGAACTCGCGCGTCGTTTCATCGAACGTCACGATGTCCGTAAACGTTCCTCCGATGTCCATGGACACCCTGTAGCTGGTCACGTCATGCCTCCTGCAAGTCGAATGGGGTGATGCTATGGAGGACGTGACGCGCGGGCTTGTGCATCATGTCGTCCGGGCGTGAATTCCACTGTGCAACCTGCACGTGATGGCGCGGCGCTACGCTCCGCGCAGGGCGGCGAAGCGCCGCGTGCCGCGTTGTTGCGGGCTTCGCAGAGAATGTTTCGCGCGCGTAAAAGAACTACGTATCGGGTTTATCGACGCTCGGAGCGGGCGGCTGCGCCCGCATCCGAGCATCAAAGTGAAGGATTACCCCGTCGATCGACCACCCTTCTCACACGGGAGGGCGGTGCCGCTCCTCACCGACGAGCCGGACGCCGCCGCTATCAGTTGCGGGGGTCCCCAGCGGCAGTGCAAGGTCCTCGAAATCGACGATGGTGTACCGGTCGCAGCCGATCGGCGTGGCTTGGTCGGTGCCAGAGCGGCGAAGGCTTCTGACGCCGGGGGGCCGCAGAGGAGGAAAGTGGCATCCGCCCGCGCGAGCGTCGGCGCGTTTGGCCCACGGATGTACGCGCGAATAGCGAGTCCGCCTGGATAAGGTGCACGGGGTCCTGCAGCCCGGCCTTCGGTGCGCGCACGGTCCAGCATGGCCCCGTTTCGTTCTTCCCCGGCGGATACTCCCAGTCCAGAAGGCGAGCGAAATGCTCGTCACGAGCCCCGGCCGCGTTCACCGCCACTGGTGCCGACACGGCGGCACCAGCACGGCCACCCGTGACGGCGGTGCGCCTACGGCCGGGCGAGAGGCGTGGACCCAGCCACTACTGTGCACGCACTGGCAGCGACTGGCAGGAGTCGGCATGGTGTGGCAAGAGGATCGCGTCGGCACCCAGGGGCCTGGTTGCAAGTGCCACGAAGGGCGGCCCGATCGTGTCGCTCCCCCAGGGACCGCGATGTAGCCAGCCGCCGGGAAGGTACTGGATGAGGATTACACACGAGCCAGAGCTCAGCGATGGTGGCCAGGCAGACCGCTTTTGCAGGAGCGGTGAGCATCTCGGCGAGTGCCATCGCCCCGCCACTCGCAACTTCGCGGAGCAAGGCGGCGGACCAGTCACCACCCGCACGGTACCGTCGCGGAGCGAGCCCCTCGCAGACGCGTTCCGCGCCTAGCGAGGGGAGTCCGTCACCGTGCCGCCGGCGTCGCGGATCTCCGTGAGAGCGGCGGAGCTGGAGTCGGGACGCACGCCCGCGACGAGGTCGGCCAGGACACGGACGCGGCGCCCCGCGGCCAGCGCGTCCAGCGCGGAGGCCCGCACGCAGTAGTCCGTCGCGATGCCGGCGATGTCGATGTCCTGCACGCCGTGCTCGTCGAGCAGGTCCGTGACGCTGCGGCCGTCGCCGGCAGTGCCTTCAAACACTGAGTACGCCGGGCGTCCCTGCCCCTTGCGCACATGGTGGGTGACGGCGCTGGTGTCCAGGAGCTCGTCGTACTCCGCCCCGGGCGTACCGGCGACGCAGTGCACGGGCCACGAGTCGACGAAGTCGGGCTGGTCGGAGAAGTGCCCGCCGTTGTCGTTATCCCCGTCGTGCCAGTCGCGGGAGGCCACCACGAGGTCGTAGTCGCCCGCGTGCGCGGCGAGGAACCGCGACAGGCGCTCGGCCACCGCATCCCCGCCGTCGACGCCCAGGGCGCCGCCTTCGGTGAAGTCGTTCTGGACGTCGACGAGGAACAGCGCCTTGCTCATGTCAGAAGCGTACCGAGGCCGGGCGCGCTCTCGCCCGCCCGGGCTCGGTCAGTCCGGTCTGGTCACCGACGGCGCAGCGATCGGCGTGTCGCCGGTTTGGCACCCGCCGGTCCGGCGTCCGCTTCGGCTCCGCGCTCGGACGGCGCTCCCGAAGCGCCCACGGCGACCGGCTCACGCGTCTCCGGACCCTCGCGCCACAGGCGCTTGGACGGCCACCAGATGGCGCGGCCGATGTCGATGCCGAGGGCCGGCACGAGCAGCGAACGCACGACGAACGTGTCCAGCAGCACGCCGAACGCCACGATGAACGCGATCTGCGCGAGGAACAGGATCGGGATCACCCCGAGAGCGGCGAACGTCGCCGCCAGCACCAGGCCGGCGGAGGTGATCACCCCACCCGTGGACACCAGCCCTCGTCGGATGCCGGAGCGCGTCCCGTACTGCAACGCTTCCTCCCGCACGCGGGACATCAGGAAGATGTTGTAGTCGATGCCCAGAGCGACGAGGAAGACGAATCCGTACAGCGGAACCGCGGGATCGGCGCCGGGGAAATCGAACACGTAGTTGAACACCAGGGCGCTGACACCCAGCGCCGTGCAGAAGGACAGCACGGTGCTCAGGATCAGCAGCACCGGCGCCAGGATGGCGCGCAGCAGCAGCATCAGGATGATGAGGACCACCACGAGGATCACCGGGATGATCACGGTGCGGTCGCGGATCGAGGTGTCGTTGGTGTCGACGTCGATCGCGGTCTCTCCGCCCACGAGCACGACGCCCTCACCGAACTCGCCGTCGAAGCCGGCGCGCAGGTCGCGGATGGTCTGCTCCGCGGCATCCGAATCGGCCGCATCCGACAGCGTCACGGCGAACAGCAGCTCGCCGTCCGACACCGTCGGCTCGGGGGCGGGGGTGCCGGGCGGGCCGAAGGCCGTCACCGCGAGCTCGCCGTCCTCCAGGGCGACGGGGGCCTGTCCGGTGGGCGAGTCCTCGACGACGAGCGAGACGCTGTCGACGCCGTCGGCGTCTTCCAGCTCCGCCAGGGCGTCGGGCGCGTCGCCCTCGCCTACGAGCACGTAGGTCGGGCTGCCCGACCCCGCTGCGAAGTGGTCGGCGAGCACGGTCTGGCCGTCACGGGATTCCGAGTAGCCCAGGACGAAGTCGCTGGCGGGCACACCCTCCGCCTTCAGCTGCGTCACCCCGACGCATCCGGCCAGGAGCACCACCGTGCTGAGAATCCACACCGGTCGGGCGTGGCGGCTGACGAAGCGTGCCAACCGCGCCCACAGCCCGCGGACGGGCTGGGACAGGTCGTCGGAGATCTGCGCCACCGGCTCCTTCGGGATGAAGGGCCAGAACGCGGCCCGGCCGACGGCCGCCAGGAGCGCGGGAAGGAAGGTCAGCGCCGACAGCATGGCGAAGGCGATGCCGATGGACGCGATCGGACCGAGCGCGCGGTTGCTGGCGAGGTCGGACAGCAGCAGGCACAGCAGTCCCGCGATCACCGTCCCGCCGGAGGCCAGGATCGGCTCCCACGATCCGCGCCACGCGCGGACCACCGCATCCCATCTTCCCTGCCCGTCCGCGACGGCTTCCCGGAAGCGGGCGACGTACAACAGGGCGTAGTCGGTCGCCGCACCGATCACGAGGATGAACAGGATCCCCTGCACTTGGCCGTTGAGGACGAAGATCTCCGCCTTGGCCAGCCACCACACCACCAGCAGGGCCACGCACAGCGCGAAGACGGAGGTCATCAGCACGAGGATCGGCAGCAGTGGCGAGCGGTAGACGATCACCAGGATGACGAACACCGCGGCCAGGGCGACGATCAGCAGCAGCCCGTCGATTCCGAGGAAGCCCTCGGCGAGGTCGGCGGTGAACCCCGCAGGACCGGTCACCCACCCCTCGAGCCCCTCGGGAAGGTCGTCCGAGACCACCTGACGCAGCTCGACGACGGTCTCGCGCACCTCGCCCTCGCTGTCGAGGGGAACGAAGACCTGCGCCGCCACGCCGTCCTCGCTCACGATCGGCGGGGAGATCTCGTCCTGCACGCCCTCGACGGCCGCCAGGTCGTCGGCGAGGGTCTGCAGGTCGGCCAGTTGGTCTTCGGTCAGCTCGCCGTCGCCCTCCACGACCACCACGGCGGGGATGCTGCCCTCGCCGAGGAAGTCGGCGAGGCGCTCGTTGACCTGCGTCGCGTCGGCGGACTCGGGCAGGAACGACGACTGGTCGTTGGTCGCGACCTCTTCCACCTTGCCGAAGTACGGGCCTCCGATGGCCGCACCGGCGAGCCACAGCAGGATGAGCACCGCGGGGAGGAAGACACGGAGCCAGCGAGGGGGCCGGAGGGAGGGGCGAGGCGACGCAGACATATCGCTAGCTTATCTAGCAAAGTGGTGACGCGCCATTCGGCCCGGGTCTCAGCGGACGAACAGCATGACGCCCGAGATGATCAGGCACACCGCACCCACGGCCAGCAGCACCGCGGCCAGGAGCAGGAGCCCCCGCACCGCGCCCGAATGCCGGGCGGCCCGCACCCGGTTGCGCGAGCCCCGCCGGGCGAAGACCTCCGCCGTGTCACGGCCGCCCAGTTCGCGCCACTGCGCCGCTGAGATGGGGGCCGAGTTCACGGCATCCTCCTCGTCGAACCAGCGCAGGACGATCTCATCGCCCTCGTGCTCGACGAAGGCGCGCACGGGCACCCACGTGCCGTCCACCAGATGAACCACGAGAGCCAGGAGGGCGACGAGGGCGCCCATACCGAGACCGATCCAGCTGAGGATCTCGACGATCGCCTCGATCGCGTTCGTCATGGGCCCTCCGGTCGGGGGGAAGTGGAGCCACCTAAGGGAATCGAACCCTTGACCTATTCATTACGAGTGAATCGCTCTGCCGACTGAGCTAAGGTGGCGCGCTTCGCTTGCGCGATGCACGATCATCGATCTTACCTGCTCGCGGACGCGCCCGCGAACACGCCGGGGGTCACCGGCAGACGACATCCGCCTCCGGCACGACGCCCTCCACCAGATACGCGTCGACCGTCTCGTTCACGCAGTCGTTGCCTTTCATATACCCCGTATGACCCTCGCCCACCCGCGTGACCAGGACGGCGGAGGACAGCTGATCGGCGAGCGACACCGCCCATTCGTACGGGGTGGCCGGGTCGCCGGTCGTGCCGATGACGAGGATCGGATCGGCACCCTCGGCCGTCACGGGCTCGCGCGTACCCGTCGGCTCGGCCGGCCAGAACGCGCACACGTCTGCGCCGTACCAGTAGTCCGCCGTCGTGGGCGCGCCCGCGCGAATGCGCTCCTCCGCCGCCCGCTCGGATTCCGCCGACTCGACCGGGTAATCCATGCAGTTGTACGCCGTGAACGCCTCGGTGGAATTGTCCAGGTACTCGCCGTCGGCACGGCGGTTGTAGGAATCGGCCGCCGTGAGGACCGCGGTCGCGTCGCCGTCCTCCAGCTCGGACAGCGCCACGCGCAGCCACGGCCACGTGCCCGGGGCGTACAGGGTCTGGATGATCGCGGTCATGAGCGTGTCGGCGCCCACCCGCCGGCCGTCGGCTGCGGCGACCGGAGCGCGGTCGACGCGGGCCAGCAACGCGGCCAGATCGGCCAGCATGTCATCCACGGTGCCGCCGTACGGACAGTCGTCGCGCTCGGCGCAGTCGGCGAAGAATGCCCGCAGGCTCGCCTCGAACCCGACCGCCTGCGCGGCTCCGATCTCGGACCCCGGAAGGGCGGGGTCCATCGCGCCATCCAGCACCATGCGCCCCACTCGCTCGGGGTACAGCTGCGCGTACTGCGCGCCCAGCGCCGTGCCCCACGAGTAGCCGAGGTAGTTCAGCGATTCATCCCCCAGGACGGCGCGCAGCAGGTCGAGGTCGCGCGCCACGCTGACCGTGGAGATGTACGGCAGGAGGTCGCCGCTGTTCTCCTCGCACGCGGCGGCGAAGGCCTCGGCGGATTCGGTGAGGCTCTCGTCCCATTCGGGCGTGCCGCGCCGGCCGTCGGGGATGCCGTAGAGGTACTCGTCCATCCCTGCGGCGTCCAGGCATGTCACGGGGGTGGAGCGACCCACCCCACGCGGGTCGAATCCGACCAGGTCGTATGCGGCGGTCACCTCGGGACCCGCCAGGGCGGCTGCACCGGCGCGGACATAGTCGTACCCGCTGACGCCGGGTCCGCCGGGGTTGGTGAAGAGGGAGCCCAGGGGGTCGCCGTCGGTCGCGCGCTGGCGGATCACCGCGAGCTCGAGTTCGCCGGCCGACGGGTCGCTCCAGTCCCGCGGCGCGCGCACGGTGGCGCAGTCGAAGGCGTCGCCCTCACAGCGGCTCCACTCCAGCTCCTGGCCGTAGTACGGCAGGAGCTCCGCCGAGACGCCGCTCGTGTCCGGCGTGCGGGAAGGCATGGGCTCGGGGGCGAGGAAGCACCCGGAGAGCACGGCGGCGAGGGCGAGCGTGGCGGCCAGCGCCAGCATCCGCGCGCGCGTCACGGAGTGGTCCCGGTGGCCACCGTGATGAGCATGCTCTCCAGCGCCAGCAGCGGCGCGACGTTCTGCTGGAGGTTGCGCCGGGTCTCGGCGATGCGGTCCAGGACCCCCAGCGTGCGCTCGGGCGTCCAGTCGGCCGCGATCGCGCGCAGGTCGCGCTCGTACTCGCGGTTGATGAGGTCTCCGTCGCGTCCGAACTGGATCACCACGACGTCGCGGTACAGCGATTGCAGGTCCGTGAGGACCCTGTCGATGCCGTCGCGGAGGCTCCGCGTGGCGCGGCGCTTCTGGTCGTCCTCGAGCGCGCTCAGCTGCCCGCGCACGGCGGGCGGAACGGCGGCGCCCGGCGCGACGCCCAAGGTGCGCAGCAGCGCTGCCCGCTCCTCCTCGTCACGCTGCGCGGTGAGCGCCTTCGCGTCGTCGGTGGCGACTCGCACGACGCTGCCCGCGACCTCCACCGCGTCGCTGATGCCCCGCACCCGCAGGACCCCCTCGACGGTCTCGGCGCGGCGGGCCCGCGCGTCGGCGTCGGTGGCGAGGCGCTGCGCCATCCCGATGTGGCGCTGGGCGTGGCGCGCGGACTGCTCGGCCACGTCGAGGGGAACGCCCGTGCGCTGGGCGATGAGGGCGGCGACGTCGTCGACGTCGGGTTCGCGCAGGCGCAGCAGGCGCACGCGGGAACGGATCGTCGGCAGGAGGTCGGCGTCGCTGGGCGCGCACAGCACCCACACGGTGTGCTCGGGGGGCTCCTCGAGGGCTTTGAGGAGCACGTTGGAGGTGCGCTCGGTCATCCGGTCGGCGTCTTCGACGACGATCACCCGGTGACGGCCGAGCGACGGCGCGAAGTAGGCGCGCTCCACAAGGCGCCGGGCCTCGTCGATGCGGATGACGACCTGCTCGGTGCGCAGGGCGGTGAGGTCGGGGTGTGTACCGGCGAGCACCTGGTGCATGGCCGCCTCGTCGCCGGGCTCGGCGATGAGCGCGGCGGCGAAAGCACGCGCGAGCGTCGAGCGTCCCGATCCGGGCGGACCCACGATCAGCCACGCATGAGCGAGCATCGCGGGGTCTTCGGCGGCGGCCCGCAGCGACCGCACGGCCTCTTCCTGACCCCACACCGCATCCCACGGAGCATCCACGGGAGCAGCGAGGGCGGGCATGCGCTCCAGCCTATCCGCGCCCGCCGACCCTCCCCCGCCCCGGCGCCGACCCCTGCACCGAGAGTGCATCGTCTCGGCGAGAGTGCATCACATCCGGTGCGGTCTCGCCGAGCTGATGCACTTTCGGGGAAGACGGCGGCGTCAGGGCAGGAGGGCCGCGACGCGATCGCGGATCGTGGCGGCGATCGACTCCGGCGGAAGGGCCGCGTCGATCACCAGGAAGCGGCCGGGTTCGGCGGCGGCGAGGCCGAGGAACCCCGCGCGGACGCGGGCGTGGAAGTCGTCGCGTTCTGCCTCGAGGCGGTCGAACGGTTTGGCGTCGCTGTCCCGTCGGGCCCGCGCCGCCGCCGGGTCCAGGTCGAGCAGCACCGTGAGGTCGGGCAGCAGGCCGCCCGCCGCCCACATCGACAGCTCGCGGATCTCCGCCGCATCCAGCACGCGCCCTGCGCCCTGGTACGCGACCGAGGAGTCGAGGTACCGGTCCTGGATGACCACGTCGCCCCGCTCGAGGGCGGGCCGGACGACGGTCGCGACGTGGTGCGCGCGGTCGGCGGCGTACAGCAGCGCCTCCGCGCGCGGTGCGATGTCGCCGCGGTGGTGCAGCACGATGTCGCGGATCAGCACGCCCACCTCGGTCCCGCCCGGCTCGCGCGTGCGCACCACGGCACGACCACGGTCGCTCAGCCACTGCTCGAGGAGGCGGGCCTGCGTGGTCTTGCCGGCCCCGTCTCCTCCCTCGAACGTGAGGAAGAGACCGGATGCTGCGGGCACGCTCACGACTTCTTCGCCGGCGCCTTCTTCTTCGCCGGCGCGCGCTTGGCCGCCGTGCGCTTGGGGGCGGGACCCTTCGCACGCTTGTCGGCCAGGAGCTCCACGGCACGTTCGAACGTGACGTCCATCGCGTTCTCTCCGCGCGGGATGGTCGCGTTCGTCGTCCCGTCGGTCACGTACGGGCCGAAGCGGCCGTCGCGCAGGCGGATCGGCTTGCCGCTGGTGGGATCGTTGTCGAACTCCTTCAGCGCACTGGAGGCACGCCGCGCCCCGTACTTCGGCTCGGCGTACTTGGCCAGCGCCTCCTCGAGCGTGATGTCGAAGATCTGCTGCTCCGAATCCAGCGACCGCGAGTCGGTGCCCTTCTTCAGGTACGGGCCGAAGCGGCCGTTCTGCGCCGTGATCTCCTCACCCGACTCGGGATCGGCACCGACGACGCGCGGCAGCGTCAGCAGCTGCAGCGCCATGTCGAGGTCGATCGTCTCCGGCGACATGGAGCGGAACAGCGAGGCAGTGCGGGGTTTGGGCGCCGCATCCTTCTTCGCCGTCTTCTTCTTCGGCGCCTCGACGACCTCGCCGGTGGCTTCGTCGACGTTCTCCGGCTCCTCCCGGTCGACCTCCTGGACGTACGGACCATACCGGCCGTCCTTGACCACGATGAGCTTGCCGTTCTCCGGGTTCTCCCCCAGCACGCGGTCGCCGGCGACGGGCGCGTCGATGAGCTCCTGCACCTTCTCGGGCGTGAGCTCGTCGGGGGCGAGGTCGTCGGGGATGTTGACGATGCGGCGCGAGTCCGGCTCGGCGGGGTCGGTCACCTCGAGATAGGGGCCGTACTTGCCGAAGCGCAACGTGGCGGTGTCGGTGATGCGCGTGGAGTTGAGCTCGCGCGCGTCGATCTCGCCGAGGTTGTCCACGACGTTGCGAAGACCCACCTGCTCATCCGAACCGAAGTAGAAGGAGCGCAGCCATTCGGTGCGCTTCTGCTCGCCGCGGGCGATCGCGTCGAGGTCGTCCTCGAGCGCGGCGGTGAAGTCGTAGTCGACGAGGTCGGCGAAGTGCTCCTCGAGCAGGCGCACGACGCTGAACGCGAGCCAGCTCGGCACGAGGGCCTGGCCGCGCTTGGTGACGTACCCGCGGTCGAGGATCACGTCGATGATGCTCGCGAACGTGGAGGGGCGTCCGATGCCCTTCTCCTCCAGCGCCTTGACCAGGCTCGCCTCGGTGTAGCGGGGCTTGGGCGACGTGGCGTGACCCTTGGGCTCGACGTCGCGCATGCGCAGCGTGTCGCCGACGGCGAGAGCGGGCAGGGACTGGTCCTCGGCCTTGTCGGCGTCGCCGCGCTTCTCGTCGCGTCCCTCCTCGTAGGCCTCGAGGAAGCCCTTGAAGGTGTACACGGTGCCGGATGCGGTGAACTCGGCGACGCGGTCGCCGGCCTCCACGCGCAGCGTGACGGTCGTCGTCTCGTACTTCGCGTCGGACATCTGGCTGGCCACGGTGCGCTTCCACACCAGGTCGTACATCCGCTGCTCGTCGCGATCGAGCTCGCCGGAAACGGACGCGGGCGTGCGGAAGACCTCACCCGAGGGCCGGATGGCCTCGTGGGCCTCCTGGGCGTTCTTGGAGTTGTTGCGGTAGGTGCGCGGGTTCGGCGGCACGGCACGGTCGCCGTACAGGGAGACCGCCTGCTGGCGCGCGGCCTTCACGGCCTGCGCCGACAGCGCGGTCGAGTCGGTGCGCATATAGGTGATGTAGCCCTTTTCGTAGAGCCGCTGGGCGACGCTCATGGCGTGCTTCGCGCTCATCGACAGCTTGCGTCCGGCCTCCTGCTGCAGCGTGGAGGTGGTGAATGCGGGCTTAGGGCTGCGCGTACCGGGCTTGGCCTCGACGGCGGTGACGGATGCCTCGCCCGCCGCCTCGATCGCGGCGGCGAGTTCGCGCGCCTGCGTCTCGTCGAGGGCGACGACGGCCTTCTTCAGCGCGCCGCGGTCATCGAAATCGGTGCCGCGCGCGAGGGGCGCACCGTCGACGCGGGCCAGCCGCGTCGTGAACGCGGAGGCGTCGCGGACGGCGGACGCCTCGACATCCCAGTACGACGCCGAGACGAAGGCCATGCGCTCGCGCTCACGGTCGACGACGAGGCGGGTGGCGGCGGACTGCACACGGCCGGCGCTGAGTGCCGTGCCCTCGCGGCCCGAGCCGACCTTACGCCACAGCACAGGAGAGACGTCCCAGCCGTACAGGCGATCGAGGACGCGACGGGTCTCCTGCGCGTCGACGAGGGAGGTGTCCAGCTCACGCGTGTGCTGGACGGCGTCGCGGATGGCGTCCTTCGTGATCTCGTGGAAGACCATGCGCTTGACGGGGACCTTGGGCTTGAGCACCTCGAGCAGGTGCCACGCGATGGCCTCACCCTCGCGGTCACCATCGGTGGCGAGCAGGACCTCGTCGGCGTTCTTCAGGGCGCGCTTGAGTTCGGCGACCGTCTTGCTCTTGCGGTCGTTGACGACGTAGTACGGATCGAAGTCGTTGTCGATGTCGATCGAGTACTTCCCGTACGCCTCTTTCTTGTCCGCAGGGATGTCCTTCTTGCTCGCGAGATCGCGGATGTGGCCGACCGAGCTGAGCACCTCATAGTCGTCTCCGAGGTATCCCTGGATCGACCTCATCTTCGTCGGCGACTCGACGATGACGAGCTTTTTTCCGTGTGCCACTGGGGTCCTTTCTCCGAAGCACACCATACACACGAGTTCCTGGGTGCAGCTCTGAGGTAGGGTGCCGGAGGTCCTGCGCGGGCCGTGGCCAAGGCCGGCAGCACGCCCAGCGGCGCCGATACCGTGACGGTGGCCACGAGTCCGTCCAGATCGCACGCCACCACGGCCGCCCCCGCGGCCGCCGCGACCTCCCCGGCCCGATCGCACGGGACGCCCGCGACGGCGCCGCTGGCGGCGTCGGCCGCTGCCAGCGCCGCCGCATCCGCCGCCGCCGCGAGCTTCTGCCCGTGGACGGCCGCCCCCGAGACCGCGCACAGCGCCACGGTGAGGGTCGCCGCCGCGGCCACCAGCCCCACGGCCGTCGCGGTGCCGGGCATCAGAGACCCCCGGCCAGCGCGCACGCCGTCGCGGCAGTCGGCGGCAGGCCCGGCAGCGCGGACGGGGCGCGGGCCGTGACGCACACGAGGTCACCGCGCGGCTCGATGTCGGCGGTGCCACCGGCGGCGGCGACCACGGCTGTCGCACGGTCGGCGCTCTCCCCGCGCGCGACCAGCCGGGCGGCATCGGCCGCGGCGTCCTGCAGGCGCACCTGGCGCGCCCCCGCCCCCAGAGCCGCGACGCCGAACACCACGACCAGGAGCACGGCGGGCAGGGCGACGGCGAACTCGGCCGTGGCCGACCCCCGCTCGCCCAGGAGCGAGCGGGGGCGGCCAGCGCTCATTCGACCGTCAGCGCGCGGCGGACGAGGTCGGTGAGGATGCCGCGCACCTCGTCCGACCTCATGATGACCACGAGCAGTCCGGCGAAGGCCACCGCCGCCATCGTGGCGATGGCGTACTCGGCGGTGGCGGCGCCGGATTCGTCGGTGAACAGCATCCGCGCCCGCCGCCGGGTGAGCGGCGGCGGAGCGGTCGGGCCGGGGGCGGCGCGGCGGGCGGGCGGCGCCGCGGCGGGGCGGAGGGGCAGGGACATGGCGGTTCCTTTCGTGGCGGATGGATGCGGGCACGAGCGGGTCAGAGGGTCAGCACGCCGGAGGAGAGGATGCTGAGCATCATCGGGGCGACCCCCAGAAGGAGGAAAGACGGCAGCGTGCACATCCCGAGCGGGAGAAGCAGCCGCGCGGACAGACGTGCGGCCCGCAGCCGCCCGTCGGTGCGGGCCCGGTGGCGGGCAAGCCACGCCGATGAGCGCAGCAGCTCCACGGCCGGAACCCCCGCCGCGCGCGAGAGGGCGAGGACCTCGTCGACCTGCGCGCCGGCCGCGTCGCCGGTGGCGTCGCGCACCAGCCCGCGCGCCCGGTCGATCGACGACCCCCCGGCCAGGGCGATCGCGGTGAGTTCGGCCGCCATCCCCGGAATGCCGGGTGCGGCCGCAGCCCGCCGGACGAGCGCGGCGTTCCAGCGGTGGGCGATCACCATGAGGACGACTCCGCCCACGAGGCACGCGAGGCCGATCGGCGTCGTGGCGAGGACGAGTGCGGTGTCGAAGCCGAGCGCGAGACCCAGGACGACGGCGACCAGGGGCAACCAGCCCAGCAGCCTCGCGGTGGAGGCGGGCTCGGCCAGCGCGACGCGGATGTCATCGGCCGTACGCTGCCCGTCACGCAGCGCCGACGCGACGTCGCGAAGGCTCTCCGACAGCGGTGCCCCCACCGTGGTGGCCACCGTCCACGCCGCCGCGACGTCGTTCCACGCACCGCCCTCGGCGGCGAGGGCGTCGGACACCGCCTCGCCGCGCGTGACGGCGGCGCGCACGCGGCCGGCGACCGGGTCGCCCCCGTCGTCGAGGACGATCCACGCCCGGGACGGTGCCAGGCCTGCCCGCAGCAGCACGGCCAGGCGCAGCACGGTGTCCGCCGCGACGGCTGCGTCCGGGCGGGCCGACCTGCGACGCCTCATACCCACGGCGTCTCCTCGAGGTGCAGACGCCCGTCCCGCAGCACCGGCCGCCCGACGCCGCCGACCCGGCGGCCGCCCTGAGGGTCGCGCGTCAGATGCACGACGCATCCGATCGCGCTGACCACCTGGCGAGCCAGCGCCGCGTCGTCCAGCCCTGCCAGGGCGCCCAGCGCCTCCAGCCGGGCCGGCACGTCCGGCAGTCCGCTCGCGTGCAGGGTGCCGGCCCCGCCGTCGTGCCCGGTGTTCAGGGCCGACAGCAGCTCCCGCACCTCCGCGCCGCGACACTCCCCCACCACGAGCCGGTCCGGACGCATACGCAGCGCCTCGCGCACGAGCTGCGCGAGGCCGATCCCGCCCGCTCCTTCCAGGTTCGGCTGTCGCGCCTCGAGCGCGACATGGTGCGGATGCCGCAACCTCAGCTCGGCGACGTCCTCGATCGTGACGATGCGCTCGCCGGCCGGCGCCTGGGAGAGCAGCGCCGCCAGCAGCGTGGTCTTGCCGGACCCGGCCGCGCCCGTGATGAGGAGGTTCACGCGGTCGCGGACGAGCTGCTTCAGCCGCTGCGCACCGGCGTCATCGGTGAGACCGAGGCCGACCAGCTCGTCCAGCCCCGGCGCGAGCGTCCGCGGGATGCGGACGGAGATCGTCGTGCCCGCGTGCGCGATCGGGGGCAGGACGGCGTGCACGCGCACACCGCCGGCCAGCCGCACGTCCACGCACGGCGTCGCGTCATCGATATGGCGGCCGCCGGCACCGATGAGGGCAACGGCGAGATCGCGCACATCCGATTCCGCCGCACGCCACTCGCGGACGCGGCGTGGACCGTCGCCGCGGTCGACGAACAGGCCGTCCGCACCGTTGACGAAGAGGTCGGTGACGCCGGGTTCATCGAGGAACCGGGCGAACGGCGCCAGCGCCGCGTCACGGGCGACGACGGGTGCGGGTGAAGGATTCCGGGTGGGCGGCGGCTCGGCAGGCGGACGCCGCGGTGCGACGACGAAGGCCTCGGGCATGCAGCGACGCTAGAGAGAGCGGGCAGACCCGGGAGACGGCAGGGAGCGATCCGTGGACAACGTCGGCGCACGGGAGGCTGGGGAGAACCGGCCCTCGAGGCCGGGAGGACAAGAAGGCGGCATCCCATCTGGGGGGAAACGGGATGCCGCCACGTGACAGGCGGTATAGGGGGGTCCGCCCGTCACGCATGCCGAATCGATGTTCGGGCTCCTTCAGTTTACGCCATCCCGGCAGGGCGCCGACCGACGCGCCGGACGCCGGCCTGCCAACTATCGGAGGTAGTCGGCCGTCGCGGCCTCGAACTAGATTGACCCTGTCGCGACGGCGGGAAGGAACGCCGTCCGGCCACTTCCCGCAAAGGAGCGCGCATGAGCAGCCAGATCGACCACCTCCTCTCCGAGACCCGACGTTTCGCGCCGCCGGCGACGTTCGCGGCAGAGGCGGTGGGAACCGCGGAGCTGTACGAACGCGCCGCCGCCGACCGGGAGGGCTTCTGGGCCGATCAGGCACGAGACCTGCTGCACTGGCACACCCCCTTCACGCAGGTGCTGGACTGGAGCAACCCGCCGTTCGCGGAGTGGTTCGCCGACGGTGAGCTGAACGTCGCCTACAACTGCCTCGACCGCCATGTGGAGGCCGGCAACGGCGAGCGGGTCGCGCTGCTGTGGGAGGGAGAACCCGGCGAGGAGCGCCGCATCACTTACGCCGAACTCACGGATGAGGTCAAGCGCGTCGCCAACGTCCTGGAAGGACTCGGGATCGGCCACGGCGACCGCGTCGCGATCTACCTGCCGATGATCCCCGAGGCCGTGGCCGCGATGCTCGCCGTCGCGCGCATCGGCGCGATCCACTCGGTCGTGTTCGGCGGGTTCTCCGCCGACAGCCTGCGCGCACGCATCGACGACGCCGGAGCGAAACTCGTCATCACCGCCGATGGCGGCTACCGCAAGGGGAAGGTGTCGCCGCTCAAGCCCGCCGTCGACATGGCGCTGGCCGACCGCAACGGCTCAGGTGAGCAGGAGACCGTCGAGCACGTGCTGGTCGTCCGCCGCGGCGGGAACGATGTCGAGTGGAACCCCGAGCGCGACCTGTGGTGGCACGAGGCCGTGCCCGCCGCATCCGCCGATCACGAGGCCCGGCCCTTCCCCGCCGAGAACCCGCTGTTCATCCTCTACACCTCCGGGACGACGGGGAAACCGAAGGGCATCCTGCACACCTCCGGCGGATACCTCGCCCAGGCGGCGTTCACGAACCGGGTCGTGCACGACGTGCATCCCGAGTCCGACGTGTACTGGTGCACCGCCGACATCGGCTGGATCACCGGCCACACGTACGTGACGTACGGGCCGCTGGCCAACGGCGCGACGCAGGTGCTGTACGAGGGGACCCCCGACACCCCGCACCCCGGCCGCTGGTGGGAGGTCATCCAGAAGTACGGCGTCTCGATCTTCTACACCGCCCCCACCGCGATCCGCTCCTTCATGAAGATCGGGCGCGAGGTGCCGCAGCGCTTCGACCTGTCATCGCTGCGCCTGCTCGGTTCGGTGGGCGAGCCCATCAACCCGGAGGCGTGGGTCTGGTACCGCAACATCATCGGCGGCGAGTCCACCCCCATCGTGGATACGTGGTGGCAGACCGAGACCGGCGCGATCATGATCTCGGCGCTGCCGGGGATCACCGAGACCAAGCCGGGATCCGCCCAGGTCCCGATTCCCGGGATCGCGATCGACGTCGTCGACGACTCCGGTGAGCACGTCGGAAACGGCAACGGAGGGCTGCTGGTCATCACCGAGCCGTGGCCGAGCATGCTCCGCGGCATCTGGGGCGACCCGGAGCGGTACAAGGAGACGTACTGGGACAAGTTCGCCGACAAGGGCTACTACTTCGCCGGCGACGGCGCACGCCTGGACGAGGACGGCGACGTGTGGCTGCTCGGGCGCGTCGACGACGTCATGAACGTCTCTGGCCACCGCCTGTCGACCGCCGAGATCGAATCGGCGCTCGTGGCGCACGAGTCCACGGCCGAAGCGGCGGTGGTGGGCGCCGCCGATGAGACCACGGGTCAGGCCGTCGTGGCGTTCGTGATCATCAAGCAGAGCTTCCTCAAGGCCCACGAGCCGGAGGGCCTCGCCGGCACGCTGCGCACGTGGGTGGGCGAGCAGATCGGGGCGATCGCACGCCCCCGCGACATCTACATCGTGGGCGAGCTGCCCAAGACGCGCTCGGGCAAGATCATGCGGCGGCTGCTGCGCGACGTCGCCGAGGGCCGCGAGGTCGGCGACACGACGACCCTGGCCGACACGGCGGTGATGAGCGTCATCAGCAAGCAGGTGAAGTAGCCAGCCCGATCGCCGAGAGTGCATCGTCCCGTCGAAAGAGCACCGCATCCGGTGCACTCTCGACGAGGTGGTGCACTTTCGGCGTGGCGTCAGGCGAGCGTGAAGACGACCTCGACCTCGACGGGGCTGTCCAGCGGCAGCACGGGCACCCCGACGGCCGAGCGGGCATGACGGCCGGCGTCGCCGAAGAGGTCGCCGAGGAGCTCGCTCGCGCCATTGATGACGCCGGGCTGCCCGGTGAACTCCGGGACGGAGGAGACGAAGCCGGTGACCTTCAGGACGCCGGCGAGACGCTCGAGGCCACCCGCCGCATCCGCTGCCGCGGCGATCGCGTTCAGCGCGCACAGCCGCGCGTACTCATTGGCGTCCGCAGCCGGCACGAGGCCGTGGCCGTCGCCGACCTTGCCGGTGGCCGGCAGGGCACCCGACACGAGGGGCAGCTGCCCGGCCGTGAAGACGAGGTCGCCGTGCACCTTCGCGGGCACGTAGGCACCGGCCGGAGTTGCGACCGGCGGCAGCTCGAGACCGAGGTCGGCGAGCCGCTCCGCGACGCTCACGCGCCCTCCCCGAACTGCTGCGCGGCCTGCGCCGCGGCGCCGAGGCCCGCGTTCTCGCCACCCCCGCCGCTGGGCCGCTTGAAGTAGCCGACGAGCCCTCCTTCGGGTCCGGTCACCACCTGCACGAGCTCCCAGCCCTGCTTACCCCAGTTGTTGAGGATGGCGGCGGTGTTGTGGATGAGAAGGGGTGCCGTGAGGTATTCCCACGTGGTCATCGCGACTCCGGTCGTCGAAGGGGAGGGCGCACGGCTGCGTCCGAGACGCATGCCTATCGAGACTTCGCCCAGGTATCTGGCTTAGCATCAAGCCTATGCCTGAACACAAACGGACGGCCACGGGTGTGCTCGGCGGTCTCGCCGGCCTCGTCGGTCTCAGCGCCGTCGCGGGTCTTCTCGTGGCCGCCACCGTCACTCCGGCCATCGCCGTCACGGGGGCAGCCGCATCCAGCGCCATCTCGATCTTCGACAACATGCCCAGCATCCTGAAGATCGACAAGCTCATGCAGCCGACCACGATCTGGACGGGCGACCAGGTGCTCGCGCAGTTCTACGACCAGAACCGCCAGCCCGTCGAGTTCGATCAGGTCGCGCCCGTGATGTACGACGCGATCCTGTCGTCCGAAGACCCGCGGTACTACCAGCACGGCGGCGTCGACCTCATCGGCACCACCCGCGCGCTGCTCAGCAACGCCCAGGGCGGGCAGACGCAGGGCGGATCCTCGATCAGCCAGCAGTACGTCAAGAACGTCCTCATCCAGAAGTGCGAGCGCGACGCCGTCGCCGAGCGCGACGACGCCGGTGAAGTCATTCGCACCCGCGATGAGGTGCTGCAGAGCTGCTGGACGGAGGCGACGACGGCCTCCGGCGTCGAGGGCTACGAGCGCAAGCTGCAGGAGATGCGGTACGCCATCCAGCTCGAGAAGGAATATTCCAAGAACGACATCCTTCTCGGCTACCTCAACATCGCGAACTTCGGCGGCACCAACTACGGCATCGAGGCCGCCGCCCGGTACTACTTCAACGTCCCCGCCGCCGAGCTGAGCCTGGGCCAGGCCGCGACGCTCGCGGGCATCGTGCAGAACCCCAACACGTACCGCATCGACCGCGGTGAGCGCGGCACGATCTTCGACGCCGACGGTGTCGCCTACAACAAGGCACCCGACGGCTCGATCGACGACGTCAACCCCGGCACGATCCAGGCGCTCAACACCCTCCGCGACGAGGGCACGATCACGCCCGAGCAGTACCTCGCCGCCGCCGACGGCTACAGCGCCACCAAGGGTCGCCAGCTCTACGTGCTGAGCCGTCTGCTGGACGACGGCAAGATCACGCGCGACCAGTACGTGGCCGCAGCCGTGGAGCCCATCACACCGCAGATCACGCCCGCCTCGCAGGGATGCTCCGCCTCCGCCGCGCCCTACTACTGCCAGTACGTGGTCTCGGTCATCCGCAATGACCCGGCGTTCGGCGAGACCGCCGAGGAGCGACTCCGCTCGCTGCGTCAGGACGGCCTCAACATCCACACCACGCTGGCGGTGGACGTCCAGAACGCCGCCCAGAAGGCGATGGACGACTACGCACCGGCGTCGGTCGAGGGCATGCGGTTCGGTGCCGCCTCCGTGAGCGTCGAGGCGAAGACCGGTCGCGTCCTCGCGATGGCGCAGAACACCAGATTCACCGAAGACGCGGACGTCGCCGCATCCGACCCCGCCTACACCTCGATCGTTTATGCCGGTGACCGGCAATTCGGAGCCTCCGACGGGTTCGAGGCCGGATCGACGTTCAAGCTGTTCACGCTCATCGACTGGCTCGAGCAGGGGAGGTCTGTCAACGAGGTCGTCAACGGCCGGGATCGCCCCGTGCCCAACATGACCAACTCCTGCTACGGCGACTACATCAACTACGACAAGACGCGCGTCCGCAACTTCAACAACCAGTCCGGATACAACGGCACGCCGATGCAGTTCACGCGGCAGTCGTTGAACACCGGGTTCTTCGGGATGGCCGCGGAGCTCGACCTGTGCGACATCGCCAAGGTGGCCAAGAAGATGGGCGTCACCCTCGCCAACGGCAGCGACATCGAGATGCGCAACGGCTATACGGTGATCGGGAGCGACGCGGTGTCGCCGCTGGCGATGGCCGGCGCGTACGCGACGGTGGCCAATGGTGGCGTGTACTGCCAGCCGAAGGTCATCGACCGTGTGACCGACACCGACGGCACGGAGCGCCCCGAACTGGTCCCGGTTCGCTCCTGCACACCCGTGCTGTCGCCCGAGGTCGCCGCGACGGCCGCATCCGCCCTCGCCGGCGTCATGAACGGGGGCACCGGCGCGCAGGGGAACCCGTACGACGGCACACCGCTGATCGGGAAGACCGGGACGCATGAGACGAAGCAGTCGTGGATGATCGAGTCCTCCACGAACGTCGCGACCGCGGTCCTGGCGGGCACCGTCGAAGGCCAGGGCGACATCGCACGCACGTGGTACAACGGCCGCCGGCTCATGGACATCCGTTACCCGATGGCGCGTGACATCCAGCGGGTCGCCAACCAGTTCTACGGCGGCGACCGCTTCCCGGCACCCGACAACAACCTGACGCGCCGCGTCACCCGTGAGGTACCGGACGTCGTCGGGCAGACGATCGAGCAGGCCACGGCGACACTGACGGATGCTGGGTGGGAGGTCGTGGTCGGCGAACCGGTCGACAGCGACCAGCCGACGGACATCGTCGCCGCCCAGAGCCCGTCCGGCTCCGCGCCGGGCGGCACCCCGATCACGATCAGCCCCAGCAACGGACAGGCCGGTGCGGTCCCCGATGTGACCGGCCAGGCCCCGGTCAAGGCGCTCGCCACACTCCGGCAGACGTTCCCTGAAGCGACGCTCGGCACGTGCACGGAGGATCCGGAGGGCGGCCCCCAGGGTCGCGTCACCGGAACCGATCCCGCCGCCGGGACCGTCGCGCCGCGGAGCACCGCGATCACGATCAACTACACCAGCGCGGACTGCGACTAGGTGGCGCCCGGCCCCATCGCCAAGACCACCCTCACGGCCCTCGGTGCCGTGGGGGTGGTCGGTGCATCCGCCGCCGTCTGGGGGATCGGGATCGAGCGATACCTGTTCACCGTCCGGTACGCCGCCCTCCGGGTTCTGCCCGCGGGCGCGTCGCCCGTGCGCGTGCTGCACCTCTCCGATGCGCACATGGCGCCCTGGCAGAGGCGCAAGCAGCAGTGGATCGCCGGCCTGGCCGACCTGCGCCCGGACCTCATCGTCAACACGGGTGACAACCTCGGCCACGCGGAGGGCCTTGCCGGCATTCGCGCTGCCTTCGCGCCGTTCGCCGGAATTCCGGGCGTCTTCGTCCACGGCTCCAACGACATGCAGGCCCCGTCTCCACGCAATCCGCTGCTGTACTTCTCCGGCCCGTCCAAGCGGAAGCCGGCGGTGCAGAGCCTCGACGTGGACGCCCTCGACCGCTACCTCGAGGACGAGCTGGGCTGGCGCGACCTCGACAACACCGCCGCGGCGCTCGCGGTGGGCGGTCTGCGCATCCGTGCGTTCGGCGTCGATGACGCCCACCGCGACTGGGACGACCTCGAAGCGACCGCCACGGCATTGGCGGGCTTGGGCGACGGCGACCTGTCCCTCGGTGTCACCCACGCGCCCTATCGGCGAGTTCTGGACGAGTTCACCGACCTCGGCGCCGACGTGCTGCTGGCCGGCCACACGCACGGCGGACAGGTGCGGATCCCGGGAAGCCCGAAGGCCCTCGTGGCCAACTGCGACATCCCGTTGGATCAGGCCCGTGGCCTGAGCGACTGGACGCACGACGGGCGCACCGTGCCGCTGAACGTCAGCGCGGGGATCGGCCACTCGATCTACGCGCCGGTGCGCTTCGCCTGCCGCCCCGAGGTCACGCTCCTCACGCTCCTCCCCCGCTGAGCCGCCGCCTCTCCTCCCCAGCCCCGTCCGGGCAGCCGGCCATCCACAGGCCCTGCCTGCGGGGCGTACGCGGCGTGGGGCTGCGGGCACGATCGGTGCATCCGATCCGCCGAAGGGGAGTCGTCCATGCCCGCTGTGCCCACCCGCCGCGCCTCGCTGGCGCGCCGCATCATCCTCGCCCTTCTCTTCGGCCTCGCCGTCGCCGGCGCCGTGCTGACGACCGCACCGCCGGCCTCCGCGGCATCCCAGGGCGCGGGATTCGGCACGTGGGCACCCCTGTCAGCGCACGGATGGCACGGATCGATGCTCATCGACGGCGTGCACACCTACTGCATCGTGCCGGGGCTCCCGGCTCCGACCGGTCCGAGCACCGACCACGGAGTCCGCGGCGACGCCGCAGGGCTCTCCCCGCAGCAGCTGGCCGGGATCAACCATCTCGTGACCACCTACGGACAGACCGCCGACCCGGTGCAGGCGGCGAGCGTCGGGTGGGCCGTCAAGGCCATCGCCGACCTCGACACCACCCTGCACTCGTGGGGATACCCCGGCGACTCCCTCGCCGGAGCGGTCGATCACATCTTCTCGCGTCTGGCGCCGGAGCATTCCGCGGCCATCCAGCATAAGGCGGAGGCCTACTACGCCGAAGGCATGGCGGTCACCGTACCGGGTGCCGACGCCGCACTTACCCTCACGACCGACGACGCCGACCCGCGCCGCGGCACGATCCGTATGGACGGGGGCGCCGGGACGGCGGTGATCCTGGCGCTCGAGAACGCCGTCTTCGCGGAGACCGGCACGGCAGAGCTCGCCCGCACGGTGCCGGAGACCGCCTATGAGATCCGTGCGGTCGCCCCCGACGACGCCGGCGCCCCGTTCACCGTGCGCGCGAGCGCGGCGGTTTCGGCCACGATCGCGCCTGCGGTGCGGTACTTCACCACCGAGGGCCAGCAGCACACGGCGGGGCCGGGAGGATCCGTGCACTACACCGTCACGACCGAGGACGACATTCCCCGCCCCGTCGTGTTCTCCCCCGGAATCACGACGCAGGTGCTGGCGCCGGAGTCGGCCACCGGGCACTTCGTCGACGACGTCACCCTGACGCCGGTCGAGGGAGTGTGGCCGCGCTCGGCCGACGGCGCGTTCGTCCCCGTGCGCGCCACGGCGGTCGTGTACCGGACGGATGCAGCACCGGCCGGACCCGACGTGCCGGCCGATGCCGTGCCGGTCGGCGAACTGGAACTGGTGACGGATCCGGCGCAGGGTGGCGGCACGTACCGCGTGACCTCGCCGTGGCAGTTGCCGGGGCCGGGGTACTACACGGCCGTGTGGGAGATCGCCGCATCCGCTCAGGAGCCCTCGGTGGCTCCCCATCTCGAACACGACTACCGCTGGAGCGAAGACTTCGGCGTGCCCAGCCAGGTGCTGCACGTGCCTACGCCGCCGGTGGCTCAGCCCGCACCGGATGACGCCCCACGTGCCCTCGCCGCGACCGGTCTGTGGGACGACGCCGGTGCCCGGGTGGGAGCGGGCGGGTGTGCGGCGCTCCTGGCAGGCGTCGCGATCCTGGTCCACCTCGCCCAGCGGAGACGAGTGGCGGCGCGCTGACGGATGCGGCCGGTTCGGAGCATGCCCCGGTTCGGGGTAGACTCGGGGGGTTGCAACGGGGTGTGGCGCAGCTTGGTAGCGCGCTTCGTTCGGGACGAAGAGGCCGCAGGTTCAAATCCTGTCACCCCGACCACGTAGCATCGAGAAGAAGGCCCCGTCGCCTGACGGGGCCTTCTTCTTGCCTCGGACGTCTCGGACAGGAGCACTGTGCCCGCATCCACGCCCCGCCTCGTCGCCTTCGACCTCGATGACACCCTCGCGCCCTCGAAGAGCCCGATCGATCCGCGCATCGGCGATCTGCTCATCGCGCTGGCCGAACGGGTCGAGGTCGCGATCATCTCCGGCGGTCAGCTCGCGCAGTTCCGCAGTCAGGTCGTCGATCGCCTGCCGGCGGCCTCCGCCGAGACTCTCGGCCACGTGCACCTGATGCCCACGTGCGGCACGCAGTACTACCGCCTCACCGGCGGAGAGATCGAGACCGTGTACGCCCACTCGCTCACCGACGACGAGAAGACGCGCGCCCTGACCGCCGTGGAGGAGGAAGCCCGCCGCCTCGGTCTGTGGGAGTCGGAGACGTGGGGTGACATCCTCGAGGACCGCGGCTCGCAGATCACCTTCTCCGCCCTCGGCCAGCGCGCCCCGCTGGAGGCCAAGACGGCGTGGGACCCGACGGGCGCCAAGAAGAACGCCCTCCGCGAAGCGGTCGCCGCGCGCATCCCCGATCTCGAGGTCCGCTCCGGCGGTTCGACGTCGGTGGACATCACCCACCGCGGCATCGACAAGGCCTACGGCATGACGCAGCTGGCCGAGGTCACCGGCATCCCCCTCGACGACATGCTGTTCATCGGCGACCGGCTCGATCCGGACGGCAACGACTACCCGGTCCTGGCGCTCGGCGTTGCCTGCCACGCGGTCCACGGGTGGCCCGACACCGCCGCGTACCTCGACGCCCTCATCCCCACGCTCCCCGCGCGCTGACCCGCGAAACACCACATTCCGGCCGAGACAACACGCGTCGCGTGGTGTCTCGGCCGGAATGTGGTGTTTCAGGGGTTCAGACGGAGGCTGCGGACGGCGCGGACTGACCGAGGGGCACCAGACGCGCGAGCTGCGTGACGTGACCCGGCTCCAGCTCGGCGAGCGAGGCGACTCCGAGCAGCGCCATCGTGCGCTCGATCTCGCTGCGCAGGATCTGGATGGCGCGGTCCACGCCCGCGCGTCCGCCCGCCATGAGCCCGTACAGGTACGCCCGGCCGATGAGGGTGAACTTCGCGCCGAGGGCGACGGATGCGACGATGTCGGCGCCGTTCATGATGCCCGTGTCGATCATGACCGTGGCGTCCTTGCCCACTTCGCGGACGACCTGCGGCAGGAGGTGGAACGGGATCGGCGCGCGGTCGAGCTGCCGGCCGCCGTGGTTGGAGAGGATGATCCCGTCCACGCCGGCGTCGATCAGGCGCACGCTGTCTTCGACGTTCTGCACGCCCTTGACGACGATCTTCCCCGGCCACATGGAGCGGATGACCTCGAGGTCGTCGAAGCTGATGGTGGGATCCATCGCCGCGTTGAGGAGGTCCCCGACCGTACCGCCGGTGTCGGTGAGGGAGGCGAACTCGAGCTTGGGCGTCGTGAGGAAATCGATCCACCACCACGGACGCGGAATGGCGTTCACGATCGTCCCGAGGGTCAGCTGCGGCGGGATGGAGAACCCGTTGCGCTTGTCGCGCAGGCGCGCGCCGGCGATGGGGGTGTCGACGGTGAACATGAGGGTGTCGAAGCCCGCCTCCCCGGCACGGCGGACGAGGTCGTAGGAGATCTCGCGCTGACGCATGACGTACAGCTGGAACCAGTTGCGCCCGTGCGGGTTGGCCTGGCGCACGCCCTCGATGGAGGTCGTCCCCAGCGTGGAGAGGGTGAACGGGATGCCCGCGGCCGCCGCCGCCGAGGCCCCCGCCGTCTCCCCCTCGGTCTGCATGAGGCGCGTGAACCCGGTGGGCGCGATGCCGAAGGGCAGCGCGCTGGGTCCACCGAGGATCGTGGTGGAGGTGTCGACGTTCTCCGCGGGGCGCAGCACGCTCGGGTGGAACTCGATGTCTTCGAACGCCTGCCGCGCGCGGGCCAGCGACAGCTCGCCCTCGGCGGCGCCGTCGGTGTAGTCGAAGGCGGCTTTGGGTGTACGCCGCTGCGCGATGCGGCGGAGGTCGGCGATCGTGAGCGCACCGTCGAGTCGCCGCTTCTTCCCGTTGAGCTCGGGGGCCTTGAACTTCATCAGCTCGAAGATCTCGACGGGCCGAGGCAGCTGTCGGGTGACCATGGGTTCTCTCCTCAGGAGAGGCGGGCGAGGCCCGCCTCGTCGTAGTACCGGGTGATGTGGGCGTGGATGAGGCTGCGCGCCGTCGCGCCGTCGCCTCCGTCGATGGCCGAGACGATCGCGCGATGCTCCGTCCGGAGCCGCTCTGCGGTGCCGTCCCAGTCGTCCAGCGCGGTGGCACCGGCGAGCACGTACGACTCGATCGCGGTGCGAAGGCCCTCCATCATGGCCGAGGCCACGACGTTGCCTGAGGCCTCGACGAGGGCGAGGTGGAAGCGGGCGTCCAGAGCGAGGAACTCCGCCGGCGAGAGGCCCACGGCATCCATCGCGTCCAGCACCGCGGCGGCGGACGCGGTGTCCCGGTGCGGATCGCCGGCGAGCTCGTCCAGCGCCGCGGCCTCCAGCACGACGCGCGTGCGCACGACGTCGTCGACGGGGAAGCCGTTCGCCGCCACCTGCAGCCGCAGAAGAGCGGACACGCCGCCGCGAGGGGCGGCCACGATCATCGCGCCGGAGGTGGGTCCTGAGCCGGTCGCGGTGCGCAGCAGGCCCAGCACCTCCAGCACGCGCAGGGCTTCCCGCACGCTGGACCGGCCGACTCCCAGCTGCGTCGCCAGTTCCCGCTCGGGTGCCAGCCGGTCGCCGGGTGCCACGCGTCCCGCGCGCAGCTCGGTCTCGATGTGTTCGAGCACGACCTGCCACGCGCGGAGGGCTGAGCGGTCTTCCATGGAACCTCCTGTGGTCCGACCACATTACCGGCCCTGGGGCCGCTGCCACAAGCGCACTAGCCTGGGGCCGTGGATCCGCTCCTGATCGTCGTACTCCTGGCCGCCGTCACCTGCGCGGCGTGCTGGGTGCTGTCCCTCGTCACCAAGGACACCTCGTGGGTCGACCGCATCTGGTCGATCGTCCCGGTCGCGTACGTGTGGATCTTCGCCGTCGCCGCGATCGTCGACGGCCGCGACGCGTCGCGCCTGATCCTGATGGCGCTCGTGGTGACGGCGTGGGGGGCGCGGCTGACCTTCAACTTCGCCCGCAAGGGCGGCTACACCGGCATGGAGGACTACCGCTGGGCGATCCTGCGCTCGCGCATGAGCCCTGCCGTGTTCCAGGTGTTCAATCTGCTGTTCATCGTGCTGTACCAGAACGCGCTGCTGGTGCTCATCTCGCTTCCGGCGTTCATGGCGTGGCAGCATCCGACGCGGTTGACCGCGTGGGATACGGGGCTGGCCATGCTGTTCCTCGCCTTCCTGGTCGACGAGTTCGTCGCCGACCAGCAGCAGTGGGACTTCCATCAGGCCAAGAAGCGGGCGGGCGGCACGTTGGAGCCCGGGTTCGTCACGACGGGCCTCTTCCGCTTCAGCCGGCACCCGAACTTCTTCTTCGAGCAGGCGCAGTGGTGGGTGTTCTACGGCATCGGCGCCGTCGCCGCCCTCTCGGCGGGCCTGGGAATCTGGGGTGGCCTGGTGAACTGGACGATCGTGGGACCGACGCTGCTCACGGTGCTGTTCATCGGCTCGACGATCTTCACGGAGTCGATCAGCGCGTCGAAGTATCCGGCGTACGCCGACTATCAGCGCCGTACGTCGATGCTCGTCCCGCTCCCGCCACGGCGACCTGCCGTGACGCAGCACACCTGAGCGTCAGCGGGCGGTGGCGTACCCGGCGGGGTTGTGGCTCTGCCAGTTCCAGTAGTCGCGGCAGGCGTCGTCGATCGACAGGCGCGTGCGCCAGCCCAGGTCCCGCGCGGCCTTCGAGGGGTCGCAGTAGGTCGCGGCGACATCCCCCGGCCGGCGCGGGAGGACGCGCGCAGGCAGCTCGCGGCCGACGGCCTTCTCGAACGAGGCGATGAGCTCCCGCACGCTCACCGGGGTGCCGGTGCCCAGGTTGTACACGGCGTATCCCGGCTTCGCCTGCTCGAGGGCCACGACGTGACCTTCGGCCAGGTCGACGACGTGGATGTAGTCCCGCAGGCCGGTGCCGTCGGGGGTGTCGTAGTCGTCGCCGAAGATCCCGATCTCCTCCAGCGCCCCGATCGCCACGCGCGAGACGTACGGCATCAGGTTGTTGGGGATCCCTGCCGGATCCTCGCCGATGAGGCCGCTGGGGTGCGCGCCGACCGGGTTGAAGTAGCGCAGCACCGTGACGTTCAGCTCGGGGTTCACGCGCGCCAGGTCGGCGAGGACGACCTCGTTCATGCGCTTGGACTTGCTGTAGGCGTTGGAGAGGTCCACGCTCGTGGTGGCCTCCTCGGTGAAAGGGAGGTCGGCGGGGTCGGAGTACACCGTGCCGGTGCTGGAGAACACGAACGAGCGGATGCCGTGGCGGACACCGACGTCGGCCAGCGCGAACGTCGTGTCGAGGTTGTTGCGGTAATACTCCAGCGGGATCTGCGTCGACTCCCCCACGGCCTTGAACGCGGCCAGGTGGATGATCGCGTCGATCGGGCCGTGCGCGGCGAAGACGCCCTCGACGACCTCGCGGTCGGCCGCATCCCCCACCACCAGAGGCGCGGGCTTGCCGGTGATCTGCGCGACCCGCTCGGCGGCCACCGCGCTCGTGCCCGACAGATCGTCCAGCAGCACGACCTCATGACCGGCATCCAGCAGGGACACGGCGGTGTGCGCGCCGATGTAACCGGCGCCGCCGGCCAGGAGTACTCGCATGATGCCAGCGTATCCGCCCGAAGGCACCGGGTCAGGTGCGCTCAGCGGCCGTCGAGGCGCCCGCCCGATTCCCGCAGGTAGCACACCGCGCACATCGACTCGTACGTCACGACTCCCGTCGTGGTGCCTTCGTCGATGGCGACCTGATCGCCGTCGAAGACGAAGCGGCCGTCCACGAGGCGCGCGTTGAAGATCGCCTTGCGCCCGCATCGGCAGATGGTCTTGAGCTCTTCCAGACTGTGGGCGACCTCCAGGAGCCGCCGGGAGCCAGGGAAGGCCTCGGTGCGGAAGTCGGTGCGGATGCCGTAAGCGATCACGGGGATGTCATCCAGCACGGCCACCCGCAGCAGGTCGTCGATCTGCTCCGGGGTGAGGAACTGCGCCTCGTCCACGAGCAGGCACGCGATCGGACGGTCACCGGCTGCCGCGGCGAAGGCCGCGCGTGCGTCGTCGTGCGGCCCGATCAGGAAATCGACCGTGCGCGCCACGCCGAGCCGGCTCTCGATCCGCTCGGCACCCTTGGTGTCGATCACGGGCTTGGCCAGCAGCACCTGCTGACCGCGCTCCTCGTAGTTGTACGCCGCCTGCAGCAGCCCGGTGGACTTGCCGGAGTTCATCGCGCCGTAGCGGAAGTACAGCTTCGCCATGCGCGGTGCTACGCCGTGAGCGCCAGGACCTGCGCGGTCTCGCCGGTGATCTCGCGCGCCACCTCGGGCCGCGGATTGAGCGTCTCGCCGTAGCTGGGGATGAGCGCCTTCAGCCGTCCCTCCCACTCGGGCATGCGGTCGGGGAAGCAGGTCTTCAGCAGGCCGAGCATGATCGACACGGCCGTGGATGCACCCGGGGATGCGCCGAGCAGGCCGGCGATGGAGCCATCCTCCGCCGTGACGACCTCCGTGCCGAACTGCAGCACGCCGCCCTTCTTCGGGTCGCGCTTCATCACCTGCGCGCGCTGACCGGCGTTCAGCAGCTCCCAGTCCTCATCCTTCGCGGTGGGCACGAACGTGCGGAGGCTGTCGACCTTCTTGGCGTGGTTCTTCAGCAGTTCACCGACGAGATACCGCAGGAGGCTGGGGTTGTCGATGGCGACCTTCAGCATCGGCCAGAGGTTGTGCGCGCGCACCTGGGTGACGATGTCGAGCATCGAGCCGTTCTTGAGGAACTTGGGGCTGAAGGTCGCGAACGGACCGAACAGCAGCGAGGTCTCGCCATCCACGACCCGCGTGTCCAGGTGCGGCACCGACATGGGGGGCGCGCCGACCGACGCCTGCGAGTACACCTTCGCGCGGTGCTGCGCGACGATGGCCGGGTTGGAGGTCTTCAGCCACTGCCCGCCGATGGGGAAGACGCCGTAGCCCTTGATCTCGGGGATGCCCGAGCGCTGCAGGAGCTTCAGCGCCCAGCCGCCCGCGCCGACGAAGACGAACTTCGCGCGGATGCTGCCGGGGGTGCGCCCGACCGTCCCGCGGTAGGTCGCCAGCCACGCGCCATCCTTCTGGCGCTTGAGCTTGCGCACCTCGCAGTTGGTCACGACGTCGACGCCGGAGTCCTTCAGGTGGGCGAAGAGCTGACGCGTGAGCGCGCCGAAGTCGACATCGGTACCGGAGGGCACGCGGGTGGCGGCGAAGGGCTGGTCGCTCTTGAGGCGCTGCTTCATCAGGAGCGGGGCCCACTGGTGGATGACGCGCGAATCCTCGCTGTACTCGATGCCGGCGAACAGCGGCTCCTTCTTGAGCACCTCGTAGCGCTTGCGGAGATACTCGACGTCCTTCTCCCCGCGGACGAAGGTCATGTGCGGCGTGGCGTTGATGAAGGTGGACGGCGCATCCAGCACGCCCTCCTCCACGAGGGTGGACCACAGCTGGCGGCTCTGCTGGAACTGCTCGTTGATGGCGATCGCCTTCGCCGGGTCGAGCTTTCCGTCCGGCCCCTGGGGCATGTAGTTCAGCTCGCACAGCGCCGCGTGGCCGGTGCCGGCGTTGTTCCACGCGTTGGAGCTCTCCAGGGCGACGTCGCTGAGACGCTCGCACACCACGATCTTCCAATCGGGCTGGAGATCCTTCAGCAGCGTCCCCAGGGTCGCGCTCATGATCCCGCCGCCGATGAGCAGCACGTCGACGTCTTCAGTCACGCGACAATTCTAGGCGGGCAGCTCCTGCTCTCTCGACATCAAGATATCCGACCGCTCGACGTCGAGAGAAAAGCCCCGGTCGTCAGGCGTCGGCGCCCATGCGGGCCGCCACGATCTCGGCGATCTGCACCGCGTTGAGGGCCGCTCCCTTGCGCAGGTTGTCGTTGCTGATGAACAGCGCCAGACCCTTGCCCTCGGGCGCCGACTGATCGGCGCGGATGCGGCCGACATAGCTGGGGTCGGTCCCGGCGGCCTGCAGCGGCGTGGGCACCTCTTCGAGCTTCACCCCGGGCGCCGACGACAGCACCGCGCGGGCGTGCTCGGGCGTGATGTCCCGCGCGAACTCGGCGTTGATGCTGAGGGAGTGGCCCGTGAAGACCGGGACGCGCACGCACGTGCCGGAGACGCGCAGCTCGGGCAGCTCGAGGATCTTCCGGCTCTCGTTGCGGAGCTTCTTCTCCTCGTCGGTCTCGTTCGAGCCGTCGTCGACGAGGTTGCCGGCGAAGGGGATGACGTCGAAGGCGATCGGGGCGATGTACTTGTCGGGCTGCGGGAAATCCAGCGCAGAGCCGTCTCGCGCGAGGCGCTCGACGTCGCCCTGCGCGAGGACGCCCTCGACCTGGCCGAGCAGCTCCTGGATGCCGGCCTGACCCGAGCCGCTCACGGCCTGGTACGTGCTGACGATGAGCCGCTCCAGGCCCGCCTCGCCGTGGAGCACCTTGAGCACCGGCATGGCGGCCATCGTGGTGCAGTTCGGGTTGGCGATGATGCCCTTGCGTGCTTCGGAGATCGCGTGCGGGTTGACCTCGCTCACCACCAGCGGCACGTCGGGGTCCATGCGCCACGCGCTGGAGTTGTCGATGACGAGCGCGCCCGCCTCGGCGAACCGGGGCGCGTGCGCGTGCGATCCGGTCGCACCGGCGGAGAAGAGCGCGATGTCGATGCCGCCGAGCTCTGCGGTGGCGACGTCTTCGACGAGAACGCCCTTGCCCTGGAAGACGACGTCGGAGCCGGCCGAGCGAGCCGTGGCGAAGGCGCGCAGCTCGCGCACGGGGAATCCGCGCTCCTCGAGGATGTCGAGCATCGCACCGCCGACCTGGCCGGTGGCGCCCACGACGGCGACGGAGAGTCCTGAATCGGAGATGCGGGTCATGGCGGTACCTCGATGCTGCGGGGCGGGATGGTGCGGGTGGATGCCGCGGAGTCGCGGTGGCCCGATTCTATCGGCGGCCCGCGGTGCCCGTGCCCCCTCGCACCCCGGCATGGCGTCAGGCCGGCGCGAGTGGGCAGAACGGCTTCGCCAGCCACATCTGACAGCTTCGGCGTCGCACCGTTCAGAACTCAGGAGATCCGGCACATCCGGACCCCACCGGTACCCGTCGCTCGGCGTGTCTCCTGAATTCTGCGCAACCGAGGCGGCGCGAGCAGCGGACGGCGGTGGAGGGCGCGGGGCGTCAGCGGCCGGTGCCGGCGTAGACCGTCGCCTCGACGTCGCCGTCCAGGCCGTAGGCGGCGTGCACGGCGCGGGCCGCCTCGGCCAGGTCGTCGCCGCGGAGCACGACGGAGATGCGGATCTCCGACGTGGAGATCATCTCGATGTTGATCCCGGCCACGCTCAGCGCCTCGAACAGCGTCGCCGAGACGCCCGAGTGCGTGCGCATGCCGGCGCCGACGACGGAGAGCTTGCCGATCTGGTCGTCGTGCACGAGGCTCTCGAACCCGACGTCGGCCTGATCCGCGGCAAGGGCGCGCAGGGCCGTCGCGGCATCCGTCTTGGGAAGGGTGAATGAGATGTCGGTGCGCCCGGTGGCCGCCGCCGAGACGTTCTGCACGATCATGTCGACGTTGGCGCCGGACTTGGCGACGATCTTGAAGATCTCCGCCGCCTTACCGGGGACGTCGGGTACGCCGATCACGGTGATCTTCGCCTGGCTGAGGTCGGTGGCGACGCCGGCGACGATGGGCTCTTCCATGTGGGCTCCCTGGGGGATGAGGTCGGAGGTGCGCGAGCGGTCGAGCACCCACGTGCCCTCGCCCGAGCTGAAGGTGGACCGCGCGTGGATGACGACGCCGTGGCGGCGGGCGTACTCGACAGCGCGGATGTAGAGGACCTTCGCGCCATTGGCGGCGAGCTCCAGCATCTCCTCGCTGGAGATGCGCTCGAGCTTCCGGGCCCGCGGCACGACGCGCGGGTCGGCGGTGAAGATGCCGTCCACGTCGCTGTAGATCTCGCACACGTCGGCGTTCAGCGCCGCCGCGAGGGCCACGGCGGTCGTGTCGGATCCGCCGCGGCCGAGGGTGGTGATGTCGCGCGTGTCGCGGTTGAAGCCCTGGAAGCCGGCGACGATGACGATCGCGCCGTCGTCGAGGGCTTCGCGCAGCCGCACGGGGGTGACGTCGACGATGCGGGCCGCCCCGTGCGTGGCATCCGTGATCATGCCCGCCTGGCTGCCCGTGAACGAGCGTGCCTCGAAGCCCATCGAGTGGATCGCCATCGCCAGGAGGGCCATCGAGATGCGCTCACCGCTGGAGAGCAGCATGTCCAGCTCCCGGGGCGCGGGGATCGGCGCGACCTCCCCCGCCAGCTCGAGCAGCTCGTCGGTGGTGTCACCCATGGCGCTCACGGCGACGACGACCTCGTGGCCGGCGCGGCGCGTGTCGACGATGCGCTTGGCGACGCGCTTGATGCTTTCGGCGTCGGCGACCGACGAACCGCCGTATTTCTGGACGATCAGCGCCACGTTGGTACTCCCGGGATGCGTCGCCGGCGTGCCTCCGGCGAGAGACGGCGCGGTGCGCGCCCGACGCACCATCTTACGGAGGTGCGGATGCCGGAGCCGACATGCGTCGCGCCGGTTCAGCCCGCCGCCACCGCCGGAGGTTCGCCGGAGCTGCGGCGCACGCGCGTTGTCCCGCCGGTCGCGGCGAGCCAGCATCCCAGGATCACGAGGGGGAACCCGGCCAGCAGCCCCCACGTGAGCGGCTCACCGAGGATCAGGACGCCCAGCGCTATCGCGATCACCGGGTTGACGTAGGTGAACAGCGGGGCGCGGGCGGGGCCGACCTCTTTGATGAGCGCGAAGAACGCCAGGAAGGCCACGGCGGTGCACAGGACCGTCAGCGCGGCGGCCGAGGCGACGCTGGCGGTGGTGGGGACGGTGTGCTGGGTGAGCAGCGCCGCCGGCAGGTACCCGAGACCCACGAGCAGCAGCGACAGCGTCACGGTGCCCAGCGACGGCACGTGGCGCAGACGCGTGGCGACGACGAAGGGGGCGATCGAGTAGCACACGGCCACCAGCAGCACCTCCCCCGCCGCGACCAGGCCGCCCACGCCGTCGGACTGGCCCAGGCCGGGGCCCGCGACGATGACCGCGACGCCGGCGAACCCGATCGCAAGCCCGACCGCCCGTACGGGGCGGAGCGCGCCGCGGTCTCCGCCGGCGAAGGCGATCAGGGCGGCGAACAGCGGCACCGTCGCCACGAGCAGGCCGGTCAGCCCCGACGTCAGCGTCAGCTCGGCGTGGCTGAGCAGCAGGAAGGGCCCCGCCATCTCGAGGAGACCGAACAGCAGCACCCACCGCCATGCGCGCCACGCCTCGCGGAGCACTCCGCGGCGCAGCGCGAACGGGAGCAGGAGGATGGCGGCGCCCAGCGTCCGGATGCACACGACGGCGGGCGGTGAGAACGAGTCGACCGCCTGTTTGATGAACAGGTAGGGCATCCCCCACAACACCGCCATCGTGGCGAACAGCAGCCAGCCGCGCGGGGTGAACCGCGCGATCGCGTTCACAGGGTGCGTCTGCCCTCGAACGCGCGGCCCAGGGTCACCTCATCCGCGTATTCGAGGTCGCCGCCGACGGGGAGGCCCGATGCCAGACGCGTGACGCGGATCTCGAGGGTGTGCAGCAGGCGGCTGAGGTAGGTCGCCGTCGCCTCGCCCTCCAGGTTGGGGTTGGTGGCGAGGATGACTTCCTGCACCGTCCCGTCCGCGAGTCGCTGCATGAGCTGGGTGATGCGCAGGTCGTCCGGGCCGACGCCGGCGATGGGACTGATCGCGCCGCCGAGCACGTGGTACAGACCGCGGAACTCCCGCGTGCGCTCGATGGCGGCGACGTCCTTGGCGTCTTCGACGACGCAGATGAGGGTCTCGTTGCGTCGCGGATCGCGGCAGATGGAGCAGCGATCCTGCTCGGAGACGTTCCCGCACACCTCGCAGAACCGCACCTTCTCGCGCACTTCGGCGAGCAGCCGGGCCAGGTGCGACACATCGAACGACGGCGACTGGAGGATGTGGAACGTGATGCGCTGCGCCGACTTCGGCCCGATGCCCGGCAGGCGGCCGAATTCGTCGATGAGGTCTTGGACGATGCCGTCGTACATCAGGTGAACCTCGTCGGGGCTTGATGCGGCTCTTCACGCACGAACGTCGCGCCGAGCACCTGCCGCACGACCGCCTCGCCGTAGCGCTGCACACCCGCACGGGCGGGCGCGATCCGCGGTGCCACCACCGGAGGAACGGGAACGTCGCGGGGCGCCTCGGGAGCGGGGAGGTCTTCCGCGTCGTCGGGCGCGACGGCGCCGCTCTCGCCGTCGGGGAGCACGTCGCCTTCGCGGACGCGGGCCAGCGTGGCGACGGGTCGCGCGGCGGGCGCGGCATCCTCCGGCTCGTCGTCGACGGCGAACTGGGCGGTGACGGCAGCGGACAGGGCGCTGGGCGGCGACGGGACCTCGGCGGGTGGGGTCGACGGGATCGGAGCGACCGCCCATTCGGTCACCGGGGCCGCGGCGGCAGCCGCCGGCCGTCGCTCGGGTGCGGGCGGCGCCGTCTCCGGGGCGGGTGGGACGCTCTCCGGCGCGGGCGGGGACGGCTCCGGCGCCCCGGGCCCGGTGCCGCCTGGGCCGTCGCCGTCGTGCCGGGCGATGAACTTCACCCTGATGCCGAGGACGCCCAGGATCGCCTGCCGGAGGTCTTCGCTCGGGCCGGTGCCGGCACCGCGCTTCTTGAACGACGCCAGGTCGCTCTGGCTGGCGAAGGAGAGGGTCAGCACGTCGTCGTCGAGGGCGAGGACGCGCGCGCCGGACGCGAGCAGCCACGACGAGCGACTGAGCTCCTCCAGCCGCGCGAGGACCTCGGGCCAGGCGTCGCGCATCCGCTGCGCCGTGAACGGCCCCGACGGGGCGGGCGGAGCGAACTCGGGTTCGGGCTCGGGCTCCGGCGGGGCGGGCTCGTTGATGGGCGTCGCGGGCGCCGAAAGTGCATCATCTCGGCGAACCGGCACCGAATCCGGTGCACTCTCGCCGGTTCGGTGCACATTCGGCGCAGGGGCGGGCGGCGCGGACGCCGCGGGGGCGGCGGGCACGGCGGCGGCGGGCGGGGCGGATGCGGCAGGCACGGCGGTGCGGGCGAGCACCCGCGCGACGAGCAGCTCGAGCTGAAGACGCGGCGAGGTCGCGCCGGTCATCTCATCCAGCGCCGCGACGACGAGGTCGGCGGTGCGCGAGAGGCGATCGGCGCCGAAGAGCGCAGCCTGGCGCCCCATCCGCTCGAGCTCCTCGGTGGGAACGCCGCGCAGCACCGCGGAGGCGCCCGGTCCCGTCGCGGCGATGACGATGAGGTCGCGCAGGCGCTCGAGGAGGTCGTCGACGAAACGGCGCGGGTCCTGGCCGGTCTGGACGACGCGGTCGACCGCCGCGAAGGCGCCGGCCGGATCGCTCTGGCCGAAGGCCTCCACGACCTCGTCCAGAAGTTCGGCGTGCGTGTAGCCCAGCAGCGCGACGGCCCGCTCGTAGCGCACCGTGACGACTCCCTCGGGGCCGTCCGCCACGTCCGAGCCGGCGATGAGCTGGTCGAGCAGCGACAGGGTGTCTCGCGGCGATCCGCCGCCTGCGCGCACGACGAGCGGCAGCACTCCCGGCTCGACCTCGACGCCCTCGGTCTCGCACAGCTCCTGCACGTATTCGAGCATCGCGGCCGGCGGGACGAGCCGGAACGGATAGTGGTGGGTGCGCGAGCGGATCGTGCCGAGCACCTTCTCGGGCTCGGTCGTGGCGAAGATGAACTTGACGTGCTCGGGCGGTTCCTCCACGAGCTTGAGCAGGGCGTTGAAGCCCTGCTGCGTCACCATGTGCGCCTCATCCAGGATGAAGATCTTGAAGCGGTCGCGGGCCGGCGCGAAGATCGCGCGCTCGCGCAGGTCGCGGGCGTCGTCGACGCCGTTGTGGCTGGCCGCGTCGATCTCGACGACGTCGAGCGAGCCGCCGCCGCCGCGTCCGAGCTCGACGCAGCTGTCGCACGTGCCGCACGGGGTGTCGGTGGGGCCGGCCGCGCAGTTGAGGCAGCGCGCCAGGATACGGGCGGATGTGGTCTTGCCGCACCCGCGCGGGCCGGAGAACAGATACGCGTGCCCGACGCGGTCGCTGCGCAGCGCCGTCATGAGCGGGTCGGTCACCTGGGACTGCCCGATCATCTCGCCGAACGCCTCGGGGCGGTAGCGGCGGTACAGAGCGGTCGTCACGCCTCCAGCCTACGGTGTGCGGCTGACATCCCGCCCGCCTCCTCCGCAGACGACGAACCGGCTGCCCCCGCGCGGAGCGGGGACAGCCGGGTGGAGTCCGATGAGAGATCAGAACAGCGTGTAACCGCCGTCGACGACCAGCACCGTGCCGGACATGAAGCTCGCCGCGTCGGAGGCGAGGAACACCATCGCGGGGCCGAGCTCGTCCGGGGTCGCGTACCGCTGCTGCGCGGCATCCTCGATCCACATGCGGCGGAACTGCGGCTCGTCCACGGGCGACATGTCGGTCTTGATGTAGCCGGGGGCCAGCGCGTTCACGCGCACGCCCAGAGGCGCCCACTCCGCCGCGAGCGACTTGGTGAGCTGGTGCACGGCGGCCTTGGAGGCGTTGTAGGCCGGCTGCATCTGGGGGCGGTTGACGATCATGCCCGAGATGGATCCGACGTTGACGATCGAGCCCGAGCGGCGCTCCACCATGTGACGCCCGGCGGCCTGCGACATGCGCCACAGGGCCGTGACGTTGGTGTCCATGACGTAGGACCACTCGTCGTCGGTCACCTCGAGGGCGGGGCGGTGGATGCAGGCACCCGCGTTGTTCACGAGGATGTCGATGGCACCGGCCGCGGCGATCGACGCGTCGACGACCTGCTGCGCGCCGCCGGCCTCGGTGAGGTCGCCGAGCACGACGTAGGCCTTGCGCCCGAGCGCCTCGATCTCGCCGCGGACGGTGTCGGCGGCGGCCTGATCCCGCCCGTGGACGACGATGTCGGCGCCGGCCTCGGCCAGGGCCGTGGCGAACGCGTGGCCGAGGCCGCGCGTGGCGCCGGTGACCAGAGCCGTGCGGCCCTGGAGGGAGAACTTGTCGATGACGGACACGTCATTCCTTTCGACGGGGGTGGGGCGGACGCGCCCGAGCGGGGGACGGCGTGATGCCGGTCCCCCGCTCGGGTGGGTGGATCAGAGCAGGCCGGCCTCGAGGTAGAGGTCGATGTACTCCTGCACGTTCTCCGACGTGATCAGCGGGTTGCCGATGTCGACGTTGATCTCGTCGGCCTCGCCGGTGAGCAGCTCGTGCACCGACTTCAGGTTGAGCTCAGCCAGTTCGCGCGCGTTCTGCAGCGTGGAGGCGGTCAGCAGGCCCTCCTGGATCAGCAGCGTCGCCTCGGGCGTGCCGTCCACGCCGTAGGCGAGGATGCCCTCGAAGGCCGACTTGCCCTTGAGCGCTTCGAGCGCGCCGGCGGCCATGTTGTCGTTCATCGAGATGATGGCGTCGATCTCGGAGTTGGCCAGCGACCAGTCCTCCATGAGGGTCAGCGCCTCGTCCTTGTTCCAGTTCGCGGTGTCCTCGGCGACGATCGTCACGTCGGGACGCTTGTCGAAGAACTCCTTCTGCCACGCGTCACGACGCGCGGTGCTGTGGAAGTTGCCGGCCGGGCCGGTCAGGACGACGACCTTCGCGTTCTCGGGGACCTGCTCCAGCGCCAGCTGCGCGACGACGGCGCCCTGGTCGTAGGGGTTCGCGTCGACGGAGTCGCCGCCGTCGAGACCCTCCACGCGCGGGTTGGTTGTGATGGTCACGATGCCGGCGTCGATGGCCTGCTGGATGTACGGGCTCTGCGCGTCGCCGTTGTTGGGCTGGACGATGATGGCGTCGAACTTGTTGGCGATCGCGTTCTCGATCATCCGGTTCTCGACCTCGTCGTCGGCCTGGCCGTCGAAGACCTCGAGGGTGATGTCGTCGTAGTCCTCGGCGGCGGCCTTCATCTCGTTGGCCAGCCACGCGGCGAACGAGTCGGCCTGCGCGCGGGCGATGTACGCGACGCGGTACTCGTCCTTCTGCTCACGCTCGGTGTCGCCGCCGCCGGAGGCGGGGTTTCCGGTCGTCACGGCGCAGCCGCCGAGGCTCAGGGCCACGGCCGCGGCCGCCCCCAGCGCCATGATCTTGCGGGTAAGAGTCGTCATTGTGCTCTCCTTATGTGTTCGGGTTCATTCGGTGACGGGTGATGCGAGTCAGGATGCGGCTGTCCCACCTCCGGCTGGAACTGTTCCTTCCCGCGCGGTGGGCAGCGTCTCGCCCTTCGCGTCGGACTTGAGGATCGTCGTGCGGGCCTTGCCCCGCTTGCTGAAGACGTCGTACGCCACGGCGACGACGATGATGAGGCCCATCACGATCTGCTGCACGTAGGAGCCGATGCCGATGAGGTTCATGATGTTGCCCAGCACGCCGACGATGAGCGCTCCGGCGAGCGTCCCGAAGACGGTGCCGACACCGCCGGAGAAGCTCGTGCCACCGATGATGGGGGCCGTGATCGCCTGGAGCTCGTAGCCGATTCCGGCGTTGGGGAGCCCCGCGTTCACGCGCGACATGAAGATGACGCCGGCGATGCCCACGAGGGCGCCGTTGACCAGGAACGCCTGGTACTTCACCTTCTCCACCGCGATGCCCGCCGCCCGTGCGGCCTCCTCGTTACCGCCGACGGCGTACACCGAGCGGCCGTAGCGGGTCTGGTTCATGAGGTACCAGATCACGATCGTGACGACGATGAGGATCAGGACGGGAATGGGCAGCCAGCCGAGGTTGCCCTGACCGATGAGGATGAAGTCGCCCAGCTGCAGGACGTTCTGGCCCTGCGTCAGCTCCAGCACGGCGCCGCGCGCCATCAGCATCATGCCGAGGGTCACGATGAACGCGGGCGTGCGCAGCGTGGCCACGAGGAAGGCGTTGATCAGGTTGCAGATCATGCCGACGGCGATGCCCGCGAGCACACCGAACAGGAGGTTGCCGGTGGACTTGTAGACCATCACCGACGCCACGCCCGCGAAGGCCATGACCGCTCCGGCGGACAGGTCGATCATGCCGCCGATGATCAGCGTCATGGCACCGTAGGCGAGGATCGTGATGACCGCGACCTGGCGCAGCACGTTGAACACGTTGTCCGTGCTGAGGAAGTTCGGGCTCAGCATGCTCGCCGCTACCAGCACCACCACGAGGATGATGAATATGGAGTAGCGGCTGAGCTCCAGGGATTTCAGCTTTTCCAGCACGTCAGGCCACCTCGATTTCGTTCATGGCGAATTTCAGAATCGTCTCCTGCGAGAACTGCGGGGGCTCCAGCTCCGCCGTCAGGCGCCCGCCCGACATGACGTAGATCCGGTCGCACATGCCGATCAGCTCAGGCAGCTCGGAAGAGATCATGAGGATGCCGCGCCCCTGCCGGGCGAGCTCGGTCATGATCTTGTAGATCTCGTACTTCGCGCCCACGTCGATGCCGCGGGTCGGTTCGTCCAGCAGAAGCACCTTGGGGTCGGCGATGAGCCACCGCGCGAGCAGCACCTTCTGCTGGTTGCCGCCACTGAGGGACTCGATGCGCGTCTCGGTGCTGGGCGCCTTGACGTTCATCTTGGAGAAGTACTCCTCGACGAGCTTCTCCTCCTTGCGCGGGTGGGCGAAGCCGCCGTGGATCACCTTGCGCAGGCTCGCCAGCGTGGCGTTCTTCTTGATGCTCAGCTTCGGGATGATGCCGACCAGTCGCCGGTCCTCCGAGAGCATCGCGACGCCGTTGGCGATCGCCTTGCGCGGGGTGGACATGTCGGCGGGCTTGCCGTCGACCTCGATCGTCCCGGCATCCAGCGAGTCCAGTCCGAAGATCGCCCGGACCACTTCGCTGCGTCCGGCGCCGATGAGCCCCGCCAGGCCGACGATCTCGCCGGCCTTGATCTCCAGATCGATGTTCTCGAACAGGTGACGGCTGGACAGGCCCGAGGCGCGGAAGACCGTGGGCCCGATCTCGATGCGCTCCTTCGGGTACGACTGGTGGTCCAGGTCGCGGCCGACCATCTGCGCGATGACCTGGGCCGAGGTGATCTCGTCGGCGCGCTGCGAGCTGACGACCGCGCCGTCCCGGAGCACGCTGATGTCGTCGGCCAGCTCGAACACCTCGTCCATCTTGTGCGAGATGTAGATGATGGATTTGCCCTCGGCGCGCAGCGCGCGGATCTTGGCGAACAGCGACTCGACCTCTTTATGCGCGATGGCGGAGGTCGGCTCGTCCATGATCAGCACGTCGGCGCTGTGGTAGACGGCCCGCACGATCTCCAGCGTCTGGATCTCCGACACCGTGAGCGTGCTCAGGCGCCGGTTGATGGAGAAGTCGAGTCCTTCCGCCTTCAGGATGCGGCGGGCCTCGCGGCGGATGTGGCGCCAGTCGACCTTGCCGAACTTCATCGGCAGGCGTCCGAGGAAGAAGCTCTCCGCGATCGTCATCTCGGGGACGAAGTTGAGCTCCTGCGCGATCATCGCGATGCCCTGCGCGCGCGCCTCGATGGGGTTGCGGATCCGCACCTCCTCGCCGCGCACGCGGATCTCGCCGGTGTCGGGCTGGTAGATGCCGTTGATGATCTTCATCAGGGTCGACTTGCCGGCACCGTTCTCGCCGCACAGCGCGTGGACGGTGCCCGGACGCACCTCGAACGAGACGTCGTCGAGGGCTTTCACGCCGGGGAAAGACTTGGAGACGCCCCGGACCGAGAGGAGGGTGTCGCTCATGCCTCACCCCGCGCCGTCGCCACCGGATCCGCGACCCGTGCCACGCCGGGAAGCACGATGCGCTTGAGGCTGTCCAGCGCGCCGTCTCCGGTGAGCGCCTCCTCGACCTGCTCGAGCCCGAAGACGTGGGTCACCAGCGAGTCCAGGTCGACCTGTCCCGACTCCACGAGCGTGCGCGCGATGGGCCACGTCCCGGTGTAGCGGAAGATGCCCGTGACGTTGATCTCGCGCATCGCGACATCGGGCACCGAGAAGGGGATCTCGTCCGCGCTGCCGACGAGGACGACGGTGCCGCCGGGGCGCGTGGCCCGGATTCCGGCACGGATCGCCGGGGCCGCTCCGGACGCGTCGATGAAGACGTGGGCGTCGAGGCCATCGAGGGACTCCGCCGCAGGGTCGACCACGCGCGTCACTCCGTACTGCTGGGCGAGCTCGCGCCGGGAGGGGTTGATGTCGGAGACGATGACCTCGCTCGCCCCGAACGCGCGCGCCACCTGCGCGGCGATGATGCCGATCGGCCCGCCGCCGGCGATGAGGACGCGGTCGCCGACCTTGACGCCGCCCTTCTGGGCGGCGGCGATGCCGACCGACAGCGGCTCCATGAGCGCCGCAGCGTTGTCGCTGATCGAGTCGGGGATGTCGAAGGCGAAGTCGGCCTGGATCGTGACGTACTCGCAGAAGGCGCCGTCGATGGGCGGCGTCGCGAAGAACTCCATCTTCGGGCACAGGTTGTACTGGCCCGCCTTGCAGAACTCGCACACGCGGCAGGGCCGCTGGGGCTCGACGGCGACGCGGCGGCCGATGCGTGCGGGGTCGACGTCGTCGCCCACCGCCACGATGCGTCCGCTCAACTCGTGTCCGAGGATGATCGGCGCCTCCACGACGAAGTCGCCGATGCGGCCGTGCTGGTAGTAGTGCACGTCCGATCCGCACACGCCGACGGCGGCGACCTGGACGAGGACCTCGTCGGGGGCGACCGCCGGAACGGGACGCTGCTCGACCGCGATCGACTGGACCTCGGTCAGGACGCTGGCGTTCATGGTTCGGGGGATCTCGGTCATGTTCGCTCCGATTTCATTGGGACTGTCGTGAGGGGGAGTGGGCTCGGCGGAGTCAGCGCGCACGGCGCCCGAAGGTGGCGGACGAGGCGCCTGTCGAGCCGGCGAAGGGCTCAGGCGGGAGCGGGGAACCGGCGCGCGAAGGAGGGGAAGGTGACGTCATCGTCGCTCACGGGCGTACTCCTTTGGTGCGGGTCTTGACGCGCTCGGCCTGGTCATGCTCATATGAGCAGTGCCAGTTCAATCTTGAGCGGCTGTCTTCAGCGATCATACCCATCGAGGTCACATATGCAAGAACAGCGCCCCTCGCGCGCTCAAACGAGCGCAGGCGAGAACGCCGTCGCTGATCGCGCCCTCCTCGGGATGGTCGCGCGGCTGTACTACCTCGAAGACCTTCCCCGTGTCGACATCGCCGAGCGCCTCGGGATCTCGCGGTTCAAAGTCGCCCGCCTTCTCACACGCGCGCGCGAAGAGGGGGTGGTCACGATCGCCGTGCACGACCACGGGCTGCCCGACCCTCTGCTCAGCGAGGAACTGCGCGCCGCACTGGACCTGCGGGAGTGCCATGTGGTGCGTTCGCACGGCACGCGGGACAACGTCCGCCAGCAGCTGGGTGCTGCGGCGGCCGAGGTGCTCAGCGCGACGCTGTCGGACGGCGAGGTCCTGGGGCTGACGTGGGGTCGCTCCCTCACCGCGACGACGTCGCAGCTGAGCGCCCTGCCTCGGGTCACCGTGGTCCAGCTCACCGGCTTCGTCAGCGGCGAGATGGGGGCCTCCCCCGTCGAACTGGTCCGCGAGGCGTCCCAGCGCGCCGGCGGTGCCGTGTACCCGATCTTCTCGCCCCTGTTCGTCAAGGACGCCGAGACCGCCGACAACCTCAAACAGCACCCCGACATCCAGAAGGCGCTGCGCCTGTTCCCCCAGGTCACCACCGCGGTGGTGTCGGTGGGCAGCTGGAACCCGCCGGTCACCCAGGTGCGCGAAGTGCTGGCACCCGACGACGTCGCCCACGCCACCGCGCGGGGGTGCGTCGCCGACGTGGCCGGGATCCTCGTCCGCGAGGACGGCTCCCTCGTCGATCCGGAGTTCCAGCGTCGCACCGTGTCGATCTCGCACGAGGAGCTGCACGCCGTCCCCCGCGTCATGGCCGTCGCCGGAGGCGAGGAGAAGGCCGAGGCGATCCGGGCCATCGCCAAGGCCGGCCTCATGACGAGCCTCGTGACCGACCACGCCCTCGCCGAAGCCGCCCTGGCGGCGATCCGCGACGAGTGAGTCCAGTGCGGCTCAGTCGTCGACGGCGCCGAGCGTCGCGCCGGTCTGCGCCTCCGAATCCTCGATGACGGGGATGGACGTCGTGACGGTGGGCACGGACGCCGACAGCAGGGTCCCGTCCTCCCGGCGGGCATCGGCGAACTGACGCAGTGACGGCTTGCCGGGGATGACCGGCCCCTGTCCGCGCAGCGGCACTTCGGCACGGCCGCCCCCGTGGACGCTGTATCCGACCCCGCGCACCGAGAACTGCACCGGGTCGCCTTCACCCGCCTCGATCGTGAGCAGGTCGCGGGTCAGTGTCACATCCAGGCGCGTGCCGTGCCAGTGCAGCACGTACGACAGCGACGGCCATTCGGCCGGCAGCCGCGGGTCGAACGTGAGCTCGCCGAAGTGGTCGCGCATACCGCCGAAACCGGCCACCAGAGCCGTCCACACCCCGCCGGCGGAGGCGACGTGCACGCCGTCGGCGGCGTTGTGGTGCAGGTCGCCGAGGTCGACGAACAGGGCGTCGCGGAAGTACTCCAGGGCGAGGTTCTGGTAACCGACCTCGGCCGCGAGGATCGACTGCACGACGGCCGACAGCGTCGAGTCGCCCGTGGTCAGCGGGTCGTAGTACTCGAAGTCGGCGAGCTTCTCGTCGGCGGTGAAGTTGTCGCCCTGCAGGAACAGCGCCAGCACGACGTCGGCCTGCTTGAGCACCTGGTAGCGGTAGATCACGAGCGGGTGGAAGTGCAGCAGCAGCGGTCGCTGATCGGGCGGCGTGTGCTCGAGATCCCAGATCTCCCGCTCGAGGAACACCGCATCCTGCGGGTGGATGCCGAGGGCTTCGCTGTAGGGGATGTGCATCGCCTCGGCGGCTCGCTCCCACATCTCCGGCTCGGAGGGGTCGAGGTTCATCCGGTCGACCATGCGGAGGTAGGCGTCGTGATCGGCCTCCTGCATCTCGCGCACCGTGTGGGCGGCGAATCGCAGGTTGAAGCGCGCCATGACGTTGGTGAACAGGTTGTCGTTGACCACCGTGGTGTACTCGTCGGGTCCGGTCACGCCGTGGATGTGGAAGGTCTCGTTCTCCCCATCGATCACCCCGTCGCTCGAGCGCCAGAAGCCCAGGGTCGCCCACAGCCGCGCGGTGTCCACGGCGATGTCGACGCCTTCGGAATCGAGGAAGTCGACGTCGCCGGTGGCGCGCACGTACTTGGCCACGGCGTAGCTGACGTCGGCGTTGATGTGGTACTGCGCGGTGCCTGCGGCGTAGTAGGCCGACGCCTCCTCGCCGTTGATGGTGCGCCACGGGAACAGCGCGCCGGCCTCGTTGAGCTGATGCGCGCGCTTGCGGGCGGCCGGCAGCATCAGATACCGCATCCGCAGCGCGTTGCGTGCCCACAGCGGCGTCGTGTACGCCAGGAACGGCAGCACATAGATCTCGGTGTCCCAGAAGTAGTGGCCCGAGTACCCAGAACCGGTCACGCCCTTGGCGGGAACGCCCTGCCCGTCGGCGCGGGCGGCGGCCTGGGCGAGCTGGAAGAGGCACCAGCGGGTCGCCTGCTGCAGGTCGGGGTGGCCCTCGATGCGCACGTCGGAGCGCTCCCAGAAGCCGTCCAGCCACGCGCGCTGGCGTGCGAACAGCTCTTCCACGCCCAGCGCCTCGGCACGGTCGAGGCCGCGGCGGCAGCGGTCGATGAGCTCTCCCGCGGGGACGCCGCGGGACGTGTGGTAGCTGACGATCTTCGTCAGCGTGGTCGGCACGCCCGCCTTCGCCTGCACGCGGAAGACGTTCTTGGCGATGTCGGGTTCGATGAGGCGGCGGGCCGAGTACTCGTTGCCGGTGTCGACGAGATGGTCGGCGATGACCGCGAGGGTCATCCCCGACTCGCTCACGCGGTAGCTCAGCGCCGAGCGCTCCTCGTCCTGCCAGTAGTCCTGGGGTTGCAGAACCCGCTCCTGCAGCTTGTCCGGCTGGCGCGGATCGAACCCGGCGCGGTTCTTCCGCACGCCCATCGGCGAGCCGCCGTAGATCCCCTCGCCGTCCTGGCGGTTGATCAGCTGCGAGCTGATGGTGACGGGGGCGTCGTCGTTGATGACGGTGACCGTGAGCCGCATGACGGCGAGGTGCTTCTCCTCGAACGACACCATCCGTTCGTCCTCGATCTCCACCTGCTTGCCCGACGGGGTGACCCACAGCAGGCGCCGGCGCAGAACCCCCTCGCGCATGTCCAGCACACGTTCGTACTCGCGGACGTCGGCCACGTCGAAGGAGAGCGGCTCATCGTCGACGTAGACGCGCATGACCTTCGCATCCGGCGCGTTGATGATGGTCTGCCCCACCTCGGCGAACCCGTACGCCCGCTCGGCGTGGCGGATCGGGAAGATCTCGTGGAAGCCGTTGATGAAGGTGCCCTGCTCCTGCGCGAAGCGCCCCTCAGGGTAGTTCCCGCGCAGCCCGAGGTAGCCGTTGCCGACGGAGAAGAGCGTCTCGGTCACCCCGGCGTCGTCGAGCGAGCCCTCTGTTTCGATGAGCCGCCACTCGTCGACGGGGAATCGACCGCGATCGATCATGTGCTGCCTTCCTGGCGAAGTTCGGGATGCTTCGGATGGTCAGTCTACGAAGGCCGCGAGGTCATCGACGACGACCGTGGCGCCGGCTCGCGTGAGATTCTCGCCGCCGACGCCACGATCGACTCCGACGACGACCGCGAAGCCGCCGGCCGCGGCCGACTGCACCCCGCTGAGGGCGTCTTCCACGGCGACCGAGCGCGCCGGGTCGACCCCCAGCATCCGCGCGGCCTCGACGAACACGTCGGGGGCGGGCTTGGAACGGAGGTGATCGCGCTCGGCGACGACGCCGTCCATGACGACGGTGAACCGATCGCGGATGCCCGCCGCCTCGAGCACCTCTTCGGCGTTCTTCGAACTGGACACCACGGCGATCGGCACGTGTGCGGCGAGGAGCCCGTCCACCAGGCGCACCGAGCCGGGATAGGGAGAGATCCCCTCCGAGCGCAGCACGGCGGCGAAGACCACGTTCTTGCGGTTGCCGATGCCGCAGACGGTGTCGGCGGTGGGCGGGTCTGCGGGGTCCCCCCACGGCACTTCGACGTCACGGCTGCGCAGGAGGCTCGCCACGCCGTCGTATCGCTTCTTGCCGTCGAGGTACTCGAAGTAGTCGCGGTCGGTGTAGGGCGGGCGGATGTCCCACTGCGCGAACAGTTCCTCGAACATCGTCCGCCACGCGTGCATGTGCACCTCGGCGGTCGGAGTGAGCACGCCGTCCAGGTCGAACAGGACGGCGTCGTAGGCGGCGAGATCGGGCAGGCTGTCGGGGTTTCCGTCGGTCACCGCATCAGCGTAGTCAGCCGATACGGGCCCGGGGCGAGGGATTGCGCTGCGCATGGGACACCCGCACGGAACACTCAGCCGCCCGCGACCTGCAGCGCCTGCCGCGCGATCTCGAGCTCTTCGTTGGTGGGCACGACGAGCACCGTCACCACCGAGGCCTCCGTGGAGATGACCCGCGTCCCCCGTTCGGGTGCGGTGTTGCGCGCCGGGTCGATCTCGATGCCGGCGAATCCGAACGTCGCGAGCGACTCGGAGCGCACTTCCGGCGTGTTCTCCCCCACGCCCGCGGTGAAGGAGATGACGTCGACCCCGCCGAGCTGGGCGAGGTAGGCGCCCGCGTACGCGCGCAGACGATGGATGTAGACGTCCCAGGCACGCGTGATCCGCACGTCGCCCGCGTCCACGCCCGCGCGGATGTCGCGCATGTCGCTGACGCCGGCGAGACCCAGTAGCCCCGAGCGCTTGTTCAGCAGGTCGTCCAGATCGCTGATCGACATGTCCGCGCGCCGGGCCAGGTGCAGGAGCACGGCCGGATCCAGGTCGCCCGAGCGCGTCCCCATCACCAGGCCCTCCAAGGGCGTGAGGCCCATGGAGGTCTCCACCGACCGTCCGCCATCGATCGCGGTGACCGACGCTCCGTTGCCGAGGTGGAAGACGATCTGCTTCAGCTCGCCGAGGGGCCGGCCGAGGAAGGCGGCGGCGGACTCGCTGACGAACTGGTGGCTGGTGCCGTGGAATCCGTACCGGCGGATGCGGTGGGCCTCGGCCAGCTGCGTGTCGATCGCGTACGTGTACGCGGCGGGGGAAAGGGTCTGGTGGAACGCCGTGTCGAACACCGCCACGTGCGGGACGTCGGGGAACGCTGTGCGTGCGGCGACGATCCCGGCGAGGTTCGCCGGGTTGTGCAGCGGCGCCAGGACCGACAGCTCGTCGATGTTGATCTCCACGAGCGGGGTCACGAGCGTCGGCTCGTAGAACCGCGCTCCCCCGTGCACGACGCGATGGCCCACCGCGACGGGGGCCCGCTCGGAAAGCGAAGGCCCGTGCTGCGCGAAGGCCTCGAGCATCACCTGGAACCCCGCCGTGTGATCGGGGATCGCGCGGCGGATCTCGGAGGTGGCGTCGGTGACGGTGAGGGAGACGCCGTCGGAGCCTCCGGCCAGCGCGGCGGCCATGACGGTGTGCCGGGCGAGCCCGGACTCCTGCCCGATGCGCTCCACGAGCCCTTTCGCGAGCACCTGCTCGGAGTCGCCGTCCAGCAGCTGGTACTTGATGGAGGACGATCCGGAATTGATCACGAGGACATCGCTCATGGTGTGCCGGCCTCCGGGGTGGCGCCGTCGGCCTGGGCCTGGATCGCCGTGATCGCGATGGTGTTGACGATGTCCTCCACGAGCGCACCGCGGGAGAGGTCGTTGATGGGCTTGTTCAGCCCCTGCAGCACGGGCCCGATCGCCACCGCGCCGGCGGAGCGCTGCACGGCCTTGTAGGTGTTGTTCCCGGTGTTCAGGTCGGGGAAGACGAACACGGTGGCCCGGCCGGCCACGTCGGATCCGGGCATCTTCGCCTTCGCCACGGCCGCGTCGGCGGCGGCGTCGTACTGGATGGGCCCCTCGACCAGCAGCTCGGGCGCCCGCTCGCGCACGAGCGCGGTGGCCGTGCGCACCTTCTCGACGTCGGCGCCCTTGCCCGATTCTCCGGTGGAGTACGACAGCATCGCCACGCGGGGCGCGATGCCGAACTGCTCGGCGGTGGCGGCGGACGAGATGGCGATGTCGGCCAGCTGCTCGCTCGTGGGGTCGGGGATGACGGCGCAGTCGCCGTACACGAGCACGCGGTCGGCCAGCGCCATCAGGAAGACGCTGGAGACCACGGAGACGCCGGGACGGGTCTTGATGATCTCGAACGCCGGACGGATCGTGTGCGCCGTGGTGTGCGCCGCGCCCGAGACCATCCCGTCGGCCAACCCGAGATGGACCATCAGGGTGCCGAAGTACGACCCGTCGGTGACGGTGTCGGCCGCCCGCGCGTACGTCATGCCCTTGTGGGCGCGGAGGCGCTCGTACTCGCGCGCGAACCGGTCGACGTACACCGCGTCGAAGGGGCTGATCACGCGCGCCTCCCGCAGGTCGATCCCGAGCTCGATCGCCCGGTTCCGCACCTCGATCTCCTCACCGAGGATCGTGAGGTCGGCGATCCCGCGTGCGAGCACGGTCGCCGCCGCGCGCAGCACGCGGTCGTCACTGCCCTCGGGCAGCACGATGTGACGGCGGTGGGTGCGGGCGCGCTCGATGAGGCCGTACTCGAACATCAGCGGCGTGACGACGGTGGGCTCGGCCACCCCGAGCAGCCGCGTGAGCTCGGCGGTGTCGACGTGGCGCTCGAAGATCGCCAGCGCGGTGTCGTAGCGGCGCTGGGAGTCGGCGGCGAGACGGCCGCGGGTGTTCATCACGCGCACGGCGGTGTCATAGGTGCCGAGATCGGTCGCGATGATCGGCAGCGACGAGCCGAGGCCGTCGATGAGGCGATCGACCGGCTCGGGCAGCGGGAAGCCGCCGTTGAGCACGATGCCCGCGAGGGAGGGGAAGGTGCCGGAGGCGTTGGCCAGGAGGGTGGCCAGCAGCACCTCCGCCCGGTCGGCGGGGATCACCACGATCGACGACTCGGTCAGGCGCGGCAGGACGTTCACCATCGACATCCCGGCCACCACGACGCCGAGCACCTCGCGCGTGAGCAGGGCGGGATCGCCCTTGACGAGCTCGCCGCCGACCGAGCGCATGACGCCCCGCACCGACGGGGCGACGAGGAAGCGGTCTTCGGGGAGCGCCCACACCGGGACGTCACGGCCCGGCGTGGCACGGGCGCTGTCGACGCCGAGGACGGCCCGCACAGAGTCGACGATGTCGTCCAGCGCCTCGGGATCGGCGCGGTTGACGACCACGGCCAGGAGCTCGGCGCGCTCGTGGGCCAGTTCGACCAGGGCCAGTGCCGCGGCCTGACCGACCTGCTCGGGCGTGCGGGGCCTGCTGGAGCCGAGCTGCTCGCTCTGGCCGTGCTGGGCTCGCCCGCCGACGACGAGGAGCACCGGGGCGCCGAGATTCGCCGCGATGCGCCCGTTGTAGGCGAGTTCGGCGGGACTGGACACATCGGTGTAGTCGCTGCCGATGACCACGACCGCGTCGCACTGGGCCTGGACGGCCTTGTACCGTTCGACGATCCTCGCCAGCGCCGCATCCGGGTCGCCGCGCACGTCGTCGTAGGTCACCCCCACGCACTCGTCGTACTCGAGGTCGACGCCGTCGTGATCGAGGAGCATCTCCAGCACGTAGTCGCGCTCGGCCGTGGATCGTGCGATGGGGCGGAAAACTCCCACGCGGGGGGTGGCGTGACTGAGCGCGTCGAGAACTCCCAGGGCCACGCTGGATTTGCCCGAGTTCCCCTCTGCCGAGGTGATGTAGATGCTCTGCGCCACGCGTCCACCCTACGGCGGCGATCCCGCGGGCGGAGGGGCCCGGGACCGGGACAAAAAATAAGACTCTCCGCGCACCCAGCAGAGCCTGGTTACCCTTGCTACGTTTCCGTCCTGGGGGAGTTGGCCTGGATGCCGTCACGCGGAGAGCCGGCTCCAGTGTAGCGGCCGACTCGGCCTGCGGCCAACGCGGGCTCGCCGACGCCGCCGCCTGCCACGTCCTCCCGCGCGCAACAAGGGCAGACTTCTCCCGGCCCCGACGGCCGAAAGCGGGGTTACGATCGGGTCACGACCGGCGACGACGCCACTCCCCGGACCCGAGGGATTCATGAACGAGACTGCGACGACATCGCCCGACTCCGCATCGGGGCCGCTCACCCCGGACGACTTCGGGCGGATCACCGACAGCATCGCCACGTCGATGTCGCGCGTGATCGACGGCAAGCCCGAGGCCGTCCGCTCCGCCCTGGTGGCACTCCTGGCGGAGGGACACCTCCTGATCGAGGACGTCCCCGGCGTCGGCAAGACGATGCTGGCGCGCGCCCTGGCCGCCTCGGTGGATGCGAGCGTGCGACGCATCCAGTTCACGCCGGACCTGCTGCCCGGCGACGTCACCGGGGTATCCGTGTTCAACCCGGTCGACCGCGAGTTCGAGTTCAAACCCGGCGCCATCTTCGCCAATGTCGTCATCGCCGACGAGATCAACCGTTCCTCCCCCAAGACGCAGTCGGCTCTGCTGGAGGCGATGGAGGAGCAGCAGGTCACCGTCGACGGTCGCACACACCCGCTCCCCGATCCCTTCCTCGTCGTCGCGACACAGAACCCCCTGGAGATGGAGGGCACGTACGCGCTGCCCGAAGCTCAGCGTGACCGGTTCATGATGCGCATCTCCATGGGGTACCCGGATGCGCGCAGCGAGGCGCTCATGCTGCGCCAGCGCGACAGCGTCAACCCGCTCGAGGCGATCCGCCCCGTCGTCACCGCCGCGCGCGTGACGGAGCTGATCGCGTGGGCGCGAGCCGTCCATGTGTCACCCGCCGTGGAGGACTACGCCGTCGCGCTGGCCCACGCCACGCGCACGCACCCCGACCTGCGCCTCGGCGCGAGCCCGCGCGCCACCCTGCAGCTGGTGCGTGCGGCGAAGGTGTGGGCGGCCCTGGACGGGCGCGGGTTCGTCATCCCCGACGACGTGACCGCGCTGCTCTCCCCCGTCTTCGCGCACCGTCTCATTCCCAGCCGCGCCGCCGCCGGCGGCCGGCCCTCGGCCGAAGTGGTCGCCTCGACGCTGGAACGGATCGCCGGGTCGGTGCGCGTACCGCTGGCCGCGCGGATGTGAGCCGGCGATGAGACGTCTGTGGCCACTGACCGCCCGCGGCACGGGGGCCGTGGCCCTCGCCGTCCTCGCGTTCCTCATCGCCCATGAGGCCGGCGTCGGCGAGTTGTTGTACTTCGGCGTGCTGCTGCTGGTCGTGGTCGCCGGGAGCATCGTGTCGCTGTTCACGGCGCGGCGCACCGAAGCCGTCTCGCGCTCCCTCGTCCCCGACGTCGCCGCCGTCGGGCGCGAGAGCACCGTGCGCGTGCGAGCCGGGATGCGCTCGGCGCTGCCGACGGCACCCGGGACGTGGGAGGACACCCTGTCCCCCGGCCTGACCGGCCGCGCCCGCGGCATCTTCCCCGCCCTGGGCTCCGGGCTCCGCGGTGGCGACGGGAGTGTCGAGCTGAGTTACACGGTGCATGGCCGGGCCCGCGGCATCCACCCCCTCGGCCCCCTCGTCGTCACGGCCACCGATCCCTTCGGTCTGGCCCGCCGGCGGTTCTCCCTCGGTGGGCGGACCCGCGTCACCGTCGCCCCGGCGATCGTCGAACTGTCCACGCTGCCGACCGCGCCCGGTGAGGCGGGCGGGATGCTCCAGGCCACGACGGCGCAGCTGGGGCAGGGCGCGGACAATCTCGTCGCCCGGCCGTACGCGCCGGGCGATTCGATGCGGCGCATCCACTGGCGGGCGACCGCGCACCGCGACACGCTGATGGTGCGCCAGGAGGAGCAGGAGGCGACCCCGGAAGCCAGCGTCGTGCTGGACCGCGGCGTGCTGCGCTGGGGTTCGGACGCGATCCTGGCGCCGGGCCTGGACCCCGCGTTCGAGACCGGTGTGTCGGCGGCGGTGTCGGCGGTGATGCAGCTCGTGCGGGAGGGGTACAGCGTCGAGCTGATGGACTCCAACGGCGTGCCGCTGTCGGACCCGCTCGCTGGCGGCGAGGTCTTCGACGTCGAGGCGCTGGCCGCGCAGCTGGCCACTCTCACGACCCGTAAGGGCGATGACCTCGCCCGCGTCGCAGCACTGTTCGCCGGCGTGGTGACCGGACCCGTCGTCGTGGTCACCGGACGCCTCTCCGCGAGCGACACCGAGGCGCTCGCCCCTCTCGCCCACCACTCGGCACTGCCCGTTCTCCTCGGAGTCGGAGCCGCCTCGGACGCCGTGGACCGGCTGCGCATGGCCGGATGGTGCGCGGCCGCCATCGCCGACGACGAGGGCATCGCAGCGGCGTGGGACCAAGCCGTGGACCGGGGGCCGGCGCGTGTCCACTGAGGCGTGGGGGGCGCGAGGCGGCGCACGCGACCGGGCGCCGTGGGCGCGGCGCACCGACGTCCTGCTCGCGGCCGGAGTGCTCGCCGCACTGGTGGGGGCCACGCTGCCCCTGCTGCGGGTGATCGACAGCGGATGGTGGCTGGCCGCCGCCCTGGGCCTCGCCGCGGCAGTGCTGGCCACCGGCGTCCTGGGCCGCGGGATGCGGCTGCCTGGAGTGGCCGTGGCCGCACTCGAGGGGGTGGTGTGGGTCCTCCTGCTCACGGTGATGTTCGGCCGTTCCTCCGCCGTGCTGTGGATGGTCCCGACACCCGACACCTTCGCGACCGTCCCGGTGCTGGTGTCGGCCGGCGTCGAGGAGATCGTGCTGGGCGCCGCTCCGCTGGAGCCGGGGGTGCCCCTGACGTTCGTGCTGGTGGCCGCCGTGGGCCTGGTGGCCCTCGCGATCGATCACGTGGTGCTGACCGCGCGCATGCCGCTGCTCGCCGGGGTCGCCCTCGTGGCGACCTCGCTGATCCCCTCCATCGCCGTCCCCGGCGAGATCGACCTCGTCGGGTTCGTCGTCCTCTCCGTCAGCGTGCTGTTCCTCCTCCGCATCGACACCCGCGCGCGCCATCGCGAGCCGGATGCCCCGTCTGTGCGCGGCGCCGGCGGGTACGCTGCAGTAGCCGACGAGCCGCGCCGCTCGGTCGGCGCGACGGCCACGGCGCTGGCGATCGGGGCGATCGCGGTCGTGGCGGCGGTTGTGGCAACCCCGCTCCTGCCCACCCCTCTCGCCCGGGCCGGCTCGGGAGGCCTGGGCACCGGATCCACGATCGACCCGACTCTCGAGCTCGGCGACGACCTGCGCCAGCCCCGCGAGACGCAGGTGCTGACCGTCCGCTCCTCCGCCTCCGACGCGCCGTACCTGCGCGCGGTCACGCTCTCCGACTTCGACGGCTCGGTGTGGGAGCCCGACACCGGACGCACGACGCCCCTGGCAGCGGACGAGGAGTCCTTCCCCGCGCTGGAGGTGGACCCGGGCATAGAGATGGAGGAGCAGCGCGCCACCGTGGAGATCGTTGATCTGAACTCCCCCTGGCTGCCGGTGCCGTTCCCTGCGACGACGGTGACCGGGCTCGATGGAGCGTGGGGGGCCCTCGCCCAGAACCGCACCGTCGTGGCCCGCAGCGGATCGACGCAGGGTCAGGGGTACGACGTCGAGAGCACCGTGCCACGGCCCACGCTCGAGCAGATCAGCGGGATCGAGGCGGGCGGGCAGGTGCGCGAGGAGTCCTACCTCCTTCCCGACGATCTGCCGGCGGTCATCGAACAGACCGCTCGCGAGGTGACCGCTGACGCCCAGAGCGACTTCGAGGCCCTGCAGGACCTGCAGGCGTGGTTCCGCAGTTCCGAGTTCGAGTACTCCCTCGAGGCCCCCGTGGAGGAGGGGTTCGACGGCTCCGGCGCACTGGCCGTCGCCGACTTCCTCGCCGTGCGGCAGGGCTACTGCGTCCACTTCGCGTCCGCGTTCGCGCTCATGGCGCGCACCCTCGACATGCCCTCCCGCATCGTCGTGGGCTACCTCCCCGGAGTGAGCACGAACGAATCCACCGACGGCGAGACGATCTACTCCGTCTCCAGCAGCCAGCTGCACTCGTGGCCGGAGGTGCACTTCCCGGGCGTGGGCTGGGTGCCCTTCGAGCCCACGAACAGCCTCGGGTCGCCCACGAGCTTCTCCTCGGCGGGCGCAGCGGGCTCAGGGGCCCCCGCCGACGGGGCGCCGGAGGACGCGCTGCAGCCGGACGCGGGCCCGACGGCTTCGCCGACAGCCGGCGCGCGTCCGCAGGACGACCTGCAGGCCGGGGGCGGAGGCACGACGACGACAGGCGGCGTGGGCCCGTGGCCGGGTGTGGGCACCGGGATGCTGCTGCTTGCACTGCTGGCACTGCCCGGCGTCCTGCGCGAGGCCCGTCGGCGCAGGGCCGTCCAGGCGGCGGAGGGCGGCGACGCCGGGGCGGCATGGCTCGCCCTCCAGGAACTGGCCATCGATCTGGGGATCCCGGTTCCCGGGGCGGAGTCCCCGCGCGCCTTCGGGGCGCGGCTGACGCGTCACCACGGCGCGTCCGAGAAGGCCGTGGGGGTACTCGTGGCCGCGATCGAGCGCTCCAGCTACGGCGCGGCCTCCCGCTTCGAACACGGCGGCGGCCTCGCACCCGCACTGGCGGAAGCGCGTACCGGGCTGCTCGGGGGCGTCACCCCGTGGCGGCGCATTCTGTCGGTCGCCGTCCCGCGGTCTCTCGTGATCCGCCCGGGATCCGCCTACGCGCACCCGCCGGAACCGGCCACCGCCCGCTGACCTTCCCCTGCGGTTCGGGCGGCGCCGCGCTTACGGGTAGGATGGTCGGCGGCCCTCCGGGGCCTCAGGAGGATTCGCCTAGTGGCCTATGGCGCACGCTTGGAAAGCGTGTTGGGTGCAAGCCCTCGGGGGTTCGAATCCCCCATCCTCCGCCATCAGTCCCCTCGCACCGCGCCTGCCGCCTAGTGGCGCACGCGTGCGTCGTCGGCGCGCGGGGCGAGGACCGCGTCGGGGCGCAGGTCCAACCGCCGCAGCAACTGGGCGTTGAGGGCGACGACGATGGTGGACAGCGACATCAGGATGGCCCCCACCGACATCGGCAGCACGAACCCGATCGGAGCCAGGATGCCGGCGGCCAGCGGCACCGAGATGAGGTTGTAGCCGGCCGCCCACCACAGGTTCTGCGCCATCTTGCGATACGACGCGCGCGAGAGCTCGATCACCGACAGCACCGACCGCGGATCGTCGCTGGCGAGGATGACTCCCGCTGACGCGATGGCCACGTCGGTTCCCGCGCCGATCGCGATGCCGACGTCGGCCTGGGCGAGGGCGGGCGCGTCGTTGACACCATCGCCGACCATCGCGACGGTGTGACCCTCGTCCTGCAGCTGCTTCACCTTCGACGACTTGTCCTCCGGGCGCACGCCGGCGAAGAACCGCGCGATGCCGAGGTCTGCGGCCACGGATGCGGCGACCGCTTCGGCATCCCCGGTGATCATCACCACCTCGACGCCGCGGCTCTGGAGTGCGGCGACGGCCTGCCGGGACTTGGGGCGGATCTCATCCGCCAGGCGCAGCGCCCCGGCGACCCGCCCGTCGACGAGGACGTGCAGGATGATCGCACCCTCCTCACGCCACCCCTCCGCGATCGGCAGTTCGCGCGCACCGGCCTCCTCGAGCAGAGACGGGCCGCCGACCTGCACCACCCGGCCGTCCACGTCGGCCCGCACGCCGACGGCGGGCGAGGATGCGAAGCCCCGTGAAGGCGGCACGGGCAGGTTCTTCGCGCGGGCCGCGGCGACGATGGCACGGCCCAAGGGGTGCTCCGAATCCGACTCTGCGGCGGCGGCCAGCGACACGAGCCGATCCTCGTCGATCCCCTCTCCCGGAGACACCGCCGTCACGGCGGGGGCGCCCATGGTGAGGGTGCCGGTCTTGTCGAACACGACGGTGTCCACGGTGCGCATCGCCTCCAGTGCGAGGCGGTCTTTCACGAGCACGCCCGCCCGTGCGGCCCGCTCGGTCGCGATGGACACCACCAGCGGGATCGCCAGGCCCAGCGCGTGCGGGCACGCGATGACCAGAACCGTGATCGTGCGGACGACGGCCTCATCGGGCAGACCGATGACCGTCCATACCGCGGCGGTGATCCCGGCGGCGATGAGAGCGAACCAGAAGAGCCAGCCGGCAGCCCGATCGGCCAGGCGCTGCGCGCGGGAGGAGGAGTTCTGCGCCTCGGTCACCAGCCGCCGGATGCCCGCCAGCGCGGTGTCCTCGCCGACCGCGGTCACGCGGATGCGCAGGCCGGAGTCGGTGGCCACCGTACCGGCGACGACCGGGTCGCCGTCTCGACGGAGCACGGGCCGGGACTCGCCGGTGATCATCGACTCGTCCATGCTCGCCGACCCCTGCACGACCCGGCCGTCGGCGGGAACACGCCCGCCGGGGCGGACGACGACCACGTCGCCGACGTGCAGCTCGGACGGGGAGACGGGAACGATCGTGTCGCCGTCGACCCGGTGCGCCTCGTCGGGAAGCAGCGCGGCGAGGGAATCCAGGGCGGACGTCGCCTCTGCCAGGGACCGCATCTCGATCCAGTGCCCGAGGAGCATGATGACGATCAGCAGCGCCAGCTCCCACCAGAAGTCCAGCTCGTGGTGCAGCACCCCCAGGCTCGCGCCCCAGGATGCGACGAACGCGACGGTGATGGCCAGGCCGATCAGGAGCATCATGCCGGGCGTGCGGGCGCGCAGTTCACTGACGGCGCCGGTGAGGAAGGGTGCCCCGCCCCACGCGTACATGACGGTACCGAGCACCGGCGAGATCCAGTCCGCCCATGGCGCGTCCGGCAGCGGGTACCCCAGCAGCATCGAGAACATGCCCGAGAACGCCACGACCGGCACGGCGAAGACCAGCATGATCCAGAACAGCCGGCGGAAGCGCGCGACGTGGCCGGCGTGGCCGGCGTGGCCGGCGTGGCCGGCGTGGCCGGCGTGGCCGGCGTGGTCGACGTGGTCGACGTGGCCGGCGTGGTCGACGTGGTGGTGGTCGTGCTGGCTCATGCGAGCTCCCTCCACAGCTGGGAAAGGCGGATCAGACCCCGGCAGGCACGCGGGATCGGTCCGCGGCGCCCGCGGATGCGCCGGCCGGCAGGGGCCGGAATCCGCGCAGCCGCAGGCTGTTGGTCACCACGAACACGGAGGACAGCGCCATCGCGGCCGCGGCGACGAGCGGATTGAGCAGCCCGGCCATCGCCACCGGGATCGCCGCGACGTTGTACGCGAACGCCCAGAACAGGTTGCCCTTGATGGTGCCCAGGGTGCGGCGGGCCAGCCGGATCGCGTCGGCCACGACGAGCAGGTCGCCGGAGACCACGGTGATGTCGCTCGCGGCGATGGCCGCGTCCGTGCCCCCGCCCATCGCGAGCCCCAGGTCGGCGGCGGCGAGCGCGGCGGCGTCGTTGACGCCGTCGCCGACCATCGCCACGACGTGTCCGTCCTCCTGCAGGCGCCGGACGACCTCGAGCTTGCCGGCCGGGGTGACCGCGGCGTGCACCTGGTCGATGCCCACTCGTGCCGCGATCTCGCGGGCGGCGCCCTCGTTGTCGCCGGTGAGGAGCACGGGGGTCATCCCCAGCGCGCGGAACCGGGCGACCGCCTCGGCACTGGTGGGCTTGACCGTGTCGGCCACGGCGATGATCCCCAGGTGCCGGCCGTCGCGGCCGACGGCGACGACCGTCGCGCCCCCGGCGGCCAGGGTGTCCGCCTCCTGCTGCAGCGCGTCAGCGGGACGGATGCCCCACTGGTCCTGCAGCCACGACGGGCGTCCGGCGACGACCAGGGATCCTGCGACGATGCCCTGCACGCCGAAGCCGGCGTGCGAGTCGAAGGTCTCGGCGGGAGAGACGGTGCCCGTCTCGGCGACGGCCTCGTTCACGATGGCGCGGGCGACCGGATGCTCCGAACCCGACTCCACCGCGGCGGCCGCGGCGAGCAGGTCGCTGCGGGCGACGCCGGGTGCGGGGTGCACGGCGGTGACGGTCATGGTGCCGGTGGTGACGGTGCCGGTCTTGTCCAGCACGATCGTGTCGACCTTGCGGGTCTGCTCCAGCACCTGCGGACCGCGGATGAGGACGCCCAGCTGCGAGCCCCGCCCCGTGCCGACGAGCAGCGCCGTGGGGGTTGCCAGACCCAGAGCGCAGGGGCACGCGATGATGAGCGTCGCCACCGCCGCGGTGAAGGCGACCTCCATCGACGCGCCGGCGATCAACCAGCCCGCGAAGGCGGCGATCGCCAGGACGATCACGACCGGCACGAAGACGGCGGAGACGCGGTCGGCGAGGCGCTGGACCTCGGCCTTGCCGGTCTGCGCTTCCTCCATGAGCCGCCGCATCCGCGCCAGTTCGGTGTCGGCACCCACGCGCGTGATCTCCACCGTCAGGCGTCCGCCGACGTTGACGGTGCCGCCGACCACGCGCGATCCGACCGCCACCTCGACGGGCGTGGACTCGCCCGTGAGCATGCCGGCGTCGATCGCGGAGGAGCCGTCGACCACGAGTCCGTCGGAGGGGATCTTCTCCCCCGGACGCACCAGCACGACATCTCCCACGACGAGCTGCGCGACCGGCACCCGCTGTTCCGCGTCGCCGACGATCTTCACGGCGTCTTTCGCGCCCAGTTCCAGGAGTGCCCGCAGGGCCTTCGCGGACGACGTGCGGGCGCGGGCCTCGGCGTACCTGCCCGCCAGGATGAACACCGTCACCAGGGCCGCGACCTCGAGGTACAGCTCGTCGCCGCCGCCGGTCGGGGTTCCGAACAGGCGGAAGGTCATCGTCATGCCCGGCATCCCGGCACCGCCGAAGAACAGGGCGTACAGCGACCATCCGAACGCGGCGATGACCCCCACGCTGATGAGGGTGTCCATCGTGGCGGCGCCATGGCGGGCATTGATCGCCGCGGCTCGGTGGAAGGGCCACGCACCCCACACCGCCACCGGGGCGGTCAGGGTCAGGGCCAGCCACTGCCAGTTGGTGAACTGCAGAGCGGGGACCATCGACAGGAGCGCGACGGGCACCGCCAGGGCCGTGCTGATCAGCAGGCGCTGGCGCAGCGACACCAGTCGTGCGTCCGCAGGATCCGCGATCTCGACGTCGTCTGCGGGAGGCGGCGCGGGAAGTGCGGCGTGGTAGCCGGCGGATTCGACCGCGGCGATGAGCGCGGCGGGGTCGACGTCGTCCCCGCGCACGCGGGCCTTCTCCGTGGCGTAGTTGACCGTCGCCTCCACGCCCGGCAGTTTGTTGAGCTTGCGCTCGATCCGCGTCGCGCACGACGCGCAGGTCATCCCCGTGATGTCGAGCTCGACATCGACGGCGCTCATGACGGGCTGCCGGCCAGGGTGTAGCCGGCCTCCTGGACCGCTGCCTCCACGACGGCGGCGTCGATCGGAGCGGCACTGCGGATCGACACGCGCGAGGCCCCACCGGCGTTCAGGTCCACCGACACGCCCTCGACGCCGTCGATCGCGGTCAGCTCCTCCGTGACGCTGAGAACGCAGTGCGAGCACGTCATGCCGGACACCAGCACCTCCGAGGTCACCGCGGACGCCGAGGCGTCGGCACCGGCGGGCGTTTCAGCACTCGAGCAGCATGCACAGCCGGACGAGTCCTTCAGGCCCAGATCGTCGCGGTTTCCGATGTTCATGACTTCTCTCCTCGTGGAATGGTGGGGTGGATCAGGAGCGGACCAGGCGGGCGATGGCCTCGTTGGCCTCGCGGATCTTCTCCTGGGCCACCGGGCCGCCCTCGGCACTCGCCTCGGCGACGCAGTGGGTGAGGTGATCGCCCAGCAGCGAGAGCGCGACGCCCTCCAGCGCCTTCGTGGCGGCGGAGACCTGAGTGAGGATGTCGATGCAGTACTTCTCCTCCTCGACCATCCGCGCGATGCCGCGCACCTGCCCCTCCGCGCGGCGCAGCCGCTTGAGGAGCACGTCCTTGTCCGCCACGTAGCCGTTCATGCTCATACCATACCCCCCTACCGTATCTCGCACAAGCGCGACGGCGATGCCCGTGACCTAAGTCCCTTGCCATTCCGAGGGCCGGTGCCATGGTGGCTTCATGGACGCAGCGGAGTCAGGACAGCGCATCATCGTCGGCGTCGACGGGTCGGAGTCGTCGGTCGACGCGCTCCGGCACGCGGCGCGATTGGCCTCCGCGCTGGCCGTGCCGCTGGAGGCGGTCGTCGTGTGGTCCTATCCCCCATTGCCCACCACCGGGGCGATGCAGACGTGGTCGCCCGAACAGGAGGCGCACACGACCCTGGATGCCGCGATCACGTCGGCCTTCGGCGACGATCCGCCTCCCCTGGGCCGGCGGGTGATCGCCGGTCCCACCGCGCCCACCCTCATCCGCGAGAGCTCCGGCGCCGGCATGCTGGTGCTCGGCAGCCGGGGCCACGGCGGTTTCGTCGGACTCCTGCTCGGCTCGGTCAGCACGGCGTGCGCACAGTACGCGGCGTGCCCCGTGCTGATCGTCCATTCGCCGCGGCAGGCCGCCTGACCGAGGGCGCCCCGATCAGGGCGGGGCGCTGCGCGTCGAGCTCTCCCGGACGACGAGGCTCGGGACGGTCATCCGGATCACCGGATCGTCACCGCCGGCCGGCACCCCACCGGCCAGCGCCGCCACGAGCAGTCGCAGGCACTCCCCGCCGAAGTCGCGCGCGTTCAGGTCGAAGGCCGTGACAGTCGGCGAGAGCAGAGTATGGACGGGCTCGTCCACATAGGCCGCCAGCAGCAGGTCACCGCCGACGACGCGCCCGGCACGCACCGCGGCGGACAGCGCCGGCGCCGCCGATCCGCTGGGCACCACCACGAGGGCGTCGACGGCGGGATCGGACAGCACCGCATGCGCGGCCGCCTCCACCTCGGGCACGGTCGGCACGAAGCCGATGTGCACCGCCACCGGAGACCGGCCCCGCGCGGCCGACCACGCCGCGTACGCGCCGGCGACCTGACGGCCCCACGCCGTCGTCTCCGGAGGCAGCAGCACGGCGATGCGGGCCGCCCCCTGAGCGGCCAGATGATCCAGCAGCCGGTGCATCGCCGCGTCGTGATCGGACACGACGCTGGCTGAGACGGCCCGCGCGGCCGACTCGACGTGCTCGCCGCTGACGACGGGGCGACCGTCCTCCAGCATGCCTCGCACCCCCGGGTCGGAGGCGGACGCATCCACGACGATGAACCCGTCCACGAACGCGATCGGAGGCTGCCCCGCACCCGCGTGGGGGAGCAGGATGACCGACAGCCCCTGCTCCTCCGCGGCGTCCACGACGCCGAAGGCGAACTCGGTGTAGTACGTCGCCCGACTGGCCCCTACGGGCAGATAGAGACCGATCGCCCCGTACCGGGAGGTGCGCAGACTGCGGGCGGGCAGGTTCACCTCGTAGTTGAGCTCCCGCGCGACGCCGAGCACGCGCGCCCGGGTTCCCGGCGACACCCCCGCCTTGCCCCGCAGGGCGAACGATGCCGCCGCGGTGGACACCCCGGCCGCGGCAGCCACGTCGCGGAGAGTCGCCTTGTGCGCTGCCATGAGCGTCGACAGTACCCGACATGAATCCGGATCCGCCTCTTGCGGGCACCCCTACTTAATCGTTTAACATGACCGAAACGTCAGTGTCGACACGTGGGAAACATCCACTTCATACGCTCGCCGCATCCGGAGCGAACCCGCCGCGGGCCCGGAGCACACCAGCCGCATCGTCGCGCGACCTCGCGACCGTCCCGAAAGGCCCTGCCTTGTCTTCCACCTCCGATCTCGCACGCGCGGGGCAGCACACCGCGCGCCTCCCCCTGCGCGTGCCCACCGCCACGGCGACCTTCGCCATCGCGATCGCCGGGTACCTCGGCGTCAACCTCTCGCCGTACATGATCACGGCGGTGCAGACCGGCCTCGGGCTGGACGTCCTGGCCGCCAGTTGGCTCGTGACCGCCACGCTGCTGCTGACCGCCATCACCGGCCTCGCGGTCGCTCCCCTGTGCGCCGGCGGGCGCCGGCGCATGGTGGCGCGCATCGGACTGGGGATCGCCCTCGCCGGTTTCGTGCTGGCCGCCCTCGTCCCCGCCCTCATCCTCCCGGGGCTGCTGCTGGGCGGCGCGGGAGCCGGCGGAGCCGTGGCCGCCTCGGGCGCCGCCCTCGCCGCCTTCCGCAACCCCGACCGGGTGGCAGGTCTGAACGGCCTGTCCAATCGCGGCGTGATCACGATCGTGCTGGCCGTCGTCCCCGTCATCGGGCTGGCCCCCCTGCAGGTGTTCGGTGCGCTGGGGCTGTTCAGTCTCATCGGCCTGCTGCTGACCGGGTGGCTGCCCGACGCCCCCGCGCCCGACGCGCACGCCGGCGCTGCCGTGGCCGAGGCGATGCCGATCGTCGTGCCCGCCACCGGCACGACGCGCACCGCAGCGGTCCCCTCCCGCACCGTGACGATCGCCGGATTCTCCCTCCTCGTCGTCTTCGCCCTGTGGGCCGTGAGCGAGGACTCGCTGTGGGCGATGGCCGGAGTGCTCGGCGCGGATCTCACCGGACTCACCGCGGAAGGGCTCGGCATCGCCCTCAGCGCATCGACCGCGGGAGGCCTGCTCGGGTCGCTCGCGCTCATCCTGGTGGGCGACCGCCTGGGGCGGGCCGTGCCGCTGGTCGTCCTCCTGATCGCGGGCGGCATCCTGAAGATCACCCAGGGGTTCGTCTCCGACCCGACCGTCTTCATCGTGCTGTTCGTGGCGTGGAACACGATCTACGCGATCGCGTTCATGTACTTCGTCGCGACCTCCGCCGGCCTCGACGCCCACGGCCGGTGGTCGGGGCCCCTCCTGGCGGTCTATCTCGTGGGGTCGGCGCTGACCCCCGTGATCGGTGCAGCGATCGTGGCCGCCCTCGGGTACCAGGGCTTCGCGATCACCCTGGGTGTGACGAGCTTCGTCCTGGCGGTACCCGCCGGCGTCATCGCGGTTCTCTCGCGCCGCCTGGAGCGCGCCGCCGCCGCGGAGGCCGCGGCATGAGCGCCACCGTCTACCGCAACGGGCGCGTCTTCACCGCCGATCCCGACCCCACCCGCGCGTGGGCGGACGCCTTCGCGGTGGACGGGTCGGAGATCGTGGCCGTCGGCGACGACACCCATGTGCGCGAAGCCGTGCCCGATCCGGCCGCGGTGGTCGACCTGGCGGGGCGCCTGGTCCTCCCCGGCTTCACCGACGCCCACACGCACGTCCTCATGATGGGCGCGGCCCTCGGCCAAGTGGCCCTCACCGCCGCCGCCGGCATCGATGACATCCAGCGGCTGCTCGCCGCCGCGCGCCGGGACGCGCCGGAGACGACCGTGCTGCGGGGCCGAGGCTGGCTCTTCGACGCCGTGCCCGGCGGAAGGCCCACGCGCCACATGATCGACGCCGTCGTGCCCGATGTGCCGGTGTACCTCGATGCGAACGACTACCACTCGTGCTGGGTGAACACCGCGGCACTGGCCGAGCTGGGCATCACGCGCGAGACCCCCGACCCCCTCGGCGGCTCCATCGGCCACGACGAGGACGGGGAGCCCGACGGGATGCTGTACGAGACGGCGGCGCAGCAGTACGCGTGGGCGCACCGGGACGCCACCACGACCGACGGCGAGCGCGATGCCGCCGTGGACCGCGTCATCGGGGCGTATCTGGCGGCCGGGGTGACCGGCGTGGTCGACATGGCGTTCGACGAACTGGGCCTGGCCGCCTTCGAACGCGCGCAGGCGCGGTACGGCGGAGAGCTGCCGATCCGCGTGGCGGCGCACTGGTTCGTCGCCAACACCGGTGACGAAGCAGCCAACATCGGCCAGCTCGCGCGGGCCGCCGAGCTCGCCTCGGCCCCGTCGACGCCGTGGCTGCGCGTCGTGGGAATCAAGCTCGTGCTCGACGGCGTCATCGACGCGTGCACCGCCGCGATGGGCAGCCCCTACGCCGACGGATCCGACGCGGAGCCGATCTGGAGCCTCGAGCAGCTCGCGCCGGTGGTGACCGCCGCGGACGCGAGGGGACTGCAGATCGCGATGCATGCGATCGGCGACCGCGCGAGCGACATCGCGCTGGACGCCATCGAGCACGCCGTGCGCGCCAACGGCGATCGTCCGCGCCGTCACCGCATCGAGCACCTCGAATACGCCGCTCCGGGTACGGCCGAGCGGATGGCGCGCCTCGGGGTCACCGCATCCATGCAGCCCGTGCATGCCGACCCGGCCATCTTCGCCAACTGGGCGGAGATGCTCGGCGACGAGCGGGTGGAGCGCGCCTTCTCGTGGCCGGAGTACGAAGACGCCGGTGCGCTGCTGGCCTTCTCCACCGATGCCCCCACCGCTCCGTACGACCCGCTCGCCAATATGTATGTGGCATCCACGCGCGCCTCGGCGCTGGATCCCTCGGTGCCGGCCGTGCATCCGCAGTACGCCGTGCCCCTGGACCGTGCGATCGGCCACGCCACCCGCGACGCGGCGGCGTCGGTGGGTGACGGCGCGTGGCGGGGACGCATCGCGCCGGGGTTCGCCGCCGACCTCGTGATCCTGGACTCCGACCCGTTCGCCGCAGGAGCCGACGCGCTCCTGACCGCGCGCGTGGTCGAGACGATCGTGGCCGGCCGATCACGCTGGTCCGCGGTGGAGAGGCAGCGATGAGCTGGCGCATGCCGTCGGAGACGGCGGTGCACGAGCGCACGTGGATGTCGTTCCCCCGTGAGGGGCTCACGCTGGGGGCCGCCGACGGCGAGCGCGAAGCGGGCTACGCCGCGTGGACGGCGGTGGCCCACGCTGTGGCGGAGTTCGAACCGGTCGCCATGGTCGTCGACCCCTCCGAAACGCCGCGGGCCCGCCGCATGCTGTCGGCCGACGTCGAGATCATCGAGGCGCCCGTGGACGAGTACTGGATGCGCGACGCCGGTCCCACCTTCGTCGTCGACGACGACCGCCCCGGCGTGCTGGGCGCGGTGGACTGGACCTTCAACGGCTGGGGCGACCACGGCTGGGCGCAGTGGTCCCTCTCGGCCGAGCACGGCCGCCTGGTCGCCGGCGTCGCCGGGGCCGAGATCGTCAGCTCGCTCCTGGTGAACGAGGGCGGCGGGTTCCACGTCGACGGTGCCGGCACGGTCCTCCTCACCGAGACCGTGCAGCTGGATCCGCGCCGCAACCCTTACGCCGACAAGGCGCGCGTGGAGGCCGAGATGCTCCGCACGATCGGCGCCACCCACGCGGTGTGGCTCCCCCGCGGGCTGACCCGCGACTACGGCGAGTTCGGCACCAGCGGCCACGTCGACATCGTGGCCACGATCCCCTCGCCCGGGACGCTGCTCCTGCACGACCAGCGCGACCGGCAGCATCCCGACTCCGCCGTGTCCCGCGAACTCCGCGCCCACCTCGCGGGCCAGAGGGATGCCGCGGGCCGGGCGTTCACGATCATCGATCTCCCCGCCCCCGCCACGGTGCGTGACGGCGAGGGGTACGTGGACTGGAGCTACGTCAACCACCTCGTCGTCAACGGCGGTGTCATCGCGTGCGGCTTCGGCGAGGAAGTCGCCGACGCGCGGGCGCGCGACATCCTCACCGACGTGTACCCGGGCCGGCGCGTGGTCACCGTCGACGCGCGCGAGCTGTTCGCGCGCGGCGGGGGCATCCACTGCATCACGCAGCAGCAGCCGGCGGTGCCCGCATGATCGAGGTGCACGAAGCATCCATCGCCGACCTGCAGCGCGCTCTGGCAGAGGGCACCGCGACTGCGGTCGACCTCGTCGCCGCGTACCGGGCGCGGATCGACGCGTACGACGGGCCCGGGACGCACACGGCGCTGAACGCCGTCGTCGTGCCGAACCCGGAGGCCGCGGCCGAAGCCGCCGCCTCCGACGCCCGTCGCGCGGCCGGACGCACGCTCGGGCCGCTGGACGGCATCCCCTACACGGCGAAGGACAGTTTCCTCGTACGCGGGCTGACCGCGGCGGCGGGAAGCCCCGCGTTCGCGGACCTCGTCGCCCAGCGCGACGCGTTCACGATCGAGCGCCTGCGCGCGGGCGGGGCGATCTGCCTCGGGCTGACGAACATGCCGCCGATGGCCAACGGGGGCATGCAGCGAGGGCTCTACGGGCGGGCGGAGAGCCCGTACGACGCCGCCTTCCTCACCTCGGCGTTCGCCTCCGGCTCCTCCAACGGGTCGGGCACCGCCACGGCGGCGAGCTTCGCGGCGTTCGGACTCGGCGAGGAGACGTGGTCCAGCGGCCGCGCGCCCGCCTCGTGCAACGCCCTGTGCGCCTACACGCCCTCGCGCGGGATCATCTCGGTGCGCGGCAACTGGCCGCTCGTCCCGACGATGGACGTCGTCGTCCCGCACACCCGTTCCATGGCTGACCTCCTCGCGGTGCTGGATGTCATCGTGGCCGACGACCCCGACACACGCGGGGACTTCTGGCGCGCGCAGCCGTGGGTGCCGATCCCCCCGGCTTCCGCGCTGCGACCGGCGTCCTACCCCGCACTGGCGCCGGCGGATGCGGCGGCCGCGCGTGCTCGTCTCGCCGGCAGGCGCTTCGGCGTTCCCCGCCTCTACATCAACGCCGACGAGGAGGCCGGGACCGGGCCCACCCTGGGCATCGGCGGACCGACCGGGCACCGCATCCGCACGCGCGATTCGGTGATCCGCCTGTGGGAGCGGGCACGCGCGGATCTCGAAGCGGCCGGCGCGACGGTGGTGGAGGTGGACTTCCCCCTCGTGTCCAACTACGAGGGCGACCGGCCGGGGGCGGCGACCCTGCACTCGCGGGGCCTGGTGTCGCGGGAGTTCCTCACGCGCGAGATCCTCGATCTTTCGGCGTGGGCGTGGGACGATTTCCTCCGCGCCAACGGCGACCCCGCCTTGCCGTCGCTGGCAGGCGTGGACGGCGCGCTCATCTTCCCCCATCCGGAGGGGGCGCTCACCGACCACTACTCCGGTTTCGACGACGACATCTCCGCGTATCCCCGGCACGTGCGCGACCACCCCGTGACCTCGTTCACCGACATCCCGCACCTCGCCGACGGCGTGCGGGGGCTGGAGGAGACGCGCCGCATCGACCTCGAGGAGTGGATGGACCGCAACGGGCTGGATGCCGTGGTCTTCCCGGCGATGGCCGACATCGGCCCCGCCGACGCCGACGTGAACCCCGCCTCTGCCGACGCCGCATGGGCCAACGGCGTGTGGGTGGCCAACGGGAACCTCGCGATCCGGCACTGCGGCGTGCCGACGGTCACCGTGCCGATGGGGACCCTCCCCGACATCGGCATGCCCGTGGGGCTCACCTTCGCAGGTCGCGCCTACGACGACGCTGCGCTGCTGAGCGTCGCCGCGGCGTTCGAGGCCACCGGCGCGCGGCGCACTCCCCCGCCCCGCACCCCTCCTCTCCTACCCTCCCGGGAGAGAATGTCTTCATGACCCGACCCACCGTGCTGTTCGTGTGCGTGCACAACGCCGGGCGCTCGCAGATGGCCGCCGGCTACCTGCAGGCGCTCGCCGGCGACCGCATCGATGTCCGCTCCGCCGGATCCGAGCCGAAGGACGCGATCAACCCGGTCGCCGTGGCCGCGATGGCCGAGGAGGGGATCGACATCGCGGGCAACGCCCCGAAGGTGCTCACCGTCGATGCCGTCCGCGAATCCGACGTCGTCATCACGATGGGCTGCGGCGACGCGTGCCCGATCTTCCCGGGCAAGAGGTACGAGGACTGGCAGCTCGACGACCCCGCCGGGCAGGGGCTCGACGACGTCCGGCGCATCCGCGACGACATCCGCGGCCGCGTCGAGAGGCTGATCGCGGGCCTGCCGGATGCGGCGACGGAGACCGCGCCGCCCCGGTAGAGTGCCTGTGCGCCGCGCTCGCCGGCGCCCCTTCCTCCGTGTCACCGCCCGCCCCCCGGGCGGCGCGCCCCTGCGCCCCCGGAGCGCCCGTCCCGAGAGGAGCACGATGACCGCCGTCGCCGCGCCGGAATCCGCCAACCGCTACCGCATCGAGCCGACCGTGTGGCAGGCGCTGCGGAGCCCGCGTCTGCTCACCCGCGAAGTGCTCGCCGGTCTCGTGGTGGCGATCGCCCTCATCCCGGAGGCCATCGCGTTCTCGATCATCGCCGGCGTCGACCCGCGGTACGGACTGTTCGCGTCGTTCATCATGGCGGTCACGATCGCGTTCCTGGGCGGCCGTCCCGCCATGATCACCGCCGCCACGGGGGCGGTGGCACTGGTGATCGCCCCGGTCGCGCGCGAATACGGCATCGACTACTTCCTCGCGACGGTCATCCTGGGCGGGCTGATCCAGCTCGCGCTGGCGGCACTGGGCGTGGCCAAGCTCATGCGATTCCTTCCGCGCAGCGTCATGGTGGGGTTCGTCAACGCGCTGGCGATCCTGATCTTCATCTCACAGGTCCCGCACCTGGTGGGCGTGCCGTGGCTGGTCTACCCGCTCGTGGCGGCGGGGCTTCTCATCATGTACGCCATGCCGCGGCTGACCAGAGTGGTGCCCGCGCCGCTGGTTGCGATCGTGCTGCTCACCGCTGCCGTGGTGGTGTTCGCCCTGAACGTCCCGACCGTGGGCGACGAGGGCGAACTGCCCCGCAGCCTCCCCGAGCTGCTCGTCCCGAACGTGCCCCTGACGTGGGAAACCCTCGGCATCATCGGTCCGTTCGCCGTCGCCATGGCGATCGTGGGTCTGCTGGAGTCGCTCATGACCGCCAAGCTCGTGGACGAGATCACCGACACGCATTCGCGCAAGACCCGCGAGGCCCTCGGTCAGGGGGCGGCGAACATCCTGTCGGGCCTGTTCGGCGGGATGGGCGGCTGCGCGATGATCGGGCAGACGATGATCAACGTCAAGGCCTCGGGTGCCCGCACGCGCATCTCCACGTTCCTGGCCGGGGTCTTCCTGCTCGTGCTCGTCGTGGTGCTGGGCGACATCGTCGCGATCATCCCCATGGCAGCGCTCGTCGCCGTCATGATCGTCGTGTCGGTGGCCACCTTCGACTGGCACAGCATCCGCCTGAGCACCCTGCGCCGCATGCCGAAGAGCGAGACGATCGTCATGCTGGTGACGGTGGCGGTGACCGTCTGGACACACAACCTCGCGATCGGGGCGGGCGTCGGGGTCGTCGCGGCGATGCTCCTGTTCGCCCGGCGCGTCGCCCGCTTCACGACCGTGACGCGGATCGTGACGGCGACGGATGCGGCCGACCCCGTCGCGCGTTACACCGTCGACGGCGCCCTCTTCTTCGCCTCGAGCAATGACCTCACGACGCAGTTCGACTACACGCGCGACCCCGAGCGGGTCGTGGTCGACCTGTCGCGCTCACACGTGTGGGACGCCTCCAGCGTCGCCGCGCTGGACGCGATCCAGGCGAAGTACGCCCGCCTGGGCAAGACCGTGACCTTCGAGGGCATGAATGCGGCCACGACACGACTGCACGACCGGCTCAGCGACGGGATCGACGCCGGCCACTGACGGCGCCCGGCTCACTCCTCGAACGGCGGCAGGTGCGGAATGGGGTTGGGGCGCGTGGACCGCGGCACGCCGCGGTCCACCGGCGGTGCGGTGGGTTCTTCTCGGCCGGCCGCGCCGCGTTCGCGGAACCGGCGCCCTGTCAGCACGGACGGCGCCAGCCGGATGTAGAACGGCTTGATCGTGATGCTCGCCGTGGTCAGCTGCGCCACGCCGCTGCGACGGATCTCGTCGTCGGTGGTGACCTGCGCCGCGTCGCCGCGCACGACGACGCTCCAGTGGATGTCATCCTCGTTCCCATCCACCTCGAAGGCGACGCCCGGATTGACGCGGATGTGGCGGAGCTTGCTGTCGTTGGCCGTGCGGATGTAGAGGTACCCCTCGTGGCTGGTGTAGTTCACCGGGAACAGCTCGGGGGCACCCGACGCATCCAGCAGCGCCAGCCTGCCCATGCGCGTCCGCTCCAGGAGCGCCCAGCACTCCGCCGTGGTGAGGTGCTCGATCCGATGGTCGCGGTCGGATCCAGGGGAAGTGTCGACCATGTCCGTCTCCTCCATCGCGTGTCGGGTGCGTAGTCCGGTCAGGCGCAATCTACGTGCCCGTCCGGCTCTTGGCTACCGGGGTGCGCGATTTCCCTGAAGTGCTTGGGCCGTCATGACGTCGGGTCGCCGCATCCGTCGGAACACCGCCACGAGGAGCACCATCACGAGCAGTTCCACGAGGGTCTGGGTGACCACCACGAGCGGCGCGAGGTGCAGTGCGGGAGGCAGCGCGAGGGCCAACGGCAGGACGACCAGCGAGTTGCGGGTGACACCGCTGAAGACGACCGCCGTACGGCCGGGGCGGTCGAGCCGCGCGGCGCGCGCGATCCCGGCTCCGAGGGGCACCATCACGATGGCGAACAGCACGAACACGGGGACCACCGGGAGCAATTCGGTGACGGCGCCGCCGGCACGGGCGGCCTGGGAGGCGACCACGACGAGCAGGGTGAGCGCCATCAGCGGCACGACGCCGCCCTGGGCGGCGTCGGCGGTGCGGCGGAGCCGGGGGAGGCTGCGACCCAGCAGCTGGGTCAGGACGGCCAGCCCCACGGGAGCGGCGACGACGAGGAGGAATGCTTCGGCGAACGGCCGGAGGTCGACGGCGGCGAGCGTGTGCTCCCCGCCCAGGAGCCACAGGTACCCCGGCAGAAGCACCATCTGGCCGATCGTGAGCACGGGAGTGGCGACGAGGAGCCGCTCGCGGTCGCCGCCGGCCATCCCGGAGAAGACGATGACGTAGTCCACGCAGGGCGTGAGCAGGACCAGGAGGACGCCGATCAGGAGCGCGCTGTCGTGGGCGACGAGGCGACTCAGCCCGAACACGACGGCGGGCACGACGGCGAAGTTGAGCACCAGGACCGCGACCAGCAGGCGCCCGTCGCGGAACACCCCCGCCAGAGCCGGAAACGGCACGGCCAGGAACGTCACGTACAGCAGGGCCGCGAGAACGGGGGTGATCGCGTGTTCGAGGGGACGGGCGGCGGCGGGCAGCACGAGCGCGAGCACGGCACCGGCTGCGATGCCCGCCACGGCCAGCGGCACCTGGCGCGCATCCATCCACTCACTGAGGCGCGACATACGCCCATCCTGGGGCATGTCGCGAGGTGTCACTCCGCCGGGTCGGTGATCACGAGAGCGACGGAGGAGGTGTCCTTGCGTCGGCCGACGCGGATCAGGCGGTACTTCATGCCGTACTTCGCCTTCAGAGCGGCGTCCAGCCGTGCGCGCGTCTGTTCACTCGCGTCGACCACCGCGTGCGCGGTCGCCGGCGTCGCATCCGGTGCGATCCTGCCGCGCACGTCGCACGGGGTGACGGTGACGCGAGGGGTGTGCCGCAGCCGCTTGACCTTGCCGGACGTGCCTCCGGTGGTCACCAGCAGGCGGTCACCGTCCCGCACGACCCACACCGGGGTGGCCACCGGATCGCCGTTGCGGCGATACGTGACGAGGGAGACGTACTCGTGGTCGGCCTTCTCGGCGAGCTCGTGGCGCATGCATCCAGCATCCCAGGGTGCGTGGCGGGTCGTTCACACGGGGTTCAACCGCCGGTGGTGGACTGGATGGGTGCGAGGCTCGATCGGCGAGGTGTTCCGCGCCTTCCTGAAGCTGGGGCTGACGTCCTTCGGCGGCCCCATCGCCCACCTGGGCTACTTCCGCGAGGAGTTCGTCGCGCGGCGCCGCTGGCTCGACGACGCCGGGTACGCCGATCTGGTCGCGCTGAGCCAGTTCCTCCCCGGCCCTACCTCGAGCCAGGTGGGATTCGCCCTCGGCCTGATGCGGGCCGGCGTCGGGGGCGCGTTCGCCGCCTTCGCCGCCTTCACGCTGCCCTCCGTCGTGATCATGGTGGCGCTGGCCGCCGGCGCTGCGGTGCTGTCCGGGCCGATCGCCGCCGGCGTGGTGCACGGACTCACCCTCGTCGCCGTCGCGATCGTCGCGCAGGCGGTGTGGGGCATGGCACGCACCCTCGCCCCGGACCCGCGGCGAGCCACCATCGCCGCGGGGGCCGCGCTGCTCGCCCTGGTCCCCGGCGGGTCGGCCGGGCAGCTCCTCGCGATCGCGCTGGGTGCTGCGGCCGGACTGCTGCTGTGCCGCGGGCTGCCCCGCACCGCCCCCGCCTCGCCCCCGATCCGCGTGCCGCGCGCGGCGGGCGCGGCCTGCCTCGCGGCATTCACGGTTCTCGCGCTGGCGCTGCCGTTGCTCGTGGTGGCGACCGGCGCCGGCGGCGTCGCGCTGTTCGACGCGTTCTTCCGCGCCGGCTCCCTCGTGTTCGGCGGCGGCCACGTCGTCCTGCCCCTGCTGGAGACGGCGGTCGTCGGCAGCGGCTGGCTCGGCGCGGATGCCGTGCTCACCGGCTACGGCGCCGCCCAGGCGCTGCCCGGGCCGCTGTTCACCTTCGCCGCCTACCTGGGCGCCCTCGTCGACGTCGGCCCGGGTGGCGTCCTGGGTGCGGGCCTGGCCACCGCCGCGATCTTCCTTCCGGGGCTCCTCCTGCTGGTGGGGGTGCTGCCGTTCTGGAGCGCGATGCGACGGCGCACGTGGACCGAGCCGCTGCTGCGCGGGGCGAATGCCGCCGTCGTGGGGATCCTCGGCGCCGCCCTGTATACGCCGTTGTTCACCACGGCCATCGGCGGCGCCGACGACTTCGCGCTCGCGCTCGGATGCTTCGTGCTGCTGTCGGCGTGGCGTTGGCCGTCGTGGGCCGTCGTTCTGGTCGGCGCGACCGGCGGTCTCGCCCTCGCGCTGGTGCCCTGACCGTCAGGCGACCCGCGGGCGCATCACCATGCGCGCCGTGGCAAGGGACACCGCCCCGAACGCGGCGGACAGGACCCCTTCCAGCGGGGCCGCGCCCACCGTCAGCAGACCACCCAGGTGGGGATCCACCAGAGTGCATCCCGCGAACGCGAGACCAGCGGCGCCGACCACCAGGAGGGCGCGGCTCATGGCGGCGGCGCTCTCGCGCAAGACCGCTGTCCCCAGGAGCACGGCACCGCCGGCCCGCAGCACGTCCAGCGGCGGATCGGAGCTGAGGAGCCCGAGGAGGATGGTCGCGCCAGGGAGGAGACCGGCGAATGCCGCTGTCGCAAGCAGTGCAGCCTGCGCTGCGGCGATGCGGCGGACGATGCTGCGGCGCAGCGTGTCGGGGTGTGCCGCGTCGGTCATCAGTCGATCCCCACCGCCCGCGCGCGGGCCGCGGCATCCGGCGCGCCGCCGCGGAACGGCTCGCCGTGACCGGGCAGGACGACCCCTGCTGCAGTGGCGGCGAGCGCGTCGAGCGCGGCGAGGGCGCTCTCCGCGTCGGCCGTTGCGGCACGGGCGACGACCCGGGGACCGGTTCGCCCCGTGTACGGGTCATAGGTGACCAGCGCGTCGCCGGAGAAGAGCAGGCCGCGATCGGGAAGGTGGAACGCGCAGTGCCCGTAGGTGTGGCCCGGAGACGCGACCGGGACCAGCCCGCCGCGCAGTGGCGCATCCTCACCCGGCCGGACGTCTCCCTGGGCGTCGACCCCGTGCACGCCGAGCGCTCCGGCCGCCACCATGCGGGCCAGCACCGGCAGCGCGCCCGGGTAGCGCACGGGGTAGGTGAAGCGAGGCCGCTCGTGGGCGTAGCGATAGGGGTGGCGCGCGAGGGCGAGGTCCTTGTCGTGCACGTGCACGGGGACGTGGTGGTCGTGCCACAGCCGATCGCACATGCCGACATGGTCGAAGTGCCCGTGCGTGAGGTACACCGCCGCCACATCTCCGGGGCCTCGCCCGATCGAGGAGAGCGCGTCCCGCAGCAGGGGCCACGTGCGTGGCAGGCCCGCGTCCACGAGCACCAGACCGTCGTCCGCGTCGATCAGGTAGCAGTTCACCGCGGCACGGCTGATGCGGAGCACCCCCTCCGCGACGGGGAAGACACCATCGGGGTTACGCGTCATGGGCAACACTGTGCGGGAGGTGGTGCCGCGACGCGGACGGGGTTGCCTCGGGCCACCCGTCCTGGTATTCGCCCGGGAGCCGCATCCGCAGCCTGTCAACCCTCTCCGCACGCGCGGGATCAGCGCCGTACGGTCGCGGTCGATGAAGGAGGAACGGATGGGACAGCGCGGACGGGTCGTGGTCGTCGTGGGTGCCTCGCGAGGGATCGGGCGCGCCGTCGCCTACCGGCTCGCCCGCCGTGGCGACCGCCTGGTGGTGGTCGCGCGCGACGAGGAGGCGCTGGGCCGGACTGCGGAGCACTGCCGTGCGCTGGGGGCGCCAACCCTCGCCGTGCCGGCCGATGTGACGGACTCCGATGCCCTCGGTTCCGTCGTCCGCAGCGCAGTGGAGCGGTTCGGGCGGATCGACGTGTGGATCGGCGTCACCGGGGTGCTGGCGTACGGAACGGTCGAGCAGACGCCCACCGCCGTGTACCGACGGGTCCTGGAGACGAACCTGATCGCCCAGATCGACGGGGTCCGCCGGGTACTCCCCGTCTTCCGCGCGCAGGGGTCGGGGCGCATCATCCTGATCGGCTCCCTGTACTCGCGTGTGACGGCGCCGTACGTGTCGGCGTACGCCGCGAGCAAGTTCGGCCTGCTGGGTTTCGCCGGCTCGCTCCGGCAGGAGCTGCTGGATGCGCCGGGAATCGACGTGCGCCTGGTCATCCCCGCCACGATCGACACCGCCGTCTACCAGCGCGCGGCGAACCTCACCGGTCGAGCGCCCCGCCCCATCCCGCCGGTGGTCTCGCCGTTCCGGGTGGCGCGGGCCATCGAGAGGTCGACGCGGGGCCGGGGGGCGCCGGTGATGTCGGTCGGCCGGGTGCAATCCGCGCTGATCCCCTTCTCGGCGGCGTTCCCCCGCGCGTTCGACCGCGTCGTGCGCCTCTCGATGGAGACCCTCGGTCTCACCCGCCGCCCGGCCGACGACACCCTGGGAACGCTCGATCGGCCGCACCATGACGCCGGACGCGTGACGGGCGGATGGCGCTCGCCCGGGCTGCGCGCCGGGCTGGTCGCTCTGGCCCTCGCCGGCGCCGCCGCCCTGGCGGGCCGACGGCGCCGGCAGTGAGTCACGCCCCGATGTAACCCTCCCGCTGGGTGCTCTCATCGGCGACACGCACACCCCATCGGTAGGAGAGCTTCCCACCGAGCCACCCGGAGAACCCGAGAACCAGCAGAGCGGCCACCGTGATCGCCAGCGCCCACGGCGAGATGCGGTCTCCGATGGCGAAGCGGATGACCAGCACCACGGCGAACAGCACGATCGCGCCCGCGTTGAGCGTCGCGTGCAGGAGCGCCGTATGACGTGCCGGAGTGCTGCGGGGGATGCGCGACAGATCCAGCAGCCCGAACAGGACCGCCACGAGGGCGCCCGCGAGCCCGATGATCACCAGGACGCAGGCACCGATGGCGAAAGGCGCCGGGTTCTCGGCGAAGAGCCCGAGCAGGTCGAACACGAGAGTCGCCGTCCAGGCGCCGATGGGAATGGTCACCGCGATGGGGTGGAACGGATGGCCGTAGGGCCCGGCGAGCGGACTGCGCGGAACCTTCGCACTCCGCATCGCCGGGTAGGCCGTATCGGGCGAGGATTTCATTCCTTGTGCAACGCGTCCTGGGCGCGGCCGGCGAGCTTCTCCATGGTGTTGGGCAACTCGGTCGTGCCGTAGAACCGCGAGTCGGGGTGGGTGGGCGGCGGCATCGGCACCTGGGCCTGCGGCTCGGCGACGTAGGTGAACTCGCCCTTGCCGTCCGGCGTGGGACCGGAGGCCCAGCGTCCCTCGGCTGCAGCCTGACCGTCGGAGAAGTTGATGTACTGGTACGACACCGTGCGATCCTCCTTCTCGAGCGGGAAGTTGCTCGGCACGGGGAGCGACTCGAGGCCCTCCTCCTGCAGCTCCGCGGCAGCGGCCAGCCACTGGTTCTGGTGCATGGTGTCCCGCGCCAGGAGGAACGCGAGCAGGTCGCGCACACCGTGGTCATCGGTCATGTGGTAAAGCCGGGCGACCTGCACGCGCCCCTGCATTTCGGCGTTCGCGTTGGCCTGGAAGTCGGCCAGGAGGTTGCCGCTGGCGGTGATGTAGCTGCCCTGCCACGGATTGCCCATACTGTCGACCGGCCGCGCGCCGGCGCCCGCGACGATGCCGTGCTGGATGTCGGTGCCGCCGATCACCGCGGCGACCGTGGGGTCGTCCTGCACGGCGTCCGCGGTGATGCCCAGGGGCGACTTCTCCAGCAGCTGCGCGATCATGACCGCCAGCATCTCCACGTGCCCCATCTCCTCCGCTCCGATGCCGAAGACGAGGTCGCGGTATTTGCCCGGAATGTGCATGTTCCAGGCCTGGAACTGGTACTGCAGCGCGACGGTGATCTCACCGTACTGGCCGCCCAGGACCTCCTGAAGTTTTCGCGCGTAGACCGCATCCGGCTTGTCGGGCGTGGCCTTGTGCTGCAGCTCTTGCCGGTGGAAGTACATCGTGTGTCCTCTCCGCGCCGACGGGGGTGGCTGGGAGGCCGGGCGGCGCCTGCCCACGAAACGGCCGATGCCGCGGATCCTCACGGGGGTTGCCTTGCGCGCCCTCTCCGTGCACAATCAGCGCCCGGACCGGAGTGGCTCACCCGCCGACGATTGTCAAGGGCACCCGGCACCCGCACCGGGCGGGGGAAAGTGGAAGGGTCTCACCCTGCAGAACGGAGTGCCTGTGACCGTCGTCGATCTCGCCCCATCGGCCGTGGGGGTCCCCTTCTCCCCGCGAGGCCCGCTCAGCGACGCCGTCCTGCGCGCCCTGGCCGGCGACGGCCAGGCAACCGGGCACGTCGCCGCCGCCGCGGATGCCCTGGGCCGCGCCGAGGACATCGCGCGTGACGACGACATCCAGCTGGCGCTGTTCGCCCTGTACGCATCGGCGTACGGGTCGATCGACGGCTTCTCCGCGGATGTGGAGTGGGACCCGGAGCTGGTGCGGACGCGACGGATGCTGGAGCAGGCGTTCGAGGCGGAACTGCGCTCGAGCGTGCCGGTGCCTGCGCTTCCCGAGCCCACCGCCGACGCCGTGGCACGGCTGCTGTTCGAGATGACCTCCGCCGACACCGGACCGAGCCTGTCCCGGCACCTCTTCCGCAAGGCCACTCGCGAGCAGGCCCAGGAGTTCCTCATCCAGCGCTCGATCTACACGCTACGCGAGGCCGACCCGCATTCGTGGGCGATCCCCCGGCTGCGGGGCCGGGCGAAAGCTGCCCTCGTCGAGATCCAGTCCGACGAGTACGGCGGAGGCCGGCCCGAGCGGATGCACGCCGCCATGTTCGCCGCATCCCTTCGTGGCGCAGGGCTGGATGACGCCTATGGCGCGTACGTCGATCGGGTGCCGGCGATCACCCTCGCCTCGCACAACGCGATGTCGATGTTCGGGCTGAACCGGCGTCTGCTGGGGGCGATCGTCGGCCACCTCGCCGCTTTCGAGATGACCTCCTCCATCCCCAACAAGAAGTACGCCGACGGGCTGCGGCGCCTGGGCTACGGCGAAGACGTCACGGACTACTTCGACGAGCACGTCGAAGCCGATGCGGTGCACGAGCAGATCGCCGGCCGGGACATGGCCGGCGCGCTCGCCGAGGACCGCCCCGAGCTGCTGCCCGACATCCTCTTCGGCGCATCGGCGTGCCTCGTCGTGGACGGCTGGGTGGGCGCGCACATGCTGGACGCGTGGGAGCGGTCGGAGTCATCGTTGCGGGAACCGGCATGACCGACGAGCGCGTGACCATCACCGCGTACCCCGACGGTCCGCTCCTGCTCCGGGGCGATGTCGACCTGCGCACTGCGGACGGCGAACCTATTCCCCGAACGCGCCGCACGGTGGCGCTGTGCCGCTGCGGACTGTCGACGATCAAGCCGTTCTGCGACGGAACCCACAAGGCGGCGGGGTTCCGCACAGACGAGTGAACGCCCCGCAGCGGATCACCGCCGAGTACGTCCTCCCGCTGAAGTGGAGCGACGAGGCGGGAGTGGCGGAGCTCACCGACTACCTGCACCGGTTGGTGCAGTGGATCGATGTCACCGTGGTGGACGGATCCGATCCGGATCTGTTCGCCGCGCACGCCGCCGCGTGGGGCGACGCCGTGCGCCATGTCCCGGTCGCCGTGCGTGCGGGCGCGAACGGGAAGGTGCGCGGGGTGCTCACGGGGATCGCGGCGGCCCGCCACGAGCGCATCGTGCTCGCCGACGACGACGTCCGGTACGACGCGGCGGCGCTGGCCCGCGTCGTGGCGGCGCTGGCGGACGCCGACCTGGTGAAGCCGCAGAACCACTTCCGCCCCCTGCCGTGGCATGCTCGCTGGGACACCGGCCGGACGCTCATCAACCGCGCTCTGGGCGGGGACTATCCGGGGACGTACGGCGTTCGCCGGTCGGCGCTGACGGCCACCGGTGGGTACGACGCCGGCGTGCTGTTCGAAAACCTCGAGATGGAACGCACCGTCCGCGCCGGCGGCGGCCGCGTGCGCGCCCTGCACGATCTCTACGTGGTGCGCCGCCCGCCCTCCATACGCCATTTCCTGGGTCAGCGTGTGCGGCAGGCCTATGACAGCCTCGCCCAGCCCGGCCGGCTGGTCGCCGAACTCGCGATCCTCCCCGCTCTGCTGCTCGCCCGGCGGCGGCGGGCGGTACTGGCTGCGCTTGCGGGCGCGGCGATCGTCATCGGGGAGGTCGGGCGGCGACGCGGCGGCGGTGCGCGCGTGTTCCCGCCCACCGCGGCGCTGTGGGCGCCGGCGTGGGTGCTGGAGCGCGGCGTGACCGTATGGGCGGCGCTCATCCTGCGTGCGCGCGGCGGTGTGCGCTACGCCGGCGACCGGCTCTCACGCGCCGCCACCTCGAACCGCATCCTGCGCGCGCGACACGCGCCCGCACGCGCCCAGTACTGAGGCCGTCGGCTCCCCCGGTTGCGCGAGGGCCCCTCAGGGCTGCAGCACGACCTTGATGCATCCGTCCTCTTTGCGCTGGAAGGTGCCGTAGAGCTCGGGCGCCTTCTCCAGCGGCGCGCGGTGCGTGACCAGCTGCTCGGTGCCGAGGGGGTCGGCAGGATCCTCGACCAGGGGCAGCAGATCGTCGATCCACCGCTTGACGTTGCACTGCCCCATCCGCAGCGTCAGCTGCTTGTCGAACATCGTCTTCATCGGCAGCAGATCGGCGTCGCCGGCGTACACGCCGCTGATCGACAGCGTGCCGCCGCGGCGCGCCATGTCGATACCGGTGTGCAGAGCGGCCAGGCGATCCACGCCGGCGCGTTCCATCAGCGGGCGGGCGAGGGCGTCGGGCAGCGCGCCGATCGCCTGGTGCGCGAGATGCACGCCGGGGCTGCCGTGCGCCTCCATCCCGACCGCGTCGATGACGGCGTCGGCGCCGCGACCCTCGGTCACGTCACGGATGCGCTGGAGCGCATCGTCGTCCTCCCACGCCTCCACCCCGAACCGCGTCGCCAGTTCACGGCGCTCGGGCACGGGGTCGATGCCGATCACGCGGTGGCCGCGGTGAACCCCGATGCGTGCGGCGAACTGCCCCACGGGCCCGAGCCCGAGCACGACGAGCGTGCCGTTGTCCGGCAGGTTCGCGTATTCGACGCCCTGCCATGCGGTGGGGAGGATGTCACTGAGGAAGAGGTACCGGTCATCGGGCAGCTCCTTGCCCACGAGCACGGTGTTGTACTCGGCCAGCGGCACCCGCAGCATGCCGGCCTGCCCGCCGGGGACCTGGCCGTACAGCTTGGTGTAGCCGAAGAGGGCCGCCCCCGACCCGTACTCGGTCACCTGTGTCGTCTCGCACTGGGACTGCAGGCCGCTGCGGCACATGAAGCAGTGCCCGCACGCGATGTTGAAGGGAACGACGACCCGATCTCCGGGCCGGAGCGTCGTGACGTCGGAGCCGACCTCCTCCACGATGCCCATCGCTTCGTGCCCGAGGATGTCACCGGGGTCCAGGAAGGGGCCGAACAGTTCGTACAGGTGCAGATCGGAGCCGCAGATGGCCGTCGACGTGATGCGCACGATCGCGTCGGTGGGCTCCTGGATCCGCGGATCCGGGGCGTCCCGCACCTCGACCTTGCGCTTGCCCTGCCATGTCAGTGCCTTCATGCCGTCACCACTCCTCCGCTCGCGCAGGACGCGACCAGCGCGTCCCCACGTTCCGAGCTTGGCGGGCGATCCGATGCGTCGACCGGGGATTGACAGTCCTGCTGCCGCCGGACTATCGCCGCCCGTTCACCCCCATTCCGGCGAGGCGGAACTCCCCTGAGGCTCGGGCACCACGTACAGCCCGTGGGGCGCGTTGGCGGTGTATATCAGGGCGTCCAGCCACGCGCGGTTGAGGGACGGGGGGCGTCCGCCGTAGTACTTGAACGCGAACGAAGCCGCCGGATGCATCCACACCGAGCTGCGTCCGCCGCCGGTGGTGGCGTCATCCTTCCATTGGAAGTAGAACGGCTCGCCGCGTTTGAGCTTGTTCCCGATCACGACCTGCAGATGTGCAAGGACCCGGTCCTCGAAATCGACCCGGACGAGGTCCTCGTAGATGAACTCTCCCACCGGGACCCCTCGCGCTCTGATGCCCTTCCACCTTCGCGCACGGCGCGCGAAGCCCGGCCACGGGGAACCGTTGAGCGCAGGCGCGGGACGGAATGCGAAGCATTCCTACGTGTCGCGCAGCGTCTCGGCGGGAGCGTGGCCGTAGCGGCGCCGGTAGTACGCCGCGAAGCGGGACGGGCTGCCGAAGCCCCACCGGCGGGCGACCGTGGCGATCCCGCTCGCGCCATGGGCGATGTCGTCGTGCGCGCCCGCCAGGCGCACCGAGCGCAGATACTCGGTGGGCGACATCTCCCGCGAGCGCCGGAAGGCGTACTGCAGGCCCCGCGTGGAGATGCGGGCTGCGGTGGCGATGTCGTCCACGGTGATCGGCTCCTGCGCGTGCGCCTCGATGAACGCGATCGCCCGGCGGACCGTGGCCGGTGCCGGCCGGGTCTGGGCGGCACGTTCGAGCGCCTCCTGAAACGTGGTCGAGAAGGCCGACAGGGTCGCCAGCGTCGCATGCCGGTGCAGCTCCGCCTCCCACACGCCGTCGCCGTTCTCCTCCGTCGCGGCCGCCACGGAGGATTCCCGGATGTACCGGTAGGCCCGTTCCCATTGCCGTGCAGCCGCGACGCTGGTCGGCGGCGCCTCCGTCGCCCGCAGCACGAGCCGATCATCCCCCGAGATACGGCGGGCGGTGTGTTCGGCCTCCCGGCGATCCAGGACCAGGGCGCGCACCTGCGCCCTTCCGACCCACCGGGCGCGCATGCCCCGATCGGTGGACAGCCAGGGCAGCGAGGGGTCGAGGTCTTCGTGGTCGTTGCCGACCCACCCGTCGGCGGTCACCACACGGCACGCCATCAACTCGTCCTACGGCTGCACGACCGAACGCACGGAGGCGGTGAGATCGTACGGGACGACGGTGAGACCGCGCACGGTCACCGAGGCCAGTCGAACGCGAGCGGACGCCGATCGGCTCCGTCCAACCGGGCGGAGGGCACGACGCGCCGCCACACGGACTCGACGTCCTCGGCGCCGCGCGCACGCGCGCGAAGAACCTGCGCCACCGCATCCCCCTTTCGCGTGCCGGGCAGTCTTCGATTTTCTCACCAGACGAATAGGGAGCGGCGCACGTCGTGTCAAGGGCGTACTGGCCCGGCGGGCGGTGCGGTGCGATGGAAGACCCGACGAAAGGAAACGGCATGTCCGACCCCGCCGCCCCGCAGAACCCCGAGCCCGACCTCCGCACCGACTCCGGCTACCCCAACCGCGACCGGGCCGATCTCGCCCAGCAGGCGCCGGCCCAGGCGGATGACGCGGCCATCGCCGAGCACGCAGCCGACGTGGACGGCACCGACGACGAGCACGACGACCCCACGGCCGCCCAGTGACGCCGGCGGCCCCCGGCCGCATCCATTCACGGGAATACGAGTGCCCGCAGGGCCGTTGACGGGAGCATGCAGCGATTCGGCACCCTCTCCTTCGGCCACTACGGGCCCCTCGGGCGCGGACGGGAGCTGACCGCCGCCGACATGCTCCACCAGGCGGTCGACCTGGCGCAGGGCATGGACGAGCTGGGTGTCAACGGCACCTACTTCCGCGTGCATCACTTCGCCCGCCAACAGGCCTCACCGATGCCGCTGCTGGCGGCCATCGCCGCGCGCACGCGGCGCATCGAGGTCGGTACGGGCGTCATCGACATGAGGTACGAGAACCCGCTCTACCTCGCCGAGGAAGCCGCGGCGGTGGACCTGCTCAGCGACGGCCGCCTGGCCCTGGGGGTCAGCCGTGGTTCACCGGAGACGGTCGTCCGCGGGTACGAGGCGTTCGGTTACACCGGCGCGCAGGATCCCCGCGGCGCCGACCTGGCGCGAGAGCATTTCGATCTGTTCCTCCGCGCCATCGAGGGCGAAGGTCTGGCCGACCGCGACCCGTCCAGCCCGTTCGGAGGTGGCGTGGGACGGCAACGGGTGGAACCGCACTCCCCCGGCCTGCGCTCGCGCGTGTGGTGGGGCGCCGGAAACCGCGACACCGCCGCGTGGGCGGGACGGAGAGGCGTCAACCTGATGTCCTCGACCCTCCTGACCGAGGCCGATGGACGCGAGTTCGATCTGCTGCAGGCCGATCAGATCGACGCCTTCCGCTCCGCGTGGCGGGAGGCGGGGCACCCCGGCACGCCCCGCGTCTCGGTCAGCCGGTCGATCTTCCCCATCACGACGGCGGAGGACGCGCTGCACTTCGGTCGCGCGGGCGAGGAGGGCGGCATCGGCATGATCGACGGCTTCCAGGCGACCTTCGGCAAGACCTACGCCGCCGCTCCCGACGTGCTCATCGAGCAGCTGCAGCAGGATGCGGCGATCGCCGCCGCCGACACCCTCATGCTCACGATCCCCAGCCAGCTGGGCGTGGAGTTCAACCTCCGCGTCGCCGAGTCGTTCGCGAAGTACGTCGCCCCCTCGTTGGGCTGGAAGCCGACAGGGGAGAGCACGCGCGAAACCAGCCGCGTGTAAAAAATTCTTGACATGGATGCTGAGGCATCCCATACTTCAGAGTGTCAAAGATTCTTGACACTCTGAGGGGGATGCCGTGGTCTACCAGGAACGCAACACGTGGTCGCAGCTGATCGCCACACTCGTGGCCATGACGGTGTACATCATCGTGGTCCTACAAGCGGCCGGCGGTGGACCACTGACTGACGTGCTCTGGTGGCCGATCATGCTGTGGACGATCCTCGGCAGCATCGTCGGCTCGATCCTCCTCAGCATCGTGTGGGGCATGATCGCCGGTGCCCGCGACCCTGACGGGGTGGGCGTGGCCGACCTGCGCGACCGCGACATCGCGCACCTCGGCTCCCGGGTCGGCCAGGCCTTCATGGTCATCGCGGGGCTCGGCGTGATCGCGCTGTGCGCCCTCGAGGCATCCTGGTTCTGGATCGCGAACACCATGTTCTTCGGATTCGCCCTGTCGGCTCTCGTCGGCGGCATCGCCCAGGTCATCGCCTACCGCCGAGGACTGGCCTGATGGTCAAGCCCACGAAGGTGGTCAACGACATCCGGGCCCTGCGCGAAGCCGCGGGCCTCACCCAGGCCGAGCTCGCGCGCCGCATCGGCGTCACGCGGCAGACGCTCATCGCCATCGAGCAGGGCAGGTACTCACCCACCCTGGAGCTGGCCTTCCAGATCGCCCGCGTGTTCGGGACCCCCCTCGACGCGGTGTTCCGCTACCCCGAGGAGGAGACCTCATGACCACGCACGCCACGGCCGTTCCCACCACCATGACCGCGTGGGCGCAGCACCGCTACGGCGACGCCGATGCCGTCGCCCCCGAAGACATGTCGGTCCCGTCGCCAGGGCCCCATGACGTGCTCGTGCGCGTCCATGCGACCGGGCTCAACTCCGCCGACGCCCGCGTGATGCGCGGCGACCCGCTGATCCTGCGCCTGGTCTTCGGGTTGCGCCGCCCCCGCACCGCGGTGCAGGGCCGCGACATCGCCGGCACCGTCGTCGGGGCAGGCGCCGCCGTCACGACGCTGCACGTGGGGGACGCGGTGGTCGGCGAGACCACCGGCGGCGGTCTCGCCCCCTTCGTCGCCGTGCCCGCCGCTCGACTCGTGCGCCGCCCTGAGGGTCTCGACGACCTCGTCGCGGCCACGCTGCCGATGGCCGGCGGCACGGCCTGGCAGGCCCTCGCGCTCGCCGGGATCGACGGCGATGCTGCCCGAGGCGCGCGCGTGCTGGTCGTGGGCGCCGGCGGCGGGGTGGGCCACTTCACCGTTCAGCTGGCGGCGCTCCGCGGAGCCGAGGTCACTGCGCTGGCGGGACCTCGCGCCCTTCCGGTGGTCACGGCGCTCGGGGCCACGACCGGGCTCGAGCACCGGCGCACCGACCTGTCGCAGCTCGCGGCGGCATCCTTCGACGCCGTCGTCGTGATCGCCGGCGATCATCCCCTGCGCCATCTGCGCCGCCTCGTCGTCCCCGGCGGCACCGTGGTGCTCGTCAGTGGCGGCAGCCGCCCCGTGACCGGCCCGCTGGGGGTGATCCTGCGCGCCATGGTGCTGTCGATGTTCGGATCGCGGCGCGTGCGGCCGCTGGCAGCGACGGCGAAGCCGGAGATCACCGCGGAGCTCGCGCGCCTGGCCGCCGCGGGCGACATCACGCCGCACATCGAACGCGTGTGGCCGCAGACGCAGGCCCGTGCCGCGCTGGCCCACATCGACGCAGGGCACACGGTGGGCAAGGTGGTCGTGCAGGTGGGAAGGTCGGAGGTACGTTCTAACCTCTTCCCATGAGCACAGATGCAACCCACTCGGCGGACGACGCCGACGCGGGGCTCGAGGCTCTCTGGGAGGACAACCCCGAGCTGGCCGGCGTGCTGGATCCGCTGGATCTCGTGACGGAGACATCGACGATGATGGCGGTGTTCGCCGCGCAGCGGTTCGAACGGGTCGAGGCGATGCATCGAACAGCGCTCACCGAGGTGACCACGTTCCGCGGCGCCAGCCCGGAGATCATCGAGCGCTCGCTGCGTCTGGAGCTTGCGGCGGCGCTCCAGATGACCGAGCATGCCGCAGACCAGCTCCTGATCACCGCCGAGGGGCTCGTCACCCGCTACCCCTCGATGCTTGACTCGCTGCACGGGGCGCGAACGACCGAGCGGCACGCAGAGGTGTTCGTCGAACTCGTCGACACCGTCGAGCCGGCGCTCCGCCCGCAGGTGATTCCGCTCGCGGTCGAGCTGGCCGAGGCGCGCCCGCTCGGCGCCTTTCGCCGCCTGCTGCGCAAGCTCGTGGAGACGGTCCGGGCGGCGACGCTCGAGCAACGCCACCGCGACGCGATCGCGCAGCGCCGAGTCGTTATCGAGCCGGCCGCCGATGGCATGGCGTGGCTCCTCGTTCACCTGCCGGCTGTGGAAGCCCACGCCGTGCACAACCGTGTCACCGCCATGGCCAAGGTGCTGGCGGCAGAAGAGGGTGAGACGCGCACGCTCGACCAGCTCCGCGCCGATGCCGTCGCCGACCTGCTCGTCGACGGGGTCGTCCGGCAGCATCCCACCGCCGCCCGTGGGATCCGCGCGACAGTCGCCGTCACCGTTCCGGCGATGGCGCTCCTCAGTGACGAACTGGCCGGGCAGAGCGAGCCGGCCGTCGTGGAGGGGGTCGGTCCCATCCCCATCGAGCAGGCACGGGAGCTGTGCGGCACCGCCGACAGCTGGATGCGGATCCTGACCCACCCCGAGACCGGGACGGTCCTCTCGGTGGGCCGCAAGAAGTACCGACCCCCCGCCCCGCTTCGGCGCCTGGTCCGCTGGCGAGCCGATCGATGTATGGGTCCGGGGTGCGCCATGCCTGCCGCCCGATGTCAGATCGATCATCAGGTCGCGTGGGAAGACGGCGGACGAACAGAGCTTTCCAACCTCGCCCCGCTGTGCCAGGGCCACCACACCGTCAAGCATCACGGCGGGTGGGTGGTGCGACAGCTCGCCGGCGGTGCGATCGAGTGGATCTCACCCCTCGGCCGGCGCTACGTCGAACAGCCCGAGCGACGGGTCCCGGTCTTCCGCGCCGCGTGAACCTGCTCCGCCTCCCGCCAGTCGGGTGGCTCACAACCGGACACCTCTGACCCGATTGACATCAACAGCATCGATGACCGGTATAGCTAAATCACTCTGACGCATATCGCAGGGCGCTCATACGATGGCGACGAGGCACCCCCTCACCCACCCGACGACATCAAGGATGATGACCCTGGACAGCGACGCGACCGTGCGCACGCACGACAGAACGGCCCTCGCTCCCGCGCTGACGATCAGCGACGTCGGGATCGGATTCCGCGGCGTCCGCGCGCTGGACGCCGTGAGCTTCGCCATCCCGCGCGGGGGGACGAGCGCGGTGATCGGCCCCAACGGAGCGGGCAAGACGACCCTCTTCAACTGCATCAGCGGCATCTACCGCCACGAGGGTGAGATCGCGCTGGCCGGACGCCCGATGAGCGACATGCCGGCGCAGGCGCGCGCGATCGCCGGCATCGCCCGCACGTTCCAGACGCCCACGCTCCTGCCCGACCTCAATGTCTTCGAGAACGTGCTGCTGGGTGCGCACGGCGGGATGCGGGCGGGGATGTGGGCGGCCGCCCTGCGGATCGGCCGGGCGAGCCGCGAGGAGCGTGCCGTGCGGCTGGACGCGTGGGAGCTCATGGGCCCGCTCGGGCTCCAGCCGCTGGCCCTGGCGCCCGTGAGCAGCCTGGCCCACGCGGATCGTCGACGCGTCGAGATCGCCCGCGCACTCCTGTCGCGTCCGCAGCTTCTGCTGCTGGACGAACCGGCCGCCGGCCTCAGCGCCGACGAGGCCGACGAGCTGCTCGGATTCATCGCCGAGTTCGGCGCCGCCTCCGACATGACGAGCCTGCTCGTCGAGCACGACGTGGGGCTGGTCATGCGCGTCGCCCGGTTCGTCGCGGTGCTCGATGCCGGGCGACTGCTGGCATCCGGAGACCCCGCGACCGTCTCGGCCGATCCGCTCGTGATCGCCGCCTACCTGGGTGCCGACGCACCCGCCGACGGGGAGCTGCCATGACCATGCTCATCGCCGAGAACCTGCGCGCCCGCTACGGCGGCGTGCAGGTGCTCCACGGTGTGGACCTCGCGATCGAGGAAGGCGAGATCGTGGCGCTCCTCGGTGCGAACGGTGCGGGGAAGACGACGCTGCTGCGCGCCCTGTCGCGTCAGGTCGCGTCCTCCGGCGCGATCACGCTCGCCGGGACCCGCATCGACGGGCTGTCCACCGCCCGGGTCGCGCGCCTCGGCCTGGGTCATGTCCCTGAAGGTCGCGGCACATTCACCGAGCTCACCGTCGAGGAGAACCTGCGCCTGGGCGCTCTGGCCCGCCCGCGCAATCTGCGTGCGCGCACGGCGGCCGACCTGGACCTGATCTCCGAGACCTTCCCCGTCCTGCACGAGATGCGATCGCGTCAGGCCGGCGCGCTCTCCGGCGGCCAGGCCCAGATGCTCGCCGTCGCGCGAGCCCTTCTTGCGCGGCCCCGCCTGCTCCTGGTGGACGAACCGTCGCTGGGGCTTGCCCCGCTGACGACGCTGGAGCTGTTCAACCGTTTCCAGTCGCTGCGCGACGCATGGTCGCTGACCATCCTGCTCGCCGAGCAGAATGCCCGGCTGTCCCTGCGGATCGCCGACCGGGCGATCGTGCTCTCCCGCGGCAGCGTGGCGCTGGAGGGACCGGCCGCCGAGCTGCAGGATCACGACTCCCTGCGCGCCGCCTATCTCGGCGACGCTCACTCCCCGGCGGCGACCTCCCCGTCTGAAGGAGCACTCGATGACTGAGTTCTTCCAGATCCTGCTCGACGGCCTCACGACCGGAACGGTCTACGCCGCCCTGGCGCTCGCCCTCAGTGTGGTGTTCCAGGGCACCGGGATGCTGAACTTCGCCCAGGGCGAGCTGGCCGTCGTCGCGGCCTTCATCGCGTACACGGTGCTGCTGGGCGGGATCCCGCCGTGGCTGGCGATCCTCATCGCCGTCGCCGCATCCGCGGTGATCGGAGCTCTCCTGCACGTCGTCGTCGTCCGCTGGGTCGACACCCGCAACGAGGGCGTCCTGATGGCGATGGGCGTCGCGCTCCTCCTCGGTATCAGCGCTCTGGCGAGCATCATCTGGGGCACCGACCCGCGCAGCTTCCCGAGCCCCTTCGGGTCGGGCATCATCCAGTTCGCCGGGCTGCGGCTGACATACCAGCAGGCCGGCGGCGCGCTCCTGGTGATCGTGGCGATGGCCCTGACCGCACTGCTGTTCCAGAAGACGCCCATCGGACTGCGCCTGCGCGCCGTCGCGCAGAACGCCCCCTCCGCTGCGCTGCTCGGACTGTCCGCACCGGTGTGGCTGGCGCTCGGGTGGGCCGTCGCCGGTGCCGTCGGCGCCGTCGCCGGAGTGGTGGCCGCTCCGACTCTGGGGCTGTCGCCGCAGATGATGAACTTCCCCCTGCTCATGGCGCTGTCCGCCGCGACGCTCGGCGGCCTCACCAGCCGCGTCGGGGCGGTCGTGGGCGGCCTGCTGATCGGGGTGGTCACCGCGTTCGCCGGCCGCTACATCCCGTTCCTCGGCGGCGACCTCAACATCGTCGTGGCGTTCGTCCTGATCGTGATCGTCCTTCTGATCAAGCCCGGCGGGCTCTTCGGAAGAGAACGGATGGTGCGCGCGTGACCCCTCCCGTCCCCTACCCCGCCGAGCGGCCGTGGTTCCGCACGCCCCGCGGGCTGGGCACCCTCGCCCTCCTGCTCGTCGGCGTGTGCATCCCCTTCCTGGTGAGCGACTACGACCTCTTCAACGCCACCCGGGTGCTCGCCATCGCCCTCGGCGTCGCCGGGCTCAACCTCCTCGTCGGCTTCTCCGGGCAGATCAGCGTCGGTCACGGCGCGATCTTCGGCATCGGCGGGTACACGACCATGCTGATGATGCTGAACCTGGACACGCCGTGGCCGCTCGCGCTCGTCAGCAGCGTCGGAGTCGGGCTGCTCGTGGGCGTCGTCATCGGGATCCCTGCCCTCAAGCTCGGCGGTCTCAACCTCGGTCTGTTCACGATCGCGATCGCCGCCGTCTTCCCCCTGCTGATGAGCAGGTTCAGCGACGTCACCGGCGGCACGGTCGGGCTCGCGCTGCCGACCTCTCCCTTCACGGCGACGGCCGGCCTCACCTCCGCCCAGCTCGGCTTCCTCTTCGCCCTGCTGGCGCTGGCCGGCACCCTGGGGCTCCTGCGCAACCTCACCACCGGGCGGTTCGGCCGCGCCTACGCGGCCGTGCGCACGAACCGGATCCTCGCGATGGCCAACGGCGTGCGCGTTCCCCAGCTGAAGCTCATCGCATTCGTCATCAGCGCCGCCGTGGCCGGATTCGGCGGGGGGATCCTCGTGCTCGTCCTGACGGTGGCGACCCCCGACAGCTATCTCCTGACGTTCTCGCTGATCCTGCTCATGGCCACCACCGTCGGCGGCAACCGGTCCTGGATCGGCGCGATCGTCGGCGCCGGCATCGTCGTCTACCTGCCCGATTTCTCCAGCGACATCCTGCCCGGTCAGGCCTCCGGCCAGTTCGCGCAGCTCATCTTCGCGGTGCTGCTGGCGGTGTGCCTCATCTTCGCGCCGGGCGGTCTCGCCGGCTGGAGCTCGTCGCTGGCACGGCGTGCGCGCGGGCTCGCCGTCCGGCGAGCGCCTGCGACCGAGTCCCCCGCCTCCGCGCACCCGGAACCGAAACCCGAATCACCACCCGCACTCACACGAAAGGAAGCGAATCGCTGATGAAGATGTCACGCCGAACTCGCCCCGCCCTCATCGCCGTCACCGCGGCGACCGCCCTCGCAATGCTGCTCGGGGGGTGCACCGGCCGGCAGGCCGCGACCGAGCCCGCCGAGGGCGAAGCCGACGACAGCCCCATCGTCATCGGCGCCAGCTGGCCGCAGAGCGGACCGCTGGCCGCCGCGGCCGCGGGCCTGCACGGCTTCCAGGCCTACATCGAAGCCACCAACGCCGACGGCGGCATCGACGGCCGGCAGATCGAGCTGGTCACCGCCGACGACGGCTACGACCCGGCCCGCCTGGCAGACAACCAGCGCAGCTTCGTCGAGAAGGACGGCGCCATCGCGGTGGTCAACTTCGGCGGCATCGCCGTCCCCGGCCGCCCGTACCTCAACGACAAGAAGGTCGCCCAGATCGCGCTGGCCGGGCAGACCCCGCTCAGCGACGTAGAGAACTTCCCGTACACGCGCGCCTTCTGGCCCGACGTCGCCTGGGAGGGCGAGCTGCACGCGCAGTGGCTGACCGAGAACGCACCCGACGCGGTCGTGGGGTTCATCGGCTTCAACAACGACCTGAGCGAGAGCCACATCGCCGGCCTGGAAGCCGGCGGCGTCACTCCGGCACAGGTCGCGACGGTTCCGCCCGGCACTGCCGACCTCAGCGCGCAGGTCAGCCAGTTCCAGGCGGCAGGCGTCGACACGGTCATCATCAACATCGGCGCACCCACGATCGGCGCCGTCACCGCGTACATGCACGAGATCGGGTACGAGCCGACGCTCCTGCTGGCCGGCAACATGGCGGACTTCGTCACCGTGGTCGACCCGGCAGGGGCCGAGGCCGTGCGCGACGCCTACGCGTTCCACTGGGGCAAGGACCCGGCAGACCCGAAGAACGACGAGGACGAGGCGACGCAGGCGTTCGTCGCGGCCATGACCGAGCACGGCTACGAGAGCGACATCCGCCAGGCGCTGGCGTTCAACGGCTACGGCCTGGGCGCGGCGCTGGTCGAAGCCCTGAAGTCGGCGCCGGAGATGACGGCCGACGGCCTGCTGGAGGCATGGGACTCGCTGGCGGAGACCCCCAACCCGTACCTGCAGGACGGCATGACCCTGGACGCCGGCTTCGGCGGGCGCCTGATCTTCGAGGTGCAGCTCACGCAGTTCGACGGGACCAGCTGGCAGCCGCAGGGCGAGCTGATCGACCTGCGCGAAGCGGGCATCGTCGACTGAGCCGCGACGCCGCCCCGTGCACGAGGCGCCCCGCACACGCGTGCGGGGCGCCTCGTCGTCGCGCCGATTCCGCGTCGCGTCCAGGACGACCGAGTGCGGCGGCGCCCGTCCTTCAGCTGCCGAAGTCGTCGGGGTCGACCTCGTCGAGGAACCGGCGGAGTTCATCCACCTCTTCCTCCTCGTCGACCTGGTCGGGGAGGTCGGTCACCGCTTCAGGGACACCCGCCTCGGCGAAGACCGGATCGGCGACCCAGATCGGCGCGTCCGTGCGTGAGGCCAGGGCGATGGCGTCGGAGGGCCGCGCGTCGATCACGCGGAGCCCGTGCGGTGTCGCGAGCGACACCTCCGCGTAGAAGGTGCCGCCGTCCACACGGGTCACCTCGACGCGTTCGACCGTGCCCTCCAGCGCGTCGACCAGTCGCACCATGAGGTCGTGGGCGAGCGGGCGCGGCGGCACCACGCCCTCCACGGCGACGAGGATCGCGGTGGCCTCCTGGGCTCCGATCCACACCGGGAGGATGGTGCCCGTCAGGGCCGAGGGGCCCAGGGGCTTGAGCAGGATGACGTGCTGCTGGGCGGAATCCAGCGCGACCCCTGCCACGCGTACGCGGACCATGCTGCCCTCCCCCTGCCGTCGGTGGGATGCCCCTCAGCCTACGGCCGGTGACCGCATCCGTCACCGGGACCCGGCCGCGGCGGCCGTCACGAGCCGGAGCTGTCGGCTTTCGCCCCGCCCGCTTCGAGCACATCGCCGGCGGGCAGCTCCTGGTGGCCGCCGAACTGCATGCGCATGGCCGAGAGCACCTGGTTGGCGAAGTGGTCCTCCCCGCGCGAGGCGAACCGCTCGAACAGCGACGCCGCCAGCACGGGCGCCGGCACACCCACGTCCACTGCCGCCTTGACCGTCCAGCGTCCCTCACCCGAGTCCGACACCCGGCCGGCGAGGCCCTCGAGCGTCGGATTGTCCTGCAGCGCGGCCGCGGCCAGATCCAGCAGCCACGAGGAGATCACCGAGCCCCGGCGCCACAGCTCGGTGACCTTGGGCGTGTCGATGTCGAACTGGTAGTACTCCGGCTCCTCCAGCGGGGCGATCTCCGCGGAGTGCGTGGTGTCACGCAGGCCGGCGTCGGCGTTGTGGAGGATGTTGAGCCCCTCCGCGATGGCGGCCATCACGCCGTACTCGATGCCGTTGTGGACCATCTTCACGAAGTGACCGGCCCCCGACGGACCGCAGTGCAGGTAGCCCTGCTCCTCGGGAGCGATCTCTCCCGTCCGCCCGGGCGTCCGCGGCAGGTCGCCGGTGCCGGGCGAGATGGTCTGCAGCACGGGCTCGATGTGGGCGAAGGCCTCGTCCGGACCGCCGACCATGAGGCAGAACCCGCGCTCGAGGCCGAACACCCCGCCGCTGGTGCCGACGTCGACGTAGTGGATGCCGCGATCCCTCAGAGCCGCGGCACGGCGGACGTCGTCGCGATAGTTGGAGTTGCCGCCGTCGATGATGATGTCGCCCGGTTCCAGGACCGCGGCGACCTCCTCCACGACCCCTCCGGTCAGCCCCGCCGGGATCATGAGCCAGACCGTGCGCGGCGTGGTCATCTTCGTCGCGAGATCGGCGAAGTCGCCCGCGCCCACGGCGCCCTCCCCCTCGAGGGTCGCCACCGCATCCGGATTGACGTCGTACACGATGCACTCGTGCCCGTCCCGCATCAGGCGGCGCACGATGTTCGCGCCCATCCGTCCCAGTCCCACCATGGCCAGCTGCATATCGTGCTCCTCCGACGCTCGCGCGGAGCCGGTCGGGCTCCTGCCGCGAGTCTAGGCACCCCTGAGGGCACCGGGACGGATGCGGCGGCGCCGCGGGAGCAGCACCGCCGCGACTCCCGTGCAGGCCACCTCCTCCCAGGTGGACGTGGCTGCCGCCGCGTGAGACGGGCACGATGGCGATACCGCCGCCGGAAGGAACGTCATGCGATCGTGGTATCCCCCGGCCGCGACGGTGAGCGCCGCGGTCTACGACGAACTGCTGCGCGCGCCGTCGATGAGCGTCGGCTCCTACGTCATCCCCGCCGGGACCGCCGATCCCCAGCAGCCCCACACCGAGGACGAGGTGTACATCGTCCTGGCCGGGAGCGCGCGTCTGGAGACGCCGGGCGGGAGCGCCGCAGCGGTGCCGGGGGCCGTGCTGTTCGTCCCGGCCGGGGAGGAGCATCGCTTCGTCGAGATCGCGGACGACCTGCACGTGATCGTCGTCTTCAGTCCCGCCGAGCACACGGGCGCGACGCCCGCGGCGGTCAGTCCACCAGCGCGATGACGCCCACGATCGCCGACACCAGCGCCAGGACGAGGGCGAGGGCGATGAGCACGGCGTGCACGATCAGGAATCGCGTGGGCTTGCCCGCGGCATCCCGCGCCCGGGGGTCCTTCGCCACGCGCCCGTAGAACCGCGGCCAGACCAGCGCGTTGAAGGCGGCATTGACCAGCAGCAGGATGGCGAGTGCGGTGTCCACCCTCCGAGCCTAAGCGCCGCGCCGCTCAGAGGCGGACCACCTCGGTGACGTGGACGACGGCCGTCCCCGACTCCTCGGACGCCGGCAGGTCGACGACGGCGCGGATGCGCCAATCGTGGTCGCCGGCGGGGTCGTCGATGGTCTGCTCGACGCGCCACACGCCCTCGGCGGCGCCGGACTCGTCCACCGTCACGAGCGCCGCCGACCGCGCGGGCCCGCCGGTGAGGATCTCGTCGTGCTCGGCGTAGTACGCATCCAGCGCCTCCGACCAGTCGGCGTCGGGGTCGAGCTCGGTGAGCTCGTCGTCGCGCTGCAGGGCGGCGAGCTGGATGCGGCGGAACATCTCGTTGCGCACGAGCACGCTGAAGGCGCGGCGGTTGGTCAGGACCGACGGTGGTGCCGGTGGCACGATCGGCGCGTCCGGGTCATCGGGCGGGGCGATGAGCGCCGCCCACTCGTCCACGAGACTCGAGTCCACCTGCCGGACCAGCTCCCCGAGCCATTCGATGAGGTCGGTCAGGTCGGGCGTCTGCGCTTCGACGGGGACCGTCTGGCGGATGGCTCGGTACGCGTCGCTGAGGTAGCGCAGCACCAGCCCCTCGCTGCGGGCCAGGGAGTACACCGAGACGAACTCCCCGAACGACAGCGCGCGCTCGAACATGTCGCGCACGACCGACTTCGGGGACAGCGCGAAGTCGCGGATCCACGGCTGGCTGGACGCGAACACCTCGTACGACTGGGCGAGCAGCTCGGCCAGGGGCCGAGGGTAGGTGATCTCCTCGAGGGCGTCCATGCGCTGGTCGTAGTCCAGTCCCTCGCGCTTCATCGCGGCGACCGCCTCCCCGCGGGCGAGGTACTCCTGCTGCGACAGCACCGGGCGGGGGTCATCGAGCGTCGCCTCGATCACGCTGACGACGTCGAGCGCGTAGTGGCCGGTGCCCGCCGCACCCTGCGCGTCGTCGGGATCGAGCAGCTCGATGGCGGCGAGCGCGAACGGCGACAGCGGCTGGTTGAGGGCGAAGTTGGGCTGCAGGTCGACGGTGAGGCGGATCCTCCCGTCGGCCACCTCCACCACGTCGGCGGCCCGAAGCGTGCGGAAGATCGCCAGCGCGCGCCGGGCGAGCTCGAGCTGCCGGGCACGGGGCTCGTGGTTGTCGAAGACAAGGGAGCGGACGTTGCCGAACACGTCGCCGCCGCGGGCGATGACGTTGATCAGGATGGCCGCGGTGATCTGCAGATGCGGCTGCAGCGGCTCGGGTTCGGCGCCGACGAGGCGCTCGAACGTGGATTCGCTCCAGTTCACGAACCCCTGCGGCGGCTTCTTGCGGACGATCTTGCGCAGCTTCTTCGGGTCGTCCCTGGCCTTGGCGACCGCCGTGGCGTTGTCGATCTCGTGCTCGGGAGCCAGGACCACGACCGTGCCGGCGGTATCGAATCCCGCGCGCCCGGCCCGACCGGCGATCTGGTGGAATTCGCGCGCGGACAGATGCCGCATCCGCTGCCCGTCGTATTTGGACAGGGCCGTCAGCAGGACGGTGCGGATGGGGACGTTGATGCCGACCCCGAGGGTGTCGGTGCCGCAGATGACGCGGAGCAGGCCGCGCTGGGCGAGCGTCTCGACCAGCCGCCGGTAGCGGGGCAGCATCCCGGCGTGATGCACGCCGATGCCCGACCGCACGAGGCGCGACAGCGTGCGGCCGAACCCGGTCGTGAAGCGGAACCCTCCGATCGCCTCGGCGATCTCGTCGCGCTGCTCGCGTGAGATGACCCGGATGCTGGAGAGGGCCTGCGCCTGCTCCATGGCCGCCGCCTGCGAGAAGTGCACGATGTACACCGGCGCCTGGCGCGTGTCCAGGAGCTCCTGCACCGTCTCGTGCGCGGGCGTGCGGGCGTAGGAGAAGTGCAGCGGCACGGGGCGCTCGACGCCGGTGACGCGCGCCGTGGGGCGGCCGGTGCGCCGTTGAAGGTCGTCGGCGATGGCGGTGACGTCGCCGAGGGTCGCCGACATCAGCAGGAACTGCGCGCGGGGCAGGAGCAGTAGGGGCACCTGCCACGCCCAGCCGCGGTCGGCGTCGCCGTAGTAGTGGAACTCGTCCATCACGACCTGGTCGACGGCGGCATCCGGCCCCTGCCGGAGGGCGAGGTTGGCGAGGATCTCGGCGGTGCAGCAGATGATCGGGGCGTCGGGGTTGACCGAGGAGTCGCCGGTGACCATCCCGACGTTCTCCGCACCGAAGATCTCGGCGAGGGCGAAGAACTTCTCGCTGACGAGCGCCTTGATGGGCGCGGTGTACCACGTGCGCCCGCCCCGGGCGAGACTCGCCGCGTGCGCGGCGACGGCGACGAGGGACTTGCCGGTGCCGGTGGGGGTGGACAGGATGACGTTCGCGCCGGAGACCAGCTCGATGACCGCCTCGTCCTGAGCCGGGTACAGCGTCAGGCCGCGCCCACCGGCCCACTCCACGAACCCGGCGTACACGGCGTCGTCGTCGGCGCCGCGGGGGACGAGGTCGAGCAGAGTCGGGGGCACACTCCACCCTCTCACTCCGCGGCTTCGACCAAGACCCCCACCCGTTCGCCGTCGAGGACGAACTGCATCGCCGTACCGACGGGGAAACGGTCGCGCAGGATCGCGGGCATCTGCCGCTCCACCGTGAAGGCGACGGTGGCGGGGAAGGGCCCCGCACCGCACCCCGAGTGCACCCACGTGAATCCGGTCTCGGGCTGCTTCGCCAGATCCTCGGTCGGGATCAGCAGCAGGCACGCGCCGTCGCCGCCGGGCTGGTAAGCGCCCCGTGACGAGGCGATCGCGGTCACCCCGAGGAAGTCCGCGAAGCCCTGGGCATCGTCGCTCGGCGGGCCGAAGAGGCCCACGGGCCACTCGAATCCCGGATCCGGCTGCAGGGTCGTGACCTGGCTCGCGCCGGCACCGGCGTCACGGGAGACCAGTGGCATCGCCACCGAGGTCGCGGCGGCACCCGCCGACAGTGCCGCGACCACCGAGACCGGCCACAGCACCGGCGCCCAGCGCGGCCGGGCGCGTCGCGCCGGCGGAGACGCCGGAGGCGCGGATGCGGCGGCTTCGGGGAAGAGCTCCGTCCCCGGCGCGGCCACCGCCTCCGTCCCCGGTGCCGCCTCCACGTCTGCGGCGGCGCGTGCCGGCGGGCTCGCGTCGCGCTCGCGCGCGGTGGCTTCGAGCTCTGCCAGGCGGGCGACGGCGACCGCATCGGTGTGGATGTCCGGCGACGGCCCGTACGCGCGGGCGCGCAGCGTCCGCAGTTCGTCCTCGTGCTCCCCCTGCATCAGGCCCGCCCCTTCGCCCGGTCCGCCAGAACCCCCGCATCGCTCGCGCGCAAGTCCCTCTGCCTGCCCGCCGCCTCGTCCTACCGTCGAGGATATGAGCGACGTGACCATCTTCGCCCCCTCCCCCCTCCTCACCGTCACGGTCGAGCAGGTCGAGGGCAGCGACGAGATCCACATCCACGCCGGCGGGCAGGGAGTGTGGCAGGCGCGGATGCTGCGCAGTCTGGGCATCGACGTGACGGTGTGCTGCGCCCTGACCGGCGAGATCGGCTCCGTGCTGCGCGACCGCATCGCGCACGAGGGCGTGACCGTGTCCGCCGTCGAACGGGCCGGTCGCGGCGCGGCCTACGTCCACGACCGTCGTGGCGGCGAGCGCGAGGAGATCGCCGAGCAGGAGGGTGATCCCCTCAACCGGCACGACCTGGACGAGCTGTACAGCCTCACGCTGCGGGACGGCCTCGAGGCGGGGCTGGTGGTGCTCAGCGGCCCCGCCGGCGAGGGCACGCTTCCCGCCGATCTCTACCGGCGCCTGGCATCCGACCTTCGCCAGGCCGGAGCGCGTGTCGTGGTGGATCTGGCCGGGGAGCGTCTCGCCGCCGCGTTGGAGGGTGGCGTGGATGTGCTCAAGGTCAGCCACGAGGAGGTCATCGACGACGGGCTCGCGGAAGACGCATCCGTCGAGCGATTGCTTCCCGCCATGCACGAGCTGCGCTCGCGGGGCGCCGGTGCGGTCATCGTGACCCGCGCGAGCGACCCGCTGCTCTTCCTCGATGACGACGGCGCGCTCCAGGTGGCCTCACCGGATGTCGTGGCCGCAGACTCCCGCGGGGCGGGCGACTCGCTCACCGCCGGCGTCGTCGCGGGCCTGGCACGAGGGGAGGGTCTCCGCGACGCCCTGACCCTGGGGGCGGCCGCCGGCGCGCTCAACGCCACGCATCACGGGCTGGGCACCGGCGAGGGCGGCGCGATCGAGCGGCTGCGGGAGGCGGTGACCGTCGGAGAGATCCCCCGCGGTGCGCCCTCGGACACGCCCACCGCGGGCCGCGTCAGCCCCGACGGCCTGGCCGCCCTCGCCGAACCCCCGACCGACACCGACGAGAAGGATCCCGCATGACCCGCGTACTGATCACGATCGACGACGGCATCCACGCGCCGGGGCTCTCGGTGCTCGCGCGCGCCGCGGCGGCAGCGGGCCACGACGTGTTCGTCGCCGCACCCGCGCAGCAGTCCAGCGGATCCAGTGCGTCGATCATGGCCGAGGAGGACGACGGACGCATCGCGATCGAACGGCGCGAACTGGACGGACTCGAGGGCGTCGCGACGTACGCGGTGCACGGCGGACCCGGGCTCATCGCCCTCATCGCGGCGCGCGGTGCGTTCGGCGACCCGGCCGAGGTCGTGCTCTCCGGCGTCAACCACGGCGCCAACGTGGGGCGCGCCATCCTCCACTCCGGCACGGTCGGCGCCGCCCTCACCGGGGGCCTGCACGGCGCGCGCGCGCTGGCGGTGTCGCTGGATGTCGGCATCCACCCGGAGGAGTACCACTGGTCCACCGCCGCCGAGGCGGCCGTGGGCTTCGTCCCCGAGCTGCTCGCCCGCCCGCGGGGAACCGTGGCGAACCTCAACGCGCCGAACAGCCGCGAGGCCCGCGGACTGGTGGAAGCGCACCTCGCTCCCTTCGGCATCGTGCAGACGACCCTGTCCGAGAGCGACGAGCACCACATCCGCCTCGCCGTGGAGGATCTGCCCAACACCCCCGAACCCGGCAGCGACGCGGCGCTCCTGGCCGAGGGGTGGATCACGGTGACCGGGATCGAGCCGGTCACCCGCGTGCCGCTGGGCCTGGAGGGCTGAGGCGGGTCAGGCCGGATCGACGAGGCTTCTCAGGATGCGAGCGAGCGCAGCCTGATCGGCCCGGTCGAGGCCTCGCAGCGCCTCCGCCTCGCGGCGCACGAGCTCGGTCATCGCCGCATCCACGCGCCGCGCGCCTTCGGGAGTCAGGCGGACGAGGATGCTGCGGCGGTCGAGCTCGTTGGGACGCCGCTCGATGAGCCCGCGTGCGGTGAGCTTCTCCAGGCGGTTCGTCATCGCCGCGGAGCCGATCATCGTCGCCTCGATCAGCTGCGCGGGATTCATCTCGTGCGGCTCCTCGGCGCGCCGCAGCGCCGCCAGCACGTCGAACTCCCAGGCCGACAGTCCCGCGCCGGCGAACGCCGCCGCGCGCAGGCGATTGAGGCGGTGCGACGCGCGCCGCAGCCGGGACATGACGTCGAGGGGGGTGAGGTCGACCTCCGGCAGGCGCCGCGACCACGCGTCGATCAGAAGATCCACCTCGTCGTCGCGGTCGGAGGAAGTCATGATCCGACCGTAACGCACGCTCTGTCACCCCGAGGGTGCGTCGGGGCCTTCGTGACGTCAGGATGCGGGATGGCGCAGCGCGTCGACGGCGTCCGAGAAGCTGAGGGCCTGCCGCACCTCCACCGCACGGTCGTAGCGAGGGCCGGACAGCGCCACGTACACGTGGCCGACGACCTCGACGTAACCGGCCACGACGTCGTCCCACGCGATCTCGTAGAGGTCGAGGTCGACCCGCGTCCACGGCTGCGGGGCCGCCAGCGCCGTAGATTCGACGTGACGCGCCTCCATGACCATGACCGTGCTCCTCTCGCTCTGTCTAGAGTGCGCCCGGAAAAGAAAACCCGCGCGGGGCTTGACGAGTCGGGCCCCGCAGGCTAACTGTCTCGGCGGCGAGAGATCCCGCCGCCGTGTCAATCCCCCGGTCGCCAGGCAGCCGACCCCGTAGCGTCGCAGCATCCAGCCAGGAAGGGGATCCCATGGTCCGCGCTCTCGCGCTCAACTGCACCCTCAAGCCCGCTCCCGCTCCCTCCAGCACGGAGAAGCTCCTCCGGGAGGTGCTCGCCGCCCTCGGCGACGCCGGCGTGGAGAGCGAGCTCGCCCGGGTCGTCGACTACGACGTCCGGCCGGGCGTGGAGAAGGACATGGGTGCGGGCGACCAGTGGCCGGCGCTGCGGGAGAAGGTGCTCGCCGCCGACATCCTCGTGCTGGGAACCCCCACGTGGATGGGGCACCACTCCTCGATCGCTGCCCGCGTCCTGGAGCGCCTGGACGCCGAGCTCAGCGAGACCGACGACCAGGGCCGCCCGATCCTCTTCGGCAAGGTCGCCGTCGTCGCCGTCGTGGGCAATGAGGACGGCGCGCACAAGATCACCGCAGACCTCTTCCAGGCCCTCAACGACGTCGGGTACACCATCCCTGCCCAGGGCGTGACGTACTGGAACGGCGAGGCGATGGGATCGACCGACTATCGCGAGCTGGAGACGACCCCCGAGAGCACTGCCGGCACGACGGCGACGGTCGCGGCGAACGCCGCGCATCTGGCGACCCTCCTGGCCGGGGCGAACTACCCCGCCTGAGTCGCGCCGCGCACGGGGCGGCCGCGCCGCGGCCGGTCGGAGGACAGCCCGAACGTGCGCCCCGACCCGGGCGCGGACACGAGGGGCGTGACGGCGTCCAGCCACGCGATCTCCGCCACGACGCGCGACCGCTCCGCTTCCCGCAGGATGGCGGCGGCGACCTCGAGCCCGTCGACGTCCGCGTCGATCGCCGACAGCCGCGCCTGCGCCGCGCGGCGTTCGGCGGCCACGACCGCCGCAGCATCCACGCCCGGCAGGGTCGCGGCGAGGGCGACCTTCAGCGCCTGCTCGTCGCGCCCGCTGGGGGTCTCGGCCTCGGTGAACCAGCGGTCGGTCTCTGCGCGTCCGGCCTCGGTGATCCCCCAGTAGGTGTGCCCCGCTTCGTCGGTGCCGCGGCGCTCGACGAGCCCGTCGCGCTCGAGCCGGTCCAGCGTCGTGTAGATCTGACCGACGTTGAGCACCGCGCCGGTGCGGCGGGCGTACTCCGCGCGCAGCTGATACCCGTAACACGCGTCCTGATCGAGGATCGCCAGCAGTCCGCGGCGCACCGACATGCGACCCCCTTGAATATCGAGTATGTGCCTACCGAGTATACGAAGGCGGCGACAGCGGATAATGGCGGGATGGGCAACGCCGGTTACAGCGCGATCTCCAGCGACTCGCGCGTGCGCATCCTCCACCTCCTGCTGGAGCGGCCCGAGCGCACCGTGAGCGAGCTGTGCGAGGCGACGGGGCTGCATGCCAACACCGTCCGCGAACACCTGCAGCGCCTCATGGACGGCGGGTACGTCGTGGCCGCCACGGAGCACCGCACGACCCGCGGCCGGCCCCGCGTGCTCTACACCGCGACCGGCGAGGATGCGGCCTCCAGCCCGGTGGCCCAGCGCAAGGCGCGGGAGGCCGCCGTCCGAGGGGATCTCTTCCGCCGGTTGTGGCCGGCCACCTCCACGTTGGCCGAGGAGGCGGTGCACCAGCTGGACGCGCTGGTGGACGACCTGGAGGGCGCGGGATTCACCCCCGTCGTGGACGAGCAGGCGCTCACGATCGACCTCTCCCCCTGCCCTCAGGCCGCCGCCGGCGGGCGCGACGTACGGTGCACGGTGCACCTGGGACTCATGGACGGCGTGCTCACATCGGCGTGCGGACCGCTCCGCGCCCAGCGCATCCGGCCGTCCGAGCGGCCCGCCGACTGCGTCGTGCAGCTGGCCGTCCTGGAGTGACCCGGATCAGCCACCGATCGCGTTCATTCCGCGCGGGGGCTGCAGGAATGCGGGGTCGTTGATCGCGTGACCGGGCAGCTTGCCGTGCACGCATGCCCGGAGGCGCTCGGCGATGCCTTCCGCCCGTGACGCAGTGGAGTCCGCGCGCAGGACCGGCAGCAGGTCGTACTCCGCGATCGAGAAGAGGCAGTTGCGCAGCTGGCCGTCGGCGGTCAGGCGCAGCCGGTCGCACGCGCCGCAGAAGGGCGCCGTGACCGACGCGATCACCCCGACGCGGTGCGGCCCGCCGTCCAGCAGCCACGTCTCGGCCGGCGCGCCGCCACGGCCGGGCACGGCCGTCAGCTCCCACCGTTCGGCGAGCGCCGCGAGGATCTCCTCCCGCGTGACCATCGTGGTGCGATCCCACGTGTGACCGGCATCCAGCGGCATCTGCTCGATGAAGCGCATCTGGGCGCCCACGTCCACGGCGTACTGGACGAGGTCGACGAGCTCGTCGTCGTTGACCCCGCGCATCGCGACGGCGTTGAGCTTGAGGGGCCGGAGAGGGGATGCGGCGGCCGCCGCGATGCCGGCGAGGACGTCGTCCAGCCGGTCGCGGCGTGTGAGAGCGGCGAAGCGATCCCGGCGCACCGTGTCGATGCTGATGTTCAGCCGCGCGAGGCCTGCGTCGACGAGGTCGGGCAGCAGCTCGGGGAGGCGGATGCCGTTCGTGGTCATCGCGACCTCGACCGGTCCGTCGGCGCCGCGGATCGCCGCGATCCGGCGCACCACATCGACGATGTCGGTGCGCAGGAGGGGCTCGCCTCCGGTGAGGCGGAAGGTGCTCACACCGAGGGAGGCGGCGACCGTGGCGACCTCGACGATCTCGTCCACGGTGAGGATGCTCGTCTTGGCGAGCCACTCGTTGCCCTGCTCGGGCATGCAGTAGGTGCACCGCAGGGAGCAGCGGTCGGTGAGGGAGATGCGCAGGTCGCGATGGATGCGGCCGTGCGTGTCGGCGAGCGCCCCGGCCGCCCCCTCCGGCGCGGCCCCGCGCATGCGCAGGATGACGGGTGTCGCACTCACCCCGCGGCCGCCGTTTCGCCCATGGTCCGAGGCTACGGGTTATTCCCGGCCCGCGGCACTGGTGAGCGGTTGTTCGATGGCGAGAGACTGGCCGCCAGGTGCGGACGAACGCATGTTAGCGTGTGGTCCGACCACACGTGCGGCCGGAAAATCGGAGGATCCCGTGGAGCTGCTCGACCCGCTACTTCTCGCCCGATGGCAGTTCGGGCTCACGACGCTCTACCACTACCTCTTCGTGCCGCTCACCCTCGGCCTGGCCCTGGTCACGGCGATCTTCCAGACGGTGTGGTATCGCACCGGCGACGTGAAGTGGCTGCACCTGACGCGCTTCTTCGGCAAGATCTTCCTGATCAACTTCGCCATGGGCGTGGTCACCGGCATCGTGCAGGAGTTCCAGTTCGGCATGAACTGGTCGTCCTATTCGCGCTTCGTCGGTGACGTCTTCGGCGCCCCCCTCGCGTTCGAGGGCCTGCTGGCCTTCTTCCTCGAGGCCACGTTCATCGGTCTGTGGATCTTCGGGTGGGACAAGCTCCCCCGGCTCGCGCACCTGGCGAGCATCTGGATGGCCGCCATCGGGGCCACCCTGTCGGCCTACTTCATCCTCGCCGCCAACGCCTTCATGCAGAATCCGGTCGGCTACGAGATGGCCGCCGACGGGTCGCGGGCCGAGCTCGTGGACTTCTGGGCGCTGCTGACCAATCCCGTCGCCCTCGCCGCGTTCCCGCATACGATCACCTCGGCGTGGATGTTCGCCGCCGCCGTCCTCATCGCCGTGTCGGCGTGGCACCTCATGCGCCACCAGAACGTCGAGACCATGCGCACGTCGCTGCGCTTCGGCATGTGGTTCATGGTCATCTCGTTCGTGGGCGTCGCCATCTCCGGCGACCAGCTGGGCCTCGTGATGACCGCGACGCAGCCGATGAAGATGGCCGCTGCCGAGGCGATGTACGACACCGCGTGCGGGGCGGATGCATCCTTCTCGCTCTTCTCCATCGGAACGCCCGACGGGTCGGAGGAGATCTGGTCGCTGCGCGTGCCGTACCTGCTGTCGCTGCTGTCCACGCACACGCTCGACGGCTGCGTCGAGGGCATCAACGACCTCCAGGCGCTGTACAACGAGCAGTTCGGCCCCGGCGACTACACGCCCATCATCTGGGTCACGTACTGGTCGTTCCGCTGGATGATGGGACTGGGCGGCATCTCCGCGCTGCTGTCGGTCGCGGGCCTGTGGTTCACGCGCAAGAAGTCGACGTTCCAGATGAAGCCGTGGATGTGGCGCGTGCTCGTGTGGTCGGCACCGCTTCCGCTGCTGGGCAGCCTCGTCGGCTGGGTGTTCACCGAGATGGGACGCCAGCCCTGGATCGTGTTCGGTCTCATGCTGACCGAGGACGGCGTCTCCCCCAGCGTCCCCGGATGGAACGTGCTGATCTCTCTGGTCGCGTTCACCGCGATCTACGCCACCCTCGCCGTGGTGGAGCTGGGCCTGATCATCAAGTACGCGCAGAAGGGGCCCGATCCGCTCCCCGATCCGGATGCGCCGGCGGAGCCCGACTCCGTCGAGAACACCCCGACGACCGTCTACTAGGAGCTCATCATGGACCTCGCCTACCTCTGGTTCTGGATCGTCGGGTTCCTGTTCGTCGGGTACTTCGTCCTCGACGGATTCGACTTCGGCGTGGGCATGTCGCTGCCCTTCCTGGGCAAGGACGACATCTCCCGCCGCCAGATCATCAACACGATCGGCCCCGTGTGGGACCTCAACGAGACGTGGGTCATCGTCGCCGGTGCGTGCCTGTTCGCCGCGTTCCCCGAGTGGTACGCGACGCTGTTCAGCGGGTTCTACCTGCCGCTGCTGGTGATCCTGCTGGCCCTCATCGCCCGCGGCGTCTCGTTCGAGTACCGGCACCAGCGCGACTCGCTGCGATGGAAGCGCAACTTCGACCGCATGATCATCGTCGGGTCGGCTCTGCCGGCCTTCCTGTGGGGCGTCGCCGTGGCCAACATCGTCCAGGGCGTGCCCATCGACGCCGACTTCGAATTCACCGGAACGGTCCTGACGCTGCTCAACCCCTACGGCCTGCTGGGCGGGCTCACCACGCTCCTGCTGTTCTTCGTGCACGGCGTGTACTTCGTCGCGCTGAAGACCGACGGCAAGGTCCACGCCGACGCCCGCCGCCTGGCCACCAAGGCGGGGGTGCTCGCGGTCGCCGTGGCGGCGGTGTTCGTGGCGTGGACGGTGTTCGCGCACTTCTCCCTCCCCGTGCTCGCCCTCGGTGCGGTCGCCGCGGTCCTGCTGATCTCCTCGGTCCTCGCGAACCTGCGCGACCGCGAGGGATGGGCGTTCGGGTTCGGCGCGGCCACCATCCTGACCGCCGTGCTGATGCTCTGGTTCGCACTCTTCCCCAACGTGATGCCCTCCTCCACCGACCCGGCCTTCAGCCTCACGATCGAGAACGCCTCGAGCACCGACTACACCCTCACGATCATGAGCTGGGCTGCGCTGATCTTCCTCCCGCTCGTGCTGGCCTACCAGGGGTGGACGTACTGGGTCTTCCGCAAGCGCGTCACCCGCGATCGCATCGAGAAGGCCGCGCAGCTCGCGCACTGACCCCGTGACCGACCGGTCCGTGCGCGAGCTGCGCGGTGAGAGGATCGAAGGGATGAGCGCCACCACCGGGACGCAGCGCCGGCGTGGTCCGGTCGACCCGCGGCTGCTCACCTATGCCCGGGCCTCCCGCGGTTTCCTCGCCGTGAGCGCGGCTCTCGTCCTGGCCCAGACCGGAGTGATCGTCGGCTTCGCGTGGACGCTCACCTCCGCCCTCGTGGGGGCGATCGAGGGGACGCCGGTGGCCGAGCTCCTGCCGCTGCTGGGCGCGGCGGCCGGCCTGGTGCTGGTGCGCGCCATCCTCGTCCTGGCCTCCGAGCGGGTGAGCGCGCGCGGCGGCGCGGCCGCGTCGCTGCAGCTGCGTCAGGCCCTCATCAACGCGGTCGGCCGCCTCGGCCCCGGCTGGCTCGGCTCCCGCAACGCCGCCGCGCTGGCCGTCACCGCCGGGCACGGACTGGAGGCGCTGGACGCCTACTTCGGCCGGTACCTGCCGCAGCTGGTCGCCACCGCACTCACGACCCCCCTCCTCATCGGCGCGATCGCACTGGCCGATCCGCTGTCCGGGCTCACGGTCATCCTGACCATCCCGCTCATCCCCCTCTTCATGGTGCTCATCGGCCTGGCCACGCGCGCCGTGCAGCGCCGTCAGTACGACACGCTGGGCCGCCTCGCCGCCCGGTTCGCCGACACCGTCGAAGGTCTCGGCACGCTCAAGGCCTTCGGTCGCGACCGCCGCGCTGCAGACGGGATCGAGGAGGTCACGCGCCGGTACAAGCGCGAGACGATGGCGGTGCTGCGGGTGTCGTTCCTCTCCGGCTTCGCGCTGGAGTTCCTCGCGTCCATCTCCGTCGCCATCGTCGCCGTGACGATCGGGTTCCGCCTGCTGGCGGGCGACATGGAGCTGCTGGTGGGTCTGTTCGTGCTGCTGCTGGCGCCCGAGGCGTACCTGCCGCTGCGACAGGTGGGCGTGCAGTTCCACGCCGCCTCCGAGGGCGTGGCCGCGACCGACGAGATCTTCGGGGTGCTCGACGCCGCCGCATCCGCCCCCGCTCCCGCGGCACGGCCTGCCGGCGGATCGCGGATCCGCACGCGCGGGCTCGCGGTGCGCCGAGGCGAGCGGATGCTGACACCGGTGGACCTCGCGATCGACCCGGGCCGCGTCACGTGGCTGCGCGGGGCCAGCGGCGCCGGCAAATCCAGCGTCGTCGCGGCGCTCCTGGGATTCACGCCGTACGAGGGCGAGATCCTCGTGGACGACGCGGTCCGCGCCGACGCGCGGGACTGCATCGCATGGGCCGGACAGCGGGCGGGCCTCGTCTCCGGCACGGTCGCCGCGAACGTCGGGCTCGGAGCGGACGACGTCGACGCCGCGCTCGTGCGCGCGTGCCTCGCCGACGCGCAGGCCGCCGACATCGACCCGGGCCTCCTCCTGGGTGCGGGCGGGTCGGGGCTGTCGGGCGGCCAGGCCCAGCGCGTCGCGGTCGCCCGTGCCCTGTACCGCCTGCGCTCGGGCGACGCCCGCGTCCTCGTCCTGGACGAGCCCTCCAGCGCCCTGGACGCCGGCACCGAGGCGGCGCTGTGGCGCAGCATCCGCGGTATCGCCGACGAGGGCGCCGGGGTGCTCCTGGTGTCGCACCGCGCCTCGGCCGCCTCGATCGCCGACGACGTCGTGACCCTTGCCGCTCCGCAGGACGCGGCGGGCGCGGGCATCGTGGCGGACGATCCCCGCGAGACCACCGACGGAGGCCGGTCGTGAACGGGCGGGTGCGCAGCATCCTGCGGGCCGCGCAGCCCTCGCCGCGCCGGTTCGCCCCGGCGGTGCTCGCCGGGGTGGGCACCGCCGTGAGCGCCATCGCACTGCTGGCAGCCAGCGCGTGGCTCATCGCGCGCGCCGCCGAGCAGCCGCTCGTGCTGTACCTGTCGGCGGCCGTCGTCGCGGTGCGGGCGTTCGCGCTGGGTCGCGGCGTGTTCCGCTACCTCGAGCGCCTCGCCGGCCACGACGCGGCCCTCGGCCGGCTCGCCACGGTGCGCGCGGGCCTCGTGCGCGACATCGTCCCCCTCTCCCCCGACGGCCTCGGCCGCGCGCGCCGCGGGGAGATGCTCTCCAGCCTCGTCGACGACGTCGAGGAGTTGCAGAACCTGCCGCTGCGCGTCGTCCAGCCCCTCGCCGTCGCCGTGCTTGTGTCGCTGGCGAGCGTCGTCTTCGTCGCGTTCGTGTCGTGGCCCGCGGCCCTCACGCTGCTGCTGTGCCTGGCCGTCGCGTTCGCCCTCGCCGTGGGCCTGGGCTGGGCAGCCGGTGCCCGCGCCGAGCGGGCGATCGCGCCCCTGCGCGCCGCCGTGGCCGACGGCGTCTTCGACCTGCTCGTCTCCCTCGACGTCCTGACGGCCTTCGGTGGGCTCGACGCCGCGCGCGCCCGCGTGCGAACCGCCGACGAGCGCCTGCGGCGCGCGGTCGTCCGGCGCGGCGTCGCGCAGGGCGCCACCTCCGCCGCGGTGTCGCTGCTGGCCGGTCTCGCCTCGCTCCTCGCGCTCGTGGTGGCCGCCCCCGGGGTCGCCGACGGGACGCTGAGCGGGCCGGGCCTTGCCGTGGTCGTGCTGCTGCCGATGGCCGTGTTCGAAGTGTTCGGCCCCGTCCCCCTGGCGCTGGCGTCGTGGCGGCAGGTGCGCGGCGCGGCCGAGCGCATCGCCGAGACGGTGCCCGACCGCATCCCCGAGGGCCTCCCGCACGACGAGCCGGCGCCCACGGGTGCGGCGCCGGCCCTCGGCGACGGCCTCGTGCTGCGGGACGTCCGCGCGCACTGGCCCGCGCGCTCGGATGCCGACGCCGACGCCGGCCGGCTCGTCGACGTCTCGCTGCGGGTCGGCGCCGGCGAGCGCGTGCTCGTGACCGGCCCCAGCGGCGCGGGCAAGACGACCCTCGCGCACGTCCTCGTGCGCTTCCTCGACTACGCCGGGTCGTACACCGTGGGCGGCGTGGAGGCGCGCGAGCTCTCCGGCGACGACCTCCGACGCACCGTGGGGCTGTGCGAGCAGACGCCGTACCTCTTCGACGAGTCCGTGCGCCAGAACCTCCTGTTCGCCCGCGACACCGCGACCGACGCCGACCTCCTCGCGGTCCTGGAGCGCGTGGGGCTGGGGGCGTGGGTGGCCGAACGCGGCGGGCTGGACGCGCGCGTGGGCGACCGCGGCGCGCTCGTCTCCGGCGGCCAGGCGCAGCGCCTCGCCCTCGCGCGCGCCCTGCTGCGCGGTTTCCCCGTGCTCGTGCTGGACGAGCCGACCGCCGGCGTCGACCCCGCCGCATCCGACGCCCTGCTGCGCGACCTGCTCGGGGCGGTCCGTCCGGATCACGCGGTCGTGCTCATCTCGCACATCGACGTGCCACCCGACCTCATCGACCGTTCCGTGCGTCTGGAGTCCGGCCGCCTGGCCTGACCCGCCCCCGCCGAAAGTGCATCACCTCGGCGAATCCGCACCGGATCCGGTGCACTCTCGCCGGGAGGATGCCGCCACAACATCGCCGCCGGGTTCCGGCTCCCGCATCGCCGAGCACAGCACCGCGGCGATGGTGCTCGGGGAGAAGCTCAGCACCATCGACCTGGTCGCCTACTTCGGTCTTGGAAGAACGCCCGCCGACTGAGTCGGCGGGCGATTCCGTGTATGGCTACCGTTGTAGCGACGAGCGTGGGGCGGTGGACGCTTCCCGCTTCTGCTTGTCAGTGCCGTGCCAGATGTACGCGATGACGCCGAGCACCGCAGCCGGTGCGATGGCGCACAAGCCCATGAACCCCAGCCCTGCTCCGAACCCGTCGTTGGCGAACACGGGACCCGCGGCCGTCCCGATGACCAGAATGGTGACGGTGGCAGCGATCAACAGTCGGTTGCGATGCTTGAGGGTCATGTCTTATCCACCTCCGGGGTGAGAGACCGGTCGGCAGACTACCTGGGTGTAGTTCGGCCCGGTGGGCCCGTCGGTGAAGTACACCCACAGCTCGTCGTTGCTGGGGCAGAACCCGTTGCCGGCGATGTACTCGTTGGCGACGGAGACGGCCAGTCCGGCTGCAGCCCCAACGATGGGGTTGAGCGCGGTGATGGCGATGACGAGCGCACCGGTGGCGCCGGTCTTGATGGCGCGCTGGTCGGTGTTGTTGAAGGAATGTACGTCCCCTCGCTGTCACCACCGACCGCCAGGTTCGGGGTCACCGTTCCCGGTGCCGTCGGCTCCGGCGGCACAGCCAGGGCGAAGTCGCCCTCGGGGAAGTGGTACAGGTTCGAGGTGCCGGACTCGGTCTGAATCACCTCGAACGGGATACCCGCGGCTTGGAAGTCCGCGTGCGCTTGACGGGCCTGCTCCGCGGTGATCGTGGGAGCTTCCTGCTCCACGACGGCCGGTGCTGGTTCCGCCGCCGAAGCCGGCGCCGGGGCCCACAGGAACGGTGCGGTCAGGGCTGCGGCTGCTGTCGCGACCGCCAGCGCCAGCCGGGGCCGGCGTACTCGTGATCTTCCTGCTGATTCGTGCATGGTGCTTACCTCGCTCTCATCAGTCAGTGCGTCACGAGCGCCACGTTGCTCCCATGCACAGGAGACCGCGAGGAAACCCAGAGGATGTCCAGGGAAGTACACCGGGCACCCAAAGGCCGTCCCCCGTTCAGGGGACACCGCGGGCAGACGGCCTTGCGGGCCGCAGATCAGCGGAGTACCTTCCGTGCCGCGTCAGGGGAGCATCGACGGTCGGGGCTGGACCGCGGATGGGGAGATGGACCCAGTGATCCAGGTGATGGCGCTCATGTTTCATGGGCATGCGCGGTCAGGGTCGGGGCAGTGACCCGATCTCGGTTCCATCCCGGTCGAACAGGACGAGCCGGTCGCCCTGCACCTTCGCAGATCCTGCCGCGCCCAGCCAGGCTTCCTCCTGCCCGGCGCACGCCATCAGGGTCATCGCGACGTCGTCGAATGTCACGGTGTCGGGGCTCTCGGCGCGCCAGTGCCCGCCGAGGGAGTTGCACCCGTCGTTGCCGAACAGCTGCCCGTCGCTGGCGAGTTCGAGGTAGGGGCCGGAGTCGGAGGCGCTCCCCCACCGCCCGGTCGCTGCGGCCGGCTCCTGGGAGCATGCGGCCAGCGCGAGGACGCCGGCGACGGCGAGCGCGAAGGCGATGCGGCGGAACATGGGGCGAACGTAGCAGGGGTTCTCACCGACGGGAAGCTCGGTGCCGTCCTCGTCCAGGGGGAGCAGCTGGCCTCCGTCCCAGCCGAGCTGAACGAGGTCGGGCTGGCAGTTCTCGTCACTTTCGCGGATCAGGGGGCGGGCAGAGTGCGGGCGAAGGCCTGGTCGCCCTCGGGTGAGGGCAGCTCGGTGAATCCGAGCCGGCGGTAGAACGCGACGGCGCCGGTGTTGGCGGCCGACGCCACGAGGTGCACGCCCGGCACCCCCGCGTCCGTCAGCGCCCCCATGAGCGTGTCGATGAGGCGCCGCCCCCAGCCCTGCCCCTGCGCCTCGGGCAGCAGGTCGATGTGCAGGTGGGCGGGGTGGGTGTCGGCGAAGGGTGCGACGTCGGTGCCGCGCGCGCTCGCATAGCGGATGAGGCCGTCCTGGCGCGTCCGCACCTCGGCCGGCGCCGGCCAGCGCCCGGCGAAACGCGGCCACCACTGCTCGCGGAACCAGCTCTCGAACGCGCGTGTGTCGGGGGCGCCCACGACGTAGCCGACGACGCGGCCCTCGGATTCGACGACGAACGCGAACTCGGGGTGACGGGCGACGTACGGCAGCACGAAGATCGCCGCCCACAGGTCGTCGTCCTCGAGCACGCCGGTCGCGTCGCCGCCGGCGTCGGCGGTGCGCAGGCACACCTGCGCCAGAGCGGCCTCGTCGCCGGCGCGGAATCTGCGGATGCCGCTCACGCGCCGAGCCTAGCCGGGCCGGCGTCCGCAGGGAGGAAACGGACGTCGGCGGGGTCCAGCGACATCGGCACGGATGCCCCGGGGCGAAGGCCGGCCGCCGCTGCAGCGTCGACGTCGGCGACGCACCATCCGGCGTGCACGCGCACCCCGGCGGGGGTGGGCTCCAGTCGCTCGACGCGGGCGGTCCAGCCGCCGGGAGCCGCGGCGCCGCCCACCCGCACCGCCGCGGGCCGGAAGACCGCCGCGAGCGCACGACCGTCGGCCGACGCGAGCCGGCGGGATGCCGCATCCGCCGCCGTCAGCCGCACGCCCTCGCGTGCCCACGCGCCCCGGTCGGCGACCCCCTCCACGCGGTTGAGCCCGGCGATGGCGGCGACGAACGGCGTCGCCGGGTGGCTCAGCACGTCGGCCACCGCCCCCGCCTGCCGCACCCGGCCGGCTTCGATGACGACCAGCCGGTCGGCCAGGGCCGCGGCATCCACGGCGTCGTGCGTGACGGCGACGACCGTCGTCCGCGCCAGCTGCTCGGCGAGCATCGCGCGGATGTCGGCCGCGGTCACGGCGTCCAGCGCGACGAGCGGTTCGTCCAGGAGCACTGCGCGCGGCGAGGCGGCGAGGGCGCGCGCCACCGCGACCCGCTGCTGCTGTCCGCCGGACAGGTGGGCCGGGCGCCGGTCGCCGACATCGGCCAGGCCCACCCGCGCCAGCCACACATCGGCCTGCGCGCGGGCGGCGGCGCGGGCCATCCCGCCCGCCCTCGGCCCGAAGGCGACGTTCTCGCGCGCGGACAGGTGCGGGAACAGCCGCGGATCCTGTCCGAGGAGCACGACCCCGCGATGCATCGGGGCGAGGCGGATGCGGGGGTCCGCGGTCCGCTCGACGACCTGTCCGCCGACGACGACCTGCCCCTCCGTCAGCGGGACGAGCCCGGCGAGGGCTCCCAGCAGCGTGGACTTGCCGGCGCCACTGGGCCCCATGACCGCGAGGGTCTCGCCCTCCGCCACGTCGATCCCGACCTCGAGGCTGAGCTCCGGCCGGTGCACCACGACGTGCGCGGACAGGCCGCTCACCGGGCGGCCCCGGGCCGCCAGCCGCGCACCAGCAGCAGCACCGCGATGGCGGTGACAAGGAGCAGCAGCGAGAGCGCGACCGCCGTCCCCTGCGATACGCCGGCACCGTTGAAGGCCGTGTAGATCGCCAGCGGCATGGTCTGCGTGATGCCGGGGGCGTTGCCGGCGAACAGGGCGGTGGCCCCGAATTCCCCGACGGCCCGCGCGAAGCACAGGACGACGCCCGCCACGATTCCCGGCCCCGCCAGCGGCAGGGTCACCCGCCGCAGGATCGTCCACCGTCCGGCCCCCAGCGCCGCCGCCGTGCGCTCGAACTCCACGCCCGCGGTGCGCAGCGCACCCTCGGCCGCCAGGACGAGGAAGGGCAGCGCGACGAAGGCCTGCGCGAGCACGACGGCGGTGGTGGTGAAGGGCAGACCGAGCCCGCCGAGCCATCCGCTGCGGCCGAACAGGTAGAGCAGGGCGACGCCGCCGACCATGGGCGGCAGCACGAGCGGCACCGTCACGACCGCTCGCAGCACCGCGGCGGTGCGCCGGCTCGAGCGCGCGATCAGGAGCGCGAGCGGCACGCCGGCGGCGATGCACAGCGCGGTCGCGGCCAGGCCCGTCTGCAGCGACAGGGCGAGAGCCGACAGCGCCGCCGGGGAGGTGACGTCGATCCACAGCGTGTCCCACTGCACGCGCGCGACGAGCGCGACGAGGGGAAGGAGGAGGAACACCAGCCCGGCGGAGGCGGGCACCACCAGCCACCGAGGGACGTAGCCGCCGCTCACGGGGCGCCGAACCCGAAGTCGGCGAGGATGCTGCGCCCCTGCGCCGAGCGGACGAAGCCGACGAACGCGGCGGCGGCCTCCGGATCGCCCGCGTCCGGCAGCACCGCGATCTGGTAGTGGCTCACCACTTCCGCCGCCAGGGCGGGCACGATCGCGCGCACGTCGTCGTTGCCCCGCACATCGGTGGCGTAGACCAGACCCGCGTCGGCCTCGCCGGCGGCGACCTTCGTCAGGACGGCCGTCACGTTCTGCTCGACGCTGGCGGGGGTCACTTCGACGTCGGCCCGCCGCAGGAGCTCGGCGGAGGCGGCGCCGCACGGCACCTCCGGTGCGCACAGCACGACGGTGGCCCCGGGCAGATCGGCGAGGCCGGTGATCCCGGCGGGGTTGGCCGCGGGGACGGCGAGCACGAGCGTGTTGGTGGCGAACACCTGCCCGCGCAGAGCGGGTCCGGCCAGGCGGAGCGCTGCTTCATCCGCGGCGGCGAAGACGTCGGCGGGTGCCCCCTCCGCGATCTGCCGCGCCAGGGTGGTCGAGCCGTCCGAGACGACGGACACTCCCACGTCGGGGTGAGCCTGGGCGAACTCCTCGGCGATGCGGTCGAAGGCGGCGGCGAGGGATGCGGCAGCGTACACCCGCACGGTGGCCGCCTCCCCCCGTGCGGTGCCGTTCGCGCACCCCGACACCGTGACCGCCAGCCCGAGGAGGGCCGCGGCCGCGGCACAGCGCAGCGCCCGGTGCACGTCAGGGCCTCGGGATCTCGACGACGACGTTCGTCGCTTTGACGGAGGCGACGGCGACGGCGCCGACCTCGAGCCCGAGCTCCCGCACGGCCTCGGCCGACAGCAGCGACACGACGCGGTGCGGCCCGCTCTGGATGTCGACCTGGGCCATCACGCCGTCGGCCTGGATGCGCGTCACGATCCCGGTGAAGCGGTTGCGGGCGCTGGAGAGCACGTCGGCGGGATCGCCGGGCTCTGCGGCGAGGGCCAGGGCGTGCGCGGCGAGCGCCGCGCCGGGGATCTCGGCGGGCGTGGCGCCGGTGACGGGGAGCGTCCCCTGATCGACCCATCGCCGCACGGTGTCGTCGCTGACCCCGAGCAGGCGCGCGGCCTGGGCAATGCGGAAGCTTGTCATCGCGCCACCGTACCGCAGGTGCGGATCTTTCCGCCCTTTCGGTCCGCGCATGCGGATCCACGCGACGCGGACAACGCCGTAGCCTGAAGGCATGAAGCCGCTGGTCGCACCCGTCGACGCCCTGGCACCGACCGAGCTCATCCGCACCGCCCGCTCCGCGGTGCTCGCCGGCATCGGCGAGGAGGGGCAGCGCCGGCTCGCCGCTGCGCGCGTGGCGGTCATCGGCGCCGGCGGGCTCGGCTCCCCCGCGATCCTCGCCCTCGCCGCGGCGGGGGTGGGAGAGCTCATCGTCATCGACGACGACGTCGTGGAACTGACCAACCTGCAGCGGCAGATCATCCACCGGGTCCAGGACATCGGCGAGCCCAAGACCGCCTCGGCGGTGCGGGCAGCCGGCGACCTCGCCCCGCACACCACCGTCGTCCCCGTTCCCGAGCGGCTGACACCGGGAAACGCCGTCGCACTGCTGGGCGGGGCCGATGTCGTCGTCGACGGCAGCGACGTCTTCTCCACGCGGCGCGCCGTCGCCGAGGCCGCCGAGACGCTCGGTATTCCGCTCGTGTGGGGTGCGGTGCAGGAGTGGCACGGCCAGGTGACGGTGTTCTGGTCGCATCCGCCCGCGGGCGTCGCGCCGGTGCGCCTGGCCGACCTGTTCCCCGCCGGCACCGAAGGCGAGCCGCCCACGTGCGCGCAGGTCGGGGTGCTGGGCGCACTGTGCGTGCAGGTCGGCGGGATGCTGGCGACGGAGGTCGTGAAGCTCGTGACCGGCGCGGGCGAACCGCTGCTGGGCCGTCTCGCGATGGTCGACGCCCTGCACGCCCGCACGACGGAGGTGCCGCTTCGGGCCGGAGTCGCGGCGGAGTGACGCTCCGCGCCGAGGGCTCGCGGCGGATGTCATGCTGGAGGCATGAGCTTCCCGCACCTGGACACCGCCGGACGCGCGCACATGGTCGACGTCACGGCGAAGCAGCCCACCGTCCGCTCGGCCACCGCCCGGGGGTTCGTGCGGTGCTCGCCGGAGGTCGTCGCGGCCCTCGTGGACGGGACCGCGCCCAAGGGCGACGTGCTGGCCGTCGCCCGGATCGCCGGCATCCAGGGCGCCAAGTCGGCCTCCTCCCTGCTGCCCCTGGCCCACGTGATCGGAGTGCACCGCGCCGCCGTCGAGCTCGAGGTGACCGCCGAGGGCGTGCAGATCGAGGCGACCGTGGGCACCGCCGACCGCACGGGCGTGGAGATGGAGGCCCTCACCGCCGTATCGGTGGCCGCCCTCGCGATCGTCGACATGATCAAGGGACTGGACCGCGGAGCGCTCATCGAGAACGTCCGGATCGTGGCGAAGTCGGGCGGTCGCTCGGGCGACTGGACGCGACCGGGCGAGGAGTCGGCCTGATGCGCGTGCGCTTCTTCGCCGCCGCCGCCGAAGCCGCCGGGACGGATGCCGCCGATCGATCCGAACCGACCCTCGACGCCCTGCGCGCCGCGCTCGTGCACGACCACCCGGATCTGGGGACCGTGCTCCCGCGCTGCGCCGTGCTCGTGGACGGGGTGCGCGCCGACGCGGACGTCCCGCTCAGCGCAGCGTCGGTCGTCGACGTCCTGCCGCCGTTCGCCGGCGGCTGATCAGCCGCCCATGCCCTTCCACGCCGTGGTCCCGTCGGCCTCGACCTGACGCTTCCACACCGGCAGTTCGCGCTTGATCGCCTCGATCACGGCGCGGCACACCTCGAACGCGGCGGCGCGGTGCCCCGAGGCGACGGCGATGACCACGGCGGCATCCCCCACCTGCAGGCGCCCGATGCGATGGCTGACCGCCACCACCGCGTCGGTGCCCTCCGCGGCGTCCGCGGCCAGGCGGAGAAGCGTCGCGGCGGCGTCGGGATGCGCGCTGTACTCCAGGGCGATGACCGTGCCCGCGGCATCCGGATCGTTGTCCCTTACGCGTCCGACGAAGCTCGTCACGGCGCCGAGGGTGGCATCGTCGACGGCGTCCAGGTGACCGGTGATATCGAGCGCGTCCTCGGTGATGACCGCGATCCGAACGGCGCTCATGCGTGATCTCCCCCGGACAGCTGATCGAGAACGTGTGCGGCGACGGAGAGCACCACGGGAACCCCGGCGGCCACCGCACGCGGCGAACCGGGCAGATTCACCACGAAGGCTCCCGCGGGATCGACGACACCGGCGAGGCCCCGCGACACGAGGGCGAAGGGCGTGTCGGCCAGGCCCTGGCGACGCAGCTCCTCGGCGACGCCGGGAAGCTCCCGCGTGAGCACGCGCGCCGTGCCCTCCGGGGTCTCATCCCGCGGCCCCGCCCCCGTTCCGCCGGTGGTGAGGATGAGGGCGGGAGCATCCGCGACGGCCCGACGCAGAGCCGCTTCGACGGAGTCGGCGCCGTCGGGGACGATCTCCGCCTCACCGCACTGCCAGCCCGCGTCGCGGAGGAGGCCCACCGCGAGCGGACCGCCGCGGTCTTCGCGCACGCCCGCAGCGGAGCGGTCGGACACCGTGATCACCCGGGCGATGCGCTGCATCCGCCCAGCCTACGAGGCGCGCGCCGCCGCCGCGGTGATGCGGTTGGCCATGCCTCGGAAGATGAAGCCGTGGAAGGGCAGCACCGCCAGCCAGTACAGCCGGCCGGCCAGCCCCTGCGGGAAGAACACCGCACGCTGGTCGTAGCGCGCTCCGGTGCCCTCGGGTGCCACCCGGAGCTCCAGCCACGCCAGCCCCGGCACCTTCATCTCCGCACGCAGGCGCAGGAGCCGGCCCGGCTCCACCGCCTCCACGCGCCAGAAATCCAGCGCATCCCCCACGGCGAGCCGGCCGCGGCTGCGGCGACCGCGCGCGAGCCCCACGCCACCCACGATCCGGTCCATCCAGCCGCGCAGCGCCCACAGCACCGGCGAGGAGTACCAGCCGTTCTCCCCGCCGATCCCCTCGACCACCGCCCACAGCCGATCCGGCGGCGCCGGCGTGCGCGCCGAGCGGGCGTCGGTGAACACCGCGCGGCCGGCCCAGTCGGGGTCGCTCGGCAGCGGGTCGCTGGGCACGCCCGACAGCTCGGCGTCCCGCCAGCTCGTCTCGACGTCGTCGGCCTCCACGCGGCCGAGCGCCAGCGCGACGGCCCGACGGTACGGCGTGAGGCCCGCGGCCGGCGGCGGGATGAGGGCATCGACGTCGTCGTCCTTGACGACGCAGTCGTTCTGGAGCGACTCCACGAGCGGGCGGGCGATCGAGCGCGGGATCGGGGTGACGAGGTTCACCCAGTGCGAGGCCAGGCGCGGTGTCAGCACCGGCAGGGCCGCGATGGCACGTTGACGCAGGCCCGCCACCACGGCGTACCCGTTCATCATCTGCCCGTACCGCAGCACGTCGGGCCCGCCGATGTCCACGGCACGATTGACGGCGGGATCGACCCGGGCGGCTCCCAGCAGGTAGTGCAGCACGTCGCGCACGGCGATCGGCTGGATGCGGTTGCGCACCCATCGCGGGGCGGGCATGTAGGGCAGCACGTCGGTGAGGTGGCGCACCATCTCGAACGACGCCGAACCCGACCCGATCACGACGCCGGCCTGCAGCACGAGAGTGGGCACGCCGCTGTCCAGGAGGATCTGCCCCACCTCCACGCGCGAGCGCAGGTGCGGCGAGAGCGGGACGTCGTCGGGATGCAGCCCGCCGAGGTAGACGATGCGGCCTACTCCCGCCGCGGCAGCGGCATCCGCCACCGTTTGAGCGGCCCGGCGATCGGCCTCCTCGAATCCCGTGCCGGCGGCCATCGAATGCACGAGGTAGTAGACCACGTCCACATCGGCGACGGCACGGCGCACCGCTGCCGCCTCCGCCGCGGCACCCTCCACGACCTCCACGTCGTCGCCCCACTGGAAGGCGCGCACCCGCTCGGGCGCCCGCGCGAGGACGCGCACGGCGTAGCCGGCGGCCAGCAGGCGCGGCACGAGGCGGCCGCCGAGGTACCCGGTCGCCCCGATCACGAGGGCTCGCGGCATCGTGCCGTCCGGCCGCGGCACCGCCCGCAGCCCGGGCTCGCGGCCGGTGGGTGCGCTCAGCTCGGCCATGCCCCGACGCTATGCGTCGCGGCGGTCACCGCCCAGGGCCCTGCACCTCGGCGCCGGCCCGCCGCGGAGCGGAGAAGGCCGCGGCCTCCCGGGCGAGGGGTACCGTGAACACCGCCGCCATCGCCAGGGCAGCCCCCGCCCCCAGAAGCGCCCCGCCCGCGGTGTCGCTCAACCAATGCGCGTGCAGATACGTACGGCTGAAGGCCATCAGCAGAGTCCAGACGACCCCCGCCACCACCACCCACGCTCGCGGGAAGAGGATCGCCGCGATCACGGCGAGAGTCGCCGCGTTGGCGGCGTGCCCGGAGGGGAACGACCCGTGATCGCTCATGACGAGGATCTCCTCCGGCCGCGCCCGGCCGAACACCTGTTTGAGGATCTGGACGAGCGCCGCGCTGACCGCCTCGGCCGACAGGAAGTACGCCGCCGCCCATCGGTGACGTGTCAGCATGAGCACGATCGCCACGCCGAGCGGGATGATGAGCACACCGATCCACCCGCCGCCGAGGACGTTCATCACCTGCGAGAAGCCGACCAGCACCGGCGAGGGCCAGTCCACGAGCGCGCTGTTCCACGCGGTGTCCACCGCGAACGGCGCGTTGCCCTGCAGGAAGATCCAGAGGCCGATGAGGCATGCCAGGGCGATCGCGGTCAGACCGATCACGAGCCGGCGCGTGCGGGTGGGGTTCGCCTTCATCGCCTCATTGTGGTCACAATGGGCGCCATGGCTCAGACCGTTGACATCGTCCGCCGTCTCGTGGCACCGCTCACCCGCACCCGGTGGTTCCGCCGGCTGGGACCGCGGGTGCTGCCGCCGGTGGAACGCGTCCTCGCCCGCGCCACGGGGGACCGCGTGCAGATCAGTGCGCTGCTGGTCCCCTCGCTCGTCCTGCACACCGTGGGCGCGCAGTCTGGCCGGCCGAGGGACGTCCCGCTGATGTACACCCCCGACGGGTCGGGCCGGGCGATCGTTGCCGGGACGAACTTCGCCGGATCGCGGCATCCGGCGTGGACGGCGAACCTCCTCGCGCACCCCGATGCGGAGATCACGGTGCGCGGCCGGCGGATGCCCGTGCATGCGACGCCCATCGGCGATGACGAGCGTGACGCGGCGTGGGCGCGCATCGAAGCGCAGTGGCCCGGTTACCGCAGCTACGAGCGCGACTCCGGGCGCACGGTGCGCCTGTTCCGGCTGCAGCCGGTCCGCCGGGAGCGGTGACCGCGCCCCCGGCCGACGAGCCCGCGGGCAGGTCAGGGCGCCAGCAGCCCCACGGTGCGCGGGCGCACGAGCAGCCACAGCGCCGCCACCCCGATCACGGCGCATCCGACCATGACGGCGGCCATCGTGGTCGCCGAGATGCCGGCCGAACCGGCCACCCATCCCACGACGGGTGAGACCAGGCCCGCCACGCCGAAGTTGGTCGCGCCGATGATCGACTGCGCGGTGCCGGCGGCCTTGCCGTGACGATCCAGCGCCAGCACCTGGACGCACGGGAAGGTGAAGCCGCACCCGGTCATGAAGACGAACAGCGGCACCACCGTCCCCCACATGCCGAGCCCGAGCTGGTCGGTGATCACGATGGCGGTGCTGGCCACGAGCAGGGTCGCGGTCGACCAGGCCATGACCCACTGCGGACCGAAGCGCGCGGCCAGGCGCGAGGCGGCCTGCACGCCGAGCACGACCCCGAGGGAGTTCGCGGCGAACAGCAGCCCGTACTGCTGCGCGTCCAGGCCGTACGCGCCCTGGAAGAGGAACGACGAGGACGACAGATAGGAGAACAGCCCACTGAAGGTCATGCCGCCGATCACGAGCACGCCCAGGAAGACGCGGTCGCTGAGGACGCTCCGATACCGCTGCCAGATCGTCGTCCCCGCCTGCTCGGCGCGGCGCTCGCGCGGGAGCGTCTCGGGGAGGAGGAAGAGGGCGGCGATGAGCATGATCGCGCCGTAGACGGCGAGGACGACGAAGATGCCGCGCCACGGCATCACCAGCAGCAGGCCGGAGCCCACCAGCGGCGCCAGCACAGGCGCCACCCCCGACACCAGCGCAAGACGGGAGAGCATCACCACGAGGCGGCGGCCGCCGAACAGGTCGCGGACGATCGCGGCGGCCACGACACCGCCGGCGGCGGCACCGGCGCCCATCAGGACGCGCGTCAGCGAGAGCAGCTCCAGCGTGGGTGCCAGCGCCGCGGCCGTGCTGGCGAGCACGTGCAGCGCCGTGACGGCGAGGAGGGGGACGCGCCGGCCGACCTTGTCGCTGAGCGGCCCGACGACGAGCTGGCCGAGCGCGAACCCGATCATGGTTCCGGTGAGGGTCAGCTGGATCGCGGCCTCGGTCGTGCGGAAGTCGCTCTCCAGCACAGGGAACGCCGGCAGGTAGAGGTCGATCGTGAACGGGCCCAGGGCCGTGAGCGCCCCCAGCAGGATGATGTAGACGACACGTCGTGCCGTGGACAGCGAGTCGCCGGGGTGGAGCATGATCGGCGCGGTGGCCGGGTTGCTCCCCAGTGTGCGGATGGCGCCCGTCGTCGCCGGGCGGGGCCGGCCGCCGCGGGGCGGGGAGACGATCGGATGGGAATCGGTGTCGACCACGGAGCCTTCGTTTCGGAGCGTCAGCAAGAGGACCCGGGATTCCGGGTCTGAAGAGGGTGGGGTGAGGTGTGCGCCCGAATCGATTCGAGCACCCGCACCATGATAGCGGCGTCCGGGCGACGCGCCCCCGGGGACGCACGCGCGGGGAGGGCGCCTTCTCAGCCGTCTCACCGATGCATACGAATAGGCTGGGGCCGTCGGCGCCGTGCCGATGTGTCCTCGCTCACGACCGGAACCCGCACACGCCGCATATGACTCCTCCGTCACGCCCCGCCGACCGCCGCGCGAGCGGGAACCCGGCCACTCAGGCGCACATCAACCAGACCGTCAAGCAGCAGCGCGAGCAGAAGCGCCAGGAGAAGCTCGCTGAATACCAGCGCCAGCTCGCCAAGCGCCGCCGCGGCAAGATCGTGTGGTGGGTCGTCGGGTCCACCGCCGCGCTGGCCATCGTCGCCCTCGTCGTGGCGTCCTTCGTGTTCGCCCCCCGCAGCGCCCCCACGTACGGCGCGCTGGACAGCGCCGGCACCGAGATCGAGGGGGTCGAGACCTTCGAGAACGACACCACGCACGTGGAGGAGCCCGTCGACTACCCCCAGACGCCTCCCGCGGGCGGCCCGCACAGCTCCGCGTGGCTGAACTGCGGCGTCTACACCGAGCCGCAGATCAACGAGAACGCGGTGCACTCGCTCGAGCACGGCGCGATCTGGGTCACCTACGACGCCGCCGCCCTGTCGGACGACGAGCTGGCAACCCTGAAGTCGCACCTGCCCTCCACCTACGTCATCCTCTCGCCGTACGAGGGCCTGGGCTCCCCCATCGTGCTCAGCGCGTGGAACAACCAGCTCTCGCTCGACTCGGCGTCGGACGAGCGCATCCCGGAGTTCTTCGAGGAGTACTGGCGCAGCCAGAACGTCCCCGAGCCCAACGCGAGCTGCTCCGGCGCCCTCGACGGCCCCGGCAAGCTCTGACCCGACGATGACCGATCGCGCACCCACGGCGCCGCGCGGACGCGCGGCGCCGTGGGTGATGGTGCTGCTGGTCGCCGTGGCGGTCGCGGCCGTCGCCTTCGCGATCGGCCGCTTCACCGCGTTCGGCGCCACCGCCGCGACGGAGCATCCGTCCACGACGTCCGCCGAGGCCGGCTTCGCCCGTGACATGCAGGTGCACCACGGGCAGGCGGTGGAGATGGCGATGGAGATCCACCGCAAGACCGAGGACCCGCAGTTGCGGGTGCTCGCCTACGACATGGCCACCGCGCAGGCCGGGCAGCGCGGCGAGATGTACGGGTGGCTGGTGAGCTGGGGTCTGCCCCAGGCCGGCGGTCCGCTCATGGCGTGGATGGCGGACTCCTCCGCCCACGACCATGCCGGCGCGGCGGATGCGGCCGACCCCGAATCGCAGATGGGCATGGCCACGCCCGAGCAGCTCGCGCAGCTGCGGGAGGCCACCGGGACGGAGGCGGACTGCCTCTTCCTGGAACTGATGATCCGCCACCACCAGGGCGCGATCCCGATGGCGGAAGCCGTCGTGGAGCTGGGCTCCGACGCGCGCGTCGACACCGTCGCGGAAGGGATGATCGCCGCCCAGACCGGAGAGATCGACGCGATGGAGGCGATCGCGTCGCGGCTGGGATGCGCCGGGTAGCGACCCTGGGGCGCCACCGCGCGGCCCGTTACAGTGGTCGCGTGACGGCCCCCGCGAATCCGCGCCGACCCGTCGTCATCTGGATAGCCGTGGCGCTGGTGTACGTCAGCGCTCTCGGCAACGTCGCCGTCGGCGTCCTCGTCCTGCTCAGCCGCTACCGCGTCCGCGCCGACGCCGTGCTCGCCGTCTCGCTCCTGGGCTCGGCCATCATCCTCACGGGGCTGCTCCTCCTGGCCGTCGCCTCCGGACTTGCCCTGGGCAGCCGCCTCTCGCGCGGCCTCAGCACGGGGTATCTCGGCGTGCTCGTCGCGCTGAACGCCACGACCCTGGTCGCCACCGACCCGTGGGACGGCGTGGTCGTGGCGCAGGTCGTCGTGCAGTCCCTGGTGGCCCTCGCCGTGTGGGTGCCGCCCGGCTCCCGCGTCTTCGCCGCGGCTCAGCCCTGACTCACGCAGCGCCGCCGAGCTCGCGTGCGAGGTGGCGGCGGTGGAAGAAGCGCACCACCTCGATCGCGAGCACGGTGGCGATGGTCGTGACCACGACGACCCTGGCGCCCTCCTCCCCCGGGTCGACGAGCTCGAAGAACTCCGTCGAGACCGGCAGCGTGAAGACGGCGACCAGGGCGACGAACATGGCTCCCACGACCGCTGCCTTGAACGGCGTGATCGGACGTGCCAGCACCGCGAGGACCCAGATCCCCACCACGGCGAGGATGATCGTCGCGCCGCTGCGCACGGCGGCCTCGTCCAGCCCGAGCCCGCTCGCGCAGAGGGCGTATCCCAGGAGCGCCAGCGCGATCGCGAGCCCGGCGGGAACCGCGAACGACAGCGAGCGTTTGAGGAGTCCAGGGGTGTAGCGTCGCGCGTTCGGCAGCAGCGCGAGGAAGAACGCCGGGATGCCGATCGTCAGTCCGTCGGTGATCGACAGCTGGCGCGGCAGGAAGGGGAAGGGCAGCACCAGCACGCCGAACAGCACAGCCAGCGTGGTCGCGTACGCCGTCTTGGTGAAGAACAGCATCGACACGCGCTCGATGTTGGCGATGACCCGACGTCCTTCGGCCACGACGCCGGGCAGGTGGGAGAAGCGGCCGTCCAACAGCACGATGCGCGCGACGGCTTTCGTGGCGGCCGCGCCCGAGCTCATCGCGATCCCCAGGTCCGCGGCCTTGATCGCGAGCGCGTCGTTGACGCCGTCGCCCGTCATCGCCACGGTGTGCCCGCGCGACTGCAGCGCGAGCACCATCCGCTTCTTCTGCTCGGGCGTGACGCGCCCGAAGACGGTGTGGTGCTCCATGACGTCGGCGAGCAGCCGGTCATCGTCGGGAAGCATCCGCGCGTCGTACCCCTCGCCGACGTCCATCCCCACCTCGCGGGCCACCGCCGCGACGGTCCGGGGGCTGTCGCCGGAGATCACCCGGATCGTCACGCCCTGGTCGCCGAAATAGCGCAGAGTCTGGGCGGCGTCGGGACGGATCCGTTCGCGGAAGGTGAGAACCGCGGCCGGGCGGAGACCGGCCGGGAGCCGTTCGGCGGCGATCTCGGCTGCGGTGAGGGCGTGCGGGGAGCGGGCCAGCACGACCGTCCGCCGGCCGCTCGCCGCCAGCGTCGTCACGAGACGACCGACCTCCGTCTCCTCACCGTCGGTTCCCAGGACGATCTCGGGTGCGCCGAGCACCCACGTCCCGCCCGCGTCGTCCGAGAACGACACCGCACTCCACTTGCGGGCGGAGGAGAACCCGATCTCCCTGGCCGGGTGGCGCGGCGCCCCCACGGGGAAGGACTCCCGCAGGCTCCGCGCCGTGGCGTTGGCGCCGGGAGCGGCCCCGTACCAGGCGAGCGTCTCCCGCACGCCGTCGGGAGCATCCGCCACCGTGTGGAGGGCGTCGAAGGCGATGTCGCCGGCGGTGAGGGTCCCGGTCTTGTCCAGGCAGACGACGTCGACCCGGGCCAGCACTTCCACGGCGGGCAGTTCGTTGACGAGCACCTGCTGGCGGGCGAGCCTGGCCGCGCCGACCGCGAAGGCGATCGAGGTCATCAGGACCAGGCCGAGCGGGATCATGGCGGTGATGGCCGCGACGGTGCTGACCACGGCATCCGCCCACCGCCCGCTGCGCCATGCCGGACCCCACCCGCCGGCGACCACCATCTGCGCATTGAGGACGAGCAGGCCGACGGGGCCGATGATCCACGCCATCCACACGAGCACCCGGTTCACCGCGGCACGCACTTCGGATCTGACGAGGGAGAATCGTTTCGCCTCGCCGGCGAACCGGTTGGCGTACGAGTCGGCGCCCACGCGCGTGACGCGGGCCAGCCCGTCTCCGGCGATCACGACCGACCCCGAGAGCGCCTCGTCGCCCACCCGCTTGTCGATGGCGTCGGCCTCCCCCGTCAGCATCGACTCGTCGATCTGCAGGGCCTGCACCTGCGTCACGACCGCGTCGGCGGGCACCTGATCGCCCGGGCGCAGCACGAGGAGGTCGTCGAGGACGACGGCCGCGGGGGCGATCTCGGCCTCGACGGCGTTCCGGCGGATGCGCGCGCGGGGCGCGTTCAGCAGGGCGAGCCGGTCCAGGGCCGCCTTCGCGCGGAACTCCTGCACGCACCCGATGACCGAGTTGGACAGCGCGATGGCCCCGAACAGCGCGTCCTGCCAGCGCCCGAGCACGAGCAGCACGAAGAAGCAGCCGAAGATGATGCCGTTGAACAACGTGAAGACGTTGGCCCGGACGATGTTCCAGACGCTGCGGCTGGTGTCCGGGGTGAAGGCGTTCGTCCGCCCCGCCGCGGTGCGTTCGGCGACGGCGTCAGCGTCGAGCCCCGGATCCGTCCGGTCCGCCGCGACGGGTCCGGAGGCGCCATCCATGCCGTCAGGCTACGCCGTCGTGGGTCCGAAACCCTCTGCCCGAGGGGTCACCCCTTGGTGCTGCCGGCCAGCAGGCCGCGCACGAAGTAGCGCTGCAGGGAGAAGAACACGATCAGCGGCACGATCAGCGAGACGAACGCGCCGGCGGTCAGACGCTGCCAGTCCTGCCCGCGCGAGCCGACCATCTCGGCCAGGCGCTGGGTGAGCGGGGCCACGTCCTGCGTGCCGCCCGAGAAGATGAGGGCGACCAGCAGGTCGTTCCACACCCACAGGAACTGGAAGATCGCCACCGACGCGATCGCGGGCGTCGCCAGCGGGATCACGACGCGGAAGAAGATCTGGGTGTGGCTGGCACCGTCCACGCGGGCAGCCTCGATGACGTCACCGGGGATCTCGGAGATGAAGTTGTGCAGCAGGAAGATCGTCAGCGGCAGCGCGAAGATCGTGTGCGCGATCCACAGCGGCAGATAGTTCTGCTCGGGAATGAAGGGGATGAGATCGTGCAACCACTGCTGACCCGGCCGGAGCCACACCGAGAACGTCTGCAGGAGCGGGACGAGCGCCATCTGGATGGGCACGATCTGCAGCGCGAAGATGAAGATGAACAGGCCGTTGGAGAAGCGGAACCGCATCCACGCGAAGGCGTAGGCCGCCATCGAGGCGAACACGAGGGGGAAGATCGTCGCCGGAATCGCGATCGCGAGGGAGTTCACGAAGTACGCGCCCAGCTGCGGTGAGGACTGCGACGGCGACAGGAGCACGTCGCGGTAGTTGTCGAGCGTGAAACCGGGGTTCTGGAAGATCGTCCACCAGCCGGTCTCCTGGATCAGCTCGGCCGGGCGGAAGGACGAGACGAGCAGGCCGAACGTGGGGATCGTCCACAGGATGGCGATGATGAGGGCCGCCACCGTGGCGCCGCGGGAGGTCAGCCGCCGCTTGGTCCGCGACGTCGCGGTGCCGGCGATGGCGAGCCGGTACTCATCCTTCCCGCCGGGGGTGGGGAGGTCGACGGGGGCGACACTGCTGCTCATCGGATCTCCCTCTGCTTGCGAAGCACGTTCACGTTGTAGATGACGATGGGGAGCACGAGCACGAAGAGGATGACCGCCAGCGCAGAGCCGCGGCCCACTTCGCTCGCGCGGAACGCCTGCACGTACATCTCGTTGGCGACGACGCTCGTGTTGAAGTTGCCGCCGGTCATCGTGCGGACGATGTCGAAGACCTTGAGGGTCGCGATGGAGATGGTCGTGAGCACCACCACGAGAGACCCGCGGATGCCGGGGACGGTGACGTTCAAGAACCGCTGCCACGCGTTGGTGCCGTCCAGCTGCGCAGCCTCGATCTGCTCCGTCGGGATGCCCTTGATCGCGGCACTGAGGACGACCATCGCGAACCCGGTCTGGATCCAGATCATCACGACGATGAGCAGGACCGTGTTGATGGGGTCGGTCTGCAGCCACTGCACCGGCTCGCCGCCGAACGCCACCGCGAACGCGTTGAGCAAGCCGATCTGCTCGCGGCCCGCAGAGCGGTATTCATAGACGAAGCGCCAGATGATGCCGGCACCCACGAACGAGATCGCCATCGGCATGAAGACGAGCGCCTTGTAGATCTTCTCTCCGCGGGACTTGTCGATGAACACCGCGTACGCGAGTCCGAGAGCCGTGGCGAAGGTGGGCACCAGGAGCACCCAGACGACCGTGTTGATGAGCGTGCGGATGGCCGCGGGCTGCGTGAACATCCACACGAAGTTGTTCCAGCTGAAGTTGCCGCTGTTGTCCTGGAACGCCAGCAGAGTGGTACGGATCGCGGGCCACACGAGCCCCACCGCCAGCAGGAGGAGCGCGGGCAGGAGGAACCACAGCAGCTGCCACGCGTTGCGCCCGCGACGAGGGGCACGGCCCATGAGGAGGACGATGATGCCCACGATGGCGGCGAATGCCACGAGGCCGAGCACCACCTGAAGGATCTTCCCGATGAGATCAGCGGTTGTCATCGTTGCCCTTTCTCGCCTCGTCTGCCGAGGGAAACCTCAGATCCGGTCCCGCCGCGCACACGGGACGGGAGGAGCGGGCCGGGACGGATCATCCGCCCCGGCCCGCTCACGGTCAGCTGGTGGGCCAGCTGGCCTCGATCTCATCGACCACCGTCTGCGTGCTCTGTCCGCCGATCCACTCGACGATGCCCCGCCAGAAGGACGCCGAGCCGACGGCGCCGGGCATCAGGTCGGAACCGTCGAAGCGGAACTCGGTGTCGGGGCTCTGCAGGATCTCGATGGACTGCTCCAGCAGCGGGCTGGAGGCGTTGGCCGGGTCGAGGCCCTTGTTGGCGCTGATGACGCCGCCCAGGCTCACGCGGTTGTTCGCCCACAGGGCGCTGGAGAGGTAGGTGCGAACGGCCTCGACCTCTTCGGCGTCGCGGAACGCCACCGGGAATTCGCCACCACCGGTGACCGCCTGCGGGTCGTCGGCACTGACGGGGGGCATCAGGAACGCGAAGACGTCGCCGTCGGGCGCGACGGTGATGTCATCCCCGCCGTCCGGGTTCCAGAACGTCTCGTAGAACGAGGCCTGGTGGTGCAGCGAGCACTCGTCGTCGAGGATGGGCAGGCCCGCCTCCTGGAACGGCGTGCTGATCTGAGTGGAGACGTCGCCGAATCCGCCGTTGACCATCTCGTCGCTCTTGAGGTACTCCCCGACCGAGTCGAACGCCGTGACGACCTCGGGCGAATTGAACGGGACGCCGTGCGTGACCCACTGGTCGTAGAAGTCCGCACCGGCCTGACGGATCACGAAGTCCTCGATCCAGTCGGTGCCCGGCCAGCCGGTCGCCTCACCGGATTCCAGGCCCACGCACCACGGCTGGTGCCCGGAGTCGGAGGCGATCGTCTCGGACAGCTCCATCATCTCGTCGAGCGTCGTCGGGACCTCCCAGCCGTTGTCCTCGAACTGGGTCGGCGAGTACCAGATGTACCCCTTGATGCTCGCCATCAGCGGCGCGGCGTACGTCGTGCCGTCGATCGTGGCGTATTCCTTCCAGATCGGGTCCCAGCCCTCGTCGATGTTGTCGATCACCGGCTGGGATGCCGGGACGATCCAGCCGCCGGCAGCGAGGCGGGCCAGCAGGCCAGGCTGCGGGACGATGCCGATGTCGGGGGCGTTGCCACCCTCGGCGAGGACGGCGATCTGCGCCTCGAACTCGCTCGAGCCCTGGTAGTCGATCTCGATACCGGTGCACGAGGCGAAGTCGCTCCACGACTCCACGAGGCGGTCGGCCTCCAAGTCGAGGATCGTTCCGCTGATGGTGACGGTGGCGTCCTCGAAGGTGCCGTAGTCCTCGTAGTCGGAGCAGTCGACGTCGTCGCCTCCGGCCTCGATGTCGCCGGTGCAACCGGCAAGCGCCAGGCCGGCGACGCCGACGAGTGCGAGCGGCGCCCAAAGGCGACGGTGCTGTGACATGCCCATGTGGTTCCTCCTCCTTGAGAGCTCTGGGTGCGGCCCCTGTGAGGAACCGATTCCACGCCACGGTATGCGACTTCCGGGCACGGCACAACAACCATTCATCACGACTGCATAACCGCCCATGGGAGCGCTCTCAGCACACCTGGAAGCGGTTGCGCGAGGGCCGCGGGTGGTCGCAACCGGTTCCATTTCCTCCGGGCCGCGGTTAGCCTTTCTGCGGCGAGGACGGTGCGACGGCGCAGCGAGGAGGCACCATGAGCGGGATCTCCGACGTCGCGCGCCTCGCCGGCGTCTCCAAGTCCACCGCCAGCCGCGCGCTCACGGGCAGCGGGTACGTCTCCGACCAGACACGTCGCCGCGTGGTCGAGGTGGCCGCATCCCTGGGATACGTGCCCTCCACCAGTGCCGTGAGCCTGGCCACGGGTCGCCTGCGTTCCGTCGGCGTGCTCGTTCCCACCGTGGCCCGCTGGTTCTTCGCCGAGGTGCTGGGAGGCGTCCAGTCCGCGCTGCTGGAGCGCGACCTCGACCTCACCCTGTACGAGGCACCGCCGGGGACAGCGGAGCGCCGTCGCATCCTGGCGGACTTCCTGCCCCGCCGGCGGTTCGACGGACTCATCGCGGTCGGGTTGGAGCCGGCCGAAGGAGAACTCGAGCATCTCCAGCGGATCGGACGCCCCGTCGTCAGCGTCGTGGGCGGGACGGGCTCGTCGAGCCTCGTCACCGTCGACGACGTGCACGCCGCGCGGCGCGCCACGGAGCACCTCATCGCCCTCGGGCACCGCAGGATCGTCTTCCTCGGCGGCGACACGGATGACCACTTCGCGCACGTGGACCGGCTCCGCCTGCACGGCTATCAGGCGGCCATGGCCGATGCGGGGCTCGCGGACCTCGTCCGCCACGTCGGCTCGGGCGTGAGCATCCCCGAGGGCTACGCCGCGGCGGTCGATCTGCTCGGCGAGACGCGCGCGCGTCCGACGGCGCTCGTCGCGGCCTGCGACGAAGTGGCCATCGGGGCGATCATCGCCTCTCGCCGTCTGGCGATCGCGGTACCCGGCGACCTCAGCGTCGTCGGCATCGACGACCACGAGTACGCGGAGATGTTCTCGCTCACGACGCTGCGCCAGCTCCCACGCGAACAGGGCCGCGCCGCCGTCGACCTGCTGCTGCGCACTATCGACGACCCGGCCCGCGCCCGGGAGGAGCTGCGCCTGCAGGCCCAGCTCGTCGTGCGCAGTTCGACGGCACCGGCAGACCCGGCTCTGGCCGTCGCCGTCTCGGACACCCGCCCGCGCTGACACGCCGACGGAACGGAAAAGGCCCCGGATGCGTCGCATCCGGGGCCTTTCACAGAGGGTGTTACTTGAGGGTCACCGAAGCGCCGGCCTCCTCGAGGGCAGCCTTGGCCTTCTCGGCGGTCTCCTTGTTGGCACCTTCGAGAACGGGCTTGGGCGCACCGTCGACGACGGCCTTGGCCTCGCCGAGGCCGAGCGAGGTGAGCTCGCGGACGACCTTGATGACCTGGATCTTCTTGTCGCCGACCGACTCGAGGACGACGTCGAAGGAGTCCTTGACCTCTTCCTCCTCGGCGGGGGCACCACCGGCGGGAGCGCCGGCAGCGGCGACCGCGACGGGCGCGGCGGCGGTGACGTCGAAGGTCTCCTCGAACGCCTTCACGAACTCGCTGAGCTCGATGAGGGTGAGCTCCTTGAACGCGTCGAGCAGCTCCTCAGTGCTGAGCTTTGCCATGATGTTTCTCCTTGATTGGGGTTTCGCTGTGCCGGGGCCCGGTGTCAGGCCGCGGACTCCTGCTTCTCGCGCAGCGCGTCGACCGTGCGGACGGCCTTCGACGGGAGCGCATTGAAGACGTACGCCGCCTTGGTCATCGTCGCCTTCATCGCACCGGCGAGCTTCGCCAGCAGGACTTCACGGCTCTCGAGATCGGCGAGCTTGTTGACCTCATCCGCGGTCAGGGCTGCTCCGTCGAAGAAGCCGCCCTTGATCACGAGGTGAGGGTGTGCCTTGGCGAAGGCACGCAGACCCTTCGCGACGGTGACCGGGTCACCGTGCACGAACGCGATGGCCGACGGACCCTTGAGGTCGTCGTCCAGTCCCGTGACCCCCGCATTGCCTGCGGCGATCTTGGTCAGCGTGTTCTTCACCACGGCGTATTCCGCGTCCTGACGGATGCTGTTGCGGAGCTCCTTGAGCTCGGCAACCGTCAGCCCGCGGTACTCGGTCAGCAGAACGGCGGTCGAGTCCTCGAAATGCTTCGTGAGCTCGGCGACCGATGCTTCCTTCTGCGCCATGGCCACTCCTTGTGTGTACGAGGCGCTCCGCGGAGGCGGGGCGCCGGCCGGGGACCATCGCGATGCAGGCAACAAAAAAGCTCCGGCGCAGGCGCACGGAGCTGGATTCAGGAGAATCGTTCTGTGTCACCTGCGTGGGCCCCTGCTGTGCAGAGCTTCGATCGGGTTGCACTTGCGCGCACACCGATGACCGACGGTCTTTGGCTTGCTCACCAGCATACGTGCCGGAGTTGCGTGCGGCAAATCCCGCATGGGCACAATGGGTGCCAGCACACTCACCCGGGGGGATGACGATGGCGTTGCGGATGGTTCTACCCGAATCCGAGCATTGGATCGAGGTCGCCGAGCGCGCCCGGGCGTTCGAACGCGCAACCGGCGAGGTCGCACCGCAGGACGTCGCGGCCTCAGCGGATGCTCCGGATGCCGAGCGCGCACTGTACGGCGACTATCGCCGTTACTCGCGGCTGGCGTGGGGCGCGCTGGCCACGGCGCTCTGGCTGGCCGCCGGCCTCACCTCCGCGCTGATCCCGAACGGATTCACCGAGACCCTCGAGCGCGAGCAGGGCACCGCGTGGGCGATCACCGCCACCGGCCTTCTCCTCACCATCGCACTGGCCGCCTTCTCCGTCCGGCTGCTGCGGTCGCTGCGACGGGCGGGACGGGCGCTGACGGAGGCGCTGGCCTACTGGGTGCGCCTGCCCTACCGGCGCGGCGAGCGGCCGCGAGCCGACCCCCGCTCCGGCCGCGCGCGCCGCACGCACACCGACCCGGCTCTCGCGCTGCGCATGGCGGGGGCGGGGATCTCGTGCTGCCTCGCCCTCCTCGGCGCGGGCCTGGCGGTGTTCGCCCTGCAGCGCGGCGAAGCGGGCGCGGCGCTTTCCGCCGCCCTGGTGGCAGCCGGGATGCTGCCGATCTCGGTCGGCGCGTTCGCCGACATCCGCCGCGCCGCCTTCGCCGTCTTCGCTCCGCCGACATCGGCGAGGGAGATGTTCGGAGTGGTCCCGGCCGACCAACCGTTTCCGCCCGCGCGCACCGGAGGGGCGTGACGTGTTCGCCTACATCCGCCCGGCGTCGCTCCCCCTGGTCGAAGCCGCCGAAGAGGCTCTCGCCGCCGGGCAGCGCGCGCCCTTCCCACCCGGGATGAACGCCACGCGGGCCGAGCGCGCGGCGACGACGGTGCGCGCCGACTACACGCGCGTGTCACGCTGGCTGCTGGGCCTGCTGGCGACGGCGGGCGCGGCCTTCGCCTCCCTCGGCGTGATGGCCGCCGTCGCGGCGCTGGCTCCCGGACTGGCGGGGCCGGTCATCGTCCTCGAGCTCCTCCTCGGCGGGGTCGCGATCGCGGCCGCCGCCGGCATCCCCTCCGTGCTCCTGCTGTGGAAGCTGCATACCAGCGGGCGCCGCCTCGCGAGGGCGGCCGGATTCTGGGCTGCGCTGCCCTACCTCGCGGGCGTGCGGCAGCCGGTGACGCGGGAGTTCATCCCCGTACGACTGCCGCACCGCTCCGCCGACATGCTGCTGCGGTTGATCACCGTGTCGCTGGGCATGCTCGCGGCGGTGTTCTCCGTCTCCATGATCTTCTACGCCACGCTCGTCACCCCGAACGCGGCACTGTGGGTGACCGCGATGCTGTGGTCAGCGCTGTTCGTCGCCGTCACGCTGGGCCAGTGCGGGGGGATCGTGCGGATCGAACGGGGGTACGGGTATCGCGATCCGAGCATCTACGACCGGCGGATGCGACGCTCGCGTGCGGCCGCGCGCCGTGTCGAAGACGTCGGCGCGCCGGGTTAGCCTCGAGGGGTGACCCCCGAACTCGCCGCCCGGATCGTCGCGGATTCCCGCGACCGCGTGGCGTGGATCCGGGCCCGCTCGCGGGGCATCACCGCGACGGACGTCGCCGCACTGACCAGTGAGCGCGCCATTGCGAAGGCCGCGGATCAGAAGCTGGGCGGCGGTGCCCGCTTCTCCGGCAACGCCTACACGGCACACGGACGCCTGCGAGAGCCGGAGATCGCCGCGTGGGTCGCCGCGACGCACGGCATCCAGCCCTCCTCCGCGCTGTTCCACGCGGTCGTGGAGAAGCGGCATCTGGCCACCCCCGACGGGGTGGGAGTGGACGCGGCGGGCCGCGTGGTGCTCGCGGAGATCAAGACGACGAACAAGGCCTGGCGCAGCATCCCGCGCTCCTACCTGCGACAGGTGTGGTGGCAGCAGCACGTCCTGGGAGCCGAGCGGACGCTCGTCACGTGGGAGGTGCACGACGGGTTCGTGCCGGTGGACGATGAGCCGCGGTGCCAGTGGGTCGACCGCGACGAACGGGAGATCGACGCGCTCGTGGGGCTGGCCACTGCCCTCATCGACGAACTGCACCGCCGGACGATGCACGCCCGTCAGGGCGCTGCGCCCGCACCCGCGCCCAGGGAGGCGTTCCGCGCTCTCGCGCTTGCGGAGTGACCAGTCTTTGACGCAAGTCAACCAATCGGCGTATCGTTGATGTAGATCAACTATGGCGCCGATGCCGTCGCGGAACCGTCACCTGCACGAAAGGGCCCCATGGCTCTCGATTCCTCCGCTGCGCCCGCCCGCCGTCGCGTCCTGCCCGCCCTGCTCGGACTGCTGATGGGCATGTTCGTGTCCATGCTGGCCTCGACCGTGGTCTCCACCTCTCTCCCGGTGATCGTCCACGATCTCAACGGCGACCAGGCCGTCTACACGTGGGTCGTCACGTCGACCCTGCTCACGACGGCGATCTCGACCCCCATCTGGGGCAAGCTGGCCGACTTGTTCAACCGCAAGCTGCTCATCCAGATCGCGATCACGCTGTTCGTGCTCGCCACGGCAGCCGCCGGGTTCTCCCAGAACCCCGAGATGCTCATCACCTTCCGCGCGATCCAGGGCATCGGCGCCGGTGGCCTCGCGGCCCTCAGCCAGGTCATCATGGCCGACATCATCAGCCCGCGTGAGCGAGGCCGCTACATGGGCCTGTTCGGCGCCGTCATGGCCGTCGCCACGGTGGGCGGCCCGCTCCTGGGCGGTCTCATCACCGACGCGTTCGGGTGGCGCTGGAACTTCTTCGTCGCCCTGCCCTTCGCCGTGGCGGCGCTGATCATCCAGCAGCGCACGCTGCACCTGCCGAAGCATCCGCCCCGCAAGGTCCGCATCGACTACCTGGGCATCGTGTTCCTCGCCGTGGCCGTGTCCCTCCTGCTGATCTGGATCACCAACGCCGGCCAGACCTACGAGTGGGCCAGCACCGAAACGGCCCTCATGGTCGGCGGCGCCGCGCTGGCGACGGTGCTGTTCATCATCACCGAGCTGAAGGTGTCCGAGCCCCTGGTCCCGCTGAACCTGTTCCGCAACGCGACCTTCACCCTCTCCGTGGTGGCCTCGATCGCGACCGGCCTGGCCATGTTCGGCACGTCGGTGTACCTCAGCCAGTACATGCAGCTCGCCCGCGGCGCCTCGCCGACCGAGGCAGGGCTCCTCACCATCCCGATGATCGCGGGCCTGCTGATCGCCTCGATCGTGGTGGGCGCCCTCATCACGCGATACGGGCGCTGGAAGGCCTACCTCGTCCTGGGCGCCGTCCTGCTGATCGCCGGCTCGTTCCTGCTGTCCACGATCCACTACGACACCTCGCTCGTGCTCGTGGGCGTCTATATGTTCCTCCTCGGCGCGGGCGTCGGAATGACGATGCAGAACCTCGTCCTGATCGTCCAGAACACCGCGGACCCGGCCACTCTCGGCACCTCCAGCGCGGCGGTGGCGTTCTTCCGCAGCCTCGGCGGCACCGTCGGCGTCTCCGTGATGGGCGCCACGGTCGCCGCCTCCGTGACCTCGTTGCTGGCCGAACGCCAGGCCGAGCTGGCGACCGCCATCGCGGGCCTCGGCCCGGCAGGGGCGGGCGTGGCCGACCAGCTGCAGTCCGGCTCGCTCCCCCAGGTGTCGGCGCTGCCCGAGGCCGTACGGGTGATCTTCGAACAGGTCTACGCGATCTCCATCTCCCACGCGTTCCTCATCGCCGTCCCCCTCGCCGTCATCAGTCTCCTGGCCATCGTCTTCCTGCCGAACCACCCGCTGACGCGCATGACCACCGCCGAGCGCATCGCCGCCAGCGAGGCCGACCTGGCGACGGTGTCGACCGCCGAGGGCATGGCCGCGCTCGGTGCCACCGGTGCTGTCGAGACCCTCCCGGAGAACGACCGGCAGCACGCGGGCCGGCGCTCGGGGAAGGATGACTGACGTGACCGGTGATCCCGCCCCGATCCCCACCCCCGACGACGGACGCCGGGAGGCCATCGACGCGCTCGAAGGGTCCTTCTCCGAGCTCGTGACGGTGTTCCGCCGGCTCATCGCCGAGGCGGCGGAGACGGCGAGCCCCGGCATGCTGCCGGGGACGTTCAAGGTGCTCTCCGCCATCAACCGGATGGGCCCGGTCACCCTCTCCGCGCTGGCGGAGCGACTGACCGCGGACAAGGGGCTGACCAGCCGCAGCGTCAGCGAGCTGGAAGAGCTCGGGCTCGTCGAGCGCACTCCCGATCCACTGGACCGCCGCTCGCGTCTGATCGCCGTCACGCCGCTGGGCACCGAACGCCTCACGGCCGCACGCGCTCCCCACAGTGGCCGCCTGGCCACAGCTCTCGCCGATTGGTCGGTGGAGGACATCCGCCACGCCGCCGTCCTGCTGTCGGCCCTCGCGACGGGGCGCGCACCCGCCGACGACGCACGGTAGCGGCCGCGGGAGCTTCTCCGGGCAGTGACCGCCGCGTAACACCGGCGAGACATTGCTCGGCTTGACTGGACATCGTCCCAGTCACCTGTGCTGCCGACGCCGACCGCACGGAAGGAGCGACGGATGAGATTCCGCCCGCTGCGCCCCGAGTCCGCTCCCACGGGCGCCCTCCTCACCCCGCCCGCCCCACCTCCCGCGAGGATGCGCGCCCAGGTGCTGGACTCCGTCGGAGACGCCGCGGCGCTGCGCCCGGCCGAGGTCGAGGTCCCCACCCCCGCGCTCAGCGAAGTGCTCGTGCGCGTCGTGGCCGCCGGGGTCAACCAGATCGACTCGAAGACGCGGGCCGGCGCCGGGGTGTCGGAACAGATCTGCCACTACCCCGCGACGCTCGGGTACGACTTCAGCGGTGTCGTGGTGCAGGCGCCCTTCGAGGCGTACCCCTTCCCGCCCGGCACCGAGGTGTTCGGGATGTCAGCCTTCCCCCGCAGTCCTGGAAGCTACGCCGAATACGTCGTCGCCCCCGCGCTGTCCCTCGCGCGCAAGCCCGCATCCCTCTCGCACGTCGAGGCGGCCGGGGTGCCCCTGGCCGCACTGACGGCGTGGGGCATCGTGGTGGAGACCGCGCTCGCACACGAGGGCCAGCGCATCCTCATCCACGCCGGCAGCGGCGGGGTCGGTCACTTCGCGGTCCAGTTCGCCGCCTACTTCGGGGCTCATGTCGTGGCGACCGGCTCCGCCCGCAATGCCGGCTGGCTCCGGGATCTGGGCGCCGCGGTCGTGGTGGACCACTCGACGCAGCGCTTCGAGGAGGTCGCCACCGACATCGACGTCGTGATCGACCTCGTCGGCAACGACTCCGCACACACCGGGAGGCGCTCGCTCGCCGTCCTGCGCCCCGGCGGCCTGCTGATCGAGGTGCCCCGCGGCACGTGGCCGGGCTTCGCCGAGGACGCGGCGGCCGCCGGCGTGCGAGCCACCGGCTACACCGTCATCCCCGATGGCGGCGTGCTCGCCACGATCGCGCGCCTGCTGGACTCGGGCGCCGTGCAGGTCTACGTCGACAGTGTCTTCGATCTGGCCGATGCCGCCGGCGCGCACGCCGAGCTGGAGCGGGGCCACGCGCGCGGCAAGGTCGTCCTACGCGTCAGCGACGACTAGAAGCCCGCGCTTCAGATCACGCGGTCGTTGCCGCCGTCAACGCTCACATGCGCGCCGGTGGTCGCCGGAAAGGACGTGCACAGGGCGACGACCGCTTCGGCGACCGTGGCGCTGCGCACCTCGACGCCGAGGAGGTTCCGCGTGCGGTACTCCGCCACCGTGAGACCGTAGTGAGCGGCGCGGGCCTCGAGCAGTTCCGGGGTCCAGATCGCCGTGTCGAAGACGGCATCCGGTTCCACCTGGTTGACCCGGACGCGGTCGGCCGCCCACTCCAGCGCGGCCACGCGTGCCAACTGCGCCGCCGCCGTCTTACTGGCCGAGTACGCCGCCGCGCCCGGACCGGGCGCCGCGACGTTCTTCGTGGAGACCAGCACGACCCGCCCCCCGCGGGGCGCTCGCGCCAGGACGGGGTGCACCGCGCGCAGGAGCCGCATGGGAGCGGTGACGTTGACGCGGAGGGCACGGTCCCATACCTCGTCGGCCACCTCGGCCACCGCCTGCGAGGGCGGGAAGATCCCCGCCGCGATCACGACGATGTCCACGCCGCCGAACTCGCGCACGGCGGTGTCCACCGCCGCGTCCAGCACGGCAGGATCGCTCACGTCACCCACGATGCTGCGCCAGGCGTCGCCGGAGCCGACCTCGGCCACGGCGTCGGAGAGGTCGACGCCCACGACCGCCGCACCATCGGCGATCAGCCGCTCGGCCACGGCGCGGCCGATCCCGGATGCCGCGCCCGTCACGATCGCGACCTCGCCGGTGAGCGGCCGGCGCGTGCGGCCGGCCAGTTTCGCCTGCTCGAGCGACCAGTATTCGATGTCGAACGTGTCGGACTCGTCCAGCGAGCGGTATCCGCCCAGGCGGTCGGCGGCGTCGATGACGTCCATGGTGTGAAGTGCCACATCGGCGGCCACCCGCAGGTCCGAGACCGACTCTCCCGCGAAGAGGCAGCCCAGCTCCGGATCGAAGATGACGCGGGGCGCCGGGTCGAGCTCGGTGATCTCCGTCGTTGCCCGCGTGCGATGCCGCGCGACGTAGTCGCGATACCGCGCCGCGTACGCGGCGACGTCGAGACCCACGAGCGGTTCCCGCTTGGTGTACAGCACGTGCTCGGGGGTCGCCGTCCCGCGGCCGGACACTGCCGCCACGTCGGGGCGCCGCGCGAATTCGTCCGCACGACCGGATGACGACTGCCGCACGAGCATCGGACGCCCGGCCGCGGTGGACACCGCCTCGCGCAGCTGCGCGATCGCCGCGACAGAGCCCGAGCGGTCGATCTCCGCCCCAGGATCGCCCCACACCGGCACGCCGGCGGCGGCGGACGCGCGGGCCACGAGGTCGCGGTGCCGGGCCAACGTCGCGTCCGGATCGTCGCCGAAGGTGAAGAGTCCGTGGTTGCTGAGCACGACCGCATCCACGCCGGACACGTCCGTCCCGGCGACCAGCCGCGCGAGGCCGAAGCCCGGTTTGACGTAGGGCAGCACGACTACCCGGTCGCCGAGCACCTCCGTGATGGCGGCGGGGGCGACGTCGCGGTTGGTGAGCGCGACGATCGCGTCGGCATGCGAGTGCAGCACGACCCGTCCGGGGAGGTAGGCGTGCAGCAGCGCCTCGATCGACGCGGTGGGTGCGGAGGCGTCGAGCGAGGCCTGACGCAGTTCGTTCACCATGGCGGCGTCGTCCAGCTGCTCCAGCTGCAGCAGATCGTGCAGGCGCGCGCGGCGCAGCGGTGCGAAGCCCGCGGCCTGGATCGTGGCGAGGTTCCACCCGCTGCCCTTCACCAGGACGAGCTCGACCGCTTCACCGGTGACGTCGACACCCGTGGTCTTGATCGAGGTGTTGCCCCCGCCGTGCAGGACATAGGCGGGGTCGGAGCCGAGGGCGCGGCTGACCCGCACGATCTCGGCCAGCGCGTCGGGCGACGAGGCGACGCTCACGCCGTGGCCTCCCATACCGCGCGCATGGCGCTGAGGGCGCGGTCGAACGTCGCTGACTGCCGCGCGTAATCCGCGGCGCATTCCCCCGGCTCGACCACGAGGCGCGGGTCCGGCTCCGCGTGCCACGCCGCGGTGTCCATGCCCACGCCCCGCGCGGCGAGCCACGCCACGCCACGGGCACCCAGCTCGGTGCCCAGCTGACGCCGCATGGGGTGCCCGACGACGTCGGCGAACATCTGCGCCCACACGGGGTTCTTCGCCCCGCCGCCGGCGAGCGTCCACGGTCCGGCGGAGACCTCCGCCCCGCTGGAGCGGACCTTGCCCAGCTGCACGCGGTGATACTGCGTGATCCCTTCGGCCACGGCGCGGGCCACGTGCGGATAGCCGTGATTCCCCTTGACGCCGAGGAAGGTGCCCGAGGCACCCAGGTGCTCGGGCGCCCCGTGGATGAAGGGCAGGAACAGCAGGCCGTCGGCCAGCGGCGGCGCGCTCTGCCCCGCGGTCAGCAGGTCGCGCGGCGTGACGGGGATCGTGGCTCGCGCGCCGAGGAGACCGGCAGCCCATTCGATGCTGGCCGCGGACGTCGGGGCGACCTCCATGGCGAGCATCGCGGCCGGATCGGGCAGCAGCGCGTTGATCGTGACGCGCGGCGGATCGGTGTCGGCCGGCACCACGACACTGTTGATCGCCCACGTGCCGACGATCACCGTGACATCGCCCAGTGCGGTCGCACCCGCACCCAGCGGGCTGGCGACGCAGTCCATGCATCCGGCGACGACCGGGGTGCCCAGCGGCAACCCGGTGCGCGCGGAGGCGTCGGCGGTCACGGCGCCGACGACCTCATCCGATGCGCGCAGCGGAGGGAACAGCCGAGACGAGTCGGCGGGAAGGCCCAGCAGCTCGAGCACGGCCGGCTCGTAGTCCCGGGTCGCCAGGTTCACCAGTCCGCAGCCGGACGAATCCGACAGGTCCGCCTGCGCCGAACCGGCCAGGCACGCGGCGATCCAGTCCTTGCACGTGAGCGCCCAGCGGGAGCGCTGGAGCACGTCGGGCTCGTGGTCGTGCAGCCAGCGCAGCAGCACGCCCGGCTGCGCGGCCCACGGCATCGACCCCGTGACGCGGCGCACGCGCTCCACCTCCGCGGCGTCCAAGGACGCCACGATCGCCTCGGCGCGATGATCCGTCGACGCGATGGCCGTGCGCACCGGGCGCAGGTCCTCATCCACGAGGTAGAGCCCGTTGCCGTGACCGGTGGCGGCGACCGCCGCGATCGTCCAGCCGTCTCGTGCGAGGTCGGCGGTGAGATCGCGCAGCACGTCGGCGACGACGTCCCACAGCGCGTCCATATCCACCTCCTGCCGCTCGCGCGAGACGGCGACGCGCGGGTTGGGGGCGGAGACGGTGCGGATCTCGTTGCCCGCCTCGTCGAAGGCGGCCGCCTTCGCCGAGGTCAGGCCCACGTCGATCCCGATGACACAGGTGCTCATGATGGTGTCCGCTCTCCTGTCCTCACGGGGTCTGCTCGAGACCGGGGGCGTCCCGCAGCGCTCTGGGCACGAAGCGCCGAACCGATACACGGTAGCGCGCGATCTCCGCGTCGGCGTGCTCCTCGCTCCAGCCGGCGTACGCCACCAGGACCGCCGCTGCGCGCGGTGCGCACGAGAGCCCCACATCGCTGTTCAACGCGATGACGGTGCGTCGCAGCAGCACGTCCTCGAGCGTCACAGCGCCTTCCTCCCGGACCGCGTGGAGGATCTCGGCCGCGATCGCGCCCGTCTCCTCGTCGACGATCTCGGCGAGGGCGGGGTCGGTCGCGGCGAGCATCTCGATCTCCCGCGCGAGCGTGCCGTACACGTCGGCGAGGCGAGCGGCGGTGCGCTCGGGCAGCGAGCTGCGCTCCACGAACGAGGCACGGAACTGCGCCACGTCCTCGGCGGGGGCGCCGGGGAAGCGCGCGTCGCGCGTCGGCGAGGTCTGCCTCCGGAGCCCCAGCAGCTTCTCGATCTTTCGCAGCGTCTGCTCGCCGAGCGCGCGATGCGTGGTGTACTTGCCGCCGATGATCGTCACGAGACCGGCGGAGTCCCCGTCGTGCACCACGATCTCGCTGTCCCGGCTGACCGAGGAGGGGTCGGTCAGATCTGCGACGTAGGGCAGCGGGCGCACCCCCGAGTAGGACCACAGCACGTCGTCGGGGGTGAGGCCGGCCTCGGGGATGATCGTGTTGACCGACGTCAGCAGATAGTCCACTTCGTCCCCGTCGATCGCGATGTCCTCGATCGACCCGTCGTAGGGCAGATCGGTCGTGCCCAGCATGAAGCGCCCGTCCCACCAGGGCAGGACGAACATGGGGCGACCGTCCTGCGGAGAGTCGAAGAAGACGCACGTGGCGGGGGCGCCGGGGAAGGTGTCCACCACGAGGTGGCTGCCCTTGGTGGGACCGATCCGCCGGGGGTGGGTTCCGGCGAGGGCGAGGACCTCGTCCGCCCAGGGGCCGGCGGAGTTCACGACGACGGGGGCGCGCAGTTCCTGCTCCTGGCCGCTCTCCCGGTCGCGGTAGACCACGCCGGCGATCCGCCCGCCTTCACGCAGCAGCGCCGTGACGGGAGTGTGCGTGAGCACCGTGGCACCGTTGCGCGACGCGTCGATCGCCAGTTCGGTGGCGAAACGCTCGGTCACCGGCACGTGCGCGTCCTGGAACAGGCCGCCCCACTTGACACCGGCCTTCGCCACCGACGGCCACTCCCGCGAGAGGCGGCCGCCGAACACGATGCGGTTCAGCGGCAGGCGCTTGCCGATCGCGAGCACGTCGTGCACGATGAGGCCGCACGACATCAGCCAGCCCGGCGTCTTGTTCCACTTCGCGAACGGGATCAGCATCGGATAGGGCAGCACCAGGTGCGGCGCCGCCTTCAGCAGGATGTCGCGCTCGCGGATCGACTCGAAGACCAGCGGGATCTCGAACCGCGGCAGGTACTTCAGTCCCCCGTGGATGAGGCGGGTCGAGATCGCCGACGTGCGTGCGGCGATGTCGTCACGGTCGATCATGACGACGTGGAGTCCGCGGGCGGCCGCTTCACGCGTGATGGCGAGGCCGTTGATGCCGGCGCCGATCACGACGACGTCGGCCGAGTGGGGCGCGCTGTGGGTGCGCAGAGTGGGCATGGGATTGTGTCCTTCGGGCGTGGGGGGGCCCCGGGGGGGGGGCCCCCCCC
>NZ_SPQW01000004.1:0-5534 GCF_004570445.1 Microbacterium sp. dk485
AACGCGAAATGGCCACCCAGCGTTGGGTGGCCATTTCTCGGAAGAAGTCCGGCGGTGTCCTACTCTCCCACAGGGTCCCCCCTGCAGTACCATCGGCGCTGTGAGGCTTAGCTTCCGGGTTCGGAATGTAACCGGGCGTTTCCCTCACGCTATGGCCGCCGAAACACTATTGATGTTTCAGTCGTACACAAACGTATGTCTATGTTGTGTTTTGTTCCCGACCGTACATCGGGAACCACTCAGTGGACGCAAGCACCAAAAACGGTGTGTTATCAAGTCATCGGCTTATTAGTACCGGTCAGCTTCACGTGTTGCCACGCTTCCACATCCGGCCTATCAACCCAGTAGTCTGGCTGGGAGCCTCTCGCCCGAAGGCATGGAAGTCTCATCTTGAGGCCGGCTTCCCGCTTAGATGCTTTCAGCGGTTATCCATCCCGAACGTAGCTAATCAGCGGTGCTCCTGGCGGAACAACTGACACACCAGAGGTTCGTCCAACCCGGTCCTCTCGTACTAGGGTCAGATCCTCTCAAACTTCCTACGCGCGCAGCGGATAGGGACCGAACTGTCTCACGACGTTCTAAACCCAGCTCGCGTACCGCTTTAATGGGCGAACAGCCCAACCCTTGGGACCTACTCCAGCCCCAGGATGCGACGAGCCGACATCGAGGTGCCAAACCATGCCGTCGATATGGACTCTTGGGCAAGATCAGCCTGTTATCCCCGAGGTACCTTTTATCCGTTGAGCGACAGCGCTTCCACAAGCCACTGCCGGATCACTAGTCCCGACTTTCGTCCCTGCTCGACCTGTCAGTCTCACAGTCAAGCTCCCTTGTGCACTTACACTCGCCACCTGATTGCCAACCAGGTTGAGGGAACCTTTGGGCGCCTCCGTTACTTTTTGGGAGGCAACCGCCCCAGTTAAACTACCCACCAGGCACTGTCCCTGAACCGGATTACGGTTCTAAGTTAGATATCCAGAGTGACCAGAGTGGTATTTCAACAATGACTCCACATGAACTGGCGTCCATGCTTCACAGTCTCCCACCTATCCTACACAAGCCACACCGAACACCAATACCAAGCTGTAGTAAAGGTCACGGGGTCTTTCCGTCCTGCTGCGCGTAACGAGCATCTTTACTCGTAATGCAATTTCGCCGAGTTCGCGGTTGAGACAGTTGGGAAGTCGTTACGCCATTCGTGCAGGTCGGAACTTACCCGACAAGGAATTTCGCTACCTTAGGATGGTTATAGTTACCACCGCCGTTTACTGGGGCTTAAATTCTCAGCTTCGCCTTGCGGCTAACCGGTCCTCTTAACCTTCCAGCACCGGGCAGGCGTCAGTCCGTATACATCGTCTTGCGACTTGGCACGGACCTGTGTTTTTAGTAAACAGTCGCTACCCACTAGTCTCTGCGGCCTCCAAACGCTTTCGGAGCAAGTCCTAATACGCCGAAGGCCCCCCTTCTCCCGAAGTTACGGGGGCATTTTGCCGAGTTCCTTAACCACGATTCTCTCGATCTCCTTGGTATTCTCTACCTGACCACCTGAGTCGGTTTGGGGTACGGGCAGCTAGAACCTCGCGTCGATGCTTTTCTTGGCAGCATAGGATCACCCACTTTTCATCCGCATCGTGTCTCAGCCTGTATGAACGGCGGATTTGCCTACCGTTCGGCCTACGCACTTGCACCAGGACAACCATCGCCTGGCTTGGGCTACCTTCCTGCGTCACACCTGTTAATACGCTAACCGCACCAGCATGGGGTCGAGCGTTCGCCAAGACGGCTTCACCCCGAAGGGATCCATCCATTCCTGGTTAGGACTCTTAGCACCACTGGATTAGCTTGGGCGGTTCTTCGCCGGTACGGGAATATCAACCCGTTGTCCATCGACTACGCCTGTCGGCCTCGCCTTAGGTCCCGACTTACCCAGGGAAGATTAGCTTGACCCTGGAACCCTTGGTCTTTCGGAGGACATGTTTCTCACATGTCTTTCGCTACTCATGCCTGCATTCTCACTCGTGTGGCCTCCACGGCTGGTTCACACCGCCGCTTCGCTGGCCACACGACGCTCTCCTACCCATCAACACGGCTGGACCACGAAGGCCTACCAATAATGTCAATGCCACAACTTCGGTGGCGTGCTTGAGCCCCGTTACATTGTCGGCGCGGAATCACTTGACCAGTGAGCTATTACGCACTCTTTCAAGGGTGGCTGCTTCTAAGCCAACCTCCTGGTTGTCTAAGCAACTCCACATCCTTTCCCACTTAGCACGCGCTTAGGGACCTTAGTTGGTGGTCTGGGTTGTTTCCCTCTCGACTATGAAGCTTATCCCCCACAGTCTCACTGCTGCGCTCTCACTTACCGGCATTCGGAGTTTGGCTGACGTCAGTAACCTTTTGGGGCCCATCGGCCATCCAGTAGCTCTACCTCCGGCAAGAAACACGCAACGCTGCACCTAAATGCATTTCGGAGAGAACCAGCTATCACGAAGTTTGATTGGCCTTTCACCCCTATCCACAGCTCATCCCCTCAGTTTTCAACCTAAGTGGGTTCGGTCCTCCACGACGTCTTACCGTCGCTTCAACCTGGCCATGGATAGATCACTTCGCTTCGGGTCTAGGACACGCGACTGAATCGCCCTATTCAGACTCGCTTTCGCTACGGCTACCCCACTCGGGTTAACCTCGCCACGTATCGCTAACTCGCAGGCTCATTCTTCAAAAGGCACGCTGTCACAGCTGCTAAGGCTGCTCCAACGGTTTGTAAGCAAACGGTTTCAGGTACTATTTCACTCCCCTCCCGGGGTACTTTTCACCTTTCCCTCACGGTACTTGTCCGCTATCGGTCATCTGGGAGTATTTAGGCTTATCAGGTGGTCCTGACAGATTCACACGGGATTTCTCGGGCCCCGTGCTACTTGGGATACTCTTCGCGTCAAGAGAGGCATTTCGACTACGGGGTTCGCACCCTCTATGACCGGCCTTTCAAGACCGTTCGTCTATACCTTCTTGTAACGCCGACAGATCGGCAGAACTGTCTGAAAAGTCCCACAACCCCGAATACGCAACTCCTGCCGGATATCACACGTACTCGGTTTAGCCTGTTCCGGTTTCGCTCGCCACTACTAACGGAATCGCGGTTGCTTTCTCTTCCTGTGGGTACTGAGATGTTTCACTTCCCCACGTTCCCTCTACCCGCCCTATATATTCAGGCGGGAGTCACTGGGTCGGCACGCCGCCCAGCGGGGTTTCCCCATTCGGAAATCCTCGGATCGAAGTGTGCTTATCCACTCCCCGAGGCTTATCGCAGATTGCTACGTCCTTCTTCGGCTCCAGATGCCAAGGCATCCACCGTTTGCTCTTAAAGACTTGAAATCACATGAGTTTTATCAAGAATCGGTCCGGACAAAGTCCGGCTCGAAATTGACTAATGATCTTTAAGATCATCTATGAGAACTGACCGAAGTCAGTTCAAAGATGCTCGCGTCCACTGTGTAGTTCTCAAAGTACGGGCGGTACCCTCCCCCGCCACCGCAACCGCGGCAACAGAAAAAGGTCCAGAGGTTCAGCCACGACCCCCGAAAGGGTCGCACCCGGTCCCTCAGGACCCAACAGCGTGCATGTGCCGGCAGACCACCAAGCTCCTTTCCAGCCACCGAAGTGACGTACTCAGAACCGGGAGACCCGATCGGCACCTTCTCAAATGTTCCACCCATGAGCTACCAGCAGAAACATTCGTTCTGATCTGGCGCCTGGACACCCCCAAGAGGGTGCCAGATGCTCCTTAGAAAGGAGGTGATCCAGCCGCACCTTCCGGTACGGCTACCTTGTTACGACTTAGTCCTAATTACCGATCCCACCTTCGACAGCTCCCTCCACAAGGGTTGGGCCACCGGCTTCAGGTGTTACCGACTTTCATGACTTGACGGGCGGTGTGTACAAGACCCGGGAACGTATTCACCGCAGCGTTGCTGATCTGCGATTACTAGCGACTCCGACTTCATGAGGTCGAGTTGCAGACCTCAATCCGAACTGGGACCGGCTTTTTGGGATTCGCTCCACCTTACGGTATTGCAGCCCTTTGTACCGGCCATTGTAGCATGCGTGAAGCCCAAGACATAAGGGGCATGATGATTTGACGTCATCCCCACCTTCCTCCGAGTTGACCCCGGCAGTATCCCATGAGTTCCCACCATTACGTGCTGGCAACATAGAACGAGGGTTGCGCTCGTTGCGGGACTTAACCCAACATCTCACGACACGAGCTGACGACAACCATGCACCACCTGTTTACGAGTGTCCAAAGAGTTCCGTATTTCTACGGCGTTCTCGTATATGTCAAGCCTTGGTAAGGTTCTTCGCGTTGCATCGAATTAATCCGCATGCTCCGCCGCTTGTGCGGGTCCCCGTCAATTCCTTTGAGTTTTAGCCTTGCGGCCGTACTCCCCAGGCGGGGAACTTAATGCGTTAGCTGCGTCACGGAGACCGTGGAATGGCCCCCACAACTAGTTCCCAACGTTTACGGGGTGGACTACCAGGGTATCTAAGCCTGTTTGCTCCCCACCCTTTCGCTCCTCAGCGTCAGTTACGGCCCAGAGATCTGCCTTCGCCATCGGTGTTCCTCCTGATATCTGCGCATTCCACCGCTACACCAGGAATTCCAATCTCCCCTACCGCACTCTAGTCTGCCCGTACCCACTGCAGGCCCGAGGTTGAGCCTCGGGTTTTCACAGCAGACGCGACAAACCGCCTACGAGCTCTTTACGCCCAATAATTCCGGATAACGCTTGCGCCCTACGTATTACCGCGGCTGCTGGCACGTAGTTAGCCGGCGCTTTTTCTGCAGGTACCGTCACTTTCGCTTCTTCCCTGCTAAAAGAGGTTTACAACCCGAAGGCCGTCATCCCTCACGCGGCGTTGCTGCATCAGGCTTTCGCCCATTGTGCAATATTCCCCACTGCTGCCTCCCGTAGGAGTCTGGGCCGTGTCTCAGTCCCAGTGTGGCCGGTCACCCTCTCAGGCCGGCTACCCGTCGACGCCTTGGTGAGCCATTACCTCACCAACTAGCTGATAGGCCGCGAGCCCATCCCAGACCGAAAAATCTTTCCAGCTGCTGACCATGCGATCGCAGCTCGTATCCGGTATTAGCAGCTGTTTCCAACTGTTATCCCAGAGTCCGGGGCAGGTTGCTCACGTGTTACTCACCCGTTCGCCACTGATCCAGAGAGCAAGCTCTCCTTCACCGTTCGACTTGCATGTGTTAAGCACGCCGCCAGCGTTCATCCTGAGCCAGGATCAAACTCTCCGTAAAAGAATTTTGCTGCGAGAAGACCGGAATAGGTCAACCCGAGCGAGCTTGATCTGACGATCGGATGCCATTACTGACATATCCGTTTAATCTCAAAAGAATCTCACCGGCCAGCAAAGCTGACCGCGAGGTTTTTTGGCATTTGACAAGTGCACGCTGTTGAGTTCTCAAGGATCGGATGCTCCTGCTACTCAGCCTTCCAGCCTCGCCCGCAGGGCAACTTCTC